>NZ_CP029425.2:0-1335000 GCF_002278135.3 Bradyrhizobium ottawaense | reverse complement strand
CTTGCGGGTTAGCGCACCGTCTTCAGGTAAAACCAACTCCCATGGTGTGACGGGCGGTGTGTACAAGGCCCGGGAACGTATTCACCGTGGCGTGCTGATCCACGATTACTAGCGATTCCAACTTCATGGGCTCGAGTTGCAGAGCCCAATCCGAACTGAGACGGCTTTTTGAGATTTGCGAAGGGTCGCCCCTTAGCATCCCATTGTCACCGCCATTGTAGCACGTGTGTAGCCCAGCCCGTAAGGGCCATGAGGACTTGACGTCATCCCCACCTTCCTCGCGGCTTATCACCGGCAGTCTCCTTAGAGTGCTCAACTAAATGGTAGCAACTAAGGACGGGGGTTGCGCTCGTTGCGGGACTTAACCCAACATCTCACGACACGAGCTGACGACAGCCATGCAGCACCTGTGTTCCAGGCTCCGAAGAGAAGGTCACATCTCTGCGACCGGTCCTGGACATGTCAAGGGCTGGTAAGGTTCTGCGCGTTGCGTCGAATTAAACCACATGCTCCACCGCTTGTGCGGGCCCCCGTCAATTCCTTTGAGTTTTAATCTTGCGACCGTACTCCCCAGGCGGAATGCTTAAAGCGTTAGCTGCGCCACTAGTGAGTAAACCCACTAACGGCTGGCATTCATCGTTTACGGCGTGGACTACCAGGGTATCTAATCCTGTTTGCTCCCCACGCTTTCGTGCCTCAGCGTCAGTATCGGGCCAGTGAGCCGCCTTCGCCACTGGTGTTCTTGCGAATATCTACGAATTTCACCTCTACACTCGCAGTTCCACTCACCTCTCCCGAACTCAAGATCTTCAGTATCAAAGGCAGTTCTGGAGTTGAGCTCCAGGATTTCACCCCTGACTTAAAGACCCGCCTACGCACCCTTTACGCCCAGTGATTCCGAGCAACGCTAGCCCCCTTCGTATTACCGCGGCTGCTGGCACGAAGTTAGCCGGGGCTTATTCTTGCGGTACCGTCATTATCTTCCCGCACAAAAGAGCTTTACAACCCTAGGGCCTTCATCACTCACGCGGCATGGCTGGATCAGGGTTGCCCCCATTGTCCAATATTCCCCACTGCTGCCTCCCGTAGGAGTTTGGGCCGTGTCTCAGTCCCAATGTGGCTGATCATCCTCTCAGACCAGCTACTGATCGTCGCCTTGGTGAGCCATTACCTCACCAACTAGCTAATCAGACGCGGGCCAATCTTTCGGCGATAAATCTTTCCCCGTAAGGGCTTATCCGGTATTAGCACAAGTTTCCCTGTGTTGTTCCGAACCAAAAGGTATGTTCCCACGCGTTACTCACCCGTCTGCCGCTGACGTATTGCTACGCCCGCTCGACTTGCATGTGTTAAGCCTGCCGCCAGCGTTCGCTCTGAGCCAGGATCAAACTCTCAAGTTGGACTTGAACTTTGAACCGGCTGATCACAACGTTTGACGAGGTCCCACCATTATCGACCGAAGTCGATGTGCTGCCTGCGATTCACATCGCTGGCAACGATGGTGTTTCCTTTGAAACGTGTACCGCCGAAGTCTTTCGTCCGGTCCCGACCAGAAAAGCCGAAGCTTTTCAGGAGCGAGACCCGCAAGGACTCCGCCGTCCACGTTTCTCTTTCTTCATCTTCACTTGTCAAACAGCCCGAGACCGTGGAGGCCTCAACCTTCCCGAGAGGAAGGGTTCCGACACCCTTACCGACGATGGATGAACTCCAATCGACTTACGTCGACTGTTGTGTCACTCAACAAGGTGAGGAGCATCAGTGGCGCGTTCGCTCGCCTTGGTCAGTGACCCGGCGGCGCCGCGCTCAGTGGTCGGGTTATAGGCCCCCGCACTCGGGATTGTCAACGCCCATTGTCAACAAATCGTCGCACGGTGGATTGTCGCTAAAAACAACGCGTTTCCAGATGGTTACAAGGATCGCGGATGCGTCGATCCGATCGGGGCGGTGAAAAAACTTGAAAAAAGTTTGGGCCCCAGGGGGCTCCGGAGCCGACCTGGGAGGGGTCGTGGGAGGGGACCGGGAAGCGACCTGGCAAGCGACCTGGCAAGCCACCTGGGGAACGGCTTGGCGAGTGGATTGGCGCGCGGGTCGGGATCGACAAAGGGCACTTGGGGAGAGCTTGAGGGGCGGCTTACCGTACCTTCGCGGTGGGACGCAGCTGGCGGCCCCCTCTCGGGAGGCCCCCGCCCTCCGGCGGTTCAGGAAACTTTTTCGATGACAGGCGCCGTACTTGAGCCACAATCCCGCGGCGTTCTGATAAGAGACAAGCTTGAATCGCAGGGATGCCAGTGGGGGCTGCCGGCGGTTTTCATGGGGTCAGAGGAAGGCGATCTTGCAGATGACGCGGCCTTCCTCCGACATTCGAGAGACATCGAGAGAGCTTCACCCGTCCAGCTGTTCGTAATTTCGGCCGGCCCCATCGCGGGCCTTCTGAGCACGGACGCCTGCGCGGCTTGCCTTTTCCGGCGATCCCCCATCAAGAGGGCGACCAGGACAAGGTTCGAAAGCGGGCATCTTGGGTCGTTGATTGGGGGACTTGCGTTGAACCACAGGACATCACGCGGCGCTTACGGGCGTGAGACCGGGATCATCGATCTCGGCCACGAGCCGCCGCTGTCCGTCGATGGTTCTGAAGCCGCCGTAATCGACCGCCGCCGCGTCTCGGTGCAATGGTTCAGCGGGACAATCTTGACCGGACTCTGCGGCGCAGCCCTGATTGGCGGCGCCGTTTTCGCATCGCTCGACGGCGAGATGACCTTCGCCAAGGTGCCGGAGCGGGTCGAGGGCGCGCTGCGCGGTGCATTCGGCGCCGCCGATCGCGCCGCCACGCTGCACAAGAGCGACCGCCTGCCGCCGCCGAGCGAATCCACGGCGTCCCGCAACATCATGCGCGTCTCCACGGTGGCCCGCGTCGGCAACCGCGACGTGATGCGGGTGCGCCCCTTCGTCCGGATCGCCGGCAATCTGTCGATGACGACGAGCGACCTGTCGGCGAAGATCCCGCCGTTCAACGCCCAACGCCTGCTCACCGATGTCGGCTCCGATCCGAAGACCGCATCCGACGATCCCAACAATCCCGAAGCGGTCGAGCCCGACGCCGAAGTGTCCTTTGTCACCAAGGACCTGTCGCCGGTGCTGCCGAAAGCCAAGATTTCCGCGGTGGTGGCGCTCGACGACATCCTGATGCGGGTGCGCGATGCCGCCAACTGGCGCGGCAATGGCGGGGTGCGCTACGCCTCGCTCGCCAATGCCGCAGCCGACGTCTCCGGTGCGACCGGCCCGTCCGACATCAGAAGCGCCTACGCCGCGGAAGCCTCGCCGTCCGATCCCTATGCCGGCTTCGAGACGCGCGTGGTGCCGGAAAACGTCACGCTGCTGCCCAAGACCAAGGAGCAGATCACCGGCGGCAATCCCAACGGCGAACGCGTCCATCTGGTCAAGAAGGGCGACAGCGTCGCCTCGGTGCTGCGCGATCTCGGCGCGAACGCCGACGAGATCAAGGCGATCACCGCAACGCTCGGCCCTCGCGGCCGCGACGGCGGCCTCAAGGACGGCGAGAAGCTCCGCATCCTGATGGCGCCGGCGAGCCCCGGTGCCCGCCTCCAGCCCTACCGCGTCGTCGTCGCCAACGAGACCATGGTCGAGGCGATCGCTGCGCTGTCCGATCTCGGCAAATACGTCGCGGTCGACGTCTCCAGCATGAACACCGTCGCCGATGCCGCGGCCAGCGCCAGCAGCGATGACGACGATGATGACGACGGCTCCGGCGTGCGGCTCTACCAGAGCATCTACGAGACCGCGATGCGCAACAAAGTGCCGATGCCCGTCATCGACGACATGATCAAGATCTACTCCTACGACGTCGATTTCCAGCGCAAGGTGCAGCCGGGCGATTCCTTCGACGTGTTCTACGCCGGCGAGGACGAGGGCGTGACGTCGACGGAGAAGAACGACGTGCTGTTCGCCTCCCTCACGGTCGGCGGCGAGACCAAGAAATACTACCGCTACCAGAGCCCCGACGACGGCGTCGTCGACTACTATGACGAGACCGGCAAGAGCGCGAAGAAATTCCTGGTCAGGAAGCCCGTCAACAACGCCATCATGCGCTCCGGCTTCGGCGGCCGCCGCCACCCGATCCTGGGCTATGTGAAGATGCACACCGGCGTCGACTGGGCCACGGCCTACGGCACGCCGATTTTCGCCTCCGGTAACGGCGTGATCGAGAAGGCCGGCCCCGAAGGCGGCTACGGCAAATATATCCGCATCAAGCACAACAACGGCTACGAGACGGCCTACGGTCACATGTCCGCCTTCGCCAAAGGCATGGAGATCGGCAAGAAGGTGCGGCAGGGCCAGGTGATCGGCTTCGTCGGCTCATCCGGCCTGTCGACCGGCCCGCACGTCCACTACGAGATCCTGGTCAACGGCCGCTTCGTCGATCCGATGCGCGTGAAGCTGCCGCGCGGCCGTTCGCTCGAGGGCCCGATGCTCGCAGGCTTCGAGAAGGAGCGCGACCGGCTCGACGGCATGATGAGCGGCCGCGGCGGCGCCATCGCCCGCATGTCGGATGCGACCGGCGGCCCGTTGCAGGTCAGCAACCGCTAATTGCAACCGGCCGACATCGGCCGGACATCTCCAGAACACGATCCGAATTCGACGTTCTCGCGCGAGGCCCCGCTTGGCGGCGTCTCAACGTCAAGTTTCGTTTGCCAAAGCGGCACCAGGGGCGAATACTTTCCAAAAAACGGGAGGTCTCGCCATGAAGAACAGGCTCGCCTGCGCAGCGGTCGTCGCTGCCCTTTTCGCCACCACGAGCGTATCGGCCGAGACTTGGGAGGTCACCAAGCTGGTCCAGGGCTCGGCATTCCATGGCGTGCATGGGCTCGGCATCGACAAGGCCGGCCATCTGTTCGCCGGCAGCGTCGCCGGCGCCGCTCTCTACGAGGTGGACGTATCAGGCGGTACCGCCAAGGTTGCAATCCCCTCGCCGATCGGAATGGCCGACGACATCGCGTTTGCGCCCGACGGCACCATGGCCTGGACCGGATTTCTCACCGGCGATCTCTATGCGCGCAAGGGCGACGGCCCGATCAAGAAGCTCGCGAGCGGCCTTCCCGGCATCAACTCGCTCGCCTTCCGCAAGGACGGCAGGCTCTATGCCACCACCGTTTTCCTCGGCGACACGCTCTATGAGATCGACGTCGAGGGCGTGAAGCCGCCGCGCCAGATCATGGAGAAGATGGGCGGCCTCAACGGCTTCGAGTTCGGTCCCGACGACAAGCTCTACGGTCCGCTCTGGTTCAAGGGCCAGGTCGCGAAAGTCGATGTCGACAAGGCCGAGCTGACCGTCGTCGCCGACGGCTTCAAGGTCCCGGCCGCGGTGAACTTCGATTCCAAGGGCAATCTCTTCGTGGTCGACACCGCGCTCGGTCAACTCGTCCGGGTCGATCCCAAGTCGGGCGCCAAGACCCTGGTCGCGCAACTGAAGCCGTCGCTGGACAATCTCGCGATCGACGACAAGGACCGCATCTACGTCTCCAACATGGCCGACAACGGCATCCAAGAGGTCGATCCCGCGACCGGCCAGGCCAAGCAGATCATCATCGGCAAGCTCGCTTTGCCCGGTGGCATCGGCGTCACCTCGGAGAACGGCAAGGATACGATCCACCTTGCCGACGTGTTCGCCTATCGCACGGTGGACGGCGCAACCGGCGAGGTCACCGAAAAGGCGCGCATGCACGCCGCAGGCACCACGCTGGAATATCCGATGAGCGCGACGGCGAAAGGCAACGACGTGGTGCTGTCGAGCTGGTTCACCGGCACGGTGCAGGTGATCGACGCCAAGACCGGCGCGACGCGCGACATGCTGCACGGCTTCAAGGCGCCGCACGATGCGATCACGCTCGCCGACGGCAGCATTTTGGTAGCCGAGCTCGGCACCAAGTCGCTGGTCAAGGTGAGCGGCGAGCACGGCAAGGATCGCACCACGCTGATCGGCGACCTCGAGGGCCCGGTCGGGCTCGTCCGAGGCAAGTCCGACGAAGTCTACGTCACCGAAGCCTTTGCAGGCACCGTGTCCCGGATCGACAGCAACGGCGAAAAGACCGTGGTCGCCAAGGAGCTGAAAATGCCCGAAGGCATCGCGCGCGGGAACGACGGCAAGCTCATCGTGGCGGAAGTCGGCGCCAAACGGCTGATCGAGATCGCGCCGGAAAGCGGCAAGATCACCGAGATCGCCGCCAATCTCCCGATCGGCCTCGCGGGCGCTCCCGGCGGATTGCCGACCAACATTCCGACGGGCGTCGGCATCGGAGCTTCAAGCGTGATCTATTTCTCGTCCGACATCGAGAACGCCATCTACAAGGTGGTGAAGAAATAGCGTCTGATCCCCACCGCGTTAGCTAAAGCGGGATGCTGCGCACCTTTTCGGACCACGCTTTTGCCAGCGCCCCCCAAAACAAAACGCCCCGGAGAGGCTGACCTCTCCGGGGCGGCTTGTCGTTTCAGGCTTTGATCGCCCGCGTTCAGTTCAGCTTCCGCTTCGCCACTGGCGCCTCGAACTGGGTGATCTCGGCGGTCTGCGGTGCCTTGCCGTTGAAGGTCAGCACGTTGCCTTCGGAGGAGATCGCGACACTGTCGCCGTCCCTGACGTCGCCGGCCAGGATCATCTCGGCGAGCGGGTCCTGGACGTGACGCTGGATCACGCGCTTGAGCGGCCTTGCGCCGTAGGCGGGGTCCCAGCCCTTGGCGGCGAGCCAGTCGCGGCCAGCGGCGTCGAGCGTCAGCACGATCTTGCGATCGGTCAGCAGCTTCTGCAGCCGCGCGAACTGGATCTCGACGATCCGGCCCATCTCGCTCCGCTGCAAGCGGTGGAACAGGATGATCTCGTCAACGCGGTTGAGGAATTCGGGGCGGAAATGCCCGCGCACCATTCCCATCACCTGCTCGCGCACGGCCGAGGTGTCCTCGCCCTCCGGCTGATTCACCAGGAATTCCGAACCGAGGTTCGAGGTCATGATGATCAGCGTGTTGCGGAAGTCGACGGTGCGGCCCTGGCCGTCGGTCAGGCGGCCGTCGTCGAGCACCTGCAACAGGACGTTGAAGACGTCGGGATGCGCCTTCTCGATCTCGTCGAACAGCACCACCTGATAGGGCCGGCGCCGCACCGCTTCGGTGAGCGCGCCGCCCTCGTCATAGCCGACATAGCCCGGAGGCGCGCCGATCAGCCGCGAGACCGAGTGCTTCTCCATGTATTCGGACATGTCGAGGCGGACCATCGCGGTCTCGTCGTTGAACAGATACTCCGCGAGCGCCTTGGTCAACTCGGTCTTGCCGACGCCGGTGGGCCCTAAGAACATGAACGAGCCCGTGGGGCGGTTCGGGTCCTGCAGGCCCGCGCGCGAGCGGCGCACGGCAGTTGCGACCGCACGCACGGCCTCGGCCTGGCCGACGACGCGGGTGCCGAGCTGCTCCTCCATCTTCAGGAGCTTTTCCTTCTCGCCCTCCAGCATCTTGTCGACGGGCACGCCGGTCCAGCGCGAGACCACCTGGGCGATGTGGTTGGCGGTGACCGCCTCCTCCATCATCTCGCCGGAGCCTTCGCGCGCCTCGATATCCGCAAGCTGCTTCTCGAGCTGCGGGATCCGGCCATAGGCCAGCTCGCCGGCCTTCTGGAATTCGCCGCGACGCTGGGCGTCGGCGAGATCGACGCGCAGGGCGTCCAGCTCCGATTTCAGCTTCTGGGCGTTGGAGAGCTTGTTCTTCTCCGCGCTCCAGCGTGCCGTCAGCGCCGCGGACTTCTCCTCGAGCTCGGCCAGCTCCTTCTGGAGCGCCTCGAGACGGGATTTGGAGCCGGGATCACTTTCCTTCTTGAGAGCTTCCTGCTCGATCTTGAGCCGGATGATCTCGCGGTCGAGCGAATCCAGCTCTTCCGGCTTGGAATCGACCTGCATCTTCAGCCGGGCCGCGGCCTCGTCCATCAGGTCGATCGCCTTGTCGGGCAGGAAGCGGTCGGTGATGTAACGGTTGGACAGCGTCGTCGCGGCAACAAGCGCGGAATCGGTGATCCGCACGCCATGGTGCTGCTCGTACTTGTCCTTGAGGCCGCGCAGGATCGAGATGGTGTCCTCGACCGAGGGCTCGCTGACAAAGATCGGCTGGAAGCGCCGCGCCAGCGCGGCGTCCTTTTCGACATGCTTCTGATATTCGTCGAGCGTGGTCGCGCCGATGCAGTGCAGCTCGCCGCGGGCAAGCGCGGGCTTGAGCAGGTTGGAGGCGTCCATCGCGCCGTCGCCCTTGCCGGCGCCGATCAGCGTGTGCATCTCGTCGATGAACAGGATGAAAGTGCCCTCGCTCCCGGTCACTTCCTGGAGCACGGCCTTCAGCCGCTCCTCGAACTCACCGCGGTATTTTGCACCCGCGATCAGCGCGCCGAGGTCGAGCGAGAGCAGCTTCTTGTCCTTCAGGCTCTCCGGCACGTCGCCGTTGACGATGCGCAGCGCGAGGCCTTCGGCGATGGCGGTCTTGCCGACGCCGGGCTCGCCGATCAGGACGGGATTGTTCTTGGTCCGGCGCGACAGCACCTGGATGGTGCGGCGGATCTCCTCGTCGCGGCCGATGACCGGATCGAGCTTGCCGTCGCGCGCGGCCTGGGTCAGGTCGCGGGCATATTTCTTCAGCGCGTCGTACGCGTTCTCGGCGGTGGCCGAGTCTGCGGTGCGGCCCTTGCGCAGGGCCTCGATCGCCGCATTGAGGTTTTGCGGGGTGACGCCGCCCTTGGCGAGGATGGTGCCGGCCTCGCTGGTCTTCTCCAGCGTCAGGCCGAGCAGCAGCCGCTCGACGGTGACGAAGCTGTCGCCGGCCTTCTCGCCGGCCTTTTCGGCGGCATCAAAAGTACGGGCGAGCTCGGGCGCCAGATAGATCTGCCCGGCGCCACCGCCACTGACCTTCGGCACCTTGCCGAGGGCATCCTCGGTCGCCTTCAGAATTGCACGGGAATTGCCGCCGGCGCGGTCGATCAGACCGGCAGCCAGCCCCTCATTGTCGTCCAGGAGGACCTTGAGCACGTGCAGGGTGGAAAACTGCTGGTGTCCCTCGCGCACCGCGAGCGACTGCGCTGACTGGACGAAGCCCCTGGAGCGTTCGGTGTATTTGTCGATATTCATCTTTTCTGTCCCTCGGCCTGCCCCTGGAGCCCTCTAAGGCACTCCAAACGGCATCTTCACTGGGTTTCCGATTACCGCATTGACGTTTCTCAACCGGTAACGGTCGTGTTTTGCCGACGTCGCCGCCGGCCTGAGGCAGATGTGGGAAGCAGGCTGCAGATGCGAAAGAGGCCAGTTCACAATTTCGTGCGCTGATCCGCCGGCTTGGCGGGGCCGGCTCGAATCCCTTAAGTAGCGGCATGACAGCTAGCCAGACCGCCGAGATCACCGGCCTTTACCGCTACCCGATCAAGGGCCTGACACCGGAGCTCCTGCACCGCGCCCCCTTGCGGACGGGCCAGACCCTGCCCGCCGACCGCCGCTACGCCATCGAGAACGGTCCGAGCGGCTTTGATCCCGAACGGCCCGAGTGGAGGCCGAAAATCCAGTTTCTGATGCTCGCACGCAATGAGCGGCTTGCCGAGCTCGACAGCCGGTTCGACGACGCTACCAATGTCTTGACCATCCGCAGGGACGGCCAGACCGTCGCCAGCGGCGATCTCGAGACCGCGGCCGGGCGCGCCGCCATCGAGCGCTACTTCGCGGAGAATTTTCAGCCGGAGCTGAAGGGGCCGCCAAAAGTCCTGTCAGGCCGCGACCACAGCTTCTCCGACGTCGCCCGCAAGGTGGTCTCCATCATCAATCTCGGCAGCGTCCGCGCCATCGAGACCATGCTGGGCGGCGCTGCCGTGCATCCGCTGCGCTTCCGCGCCAATCTCTATGTGAAGGGTTGGCCGGCCTGGTCGGAGCTCGATCTCGTCGGCCAGACGCTGGCGATCGGCGCGGCGCGCCTGAAAGTGGTCAAGCGCATCGTCCGCTGCCCGGCCACCAATGTCGACCCGTTGACGGCCAAGCGCGATCTCGAGATTCCGCCGACGCTCTCGCGCAACCTCGGCCACATGGACTGCGGCATCTACGCCGAGGTAATCGAAGGTGGCGACATCGGCGTCGGCGATGCGGTTGCGGTGGAAGAGCCGAGATTGGTTTGAGCTGGCATTGCTGCCGTAGGATGGGCAAAGCGCAAGCGTGCCCACCATTCCCCTTCTCGAACGTTGACGCACCGCTGGTGGGCACAGCGCTTTGCGCCTTTGCCCACCCTACGGCACCGTCGCTTCCTCAATTCGGCATCACATAGGCATAGATCCGGCCGCGCGAGACCGGCGCTTCGCGGACGCGATTGCCGTTGTTGCCGGAGATCATGATCGGATTGCCCTGCGCGTCGATGCCGGTGATGATGCCGACATGACCGCCGCGGCGGCCGCGCGACATCACCGCGATGGCGCCGACCTGCGGACCGGAGACACGGGTGCCGTAACGCGCGAACGAGCTCGCCATGTCGGAGCCCGAACCCTTATGGCCGGTGTGCTCCAGCACCATGTTCATGAAACGCGCGCACCACAGGCTGCCGCGCCCGGTCGGATTGCCGCCGACATAGCGGCGCGCCTCGGATACGAGGTTCGATCCGCCGCCGAAGCCGCCGCTATTGGCCGTTGCGGTGTTCACCATGGCGTTGTGGGCCATGCCGCCGCTATTGGCGTTCGGATCATAGCTCGCCTGGGTGTCGGCGAATCCGCTCGCCCGCAGCTGCGCCGCGCTGCGCTCGAAGCGCGAGCTGCGTGCATGGTGGCGGTAGTGATGATGTCTGGCGTGGTGCACGTGTGCGTGCCGCTCTGCGCTATGACGATGATGCGGCCGCGCTGAGGCTGGAGAAACGAACGCGGCAACCGCCGCGAAGAAGATCGCCAGCGCGACAACACAACGCGACAGGCGAGACGCAAACAACTCGAACATTCTTCATCCTTCGTTGACACCCCACTTCCCAATCGGCCCGTGCAACGGCCGACATCGGTCTGGCCGTTAAGCCGTCCGATGTGGCGAGAAAAAGACGCGGGCTGCCTGCGAATAGCTGCGATGATTTTGTGCCGATACTGGCTTGAGGCTGCCGCATTGCCGACAACAGCATTAACTGCGATCCTGCAAAGGCGGCTTTAAAAGAGGGAAACGGTTAATGCCCCACGCCACGACCAGGGACGACGTCCGCATTTATTTCGAAGAAGCGGGTCAGGGAACGCCGATCATTTTTCTGCACGAGTTCGCAGCCGACCACACCAATTGGGAGCCGCAGATGCGCTACTTCTCGCGCGGCCATCGCTGCATCACCTATTCGGCGCGCGGCTACACGCCGTCGGACGTGCCTGAAGGCGAGGTTTACAGCTATAGGCATTTCTACAGCGATGCGCTCGCGGTGCTCGATCATCTCAGGATCGAGCGCGCGCATCTGGTCGGCCTGTCGATGGGCGCCTACTCCTCGCTCCAGATCGGGCTAAACGCGCCGCAGCGCGCACTGTCGATGACGCTGGCCGGCGTCGGCTCCGGCTCGGAGATCGAGAACCTGGAGGCCTGGCGCGAGCAGTGCCGCGCCAATGCCGAGCAGTTCGAGACGCTGGGCTCCGCCGAGGTCGCAAAGGTCACGCGCGAGGCGCCGAGCCGGATTCCCTTCCTGGTGAAGGACCCGCGCGGCCATGCCGATTTCTATGCCGCGCTGGCGCGCCACGATTCCAAGGGATCGGCGCGTACGATGCGCGGCTTCCAGGGCGGCCGCCCCTCGATCTACACGATGACGGATGCGATCAAGCACGCATCGACGCCGGCGCTGATCATCTGCGGCGACGAGGACGATCCGTGCGTCGGACCGAGCCTGTTCCTGAAGCAGCATCTGCCTGCGGCGGGGCTGGCGATGTTTCCGAAGTCGGGCCACGTGCTCAATCTCGAAGAGCCCGCGCTGTTCAACGAAAGTGTGGAGCGGTTCGTGACGCTGGTGGAAGCGGGACGATGGCCGGCGCGCGACCTGAGGTCGCTGGCTCCACACTAGCTGTCATTCCGGGATGCGCCGAAGGCGCAGACCCGGAATCCATCGGGCTGCGGGCGTTGTTGCACGATGGATTCCGGGCTCGCGCTACGCGCGCCCCGGAATGACGCCTACGGCGTCACTTCCCCCCGCCCCGGCTGAGCAGGAACACCGCCTGCTCCCCGAACATGTTCCACACCCACCAGGGCAGATTCAGCGGCACCGGGCGGCCGTAGAGATCGAGCGCGACCGAGCGCTCCATCTTGACGTTGATCTCGTCGCAGAGCTGCACGAAATCCTTGATGGTGCAGAAATGGATGTTGGCGGTGTCGTACCAGGTCGCCGGCAAATTCTCGGTGCGCGGCATGTGGCCGCCGACCAGGAGCTGGAGCCGCATCTTCCAGAAACCGAAATTCGGGAACGAGACGATGGCGCGGCGGCCGATGCGCAGCAGATTCTCCAGCACCACCCGCGGCTGCCGCGTCGCCTGCAGCGTCTGCGACAGGATCACGTAGTCGAAGGCGTCGTCCGGATAATTGACGAGGTCGGTGTCGGCATCGCCCTGCACCACCGCAAGGCCCTTGGCGACGCAGCGGTTGACGCCCTCGCGCGACAGCTCGATGCCGCGGCCGTCGATGCCGCGGGTCTCCAGCAGCTGAAGCAAATCGCCCTCGCCGCAGCCGACGTCGAGCACTTTCGAGCCCGGCTTGACCATCTCGGCGACCAGCAGATGATCGGCGCGAAACTGGCCGGACGATCCGGTCGCAAGGCCACCCAGCGGCAATACTTCCTGCACAGACATGCTAGCCATCCTTCAGTCCACGCGCCTTGCCCGCCGATTGCAGGAAGGCGCGGGAGATGTCGAAGAATTCGGGAACGTCGAGCAGGAAGGCGTCGTGGCCGCGATCGGTCTCGATCTCGGCGAACGACACCCGCGCGCTCGATGCATTCAGCGCGTGCACCAGCGCGCGCGATTCCGAGGTCGGAAACAGCCAGTCGCTGGTGAAGGAGACCACGCAGAAGCGGGTCGCAATTTCCGCGAACGCCTTTGCGAGCACGCCGCCATGGTCGGCGGCAATGTCGAAATAGTCCATCGCGCGCGTCAGATAGAGATAGGCGTTGGCGTCGAAGCGCTCGACGAAGGACGAGCCCTGGTAGCGCAGATAGGACTCGACCTGGAAGTCGGCGTCGAACGAGAAGGTCGGCAGCTCGCGGTCCTGCATGCGCCGGCCGAACTTGCGATGCAGCGCGGCATCGGAGAGGTAGGTGATGTGCGCCGCCATCCGCGCCACCGCGAGCCCGCGATGCGGATGGATGCCGTGATCGGCATAGCCGCCGCCGTGCCAGTCGGGATCAGCCATCACGGCCTGGCGGCCGAGCTCGTGGAAGGCGATGTTCTGCGCCGAGTGCCGCGTCGCGCAGGCAATCGCCAGCGCGGAGAACACGCGGCCCGGATAGGCGGCGGTCCACTGCAGCACCTGCATGCCGCCCATCGAGCCACCGACGACCGCAAACAGCGTGTCGACGCCGAGCCGGTCGACCAGCATCGCCTGCGCACGCACCATATCGGGGATGGTGATGACGGGGAAATCGAGGCCCCAGACCTTGCCGGTGGCAGGATTGATCGAGGCCGGCCCGGTCGAGCCCATGCAGCCGCCGATCACGTTGGAGCAGATGATGAAGTAGTGCTTGGGATCGATGGGCCGACCGGGGCCGACCAGCGTCTCCCACCAGCCGGGCTTGCCGGTGACGGGATGCACGTTGGCGACATGCTGATCGCCGGTCAGCGCATGGCAGATCAGCACCGCGTTGGAGCGATCGGCGTTGAGCTCGCCATAGGTCTGGTAGGCGATCTGGAACGGGGTGAGATCGACGCCGCAATCGAGCCGCAGCGGCTGCTCGGCGCCGAAATGCGCGATCTGCGAGCTTGGATGATCCACCTCGTGCGACCGCTCGTCGGCGCTGATCGCAGGACTCGGTATCGACTTGACGCCACCCATCTGACCATCGACCTCGTTTGCGATCAAACGCGTGATCGCCACTTGCATCAGGCCATGAAAAACCCGGCCTGAACGATAGGTTCGGCCGGGATCGGAAGCGTCCCCGGCCTGTTTAGCGAGTTTTTTAACGTGGCTGCAAGCCGGCCGGCTCAAATGACCACGGAACGGGCAAAAGCTACCGTCTTGGGCGGTTTTCGTCAAGTCGCGGCCCGGATCGGCCCAATTCGTCTCTCACGCGTCGTCCGAAAAGGACGTGATTTCTCTTTGCTTTCGCTGCCCTGACTGCCTAATCAGGACATCCCCCATCGAAACCATCGACAGCCAGACATGTCCCAACGTCCGCCCGCGCCACCATCGCTTCAGGAACTGCGCAAGGAGATCGACGCGATCGACGAGGGCATGCATCGCCTGCTGATGCAGCGCGGCGACATCATCGACCGCCTGATCCAGGTGAAGCAGACCCAGGAGGTCGGCTCGGCGTTCCGCCCGGCGCGCGAGGCCGCCATGATGCGCGAGATCGTGCAGCGCCATCGCGGCATCCTGCCGCTCGACACGGTCGAGAGCATCTGGCGCGTCATCATCTCGACGTTCACTTACGTGCAGGCGCCGTTCTCCGTGCATGCCGACATCTCGGCGAGTGAGCCGGCGATGCGCGATTCCGCGCGCTTCCATTTTGGCTTCACCGTGCCTTACGTCGCGCATTTCAGCGCGCAGGCCGCGGTCGAGGCGGTGGCGAAATCCAAGGGCGATCTGGCGCTGGTCTCGGCAACGTCCAGCCGCACACCCTGGTGGCTCTTGCTCGAAACGGAAGGCGCGCCAAAAATCATCGCGCGGATGCCCTTCGTCGAGCGTGCCGATCATCCGGCCGCACTGCCGGTGTTCGCGATCTCGCGCGTCGCCGACAGCGCCCTGGTGACGGAGGTCGAGACCTTCAGCGTCCGCGTGTCCGGGTGGAACGCCGAGGTCGCGCGCGCCCTGTCGCCGCTCGCCGAGATCGTGGCGGTGCCTGATACCGCCTTCGACGGCGCGGCGCTGCTGGTCTCGGTCACGAGCGCGACCAGCATCGACAAAATCAGGGCTGCCCTGATCGAGGCGGGGGCCTCGGTGCGCTCTACAGCCCTCGTCGGCAGCCACGCAACGCGCTATACGGTGCCCCCGACCGGGGCGAAATCGTAAACCACGCGCCGCGCCCCGCCATTTTCGGAGTTCAAGATGTCCCGCCCCGTGCCGAATCCCGGCATTCTCGATATTGCGCCCTACACGCCCGGCAAGAGCCCGGTCGCCGAGCCGGGCCGCAAGGTGTTCAAGCTGTCGGCCAACGAGACGCCGTTCGGGCCCTCGCCCAAGGCGATCGAGGCGTTCAAGCACGTGGCGGATCACCTGGAAGACTATCCGGAAGGAACCTCGCGCGTGCTGCGCGAGGCGATCGGCCGCTCCTTCGGGCTCGACCCGAACCGCATCATCTGCGGCGCCGGCTCGGACGAGATCCTCAATCTGCTCGCCCACACCTATCTCAGCCAGGGTGACGAGGCGATCTCCACCACGCACGGCTTCCTGGTCTACCCGATCGCGACCATGGCGGTGGGCGCCAAGAACGTCGTCGCGCAGGAGACCAACCTCACCTGCGACGTCGACGCCATCCTCAAGGCGGTGACGCCGAAGACCAAGCTGGTCTGGCTCGCCAACCCCAACAATCCAACCGGCACCTATGTGCCGTTCGACGAGGTCAAGCGCCTGCGCGCCGGCCTGCCGTCGCACGTGCTGCTGGTGCTCGATGCCGCCTATTGCGACTACGTCTCGCGCAACGACTACGAGATGGGGATCGAGCTGGTCGCCACCACCGAGAATACGGTGGTGACGCACACCTTCTCCAAGATCCACGGCCTCGCGGCACTGCGCATCGGCTGGATGTTCGGCCCCGAGCACATCATCGACGCGGTCAACCGCATCCGCGGCCCGTTCAACGTGTCGACGCCAGCAATGTATGCCGCGGTCGCCGCGATCGAGGACACTGCGCACCAGGCGATGTCGAAGCAATTCACCGAGACCTGGCGCAACTGGCTGACCGAGGAGATCGGCAAGCTTGGGCTGAAGGTGACGCCGAGCGTCGCCAATTTCGTGCTGATCCACTTCCCGGCCGACAAGGGCAAGACCGCGGATGACGCCGACGCCTTCCTGACCAAGCGGGGCCTCGTGCTGCGCGGCTTGAAGAATTACGGCCTGCCGCATTCGCTGCGCATGACCATCGGCACCGAGGAGGCCAACCGCCTCGTGGTCGACGGCTTGCGCGACTTCATGGCCGGCAGATGAGCAGCGCACCGCACTTCCAGCGCGTCGCGCTGATCGGCTTCGGCCTGATCGGCGGCTCGATCGCGCGCGCTGCGAAGCTCCAGGGCCTGGCGGGCGAAATCGTCACCACCGCGCGCTCGGAGAAGACCCGCGCGCGGGTGATGGAGCTCGGGATCGTCGATCAGGTCGTGGCGACCAATGCGGAAGCAGTGAAGGATGCCGATCTCGTCATCCTCTGCATTCCCGTCGGCGCCTGCGGCGAGGTCGCGCAGGAGATCGCCGCGCATCTGAAGCCCGGCGCTGTTGTCTCCGACGTCGGCTCGGTCAAGGGCGCCATCGTCAGGGATATGGCGCCGCATCTGCCGAAGACCGTTCATTTCGTGCCGGCGCATCCGGTGGCGGGCACCGAGCATTCGGGGCCGGATTCAGGTTTCGCCGAGCTCTTCATCAACCGCTGGTGCATCCTCACCCCGCCGGAAGGCGTCGACGCGGCCGCGACTGATCGCCTGCGCGCCTTCTGGGCGGCGATGGGCGCCAAGGTCGAGGTGATGACGCCGGACCATCACGATCTCGTGCTCGCGATCACCAGCCATCTGCCGCATCTGATCGCCTACACCATCGTCGGCACCGCCGACGAGCTGGCGCAGGTGACGGAGTCCGAGGTGATCAAGTTCTCCGCCGGCGGTTTCCGCGATTTCACCCGCATCGCGGCCTCCGACCCGACGATGTGGCGCGACGTCTTCCTCGCCAACAAGGAGGCCGTGCTGGAGATGCTCGGCACCTTCACCGAGGATCTCGCAAAGCTCACCCGCGCGATCCGCCGCGGCGACGGCGAAGCCCTGTTCGACCATTTCACCCGCACCCGCGCCATCCGCCGCGGCATCGTCGAGATCGGCCAGGATTCGGCGGCCGCGGATTTCGGCCGGCAGCACGGGCAGCTCGGCAACAAGCCGTGAGTTCGTAGCTCGGATGGCGCCAGCGCGGGAGCGATCTCGATCTGCTCCCTTGACCTAGTCGATGAAGGCCGCGAGCTCACCCGGCGTCCCCGAGGGAAAGGCTTCCTTGAGAAAGTCGAGGAACGCGGATACGCGAGCGCTGAGCAGCCGGCGCGAAGGGTACAGCGCCCAGAGGACGATCTCCGGTCCGTCGACATCACCCCAGTGGACGAGCTTGCCGGCCGCCAGGTCGTGACTCACAAGCGACACAGGAAGGCGAGCGGCGCCCACGCCTGCGCGGACCGCATCGCGAACCATAACGATCGAGGACAGGCGAAGCACCGGATCGGTCGAGATCCGTGAGTTTCCGATCGAAGACTTCACCTCCCACGCCGATGTCAGATCGCTCGCACCACGCACCACGGTCGGAACGGCAAGATCGTACGCAGGGCGACTGAGGTCGGGGCTCGCGACCACGACCAGCCGATCGCGCATCAGGATTCGTCCGACAAGGGTTTCGTCGGGGTCGGGATTGACGCGGATCACGAGGTCATAGCCTTCCTCGATCATGTCGACGGCGCGGTCTTCCGTCGTGACCTCGAGCCGCACCTCCGGATATTTCAGAGCGAACGCAGCGGCCAGCTTTCCCATCGCAGTTTGCGAGAAAAGCAGAGGCGCGCTGATCCGCAAGCTGCCTCGCGGCTTGGCACCGCCTGAAGCGATCGCCGCCGCCGTCTCGTCGAGTTCGGCGAGCAATGTTCCCGTCCGCTCATAGAGCGCCCGCCCTTCCTCGGTGAGCTTCAGCGTGCGGCTTCCGCGCTCGAAGAGGCGCAAGCCAAGGCTGCCCTCCAGCTCGGAGACCCGGCGCGAGAGCGTCGCCTTCGGGCGGCCGGCAGCCCGGGCGGCCCGTCCGAACCCGCCGTGACGGGCGACAAGGTTGAAATCGGCGAGTGCGAGCAGATCCATATGTTCCACCAATGAGACGGTCTGTACAAATATAGCGTCTATCGGCCCGCACGTGGGTCACTAATTTGCGGAGGTGTCCAGCAACCCACCCCGGAGAGTGAACCCATTGCAATGTCGGCCGCCAAGTCGTTGAACAGCTCGTCAAGCGCGGCGCCGATGTTCGCGCCCTCGTCCGCGATCCTGCAAAGGCCAACCTGCCGCCGGGCGTGAACGTCGTGCAGGGCGACCTCCTGGACGTTGACTCGCTGCGCAGTGCGTTCTCAGGCGTCTCCACCCTGTTCCTGCTCAACGCCGTGGTAGCGGACGAATTCACCCAGGCGCTGATCGCCCTCAACATTGCGCGAGAAGCTGGCGTCGAGCGGCTCGTCTATCTGTCGGTGATCCACAGCGATCTGTACGTGAACGTGCCGCACTTCGCGGGCAAGTTCGGCGTCGAGCGGATGATCGAGCAGATGGGCTTCAACGCCACCATCCTGCGCCCCGCCTACTTCATGAACAACGATCTCACGATCAAGGACGTGGTGAGCGGATACGGCGTCTACCCCATGCCGATCGGCGGCAAAGGACTGGCGATGATCGACGCCCGCGACATCGGTGAAATCGCGGCCATCGAGCTCGTCCGCCGCGACAAGTCCGGCGCATCACTTCCGCCCGACCGGATCAATCTCGTCGGTCCGGACACACTGACCGGCGCGAAGGCTGCCGCCATCTGGTCGGAGGTGCTGGGTCGCACGATCGCATATCCGGGTGACGATCCTGCCGGCTTCGAAAAGAACCTCAGGCAGTTCATGCCGAGCTGGATGGCCTTCGACATGCGGCTGATGAGCGAGCGCTTCCTCACCGACGGAATGATCCCCAATGCCGGCGACGTCGAGCGTTTGAACACTCTCCTCGGCCGTCCGCTGCGCTCCTATCGCGACTTCGTCTCTGAGATCACGGCTTCGGCCTGACGGCAGCGGCATCAGCCCAAGGGCCCGCGAGCTGCTCGCGGAAGGCAAGCTCTGATCGTCACAACGAACATGAACCAGGGGGCGGCCTCCACGGAGACGTCCCGCATTCCGAGGTCACGACCATGCAAGACTCCGAAACCGATAACATCCGGACTGTCCCACCGAAGATACTGATCCTTGGCGCGACCGGCGCCACCGGCCGCCTGATCGTCAACCAGGCGGTGGCGCGAGGGTACGACGTCGCGGCGCTCGTGCGTTCTGGCGAGAAAGCGCGTGATCTGAAGGGTGCCAATCTCATCATCGGCGATGCCCGCGACGAGATCGCCTTGCGTCAGGCACTCAAGGGCCGTGATGCCGTTGTCAGCGCACTCGGCACACCGGCGAGCCCGTTCCGCGAGGTGACGCTGCTCTCGGCGGCGACACGCATGCTTGTGAATACGATGAAGGCGCAACAAGTCTCGCGCCTCGTCTGCATCACCGGAATTGGCGCAGGTGATAGCGCCGGCCATGGCGGGTTTGTTTTCGACAATCTGATTTTCCCGCTGCTCTTGCGCAAGGTGTACGCCGACAAAAACCGCCAGGAGGCCATCGTCAGAAACAGCGGGCTCGACTGGGTTCTCGTTCGGCCCTCAGTCCTGAACGACAAGCCCGGCCGCGGCTCGGTCCGAGCCCTGACGGACCTCTCCGACTTCCGTGGAGGAAGCATATCGCGACAGGACGTTGCGACCTTCGTCCTGGATCAACTGCGCGCCGATGCCTGGCTGCATCGTGCGCCGTTGATCACGTGGTGAACTCAGCCCACGCTCTAATACAGCGGCGGGATCTGGCCGACCTTGACCGGGCCGAGCAGCACGGCGCCGTCGACGAATTTCAGCGGGAAGCTTCTCGCCTTCTTGCCTTCCAGCGTGCTCTCGGTGCCGATCGAGTTGATGCCGGCGGCGACGCCGGCATTGGCGTTCTGCTTGATCACCTTGCCGAGGCCGGGCACGGCTCGGTCGAGCGCGCCGAACAGATTGTTGAGGTCCTGCGATTTCACGCCGGGCGCGACGCGATCGAGCGTTGCCTGCGGCACGCCCTCCTCGAGCATCTTCTCGATGCCGAGCGCCGGGATCACGCGCTCGAGGCCCGTGACGGTCATCTGCAGTTCGCCGTCGAGCCGGCCATTGGCGGAGAGGCCAAGCGTGCCGGCCGCAACCGCGATCATCTCGCCCTGCTGGATCCGCGACTGCACGATCTCGATATGACCGCCGGCGGCCTGGATCTCGCGGAAGCGCTGCGGCCAGGGCTTTGGCGTCAGGTCGGAGAGGCCCCTGATCTTGGCGCGCGTGTCCGCCTCGAACGGCTCGGCGAGCAAGGGATGAACGCCCTGGATGCTGCCCTGCGCGACATGGAGCACGGTCTCGATCACGGGATGATCGGCTGGCGATCCGTCCGCGAGGCGCCCGTGCAGTTCGACCTGCTTGGCACGCGCGAGCGGCACCTGCATGCTGCCGTCGAGACGATTGATGTTGGGATCGTCGAACACGATCGAGGCGCGGTCCGGCACCGCCGGCAGGCCGACCACGCTGCTGCGGCCCTTGCTCCAGTTCACCACGAAGGTGTTTTGCGTGACACCGTCGGTCAGCGTCGCGGGCGCGGAGAATTCGGCGATGACGAGCTTGGGATCGTACACCTGCGCAACGACCAGGATGTTGTCGAGCTTGGCCGTGAACGGCGTCTTGCTCGCGTTCTGCGAGACCAGGGCGACGCTGGCGCCGGAGCACTGGACCTCGAAGCGGAACGGGAATCCGGCGATCGAGCGCTTGGCGCAATCATAGATGCGGCCGGACTTGGCCTCCTGCGCCCGCCAGGCGTCTGCGGCGATCTCGGCCTGCGAGGCCGCATAGAACCAGAAGCAGCTCCAGGCGACGGCGAGGATCAGGACGAGGAGGGGGGCGATGAAAAGGCCCCAACGGGAACGGCGGCCTGCGGCAACGGTCATATTGGACATGCGGCGACCCTTTGGCCCCAGATTTTGGCAAATGTAAGCGAGGCCAGCCCCCGACGAAAGGCGGAGAATTCACTTCGCTTGGGGGCGCGGTTCTGGTAGCCGTGCCCGAAATGTCCGAAATCACCCTCCCCTCCGTCACGACAGCCACGGGCGACCTCTGGGTGTTCGGCTACGGCTCGCTGATGTGGCGACCGGGCTTCGACTTCGAGGAGCGCGTCCCGGCGCGGCTGGTCGGCGAGCACCGGGCGCTCTGCGTCTATTCCTTCGTCCATCGCGGCACGCCGGAGAAGCCGGGCCTGGTGCTCGGGCTCGACCGCGGCGGCGCCTGCCGCGGCATCGCCTTCCGTGTCGCTGAAAAGAACCGCACTGAGGTCGTCGCGTATTTGCGGGCGCGCGAGCAGGTCACCTCGGTCTATCGCGAGGTGATGCGCTCGGTGTGGCTGGAGAACGATGCGCGCCAGCGCGTCTCCGCGCTCGCCTATGTCGTCGACCGCGGCCATGTGCAATATGCCGGCCGCCTCTCGCTCGCCGAGCAGCACCGCCATGTCGTCCAGGGCCACGGCCAGTCCGGCGCCAATCGCGACTATGTCACCGCGACGGTGAAGGCGATCGAGGCCGAAGGCTTTCGCGACGCCCAGCTGCATCAGCTCGCGACCATGCTGCATGGCGATGCGCATTCCCTGCACCCGCCGGCTCCCGACGATCGAGAGAGCCGCTAGCTCTCCGACGGGGCGTAACTCGGCGAGGCGCCGATCAATTGCTCCTGCTCCTTGCGGCCGGCTTCGACGAGGCGGCTGGTTGCCTCTTCGATGGCCGTTTGCACACGGGAGAGAAACTCATCCTTCGGCAGGCCTGACGGCAACGGATCGAGGAATTCCACCACGAGCGTGCCGGGATAGCGCATGAAGGTGCGGCGGGGCCAGAACAGGCCGGAGTTGAGCGCGATCGGCAGGCACGGCACGCCGCAGGACGAATAGATCTGCGCGAAGCCGGTCTTGTAGTCGGGCGGCGCGCCCGGCGCGCGGCGCGTGCCTTCCGGAAAGATCACGAGCTGCCGGCCCGAGCGCACCGCCTCGCGCGCCCGCCGCGTCATGTCCAAGAGCGCCTTCACGCCGGCCTTGCGATCGATCGCGATCATCCCGGTCTTGACCAGGAACTGGCCGAACACCGGAATCTGCATGAGCTGACGCTTGAGGATGAAGATCGGACGATTGAAGAATCCGGGCAGCACGAACGTCTCCCAGAACGACTGGTGCTTTGCCACGATCACCAGCGGCCCCTGCGGTATCTTCTCGACCCCGCGGAATTCGACCTTGATGTTGCAGACCACGCGCATCAGGACCAGCGTCGCCTTGGCCCACCATTCCGCAACCGTCAGCATGGCGCGCGGCGGCAATGCGAAGGTCGGCAGCGCCACGATCGCGAGGCAGACCAGCACGGCGTAGAACAGCACGTTGAACACGAGCGAGCGCAGGAAGATCAGGAACATCGACGATCCGATTATTTTGCCGATTAATTTGCCGATCAATTTGGCTTGTTAATTGGCTTGGGCGGTGGCGGGCCGCTTTGGCTGATGACCTGCAGGCTGCTCCGACATCTCGGGCGAAAGGTCAATCCCGAAATCCTCCAGCCGCACCCTGAGCTCGGCCGCGACGTACTTGACATATTCCGACAGCAGCAGCCGCAAGGTGGACGCCGAGGTCCACCACGGCTCCTCGCGCCATTTGTCGCCGACCACCGCGAATGGGATCAACGTCGTCTGCGGCATCGCATGCGAGAATTCCACCAGCGCGCGCGGCATGTGATAGTTCGAGGTGACCACGATCAGCGATTTGAACCGACGGCCGTCGGCCCAGCGCCGCGCCTCCGCCGCATTGCCGCGGGTCGAGAGCGCGGTGCGGTCGAGATCGACACAACAGGTCATGAAGGACTGGTTCTCCGGCAACGTCCGGGAGATGTCGCTCGCCGTCGACGTCGGGTGCACGCCGGAGATCAGGAGCCGCCTGCCGTAGCCGGCAGCGAGCAGCTCCATCGCGTCCGACACCCGCGAGGAGCCGCCGGTCAGGACCACGATGCCGTCTGCCTTGCGGCTTGGGGCGATCTCGGCGCCGCGCAATTGCGACAGGAACGCGATGAAGCCCGCCGCCGCGCCGACGAAGGCGAGCGCAATCGTCGACACCAATGCCGCGCGCAGCCAGCCGCGCGGCAGGTTCGGCGATCGATCGTCGGTCGGCGAGGTCATATGATGTCGGTGATCCCTTCCCTGAGGTGATTTTAAAAGGTTTTGAGGCGAAGTGGAGTCCCGGTTTCTTCGCCCTCTCCTGCGGGAGAACGGAAGAAAGAACTCAATCCACATCGTTCAACGTCGCAAACAGGGTCTGGCGCGAGGCCACCGCGGTGATGGCGCCGATCAGCACGGCCTGGGCCGCGAGCACGATGTAGCCGGATGGCCGCAGCGAGAAGGTGCCGAGCAGAGCCGCGAACTGGTCGCCGACGGGGGTACCGGAAAACCAGCCGGCGATCGACTCGGAGAAGCCGAACACCAGCATGGCGGCGCCGCCGCCGATCACGCCGCCCTCGAGGCCCAGCCTCAGGAAATGACGCAGGAAGTGATTGGCGATGTAGCGGTCGCCGGCGCCGACGAAATGCAGCACCTCGACGATCGGACGGTTCGCCGCCATGGCGCCACGGGTCGCGAACGAGACCGAGATGATGGTGGCGATGATGACCAGCGCGAGGATGCCGAGGCCGGCGAGCACGGTGGCGTTGGTCATCGAGCGCATCCGCTCGATCCAGGCGCGGTGATCGTCGACGCTGGCACTTGGCGCGACCTGGGTCACGCGCGCGCGCAAGACGCCGAGATCGAGCAGCGTGCCGGGTTGCACGCGCGCGATGATCATGCGCGGCACCGGCAGGTCGTCCATCGACAGCCCGGTGCCGAGCCAGGGCTCGAGCAGCTTGCCGCTCTCCTCCCGGGTGAACGGCTTGACCTCGACGACGCCGGCTTGCGCACGCATCGCCTCCGTCACCGCCGCGGTGTCGCGTTCGAGATCGCGGCCGGCCTGCGGGCGAACCTGGATGGTGATCTCGCTGGCGACGTCCGACTGCCATTCCGCGGCGGAGGCGCTCACCAATAGCACCGTGCCCGTGGTCATCGATGCGAGGAAGGTCATGATGGCGACGACGGCGACCAGCGCGCGGCCCTGGATCGAGGCCCGCGGCACGATCGGCGACATGTTGCGCGCGTTGGCCGGAAGCTGCGGACGCTCCTGTCCGAGGTCGACCAACACGCCGCGCTCGTCGGTCCTACTCATAGACGTGCAACCGTCCCTGGTGCAGCACCAGCCGCCGGGCCTCGTACTGGTCCATCAGGCCGATGTCGTGGGTCGCGATGATGACGGCGGTGCCCGATTTGTTGAGCTCGATGAAGAGCCGCAGCAGGCGGCGTCCGAGCGTCGGATCGACGCTGCCGGTCGGCTCGTCCGCGAGCAGCAGTTGCGGCCGCGAGATGACGGCGCGCGCGATCGCCGCGCGCTGCTTCTCGCCGCCCGACAGGATCGGCGGCAGCGCGTCCATGCGGTCGCCGAGCCCGACCCAGCGCAGCAGGTCGATCACCTCCTTGCGATAGCTCGACTCGCTGCGGCCCATGACGCGGAACGGCAGCGCCACGTTCTCATAGGTCGTCATGTGATCGAGCAGGCGGAAATCCTGCAGCACGATGCCGATGCGCTTGCGCAAATCGGCGATCTCGTCCTTGCCGAGACGCGAGATGTCGTGGCCGAACAGATTGACGAGTCCCCGCGTCGGCCGGTGCGACAGGAACAACAGGCGCAGCAGCGAGGTCTTGCCGGCACCGGAGGGGCCGGTAAGAAACTGGAACGAATGCGCCGGGATCTGGAAGCTGAGGTCGCGCAGGATCTCCGGCCCCAGACCGTAACGCAATCCGACATTTTCGAACCGAACCAAGCTCAGCTCCGTTCGAGAGGGGACGCGGGTCGCACTGCTGCGCTCCGCCATACGCGACCAACGGGTTTTGCCGCCGTTATGGTTTCCGGTTCGTTAACGGTCGCGCTGTAGCATACATCGTAGCATCCTTGCCGCGCGGCTCTCCCCGACGCGGTCATCGTCAAGGCTCGTCCATGCATATCGTCTGCCCCCATTGTATGACATCCTACGCCATCAAGCTTGCGAGCCTTGGGGCGAACGGACGGGCGGTCCGCTGTTCCCGCTGCAAGGAGACCTGGATCGCCCATGCCGAGGATGCCATCGAGGAGGCATCCGTCCCGGCCATGGCCGCGGCCAGCCAGGCCGACGACCAGACCGATCTTGCCGAGCAATGGAACTCCTATGCCAAGGACGACGGCGCCACTGATGCGCCCGTCGTCGACAGCCCCTCGATTGCCAGCGACTGGCCCGACGAAGAGGCCAAGGAAACCGAAGACGAGTGGTCCGCGGCCGCCCGGGAAGCCGAGGAGGAGGTCGTCGGCGCGCAGCACCAGTCCTGGTTCCGCGGCTTGTTCGGCCGCCGCGGCGCGCGGGTGAGCCGTCCAGTCGCCACCGCGTCGCTCAAAAAATCCCATTTCGGCCTGCCGACCGCCTGCGCCGCCATGGGCGCGCTGGTTCTGGCGCTGGTGATCTGGCGCGGCGACATGGTGCGGCTGCTGCCGCAGACCGCCGCTTTCTACAAGATGGTCGGGCTCGAGGTGAACCTGCGGGGCCTCGCCTTCAAGGACGTGAAGCTGTCCAGCGAGACCGTGGACGGTAAGCAGGTGCTGGTGATCGAGGGTGTGATCGTCGGCGAGGGCAAGAAGCCGCTCGACATTCCGCGGCTGCGCTTTGCCGTGCGCGACGGGCAAGGCGCGGAGATCTACGCCTGGAATACGGTGCTGGAGCAGACCGTGCTGCGGCCCGGCGAGCGCGCCTTCTTCCGCTCCCGCCTGGCCTCGCCGCCGCCGGAAGGCCGCAATATCGACGTTCGCTTCTTCAACCGGCGCGACATTGCCGGCGGCAGCGTATAATCGCGCCGCCCGGTACCGAGGTTGGTCCGAAAGTTGGTCCCATGCCGAAGATCTTGATCGCCGATGACGAAGATTCGATGCGCACGCTGGTGGCGCGCGCCATCGCCATGGACGGGCACGAAACGGTCACCGCGCAGGACGGCGCCGAGGCGCTGGAGATCCTGACCCGCGAGGACGGCGCCTTCGACCTGCTGCTCACCGACATCCAGATGCCCGTGATGGACGGCATCGCGCTGGCGCTCTCCGCCGCGCGCGATTTTCCCGATTTGACCATCTTGCTGATGACCGGCTTTGCCGACCAGCGCGAGCGCGCCTCGAACCTCAATGCGCTGGTGCACGACGTCGTGACAAAACCGTTCTCGGTCGCCGACATCCGCACCGCGGTGGCGGACGCGCTGGCGGCGAAGAAGGGGTAGTGGCGGGCAACCTTAACCACACATACCGCTGTCATGCCCCGGCTTGCCGTCTTCGCTGACGCTTCGCCGGCCGAGTACCCGCGTGGGCCCGGCGTAGCATCGCGGAGCCGGGACCGGGGCATCCAGTAGGCCGCGGCCTATCGACTTAGTCACTGCTGTCTCTGGAATACTGGATCGCCCGGTCCCGGCTCCGCGATGCTACGCCGAGGCCCACACGGCGCTGGCACGCCGAAGCTTCAGCGAAGGCGGCAAGCCGGGCGATGACAGTGAGCTTGTGGCGACTTCGCCTCAAAAATCCTTCAGCAGCCGCTCGATGTAATCGAGCTCGATCTGCGGGCGCGAGCTGTCGCCGAGGCGGCGGCGGAGCTCTTCGAGGATGCGGCGGACGCGCTGGGCGTCGATCTCGCCCGGGATCTTGACGGTGTAGTCGTCGCTAAGATCGCGGCCGTGAAGCGGGCGGCCCAGCGGATCGGTCTGATTGCCGCCGCTTTGCTGCCGGCCGGCCCGATTGCCGGGACCATCGCCCTGCCCGTCGCCATCGCCCTGCTGCATCGCCTCGGCCATCTTCTGCGCGCCCTTGCGCATCGCGTCGAGGGCCTTGCCCTGCGAGTCCACGGCGCCATCGGCATTGCCTTCGCCGAGCTTCGAGCCGGCATCGCCCATGGCGCCGTCGGCGGCATCGAGGCTGCCGTCATCATCGCCCTGGTCGCCGTCCTGATCGCCGCTCTGGCCCGGATCGCCCTGCTGCCCTTTCTGACCCTGCTGACCCTTCTGGCCTTTCTGTCCCTTCTGCGCGAGGCCGCGCTTGGCGAGCTCGTCCTGCAGCTTCTTCAGGCGGTCGCGCAGCGACTGCTGATCCTGCTGCAGGTCCGACATCGACTGGTCGCCCTGCGGCTTGCCGCGCGAGCGGTCACGCCGGGAATCCTGGCCCTGCTTAAAAGTCTTGTCGCGCAATTGCTGCTGCTTGCGGATCATGTCGCTGAGCTCGTTCAGCGCCTGCTCCATGTCGCTCTCGCCGGACTGCCCGGGCTGCGCCAT
This sequence comes from Bradyrhizobium ottawaense, assembly GCF_002278135.3. NCBI lineage: Bacteria > Pseudomonadati > Pseudomonadota > Alphaproteobacteria > Hyphomicrobiales > Nitrobacteraceae > Bradyrhizobium > Bradyrhizobium ottawaense. The sequence goes on along the minus strand of NZ_CP029425.2, from coordinate 1,307,347 downwards.
CTGGAGATTTTCCATGATCTGCGCGAGCTGCTCGAGCATGCGCTGGGCCGCCTCTTTGTTGCCCTCGCGCGCCGCCTTCTCGATCTGCCGCAGCAGGTCATCCAGATCGCGCTGCGTGATGACGGAACGATCGCGATTGGACGACTGGCTTCTTTCCGTGGCGCGCTTGTACTCCTCGAGCTTCTGAATGGCGTCGGACTGGTTGTTCAGGCTCTTCCCGGATTCCTTCTGCCTGAGGCTGTCGCCGGATTCCTGCATCGCCTTTTCCGCGCTGTCGAGCAGCGCATCGGGATCCTGATCCAGCTGAGCCGCGGCCGGCGAGACGCCGCCCAACAGCATGGCGAGGCAGGCGATCGACATCGCCTTCAAGACTGGCACGGGTGCTAGCTTCCGCATTTCCGGTCCCGCGTAAACTGGTTGGTCTTGTCGTCCCCTGCCTTGTTGGCACGGCTGTTCGCCGATTTGCGATAGGCCTGAAGCTGCTCGCGCAAGACGTCCTGCTGCTGCGCCAGCTCGGCGAGCTGCTCGGGCGTCGCATGCTGGGTCTTTTGTCGCAGCTCGACTGCCTTGTCGAGGATGAGCTGGACCTCCGCCGGGAACGGCTGCCGGGCGCCGAGCGGATTCTGCTCGGCGCGGCGGGCGAGATCGCGCACCTTGCCGGCCATGGCCTCACGCAGCTTCTGCGTCAGCACCCTGAGCTCGTCCTCGCTGGCTCCGCGGTCCAGCGCCGCCTTGAGCGCATCCTGCGCCGAGCGTAGCGCGGCGTTGACACTGCCGGCGACGCCGTCATCCTCGATGGTCGTCGCGAAGGCCCACATGCTCGCCACCACGTTGCGCAGCGCATCGTCGGTGCGGGCGGCCTCGAGCTGGCTCGCCAGACTCCGGAGGCCGAGATAGCAGCCGGCATCCGGCGTGAACAATTCGGGTGCGATCATGAGCGCGTCGAGCGCGGTGTAGACGTCGGAATTCCTGTTGGCGTCGAGCGCGAGGATGCGGCGCTGCTCGATCAGCGCGCGCGCGAGCGAGTTGGTGAACAGACGCTCGGGCAGGCGCATGTTGAAGGGTTCGCTCCTGGCCTCGTTGCCGGCCTCGTCCTTGGCGGTGAGCGTCAGCGTGACGTCGGCGCCGGCATAGGGGTCCTCGCTGAGATCCTTCACGGTCTGGCCGACGCCGTTGCGGGTGCGCGCGTTCGGCAGCACGAGCGGGAATTGCGGCGGCTGGAACAGCGGACGCGCCGCGGCCTTGCCGTCGGAATCCTTGCTATCCTTGCTGCCATCCTTGGCGTCGGCGGGGCGCAAGGCAATCTGGGCATCCGCGCCGGTCACGCCGTAATCGTCCTCGATCTTGTAGGAGAGCTGGAGCCCGCCGCGCGCCTGGCGCTCGGGATCCTTGGCGAGCGCGATCGTCGGTGCACGGTCCGGCGTTGCCGCAAACGCCCATTGCGGCTGGCCGGAGGGCGCGCGGACATGCGCGGTGCCGTCTGCGGTGATGGTGAAATGCTTCTCGTTGGTGCCCTTGGGCGCGGCTTCCGCGGGAGCGGCCTCCTTGAGGCCGCCGGAGACGACGACATCCAGGCTGCCGCCGGAGGAGCGTACGATCAGGGTTGAGCCGGCGGGAACGGCAAGCGGGCCGGCGGCGGGCACCGCCGCGGCCTCCTTGTTGGCGGCCGACAGGATGACCGGCGGCTTGCCGGTGTAAAGCGGCGGAGTGACCCAGGCATCGACGCGAACATTGGCCGGCGCCAGCACGCCGTTCCAGTCGAAAGCGGCCCCGAGCCGCATCGCGCGCTCATCGCCGGCGGCGAAGAAGGTCGCGACCAGCATCACCATGACCAGCGCGCGCAGCGCCCAGGGATCATGCAGCGCGAGCCGCGGATGCGGCAGACCGGCGCGGATGCGCTTGAGCGAGGCCAGCGTACGCTCGCGCTGCGCCTGCCACAGCGCCTGTGCGACCGGGTCCTGCGAGGACAGCGTGTCCGTCAGCGTCGTGGCCGGGCGATGACGGATGCCGGAGCCACGATCGAGCCGGCTGAGTGCCTCCTCGCGGCTCGGCCAGCGGAAGCGAATCAAGGGAAACAGGACGGCAATGGCGATGCCGGCGAAAACGACGAGACCGATGGCACGGGCAATGAACGGCAGCGCCAGCCAGAGGCCGGCCCAGGACACCACCAGGAACAGCCCGACGACGGTCAGAAGCCGCGCCAAATTCGGCCAGGCACGCTCCCACGCGATGGCATAAATGGCCCGATCGAGGGCCTGCGCCAGCTTCAGCCGCGACAGAGCATCGCTGTTGCGGATCGGGTCTGACGGGTCGGGGGTGACGCCGTTCAATCAACTCTCCAGGTTGCCCGGTAGAGAAGCCTATCACAACGGCAGCACTGAGGCATCCGTTCCGGCACGGGAGACACCCCTTTTCCCGCATAACACGAGGACGTGACTGGCCCGCGGCAACCCCGTAATTTCCGCGCCGCCCCGAGGGACAAGAGAGGAAACGCCATGGACAAGAAGATGCACGACAAGGGCCTGGAAGTCCGCAAAGCGGTGCTGGGCGAGGCCTATGTCAACAACGCACTGAAGAACGTCGACGATTTCAACCGCCCGTTCCAGGAGATGCTGAACGAATATTGCTGGGGCACGGTGTGGGGCCGCGAGGAGCTGCCGCGCAAGACCCGCAGCATGCTCAACATCGCCATGATCGCGATCCTCAACCGCCAGCACGAGTTTCGCGCGCATCTGAAGGGCGCGCTGACCAATGGCGTCAGCCGCGAGGAGATCCGCGAGATCCTGATGCAGGTCGCGATCTATGGCGGCATGCCCGCCGCCGTCGACAGCTTCCGCATCGCGCGCGAGGTGTTCGCGGAGATCGACGGCAAGGCGTGAGATGTCGTCAAAATCTCCGCTGTCGTCCCGGGGCGCGCGTAGCGCGAACCCGGGACCCATAACCACAGGCAGCTGTGGTTAGCGGGACTCGGAGTGACCGCTTCCGCGCAACGACACCTCCCTGTGGTTATGGGTCCCGGGCTCATCGCTTCGCGATGCCCCGGGACGACGAGCGGAGAATGATGGCCGCTTCACGTTCAACCACCAACGAATAACAACCACAAGGAAACACTATGGACATCGGATTCATCGGGCTCGGAAACATGGGTTTCCCGATGGCGCGGCGGCTGATCGAGGCGGGACACGGGCTCGTCGTGTTCGACACGCGCAAGGAGGTGACGGGCAAGCTCGAAGCGCTCGGCGCTAAGCCAGCGACATCGCCGAAGGACGTCGCCGACCAGGTCGAGACCGTGATGGCGAGCCTGCCCTCGCTGCAGGCTTCGCTCGAGGTTGCAACGGGAGCGAACGGCGTCATCGAGGGCAGCCGCGCAAAGCGCTTCATTGATCTCTCCACCGTCGGATCCGCGATGGCCGTGAAAATTCACGGCCTCCTCGCCAAGCGCAACATCGTGCAGATCGACTGCCCCGTCTCCGGCGGCGTCGGCGGTGCCGAGAAGGGCACGCTGGCGGTGATGGTGTCAGGGCCGAAGGCGGAGTTCGAGCTGCTCAGGCCCGCCCTCGACGTGATCGGGAAAGTGTTCTTCATCGGCGAGAAGCCCGGCGCGGCGCAGACCATGAAGCTCGCCAACAATTTCCTGTCGGCCACCGCGATCGCGGCGACCTCGGAAGCGGTCGTGATGGGCGTGAAGGCCGGGCTTGATCCCGCCGTCATGATCGACGTCATCAATGCCGGCTCCGGCATGAACACCGCGAGCCGAGACAAGTTTCCGCGCGCCGTGCTGCCGCGCAGCTTCGACTTCGGCTTCGCCACGGGGTTGATGGTGAAGGACGTGCGGCTGGCGCTCGAGGAGATGAAGCAGCTCGGCCTGTCGATGGAGGTCGCCGACGCGGTCGGGCGGTTGTGGGAGACCGTGATCAGCGCGGAAGGCGCCGAGTCCGATTTCACCGCGGCGATCAAGCCGATCGAGAAGAAGGCGGGCGTTGTGGTGGGTGGAGCGAAGGGTGGGGTGACGGGGAAGTAGCGATCCCAATCTCCGCTCGTCGTCCCGGACAAGCGAAGCGCAGATCCGGGACCCATAGCCACAGGAGGGTGTTTGGCGAAGGCTCGGAGTCACCAGCTTCGAGTCATAACCACTTCCTGTGGTTATGACTCCCCGCCTACGCGGCGACGACACCGCGGCTGTTGAGCCGGCGTCGTCTCACAGCCACGGCGCCGGCGTGTCCATCGCGATCAGCTGCTCGACCTCGATGCGCGGACGGACCACGGCGTACTGATCGTCCTTCACCAGCACCTCCGGCACCAGCGGCCGCGTGTTGTAGGTGCCGGCCTGCACCGCGCCATAGGCGCCCGCGGTCATGATGGCGATGAGATCGCCGGGCGCGGGCGTCGGCAGCGTGCGGTCGAGTGCGAGATAGTCGCCGGTCTCGCAGACCGGGCCGACGACATCGGCCATGATGGTGGCCGCGCCCTTGGCGGGCTGCTTCACCGGCAGGATGTCGTGATGTGCCTCGTACAGCGTCGGGCGAATGAGGTCGTTCATGGCGGCGTCGATGATGACGAAATTCTTGCCGTCGCCGTGCTTCACATAGATCACCTTGGCGACCAGGATGCCGGCATTGCCGACGATCATGCGGCCCGGCTCGAACATCAGCGTGCAGCCGAGATTGTGGCTGACGCGCTTGACCATGGCGGCATAGGCCGCCGGCGCCGGCGGCGCCTCGCGGTCCATGTAATAGGGAATGCCGAGGCCGCCGCCGAAATCGACATGGGAGATGTTGTGGCCGTCGGCGCGCAGCGTCTGCACGAATTCGGAGAGGATGCGGAAGGCGGTCTCCATGCCGGAGAGGTCGGTGATCTGGCTGCCGATGTGCACGTCGGTGCCTGTTACCTCGATGCCCGGGAGCTTGGCGGCGCGGGCATAGACCTCTCGCGCATGCACGATCGGGATGCCGAACTTGTTCTCGGACTTGCCGGTGGAAATCTTGGCGTGGGTGCCGGCGTCGACATCGGGATTGACGCGGAGCGAGATGCGCGCGGTCTTGCCCGTCTCGGTCGCCAGGCGCGACAGCAGCTCGAGCTCGGGCTCGGATTCGACGTTGAGACAGAGGATGTCGGCGGCGAGCGCGGCGCGCAGCTCTTGTTCGGTCTTGCCGACACCGGAGAACAGGATCTTATTCGGCGGAATGCCGGCGGCCAGCGCGCGCTTCAATTCACCACCGGAGACAACGTCGGCGCCGGCGCCCAGCTTGGCCAGCGTGCGCAGCACCGACTGGTTCGAGTTCGCCTTCATGGCGTAGCAGACCAGCACCTTCTCGCCGGCGAAGGCCTCGGTGAAGACGCGATAGTGCCGCTCCAGCGTCGCGGTCGAATAGCAATAGAACGGCGTGCCGACGGTTGCGGCCAGCTCGGACAGGTTCACCGCCTCGGCGTGCAGCACGCCGTTGCGATAGTCGAAATGGTTCATGACGCAGGCTCGGTTGTCCCGGCTTATTTCTTGCCGGGAGGTTCGTCCAGGAGCGGATCGAGAATGAACGGTTTCTTCCTGCCCTTGGCCGCCGCGGGCGCGGCATCCGCACCGTAGGTGGGATTGAACACGCTCGGCGTCCTCTGGGCCTCGGTCTCGGTGTCGGTTGGCGCAGCACCGTTGGCCGTGGGCGCGTTGGCGGTCGGCGGCAAATCCAGCGGGCCCTTGCGGCCGCAGCCGGCAAGCGCAAGCGCCGTCAGGCTCAAGACAATGATGGCCCACCCCGAGCCGGCCGGGCGAAACTTTGACGTCACGACGAAATCCCCACTACGCGGGGCGCACCATACAGAGATTGGCGCGCTCTGGCGAGAGCCGGATGACCATGAAACATAAGCGAAATTTTGCCCCTCAGCCCAATTTTCGCTCTTTTTCCAGCCGCTTCGCCCAGGCCTTGGCCTGCGACGCCACGTTCTTCGGCGCGGTGCCGCCGAAGCTGGTGCGGCTCTTCACCGACGATTCGACCGAGAGCACGCCGAGCACGTCCTTGGTGATTTTCGGCTCGATCGCCTGCATCTCCTTGAGCGGCAGCTCGTGCAGCGCGACGCCGCCCTCGGCGGCCTTGGCGACGATGCGGCCGGTGACGTGATGGGCTTCACGGAACGGCATTTTCAGCGTCCGCACCAGCCAGTCGGCAAGGTCGGTCGCGGTGGCATAGCCCTCGCCCGCAGCAAGCTTCATCTTGGCTTCGTCAGGCACGAGGTCGCGGACCATGCCGGTCATGGCGCGGATCGCCAGCGACAGCGCGGCAAAGCCCTCCATGGCGCCCTGCTTGTCCTCCTGCATGTCCTTTTGATAGGCGAGCGGCAGGCCCTTCATCACGATCAGGAGACCGTTGAGCGCGCCGATGACGCGGCCGGTCTTGGCGCGCACCAGCTCGGCGGCATCCGGATTGCGCTTCTGCGGCATGATCGAGGACCCAGTGGTGAACTTGTCGCTGAGCCGGATCATGCCGACCAGCGGCGAGGTCCAGATCACGATCTCCTCGGCAAAGCGCGACATGTGGACGGCACAGATCGAGGCGGCCGACAATGTCTCCAGCACGAAGTCGCGGTCGGAGACGGCATCGAGCGAGTTCGCCATCGGACGGTCGAAGCCAAGCGCCTTCGCGGTGGCGTGGCGGTCGATCGGGAACGAGGTGCCGGCCAGCGCGGCGGCGCCGAGCGGGGATTCATTGAGCCGCTTGCGCGCATCCTGGAAACGGCCGCGATCGCGCGCGGCCATCTCGACATAGGCGAGCAGATGATGGCCGAAGGTCACGGGCTGCGCGGTCTGCAGATGGGTGAAGCCGGGCATCACGGTGGCGGCATGCTCCAGCGCGCGATTGACCAGCGCGGCCTGGAACGCGGCGAGCGCCGCGTCGGTCTCGTCGAGAACATCGCGGACATAGAGACGGAAATCGGTCGCGACCTGGTCGTTGCGCGAGCGCGCGGTGTGCAGGCGGCCGGCGGCGGGGCCGATCAGCTCGGACAAGCGGCTCTCGACATTCATATGGATGTCCTCGAGCGCGCGCTTGAACTCGAAGCCGCCCTTGCCGATCTCTGACAAAATCGTGTCTAGACCCTTGCCGATATTTTTCGCATCAGAGCCCGTGATGATGCCCTGGCTGGCAAGCATCGCAGCGTGGGCCTTGGACGCGGCAATGTCCTGGGCGAAGAGGTGACGATCGACGTCGATGGAGACGTTGATCTCTTCCATGATCTCGTCGGGACGTTCCGAGAACCGGCCGCCCCACATCTTGTTGCTCATGATCCCCTGCTCACGCCTTGATTTGCCGCACGTTTGCTGGCCGCCGCCAGCCGTATTAAGAGGCCCCTGATAGCCATATCTGCGACCGGATGACAAACGATATGCTCGACAAGACGCCCTCCGCCACGCGCCGGGTCCCCCTCGTCATCGCCACCGTGGCGGTCGGAGGGCTGGCCGGCTTCGCCGCGCTGTACGGACTGGGCCTGGGCCGGTCGCCTGGCGGCGATCCGGCCTGCAAGCCGGCGGTTGCGACGGCGCAGAAAATCGCCCCCCTCGCCCACGGCGAGCTGGCGGCGCTGACCATGGCGAGCGCCCCCCTGAAGCTGCCCGACCTCGCCTTCGAGGACGCCGACGGCAAGCCGAAGAAGCTGTCCGATTTCCGCGGCAAGACGCTGCTGGTGAACCTCTGGGCCACCTGGTGCGTGCCATGCCGGAAGGAAATGCCGGCGCTGGACGAGCTCCAGGGCAAGCTGTCGGGCCCGAATTTCGAGGTGGTGGCGATCAATATCGACACCCGCGACCCCGAGAAGCCGAAGACGTTCCTGAAAGAGGCCAATCTGACCAGGATCGGCTATTTCAGCGACCAGAAAGCCAAGGTTTTTCAGGATCTTAAGGCGATAGGCCGGGCGCTTGGCATGCCCACCTCGGTGCTGGTCGATCCGCAAGGCTGCGAGATTGCGACGATCGCGGGACCGGCGGAATGGGCGAGCGAGGACGCGCTCAAGCTGATCCGGGCGGCGACGGGCAAGGCCGCCGCGTCGCTCTAGGGATTTTTAGGCGGTGACGTTGAGATTGCCGCCGACGCCGGCACCGACATTGGCCAGCGAAGGCTGCCCGGCACCCATCAGCGTCAGGACGGTGGATTTCTCCATGTCCATGTTCTGCTTGGTCAGCGTCGCCGAGATATTCGACTGCAGCGCGCCTTGCTGAGCGGCCAGCATGGTGCTGACCATTGCCATCATGTCCATTACGCGAACCCTCTTACCGGCTGCAGCCTAGGCGCGAGGGGTTAATGGGACATGAATTGTCACAGGACCGTGGTGTGGCCTCTTGTCTGTGTCCCGGACGCGGCGCGGCACGAAGTGACGCACCGCAGAGCCGGGACCATGCTTCAGCGTGCACGAGGCTTCTGGGCCCCGGCTCTGCAGCGCATCGCTGACGCGCTGCGCAGCGTCCGGGGCACGAAACCGCCCTACCGCGTCGGAACCGGCTTGGCGCCGCGGTAATCGTAGAAGCCGCGCTGGGTCTTGCGGCCGAGCCAGCCGGCCTCGACATATTTCACCAGCAGCGGGCACGGGCGGTACTTGGAATCGGCCAGCCCCTCATGCAGCACCTGCATGATGGAGAGGCAGGTATCGAGGCCGATGAAATCAGCCAGCTCCAGCGGGCCCATCGGATGGTGGGCGCCGAGCTTCATGGCCGCGTCGATCGCCTCCACGTTGCCGACGCCTTCATACAGCGTGTAGATCGCCTCGTTGATCATCGGCAGCAGGATGCGGTTGACGATGAAGGCCGGGAAATCCTCGGAGACCGCGACCTGCTTGCCGAGCTTGGCAACGAATTCCTTGGACGCCTCGAAGGTCTGGTCGTCGGTGGCGATGCCGCGGATCAGCTCCACCAGCTCCATCAGCGGCACCGGATTCATGAAGTGAATGCCGATGAAGCGCTCGGGCCGGTCGGTGGCGGCGGCAAGCCGGGTGATCGAGATCGAGGAGGTATCGGAGGCGACGATTGCCTCGGGCTTCAGGACCGCGCAGAGCTCGTGGAAGATCTTGCGCTTGACCTCTTCCTTCTCGACCGCGGTCTCGATCACGAGGTCGCAGTCGGCGAGGTCGTCCAGCTTCTCGGCGGACGTGATGCGCGCCATCGCCTTGGCCTTGTCGTCCTCGGAGACGGCCTTCTTGGAGACCTGGCGCGCCAGATTGCCGTTGATGGTGGCCATGCCCGACTTGAGGCGATCAGGCGAAACGTCGTTGAGCACCACGTCGAAGCCGGCCAGCGCCGCGACATGCGCGATGCCGTTGCCCATCTGACCCGCGCCGATCACGCCGACCTTCTTGATCACTGCCGCCATAATGTCATCCACCGGAACGGCGCGCGACGAGCGCGCCTGCTATCCCCCGAGCCGGGAGGTCTGATTTGATCAGAAGCTTGATTTAATCAGAACCCGGGCTCGAAACCTAGATTGGATCGCTTCCCCGGCGTGCCCCACGCCAAAGAAAACGCTTCAGAAATGAAACACCGGCCGGAGTTTATGCCTCCGGCCGGTGTTTTTGGCGTCTTTTACTTGCCAAGCTTGCCAAGTTCGGCCGTCAATTCCGGAACCGCCTGGTAGAGATCGGCGACCAGGCCGTAATCGGCAACCTGGAAGATCGGCGCGTCCTCGTCCTTGTTGATCGCGACGATCACCTTGGAGTCCTTCATGCCGGCCAGATGCTGGATCGCGCCGGAAATGCCGACGGCGACATAGAGCTCGGGCGCCACGACCTTGCCGGTCTGGCCGACCTGCCAGTCGTTCGGCGCATAGCCGGCGTCCACCGCCGCACGCGAGGCACCGACACCGGCCCCAAGCTTGTCGGCGAGCGGCTCGATGTACTTGGCAAAATTCTCGCGGCTCTGCATGGCGCGGCCACCGGAGACGATGATCTTGGCCGAGGTCAGTTCGGGACGATCGCTCTTGGCGACCTCCTCGCCGACGAAGGACGACAGGGCCGGATCGGCCGCCGCCGCGACGGTCTCGACCGGTGCGCTGCCACCCTCGCCGGCTGCGGCGAAGGTCGAGGTCCGCACCGTGATGACCTTCTTGGCGTCCTTGGACTTCACGGTCTGGATGGCGTTGCCGGCATAGATCGGGCGCTCATAGGTGTCGGGGGCGACCACCTTGATGATTTCCGAGACCTGCATGACGTCGAGCAGGGCGGCGACGCGCGGCATCACGTTCTTGAAGCGCGAGGTCGCGGGCGCGACGATCGCATCATAGCCGGAGGCCAGCGAAACGATCAGCGCGGCCAGCGGCTCGGCGAGATCGTGCGCATAGAGCTCGCCATCGGCGAGCAGCACCTTCTTGACACCGGCAAGCTTGGCAGCGGCATCCGCCGCGGCCTTGGCGTTCTGGCCGGCAACGAGGACCTCGACGTCCGCGCCGAGCGCGGCAGCCGCGGTCAGGGCCTTGTTGGTCGCATCCTTGAGCGACGCATTGTCGTGTTCGGCAATCAGCAGCGTCGTCATCAGAGCACCCCGGCTTCGTTCTTGAGTTTCGACACCAGCTCGGCGACGTCCTTGACCTTGACGCCCGCCTTGCGGCCGGCCGGCTCCGTCGTCTTGACGACCTCGAGACGCGGAGCGACGTCGACGCCGTAATCGGCCACGGTCTTGTCCGCGATCGGCTTCTTCTTGGCCTTCATGATGTTCGGCAGCGAGGCATAGCGCGGCTCGTTGAGACGCAGATCGGTGGTGACGATCGTCGGTCCCTTCAGCTTCACGGTCTGGAGTCCGCCGTCGACTTCGCGGGTGACCTTGAAGTCAGAACCTTCGACCTCGAGCTTCGAGGCGAAGGTCGCCTGCGACCAGCCGAGCAGCGCAGCCAGCATCTGGCCGGTCTGGTTGCTGTCGTCGTCGATCGCCTGCTTGCCGAGAATGATCAGGCCCGGCTGCTCTTCTTCGGCAACCTTCTTCAGGATCTTGGCGACCGCGAGCGGCTCGACGGTGCCCTCGGCCATCACCAGGATGCCGCGATCGGCGCCCATGGCAAGACCCGTGCGGATCGTCTCCGACGCCTGCGCAGGTCCAATCGAAACCACCACGACTTCGGTCGCCTTGCCGGCTTCCTTCAGGCGCAGCGCTTCTTCGACCGCGATTTCGTCGAACGGGTTCATCGACATCTTGACGTTGGCGAGTTCAACGCCCGATCCATCGCCCTTGACGCGGACCTTGACGTTGTAATCGACCACCCGCTTTACCGGCACTAAGACCTTCATCGATCCTCTTTCACTCAATTTAGGAGGGGGGTTATCAACTGGCGCGGAACCTAAAGGCCCGATCTGCCCCGGTCAACGCGCGAACGGGCCTAATTTTAGCCCTCTGAAATGCGAGAGCTCGATGGGTCAGCGGTTCTGGCCCGGAACCCAGAGCACGTCGCCGGCGCCATTCCCGTTGGCGGCTCGGCTGGCCACGAACAGGAAGTCCGACAGGCGGTTCATATATTGGATGCCAGCTGCACTGACCTGCTCCCCGGGTCGGGCCGCCAGTTCCACGATCACCCGTTCCGCCCTGCGGCATATCGTGCGCGCCACATGGAGATGAGCAGCAGCCGGCGTGCCGCCGGGAAGCACGAAGGAGGTCAGCGGCGCGAGCTTGTCGTTGAGCGCATCGATGTCGCGCTCGAGCCGTTCGACCTGGCTCGCCACCACCCGCAGGCGCTCGGCTTTGCCGTCACGTTCCGGAACCGCAAGGTCGGCGCCGAGATCGAACAGATCGTTCTGGATGCGGCCCAGCATCGCGTGGAGCTCGGGCGCATCCTGGGTATGGAGCCGCACCACGCCGATCGCAGCATTGGTTTCGTCGACCGTGCCATAGGCCTCGATACGCAGATCGTATTTTGGGCGGCGCTCGCCCGAGCCGAGGGCCGTCGTGCCGTCGTCACCGGTCTTCGTGTAGATGCGATTCAGTACGACCATAGAGGCCTCTTAATTTTGGGCATGATCTCGTCGGAAAACCGCTTCACACTTTGCGCTAACGCGGCCCTTCGGGTCCGGATCATGCCTTACCGCCCCATCGCCCAGACCGCGAGCATTGCGATGACGATCGCCACGAACTGAAGCAGCACGCGCCAGCGCATCAGCTTCTGCGAGGTATTGGGCGAGCCGCCGCGCATCATGTTGATGAGCCCGAGCAGCAGCACCAACGCCACGGCGCCGGCTGCCGCCGGCAGGATGAAAGTCGTCAGGAGAGATGCCATTGGGGGGTGATAACACCGTGCGCGCCGGTCCGCCATGGTGCCGCGGCAGCCTCCGGCGTCCTTCCGGGCGATGCGAAGCGTCGAGCCGGGAATCCGTCGGGCCACCCCTACTGCGGCGAAATGGATTCTCAGATGCGCAATTGCGCATCATAGCTCGCGCTGCGCGCGCCCCGGAATGACAGCGAGGCGCTTCGCGAACTGGCTTTTGGGGCAAGAATATCAGATGGTAGCGCGATGATTTCCGATTTGCGCCCATTGCCTATTCTCCTGATCTCTCCCTACGTGCAGGGAGAGCGAGCAGCGGTGTAGGTGCCACGTGAAAGCCATCCGCTACATTTACTGCGTCTTGGAGGATGCGTTCTACACGTTCCTGGCCGACGACGGCTGGGCGATCGCGAGCCACATCGCCCTGTCGACGCTGATGGCGTTGTTCCCGTTCCTGATCGTGCTGACCTCACTCGCGGGCTTCTTCGGCTCCAAGGAACTCGCCGACCAGGCCGCCAGCCTAATGCTGCAGATCTGGCCGAAGCAGGTCGCCGATTCGATCTCGGGCGAGGTGCATGACGTGCTGACCACGACCCGCACCGGCATTCTGACGATCGGCGCGGCGCTGTCGGTCTATTTCGCCTCCAACGGCGTCGAGGCCCTCCGGGTCGCACTCAATCGCGCCTATGCGGTGGTGGAGATGCGGCGCTGGTACTGGCTGCGTCTGGAATCGATTGTCTACACGCTGATTGCGGCCTTCACCGCGCTCGCCATGGCGTTCCTGATCGTGCTCGGTCCGCTCTTGATCGAGGCGGCGCGGCGCCACATCCCGCTGTTCGTCGAGTCCAACGAAAGCATCCTCACCTGGCTGCGCTACGGCATCACGATCGGTGCGCTGGTGGTGGCGCTGATCATCCTGCACGTCTGGCTGCCGGCGGGACGGCGCGGCTTCCTCCAGATCCTGCCCGGCATCGTCTTCACCATCGTGGCGTCGCTGATCTCCGGCATCGTGTTCGGACAATATCTGGCGCGCTTCGCCAACAATTACGTGACGATGTATGCGGGGCTCGCCTCGGTGATCATCGCGCTGGTGTTCCTGTACTTCATCGCCGCGATCTTCGTTTACGGCGGCGAGCTCAATGCCGCGATCATCAAGTCACGGCTTCCTCACGGCGTGTCGCTTCAAGCAGCGCAGTCGCTAAAGCCCGCGGAGACACAGGCTTGACCAGGAAGGCGTCGGCGCCGGCCTCGCGCGAGGCCGCCTCGTCCTCGCCGCGACCGGACACCCCGATGATCGGGATCCGAGCCAGCGGCGCCTGCATGGTGCGGATCCGCCTGATGGCCTCGACGCCGTCGATGCCGGGCAGCACCATATCCATCAGCACCGCATCGAACGCCCCTTGCGCCAGCCGGCCGACTGCATCCTCGCCGCGCCCGATGAACTCGGCATGATGGCCGAGCTCGGTCAGAATCGTGTTGAGCACGACGCGGCCGAACGGATTGTCCTCGACGCTGAGGACGCGCAGCGCCGCGACCGCATCCGCCTCGGTCTCGCCCTTCGCCTTGCGGGATTTGCTGGGGCCCGCCGCATCGAGCGACACCGTCAGCGTAAAGGTGGCGCCGCCGCCGCGGCGCGGTGCGACGGTGATGTCGCCGCCCATCGCGCGTGCCAATTGCTTGACCGAGGACAGCCCTAAGCCGGCGCCGCCGAAGCGCGAGGCAATGGTGACATTGGCCTGGGTGAACGGGCGGAACAGCCGCTTGATCTCGGCCATGGTCAGACCGATGCCGCTGTCGGACACCGCGAAGGCGACGCCGACCCTGCCCTTCTCTTTTGACTTGCCCTTTGCCTTGCCTTTGGCAGGACGCCAGGGCGCGACCTCGAGCGCCACGCCGCCCTGGTCGGTGAACTTCACGGCATTGTCGATCAGGTTCTCGAGCGCGGCGCGCAGGCGGACGGGATCGCCGACCACGAGGCCGGGGAGCTTGTCGGAGATCTCGACCTGGGCCTGGAGACCCTTGGCCGCGGCACGCCCGGCCAGTGAATCGCCGGCGCTGCGGGCGAGCGTGCGGAGATCGAACAGGTCCTGCCGCAGCGTACTTCCGGCCTTGCTGGCCCCCTTGCCGGTTCTGGCGGCATCCACGAACAGCGTGGCCAGGCTCGCCAGATGCTCGGCACCGGCCTTGATGGTGTCGGCCCAGCGCCGTTCCCGCTCGCCGAGATCGGAGGTCGCCAGCAGGTCGCTGATCGCCAGAATGCCGGTCAGGGGGGTGCGGACCTCATGGGCAAAGGCGGCGAGCGCCGCCTGGACGACATCCGGCGCGACCGCCTTGGTGCTGCGCTTGCGCAACCCGCCGGTCGTCCCGGACCGCTTCCGAGGCGGTCGCCTGGACGTCCGCGTGGTGCGCACTGGGCGCTTTTTCGCCGCCATAAATCCCCTTCGAAGTGTCCCCTTCGAACCCCGGGCTGTCGGCCAAGCATGGCACGGCGGAACCCCCGGAGTCACGGCGGCGTTTCGCTAACCCCCAGAGAAACTTAACCTAATCCCACCAGCCGACGGATGCCGGCAGGCGTGATGCCGGCCGCGCGCAAGGCGCGCAGACCGGTCGAGTGGCTCGATTTCGACAGCTTCCGCCCCTCGCTGTCGCAAATCAGCCGGTGATGACGGTAGGCGGGTTCGGGCAGGCCGAGCAGGACCTGGAGCAGGCGGTGGACGGCGGTGGCGTGAAACAAGTCCTGGCCCCGCACGATCTCGCTGACGCCCTGAAGCGCATCGTCGACGACGACGGACAGGTGGTAGCTGGTCGGTGTCTCCTTGCGCGCCAGGATGACGTCACCCCAGGCCTCGGGCCGCGCCGGGACGGTGCCGTGCTCGCCATCGGGCCCCTCGCCCAGCTCATTCCAGGTCAGGCCGGCGACGCACCGGCAGGCCGCCGTCATGTCGAGCCGCAACGCGTAAGGCGCGCCGCTGTCGATCAGGCGCGCCCGCGCGTCGGCAGGCAGCGATTTGGACTCGCCGGGATAAAGCGGCGCGCCGTCGGGATCACGCGGCCACGGGCCGTCCGCCTCGCGCGCGGAAACGAGCTTTGCGATCTCGGCGCGGCTTTCGAAGGCGGGATAGACGAGCCCAAGCGCCGACAGCTTGTCCAGCGCGGCGCGATAATCGGCGAGATGCTCCGACTGTCGCCGCACCGGCGTCTCCCAGTCGATCCCGAGCCAGGCCAGATCCTCGTAGATCGCCGCCTCGAATTCCGGCCGGCAGCGCGTCGTGTCGATGTCCTCGATCCGCAGCAACAACCGGCCGCCCGACTCGCGCGCGCGGTCGAAATTCAGCAGCGCCGAATAGGCGTGGCCAAGATGCAGGTAGCCGTTCGGGCTCGGAGCGAATCGGAAAACGGGTGGTGTCATGAGAAAGAACTCGTCATGGCCGGGCTTGACCGCCTCGGCTGTCATTCCGGGGCGGTCCGCAGGACCGAACCCGGAATCTCGAGATTCCGGGTTCGACTTCGCATCGCCCCGGAATGACGGAGTAGGATAATAGATAAGCGGGTCAAGCCCGGCCACATGACGTCCGAAAGAGTTTGCCAAACTGCAATGACCATCCATCTCGAATCCCAGTCCGATCTCGAAGAGGCCGTCCACGCGCTGATCAAGCGCGACCCGCGCCTCAAACCCGTGTTCGAGATCGCGGGCATGCCGGCGTTGCGGCGGCGCGAGCCGGGTTTTGCGGGCCTTGCCCACATCGTCTGCGGCCAGCAACTCTCGACCGCGAGCGCGGCGGCAATCTGGGGACGGTTGTCGGCCGCCTTCGATCCGTTCGACCACGACGCGGTGCGCCGGGCCCGCACTGACCGGCTCGGGCGGCTCGGCCTGTCCGCCGCCAAGATCAAGACGCTGAAGCATCTCGCCCGCGAGATCGGCGCGCAGCGGCTGAACCTCGACGTGCTCGCCGAGGAGGATGCCGACGCCGCGCATCACACGTTGATCGCGCTGCCCGGCATCGGCCCCTGGACCGCGGACGTCTACCTCCTGTTCTGCCTCGGCCATGGCGATGCCTGGCCTGCCGGCGATCTCGCCGTGCAGGAGGCCATCAAGATCGGCCTCGGCCTTCAGGCGCGGCCGACGGAGAAGCAGATGGCGCCGCTCGCCGAGCCCTGGCGTCCGCTGCGCGGCGCGGCGGCGCATCTGTGGTGGAGCTATTATCGCGCGGTGAAGAAGCGCGAGGGCGTGCTCGCCGGCTCGGGCTAAAGCGCGACGCGATTAGGATGAAACGTCATCGCGCTTTTCGGAAAACCGCTGCGCACTTTCCCGGATCATGCTTTAGCCCCGCAGCCTCGCGCGGTCGGCCCGGGCGCATTCGGCGACGAAATCCACGACAGCACGCACCGCCGGAAGCTCGACGAGGTCGGGATGGGCCAGCAGCCACAGGTCCGCCACGCTGGCGAGCTTTTGCGGGGCGACGCGTACGAGGTCGGGATAGCTTTCTGCGACGAAGCAGGAGAGCGCCGAGATGCCAATCCCGGCGCGGACCGCCGCCAGCATGTCCCCCTGGGAAGAGCAGCGCATCACCACCCTGGCCTGCCGGGTGACGACGTCGCTCCAGCGCGCAAGCTGTGCATTCGACGCCTGGTCGGCGAAGCCGACGACGCTATGCTCCTTCCACTCGCCGCGCCGTTCAGGCAAGGACCGCCCCGCGGCATAATCGCGCGAGGCGTAGAATCCGGTCCCAAGGCGGCCGATCTTGCGACCGACCAGGTTTTCCTCGCCGCTGTCGAAAGGCCGCAGCACCACGTCCGCCTCACGCCGACGCACGCTCGCCGGAAACGGGTGGGTGATGATCTCGAGCTGGACATGGTCATGCGCACGCAGGAAGGCGGGCAGGCGCGGCATCAGCCAATGCGAGGCCAGCGTCGCGCCGATCGAAAGCTTGACGATGCCGCGCGCCTTATGTCCCCCGGCCGCGACCGCGGTCTCGGCCCGCAGCGCCGCCGCCGCCATGGCCTCGGCGTGCTCGCGCAATGTCCGTCCATCCGCGGTCAGTGCCAGGCCGTCGGCGGCGCGCGCCAGCAACCTGGTGCCGAGCTGGGCTTCCAGCGCCGCGATCTTGCGACTGACGGTCGGATGGCTGGTGTGCAGCCGGCGGGCGGCCGCGGTGAAGCTTCCGGTATCGGCGACCGCGACGAAGGTCTTGCAGAGATCCCAGTCCAATCGGCTCCCCCCGTTCATATCTGAAAGGCTATCCGTTCATTATTGAACGACCGGAGGGCGCCGTCCAACCTTATAGTGGGTTCAAATCCGCGACACGGGCGGCAATCGCCCGCGCGACAATTAACACGGAAACGCCTCGTCATCCGCCCGCCGGCGGGGCCGCGTTTTCAGGGAGGACATGATGGCGCTGCCCGCTCTCTTGAAGGATTCGCTCGCGCTGCCGGTGGTGGGCTCGCCGCTCTTCATCGTCTCCGGACCGGAGCTGGTGATCGCCCAGTGCAAGGCGGGCGTCGTCGGCTCGTTTCCGGCGCTCAACGCCCGTCCGGTCGAGAAGCTGGACGCGTGGTTGAGCCGCATCGAGGACGAGCTCGGGCAATACAAATCGCTCAATCCGGGCAAAAAGGTCGCGCCCTACGCGGTCAACCAGATCTGCCACGCCTCCAACGACCGCCTGATGAAGGACATGGAGACCTGCGTGAAACATCGCGTCCCCATCATCATCACCTCGCTGCGGCCGCCGGCGGAGATCGTCGAGGCCGCGCATTCCTATGGCGGGCTGGTGTTCCACGACGTCATCAACGTCAAGCATGCGCGGAAAGCGGCCGAGCACGGCGTCGACGGCCTGATCCTGGTCTGCGCGGGCGCCGGCGGGCATGCCGGAACGCTCTCGCCCTTCGCGCTGGTGCGCGAGGTCAAGCAATGGTTCAAGGGCACGATCCTGCTGTCGGGCGCGATCAGCGACGGCTTCGGCATCGCCTCGGCGCTGACGCTTGGCGCCGACCTCGCTTATATGGGCACGCGTTTCATCGCGACCAGGGAAGCCAACGCCGACGAAGCCTACAAGTCCGCGCTGACGCAGCATGCCGCGCACGACATCGTCTACACCAACCTCTTTACCGGCGTGCACGGCAACTATCTCGGCCCCTCCATCGCCGCCGCGGGGTTAGATCCGGACAATCTGCCGATGGCCGACAAGACGAAGATGAATTTCGGCTCAGGCGGCAACACGAAATCAAAGGCGTGGCGCGACATCTGGGGTTCGGGCCAGGGCATCGGCCAGATCACCGATGCGCCTGCCGTCGCCGACTTGGTCGACCGGATGAAGGCGGAGTTCGATCAGGCCCGGCAGGATTTCCTGCTCCGCGCCAGCGCCTGACGTCTCGGACTACAAGAAAAAAACGGGAGGACACCATGAAGCTCGCAGCCGCATTGATCGGCATGTCGTTGCTGACGCTCGGCGCCGGCAGCGCCCGCGCCGACGGCAGCGCCGAGATCCGCATCGGGCAGACCCTGCCCTATAGCGGCCCGGCCTCCGGCTTCGGCGCGATCGGGCGGACGCAGGAAGCGTTCTTCGACAAGATCAATGCCGATGGCGGCATCAACGGCCGCAAGGTCAAGTTCATCACGCTGGACGACGCCTATTCGCCGCCGAAGACGGTCGAGCAGACCCGCAAGCTGGTCGAGCAGGACGAGGTGCTGATGATGTTCGGCTCGCTCGGCACCGCTACCAACAGCGCGGTGCAGCGCTATCTCAACGCCAAGAAGGTGCCGCAGCTGTTCGTGCTCTCGGGCGCCACCAAATGGGCCGAGCCGCAGAAGAATCCGTGGACGATGCCGGGGATGGCGGCCTACGAATCCGAGGGCGTGGTCTATGCCAAATACATCTTGCAGACCAAGCCCGACGCCAGGATCGCGATCCTGGCACAGAACGACGATTTCGGTCGCGACTATGTCGCAGGCTTCAAGCGCGCGCTCGGAGCCAAGGCGGCCGGCATGATCATCGCCGAACAGACCTATGAGACCAGCGCGCCGACGATCAGCTCTCAGCTCTCGACCCTGAAGGCCTCGGGCGCCAACGTGCTGTTCGGCGTCGTGCTCGGAAAATTCACCTCGCAGATGGTCAAGGGCGTGGCCGAGATCGGCTGGAAGCCCGAACTGTTCTTCGTGCCGACCTCGGCTTCGTCGATTTCGTTCCTGGAGCCGGCCGGGCTCGACAACGCGGTCGGCCTGATCTCGTCGAGCAACCAGAAGGACACGATGGACCCGCAATGGGCCGACGATCCCGGCGTGAAGGAGTATTTTGCCTTCATGAAGCAATACCTGCCGAACGCCGACCTTTCCAACTCCAACTACGCGGCCGGCTACCACTATGCGACGCTGCTGATGACGGTGCTGAGGGCGTGCAAGGAAGACGTCAGCCGCGACAACATCATGCGCCAGGCGGCCTCGCTGAAGGAGGTGAAGCTGCCGCTGCTGCTGCCGGGAATCTCGGTTACGACCGGCGCCGACGATTATCTGCCGTTCCAGCAGCTTCAGCTCCGCCGCTTCAATGGCAAGAGCTGGGTCGGCTTCGGCGACGTGCTGGACGATCGCTAGACTCGCGCGGGACAAGGACACGCCATGATCATCAGCGGCGAGCGCCGGATCAGCTATGACGAGATCCAGTCACGCATCAGGCGGGCGGCAAGCGGATTCCGCGCCCTGGGCCTTGCCGAGGCCGTGCCGGTTGCGATGATGCTGCGCAACGACTTCGCCCTGTTCGAGGTGGTTGCGGCCTCCGCCGCCCTCGGCAGCCCGGTGGTGCCGATCAACTGGCATCTCAAGGCCGAGGAGGTCCGCTACATCCTGACCGACAGCGGCGCGAAGATCCTGGTCTGCCACGCCGACCTGCTGCCGCAGATTCGTGACGGCGTGGCGCCGGATGTCCGCCTTCTCGTCGTCGCGACGCCGCCCGAGCTGGCGGCGACCTTCGCCATTGCCCCGGAGCTGACCGCGGTCCCGCCCGGACTGACCGATTGGGAGCGCTGGCGCGACGGCCATACCGAAACCCAGGAACCGCCGCGCCGGGCCGCGGCAATGATCTACACCTCGGGCACGACCGGGATGCCGAAGGGCGTGCGGCGCATGCCGATGCAGCCCGAGCAGGCGGCCGCTTCCGAACGTGTCGGCGCGATCGCCTATGGCATCAAGCCGCGGGACAACCAAATCGTGCTGATCAACGGGCCGATGTATCACTCGGCGCCGCATTCCTACGGCATGATGGCGTTCCGCAACGGCTGCACCATCGTCCTCCAGCCGCGGTTCGATGCGGAGGAGCTGCTGGCACTGATCGAGCGTCACCGCGTGACGCACATCCACATGGTTCCGACGATGTTCGTGCGGCTGTTGCGGCTCCCCGAGACGGTCAGGCGGCGCTACGACCTGTCGTCGCTGCGCTTCGTCGTGCACGGGGCTGCGCCCTGCCCGCCCGAGGTGAAGAAGGCGATGATCGATTGGTGGGGGCCGGTCATCAACGAGTATTTCGGCTCGACCGAGACCGGGATCCCGGTGTGGCACTCTGCCGAGGAGGCGCTGAAGAAGCCCGGCACCGTCGGCCGCGCCATCGAAGGCGGCATCGTCAGGATCTTCCGCGACGACGGCAGCGCGTGCAACGCCAACGAGGTCGGCGAAATCTACATGCGCCAGACGGCGGTGCCCGATTTCGATTACCACGGCAAGGCGCAGGCGCGCGCCGAGGCGGGGCGCGACGGCCTCGTCAGCGTCGGCGACGTCGGCTATCTCGACGAGGACGGCTATCTGTTTCTGTGCGACCGCAAGCGCGACATGGTGATATCAGGCGGCGTCAACATCTATCCCGCCGAGATCGAGAACGCGCTGATCGGCATGCCCGGAGTGCGCGATTGCGCCGTGTTCGGCATTCCCGACCCGGAATATGGCGAGCGGCTATGTGCCTGCATCGAGCCCGACACCGGCGACCAGCTCTCCGCCGCCGCAGTGCAGGCTTTTCTGCGCGAGCGGCTGGCGAACTTCAAGGTGCCGAAGGAGATCCGGTTCCTGGATGCGCTGCCCCGGGAGGCGACCGGAAAGATCTTCAAACGCAAGCTGCGCGATCCCTATTGGACCGGCCGCGGTCCGGGCGGCGCTTAAACCTTCTCCGGCCGGCGTCCGTGCGAGCGGAATGCCAGGCCATATTCCGCCCGAGCAGGGCTGCATGCCTGCCTCGCTCGGGTCCGCAGCTTTTGGCGGGCGAGGAAACCGTATAGCGTCCGATCTCAGAGGAAACGCCGCGAAAGACGGCCAAGAGGTCGCGCATGCTCGACAAGACCAAGGATCTATCCGCGTGCGCCCAGGCCTGGCTCGATGAATTCGAGCGCGCGCTGGGCAGGCCCGATCCCGCCACGCTGGACCGCCTCTTCCTCGCCGACAGCTTCTGGCGCGACGTGCTGGCGCTGAGCTGGAACCTGCAAACGATCGCCGGCCGCGAGACGATTGCGCAAGCGCTGGCCGCGCTCGCGCCCAAGGCGGCACCGACCAACTTCAAGATCGCGCCGAACCGCGCGCCGCCGCGCTGGGTGACGCGTGCCGGTAGCAACACCATCGAAGCGATCTTCACGTTCGAAACCGCGACCGGCCGTGGCAGCGGCATCCTGCGGCTCATTCCCGACAAGACCGACGGCGACCGCCTGAAGGCCTGGACGCTGCTCACCGCGCTCGACGAGCTCAAGGGATTCGAGGAGCAACTCGGCACGTCGCGGCCGCGCGGCCAGGCCTATTCCCGCGATTTCCGCGGGCCGAACTGGCTGGATTTGCGCAACGCCTCGCGCGACTATGCCGATCGCGACCCTGCCGCGCTGGTGGTCGGCGGCGGCCAGGCCGGGCTCGCGATAGCAGCCCGGCTGAAGCAGTTGAAGGTCGACGCGCTGATCGTCGATCGCGAGATGCGGATCGGCGACAATTGGCGCAAGCGCTATCATGCGCTCACCCTGCACAACCAGGTGCAGGTCAATCACCTCCCCTACATGCCGTTTCCGCCGAACTGGCCGGTCTATATCCCCAAGGACAAGCTCGCCAACTGGTTCGAGGCTTACGTCGATGCGATGGAGCTGAACTTCTGGGCCGGCACCGAGTTCGAAAGCGGCGCCTATGATGAGGTCGAGGGCCACTGGACCGTCACGCTGCGCCGGGCCGACGGCAGCAGGCGCACCATGCATCCGCGCCACGTGATCATGGCGACCGGCGTCAGCGGCATCGCCAATGTTCCGGCCATTCCGACGCTCGACAATTTCAAGGGAACGCTGCTGCATTCCAGCCGCTATGAGGACGGCGAGACCTGGACAGGCAAGCGCGCGATCGTCATCGGCACCGGCAACAGCGGCCACGACATCGCGCAGGATCTGTATTCCAGCGGCGCCGAGGTGACGCTGGTGCAGCGCGCAGCCACGCTGGTCACCAATATCGAACCGTCGGCGCAGCTCGCTTATGCCACCTACAACGAAGGCACGCTCGAGGACAACGACCTGATCGCGGCCTCGATGCCGACGCCGCTGGCGAAGAAGACGCATGTGATGCTGACGGAGCAGTCGAAGCAGCTCGACAAGGAGCTGCTCGACGGCCTCTCGCGCGTCGGCTTCAAGCTCGACTTCGGCGAGGCCGGCACCGGCTGGCAGTTCAAATACCTCACCCGCGGGGGCGGCTATTATTTCAACGTCGGCTGCTCCAACCTGATCGTCGAGGGCGCGATCAAGCTCAGGCAGTTTGCCGACATCGAGGGCTTTGTACCCGAGGGGGCGCGGATGAAGGACGGCACGCTGCTTCCCGCCGATCTCATCGTGCTCTCCACCGGCTACAAGCCGCAGGAATATCTGGTGCGAAAGCTGTTTGGCGAGGCCATCGCCGACCGCGTCGGGCCGATCTGGGGCTTTGGCGATGGTCTTGAGCTGCGCAACATGTATGCGCGCACCAGGCAGCCCGGGCTCTGGTTCATCGCCGGCAGCCTCGCGCAGTGCCGGATCAACTCGAAATATCTCGCGCTGCAGATCAAGGCGATCGAGCAAGGGATTTTGGGGCGATTATAGCCGTCATTCCGGGGCGCGCGTAGCGCGAGCCCGGAATGACAAGAGGAGAGACCACCCATGCCAGCCATTCTCGGCAGCGGCGAGCACCGCTACCGCGTCGTCGACAATTTCGCGAAACTGCCCGACGGCTGGCAGCTCACCGACGTCGCCTCCGTCGCGGTCGACGGCAGGGATCGTGTCTACGTCTTCAACCGCGGTGCCCACCCGATGGTGGTGCTCGACCGCGAGGGCAATTTCCTGCGCAGCTGGGGCGAAGGGCTGTTCTCGCGCGCGCACGGCCTTCACATCGACGCCGACGACAATCTCTACTGCACCGATGACGGCGACCACACCGTGCGCAAATGCACCACGGACGGCAAGGTGCTGCTGACGATCGGCATCCCCGAGAAGCCGGCGCCGTTCATGAGCGGCGAGCCCTTCCACCGCTGCACCCACACCGCGCTGTCGCCGAAGGGCGAGATCTACGTCTCCGACGGCTATGGCAATGCGCGCGTGCACAAATTCACGCCGGACGGCAAGCTGCTCAAGAGCTGGGGCGAGCCCGGCACCGATCCCGGCCAGTTCAACATCGTGCACAATATTGCCACCGATGCAGATGGTTGGGTCTATGTCGCCGACCGCGAGAACCACCGCGTCCAGGTGTTCAATGGCGAGGGCAAATACGAGACGCAATGGAACAATTTGCATCGGCCCTGCGCGCTGTGCTGTTGCGGCGGGGCCAAGAGCCCGACCTTCGTGATCGGCGAGCTCGGCCCGGGCCTTGCCATCAACCGCAAGGTGCCCAATCTCGGGCCGCGACTGTCGATCGTGGACGCCAGGGGCAGGCGCATCGCGCGCCTCGGCGGCGAGGAAGGGCCGGGTGTTGCGAGCGGAAAGTTCCTGGCGCCCCACGGCATCGCGCTGGATTCCAGGGGCGACATCTATGTCGGCGAGGTCGGCGTCACCAACTGGGACACCAGCTTTCCCGACGAGGAGATGCCCGCTGCAGTGCGCGCGACGCGATGCTTGCAGAAGCTGGAGCGGGTACGGGAGTAGCTGCCGCGGCAGGCCACGACGCGCTGGTCACGGCAGTTCCGCGCCAGCCGCGTACCTCCCCAAATCGCGGCTTTTTGAGCGCTTTCGCCACCCCGGCGCCGCATTGCTTGCACCTGAATAAGTCGCTCAGCGGGCTTCACAATCCCGTCACGCTGCATGTAGTATGTCAGTACATGCTGCTTCGCAGCGTATATTGGAGGCCGGGAGCGTTACTTGAACGCACATGTCTCGCAAGGCAGTTGGCCGGTGTTGGTGCTGAATGCGGACTTCCGGCCGCTGAGTTACTACCCGCTGTCTCTTTGGTCGTGGCAGGACGCGATCAAGGCAGTGTTCCTCGATCGCGTCAACATCGTCGCACATTACGATCAGGCGGTTCATAGCCCCACGCTGCAAATGCAGCTGCCGAGCGTCGTCTCGCTCAAATCCTTCGTCAAGCCGACCACCCATCCGGCCTTCACCCGGTTCAACGTCTTCCTGCGCGACCGTTTCGCCTGCCAATATTGCGGCTCGCCCGAGGACCTGACCTTCGATCACATCATCCCGCGCAGCAAAGGCGGCCAGACCACCTGGGAGAACGTGGTCGCGGCATGCTCGCCGTGTAACCTGCGCAAGGGCAATCTCACGCCGGTGCAGGCAAAAATGTTTCCGCGCCAGCATGCCTTCGCCCCGACCGTGCACCAGCTCCACCGCAACGGCCGCCTGTTCCCGCCGAACTATCTGCATGATAGTTGGCTGGACTATCTGTACTGGGATACGGAGCTGGATCCGTAGGGTGTGGTCTCACCCCCCGATCGCGTTCCGTGCCACCACGTCGCGATAGAACGCCGCGCTCAGCTTCGGCACCCTTGCCTGGGTCTCGAAATCGACCCGGTACAGGCCGAAGCGCTTGCCGTAGCCGAAGATCCACTCGAAATTGTCCATCAGGCTCCAGAGGAAGTAGCCGCGGATCGGCACGCCCTCGGCGGTCGCGCGCTGCATCTGGGACAGGTAATTGCGCAGGAACATGATGCGGTCGAGGTCGTAGACCTGGCCGTCGGCAGAGATCTTGTCCTCGGACGAGGTGCCGTTCTCGCTGATGTAGATATTCTCGATGTTCCAGATCTTTGCCGCAAGGCGCGGCGCCCAGTAGATCACTTCGGGGCCGACCCGCAGCCATTCCGAATTCATGTGCGGGAACGAGGTGGGGAACGGCAGCACGTGGAAGCGGGGCGCGCGGTCGGAAGCCGTGACGTAATATTGCGGCGCGTAGATGTTGAGGCCGACGAAATCGTTCGGCGCGCCGATGATCTTCAATTCCTCGGCGGTGAATTTCGGCGCGTCCGCGCCGGCATAGGCGAGGAAACCGTCGGTATATCTGCCCTCCAGCACCACGCCGAGGAAGCCGGCATTGAGCTCGCGCGTCGCGATCTCGGCGGCGCGGATGTTTTCCGGCGTCGGAATCGCCGGCACACAGGCGGCGATGTTCTCGGCCGGGCCGACACGGGTGCCGGCGCGGCCGGCGGCGCGGATTGCCTGCACCGCAAGCCCGTGCGCCAGCGCGACGTGATGGCGCGCCTGGTTGAGCTGCGCGGTCGGCAGCTTGAGACCGGGCGCATCGATGCCCCAGCCATAGCCGAAATTCACGAAACGCCCGACCTCGTTCACGGTGAAGACGTTCTTCACGCGATCGGTCAGGCGAGCGGCGACATGCGCAGCGTAATCGGCAAAAGCCTTCGACGTATCGCTCGACGACCAGCCCCCGACGCGGTCCTGGAGTGCCTGCGGCAAGTCCCAATGGTAGAGCGTCGCGTAAGGCTCGATGCCGTTCGCGAGCAGTTCGTCGACGAGGCGGTCGTAGAAGTCGAGGCCCTCAGGATTGGGCTGGCCAAAACCTTCCGGAAACACGCGCGGCCATGCGATCGAGAAACGGTAGGCCTTGACGCCGAGCGCCTTGATCAGCGCGACGTCCTCCTTGTAGCGGTGATAGTGCTCGTTGGCGCGGTCGCCGGTCGAGCCGTCCTCGATCTTGCCGGGCGTGTGGCTGAAAATATCCCAGATCGACTTGCCGCGACCGTCCTCATCGACCGCGCCTTCGATCTGGTAGGACGAGGTCGCCGTGCCCCACAGAAAATCCTTCGGGAGCGGCGCCGGCAGGTGGCGGTCGGTCGAAGCGGACTTTTCATTCTCCGCGGCCCCGGCACCTGCTGCTACGCCCAGCGCGGCGAGGCCCGTGAGCTTGGCAAAACGGCGCCGCGAGACATCGGCTGACATCGCTATCTCCGTGCCAGCTCCAGATCGATCTGATAGACGGAAATCCGGTCGATCTCGAATGCGACGCTCGCTGGCGATTCGGCATCGACCTGACTGACGCCCGGAAAAAACTTCGACCCGATCGCCAGATTGACGATCATGTACATGGGATCGTCGAAGCCGATCGGCACCTTGATGTCGGAGACCGGCGTGCGGTCGATGAAATAGACCAGCCGATCCTCCTGCCACAGCACACCATAATTGTGGAACACGCTCGAGGCGTCGCCGACCGCGAAATCGAAGCCGCAGGACTGGATCTTCTGGGTCGAGGGGATCCGCCAATGCGTCGTCATCACGAGATCGCCCGGCCGCTCGCCGCGGCCTTCCAGCACGTCGACCTCCGGCGGCCAGCCCCCGTCGTCCGCCAGCATCCAGAACGCCGGCCACACTGCGTGGCCGACCGGCACCTTGGCACGAATTTCGAAATAGCCGTGCTTCTGGGCGAACGTGCCCTGGGTCGTCAGGATGCCTGAGATGTACTCGTTGTTGAACAGCAGCGGTTTCAATTCCGGCGGCGTTCGGCTGGCGATGATCGACAGTACGCCGTCCTTCACCTTGAACGGATCGAGCCCGAGCGGCGCGGCCGCGCGGCCGGCATAGCGCGGATCGACGTAGATCTGCTGCTCGCCATTGGCGCTGGTCTTGCGCTTGAAGTCGGAGCCGTCGCCGCCCCAATAGCGTGCCTCTGGCCAGGCCGCGCCGCCGGCATAATGCGGGACCCAGCGACCGTTCGACAGCGGATGCTGGTCAAAATCCTCGCTGAAGGTCCGGCGCAGCGGCAGGAACACCAGCGAGGCTAAATTGACCGTGTCCAGCCGGCGACACACGATGGTGGAGGGATCGGTCGTCACCTGCAGAGCCATGCTCGCCGGCGCGCGATCGAGTTCGTCCTGCGCAATACAAGGCGCAGGCAGCACGCCGAGGCCGATCGCAACCAGAGTGCCCCTCGTCCAACGGCCGATCATCACCGCACTCGAAGATGCCACGACATGCGCAGAGGTTAGCTCATCCGTCTTCGCGCGGGCAACCGCGGCATCCGACGCCGGCGGGCGATTTGAAAACCATTCCTCTCGCCTCCGCTCCGGGGCCAGCGGGCACTGGGAACCCGAGGCGCCCACGCCCGTTCAGAGTCAACGCCATGCGCTCGCATGCACGTTCCATCGAGCGCGTTTGTCCGCTGCAAGATGAAACAAGGGAAGACCCATGGCCGCAACCGAGAGTGATCATGTCTACAAGATCCTGGACCTCGTCGGATCGTCCGAAACCTCGATCGAGGACGCGATCAAGAACGCGATCAGCCGCGCGTCCAAGACCATCCGCGAGATGAAATGGTTCGAGGTGGTGCAGACGCGCGGCCACATCGAGAACGGCGCCGTGCGGCACTATCAGGTGACGCTGCGCGTCGGCTTCACCCTGGAGGGATGAGGCGGCAGGCGGAATTGTCGCACTGCGGTAGCGTGGCTCCGCCGATCTGCCCCAACGATGTCGGCAATCCTTCCGGTTGATTACGGACCCCGCACAATCATTGCAGATTTTGCAAGAGGCCGTTAAGACGAAAGTGAGAGGTTTGCCCCGATTTGGAGCAAGCCTGATGGTCACGAGCCGCGAATTCGGCAAGACGCGCCTTCCGCTCTGGGCGGCGGGCTTCGTTGGGCTGATCTGCGTGACGATCCTGGGCCTCAGCGCCTGGCGCGAATGGGAAGCTCGCAATGTCGACCTCAGGAACGCCGAGATCGACGTCACCAACCTCGCACATTCACTGATCCAGCACGCGGATGATACGTTCGAGCTGGTCGATACGCTCCTGGTAGGACTGGTCCACCGGCTCGAACTCGACGGGACTGGCCCCGACACGATCACGAAGCTCCAGGCCTATCTGCCGACGCGCAAATCATCGGACCGCATCCGCGGCATCTTCGTCTATGACGCGACGGGCCGGTGGCTTGCCACGACCGAGCGCCTCGACTTTTCCAAGCTCAACAACAGCGACCGGGAATATTTCCAGCGCCACCGCGACTCCACGGAGACGGGCACGCTGATCGGACCGCCCATCAAGAGCCGCTCCGGGGGCCAGTGGATCATCACGGCGTCCCGGCGGATCAATGATCCCGACGGCGGCTTCGCCGGCGTTGCCCTGCTCACGATCGACGTCAGCTATTTCGTCAAATTCTACGAGCGGTTCGACCTAGGGCCGAACGGCTCGGCATCGCTGCTCAACAATGGCGGCATCATGCTGGCACGCAGCCGAGATGAGAGCGACGCCTTCATCGGACGCGACCTGTCCAATGCGCCCTTGTTCAAAGGCTGGAAAAGCCGCCCCGCCGAAGCGGTCTATTATTTCAAGTCGCCGCTCGATGGCGTGCAGCGCCTGAGCTACTACCAGCGCAGCAGCCGCTATCCCCTGATGGTGCTGGCGAGTAAGTCCCAAGATGACGTGCTGGCTCCCTGGCGACGCGCCGCCGCCACACGCATAACTTTCGTCGTCGGCCTCGTCCTGCTGATCGCGGTGATCGGCTCCTACCTGGTCCGTCAGCTCTGGCAGCGACAGCGCATGGCGCAGGCCCTGGTCGCCAAGGAGGCAAATTTCCGCCTGCTGGCCGAGCAATCCAGCGACATGGTAACCCGGATCGGGCTGGATAACCGGCTGCTCTATGTCTCTCCGTCATGCGTGCGCATCACCGGCTGGACCGCCGAGGAACTGCTGAACACGTCGGCCCTGGCCGGCATTCACGCCGACGACATGGAACGGGTCGCTCAGGCCATCACGGCACTGAAGAACGGCGAGGCCGAGGAAGCGCGGTTCGTCTATCGCCAGCGTCATCGCGAAAAAGGGGAGATCTGGGCGGAGGCGGCGCTGCACGTGACGGTGGCATCGGACAGCGGCGCGATCGACGGCGTCGTCGCGGTCGTGCGCGACATGACCGAGCAGAAGGATCTCCAGGACAAGCTCGCTTCGCTTGCGAGGACCGACGGCCTCACCGGCCTTGCCAACCGGCGCGCATTCGACGAACGCCTTGCCGACGAATGGGCGCGCGCCCGGCGCGACGGCACGCAGCTTTCGCTCCTGCTGATCGACGTCGATCATTTCAAGAAGTTCAACGACCATTACGGACATCTTGCGGGCGACGGGTGCCTGCGCGCGCTGGGCCGGATCCTGTCCACCCAGGCCAGGCGTCCCGCCGACCTCGCGGCGCGCTACGGCGGCGAGGAATTCGCCGTGTTGTTGCCGAACACAGGTCCGGATGGCTGCGTGGAGGTCGCGGAAGCGGTTCGCCAGGCGCTGCACGATCTTGCCATGCTGCATGCGCAGAATCCGCCCTCCCGGTTGGTCACGGTAAGCGTCGGCGCGGCAACCGGACTTCCGTCCCTGACCTCCACGGACTTCAGCACGCTGGTCGCTGCGGCCGACCGCGCGCTCTATGCCGCGAAGGACAGCGGCCGCGATCGGCTGGTGATGTCCGGACAGGTCGTGCCCTGGCCCGCGAAGACCGCGTGACGGGATCCAACGCTCACCAGCCGTAGCGAACGCTGCCCTTGCCGGCGTAGCTGCGGGTGACGCTGGAGAACTCGCCTTCGAACGTGGCCGCCGCCGACCAGCCGTTCAGCCATTTCATCTCGACCGAAGCCGTCGTGAGCGCGGCGTCGCGGGCCTGCGCTGCGCCGTTGACGACGAAGCTTGCGACCGGCAACGCCTGAAAGGTTGCGGCGGCCGCACGATCGGGATTGAAATCATGCGCCCAGGCGACACGGCCGCGCAGTGCCAACACGCCGGCCGGCGTGGCGAACGACTTGTCGGTACGCAGGCCGAGCTCGCTGCGGCTGTCGGTCACGCTCTTCGCGGCGTAGTTCAAGGCGAATGCCGATGAGCCGGAGACGACGTGTTCGGCATAGGCTGGCAGGTCGAGCGTCGTGAACTGCATCGCCCCATAAGGCGTGAGGCCGATCCCGCCGATCCATGACCCGACCAGGCGGTAGCCGCCTTCGACACGACCGGAATACGCATTGGCGTCGAATGCGGCGCGCAGGCGGTCTGCGCCGGCGACCGTCACGGTGCGATCGGTCGTGATGTTCTGCCAGCCATAGGCCAGCGCGGCGGAGACGTAGGCCGCGCCGTTGGCGTGGTAAAGATAGGTGCCGGCCTGGAGCAGGTCGGAGCGACCGGAGCCGAGACCGTTCACGCCGAAGCTGGTGCCACCGCCGGCAAGCGCGAAGCCGAGCTTCGTGTTCGGCGCGAGCCAATAGTCCGCGCCGACCGCCGTGCCGGCGATGCGGCTCGTGGTGTCATTCGAGCCGTCCGCAGCATTGCCGTCGGTCGATTGCGATCCGCCGAAGCCGGCGGCCCACACGCTCCAGCGCCGCGCAAATCCCTGCGCTGGCGCCTTGGCGAACATGGCGAACGCGTCGGCCCGCTTGCGTGCGGCATAGGCGCTGGCCTGAACGTCTTCGGCAAGTCCAGCCGCACCGTTCGCGGGATCCGGCCCGCCCTCGCGCTGCGCGAAGGGATCGGTGAGCAGGCCCATGAACTGGCTCATGGCGTTGAACGTGGTCTGCTGCGCTGCCGTGCCTTGTTCGCCCGAGGCTTGCGTCAAGCCGGCCGCCGTCATGCGGCCATAGATCAGCGGAATGCCGCCGTTGACGTCGAAGGAATTGACCAATGCGTTCGCCACCGCCTGCTGATTGCCGTTCAGGCCGGAATTCGGCGGCGGCACGAAGGCGAGCGACAGGTTGAGATAGGCATTGTTTGCGTCGTAGCTGAGATCGGTCTTGAAGTTCGCCGGGAGATTGCTGCTGGCAACGGTCGAGGCAAAGCTGCCGGAGAGGCCGCCGCCCGCGCTGAGGATGGTGTATTTCTTCTCGATATAGCTGCCGGCCGCAAACACCGCGCTCACACTAGCGCCGCCCAGCGTCGCGCTGCCCGTGACGTTCGCATGGGACGCCGTCGACGGATTGACCTGGACCTGATAGATCGCGCCCGATTGCAGGGCGAGATCGCCGACGATGCTCGTGAGGCTGCCGGGCATGCCGTTGCCGGGCGCGAACGTGCCGCCGCCGGCAATCGCCACCAACAGCGGATCGATCGTGCCCGATCCCATCAGCACGCCACCGGCATTCACGGTGACCGAAGAGGTGCCGGTGATCGTTCCTTCGACGTCGAGCACACCGCCATTCACGGCCGTGGCTCCGGTGTAGCCGTTGTTGCCGAGCAACATGGTGAAGCCGGCCGTCGTCGTCAGGCTCCCGGTCCCGCCGATGCCATTGAGGACACCTCCGATGGAGGTAATGGGCGCGTTCAGATTGCCGTTGCGGATCGTGCCGCCGTTAAGGCCGACCGCGCCCTGGGTCTGCGTCGTGCCGCCCAGATCGAGCGTGGCACCGCTGTTGACCGTGGTCGTCCCGCCGACGTCGCCCAGCGTGCCGGCGCCGCTCAAGGCCAGCGTGCCGCCATTGACGAAGGTCCCGCCGCTGTAGGTGTTGGCGCCGGTCAGCGTCAGCGTGCCCAGCCCCGTCTTGGTCAGGGATCCCGTGTTGATGATCTGCCCTGACAACGTCGCATTGAAGCCGTTGGTGTCGATCGTGCCGCCGCCGGCCAGCAGCGAGATCGTCCGCGCGGTGCTGAAAGCACTGGAAAATCGCAGCGCGCCGCCGTTGAAATTGACATATTGCCCGAAGCCCAGCGCCGTGAGCGCGGCATCGCTGCCCGCCGCGACCGCCCCGCCCGCCGCAACGATGACGTTCGGCCCGATGAAGGCGGTCCCGGCATTGCCGTTGTCAACGATCGGCATGGTGACGAAGGACAGGATCGTGTTGGTGGCCGTATCCACCACGTAAAACCCGAAGCCAGTCGTGATGTAGGCCCGGCTGCCGTCGGGCGTCACGGTCACTCCGATGCCGTTGCTGGACGGGCCGCCGGACAGGGTCACGCTTGCCGTGATGGTGTTCGTCAGGGCATTGATCACCACGAGTTGGTTGGACTGCGTCGTCACATAGATCCGCGACCCGTCCGGGCTGGCCGCGACGCTCAGGGGCAGTCCGGAGACCGAAACCGTCGTCACCACCGATTGCGACGCTGCATCGATCACCGTGACGCTGCCATCGCTTTGATTGGTCACGTAGATCCGGCTTCCGTCCGGAGACGTTGTGATGCCGGAGGGGGAGCTTCCCGCCGCGACCGTGCCGATGACGGTTTTCGACGCGGCGTCGATGATCGAAATGTTCGCGGAGCCCTGGTTGGCGACATAGGCCCGGGTCCCGTCCGGCGAAACGACGACGCCGTAAGGGGCTGCCCCCACCGCGATGGGGGAGCCGACCACGACATTGGTCGCGGTGGAAATCACCGTGACCGAATGGGCCGAGGAGGAGGTCACGTAGAGGCTCGAGCCATCCGGGCTGAGCGCCAATCCCGCCGTCTGTCCGGCGACGGGTATGGTCGCGACAACCGTCCGGCCGACGACGTCGATGACCTCCACCGCGCCGGACATGGCTACGACATAGGCGAAGCGGCCATCGGCCGAAAACACCGCGCTGTGAGGATATGTGCTCGTTCCGATCGGGGAGCCGATCGGAGCGTTGCTCAGCGTGCCGAACTCGATCACCTGCCCCGGCGTGCTGTTGAGTGCGGTCCAGATGCCGTAATTGTCGATCTGCGCCCTGCTGGCGGAGGTCGAGGCGAGATACGGCAGGACCAGGATGACGAGCATCCCGCAGCTTTTCATTGTCCGGCGACGACGGCAGCTGCGCGGACGTCGTTGCCGACGGCCAGCACCCCCAATTCCCATTGACCCCACGCGGCAACCCCATTTCGACGGCGCGGCCCCGCATGGCGCGCTCGCATTCCAGAGACTGGAGAATCTCTAACAGGACGGCAGGACGGACGATGTGCCCGGCGTCTCAGCGCGACAAAATCCGACTGAATCTCTCGATGGTTGCAAATACACGAACGCACATTCTACCTCGGCCTCGCTTGCGCCCCGATTTCCGAATGGCTACATCCAGACCCGACATTGGCTTGCTTAGTTGCATGCGGTCTTTCCGCATCGCGAGGGGACGTGGACGGGACTGCCTTGAACGAAAGCACGGCGGCGGACAATCCCGGGCGCGGTCCGGAGGCGCTCGCGCACTTGCGGGCCATGACGGTCGACATTTGTGAGGTCATTCCGCGCACCGCGGAGGACGATTTCCATGTCACCACGGTGACGAGGATGACCCGCAACGCTTTGCTGATCGACACGCGTGCCACCGACCAGGACTATGACCGCACGCCCGCGCACGTCGCCCGTGGCATCATGGATCATTTTCAGATCACCCTCTGCGTCGAGGGCGAGATGCAGTTCAGCTCAGGCCGCCGCGAGGTTACGCTGCGGCCCGGCGACATCGTTCTCATCGACATGGCGCAACCGAACCGGACCGCGTTGCGCGCCGCGGGCGGCCGCACCCATCTGATGACGATCGTGCTGCAACGCGCGATGCTGGCGCCGCGGCTCGCCCATCCGGATGCGGCGACGGCAACCTTGCTGCCGTCGGACCACCCCCATGCACGCCTGCTCGCCAGCCACTATGGCGCGCTTGCCCTGTCGTCACAGCCCGAAGCAGAGATGGCGACTGGCAATGCCGAGGCCACGGTCGAGGCGATCGCCGATCTCGTGGCG
This sequence comes from Bradyrhizobium ottawaense, assembly GCF_002278135.3. Taxonomy (NCBI): domain Bacteria; kingdom Pseudomonadati; phylum Pseudomonadota; class Alphaproteobacteria; order Hyphomicrobiales; family Nitrobacteraceae; genus Bradyrhizobium; species Bradyrhizobium ottawaense. The sequence goes on along the minus strand of NZ_CP029425.2, from coordinate 1,273,101 downwards.
GCCGCCGCGGGCGGGACGGCCGAGATCGTCGCGGGCCTCGAGCGCGCCGAGCGACATCTTTATCTCACGATGATCAAGCGTCGCATCGCGAACAATCTCGAAACCGATGCGCTCACCAGCGAAGAGCTCTGCCGCCACTTCCAGATCTCGCGCGCGACACTCTACCGGCTGTTCGAGGCCGAGGGCGGGCTTGCGCATTATGTGCGGGAGCAGCGGCTCAATCTCGCGTTTCGGCGCTTGATATCGCCATCCGCGCAGGACGGCCGGCTGATCGAGCTCGCCGTCGACATGCGCTTCAGCAGCGATTCCACCTTCATTCGCGCATTCCGCCGCAAGTTCGGCCTGACGCCGGGCGAATTGAGGGAATTGGCCGATGCCTGGCTGCGCGAGACCGGAGCGGTGCCTGCCGTCGACACAGTGCTGCATCAACTGGCGCGGCGACGCGCATCGCAGCCCTAGCCAGCACCCGATTTGTCGCCCGCGTTCCGGCGGGATATGACTCACGCCAGGGCCGGATGTTCGGCCAATGCGCGAGCGTCGCCGTGACTGATGCCATCAAGCTCGTCCTCTTCGACATGGACAATGTCCTCTGCGACTACGACAGGGCGACCCGCGTCGCCTATCTGGCGCAGCTTGCGGGGACCAGCAGCGAAGCCGTCCACAACGCGATCTGGGACAGCGGATTCGAGCTGCTCGGCGATTCCGGCGCGCTCGAGGCTGCCGACTATCTGCGAGGTTTTGGCGAACGCATCGGCTATCCGCTCTCACTCGACGAGTGGGTGGAGGCCCGGCGCCGTTCAATGCAGGCGGATCGCGCGATGCTGGACATTGCCAGCAGCTTGCGAAACACCGTCGATATCGCCGTCCTGACCAACAATACCACGCTGGTCGCCGACCACATCGACACGCTGCTGCCGGAATTGCGACCGCTGTTCGGCTCCCGGATCTACACCTCGGCGCAATTCAAGACGGCCAAGCCGGACCCGCACTGCTATCGCCTCTGCCTCTCCGAGCTCGGCGTGAGGCCGCAAACCGTCCTGTTCGTCGACGATCTCGCAGCCAACGTCGCCGGCGCGCGAGAGGCGGGCCTGTTCGCGCATCAGCACACGTCCGTGGCGACCTTCAGGCAGGCCCTGTCGGAATATGGCGTGCCTCTCGACTAAGATGGAAGTGCGTAGGGTGGGCAAAGGCGCGACAGCGCCGTGCCCACGTCTTCAGAATCGTGGGCACGCTTCCGCCTTCGCTCTTCGAGCTACGGCGGACAAGTCGCTTTGCCCACCCTACGGATTCTGAACTCGCTTTCGGAGCCTCAGGCCAGATGACACGCCACGAAATGCCCGCCCGCCCCTTCCTTCAGCACGGGCGCGCTTTCCGCGCAGCGCGGCTGGGCGATCGGACAGCGGGTGTGGAAGTGGCAACCCGACGGCGGCTTCATCGGGCTCGGCACGTCGCCCTTGAGGCGGATGCGCTCACGCTTGAGTTTTGGATCGGGCACCGGCACCGCCGACAGCAGCGCCCTGGTGTAGGGATGCTGCGGGTTGCGGTAGAGATCGCTCGCTTTCGCCAGCTCGACGATGCGGCCGAGATACATCACCGCGACGCGGTCGGAAATGTGCTCGACCACCGAGAGGTCGTGCGCGACGAAGAGATAAGTGAGGTTCAGCTCGGCCTGGAGGTCTTCCAGCAGATTGATGACCTGGGCCTGGATCGACACGTCGAGTGCCGAGACCGGCTCGTCGCAGACGATCAGCTTTGGCTCGACCGCCAGCGCGCGCGCGATCACGATGCGCTGGCGCTGGCCGCCGGAGAACTCGTGCGGATAGCGCCGCATATGCTCGGCCTTGAGCCCGACCTTGACCAGCAGGCCCGCCACGCGCTCCTCGCGCTCCTTGGCGGAGGTCGCCAGATTATGGATGGTGAAGGCTTCGCCGAGGATCGCGCCGACCGTCATGCGCGGATTGAGCGAGGCGAACGGATCCTGGAACACCAGCTGCATGTTGCGCCGCATCGCGCGCAGATCGTTGCCGCCGAGGCTGCGCACGTCCTGGCCGTCGAAAGTGACCTCGCCGTCGGTCGGCTCTATCAGGCGCAGCACGCAGCGCCCCGTCGTCGACTTGCCGCAGCCGGATTCGCCGACGAGACCAAGCGTCTCGCCGCGATTGACCGAGAACGACACGCCATCGACCGCATAGACGGTGCCGACCTGGCGCGACAGTAGGCCGCCGAGCACGGGGAAGTGCTTCTTCAGGTTGGAGACTTGCAGCAAGGGTTCGCTCATGCCGCGCCTCCCAGATTTGTATCGCCGAGATGACAGGCCATGCGATGGCCGGGTGCGATCTCGCGCAGCAACGGCTCCTTCTCGGTGCAGACGTTCATGGCGAACTTGCAGCGCGGCGCAAAGCGGCAGCCGACCGGCGGATTGATCAGGATCGGCACCGAACCGCCGATCGCCTCGAGCCGCGTCTTGTGCTCGCTGTCGAGATCGATGCGCGGGATCGAGCGGATCAGCCCTTGCGTATAGGGGTGACCGGGATTGCCGAACAGATCGTCGACGAGCGCTTCCTCGACCACCTTGCCGGCATACATCACGACGACGCGCTGCGCGGTTTCGGCGACGACGCCCATGGCATGGGTGATCAGCATCACCGCCATGCCGAAGCGCTCCTTCATGTCCTGGAGCAGATCCAGGATCTGGGCCTGGATGGTGACGTCGAGCGCGGTAGTCGGCTCGTCGGCGATGATCAGCTTCGGCTTGCAGGCGAGCGCCATCGCGATCATCACGCGCTGGCGCATGCCGCCGGAGAACTGGTGCGGATAATTGTGCACGCGACCTTCGGCGTTGGGGATCTGCACCAGCTTCAGCATCTCGATGGTGCGATCGAGCGCCTGCTTCCTGGTCACGGCCTCGTGGCGGCGCAGGCTTTCGGCGATCTGCTCGCCGACGGTGAGCACCGGGTTGAGCGAGGTCATCGGCTCCTGGAAGATGAAGCCGATCTCCTTGGCCCTGATCTCGTCGAGCTCGTTGCTGGTCAGCGGCACGAGATCGCGACCCTCGAAGATGATCTGACCCGCCGCGATGCGGCCCGGCGGCATCGCGATCAGCTTCAGGATCGACATCGCGGTGACGGTCTTGCCGCAGCCGGATTCGCCGACGACGCAGAGCGTCTCGCCCCGGTTGATGGAGATGTCGACGCCGTCGACGGCCTGGAGGATGCCGTCGTCCGTGGAGAAGTGGGTTTTCAGCCCTTTGATTTCGAGCAGCGGCGCCATCAGATCACCCGTCGCGCATCGAGCGCGTCGCGCAGACCGTCGCCGATGAAGTTGATGGCGACCACCGCGATGAAGATCGCGCCGCCCGGAAACAGCGCCCAGTGCGGGCCGATGTCGAGAAAGTCCTTGGCGTCATACAGCAGCCGGCCCCAGGTCGGCGTGTCGGGTGGGAAGCCGAGGCCGAGGAAGGACAGCGTCGATTCCGCGATGATGGCGGCGGCGACGTCGATGGTGCCGGCGATGATCACCGGACCGAGCGCATTGGGCAGGATGTGCTTCACCACCTGCCGCACCGGGCTGGCCCCGAGCGCCCGCGCGGCCTCGACGAATTCCTTCTCGCGGATCGACAGGAACTGGGCGCGCACGAGCCGCGCCACCGGCATCCAGCGCAGCCCCCCGATCACGAGCACGATCAGGATGAAGATGCCGCCCTCCGGACCGAACGCGGCCTTCAGACCGTCTCGGAAGAGGTAGATCAGCAGCAGCAGCAGCGGCAATTGCGGCAGCGACAGGAACAGATCGGTCAGCCACATCAGCCCGTGACCGAGCGCACCGCGCGACATGCCGGCGAGCGCGCCGATCAGCACACCGACGAAGACCGAGACCAGCATCGCGGCGAGGCCGACCGCGAGCGAGATGCGCCCGCCATAGATCATGCGGGCGAGGATGTCCTGCCCGAGATCGTCGGTGCCGAAGGGATGGGCCGGCGAGGGCCCCTGCATGCCCGCGACGATGTCGATGTCGTCGATCTTGACCCGCCAGACGAAGGGGCCGAGCACCACTGCCAGGATCAGAACGAGCAGCAGGAACGCGCTGACCACGGCAAGCTTGTGGCGGCTGTAGCGCCGCCACGTCTCGCGCCAGGGCGAGTAGACGCGCCGCTCAGCGGAGGGAGATGCGAGGGTCAAGCCAGCCATAAAGCACGTCCGCGATGAGATTGAACAGCACGACGAGACACGCAAAGACGAAGGTGACGGCCATCACCACCGGCGTGTCGTTGGAAAGGATGGAGGAGATCAGCAGCGAGCCGATGCCGGGAATGCGGAAGATCTGCTCGGTGACGATGGCTCCGCCGAACACCGCGGGCATCTGCAGCGCGATCAAGGTCACGACCGGAATCATGGCGTTGCGCATGACATGCTTGATGATGACCTTGGCCTGCCCGAGCCCCTTGGCGCGGGCGGTCGTGACGTAGTCGAGCCGGATCACATCCAGCATCGCCGAGCGCACGAAACGCGTCATCGACGCCGCCTGGAACAGGCCGAGCACCGCCACCGGCATGATCGCCTGTCGGATCATCTCCAGCACCCAGTGGATGCCGGTGCCCTTGATGTCGGTGGTGTAGACGAACGGCAGCCAGTCCAGCGTGACCGAGAAGATCAGGATGAACAGGATGCCTGTGAAGAACGTCGGCAGCGAGAAGCCGACGAAGGCGAGCGTGTTGGCGATCTGGTCGAACAGCGAATAGGGCTTCGTCGCCGCATAGACGCCGACGGGAATCGCGATCAGCAGCGCCAGGATCTGCGCCGAGCCGATCACGTAGAGCGTGGCCGGCAGGCGCTGGAGGATGAGCGTGTCGACGTTCATCCGGCTGACGAAGGAGAAGCCCCAGTCGCCGTGCAGCATGGCGTTGAGCCAGTGCAGGTAGCGAAGGTGGATCGGGTCGTCGAGGCCGAACTTGGCCCGGAGCGCCGCCTGCACTTCCGGCGGCACGTTCGGATTGGTCGCCAGTTCGGAGAACGGATCGCCGGGCGCAAGCGCGAGCACGACAAACAGCACGACCGAGATTCCGAGCAGGCTCGGAATCGCGATCAGCAGGCGACGCAGGACGTATTGGCTCATGAGGGAAGGCCCCGTCTAGAGTTGGGGGATCATTCCTCGCGGTACCAGTCGAACAGATTGTCGGTTTCGTTGGCCCAGCCGGAAACGACCGGGCGCAGATTGTTGGCCGCCGCCTCGACCTTCAGACGATGCTGCACCGGAATGAACACCGTGTCTTCCCACATCAGATCGTTGGCCTTGATGTAGAGCGCCGCGCGCTTGACCGGGTCCATTTCCATGTCGGCCGCGTTGATCGCGGCGTCATAGTCCTTGTTGACCCAGCGCGGGAAGTTCGTGCCCTGCCACTTGTTCTCCTTGGTCGCGGCGCTGGTGGAGAGGTAGCGGCGCATGTGCTGCGACGGATCCGGCTGGCTGAGCGGGATCTGGAACATCTCGATGTCGGCGTAGAACTTCGGATAGGTGTCGGGGTTGGCGACGTCGGAGGAGAAGAACACCGATGCCACCACCGACTTCAGTTCGACCTCGATGCCGGCCTTCTGACAGGCCTGCTTGACGATGGCCTGGGTCTTCTGGCGCGGACCATTGATCGAGGTCTGGTACAGGATCTTCAGCTTCTTGCCGTCCTTCTCGCGGATGCCGTCGGCACCGGGCTTCCAGCCGGCGTCGTCGAGCATCTTGGCGGCCTTCTCGATGTTGAATTCCCAGGATGTGTTCTTGGAAACAAACTTCTCCGGGCCGTTGAGGAAGTTGGAGGTGGTGCGGCCGGCGCGGCCGTAGATCGCCTTCTTGACGGACTCGCGGTCGACCAGCAGGGACAGCGCCTTGCGCACGACAGGGTCCGAGAACAGCGGATGCTTGGTCTTCATCGACGAACGCTCGCCGTCGACCTCGACGTTCGGGTCGGTGAAATTGAGCGCGATGAATTCGGTGTCGCCGCCCACGGCATACACTGTCTTGCCCTTGCCGCCTTTCTCCAGACGCAGCAGCACGTCATCCTCGACCTGGATGTTCCAGCCGAAATCATATTCGCCGGTCTGGATCACCGCACGCGCGGCCGAGACGGCGTCACCGCCGCCCTTCATCTCGATCGTATCGAAGTAGGGCCGGTTGGCCATGTGATAGTCGGGATTGATCACGCCGCGGATGAGATCGCCCGGCTTGAACTCGACGAATTTGTAGGGACCGGTCCCGACTGGAGAGAGGTTGGTCGGCGCTTCCCGTGACTTGCTGCCCGTGTAGTCGGCAAACAGGTGCTTGGGGAGAATGGTGTTCGGGGCTCCGACAAAGGCGTCCGCCCAGAACGGTGTCGGCTTCGGGAAAGTGATCTTGACCGTGAGATCGTCGATCTTCTCGACAGTGATGTCGCGATAGCTTGCGATGGTCACGGCCGCCGTCGCGGGATCCTTGATATACTGCCAAGTGAAGACAATGTCGTCGGCCGTGAACGGCTTGCCGTCATGCCACTTCACGCCGGGCTTCAGCTTCCACGTCACCGACTTGCCGTCGGCGGCGAGCAGGCCGTTCTGGATCGAGGGAATTTCGGTCGCCAGCACCAGCTTCATGTTGCCGTCCGGATCCCAGCAGGCGAGCGGTTCGTAGAACAGGCGCGAGCCGTCCTGATCCTTGGTGCCGGTGGCGAAATGCGGATTGAGCAAGGTCGGGCCCTGCCACCACAGCAGCTTCAGCGCACCACCGCCGCCACGCTTGGTCGGCTTGTAGGTCGAGGCACCCTCGGCCATGGCGACGCCGCCGAGCGCGAGGATCTGGTTGGCCAGCGGGGCGGTGAGACCGACCGCGGCCATGCGCGTGATGAAAGCGCGGCGATCCATCCGCCCATCCTTCACCTCGCCGATCATCGAACGCAGTTCTTTATCCAGCATGGTTGTCCCCCGTCTGGTTCCCATAGTGATGAGGACGGCCGTGAAAGCTGGCCGCCCAATTGGCTGGCAGTAGATGGCACACCGAATGGGGGGCGCGTCAACTGGGACCGTGTGTATGCAAACGGTCTTCTGGCTGTCTGTTGGGCAAAACTGCGTTCTGCAGCCCATCCGTTCGGCAATCCAGCATCAAAACATGCTGGATTGCACGCTGCACTGCGGAAAATTTGTTCGCAGCATCAGACGAAGTGTGGAGGCGAAATTCTATGCGACGGACATGTCGAGCGGTGGCTCGACGTGATCCGGCAGCGGGCAGACATACGGCGTCTTGGCCGTCCGCTTCTTCAGGTCGGCCTTGGCCGCCTTGATCAGTTCCGGATCTGTCAGCGCCTTGATGCCGAGACCGGCCATCGCCTTGGCGGCTTGCACCATGGCCTTGTGGGCATGCGGGCTCTTGCCTTGCGCCACCACCTGCCAGGTGTGGAACGGCGTGCCGATTGCAACCGTGGGGGCGTGAACCTGCACGGTCGGCACCACCCAGCTGACGTCGCCGACGTCGGTCGAGCCGACCAGCGGATTGCGCTTGGCATCGAGCGGCACCAGGAAGTCGGCCAGCGGCCGATCGGTCTGCTCCATGCCGATCGCGTAATAGACCGACGCGATATCCTTGTCGCTCAACGTCGCGCGGATCTGGCTGGCAAAACCCTTGTCCGCATCGTCGAAATGCGGCGGTCCGAGCTCTTCCATGACCCGGTGCAGCGCCTGGTCCAGCGGGGTGTTCGGCAGGATGTTGGAGACCGCGGAGATGATCTTCATCTCGACCTTGGTCTCGGTCATCAGCGCCGCGCCCTCGGCGATCTTGCTCACACGTCCGACCAGCTCATTCATGCCGGGAAGGTCACGGGCGCGGATCGAATAGCGCACCCGCGCATGGGCCTGGACCACGTTGGGCGCAATGCCGCCGGTGTCGAGCAGCGCGTAATGCACCCGCGCATCGCTCGGCATGTGCTCACGCATGTAGTTCACGCCGACATTCATCAATTCCACCGCATCGAGCGCGGAACGGCCGAGATGCGGCGAGGCCGCGGCATGCGAAGTGCGGCCGGTGAAGATGAAGTCCGCGCGCGTGTTGGCGAGCGACGGCGTCACCGCGACCTCCCAGAAGCTGTGCGGATGCCAGGTGATGGCGATGTCGGCGTCCTCGAACGCGCCGGAGCGCACCATGAAGGCCTTTGCCGCGCCGCCTTCTTCGGCCGGGCAGCCATAATAGCGCACGCGGCCGGGCATCTTGTTTTCGGCAAGCCAGTCCTTCACCGCGGTCGCGGCGAGCAGCGCGGCGGAACCGAGCAGATTGTGACCACAGCCATGGCCGTGCCCGCCGGCTTCGATCGGACGATGCTCGGCGACACCCGCTTCCTGGCTGAGACCGGGCAGCGCGTCATATTCGCCCATGAAGGCGATGATCGGACCGCCCTCGCCCCACTCGCCCATCACCGCGGTCGGAATGCCGGCGACGTTCTCGGTGATGCGGAAGCCCTGATGACGCAGCTCGGCGAGATGCTCGGCGGCGGACCGCGCCTCGGTGTAGCACACCTCGGGCATGCCCCAGACCTTGTCGCTGAGGTCGATGAAACGCGCCTTGATCGTGTCGATGCCACGCCAGATGTCGCTGCGGTTGTCCATGCTTCGATCCGTGATCCCTTGGTCAAACGAAGCGGCAATGGTTAGCAGCTTAGGCAGGGGCCGCCTAGCAGCGGCAGGGACACCAGCCATGCGGCCCGGCAGGGTCTCACAGTGCGGCCCAAGACAGTGCGGCCCAAGGCGGCCGCCCCTTCGGCGCTACCTTCTCGGCCTCGAGAGCGCATCTTTGCTTACGAACAGGAGGCGTCGCCGGAAGGCCGTCGGACTCTCGGCAACCAGCACCCCCTTCAGAGATTGTAGACCGCCCGCGAAGAAGGGCTCGCGAAGCCCATTACCGTGAACCTCGGTCCATTCCGGTATCTGTAATCCGTAAACGCGCGCAAGGTGCTCCGCCACGGCCGCCGTATAGGCGTCGTGCACAGCGTCGATGGAAGCGGGTCGTTCTTCGATGGCCTGCTGTCGTGCGTTCGGGTTCATGTAGAACCAATCGAGAAATTCGCGGAGCGACGGATCGAACTTCTGCTCGCCAGCCTGTACGCGGCGAACGACGTCACTCAGCGTTGCGGGCTTCTTGCCGAACAGGTTCATGGTTGGCTCGACGGAGGCATGCGATCACCTTCGGGCCCAGTCTCGAGATTTGAGAAAATCTCCTCGAGACCCAATCGGGTCTTGGGCTGAAGCGCATTCTGCGGATAGAATTTTTCGACCAACGTGAGTGCATCCTGGCTAGTCTTGATACCTATCGCGTGGGCGAGGAGCTTAATGTCGTCAATGTCCGAGTTCGTTTCGACACCGCCGACACGCATCGCGCGGCACTTCATGGCAAACAAGTATTCCGGTCTGGCGGTATAGACGCGCAGGCCCGGCTGATCCTCGGTGGGGTAGGTCTTGAATAGAGCCTTCACGTCAGGATCCGCGTCTCTCTTGCTCAACCACCCCTTCACACCGTCGTTCAACCAGTTTTCGTCCCAGCCGAACTCCTCCGCCATCTCGGTCGCAAGTCGCTTGATGAAATCCTTGTTTCCTTCAAACACCGCATCGACGTCTCCGGTGTTGATCTGACGATTCAAGGTCAGCAGGAGGGCCGATCCGCCGTAGACGACGATTTCGACGGTGCGGCCTGCGGCGAAGGCCCTGCGGCCCAGCTCGGCCAGTGCATTTTCCAAAGTTAGCCGATCGAAATTCTTGTCATCGCTCATGGCTTGTTCCACAGACGGCGAACGATACGCTTGCCACTCTGGGTCGACAACGTCTTTTCGCACGGACACCAGGACCTACAGGGCACGATCGGTCCAGAATTTCTGCATTTCCCGACCGACTGAGGCATGGCGGTCTTTAAAGGCGGGCGTTTGCGGCATAGATTGTCTTTGATTTAGCGCGGCGCTTCTCGTGCGCGAGAGGTGTGTCAAAGCGCCAAGGAAAGACCAGGAGAACTCCATGCCCGCTTTGACCGAATGGAGAGTGCCGCCGGCCAATCAGCCGCGTGCGAGCGACTACGGTTTCGATCTCGACCGCGCGCTCGCGTCCGTCGTCGGCCTGCACGCTATCGTCCCGCCGGACGCCTTCAGCGCCGAGACGCTGGGCACCGAACGCGCCGGCAACGGCGTCGTGATCGATCACGGACTGGTGCTCACCATCGGCTATCTCATCACCGAAGCGGAATCGGTGTGGCTGCACCTCAGCGATGGGCGGGTGGTCGAAGGCCACGCGCTCGGTTTCGATTCCGAAACCGGCTTCGGCCTGGTGCAAGCCCTCGGTGAGCTCGACGTCGAACCGTTGCCGCTCGGCAGCTCGGCGGAAACCCGGATCGGCGACCGCGTCGTGGTCGGGGGCGCCGGCGGTCGCACGCGCTCGGTCGCGAGCCAGATCGTGGCCAAGCAGGAATTCGCCGGCTATTGGGAATATCTGCTGGACGAAGCCGTCTTCACCTATCCTGCGCATCCGAACTGGGGCGGCACGGCGCTGCTCAACGAGCGCGGCGAGCTGATCGGCATCGGCTCGCTTCAGCTGGAACGCGAGCGCGACGGCAAGGCCGAGCACGTCAACATGGTCGTGCCGATCGACCTCTTGAAGCCGATCCTGGACGATCTGCGCAAGTTCGGTCGGGTCAACAAGCCGGCGCGGCCCTGGCTCGGGCTCTACTCGACCGAGATCGACAACCGCGTGGTCGTGATCGGGATCTCCCCCAACGGTCCTGCCGCGCGCGCCGAGCTCAAGACCGACGATATCATCCTCGCCGTGAACGGGGACAAGGTCACGAGCCAGACCGCCTTCTACAAGAAGATGTGGGCACTCGGCGCCGCCGGCGTCGACGTGCCGCTGACCGTGCACCACCAAGGCGTCACCTTCGACGTCACGGTGACCTCCACCGATCGCTTCAAGCTCTTGAAGGCGCCGAAGCTGCATTGATCCCACGCTGAAGGAAGCCGCGATGAGCGAGGCCGTGATCGACGACATCGTGGCCGTGCTGCCGCCGCTGCTCAATGCGCTGGAAGCGCTCGGCTTCTTCCAACGCCATCTGCATCCGCCGGCGTTCGCTACCGTGATGAACGCGATCGGCGCACCGGATGAGGCGCTGCAAGCGGCACACGCGGCTAATGGAGAGTGGCCAGAGCAGTTCGCGGGCCTCCGCGAGCGGCTCGATCGCGCCTGCGGCGAGACGCTCGCCGCCTTTGCCGGGATCCGCGAGGTGGAGCGCGGCAATGGCGATCTCGTCGCTGTCTTCCGCGCGCTGCGCCACGTGCCGCGCGCGCAGGAGGCGCTTTATCCCCTGGCGATGCAGTTTCCTCCCGTAAGCAGCTTCTTCCTCAACACCGCCAATCGCGAAAATGCGGATCTGTTGTCGCGGCTCGAAGTCGGCGCGAGCGAAAATACTGGCATCTTCCACGATCACAACGAACCCGGCAGCCGCGGCGGCTTCTCGGTCTATGTGCCTGAGTACTATACGCCCGAACGCGCCATGCCGCTGGTGATGGCGCTGCATGGCGGCAGCGGCAACGGACGCGGTTTCCTGTGGAGCTGGCTGCGCGACGCCCGCAGCCTTGGCGCGATCCTGGTGGCGCCCACCGCGACCGGTCCGACCTGGGCGCTGATGGGCGACGATGCCGATACGCCCAATCTCATGCGTATCCTCGAAACCGTGCGCAGCCGCTGGAGCATCAACACCTCGCGCATGCTGCTGACCGGCATGAGCGACGGCGGCACCTTCAGCTACGTCAGCGGCCTCGAGGGCGCCTCGCCCTTCACCCATCTGGCGCCGGTCTCCGCAACCTTCCATCCGCTGATGGCGGAGATGGCGGACGCCGCGCGCTTGCAAGGTCTGCCCATCTTCATCACCCACGGCAAGCTCGACTGGATGTTTCCGGTGCAGACCGCGCGCCAGACCCAGGCAGCGCTCGCCGCGGCTGGCGCTGATGTCACCTATCGCGAGATCGACGACCTCAGCCACACCTATCCGCGCGAGATCAACGCGGAGCTGGTGCAGTGGCTGAATGGAAAATGAACAACCTGTCCTTAGATGCGCCGCATGGCCGCGGAACCATCGCGCCGTGCCGACGTTATCGGCGCGTCACCGGAGGTTCGCTATGAGGACGTTTTTTGGAATGATTTTGGGCGCCCTTCTGCTTGCCGGCGGCGTCTACGTCTACGACTCCATGCAGACCTCATCCGTCGCCAATGGCGAGGTCGCGACGAGCAATCGCACCATCGTGAACTGGGATGTCGCGAAGGCCGACTGGGACGCGCTGCGCGACCGCGCGCACAAGGACTGGGTCCGGATCTCGTCGAAGTAACCGACGCCGTATCATGCACGAGGCGCCGTCGCGAACTCCGCGGCGGCGCCTTTGTGTTGGCCGCGACCGACGCTGCGCGCCTCAGTTCATCTTGGCCTTGCGGGCATCGGCGATGACCTGCTCGAACTCGGTCATGCTAAGCACGCCGGGGACGCGGTACTTGCCGACGATGAAGGACGGGGTGCCACTGAAACCGAAGGCTTCGGCCTGCTCGTTGTTGCGCTTGAGCAGCGCGTCGATGTCGCTGCCATGGCCGGCGAGATCGCGCTTCAGGCGGTCCATGTCGACGCCGGCGGCCGCCAGCAGCTCGTTGATGCGCGGCTCGGTCAGGCGCGAGCTGACGCCCATCAAGGCGTCATGGGCCTGATGGTATTTGTCCTGGAATTTTGCCGCGAGAGCGGTCCGCGCCGCCGTCACCGAGACCGGCCCGAGGATCGGCCAATCCTTCATCACCAGCCGCACCTTGCCGTCGTCCTGGACGACCTGGCGCAGCTCGGGCTCGAGCTTGCGGCAATAGGGGCAATTGTAGTCAGACCATTCGACGATGGTGACGTTGCCGTTGGGATTGCCGGCGACGGGCGTGTCGGGATCGCGCAGCACCTTGGCTTCGGTCAGCACCTCGTTGTCGTCGGTCGCCGCACGCGCCGAGGCGCCCGTCAGTGCGAGGGCGCCCGCCCCGATCAGCGTCAGCGCCGCGCGCCGCGTCGGCACAAGGCCCTTAGTCCCAGATCCAGCCATATCTCGTCCCGTTTCGGTCCCATCTCCCTGAATACGGTTCGGGACCGGGAATTGTTACCGATCATATAGAGTGTCGCGGCGACGATGTCATCGCACCAGCAGCGTGACCGCCAGGGGGACCAGGAACGAGGTCACCAAGGCGTTGAGACTCATGGCGATGCCGGAGAAGACGCCGGCAATCTCGTCGACCTGGAACGCGCGCGCGGTGCCGATGCCATGCGCGGCAAGGCCGGCGGCGAAGCCGCGCGCCCGGTAATCGGTGACGCCGGTGCGGTTCATCAGCGGCGTCACGATGATCGCGCCCATGATGCCGGTGAGGATCACCGCCACCGCCGCCAGCGAGGGATCGGCGTGCAGGGATTCGGCGATACCCATGGCGACCCCGGCGGTGACCGATTTCGGCGCCAGCGACAGCACCACGTCGCGCGGCAGGCCGGCAAGCTCGGCCAGCAGCACCACCGACACCACCGCCGTGACCGATCCCGCGAGCAGCGCCACCAGCATCGGCACGATGGATGACACGACGCGCCTGCGGTTCTCATAGAGCGGCACCGCGAGCGCGACGATGGCGGGCCCCAGCAGGAAGTGCACGAACTGCGCGCCGGCGAAATAGCTCGTATAGGACGTGCCGGTTGCGAGCAGGAACGCGCCGATGATCCACATCGCGTGCAGCACGGGATTGGCGAGCGGATGGCGCCGCGTCGCCAGCGACACCGCATCCGTCGCGGCATAGACCAGCAGCGTCACGGTCAGCCACAGCAGCGGCGACTGCGAGAGATAGACCCAGAGCGAGAACGGATTGTCGCTCATCGCGCGTCCTGCTGCTTCAACAGGCGGCTGACGAGGCGGAAGGTCAGCACCGTCGCGAGCAGCGTGACGACCACGGAGAGCGCAAGCACGAGGACGATGGCGATGCCATGGGAGGCGAGCAGGTCGAGCTTCTGCACGACGCCGACGCCGGCCGGCACGAACAACAGCGACAGATGTGCCAGCAGGCCCTTGCTTGCCGTTTCCACGCCGTCGTTGCGCAGCGGCCCGTATGCAAGCGCTGCGAAGCGATCGCGGGCGAGCAGCAGGATCAGGAGCAGCAGCAGGCCGAGCACAGGTCCCGGCAAGGGTAGCCCGAGGCCGCGCACGACGGCTTCGCCGATCAATTGGCACAGCAGGATGAGGCCGAGACTCGCAAGCATGACCGTCGCATCAAGAGATGCGCCGACAGGCTTGTCAATCGCAGCTATGCATGAGACGTGCGCGGCTCGTGCGAAGCAGCAATGCGCGGCAGCATCGCCATCAACGTCCCGGTCATCGTGGCGATCAGCGTGGTGTTGCCCTCGTGCTCGGCAAACGCCCTGGCCTCGCAGAACGTGAGCGTGCGGCCGGGCTTGACCACCTCCGCCCTGAACACGAACCGTTCGCCGCGAGCGGGTGCCAGCAGGGTCGTCTTGAACTCGACGGTGAGGATGTCAGCCTCCCTTGGCATCAGGGTAAAGGCGGCCACGCCGCAGGCGTTGTCGAGCCCTGCCGTGATGATGCCGGCATGGACAAAACCGTTCTGCTGCGTGAGATCAGGCGAATGCAGCATCGCCAGCTCGGCCTCGCCCGGTGCAAGGCGGACGATCACGATGCCGAGCGTGTGCATCGCCGGCTGGCCGTCGAACATTGCGATCGCCGCCGCGCGATAGCCCGGGTTCTTCGGCTCGAACGCGGCCATGGTTCAGGCCTCGGCCGGATCGGCGAGACGGCGCAGAGCGATCTCCCGGATGGCATCCGCGAACGGCGCCGATTTGCGCTGGCTCCGATCCATGTGCACGCCGGTAATCTCGCAAGTTGCGGCGATCTCGCCGGTCTCGGCATTCGTCATGTCGTGCCGGAAGCGGATCGACTTGTCGCGGACCTCGAGCAGATGGCTGCGGACCTCGACGATGTCGCCGGCGAGCAGCTCGCGCCTGTAGGCGATGTTCTGCTGCACGGCGGCCATGCCGCGGCCGGAGGAGCGCAAATAGCTCGGCGTCAAGCCGAGGCGGGCGAACAGATTCCAGTTGGCTTCGTCGAATTTGCCGACATACCACATGATGTTCATATGGCCGACATGGTCGCATTGCCACGGATAGACCGTGCCGCGATAGGTCGCCTCCTGCTCCATCGCCATTCCGCCCTCGTTGTTTATTGATCTTGATACGGTAGCGTATCAGGCACGAGACGCGTTAGCAATACGGCACCGTATCAAGAGTTCGAGAGGCTTCTTTCATGAGCGACGGCAAGGGCGATGTCTGGGTCGAGGCGGGGTTTGCCGAGCTCGCCCGCTCGGGGGTCGAGGGTGTCAGGGTCGAGGTGCTCGCCAAGAATCTCGGCGTCACCAAGGGCGGCTTCTATCGCCGCTTCGCCGACCGCGCCGCGCTGCTCGAAGCCATGCTGCAGCGCTGGCGCGAGGGGCGGGCCGCGTCGATCGCGCAGCAGACGCGCCTCGATGGCCAACACCCCCGCGAACGGCTGAAGGCGGTGATCCAGCTCTACTCCGAGCGGCTCAATCCGGAAGCCATGGCGATCGAGCTCGCGATCCGGCAATGGGCCCGCTCCGACGAGAGCGCGGCGGCCGCCGTGGCGAGCGTGGACGCAGCGCGGCTCAAGCACGTGGCCGAGCTCTATCGCGCGACCGGGCTTGCGCCCGAGGAGGCCGAGGCGCAGGCCTTCCTGTTCTACTGCTTCATCTTCGGCCAGAGCCTGTTGTTCGTCGAGCGCGGCCCGCGCAAGCGGTCGCAACTGGTGGCGAAATCGGCCGAGAAGCTGCTCAACTAGAGCATGATCCGGAAAAGTGTGCAGCGGTTTTCCGAAAGATCATGCTCAAACTAAAATTTAAGCAGAAAGGCCGGAGCGTTGCTCCGGCCTTTCGCATCAGCTCGAAGCTCAGGCGGCGCCCTTCAGCTTCTTGTTGCATTCGCTGTAGTAGCCGCCGCCCTTCTGGATCCACTTCATGCCGCCGTTCCCGTTGGTGGTCTTGTTGGCGTTGTACTGGTCGACGCAGGTGTGCAGGCGCCCCTTGCCCGGGGTCTCCTTGGCATATTTCGGATCGATCGCGTTCGGATAGATCGCGGGTCCCGCCGGCAGGGTCGGCGCGGCGGCGGGGGCCGCCTCCTTCTTGGCCTGCTTCGGCTCGGCGGGAGCGGCGGGCGCAGCCGCGGTCGGTGCGGGAGCAGCCGGTGCTGCAGCAGCCGGCGTTGCATCCGCGCCGCACTGGGCCTTGCGGAAGTCATTCCACTTCATGGTGCCGAGCGAGCCGTCCTTCTTGGCCGCCTGGTATTTGGCGCTGCACTCCTGCGACGTCAGCGCCTGCGCTGGCGCCGATACCGCCAACGCAGCAAATCCCGACAACGCAATCGCGCACAGCATTTTTGATTGAATGGTCATCCTCAGGTCTCCTCCTTGGTCTTCCCCCGAGGGGAAGTGAAACAAGACTTGCTATCCTAGCGTGCCGGCCATTCGCGACAAGGAAGCGATGGCTTCCGGCCGCCAAAATATAGTAGCGGCGCCGTTCAGATTATTCATGTCGCGTTCAGCAATGCGAGCCGACGTTCGCAACCCTTCGCAATTCTCGCCAGAAGAGTGCAACACCATGACCCTCGCCTCTCGCCTCGCCGCTGTCGCCCTCGCCTCCCTGCTCGCCGGCGGCACCGCCTTCGCGCAGACCGCCGCGCCGGCGGCCAAGACCGATACCAAGATCGATGCCGCCGCCGCGGCCGACAAGAAAGCCCCGAAGGAGCGCTCGGCCGAGTCGCTCGAATGCTCCAAGCAGGCCGACGCCAAGGGCCTGCACGGCAAGGAGCGCAAGAAATTCCGCTCCGAATGCATCAAGACCGCCAAGGCGGGCACCGCCGCGCCGGCTGCCGACAAGAAGTAGGCCTCCGACACGATCTTCCGCGAGCTTCTCGCGAGAGGCGCGCGCATTGCGGCATGACGAGCCTGCAATTGTGCGCCTCTCGCTGATTTGCGATAAGGTGGCGTGAAGCAAATCGCCGCCTCCCTGTCGTTTGAATGGCCGAGCCGTGCCAAGATCTTGAGCACGGCGGAGACGCTCGTCATCGGCACCGCCGGCGGCCTTGTGTTTCTCCTCGCCGGCCTTCCCGGCGGGCTGATCTCCGGCTCGATGATCGCGGTCGGGATTGCCGCGATCGCCGGGCGCCAGCTCGCGCTGCCGCCGCTCCTGACCCAGACCGTGCTGGTGCTGCTCGGGATTTCGCTGGGCTCGGTGGTCTCGCGCCATCTGCTTCAGCAGGTCGGCGCATACCCCCTCACCATCGGGCTGCTTGCACTGGCGACGTTCTGCTCGACGTTCGGCTCGAGCTATTACCTCCAGCGCATCCATGGCTGGGACCGCACCTCGGCCTTCCTGGCCGGCAGCCCCGGCGCGCTGTCGCAGATCACGATCCTGGCGGTCGAGCGCGGCGCCGACCTGCCGGGCATCGCGGTGGTGCAGACCATGCGCGTCATCATCCTCACCGCGGCCTTGCCGATGGTGCTTGCATTTGCGGGCGTCGCCCCCTCCGCCGCGCCGTCGCTGGCGACGACGATCGCCTCGCCGCTCGATCTCGTGGAGCTGGTCGCGGCCTCGCTGGCCATGGCGCTGGTCCTGCGCCTGATCAGGTTTCCGGCGAGCTGGATGTTCGGCGCCATGATCGCCTCCAGCGTGCTGCATGGCGCCGGCTGGGTCGAGGGCGGCCTGCCGGACTGGGTGCGCGGTGTGGCGCTGGTTGGCATCGGCGCGCTGATCGGCAGCCGTTTCGCGCGGATGCGCATCAAGACGCTCGCCGGTCACATCAACGCGGCACTGGGCTCGTTCACGGTCGCGATCGCTGTCTCCGCCGTTTTCGTCGGCATCGTCGCGCTGACCACGCAGGTCAAGTTCTCCGATGTCGTGGTCGCCTTCGCGCCGGGCGCGATGGACGCCATGCTGGCGCTGGCGCTGACCTTGCACATCGACCCGATCTTCGTCGGGGCCCACCACCTGTCGCGTTTCGTGTTCGTGACGATCGCAACGCCGGGCATCGTGCATCTGTTCGGGCGCACGCAGGACGATGTGGATGATTGACGGAGCGCGGTGCGCGTAACGGGCTCCGCTCTCGTAGGGTGGGCAAAGGCGCGTGAGCGCCGTGCCCACCATTTGCCCGTTATTGAAAGGCGTGGGCACGGCGCGCGAAGTGCGCGCCTTTGCCCACCCTACGGCAGCTTGCCTAGCCTTTCGCCGTCCGCGCAAATCCCCATGCGGCAATCGCGGCCATCACGAGCGAGATCAGCACGTTGTAGCCGGCGAGCGAGAGGCCGAGGAAGCGCCACTGCACCTCGTCGCAGCGCACCACCTTCACGGTGTCGAGCTTTGAAAAGAGATCGCCGGCATTGCCGAGATTGACGACGGGACCGGAGCAATCGGTCGGCCCTTTCCAAAAACCCCATTCGACGCCGGAATGGTAGGTGCCGAGACCGGCATTGGCGAGCGTCGCCAGCGCGAGGATCGCGAGCCCCGCCAGCAGCAGCGGTCGCGGCGCGCCGCTCCGCGCGGCCAGCGCCGTGAGGGCACCGAGCGGAATCGCGAGGTAATAGGCGTAGCGCTGCTCCAGGCAGAGCGGACAGGGCAGGATCTCCAGCACGAGCTGGAAGAACCAGGCACCCGCGATGGTCGCCGCGGCAATCAGCGTGATGAGCAGCGAAGCCGTCAGCGCAGAGCCGCTGGCAGCCGGCTTGAACGCAGGTATGGCGGCACTCTGGGTCGTCACGGCAGCCTCTTTCCGATAGGTCGCGCCCTTAAGCCTCTAGCCCCGGTCCATGCGGCTGTCGAGAACGGCTGACATCACTTTGGCGCGGGTTGACCCCGCTTTGTCCATGGCTATAGTCCGCCGGCTTCGCGACGCTCCCTTCAAGGGCCGACCGAGGGCCCCTGTGGCGGAACTGGTAGACGCGCTCGACTCAAAATCGAGTTCCGCAAGGAGTGCTGGTTCGATTCCGGCCAGGGGCACCAGCCTTCGCTGCTTCGCAGCTACGGCTGGGCGAGCCGACCTCCGAACCATCGAAGCGAAGCAGTGAAGGCTGTCCCGCCGAAGCCTGGCGAAGGCGGACTGGGTCAACGAGTCCAAGCTCCGCTCCCCCCACCCTAGCCATCCCCGCATCTCCACTGTATAAACCGGTAGCTTCTTCCGTCACTCGAAGGAGCTCATATGAACGACCTGCACGCGTGGCTTTCGCAGCAACACCACGGTTTGCGGACCTTCCAGACCTTTCAGCAGAAGCTCGAAACGCTCGGCCAGCACGATCCCGCCCAGCGCGGCCTGTGCCGCCTGCTCAGCGGTGTCGTCGGCAGCTATGTCGAGGCCTTTGACGAGGCCCCGCTGCCGGTCGACACTGCCGAGGTCGCCTATCGGCGCCTGCTGACGCTGGTCGAAAGCCTCGATCTGCACGGAAATGCCGCCCGCCGGCTCGCCGACATCAACCGCGTGGCGACCTGCGAGTTGTGGCGGTGATCGGCAGGACGAGCGGACCCACCTCAATTTTCAAATAGCAGGACACGCCGCTTCGCCCTCGCGACGCATGACGCCCGAGTCCTGTGCTTCTCTCGACGCCCCTTCCTGAGGAAAGGGCGCAGGGAAGGCCGGGCGCCGGCTGGCACCCGCGGTCCGCTGCGCGCAAATTGCGAAGACAAATGCACAGCGGCATACAGGGCAGCCCAGGACATCCCGGCCTTTCCCTGCGCAGTGGTTTGACGGCTTATGGCGCGCTCTCCCCGGGGAGCGATGCACTATTGCCCCCGTCGCCTTGCGGATGGCTGATGCGCACGCCCGGTCGGGCAGCCACATCACCGCAAGCCTTGACGCACAGACCCCGGGCGTCAGGACGACACGCTTTTGCCGTACGCGGACCGCACCGGTCGTGTGCGCGCTGCTCAACCGCTCACGGGCCAAACCCGCCCTGCGATTTCTGGCGCGCCGATGCGCTCCACGTCCACCGCCACCCGGCCCGCGCATCGTGACGATCGCGAAACGCCCCTTATCCTTGGGCCGGGATGAGGAACACATACGATATTTCCGAATTTCGGTCAAGCAGAATTTTTGGATCGCGGTCCGGGACCCAGAGGTGACACATTCCAACGCCGCGACATGGGCCCTGGCTCTGCAGCGCACCGCTGAAGTAGCGCTGCGCTGCGTCCGGGGCACGAGAGAGAGGGAGGCACGCTTTCTCCCGTCATTGCGAGCGCCTCGTCCGCCGAAGCTCGAAGAGCGAAGGCGGAAGCGAAGCAATCCAGGACTGCATCCGCGGAAACAGTCTGGATTGCTTCGTCGCAAGAGCTCCTCGCAATGACGAGGAGGAGAGATTATGCGTCTGGAGGCCGTTCCACTTCGCCGCACCAATCCCTATATCCTGTGGCAACCGATCCGATGCAGCGGACAGTTTGATGGCCAGGACACGCAGGACGGACGCCGACGACCTCCCCCGCTATTTCGTCTGGGTCCGGGGCCTCGAAGGCCCCGAGCCGCAAAAATGGATGGCGATGGATTTCGGCGTCGGCGACTGGAAGCGGCCGCTGGTGCTGGCCTATCTGGAGCTGCCGGCGGACGAGCGGGATCTGTCGCTATCGCTGTTGGCGCGGCGCTACCCGCCGCCGCGGGTGGATCTCTCGTAACGGCATCAGCAAATCCAGCAACAGTCTGTCGCCACGGAGACAGCGACCGCTGGAAACAGCCCCGCCGGATCGCCGCTGCCATCCAGCGACGACCCGACACGGCGACGCGGCATGATCCCGCTTGCTACCTCAACGGGACTGTGCGCAGAATGCACCTGTATTTTCATGAGTCAGAGATTTCAACCACTGATTGCTTCCGGGAAATGATGCCCGGTTTGGCCTGACGCTTTCCTTGTCGAATTGCCGGAGGGGCCCATGACGCATCATGATGTCGGGGGGAACGCCGATTCTCCGAGGCCGGAACGCGCGCCCAGCGACAGGGATGGGAATGCCGGCGGGAGCGCGAGCGCGGCCCTGCCAAGACGCAAGCTGGTGCTGTTCGCCGACGGCACCGGCAATGCGTTCACCACGCAGGAATCCAGCGTCTGGCGTCTCTATGAAGCCCTGGACCATACCCAGCCCGATCAGATCGCGCATTACATCAAGGGTGTCGGCACCGCCGGCTGGGCACCGCTTGCCGCGCTCGACGGCGCCACCGGCATCGGCGTCCCCGGCAACGTCCGCAAACTCTATCGCTTCCTGTGCTGGAACTGGCGACCCGGCGACGACATCTACATCTTCGGCTTCAGCCGCGGCGCCTTCACCGCGCGCACGCTGGCGGCGCTGATCTCGAGCCAGGGCCTGGTGCCGGCGGAGATCGACGACACGCCGGTGTCGCATGCGGAGATGGGGCGCAACGTCAAAGCCGCCTGGCGCGAGTACCGGCGCGAGACCGTGCCCTGGACCAAGAGCCTGCCGACGATCTGGGTGACGCGCTGGATCCGCGACTTCCTGCTGTTCGTCTATCACTGGCTTTGCCGGCACCGCAGCTACGCCGAGGTGCGGGGCAAGATGAACGGGCGCAGCGAGGTCGAGATCGCATTCCTCGGCCTGTTCGACACCGTCGAGGCCTTCGGCGTTCCGGTCGAGGAGCTCCGCCTCGCCGTCGACTGGGCGATCTGGCCGATCTCGTTCCGCAATCACCGGCTGTCGCACAAGGTCAGGCACGCCTGTCACGCGCTCGCGCTCGACGACGAACGCACCACCTTCCATCCCCTGCGGATCGACCAGAGCCATCTGGCGCAGGGGCAGATCGTCAAGGAAGTGTGGTTCACGGGCGTCCATTCCGATATCGGCGGCGGCTATCCGGAATCCACGCTGTCCTTCGTGCCGCTGGTCTGGATGGTCGAGCAGCTCGGCGACCGGTTGCGCTTCCAGGACGGCGAGATCGAGCATTTCAGGGAATATCAATCGGCGCTCGGACCGCGGCATGATTCCCGCAGCGGCGCAGCAGTGCTGTACCGCTACGGGCCGCGTCCGATCCTCGGCGGCGACGTGAATGGCGGGCTGCCGGTGGTGCACTTCGCCGTCATCGAGCGCATGCTGCTCGGCTGCGACGATTACGCGCCCATCATGCTTCCGGCGAACTGCCTGGTGCTGCTGCCGGACGGAACGAGGTTGCCGCTGCGATCCGAGGGAGAGACCAAGGATATCGACGAGCAGCATGCGCGCGAGGCTCTGAAAGCGGCCTATCTGGCAAAGGCGACGGGCCCTCGACGCGAGCAGGAGGCGAAAGCCTTTACCGCGATGAGCACGCCCGACGCCACCATGTCGAGCCTCACGCGCGACACCGTGTGGTGGCGGCGCGTCGCCTATTTCTCGCTTTTGTTCATGGCCGGCGTCATCGCCGCCTGGCCGTGGATCGCGCACGCGCTGGTGCAGTGGTCCGAAGACCGCGCCCTGGAGGGCACCGGCGCACTGTCCTTCATCACCAATATCGACTGGGTGATGGGCGCAGTGGTGGCGCCGCTGACCAATCTGCTGCGAGACGTGCTGCCGTCCTATGCGGCCCCCTGGCTCAACATCGCGACCTACTATCCCTTCCTGACGTCGATCGTGGTGATCGTCACCTGGTGGATCTGGCACAAGAACGGAACGTTGCGTGACGACATCGAGGAGCGGGCGCGTCTTGCCTGGAACACGTCGCGCCGCAGGGCGAGCATGAAGCACATCGACAAGCCGGGGCCGTTGATGCGGTTCGGACACTGGATGCGCCTGAATGCCAGCCCGGCGCAACGCGTCATCACCAGGGGACTGGTGCCGGCGGTCTTCCTGATCGCGATCTTCGGCTCGGCCGCGCTGATCGTGTCGAGCAGCCTGTTCACCGGTCGTCTCGCCCTCGGCTCGGTCTGCTCGCCGCCTACGGTCAAGGGCTCTGCCGCGTTCCAGACCGGCACGCCGGTGACGGACGAGCCGGTCGACGCGCGCGCGCTGTTCGACACCAGGGACTTTTGCTGGTGGAGCGGGCTCGCCGTCGAGAAGGGCCGCAAATACCGCGTCTTTCTCGAGATCAAAGAACCATGGTTCGACCGCACCATCATGAGCGGAGCGAACGGATTTGCGACCTACGAGCCGCACCACTACGTGGCGCTGCCGGAGCGTCGTCTGTTCGCGGCGGACTGGTTCCAGCCCGTGGTGCGCGTCGGCAGCAAAGGCATCAACGACCTGCCGCTCAAGGCGGTCAATGTGATGCCGGCCGACGAATTTCCCCGCCGCATGAAGCCCACCCTGCCCGCGGAGGAAGACATCAGCAGGAGCCGCAACAGGTACCCCGTGCGGCTCGACGACACGGCCGAGTTCAAGGGCAGGCTCGACGGCCTCGGCAAATTCGAACCGATTCCGCCGGTCATGCTCGCCGAGGCAGGCCAGGCCTGGACGAAGCAGCTGTTGACCGGCCGCGTCGTCGCCGAATTCGTGGCGCCCGAGTCCGGCGAGCTGTTCTTCTACGTCAATGACGCCGTCCAGATATTCCCGCGGCTGCTTCCGGAGTCGTTGGTCCCGTCCTGGCTCGATGCGATCCAGGGGCCGCACGATCTCTTCTACCGAAACAACAGCGGCACTGCGAAGATCAAGGTCCAGCGCCTGCCGGCCCCACCGATGCCGCCGGACAAGCCGGCATTACCGCTGGCGAGCAACTGAGGTCCAGTGGGGACGCAGCGTCGGAGCGCTCAGCGCCGCGACTTGGACACGGGACATTCCCGCCCCCATGATTATGGGTGTCGCTGCCCGCGTCCGGCGGTTAAACTTGCCCTTGCGCCGCGGGGGACACGCGGGTCGCGGGACCATGATCATGACCGAACAGGGCGAGACGGGTGAACCCATCACCATCCTCCTCGTCGAGGACGACGCGCCGACCTGCTGGCGGCTGCAGGATGCGCTGGTCAAGGCCGGCTACGAGGTGCGCAGCGCCGGCACGCTCGGCGAAGCCCGTTCCGCGCTTGCCGGCGGCGCGCCCCGCGTGCTGCTGACCGATCTGCGCCTGCCCGACGGCCACGGCATCGAGCTGATCCGCGAGATGAGGCAGCGCTTCCCCGACACCGAGATCATGGTGATCTCGGCACTCGGCGACGAGGAGAGCGTGATCTCGGCGATCACGGTCGGCGCCACCGGCTATCTGCTCAAGGACGCCTTCCCCACCGACATCGCCACCACCGTGCGCGATCTGGTCGCCGGCCATTCGCCGATCTCGGCCTCCATCGCGCGCTTCATCGTGCGCAGAACCCAAGGTGCCGCGCCAAATTCGGCGGAGCCACCGCCGGGACCCCTGCTCAATACGGCGAGGCTGACCCCGCGCGAGATCGACATCCTCTGGGGCATCGCAAAAGGCTTCAGCTATGCCGAGATCGCCAGCCATCTCGGCCTGTCCAAGCAGACCGTGCCCGGCCATATCAAGAACATCTATCGCAAGCTCGAGGTGCACACGCGCAGCGAAGCGGTGTTCGAAGCGGTGCAGCAGGGCCTGATCAAGCTGTGAGCGAGATCGCGGCCAAGGCACCTACAAAGGCAGCTCCGAAGGCGCCCACGCGGCCGCGGCGCCGGCTGATCGCCTCGCGCCTCGTGCCCTATCTGCTGCTGCAGGCGCTGATCGTGATCGCCACCATTCTCGGGCTGCGGCTGCTGCAGCCGAACGACCCCGACGATTTTGCGCTGAGCGGATTTTCGCTGCGGCAGGACGGCGTGACGCTGCCCGTGAACCTGCCGCATTTCACGGCGTCGCGCTATTCCCTGGACGACCCGCCGATCTACACCGGCAGCTTCACGTTCCGGCGCGGCGAAGCGGCATCGGGATGGTCGGTCTACCTGCCGCGCTTCAGCAACGCGGTGGGGGTCGCCGTCGACGGCGTCGTCGTGCTCGATTCCCGGCGCGACGCCAACGCCAACCGGCCCGACCGCAACACGCCGCAGATCGCAGCGATCCCCGCCTCACTGCTGCGCGAGGGCGCCAACGAGATCACGGTGCGCCTGTTCGTGTGGGGACCGTTGAAGGGCTTTCTCGACACGGTGTATGTCGGACCCGACGCCGCCTTGCGGCCAGCCTATGAGACGCGGACGCTGCTGTTCGTCACCCTCCCGGTGGTGTTTTCGGCCTGGCAGTCGATCCTCGCCGTCATCCTCGCGATCATGTGGCTGATGCGGCGCCGCGAGCCGGTCTACGGCGTGTTGGCGGCTGCGATGGTGCTCGGCGTGGTGCAGGCCTACGTCCCGCCGCCGGTGCCGCCGGCCGCCACGTCGCGGCTTGCCGCAGTGCTGCTGGCGTCCGCGCCGATCGAGAGCGCGTTGGTCGTCATGTTCGGCGTGCTGTTCTTCGGCTGGCGCTGGCCGCGCTACGGCATGCTGCTGTTCGTGCCGGGCCTGGTCGTGTTCGTGGTCGGGCTGATCGGAGGCCCGCCGCTGCCGCGCATCCTCTTTCTGGTGCTCGGCATCCCCACGGTCGGGCTTTGCCTGGTTCTGATGGCCTGGGTGACCGCGACCGCGGTCGTCCGGCGGCAGGACGCGGCGAGCTTCACGATCGGCTGCGCCGTCACCATCGTGCTGGTCTGCTGGATCCAGGACATGCTCACGGTGCTCGAGATCGTGAGCAACGATCGCATCTTCGTCTCGCGCCTGTCCTATTCGGCGATGCTGGTCGCGATCGGCGCGGGACTGACCTGGCGCTTCGCCCGCGCGCTGAACCAGGTCGACAGCTTCGCCGGCCAGTTGGTGACGCGCGTGCGCGAGGCCGAGGAGCGGCTGAAGGCGAGCTTCGTCCGCGAGGAGGAGCGCGCGCGCGCCGCCGCGCTCGCCAATGAGCGCACGCGCCTGATGCGCGACCTGCATGACGGCCTCGGCGGCCAGCTGGTCAGCATCGTCGCGCTCTCCGAGCGCGGCCATGAGGGCGCGACCATCACCGACGCTGCCCGGGCCGCGCTGAAGGATCTGCGCCTCGTCATCGATTCCATGGACGACATCGGCGGCGACCTGATGCTCGCGCTCGGCTCCTGGCGCGAGCGCGCGAGCGCACAATTGCGGCCGCACGACATCACGCTCGACTGGCGCGTGGCGACCCCGCAGGGCCTGCCGCTGCACCCTGAACTCAGGCCATGGCACGTCATCCAGATCGTGCGCATCCTCGACGAGGCCGTGACCAATGCGGTCAAGCACGCACAGGCACATCGCATCGCGGTCACCATCGAGACGCTCGATGCAAGCGAGGGGCCGTACGGCCTGATCAGCGTGACCGACGACGGCCAAGGCTTTGCGCTGGCCGGCCATGACGAAGCCGGGCGCACCGGCCAGACCGCGCGCGGCTTGCGCAACATGAGAAATCGCGCCGCGCGCTGCGGCGCGCTGCTCGACCTGAGCTCCGATGCTTCCGGGACGCGCGTGCGGCTGCAATTGCCGCAGCGTTTTCCCGACAGCGACGCGGCTGCGGGCTGAAAAGCCCCCTCTCCGAACGTGTGGGACGCGCGGAGAGAGGGAACGGGCCGGGTGATTTGCCGGCGGAGGACGGGGGGGTCGTCCGCAGAGCGCCCTGGGCCCGAGGCGATGCAATCAATTCAATCGAATGGAAATATCAGCGCACGCCGACACGATTGACCGGGCCGCCGCGATTCATCGGCGTTCCCGCGCGCACGCCGACCCCGGGCGCGCCGACGCCGGGTGTTGCGACCGCGGCCCTTGCGACCGGCGCTCCCGGCGCGACCACCACCGCCGCCGTCGGCCGCACCACGCAGCCCTTGGGCACGCCGACCGTCTTGCAATAGACCACCGCCTGTGCCGGGCTCGTGCCCAGCGATACCATCGCCGCGCCGGCCAGCGCCATGACCGTCAGCCCCGCACTCAGCGCTCCAGCTCTCTTCGACATCCTTTGCTCTCCTGCTTCCCGTTCGGCGTCCCGATGCAATCACCGGGTTTCGCAGCCGAGGTGCAGCCTGAATGACAAAAGACGGCGCGCGGATACATGCCATGAAGATGGGGGTCGCTGCGGCCGGGACACCGGGCCGACGCCATGAACATGGCATGGACCCGTGCACGGCCTTCGCGAGATGGTCCGGCCCGATTGATCCCGGTCGGGACAACGTCGATTCCAGAGAGGTGCTTTATGAAGATTTCAGCTGTTGCCGCGCTGCTGCTCGCCGCTTCCGCCCTGCCCGCTGCTGCGCAATCCGGTCCATCGGTCCAGGAGCAAATGGCCTGCCGTGGCGATGCCAGCAAATTCTGCGCCGAACATATCGGCAAGCCGCCGCAGATGAATGCCTGCCTGCGCGAGAACAAGTCGAAGCTCTCGGACAGCTGCCGCAAGGTCGTCGAATCGCGCGGCGGCTAATCCGTTATCCTTCTCTACAAAGAGGGCGGCGCGTTGCCGCCCTCTCGACACCGGCGCCGCTACTCCTGCATCATCTCGCCGCTGCCGCCGAACTCGGCCGGAAAATCCTTCAGCTTGGGCAGGCCGTCGCGCATCGGCAGCACGGTCTCGGCATAGTTGACGTGAACGCCGGGCGCGAATGCGAGCGTCGGGATGGTGGCGGTGAAGACGTCGACCAGTCCGAGCGGCGGATGGTTGGTCATGAGATGGCCGCCGCACTTCTTGCAAAATTTGCGCTCGCTGAGCGGCGTCTTGGCAAACGTCTCGACATTCTGGGCGCCTTCGGTGACGCGCACGGCTTCGGGCTTCCACAGGCTGAAGGCGTTGACCGGGCCGCCCGACCAGGAGCGGCAGGAACGGCAATGGCAATAGCCCATCGCCTCCGGTGCGCCCGTGACCTCGATCGTGACCGCGCCACAGAAGCAATTTCCGACATGTTTCATTTGGTCGTCTCCGTTTGATGAAGAGGAAGAAATCCTCTCCCCGCTCCTCGTCCACAATATGTCGGGACCGATGGGAATGTGGGGAGAGGTGTCGGGGTGAAGGGGGACATCACCCCGGGGGACGTTGAGGGGACGGGCGTGCGAGATGCTCGCATACCTCAGTTGGCGCGGCCAAGCGTCCTCCGTTCGGCGGACGCGCGCGGTGCCGCGCCGAGGCTAGAGTGACCGGCGCCAGGGAATAAGCATCGACACCCGTTGTTTGTACTGCCGGTACTCGTCGCCGAAGAGAGC
This sequence comes from Bradyrhizobium ottawaense, assembly GCF_002278135.3. NCBI lineage: Bacteria > Pseudomonadati > Pseudomonadota > Alphaproteobacteria > Hyphomicrobiales > Nitrobacteraceae > Bradyrhizobium > Bradyrhizobium ottawaense. Next base: position 1,244,881 of record NZ_CP029425.2, on the reverse strand, counting down.
GACGAGGTCGTGCTCCTCCAGCGCGATGCCGACGAAGATGTAGAGCGTGGTGACGACCGCAAACAGCAGATGCCCCGCGGTCATGGTCGGCGCCGCCCAGAACGCAATGATGAAGCCGAGATAGATCGGATGGCGGACGAAATTGTAGAGCAGCGGCGTCCTGAAGCGCGGCGGCGTCATCTCCTTGCCGACCAGATGGTTGGTCACCTGATGCAATCCGAACAATTCGAAATGATTGATCAGGTAGGTGCTGGCGAACACCAGGATCCACCCGGCGAAGGACAGCGTGACCAACGTCACGGCGAGATCCGGGTTCTCGACATTCCATACGATCGCAGGCAGCGGACGCCACTGCCAGAACAGGAGCAGCAATGACAGACTCGCGAACAGCACATATGTCGAGCGCTCGACCGGCTTGGGGACGAACTGCGTCCACCACGCCTTGAACTGCTTGCGTGCCATCACGCTGTGCTGAAGGGCGAACAGCGACATCAGGAGGAGATTGACGATGACGGCTTCGGCCGTCGGCGTGTCGGTTCCGGTATCGATGGTCTTGGGCACCACCAGCCCCATGACGAAGCCGATGGCGTAGAGAATGGTGACGAAAAACACGAGATATGCCGCAATTCCGTACAGAAAGGCGATGAACTTGAAAATGCGTGAGCCCGCAACCTCCGGGCTGATAGAATGAACCTGGTGATCAAGTTGGGTCATAGAACGCTCCGTTGTGCCGAGGCATCGGCACTGTTTGGTCTTCGCACCATGCCGGATCGGACGCCCCCAGACTTTCGCGGACGGTTGATTTTCGCCTGAGACGACTTTGATTTTTGCTTGAGACGACAGAAACGTGCGATTTCGCTTTGAAAACAACGTGCTCGACGGCGACCTGCGGGAACTCACCTGCGGCGGGGCAGCCGTGCCGTTGCAGCCGCAGGTGTTCGATCTCTTGCTCTATCTCGTCGCGCAACGCGCGCGTGTGGTCAGCAAGGATGACCTGATCAGTCAGATCTGGAGCGATCGCATCATCTCGGATTCGGCGCTGAACAGCCGCATCAACGCCGCGCGCAAGGCGCTCGGCGACGACGGCGCGACGCAGCGGCTGATCAAGACCATCCCACGCAAGGGCTTTCGTTTCGTCGGCGAGGTCCGGGAAGATGTGGCAGCGTCGATCGTGCCGGCCGAAGCCAGGCCCGCCCCCTCGCGCGTGGGGGACCGCCCGGCGATCGCGGTGCTCGCGTTCGAGAACATGAGCGGCGATCCCGCGCAGGACTATTTCGGCGACGGGATCAGCGAGGACATCCTCACGGCGCTGTCGAAGCAGCGCTGGTTCATGGTGATCGCGCGCAACTCGTCCTTCACCTACAAGGGGCGCGCAGTCCACCTCCGGCAGATCGCGGAGGAGCTCGGCGTCCGCTACGTCATCGAAGGCAGCGTGCGCAAGGCGAACAACCGGGTGCGCATCACCGCACAGCTCAACGATGCCACGTCAGGCAGCCATCTGTGGGCCGAGCGCTACGACCGCGAGCTGGTCGACGTCTTCGCCGTCCAGGACGAGATCACCAACGCGATCGCTGCGGCGATCGAACCGCAGATTCACGCGGCCGAGAGTTTTCGCGCCCACCGCAAGGGACCTGCGAGCCTGGACGCTTGGGATTTCCTGATGCAGGCGTTGTCGCATTATTGGCGCGTGACCCGGCGCGATCACGAGGCCGCACGGACGCTGCTGGAACGCGCGATCGGGATCGATCCGAATTACGGTCAGGCGCTGTCGGTGCTGGCGGCGAATTACATGCTCGGCGTGCATCTCGGCTGGGCCGAGCTCGCCACCGTGGCGCCGGTGGCGGAAGCCGCCGCGCTGGCCGCGGTGCGCTGCGACCATGAGGATGCCTGGGCGCATGTCGGCCTCGGCAGCGTCTGCTTCTCGACACGCAGGCTTGCGGACGCGCTGTCCGAGTTCGAGCAGGCGCTCGCACTCAATCCGAACTTCTCGTTGGCGCAGGGCTATTACGCACTGGCGCTGTCCTATGCCGGGCGCTCGAAGGATTCGTTCGAGGCCGCCCAACGGGCGATCCGGCTGTCACCGCGCGATCCGTCGCTGGCGATCTATCACGGCATCGCGGGCTATGCGCGCTTCACCGAACGCCGTTATGACGAGGCCATCGCGCTGGCGCGCGAGGCGATCCGCCATCGCGGCGATCTCACCGGCGCCTACCGCGTGCTCGCGGTCTCCGCCGGCATGACCGGTGACGGAACGCTTGCGGAGACGGCGCTGGGCGAGCTCCGCCGCACCCAGCCCGACATCTCCCTGCACTGGATCGCGACGCAACTGCCGTGGGCCAATGACGGGGATCGCGAACACTATCTGGAAGGATTCCGGCGCGCAGGGCTGCGCTAGGCGGCTTCTCTTACCCCGGCGCTACGCGCGCTTGCGGCGCAAATGGACGATGACGTCGAGCCGCGCGATCTCGTGGCCGGGAAGCGCCTCGGGGATCTTGGTGAAGGCGAGACCTTCGGCGACGTCGACCAGCACATCCTCGCCTTCGAGATAGAAGTGCGGGTGCACCGATGTGTCGGTGTCGAAGAACGACTTGATGCCGTCGGCCGCGATCCGGCGCAAGAGGCCGGCCTCGGTGAACTGGTTCAGCGTGTTGTAGACGGTCGCGAGCGACAGATCGGCGCTCGCCGCCATCGCTTCTTCGAAGAGGCTCTCGGCGGTGACATGACGATGGCCGCGCAGGAACAGCAACTGGCCGAGCGCCAGGCGCTGGCGCGTCGGGCGCAGGCCGGCATTGCCGAGCAATTGCAGACAATGCTGCACGCCCGCATCGGGCGGCAGCTCGAGGCCGGCGACATCAGGTCCGCTATCGTCGACCGCAGGGATATTCGTGGCCTGGATGTCCATCGATCGTCTCACGCGTCTCACGGCTCAGGGGGGCAGGACGCACCGCGCCGGGTCCCGCCAGTTGCTATTCGATCGCAAAAGCGGCGGCCTGGCTTTGATCCGGATCAAATTCGAAAGCCGTCTCTGACCTATCGCAAGGCAGCCGGGTTTATTCCCGGCCAGAAATGGCTGATATCGACGAGGTTCAGATGTCCAGGCCGGTTCCCGACAAAGCAGAGATCGCGCTCGAATATCCCGACAAGTTCTATGTCGGCACCTTCGAGCATTCGTCGCGGTTCGAGGCGCGGCTCGATGGCAGCGGTGTTGCGCTGGTGCTGCAGCATCCCGGCGCGGCCGACGAACGCAAATCGGTGCACCTGCACCTCAATTTCGGCCTCCTCGCCGGCATCCTGCGTGAGCTCGCCGTCAGCGTCGCCGCCCTCCCCAAGGACGACATCGCACACCGCGAGCAGCTCGCGGACGCGCTCGACGAATTGCGCCGGGCGCTGCGGACCTCCTGAAGACTACTTCGCTTTGGCCTGGATCGGCCTCGGGGCCGGCACCGCCGCCCATTCCTTGTCGGCGCGCGGGCCGTTGAGATCGCCGGTGAGGCCGACGAGCTGGCCGGGCAGCACGTCGAGGGTCTGCTGCCAGGTCTGGGTCTGGCACAGGAATTTGATGAGGCAGCCCTTGAGCTTGAGGCGATCAGGCGACTCGCGCCAGATCGACACCGAGTAGGACTTGCCGTCCTCGGCGTTGTAGATGTCGCCGGCGAAGCGCCCCTCGGGCGTTCCCTGCAGACCCATGATGAGCTGGTGGCCGAGCAATGTGCGGGCGCGCTTGTCCGGATCCGGATTCTGGCTGTCGCGGTAAGGCTGGCCGCGCTTGTCGGCCGCCTCCTTCATCCAGACGATGAAGCCGCAGAGGCGATCGCGTGAGGGCCCGCAGCGCTCGAGGCGGATTCGCGCGCGGCCGTCCTCGACCAGCCAGGTGCCGCTCGGATCTGTCGGCGTGACGGCGCCGGCGCGGCCGCCAAACGCCAGCATCACGATCGTGATCGCGATGCGCAGCACGAAGCGAAGGAGAATGTTCATCAGCAAACACCTTTCGTTGAATGGATCGCGGCGTCAGTTCAGCTGCGCCATCAGCGCGTCGGCGCCCTTGTCGAGGCCCGCCGTGGCGGCCGCGAGCGCGCCGGCGGTGGCCTTGATGTCGTAGGCAGCGGGGTATTGCTTGGTGACGTAGGCGGAGAGCAGCCGCGAGGTCGTTGCGTCGAAGATCTCGACGCCGTAGACGACCGAGCCGGTCATCGTCCCCTCGCCGTCGCGCGCCGCCTGCACGCCGTTGTAGACGGCGCCGGCAAGGTCGAAGCGCGAGAGCGTGCCGAGCACCGGCGTGTTGGCGACGGCGCCGGTGAGTGTCAGCCTGATCCGCAGCGTGTTCGGCCCGGGCTCGCGCACCAGCACGAAGCGGCCGCGCAGCCGGTCGGCGAAACAGTTCTGCATGTAGGCAGCGAGCGTCGCCTTGTCCCTGCCGGACATGTCGCCGAACTGATGATCCCGGCCACGATAGACCACGACGGGATCGAGGATCACTTTGCTATAGATGCGCCAGTCGACCGGCGTGGAATAGCGGTAGGGTACGCGGCCGGAGACGTCCGATTTGTCCGGCGCCATGTAGGCCGAGGACGCCATCTCCGAATAGGGTACCGGCGCGATCGACGCGCAGCCGGCCACGGCCACGCAAAGCACCAGCGTTCCCGGACCGCGCACCGCGATCGAGCGATTCATTCCAGACTCCTCTTGGCACTGTTCTGGCGATGGCGACCGCAGCCACGTCAGGGACCGGACGCGGCTGCGGGGCTCACCATTGCCAACCCTCGGCTTCGTCCGGGGCGTTTCGGAAGCGTTGGGCTGCCCCAGTGCCCGGTCTTATAAAACCGACCAGACGGTTTGTAAAGTTCGAAAGTCACGTCCTGACGCATTTGGCCGCAGGCGCGGCTTTGGGCAGGCCCGGTTCGAATTCGTTAACGATGAATCAGGCGCGTTTGCGCCGGGTTGCAGCCTTCGCGACCGCTGCCGTTCCGGATTTGGCGGCACGTTTTGCGGCCGGTTGTTCGAGGCTGGTCCACTGCGCATCGTCGAGCAGGCGCGCGAACAGTCGCTGGTGCTCGTCCTTGCTGAGCGGCGACATGCCGAACAGCGAACTCAATAGCAGTCCCATCGCTCCGGCCCAGCGCAGCATCGCGAGATCGGGATCCGTGGCCTCTTCCCTGATCGCGGCCATCCGCTCCATCTCGCGCTCGCGCGGCAGCGCCATCAGACGCGGATTCTCCACCATGGCCGCAACCAGCGCCAGCGCGGCGGAATTCGGCGACGTCGCCGCTTCGCGCACAGTGGCCAGCTGGGTCGCCAGATTAGGATTCGCGGAGGTCTCGCCCGCCTTCGCCATATAACGCGTCGAGAATTCCTCGAAATGCGCCATCTGCCGCTCGAGGAGTGCCTTCAGCACCGCCTCCTTGGTGCGGAACTGATGCATCACGCCGCCCTTGCTCAGCCCGCTCTCGCGCGCAATCGCATCGAGCGTCAACCGGCCCGGCCCGTCGCGCGCGATGATCGCGATGGCTGCTTCGAGCGCAGCATTGCGGGACCGTTCGGAGCGCGTGGCATTGTCCATCGCCGACTTGTCTCCGCGGCACGACGATGAATCAAGTGAAAACAGGACGCGCTGTACATTTTTTGTGCGAACACTGTCGCGACTTTCATCTTGCGGCGCCGAACGGGACTGTGTGAGCCTCGATACCGGATGGGGACTGGGATGGGCCGGCCGTAGCTTTGCGCGCCATGACGTGCGAAGCGTTGACGGCTGGTCTCGCTTGAGAAAGATACGACATGCCGAAACGAGTGTTGCTTGGTCTCCTCCTGGCGTGCGGCCTCACGGCCCCGACACTGGCGCAAGAGCCGAAGACGGGAGGTGTGATCAATGCGGTGATCCAGCCTGAGCCGCCCGGCCTGATGCTGGCGATGGTCCAGAACGGCCCGGTGCAGATGGTGTCGGGCAACATCTTCGAAGGGCTGCTGCGCTACAGCCCCAAGCTCGAACCGCAGCCGGAGCTCGCCGAAAGCTGGAGCGTCAGCGAGGACGCCAAGACCTACACCTTCAAGCTCCGGAAGGGCGTCACCTGGCATGACGGCAAGCCTTTCACCGCCGCCGACGTCTTGTTCTCGGTCGAGATGCTGAAGCAGACCCACGCGCGCGCCCGCAACAACCTCGCGCAGGTCGACAAGGTCGAGGCGCCCGACGACTACACGGTCGTCTTCACGCTCAAGCAGCCGTTCGGCCCGTTCCTCGGCATCTTCGAGGTCGGCTCGATGCCGATAGTGCCGAAGCATCTCTATGACGGCACCGACTGGAAGACCAATCCCTACAACAACGCCCCGGTCGGCACCGGCCCCTTCATGTTCAAGGAATGGCAGAAGGGCTCGTTCATTCGCCTGGCCAAGAACCCGAACTATCACGAGAAGGGCAAACCCTATCTCGACGAGATCTACTGGCAGATCATTCCCGACGCCGCCGCGCGCTCGGTGGCCTACGAGACTGGCAAGGTCGACGTGCTGCCCGGCGGCTCGGTCGAGAACTTCGACGTGCCCAGGCTGTCCAAGTTGAAGGACACCTGCGTCACCGGCGCCGGCTGGGAGTTCTTCTCGCCGCTAGCCTGGCTGTGGCTCAACAACCGCCAGGGCCCGCTCGCCGACAAGCGGGTGCGGCAGGCGGTCATGTATGCGATCGACCGCGAATTCGCCAAGGACGTGATCTGGAACGGGCTCGGCAAGGTCGCGACCGGCCCCTCCGCCTCGACCATCAAATACTATACTGACGACGTGCCGAAATATCCGTACGACCCGGCCAAGGCCAAGGCCCTCTTGAAGGAAGCCGGCTACAAGGGCGAGAAGATCCGCCTGCTGCCGCTCGCTTATGGCGAGACCTGGCAGCGCTGGGGTGAAGCGGTGAAGCAGAACCTCCAGGACGTCGGCATCAACATCGAGACCATCGCCACAGACGTCGCTGGCGGCAACCAGAAGATCGGCGACTGGGACTACGACATCGCCTTCACCTATCTCTACCAGTATGGCGATCCCGCGCTCGGCGTCGGCCGAAACTACGTCTCCAGCGCCATCGCCAAGGGCCAGGTCTTCAACAACGTCGAGGGCTACTCCAACCCCGAGATCGACAAGCTGTTCGCCGACGGCGCCGTCGCAACGCCGGACTCCAAGCGCAAGGAGATCTACGAGAAGGCGCAGAAGATCCTGGTCGAAGACGTGCCGGTGGCCTGGATGCTCGAGCTGCAATTCCCGACCATCATGCGCTGCAAGGTCAAGAACCTGATCACCACGGGGATCGGGGTCAATGACGGCTTCAAGGACGCATGGCTCGACAAGTGAGCCCTTCCTTCTTCACCTCTCCCCGCCTGCGGGGAGAGGTCGAATGTGCGCATAGCGCACATTCGGGTGAGGGGGAGTCTCCACGAGTCCAACTGCTGATACGCTCGCGGAGAGTCCCCCTCACCCTAACCCTCTCCCCGCAAGCGGGGCGAGGGAGTCGCTCCGTCTCCGTGGCTTCAGGTCACATCACCAATATGACTCACTAGATGCTCTCCTTCGTCGCTCAGCGTGTCCTCAAGGGCGTGATCGTCCTGCTTGCGATCGTCGTCCTCAATTTCTTCCTGATCCGGCTTGCGCCGGGCGACCCCGCGGTGGTGATGGCGGGCGAGGCCGGGGCCAGTGACCAGATCTTCGTCAAGCAGCTCAGGGAGAAATTCGGCCTCGACAAGCCGCTGCCGGAGCAGCTCTTCCTCTACGTCAAGGGCGTCGTCACCCTCGACCTCGGCTTCTCCTTCCGCCAGCAGGCGCCGGTCGCAAAGCTGATCGGCGAGCGGCTGCCGGCGACGCTGCTGCTGACGCTGACGGCATTCGCGATCTCGCTCATGCTCGGCATTCTCTTCGGCACCTTCGCCGCGCGCTTTGCCGGAACCTTCCTCGACACCGCCATCACCGTTTTCGCGCTGATCTTCTACGCCATGCCGATCTTCTGGGTGGCGTTGATGGGCATCCTGCTGTTCTCGGTCACCATGGATTGGCTGCCGAGTTTTGGTTACGAGACGGTCGGTGCGAACCTCACCGGCTTCGCCCACGCGGTCGACGTCGCAAAACACCTGATCATGCCGGCGATGACGCTCGGCCTGTTCTTCATGGCGACCTATACCCGCATGACGCGCGCCTCGATGCTGGAGGTGAAGCGGCTCGACTTCGTCAAGACCGCGCGCGCCAAGGGCCTCTCGGACGCCGTGATCCAGCGCCGCCACGTGCTGCGCAACGCGTTGCTCCCCGTCGTGACGCTGGCCGGCGTGCATTCCGGCACGCTGATCGGCGGCGCCGTCATCACCGAGACCGTGTTCGCCTGGCCCGGCATCGGACGGCTGATGTACGACGCGCTGTTGCAGCGGGACTACAATCTGCTGCTCGGCGTCTTCGTGATCTGCTCCGCCATGGTCCTGATCTTCAACCTCATCACCGACCTCGTCTATCGCCTGGTCGATCCGCGCATCGAATTCGCCTCATGAAACAGTTCTGGAAATCGATGCTGCGTAGCCCGAGCGGCGTCATCGGGCTCATCATTCTGGTTCTCGCGATCTCGGTCGCATTGTTCGGACCGATGCTGTTCCCGAACTCGCCATGGCGGATGGTGCAGCGGCCGTTCCTGCCGCCGTTTACGCTCTCCGCCGTGCCGCTCGGCACCGACGCGCTCGGCCGCGACGTGTTCGCCGGTATGATTTTTGGCGCGCGCGTCTCGCTGCTTGTCGGCCTCGTCTCCACGCTGGTCGCGCTGATCGTCGGCGTTCCCATCGGCGCCATGGCCGGCTATTTCGGCGGCAGGGTCGATGACGCCCTGATGCGCTTCACCGAGTTCTTCCAGACCATTCCGAGCTTCGCGCTTGCGATCGTGCTGGTCGCGATCCTGCAGCCCTCGATCTATTCGATCGTGACCTCGATCGCGCTGGTGAGCTGGCCGCCGGTCGCCCGCCTCGTGCGCGGCGAGGTGCTGTCGCTGCGCACGCGCGAATATGTCCAGGCGGCGGTGGTCACAGGCCAGAGCAACACCTGGATCATCATGCGCGAGATCCTGCCGAACGCACTGTCGCCCGTGATCGTGCTGGCCTCACTGATGGTGGCGACCGCGATCCTCCTGGAATCCTCGCTGTCGTTCCTCGGCCTCGGCGACCCCAATCTGATCTCCTGGGGCTACATGGTCGGCGCCGGCCGCACCGTGATCCGCCAGGCCTGGTGGATCACGGTGTTTCCCGGTGTCGCCATCCTGATCTCCGTGCTCGGGCTCAATTTGATCGGCGAAGGCCTCAACGACGCGCTCAATCCGCGCCTGTCGCGGGAGGGACGCTGACAATGACCGCCCCGCCCGCCGTCTCCATCAAGAACCTGCGAATTGCCCTGCCCAAGGGCGCCGAGCGTCCCTTCGCCGTCGACGGCGTCTCGCTCGACTTGCGGCCCGGCAAGATCGTCTGCGTCGTCGGCGAGTCCGGCTCCGGCAAGTCGATGTGCGCGCATGCGCTGATGGGCCTGTTGCCGGATACGGTCTCGGTCGCCTCCGGCGAGATCCAGTTCGAGGGACGCGACCTGCTCAAGCTCGACGACGACGGTTGGCGCGATCTGCGCGGCCGCCGTCTCGCGATGATCTTCCAGGAGCCGATGACCGCGCTCAATCCGTTGATGCGGATCGGCGACCAGATGGCGGAGATGTTCGAGGCCCACGGCCTGCTGACGCCGAGGGAGCGGCGCGCGCGAGCGCTCGCTTTGGCACGGGAGGTCGGCCTGCCCGACCCCGAGCGCATCGTCCGCGCCTATCCGCACCAGCTCTCCGGCGGTCAGCGCCAGCGCGCCATGATCGCGATGGCGCTCGCGCTCGAGCCGGCCGTGCTGGTCGCGGACGAGCCGACCACCGCGCTCGATGTCACCACGCAGGCGCAGATCCTCAAGCTGATCCGCAACCTCCAGCGCAATCGCAACATGGCGGTGATGTTCATCACCCACGATTTCGGCGTGGTCGCCGATATCGCCGACCAGGTCGTCGTGCTCCGGCACGGCAAGGTGGTCGAGGAAGGTCCGGCCGCAACCGTCTTCAACGCGCCGCAGCACGACTACACCAAGGCGCTGCTCGCCGCCGTGCCCTCGATGGACCCGCCGGCGCGCGAGCCGCTCGACGATCAGGCCAGGGCCGTCGAGGTGATCGGGCTCGACAAGACCTATGTCACCTCGGGCGGCTGGTTTCGCGAAGACCGCAGCGTCGATGCCGCGCGCGCGGTCAATTTCAACATCCTCAGGGGCGAGACGCTCGGCCTCGTCGGCGAATCCGGCTCCGGCAAATCGTCGGTGGCGCGCCTGGTGATGCGGCTGATCGAGGCCGACCGCGGCACGGTGCGGATCGGCGAGACCGATCTCACCCAGCTCTCAGGCAAGGCGCTGCGTGCCGAGCGCCATCGCATCCAGATGATCTTTCAGGATCCGTTCGCTTCGCTCAATCCGCGCCGCAAGATCGGCCACATCATCGCCGACGGTCCGATCGCGGCCGGCCTTGATCCCAAGGTCGCGTTCGACCGGGCCCGCGATCTCCTCAAGATGGTCGGACTCGATGCCGGCGCGCTCGAGCGCTATCCGCATGAATTCTCCGGCGGCCAGCGCCAGCGCATCGGCATTGCGCGCGCGCTCGCACTCGAACCCGAGATCATCGTCGCGGACGAGGCCGTCTCCGCGCTCGACGTCTCCGTCCAGGCGCAAGTCTTGCGGCTGCTCGAAGACCTCAAGACGCGCCTCGGTCTCTCGATGCTGTTCATCACCCACGATCTACGCGTCGCCGCCCAGATCTGCGACCGCATCGCGGTGATGCAGCGCGGCGCCATCGTCGAGCTGAAGCCGACCGCGCAGCTGTTCGCCGCGCCGGAGCATGCCTATACGCGCGAGCTGCTGGCGGCGGTGCCGGGACGGAAAGAGCGCGCGCCGGCGGCGTGACGATCGATCGTATCGAGTTGCCGAATTCCGGGATGGTTCCAAAAACTTGCACGCGGCCCGAGGTGAGACAAATTCGGTCCAGAAGAATTTTCTTGACGAAAATATCCTTGCCGATGAGCGCAAGGAGCAAGTCGACACCAGCATTCGCTCGCGCGGCTCCCGAAGCCCCGCAACGGATGTGAGCTGGTGAGCGGTATCTCAACCCGGCGCATCAAAGGCACGGGAGACGTTGGGATTCCGGAGTGCGCTCACGCGCTTTTTACTCCTTCGTGATCGGCGACACCGCTTCAAAGCCGAAGACGGCGTCATAGATGACGATGAAATGATAAGCGTCATCTGATGACGGGATTTGCCAACTGATATTCGGAGCCAACATGGGCGAAGTCATTCGATTTGTCTCCAAGTCCGAGCGCGAGCGAGCACGTCTCATCCAGGAGGCGCGCGCCATCTACGACAGTATCTTCCCGCCGACCGACCCGGCCAGCGAAGGCCAGGATAAGGCCGCGATGGGTCGTACATATATCGGCCGCGACGGGGGTAACCTGTCGTGATCAAGATCATCGCCGTGCTTTGCAGCCTTTCCTCCCCGACCAATTGTCACGAGCAGGTCGTCACCACCTCGGATTTCGCCGAGGTTTCGGTTCAGTCCTGCCTGATGGGCGCACCGCAGCTCGCCGACTGGATGAACCAGCATCCAGCGGAGCGACTGGCTGCGTGGCGCTGCGTGATCGGTCGACAGGCCGGCCGGGGCATCTAGCCTCTGACGGCCGCGTTCGATCGGCGCGCCACGCCCGGCCATGACGGTCTCGACTGAAGGCAGCTCTTGAGCCAGGGCCACGGCTCGACCAAAGCAGTGACGACACTCCATTGCCGGGGTAACCTCTCGTTGCGGCCATTGGCAGCAAGGGGGAAGCCGGATGGAAGTCGCGAGCCTCGTTCTTCCCGTATTCGCGATCATCGTCACCGGCTGGCTGGCCGGCGAGCTCGGCTATCTCTCCCGCTCGCTCGCCGACGCGCTGGTGCATTTCGCCTACAACGTGGCAATGCCTGCGCTATTGATCGTCACCATCACGCAGGAGCCCGCGGGCAATCTGCTGGAATGGCGTTTCCTGCTCGCGTTCGGCGGCGGCTCCCTCGTCTGCTTTGCGCTGGTCTTCCTGGTGGTCCGCGCCGGCGGAAAGCATGATCTCGCCAGCAGCACGATTCAAGGCATGGCGGCGGCGATGACCAATACCGGCTTCGTGGCGCTGCCGATCCTGCACGCGATCTACGGCCAGCCCGCCGTCCTGCCTGCTGCGGTAGCGACGGTATTCGTCGCGGCCGTGATGTTTCCGATCACGGTCATCCTGCTGGAAAGGGACGCGCGCGGATCGTCCGCGCAGCCCGCCGGCCTCGCGAAGCAGATCCTGCTCAATCCGATGGTGCTGTCGACGCTTAGCGGTCTCGTCTGGGCGATCACGGGCCTGCCGATTCCGGCGCCGGTCGCGGCCTATCTCAACATGATCGCCGCCGCGCTCACGCCCTGCGCACTGTTCGCCATCGGGCTCGGCCTGTCGGTCGAGGGCCTGCGCTCCAACCTGAAGGCAACGTTCGCGCTCGCGCTCGTGAAGCTCGTGATCATGCCGCTGATCGTCTACGGACTTTGTGTGGTCACCGGCCTCAACGCGCTCTACACCGTCGCCGCCGTGATATGCGCCGCCGTGCCCACGGCGAAGACGGTGTACGTGCTGGCGCACGAGCACAAGGTCGAGGAGAAACTGGTCGCGGCCACGGTCTCGGTCACGACGATGCTGTCGGTAGCGACATTGCTGGTCGCGCTATACCTTCTCTCGGGTCTGGCGACCGGCACGCGCTAACCCGCACGGCCGCACTTATCTCGTGGTGTTGCTCCAGGTGGGCGCCGAGTTGGTCACGCCGACCGAGGGCCAGTTGTAAGATCCGACCGACGGTGCCGTGACCGTTCCGACCGTCTGGCCGGAGGAGCCGTAGGACGCCCGCGGCTGCGCTGCCGGCGCTCCGGCGCCGCCATAGGTCGGGGCCACCACGCCCGTGCTGTAGTGTCGGCTCGACCGCGCCTTCTTCGCTTCGGCCGCAAAGGGCGCGGCCAGTAGCCCGGTCGTGATGAGCGCGGCAATGGCGAGTTTGATGCTTGTCATGGCTGATCCCTCGATCGCTGGGGCCCTTGTGCCATGTGTTCATTGATCGCACGATGTCCATAGGCACAAGTTCATAACTCCGTGTGCTGGCGAATGTGCCGAAGCAATGCGTTGGTCACCTCCGCTTCGGACGGATCATGCTCGCCTTCGGATGGACCCGAATCAGCGCTAGTGCATTGCCCTCAGCGACTTCGCGTATTGAGGCGACATGACCGGGCCCGAACTGAAGCAACTCCGCGCCGACCTCTCCGATGCCCTCGAGCGGAAGCTCACCGCGGCCGACATGGCAAAGCTCTGCGGATTGCCGGAGAAAGGCGGCGGCGACACCATCCGACGCTGGGAGGTGAGCGGCCCGACGCCGGCGGTGACCAAGGTGCTGCGCGTGCTTGCGATGGCGAGCGAGCGCTATCCCATCCTGGAGAAGTTCGACATCTTCGATCGACATGACGTGCGCGAGGAGGACCGCCCCGCAAAGCGCGCGGCGTTCCGCGAGCAGATGCGCGATGAGGCGCGACGGCGTCTTGGTTAACGAAGGACGTGCAGAGGTTACCGAAGCCCTGCGAAGTTAAGCCTTCCTTCACCACTTCTTAAGCCGGCATTAAGCACGAAAATCATTTGCAGCCCAATAAGTTAGGTTGGGTCTCGTTGTGCCATGCATGTGACAGCATTTTCGTCAAAAGGAAGCTATCTGCAAAACCAACGCGGCGCGGAAAGCGCGCCTGCCGGGGACCTTAAGTGTCGGAGTTCAAGATGATGAAGAAGATTCTGTTTGCGACCGTTGCGCTGCTCGTGGTGGGCGCTGCTGCACCGGCCGTCGGTGCCGATCTCGGCAACCGCAACTATTACAAGTCGCCCGCGCCGGCCTATGCCGCGCCGATCTACAACTGGACCGGCTTCTATATCGGCGGCCATGTCGGTGGCGCGTTCTCCAGCGACAACAATTTCAACGGCCTTTCCACCGGCAACAACGGCAACGGCCGCTTCCTCGGCGGCGTGCAGGTCGGTGGCGACTGGCAGTTCCACCCGAACTTCGTGGTCGGCGTCGAGGGCCAGTATTCCTGGCTCTCCGGCAGCGTCGGCGCCGTGTTTCCGGGCGGCATCGCCTACACCAACGACCAGCGTGGCCTCGGCTCGATCACCGGCCGCGTCGGCTACACCTGGGGCCCCGGCCTCGTCTATGTGAAGGGCGGCTACGCCTATTCGGACAACAACGAGAAGGTGACCGTCGGCGGCGTGCCGACCGCGTTCGTCATCACCGGCGATCACCGCAACGGCTACACGGTCGGCGCCGGCCTCGAATACATGTTCGCCCCGAACTGGTCGGCCAAGGCCGAGTACCAGTACTACAATTTCGGCGAGGCGAGCTTCACCGGCGGTCCGCTCGCGGGCACCGGCAGCTTCACCACTGACGACCACACCATCAAGGCGGGCGTCAACTACCGCTTCAACTGGGCAAGCCCGGCCGTCGCGCGCTACTGATCGGTTACCACAACCTTACCATGACGGGGGGCCGGCGATTTCGCCGGCCCTTCTTTTTTCGCCCTGCGGAACACATGCAACCGTTTGCGGAGATTGCGAATTTTTAACCCGCCGTGCGGATACTGCCGGCCGCAAACAGAAGCAAGAACGTTGGGGGAATTTCGATGGCGATCCGTTTCAGCCTTGGCGGCTCACTTGGCGGCCCACTTGGCCGAATGCGGCCGCGTTTCAAAATGCCGACCTGGGGCGTACGCGGCAGCCTGTTCGCCGCCTTCGCAGTGATCGCCGGCATGGGCCTCGTGATCGCGGCCGGCGCCGGCCTGGCGCTGCAGAATCTCGGCGGACGCATGACCGAACTGAGCGGGCGGGACATTCCGCGCCTTGCTGCCAGCCTGCAATTGTCGGCATTGAGCGCGAGCCTTGCGGCACAGGGACCTGCCCTGCTCGCGGCACAAAGCGAGGAAGCGCTGAACGAGCGCACCAAGAAGCTCAAGGAGCTGCAGGAGCAAACACAGCAGAAGCTCAACGAGATCATCCAGCTCGGCGGCGACAAGGCCGTCGTCTCCGGACTCAGCGAGACGATGAAGAGCATCAACGAGGCGGCGCAGAGCCTCGCCAAGGCCGCCCGCGAGCGGCTCGATATCGCCGCCCTCCATGACAAGCAATATGACGCGCTGCGCAGCGCGCAGGGCGCCTTCGTCGGCGCGGCCAGCCCGGCGATGCTCGACGCGCAGACCCGGGTCAACGCCATTCTCGGCTCGGCCGACTTGTCTGCCGCGGACGCCAGCGACGCCGCGCAGACCGTCGGCCAGCTCGGCAACGTCGTCGCCAGCGGCAATCTCGCAGCCGCCAACATGAGTGCGGCACTGTCGGCGAACACCAGCGACAAGCTCGACGACATCCAGAAGGAATTCAAGACGGCGCAGGGACGCCTGCGGTCCAACCTCGATCTGTTGCCGGACAATCAGGGCAACAAGATGCTGCGCGAAACGGCGGAGAAGCTGCTGGCGCTCGGCACCGGCAAGACCGGCGTCTTCAACCTGCGTGAGAAGGAGCTCGACTCCGTCGACTACGGCCAGACCATCCTCGACGAGACCCGCAAGCTCAATGTCGGCCTCGGCATCAGCGTGCAGCAGCTCGTCGACGGCGTGCAGAAAGAGACCAACGCCTCGACCTCGCAGGCGCAGCAGGAGACCTCGCTCGCGACCACCGTGATGCTGGCGCTTGGGGCCTTGATGCTGGTCGGCTCGGCGCTGTTCGTCTGGCTCTATGTCGGCCGCAACATCCTGCGCCGCATCCGCGAGCTTCAGCGCGCCATGCAGCTGCTGTCGGCCGGCGACCTCGACACCGAGATCGTCCGCTCCCGGCAGAACGACGAGATCGGCGTGATGAAGGAAACGCTGACCGTGTTCCGCGACAGCATGATCGAAGCCCGGGCGCTCGCCGGCGAGCAGGACAAGGACCGGATCGCCAAGGCCGAGCGGGCCGCGCGCATGGAAGCCAAGATCGCCGAATTCGAAAGCACGGTGCGCTCCGCGCTCGACAATCTGGCGCAGTCGGCCAATTCGATGCAATCGACCGCGCAGAGCATGTCGACCACCGCCGACCAGTCCAACGCGCTGGTCAACGCGGTCGCCTCGGCCGCCGAGGAGACCTCGGTCAACGTGCAGACCGTGTCGTCAGGCACCGAGCAGCTGTCGTCCTCGATCGAGGAGATCAGCAAGCAGGTCGTGACCTCGGCCGCGATCGCCAAGAAGGCGGTCGACGAGGCCGGCGCCACCGACACCACGGTGCAGAGCCTCGCCGACAGCGCGAGCCGCATCAGCGTCGTGGTCGACCTGATCCAGACCATCGCCTCGCAGACCAATCTGCTCGCGCTCAACGCCACCATCGAGGCGGCGCGTGCGGGCGAGGCCGGCCGCGGCTTTGCGGTGGTTGCCTCCGAGGTGAAGAGCCTCGCGAGCCAGACCGCCAAGGCCACGGAGGAAATCCGCACCCAGATCGCCAGCATGCAGGAGATCACGACCTCGGCGGTCGGCGCCATCCAGGGCATCGGCCGGATCATCGGAGAGATCGACAACGTGACCACGACGATCGCAGCCGCGGTCGAGGAGCAGGGCGCCGCCACCCGCGAGATCGCGCGCAACATCCAGCATGCCGCCGGCGGCACCAGCGAGGTCTCCAGCAACATCGTCGGCGTCTCCACGGCTTCCGCCGAAGCCGGCGCCGCGGCAAACGAAGTGCTGGGCGCCTCCGACGCGCTCCGCCGCGAAGCCGACATGCTGCGCGGAGAGATCGACGCGTTCCTCAACAACATGCGGGCGGCGTAACAGCGCCGGCCCGTAGCCCGGACGGCGCTTCGTCCGGGCTACGGAAAAACACGCCCGGTATGACCGCCATGCGGAGACCACGGGCCAGCCTTTTTCGGCTGGCGCCCCGCGCGCGCTGGGTTTAAGCCGGTAGCATGAACGCGAAAACCGACACCGCACAGTCCTCAGCCGAAGCCCTGCGCTACCCCTGGGAGCAGCACCCTGGCCACGACGAGATCGTCGAGGTCAGGCCCGGCGTGCTGTGGGCGCGGCTGAAATTGCCGTTCCGCCTCAACCACGTGAACATCTACCTGCTCGCCGACGGCGACGGCTATGCGATGGTGGATACCGGCTTCGGCAACGAGGAGACGATCGAGGCCTGGACCAAGCTGTTCGACGGGCCGCTGAAGGGCGTCCACATCACGCGCCTGATCGTCACCCACTCCCACCCCGACCATGTCGGGCTTGCAGGCTGGGTTGTCGAGCGGTTCAACTGCCCGCTGGTGATGTCGCAGGTCGAATATCTGCAATCGGTCTATCACCAGAACCGCGGCACCGCGGAGCGGCAGGAGGCGCAGCGGCTGTTCTTCCGTCGCCATGGCATGGACGAGTCGCTCACCGAAAAGCTGCTCGGCCGCGGCCAGGATTATCTCAAGCGCGTTTCGGTGCTGCCGCCCTCCTACCGCCGCATCTCCCATGGCGACGACGTCGTGATCGGCACGCGCCGCTTCAAGGTGATCACCGGCGGCGGCCACGCGCTCGACCAGGTGATGCTGTATTGCGCCGACGACAAGCTGTTCCTCTCCGCCGACCAGGTGCTGAGCAAGATCTCGCCCAATGTCAGCGTGTGGGCGGTCGAGCCCGACCAGAACTCGCTCGGCGAATATCTGGCCTCGCTCGCCAGCCTCACCACGACGCTGCCCTATGACGTCCTGGTGCTGCCCGGCCATGGCGTGCCGTTCTACGGGCTGAAGACCCGCATCAAGCAGCTCGCCGACCACCATGAAGAGCGCTGCCGCCTGATCGCGGAAGCCTGCCGCGAGGTGCCGCAGACCTCGCGCGCCTTGGTACCCGTCGTGTTCAACAAGCATGTGCTCGACGAACACCAGATGGGCTTTGCCGCCGGAGAGCTCGTCGCCCACGTCAACTACATGATCGTCGAGGGCCGGCTGACGGCGGAGACGAAGGACGGCGTGCTGCAGTTCAGGACGACGTGAGTCGCTTCGTCATGCCCGGGCTTGTGGCGGCATGTCACTTCATATTCGCGATCGCGTGCAGCGCGGCGATGTAGCCGAACGGGCCCAGGCCGCAGATCACCCCGCTCGCCACGAACGAGATCTTGGAGTGGCGGTGATATTCGTCGCGGGCGTGGATGTTGGAGATGTGGACTTCCAGCACCGGCCCTTCGAACGTCTTGATCGCGTCCATGATCGCGACCGAGGTGAAGGAAAAGCCGGCCGGATTGATGATGATTGCATCGGCGTCCTGCCGCGCCGACTGGATCAGGTCGACCAGCACGCCTTCATGGTTGGATTGGTGGAAGGCGAGCTTGAGCCCGAGGGTTGCGGCAGCCGCCTCGCAGCTCGCGTTGACCTCTGCGAGCGTCGTGGTGCCGTAGATGTGCGGCTCGCGAATGCCGAGCATATTGAGGTTGGGACCGTTCAGAACCATGACACGCTTCATCGGGCGTCCTTTCGCATGCGCTTGCCGGGCGCCGATCCGCGCCTCGCCAAAGGCTACGACATCGGCGCGACCGGCTCAGCAATCATGGACGGCGCGCGCCCCATGGACAAAATGTCCAAGCCAGCGGCAACGGTCCCGGACTTTCCCGGGAGCCTCGGCCCGCGCGGGCGGACCAGCGTTAGGCGTTTGATCCACATCAACTATCGCCGGCGATACGCCGCTATCAATGGACCCGCGCGCCTCGTCACAAATGTGTGCGGGCGCATGGACATTGGAGCTGGAAAAGCTCTAAAAATGAGCGGCCGCCTTGGCCGGGTTCCGTTGCAGGTTTTGCCGATGGATTACAACCAGTTCTTCGATTCCGCCCTCGATCGTCTCCATTCCGAGCGGCGCTACCGCGTGTTCGCCGACCTGGAGCGCACGGCCGGCCGATTCCCGCACGCGGTCTGGCACTCGCCCAAGGGCAAGCGCGACGTCGTGATCTGGTGCTCCAACGATTATCTCGGCATGGGCCAGCACCCGAAAGTGGTCGGCGCCATGGTCGAGACCGCGACGCGCGTCGGCACCGGTGCCGGCGGCACCCGCAACATCGCCGGCACGCATCATCCGCTGGTCCAGCTCGAGGCCGAGCTCGCCGATCTCCACGGCAAGGAAGCCGCGCTGCTGTTCACCTCGGGCTATGTCTCGAACCAGACCGGCATCCCGACCATCGCAAAACTCATTCCGAACTGCCTGATCCTGTCGGACGAGCTCAACCACAATTCGATGATCGAGGGCATCCGCCAGTCCGGCTGCGAGCGGGTCGTGTTCCGCCACAACGATCTTGCGCATCTCGAGGAGCTGTTGAAAGCGGCCGGCCCGAACCGGCCGAAGCTGATCGTCTGCGAGAGCCTCTATTCCATGGACGGCGACGTCGCCCCGCTCGCCAGGATCTGCGATCTCGCCGAGAAGTACGACGCGATGACCTATGTCGACGAAGTCCACGCGGTCGGCATGTACGGCCCGCGCGGCGGCGGCATCGCCGAGCGTGACGGCGTCATGCATCGCATCGACATCCTCGAAGGCACGCTGGCGAAAGCGTTCGGCTGCCTCGGCGGCTACATCGCCGCCAACGGCCAGATCATCGATGCCGTGCGCTCCTATGCGCCGGGCTTCATCTTCACCACCGCGCTGCCGCCGGCGATCTGCTCGGCCGCGACTGCCGCGATCAAGCATCTGAAAACCTCGAACTGGGAGCGCGAGCGCCACCAGGACCGTGCCGCCCGCGTCAAGGCGATCCTCAACGCCGCCGGCCTGCCGGTGATGTCGAGCGACACCCACATCGTGCCGCTGTTCGTCGGCGATCCCGAGAGGTGCAAGCAGGCGTCCGACCTGCTGCTCGAGGAGCACGGCATCTACATCCAGCCGATCAACTATCCGACGGTCGCCAAGGGCAGCGAGCGGCTGCGCATCACGCCCTCGCCCTATCACGACGACGGCCTGATCGATCAGCTCGCCGAGGCCCTGCTGCAGGTGTGGGACTGTCTCGGCCTGCCACTGCGCGAGAAGTCGCTCGCGGCGGAATAGGCGTTTCGCCTCTCCTGCCTCACTTCTACCGCTCCCGGAGCTACCCCCCTCCCCAACCCTCCCCCACAAGGGGGGAGTGAGCGAGACAGGTGTGCCCGCCTCACGTCATCCAGCCCAATAACTCGAGCGCCAGTCGCATCTTTGTCGCGAGGAGCAAGGCTCTCTCCGTTCCCTCCCCCCTTGTGGGGGAGGGTCAGGGAGGGGGGTGCCACACGGGGATTCTCTCGGAAAACCCCAAGCTGCGCACCTTAACGACAACCCCAGTTCCCGCCCTTCCGAGCATTTCGCTGTCGCCTCCCCCCGCCCAACGCGCTAGATTTGCAGCGAAAATGAGCTCGGGCGCGGCAGCGCCCTGGGAGAAAGCGCGCTCGCCATGCTGCACGATTGGGGCGTGATCGCCGCCGCCTTCGGCTATATCGGCTTCCTGTTCCTGGTGGCGAGCCATGGCGACCGCCGCTCGCCGGCCGGGCGCGGCCGTGCCTCCGGGCTGATCTATCCGCTCTCGCTGGCGATCTACTGCACCTCCTGGACCTTCTTCGGCTCGGTCGGCTTCGCCACCCGCGCCTCGACCGACTTCCTCGCCATCTATGTCGGCCCGATCCTGATGATCGGGTTAGGGGCCGGCGTGTTGCGCCGCGTGATCCAGCTGGCGAAAGCCCACAACATCACCTCGATCGCCGACTTCATCGGGGCGCGCTACGGCAAGAGCCAGGCGGTGGCGGCGACCGTGGCGCTGATCGCGATCATCGGCTCGGTGCCCTACATCGCGCTCCAGCTCAAGGCGGTCGCCTCCTCGCTCGAAACGATCCTGAGCGAAGACCAGGCCTTCTCCCACATCCCGATCGTCGGCGACGTCGCGCTGATGGTGACGCTGGCGATGGCGGCCTTCGCCGTGCTGTTCGGCACGCGTCAGACCGACGCGACCGAGCATCAGCACGGCCTGATGCTGGCGGTCGCGACCGAATCCATCGTCAAGCTGATCGCCTTCCTCGCCGCCGGCATCTTCGTCACCTTCTGGATGTTCTCGCCGCACGAACTGATCGAGCGCGCCATGAAGACGCCGGAGGCGGTGCGCGCCATCAACTATTCGCCGTCGATCGGCAACTTCCTCACCATGACGCTGCTGTCGCTCTGCGCGATCATGCTGCTGCCGCGCCAGTTTCACGTCAGCGTGGTCGAGAACTCCTCGGATGCCGAGGTCGGTCGCGCGCGCTGGCTGTTCCCGCTCTATCTCGTCGCCATCAATCTGTTCGTGATCCCGATCGCGCTCGCCGGCCTCGTCACCTTCCCGTTCGGCGCGGCCGACCCTGACATGTACGTGCTGGCGCTGCCGATGGAGGGCGGTGCGGGGCTTCTCAGCGTCGCCATTTTCGTCGGCGGCCTGTCGGCGGCGACCGCGATGGTGATCGTCGAATGCGTCGCACTCTCCATCATGGTCTCGAACGACCTCGTGGTGCCGCTGGTGCTGCAACGACGGCCGGAAGGACGCGCCGGCGGCGCGGATTTCAGCGACTTCCTGCTGCGCTCGCGCCGGCTCGCGATCTTCGCCATCATGGTGATGGCCTATTTCTACTATCGCGCGCTCGGCAATACCCAGCTCGTGGCGATCGGCCTGCTCTCCTTTGCCGCCATCGCGCAGCTTGCGCCGAGCTTCTTCGGCGGGCTGCTGTGGCGGCGCGCGACCGCGCGCGGCGCCATCGGCGGCATGCTGGTCGGCTTCGCGGTGTGGCTCTACACGCTGTTCATTCCGAGTTTCATGGATTCCTCGACATCGGGCATCCTGCTGCTGCAGCACGGTCCGTTCGGCATCGAGGCGCTGCGGCCGCAGGCGCTGTTCGGCGCCGATCTGCCTCCCCTGATGCACGGCGTGATCTGGTCGCTGTCGCTCAACATCCTGACCTATGTGCTGCTGTCGCTGGCGCGAAGGCCCTCGTCCATCGAGCTGCTGCAGGCCGATCTGTTCGTGCCCAATACGCTTGCGCCGATCTCGCCTAGTTTCCGCCGCTGGCGCACCACCGTCACCGTGCAGGACATCCAGACCACGGTGGCGCAATATCTCGGACCCGACCGCGCCCGGCATTCCTTCGAGGCATTCTCCGCACGGCGCAACGTTCGTCTGGAGGCTGGAGCGCCCGCCGATTTCGAGCTGTTGCAGCACGCCGAGCACCTGATCGCCTCCTCGATCGGCGCGGCCTCCTCGCGCCTCGTGATGTCACTGCTGCTGCGCAAGCGCACGGTCTCGGCCAAAGCCGCACTCAAGCTGCTCGACGACTCGCACGCAGCCCTGCATTTCAACCGCGAGATCCTGCAGACCGCGCTCAACCACGTGCGTCAGGGCATCGCCGTGTTCGATGCCGATCTGCAGCTGATCTGCTCCAACCGGCAGTTCGGCGATCTCCTCAACGTCCCCCCGCATATCGTCCAGTTCGGCGAGCCGCTGCGCGAGATCCTGGAATTCATCGGCGTGAGCGATCCGGACGACCCGGTCGAGCGCGAGGCCATGCTGGAGCGGCGCCTTGCCGCCTACACCACCGACAGCGAGCCATATCTCGAACGTCTGCCGGAACGCCACATGGTGATCGAGGTGCTTACCAACCGCATGCCCGGCGGCGGCTTCGTCATCACCTTCACCGATGTCACCCCCACCTTCGAGGCGGCGGAAGCACTGGAGCGCGCCAACGCGACACTGGAAAAGCGCGTGCGCGACCGCACCGAGGAGCTGACGCGGCTGAATTCCGAGCTGGCGCTGGCCAAGAGCGCCGCGGAAGACGCCAGCATCTCCAAGACACGCTTCCTCGCCGCCGCCAGCCACGACATCCTCCAGCCGCTGAACGCGGCGCGGCTCTATGTCACGAGCCTGGTTGAGCGCCAGCACAGCGGCGAGGAGACGCGGCTGGTCGAGAACATCGACGAATCCCTGCAGGCGATCGAAGAGATCCTCGGCGCGCTGCTGGACATCTCGCGACTGGACGCCGGCGCGATGACGACCTCGATCTCGAGCTTCAAGATGGCCGATCTGATGCGCTCGCTGGAGATCGAGTTCGCGCCGATCGCGCGCGCCAAGAACCTGGAGCTCACCTTCGTGCCGTGCTCGCTGCCGGTCGAATCGGACCGGCTCCTGCTGCGGCGCCTGCTGCAGAACCTGATCTCGAACGCGATCAAATACACCCCGCGCGGCCGCGTGCTGGTCGGCTGTCGCCGACAAGGCCCTTCGCTCAAGATCTGCGTCTACGACACCGGCGTCGGCATTCCGCCGGTCAAGCGCGGCGAGATCTTCAAGGAATTCCACCGCCTCGAGCAGGGCGCGCGGATCGCGCGCGGGCTGGGGCTCGGCCTGTCGATCGTCGAACGGCTGGCGCGGGTGCTCAAGCACGGCATCGCCATCGACGGCAACAGAAGCGGCGGCTCGGTCTTCTCCGTGACCGTGCCGACGGCGAAAGCGATCACCCACACCGCCGCGGTGACCAGCGCGACGCCGCTGGCGCGGACGCCAATCTCGGGTGCCCTGATCGTCTGTATCGAGAATGACGCGGCGATCCTCGACGGCATGCGCACGCTGCTGAAGGCCTGGGACGCCGAGGTGATCGCGGTCGCCGATCCCGAAGGCGCGATCGCCGCCATCGAGACGGCGGGACGGCGCGTCACCGGCCTCCTGGTCGACTATCATCTCGACCGCGGCAACGGCATCGCCGCCATCCGCGACATCCGCCGTCGCTTCGGCGACGCCATTCCCGCGATCCTGATCACCGCCGACCGCAGCCCCGCCGTGCAGGTCGCTGCGCGCGACGAGAAGGTCGCAGTGCTCAACAAGCCGGTCAAGCCGGCCTCGCTCCGCGCGCTCCTCGGCCAGTGGCGCACGCAGCAGATGGTGGCGGCGGAGTGAGACGCACTGCCAGCGCCCGCGCTCATGAAGAGCGCCTCCAGGGACAACGGCTTGGCCATTGAGCCGGGTACGGTGACGGAAGGGTGCACCGCGACCTCCACATCGTCATTGCGAGCGCAAGCGAAGCAATCCAGAATCCTCCCGTGGAAAGATTCTGGATTGCTTCGTCGCTTCGCTCCTCGCAATGACGGAGCAAGGTGAAATGTTGTCGTCCTCAAATCGGCATCTCGTTTCGCAGACACGCCTTCGCCTTCTCGCGGCGCGTTTCGCCCGAGGTTTGCGCTTCTCGTCACGCCCTCCTGGAGAAAAGGGCGCAGGGAAGGCCGGGTGCCGGCTGGCACCCGCGGTCCGCTGCGCGAAATGCACACGCAGGAAGAACCGCACAGCAGCATACAGGTGACGCCGAACACACGGCCTTCCCTGCGCGATGGTCGGACGGCTTATGCCGTGCTCTCCCGGGAGCCGAACTTTCCCTCTGGCCTCCCTCGCCTCACGGAATTCGCCGGCATGGCGCCGGTTGGCGCCATGTCGCCTCCGTAAGACTTGACCGTAGCAACGACGGCCAGGACCACACGGTTTTGCCGTACGCACACAGCGCCGTTCGTACAACGCGGCTTGCGAGAAGCTCACGGGGATCGGCTCAATCCATCACCCCGCCCCGCGTCTCACATCCGCGACGGCGCCAATGCGTCCACCGCAGCCCGATCCGCGGCTCGTGACGACGTACGACCGCCCCTTTTCGCCGGATCAGGGTGAGCAATACCTACGACAAAGCCGAATTTCTGTAAATACGAATATTTTCGATCAAGCCGATTGACCCAGCCGTTGCTGTTTTGCCTGACGATCACCCAAGCCCTTGGGGTGACCCGGGCACGTCGCCCGCAAAATCATGCCTTGAAGAACGCACTTGAATGTCCGCTGATCTCCTCCAGCAGCGCAAAACGCGGATATTGTCCAACTTCATAACCGGAAGTGCGGCTTGCCGGAATCATGGGTATTATCCTCGTAGGATCACCGCCGATCGTCGGCATAACCAAGGTTTCGCAATGAGCCGAACGGTACATGCTCCCACTGGACTCTTTGATAGCCGGCACTACGGCTTTGCGCAGGTAGCAATCGTCCCAACGCGCCTCGGCGACGCCGTCCATGCGTCTGGCCAAGTGGCTTGGGACGCAGATCGAAACGTCGTTGGTGCCGGTGATATTCGGCTCCAACTCGAGAAAAGTCTGGAGAATCTTGCGGCCGCCCTGGCGTCCGTCGGTGCAAAACTATGCGACGTCGGTGCACTTCGGCTCTATATCAGGCAAAGTCATATGCATGAGAGCAGCGCCATCACCGGAGCTCTCAAGGCGGCCTTCGGCGAGAATCCGCCTTGCGCAACTTGGATCGGGGTGTCGAGCCTCGCGAATGAGGCGTTCCTCATCGAGGTCGAGCCTTCGGTCGTTTTTATTGACCGAGAGTGACTTGATAGCCAGCGGCAGCCTCGGGCTGCGATAAGCAAACCCGGTGGTCAAGGCCCTCTGTCGCTCGGTCATTGAGCGGCATCGCTTGAACGTCCGCAATGGGTCAAAACCGGCAATGTTCTGAACGAGCCGAATGACTTGGCTCTGCCTCAAGACCGGACATCCGCGAGTTAGCGAGGAAACGCCTCAGCCCGTCGGTATGCCCTGCCTGCCCTGGTGGCAACCATCGCGTCTTGCGTCCGGCTCTCGATGCCGGGCTTTTGCAGGATCGCGCAGATGTGCGCCTTGCGGATGGCGGCGAAATGATTGCCGGCCGAGGTCCGCTTCAGGGCGCAAGCCGTGTGAAGACGTAGTCGCGGCTGCCCGCGCGGGCTTCGTGACAGCCCCAGCAGGTGCGGTGCTGGGCCTCGTCGACCGGCTTGCCGTTGATGAAACGGCCAAAACCCCAGCCGCCCGTCGCGGCGTATTTTTTGGAATCCTTGACCATCACCTGGACCGTGGTGGCGGCGCCGGGGATGGTCGCGGACGCAAACTCCGGTGACTGTTTGCGCTTCCAGGCGCGCTTGACCAGAATGGTGCCGTCGGGGAACGGCAGCTTGCCGGCCTGATACGCGTCGATTGCGGTCCGGTTGCCGACGACAGCGCGGAGCTCGTCGAGCGGCGCGGCCTCTTCGGCCGGCGCGATCAGCTCCCACTGCTTGTAGCCCGGCGGAATCGTGACGCCGAAGATCGGCGAGGCGTCGGCCGTGTCGCGTGCCGCCGGCCCCTCCGCCGAAGCGATCGTGACGAGATACGGCACGCAGGTCAGGAGCACGACGAGCAGGACCACGGCGAGCACGATCATCGTGGCGTAAGGAGATTTGTTCTTTTCAGGTTCGGCTGGCGTCATGACCATTCATCAAGCTGGGTTCAATGGGCGATCCCCGGTCCGGCCCATGGCTGGACCGAGGTGTCGTAGATGCTCAGGCGCCGTCGGCGTCGATGACGGCCTTGGCGAAGGCTTGCGGTGCTTCTTGCGGCAAATTGTGGCCGATGCCGCCGGTGATCAGGCGAAACTCGTATCGACCCGAGAACTTCCTGGCATAGGCGCTCGGGTCGGGATGCGGCGCGCCGTTGGCGTCGCCCTCCATCGTGATCGTCGGCACGTCGATGACGGGAGCCGCTGCCAGCTTCTTTTCGAGATGCTCGTATTTCGCTTCGCCCTGGGCGAGCCCGAGCCGCCAGCGGTAGTTATGGATCGTGATCGCGACATGATCCTTGTTGTCCAGCGCCGCCGCACTTCGATTGAAGGTGGCGTCGTCGAACTTCCATTGCGGTGAGGCGAGCTTCCAGATCAGCTTGGCGAAATCATGCGTGTACTTCTCGTATCCGGCACGGCCGCGCTCGGTGGCGAAATAGAACTGGTACCACCATTGCAGCTCGGCAGACGGCGGCAACGGCGCGTTGCCGGCGGCCTGGCTCGAGATCAGATAGCCGCTGACCGACACCAGCGCGCGGCAGCGCTCCGGCCACAGCGCGGCGATGATGTCGGCGGTGCGCGCGCCCCAATCGAAGCCGGCGACGACCGCCTTCTTGATATCGAGCTTGTCCATCAGCGCGATGACGTCGGCCGCCATCGCGGCAGGCTCGCCGTTGCGCGGCGTCTCGCTCGAAAGGAAATGCGTCGTGCCGTAGCCGCGCAAGTGAGGGATGATCACGCGATAGCCGGCCTTGGCCAGGATCGGCGCGACGTCGACGAAGGCGTGAATGTCGTAGGGCCAGCCGTGCAGCAGGATCGCCACGGGACCGTTCGAAGGACCCGCCTCGGCATAGCCGACATTGAGGACGCCGGCATCGATTTGCTTGATCGCCCCGAAGGACGCAATCGATGCGGACGATTTCGGCGCTTCGGTCTCGGCGCGCGCGAGGTCGATCACGCCAAGACCGACGGCCACGGTTCCTGCGGCGACGCCAAAGAACTGGCGGCGATGCTGGTCGATGATCTGCTTCATGGTGGAGCTACCTTTCTTGATGGTTGGTGATGGCGCGTCAGATCAGCGCGACCGTGACGTCGATGTTGCCGCGAACGGCCTTGGAATAGGGGCAGGTCCGATGCGCATCATCGATGATGCCGCGCGCGATCTCGGGGTCGAGGCCCGGCAGGCTGACATTGAGGCGCGCCCGGAGCGAATAGGCGCCCTCGTCGAGCACGAGATCGATTTCCGCATCGATCGCGCATTTCCTGGGAAGCTCGATCTTCCGCTGGCGCGCCGCGATCTCCATCGCGCCTTCGAAGCAGGCCGACCAGCCGGCGGCGAACAATTGCTCGGGATTGGTGCCGATGCCTGCGGCGCCCGGCGGCGACAGCTTGACGTCGAGGCGGCCGTCGGAGCTGCGCGATATGCCGTCGCCTCGGCCGCCGCTGGTGTGGGTCTTGGCCGTGTAGAGTGTTTTTGCCGCCTGCGTCATGAAGCTGTCCTTTCCGTTGCGCAACTGACTAGCAGTGGCTGGTGCAGGACACCCGTTGGGAGTTGTGAGAAGTTGTGAGGCCAGACCTCGCGCGCTTAACAAGGCCTGCATCCGCGGTCTGATGCCGATGCAGCGACGGCCTTGCCGGATCGCGATCATCTGGCTATCGGGGCCTGTCGAAGGGACCCGAGATTTGCCATGACAGAGCCGGCCGGCACCGCAACGGGAACTTTATCGTTCGGGCCATTCTCCGTGACGCCACATGAACGGCTCGTGATGCGCGACGGCGTCGCGTTGCCGCTCGGCGCGAAAGCGTTCGACACGCTGATGGCGCTGATGTCGCGGCCGAACCAGGTCGTCGGCAAATGGGACCTGATGGCGCTGGTGTGGCCCGGCATCACCGTCGAGGAGGCCAATCTGCGCTTTCACGTCGCAGCGCTGCGCAAGGCGCTCGGCGACGGCAAGGACGGCGCCCGCTACATCACGACGCTGTCCGGCCGCGGCTATTGCTTCGTGGCGCCGATTTCGCAACTCGCAGCGCCGATTTCGCAAACAGGCATTGCGGCAGCCCAGCGCCCCGCGCCGCGGCTGGAATTGCCGCCGGTGAAACTGCCGAACCGGTTACAGCGGATGGTCGGGCGCGACGATGAGATCGCCGCCGTCTCCGACAGGCTCATCGCCTCGCGCTTTGTGACGATCGCCGGCCCGGGCGGCGTCGGCAAGACGGCGGTCGCAGTGGCGATCGCTCACGACCTGCTCGAGACCTTCTCCGATGCCGCGCACTTTGTTGATCTCGCCGCGCTCAGCGATCCCGATCTCGTGATCACCTCGATCCTGCTGATGCTGGGCTTGCCGGCCGAGACCGACGATCCCCTGCCCGCGCTGCTCGCGCATGTCAGGGACAAGCGGATGCTGCTGGTTCTCGACAATTGCGAGCACGTCATCGCGACGGCCGCACCGCTGGCGGCGGACATCTTCCAGGCGGCGCCACATGTCCATATCCTCGCGACCAGCCGCGAGGCCCTGCGCGTCGAGGGCGAGCAGGTCTATCGATTGGCGCCGCTTGCCGTTCCGCCCGACGGCTCCGGACTGACGGTCGCCGCAGCGCAGACCTATCCGGCGCTGCAACTGTTCCTCGAACGTGCCACGGCCAGCGGCGCGCAGATCAGTCTCGACGACGCCAATGCCGCGATCATCGCGAGGATCTGCCGCAAGCTCGACGGCATGGCGCTGGCGATCGAACTCGCCGCCGGCCGGGTCGAAGCCTACGGCCTGGAGCAGACGGCCGCACTGCTCGACGAGCGCCTCAATCTGCTCTGGCAGGGCCAGCGAACGGCGCCGCCCCGGCAGAAGACATTGCAGGCCACGCTCGACTGGAGCTACGGACTGCTGTCGGATCTCGAACGCCTCGTGCTGCGCAGGCTTGCGGTCTTCGCCGGGCATTTCACCATCGACGCGGCGCTCGAGGTCGTGCCGGACGAGCGCGTCGACCAGGCCCGCCTGTTCGACGCCGTCGACAGTCTCGTGGCCAAATCGATGGTCGCGCCGCGCCCCATCGGCGCCATGATGCGCTACCGCCTGCTCGACACGACGCGCGCCTATCTGCTCGAGATCGAGCCCGACGGCGCGGCTCTCGCCGCGCGCCACGCGACTTACTACCGGCGATGGCTGGAACAGGCCGGCATGACATGGGCCGCCGTGCCGAGCGCGGACGAACGAGCTGCTCACTTCTCCGCACTTCACAATGTGCGCGCCGCGCTCGACTGGTGCTTCGGGGCGGGCGGTGATCTCGGCATCGGCATTGCGCTCACCGCCGCCGCGGCGCCGATCTTCCTGGCGATGTCCCTGTTGATCGAATGCCGGCGCTGGTCGGAACGGGCGCTGCTGGCGATGGACCCCTCCTCGCGCGGCAGCGCCGAGGAAATGCACATCCAGGCCGCCCTCGGACTGACCCTGATGTTCACCCGCGGCGGCAGCGAAGCGGCGCGCAGCGCCCTGAGCCGGAGCCTTGCGATCGCGCAGGCGCGCGGCGACGACATCAACCAGCTCCAGCTGCTCGGCCGGATGCATATCTTTCACGAGCGGATGGGAGAGTTCGACGCCGCGCTCGGCTATGCGCAGCAGAGCCTCGCGGTCGCGAGGTCGCTGGGCGATCCCGCCTCGATCGCCCTCGCCCATTCCCTCCTCGGCGTCTCCTTGCATCTGGCAGGCGAGCATCGCGACGCGCGCGAGATGCTGGAGGTCGCCTGGCGGGGACCGGGCACGGAGCGAATCAGCACCGTCCACGGCTTCGATCATCGCAACCGGGCCGGCATCACGCTGGCTCGCGAGCTCTGGTTGCAGGGCCGCCCCGCGGATGCGCTGCAGCTGGCGCGGCAGACGGTCACCGAGGCCGCGCAGATGGATCACCCGATCACGCTCTGCATTGCGCTGATCTGGACGGTCGCGATTGATCTGTGGAGCGGAGACCTCGACGGTGCGGACGCGAATATCGACCGCTTCATCGCGCATGCGACGTCGCGCTCGATGGGGCCTTATCTCGCCGTCGGCCGCGGCGTCAAAGGCGAGCTGGCGATCCGGCGCGGCGATGCGGCCGGTGGCGTCGAGACGATCAGGACTTGCCTGCGCGAGCTCCACGATGCCGGCTACGAGCTGCTGACCACGACGTTCAACATCGCGCTGGTTCAGGGATGGTTGGCGCTCGGCCAGACCGAGCAGAGCGCACAGCTGATCGACGACGCCATCCGCCTCGTCGCGCAGAGCGGCGATCACCTCTACATGCCCGAGCTGTTGCGCATGAAAGGCAAGGTCCTATCGTACCTGCCGGAACCGCAGGTCGAGGGCGCGGAGGCCTGCCTGGTGCAGTCGCTGGAGCTCAGCCGCGGCAAGGGCGCGAAAGCCTGGGAGCTGCGGGCCGCGATCGACCTCGCCCGGCTAATTGCCGAACGCGGCCGGCGTGACGAAGCAAAACGGTTGCTTCAATCGGTTCTGAAGGGCTTTGCTGAAGGTGCCGAAACGGAGGACATCAGGATCGGCAACGAACTGCTGCGGAGGTTATCAACCCCGCCATCCTGATGAGGTGCGAGGCATGGGACGCAACGCGCTCCATGGGGCGCCTCGGGATGACGGGTTTTGAGAGCTTGGCGCTCACCCCGTCGGCGTGCCCTGCTTCCACTGGCCGCCGGCGATCTTGGCGGCCGCGATCACCGCCTGGGTGCGGCTCTCGACGCCGAGCTTTTGCAGGATCGCCGAGACATGTGCCTTGATGGTGGCCTCGGAGACCCCGAGTTCATAGGCGATCTGCTTGTTGAGCAGGCCCTCCGACAGCATCATCAGGACCCGGACCTGCTGCGGCGTCAGGGTCACCAGGCGGTCGCGCAGGCGCGTCATGTCGGGATCGGCCGCAGCCGACAAATCGGTATCGGCGGGAACCCAGACGTCGCCCTCCATCACCTTGAGGATGGCGTCGCGCAGGGTCTCGACGCCGAATCGCTTGGGAATGAAGCCGGAGGCGCCGAAATCGAGCGAACGGCGGATCGTAGCGCTGTCGTCGGACGCCGAGACGATCACCACCGGGATCGCCGGATATTGCGCGCGCAGATAGATCAGGCCGGAAAAGCCTGAGATCCCGGGCATCGAGAGGTCGAGCAGGATCAGGTCGACATCCGAGGTCTGTTCCAGGAGTTTGGTCAGATCCTCGAACGATCCGGCCTCGTCGATCCTGGCCGAGGTCAGGACGCCGGCCACCGCCTGTCGCAGCGCGTCGCGGAAAAGAGGATGGTCATCGGCGATGACGAGATGGGTCGAGGGAGCGTTCATCGTTCTCTTGCTGTCGTTCGCGGGCCGGCGGACCAATCCCGGGTATGTCAATTCTTCCCCGAGCGGCCGTGGCATGCAAGTGCACATTATCCCTTTGCTGCAAAGGGGTTAATCCGGAAGCCTACGTGGCGGCGCGCCGGTGCCCGATACCGGGCGTCAGCTACGCGTCAGTGCGCAAGGCCGAAAGTCGTATTGGGGCGGGTTTCACGCCGATGTTACCTTGCGGGCAAGACCTGGGTTGATCCGGCATGTCCGGACGTCTGGGGCGCGAGGAAACGCAATTCGGGGAGCGACTCAACATGTCGACAATGGCCGTATCTCAAGCAGGCGCGGGAGGGATGACGAAGGACGAACGGTTCGTCATTCTCGCCTCCTCGCTCGGTACCGTCTTCGAGTGGTACGATTTCTACCTCTACGGTTCGCTGGCCGGCATCATCGGCGCGCAGTTCTTCTCGGCCTATCCGCCGGCAACCCGCGACATCTTCGCGCTGCTGGCGTTCGCAGCCGGCTTCCTGGTGCGTCCGTTCGGCGCGATCGTGTTCGGCCGCATCGGCGACATCGTCGGCCGCAAATATACCTTCCTCGTCACCATCCTGATCATGGGTCTGTCGACCTTCATCGTCGGCCTGCTGCCGAACGCGGCCACCATCGGCATCGCGGCTCCGATCATCCTGATCGCGCTGCGCCTCGCCCAGGGCCTGGCGCTCGGCGGTGAGTATGGCGGCGCGGCGACCTACGTCGCGGAACATGCTCCGAACGGCAAGCGCGGCTACTACACCTCCTTCATTCAAACCACCGCGACGCTCGGCCTGTTCCTGTCGCTGCTGGTGATCCTGTTCACCCGTAGCGCCCTCGGCGAGACCGACTTCGCGGCGTGGGGCTGGCGCATCCCGTTCCTGGTCTCGGTGCTGCTGCTCGGCATCTCGGTCTGGATCCGGCTTCGCCTCAATGAATCCCCTATCTTCCAGAAGATGAAGGACGAGGGCAAGAGCTCGAAGGCGCCGCTGACCGAAGCCTTCGGCAACTGGCAGAACGGCAAGCTCGTGCTGCTCGCGCTGCTCGGCGGCGTGATGGGCCAGGGCGTCGTCTGGTACACCGGCCAGTTCTACGCGCTGTTCTTCCTGCAATCGATCCTGAAGGTCGACGGTTACACCGCCAACCTGCTGATCGCCTGGTCGCTGCTGCTCGGCACCGGCTTCTTCATCGTGTTCGGCATGCTGTCCGACAAGATCGGCCGCAAGCCGATCATCCTCGGCGGCTGCCTGATCGCGGCGCTGACCTTCTTCCCGATCTTCAAGATGATCACCACCAATGCCAACCCGGCACTGGAAAAGGCGATCGAATCGGTCAAGGTCGACGTGGTGGCGGATCCCGCGGGTTGCGGCGACCTGTTCAACCCGGTCGGCACCCGTGTCTTCACCGCACCTTGCGACACCGCACGCGCTTATCTGTCGCAGTCGTCGGTCAGGTACACGACCACGCCGGGCGCAGCCGGCTCGGGCGTGAAGGTGGTGGTCAACGGCAAGGACATCGCCTACGCCAACGCCAAGGACGGCAACCCGGCGGTGCTCGCCGCGGTGCAGGCGGCCGGTTATCCGAAGGGCGGCGACGCCGGAATCGTGAAGATGGCGCATCCGTTCGACATCTTCCGTCCGCAGGTGGCGGCGATCATCGGCCTGCTGTTCGTGCTCGTGGTCTACGTCACCATGGTGTACGGCCCGATCGCGGCGATGCTGGTCGAACTGTTCCCGACCCGCATCCGCTACACCTCGATGTCGCTGCCCTACCACATCGGCAACGGCTGGTTCGGCGGCCTGCTGCCGGCGACCGCCTTTGCCATCGTGGCCTCGACCGGCGACATCTATGCCGGCCTCTGGTATCCGATCATCTTCGCCTCGATTACCGTCGTGATCGGCTTCTTCTTCCTGCCCGAGACCAAGGACGTCGACATCAAGGCGACCTGATCGAAAGCAGCGATAAGCACAACGAACCGGCCGCGGAGCGATCCGCGGCCGGTTTTGTTTTGAGCGCTAAAATTGCTTTACTGATTGCTGCCGACGAATTGCAGCACCACCTCGCGCCGGTGCGGGCGCTTGCGGTGCTCGATCAAGTAGATCGCCTGCCAGGTGCCGAGGGCAAGCCGGCCGTTCAGGACCGGAACCTGAAGCGAGGCCCCGGTCAGCATCGTCTTGATATGTGCCGGCATGTCGTCGGGTCCTTCGGTGTCGTGGATCCACCCGGCATTCTCCGGCGCGAGCCGGGATAATGCCGTGGTGAGATCGACGAGCACGGACGGATCGGCATTCTCCTGGATCGTCAGCGAGGCCGAGGTATGGCGGATGAACAGCGTCAGCGCGCCGTCGCGCGCGTGAACCTCGGCGATGAATTTTGCAGCCTCGCTGGTCAGATCGGTGAAGCCGCGGCCCGGTGTCTGCACGGTCAGCAATGACGATGCGACGGTGGCGGCTTGCACCGACGATGGCGCCGAGCGCGTGATGGATTTGGCTGATGTCATCAAATATCTCGATTGATCGAACACTGCCGTTGGGTGGGCAAAGGCGCGAAGCGACGTGCCCACGTCCTTTCTCAGCATCGTGGAAACATGATGGGCACGGCGTAAGAACGCCTTTGCCCACCTACGGCACCTCAACGCATGGATGGCGCGAAGGGGTCCTCAAATCTTCCCCGACACGTCCTTCTGGACGCGGTTGGCCATGTCGATCAGCCGCCGCCAGGCCCTTTCCAGAAACGACATCACGCGGTCGACGTCCTGATCGCTCGGCAGCGGGATCTCGATCTTGCGCTCGCCCTCGGCGCCCTTGGGCTCCGCTTTCTTCAGCGGGTCGGATTTCGGCAGCGCCTCGTCGATCTTGCCGGACACCGTCGGCCCGGCCGCGAGCTGTCCCTTCAGCCTCTCGACCTCGGCCTGGAGTCGGCCGATCTCGGCGTCGAGCGCGGTCCGTTCGTCGGGCACCGCGTAGCAGGCCCAGCCGATGCCGTTCTTGGTGCAGGTCGATACCGTGCCGGTGCGCGTGTCGAGCCGCAGCACGCCCTCGGGGATCGGCGCCATGCTGTAGCGGCCGTTCTCGCTGTCGGGCGTGGATTGCGCGGCCTCGAGGTCGCCGCCGATCGCCATCGCGGCGGCGAACGCCGCCAGCGCAAGCCATGATGTTGTGGATGACGTCACTGGTCTCATCGCGCTCTCCGCCACGACGTGCAGGTGGCCCTCTCGCAAATTCTACACCCCGGTGAGGCGATCCGCCGCCCAAAACACGCACCCGCATCAACGATCGCGGCGGCGTCTTCGATCCCGGCAGCGTGGCGTAAGGGCGGCCGCATCCGCCGATCCTGAGGCCTGCTGCTGCGGTGCGGCGTCACGCTGTGTGCAGCGCTGCCGTGTGCGCCAATATCATCAAACAAATCAGCTACATAACCGAAAGCGACGCAATCGTGACTTGGCTTGACTTGATTATGGGCCATCAGTATGGTCCGCGCGGCTTTTGAGGGTGGCGGGCGCAATTTCCATTCAGCCGCGGCGTTTCGGGTCTTCGTTGCATGACACAGGGCACGGGACACGGCGAGAATGGGGATCGCGATAGATCGTCCGAGGAAGCTGCGCTTTCCGAACGGCTCGGAAAACTTGATCAGCGGTTGTCCGAACTCCGGGACCAACGAATCAAGACCGAGCAACCCGCAGGTGACGGTGAAGACAGAGCGGCCAGAGCTTCGGCGATGGCGCTTGGTTTCCGGTTATCCTCCGAGTTGGTCGCCGGGGTCGTCGTCGGAGCGGGGATTGGCTGGGGTTTCGACCGCTTGCTGTCGACGTCGCCTTTCGGATTTATCGTGTTCCTGTTGCTGGGCTTCGTCGCCGGCGTGGTGAATGTGGTGAGAACGGCGGGTGCGGGTCAAAACAGGCGCGGTGGGTCTTAGCCGATCCGGACCAGAGGAATGATCGTGCCGGCCTTGCCGGTACGGGCCGGCCCGGCCGGCAGACCGAGACCCGCCGGCATTGCCCGGCAGACCAAGAGATGCCGCGCTGATGAAAATCGACCCGATCCACCAGTTCAACATCGAGCCTCTCTTCACCCTGGGCCATATCGGCAATCACACGATCGCCTTCACCAATTCGTCGCTCTACATGCTGGTGGCGGTGGCGGTGATCTCGATCCTGATGCTCGCCAGCGGCACGCAGCTGGTTCCCGGGCGCCTGCAGTCGGTTGCCGAAATCTCCTACGAATTCGTCGCCTCGACCATCCGTTCGACGGCCGGCGCGGAAGGCATGAAGTTCTTCCCGCTGATCTTCTCGCTGTTCATGTTCATCTGCGTCTCGAACCTGGTCGGCATCATCCCCTACACCTTCACGGTGTCGAGCCATCTGATCGTCACCGCGGCGCTGGCGCTTCTGGTCTTCTTCACCGTGCTGATCTACGGCGTCGCCAAGAACGGCCTGAAATTCTTCTCTAT
This sequence comes from Bradyrhizobium ottawaense, assembly GCF_002278135.3. Classification (NCBI taxonomy): domain Bacteria; kingdom Pseudomonadati; phylum Pseudomonadota; class Alphaproteobacteria; order Hyphomicrobiales; family Nitrobacteraceae; genus Bradyrhizobium; species Bradyrhizobium ottawaense. The sequence continues at coordinate 1,208,652 of NZ_CP029425.2, read as the reverse complement.
CTTCGTGCCCCACGGCGTCCCCGGCTACATCCTGCCGCTGGTGATGTTCATCGAGGTCCTGTCGTTCTTCCTGCGGCCGGTCTCCCACAGCGTCCGTCTGTTCGCCAACATGCTGGCCGGCCACATCGCGCTGAAGGTGTTCGCGGGCTTCGTCGCCATGCTCGGCTTCTCGCTCGGGGCGCTGGGCTGGGTTGGCGGCGTGCTGCCGCTGGCTCTCACGGTCGCGCTCTACGCGCTCGAGATTCTGGTCGCGTTCCTGCAAGCCTATGTGTTTGCGATCCTGACCTGCATCTACCTCAACGACGCCATTCATCCGGGACACTGAGCGGTCCGGGGAATTTCCACCCAAAACCCAATCTTTCTTCCAAGGAGTCTAAAATGGATCCGGCAGCAGCAAAACTTATCGGCGCGGGCATCGCATGCATCGGCATGGGCGGCGCAGGCGTCGGCGTCGGCGTGATCTTCGGCAACTACCTCGCCGCAGCCGTTCGCAACCCGTCGGCCGCTCAGGGCCAGTTCGGCAACCTGATCTTCGGCTTCGCCGTGACCGAAGCGCTCGGCATTTTCTCGCTGCTGATCGCGCTGCTGCTGCTGTTCGTTCCGCTCTGAGGACGACGTTTTTCGCGCCGTTCCATCCCATTGGGACGGCGCGTGTGACAGCAACAGGAGAACTCCGTGGCTGAAAGTCATGGCGGCGCAAAAGGTCCGGCGGCGGGCGCTCACACCGGGGCTGACGGTGGTCACCACGGTGGCGGTTTTCCGCCGTTCGAGAGCAGCAACTACGCTTCACAGCTGGTGTCGCTCGCGATCTTCTTCGTCCTGCTTTACGTGATCGTGTCCAAGCTTGCTCTGCCGCGTGTCGGCGGTGCGATCGAGGCCCGTCAGAACAAGATCGAGGGCGACCTCGCCGAAGCGCAGAAGCTGAAGGACCAGTCCGACGCGGCGCTGAAGGCCTATGAGAACGAGCTTGCTTCGGCACGCTCGCGCGCGCAGGCGATCGGCAACGAATCCCGCGACAAGGCGAATGCGCAGGCGGACGCCGAGCGCAAGACGCTGGAAGAGCAATTGGCGGCCAAGCTCGCCGGGGCGGAGAAGACCATCGCCTCGACCCGCGCAACCGCCATGAGCAACGTTCGCGGCATCGCCGCCGATGCGGCAGGCCAGATCGTGCAGCAGCTCACCGGCGTGGTTCCGGACGCGGCGTCGGTCAATGCCGCCGTTGATGCGTCCTTGAAGGGTTAGTCGATATGTTCTTCGATCCTGAAACCTGGGTCGCCATCGCTTTCGTGATCCTGATGGTCCTGTTCGGCTATCTCGGGGTCTTCAAGAAAGCGATGGTTGCGCTCGACCATCGCGCCGACCGCATCAAGGCCGAGCTCGACGACGCGACGCGTCTCAAGCAGGAAGCCGCCAAGGTGCTCGCCGACTACAAGGCGCGCACCGCCTCGGCCGAACGCGAGGCCGCCGACATCATCGCCAACGCCAGGAGCGAAGCCGAGCGCATCGCGACTGAGGCCAAGGCGAAGATGGAAGACTTCGTCGCCCGCCGGACCAAGACCGCGGAGAGCAAGATCGCGCTCGCCGAAGCCCAGGCGCTCGCCGATGTCCGTGCCGCAGCCGCGGAAGCCGCCGTCCAGGCCGCCTCGACGATCCTGTCGCAGTCGGTCAAGGGCTCGGTTGCCGACGATCTGATCGCCAAGGGCATCACCGAGGTCCGGCAAAAGCTGAACTGAGCGTTCTGCCTTCACCAATCAAAAAGCCGGCGCGATGAGCGCCGGCTTTTTTTGTCTAAAGACTCTCGTGTCCCGGACGCGTCGCGTCATGAAATGACGCGACGCAGAGCCGGGACCCAGTGTGCCGGGCGGCATGGGCCCCGGCTCTGCAGCGCACCGCTGAAGAAGCGCTGCGCTGCGTCCGGGGCACGAGCCCCCTACTTCTTCTTCCGTCCCTTCGGCTCGGGGGACAGCGCCTGCGGGTCGAAGCCGACATAGAAGACATAGGAATCGGCGGTCGCGGCGGAGGGCGTCGGATAAGCCAGATCCTCGACGATGAAGGTGAAGGGCACGCTGCCCCCTTCCGACATCTCGACCGTAGTCCGGTAAGCCTTCGAGGCGATCACTTTCTCGCCGACGCCGCCCTGCACCACCGCGACACGCAAGGGGACCTCGACGGTGGCGGGCGCACCGGCGGGACCGGCGATCACGCGGCCCTGGATTCCGATCCGGGCCGTGATGCCGGCACTGCTGCGGGCACATTCGCGCGCCATCTTGGTGATCGAGGCCTGGAAGCGGATCTCATTGCCGACGGCCGGCTTTCCGGCCGCCCCCACCGCGTAGGTCGATGCACCCGCACGCACCGTCACCTGCGGGCAATCGAGGTCGTCTTCCGCCGGCTGGCCAGGCGCAGGCGCGGGCTTGGGCGGGGCCGGCTCATCCGACTTGCCGCCGAACAGGCTCTTGAAGCGGTCGGTCAAGGACTGGGCGGCCACCGGCGAAACCGTCGCGAACGACATCGACAATGCCAGCGCGATCGCCGGCATCCGCCGCAGCACATTCCGCGATGACCGAAGCTGCTTCACCATCAAAGCCCGTACTCCAATGACAATTATCCGGCCGATCGCCGGCCGGGGCATGCGGGTTATATCGCCAAAATCGGCGAACCCAAGGCAGCAAAAAGGGGGACTGGGCCAGGGACTTGGCAGGGGACTTGACCAGGGGACTTGGCCAGAGGACTTGGCCAGGGGACTTGGCCCAATGAAGCGAGCCGCTCAGCCGCGGAAATCCTCATGCAGGAGGCCGAACAGCAAATGGTCCTGCCAGACCCCGTTGATGCAGAGATAGCGGCGCGCCAGGCCTTCACGGGAGAAACCGCACTTCTCCAGCACCCGGATCGACGGCGCATTGGTGGGGATGCAGGCGGCCTCGACCCGGTGCAGATTGAGCTCGCCGAACAGCGTCGGCAGCAGCACCCGCAGTGCAGCCGTCATGTAGCCGCGATGGGCATGGGGTTGGCCGACCCAATAGCCGATGGTGCCGGCCTGCACGATGCCGCGCCGGACATTGGCCAGCGTGATGCCGCCGACCATGGCGCCGTCGAGTTCCCGGAAGATCAGAAAGGGATAGGAACGGTCCGCGGCAATGTCCTCGGAATAGCGGCGCAGGCGGCGGCGGAAGCCGGAGCGGGTGAGATCGTCAGACGGCCAGATCGGCTCCCAGGGCGTCAGGTAATCGCGGCTGGTCTCGCGCAAATGCGCCCATTGCAGGAAGTCCGACATCTGCGGCGCGCGCAGCAACAGCCCGTTACCGCGCGGCGCGAGGGCGGCGGGTCCACTGGACGGCAGGCGAAAGAGGGCCATGGTGATGCTTCCCGGGGCAGCTCAGCCCGCGCGCGGCTCCTAATGCAGCCGCGCCTTGGCACGTGCCCGCGTCAATCCTTCCGCAAAAGACACCGCCGTGTCCAGACCCCTGCCACTGCCTAATGCGACAACGGCAGGCCGGCTCCGCGACAGCAGCGCACGCGCGGCATCCCGGGTCGATTCGACGCTGACGGCGTCGATCCGGCCCACCAGCTCCTCGACCGTCTGCGGCCGGCCATAGGCCAGCACGTGGCGCGCCAGCTGCTCGGCGCGGGAAGAGCAGCTCTCCAGCGCCATCAGGAGGCCCGCCTTCATCTGCGCCTTGGCCCGCGCGATCTCGGCCTCGGTCAGGGTCTCGACCGAATCGTTCATGATGTCGACCACGACCTCCATCATCTCCGGCGCGTCGGCCGGATCGGTGCCGGTGTAGAGGCCGAAGAAGCCGGTGTCGGTATAGGGCGCGTGGAACGAATAGATCGAGTAGCAGAGACCGCGCTTCTCGCGCACCTCCTGGAACAGGCGCGACGACATTCCGCCGCCGAGGATGTTGGTGAAGACCTGGAGCGAGAACAGCGACAGATCGCTCTGCGGCACGCCTTCCAGCGCCAGCGTCAGATGCGCCTGCTCCAGCTCGCGATGCACCACCTTGGCGCCGCCCTTGCCGAACATGGCCGCCTGCGGTTTGGGACCCGGCGTCGCCTCAAAACTTGCGAAGCGCTTCTCGACCTCAGCGACCACTTGCTTGTGATCGACCGCACCGGCCGCGGCCACCACCATGTCGGGCCCGCGATAATGCGTCGAGAGATAGTCGCGCAGCGAATCGCGATTGAAGGCGCGCAGCGTCTTGGCCGTGCCGAGCAGCGAGCGGCCCATCGGCTGGTCGGGGTAGCAGAGCTCGTTGAGATGCTCGAACACGACGTCATCGGGCGTATCCTGCGCGGCACCGATCTCCTGCACGATGACGTTCTTCTCGCGCTCCAGCTCGTCCGGCTCGAAGGCGGGATTGGCGAGGATGTCGGCGAGCACGTCGAGCGCGAGCGGCACGTCGGCCTTGAGCACCCGCGCATAATAGGACGTGGTCTCGGTCGAGGTGCCGGCATTGAGGTCGCCGCCGACCGCCTCGATCTCCTCGACGATCTCGCGCGAGGAGCGTTTCGTCGTGCCCTTGAACGCCATGTGCTCGAGCAGATGCGAGATGCCGTGCTCGTTCGGCTTCTCGTCGCGTCCGCCGACGCCGGCCCACACGCCGAGCGCCGCGGTCTCGAGATGGGGCATCTTGTCGGTGACGACGGTCAGGCCGGAGGCAAGTTTGGAAATCTCGACGCTCATCCGGCAACTCCCTGCTTTGCGGCGCGGCTGACCGACAGCACGAACCGCTCGACCTCGGCCTGATCGTTCTTCATCACCTTCATGTGTTCGGATTTGGTCATCAATCCGTCGAGCCAGGCCGGCAGTTGCGGCCGCTGGCCGCAGGCCGCTTCGACAGCGTCGGGGAATTTGGCCGGATGCGCGGTGGAGAGCACGATGCTCGGCACCCCAGTGTCGGTGGTATCGCGGTCGGCGACGGCGAGCGCCACCGCCGTATGGGGATCGACCAGCTCGCCGGCCTCGCGCCAGCCGGCGCGAATCGCAGCCGCGGTCTCGGTCTCGTCGGCGCGCCCTGCGTCGAACTCCTCGCGGATCGCGGCCAGCGTCGCATCTGGCAGCACGAAACGTCCTGACTGCTTCAGCGAATCCATCAGACGGCGCACGCCGGCGGCATCGCGCCGGCCGGCTTCGAACAGCAGCCGTTCGAAATTGGACGAGATCTGGATGTCCATCGACGGCGACGCCGTCGCGTGCACCTCGCGCACCTCGTAGATCCCGGTCTTCAGCGTGCGCGCCAGGATGTCGTTGACGTTGGCGGCGATGCGCAGGGTCCGCACCGGCAGGCCCATCCGCTTGGCGACGTAGCCGGCGAAGATGTCGCCGAAATTGCCGGTCGGCACGACGAAATCCACCGCGCGCGCCGGCGCGCCGACTGCAACGGCGGAGGTGAAATAGTAGACGACCTGGGCGACGATGCGCGCCCAGTTGATGGAATTGACGCCGGAGAGCGAGGTCGCATCGCGGAAGCGATGGTTGTTGAACATCCCCTTCACCAGCGCCTGGCAGTCGTCGAAATTGCCCTCGATGGCGAGGGCATGGACATTGGCCGCGCCCGTCGACGTCATCATCCGCCGCTGCACCTCGGAGATGCGGCCGTGCGGGAACAGCACGATGAGATCCACGTTCTCGAGGCCGGCGAAGGCTTCGACCGCAGCGCCGCCGGTGTCGCCTGAGGTGGCGACCACGATGGTCGTGCGCTGGCCGCGTTTGGCGAGCACGTGGTCCATCAGCCGCGAGATCAGCTGCATCGCCACGTCCTTGAAGGCGAGCGTCGGACCGTGGAACAGCTCCAGCACGAACTGGTGCGGCGACATCTGGCGCAGCGGCACCACCGCCGGATGGCGGAAGGTCGCGTAGGCCTCGTTCGCCATGCGGCCAAGCTCGGCGTCCGAAATCTCGCCGCCGGCGAAGGGACGGATCACGTCGACCGCGACCTCCCAATAGGGGCGGCCGAAGAAGCCGGCGATGGTCTCGGCAGAGAGCTGCGGCCAGATCGTCGGCACATACAGGCCGCCGTCGCGCGCAAGCCCGGTCAGCATCACGTCGCAGAAGCCGAGTTCGGGGGCCTCGCCCCGGGTCGAGATATAACGAGTCAAACTGCCCTCCAAAGGCCGACCGGGCCTGCGCCCGCTCGTTAAGCCTTTGATTTTACGAAATTACTTGTTAACAGCCAGAGGCTTTGGGCCACCATAAAGTGTTTTGCGGCATCAGGAAACCGCTTCCCGCCTTCACCCCTGCCCAGCAAAAAGGGCTGCGGCGGTGCCGCAGCCCTCTCTTGGAAGGTCTGTCGTTGATATGTGCAGACCGGTTTGTCTCTGGGGTCGCCGCCCCCGCGGAAACTTGTCCGGCAACCTTTCGCCGTCAGTCACGAAATCGTCAAGGGCGAAAACGACGAGCGCGGGAAGATGTTCCTATTTTTCCCGACATTGGCCAAGCTTTGGCGAGCGCGTTCCAGCGAACCGGCGCCAAGGATTGCCGTTTTATCCCGACAATTGCGGGGGTCCGGAACGAATGCCACCTCGACCCATTGTGTCCGCGGATGGGTGTCGGCGGTGTCCATGCATTGCCCGGCTGCACGCCGACACCAATCCGTCTCGCCGAACCGGCTGCATCCTGGAGCAGCCGGTTCGGTGCCGTCGGTGCCGGGCCGCCAGTGCCCGGGCCGTCAGTGCCCGGGCCGTCAGTGCCCCGGGCCGTCAATTCAGCCCGATTTCAACCGCGATCCTGATCAGGTCGGAATGGTTCTTGGCTCCCAGCTTCTGCTTGAGCAGGGACGTGGTGTTGGCGACGGTCTTGTAGGAGATGCCGAGCGCCTCGGCGACTTCCACGATCTTGTCGCCGCGTCCGAGCAGGCGGAGAATTTCGAGCTCCCGCGGCGTCATCTGCGAGGCCGGGTTGGCCTTGATCGCCGCGCCGGAAAACGTCACGGCTTCCGCGAGTTGCGGTGAGATGTAATTGTCGCCCGCGACCACCTTGCGCACCGCTTTCAGCAGGATCCTGGGATCATCGCCCTTGGAGACATAGCCCTGCGCCCCAAGCTCGACCGCCCGCACCACGAAGGCCGGATCGTCGTTCATGCTGAACATGATGATCTTGGCGTCGGGGTCGTCCTTGCGGATGCGTCGCATCAGCTCGAAGCCGGAGACATCGGGCAGGCTGATGTCGATCACGGTCACGTCGGGCCGCTTGCTGACATAGGCGCGATGGCCGGATTTGGCGTCGGTCGCCTCGTCGATACGGATCGAATGGTCCGAAGCGAACAGGGTGCGGCAACCGGACAGCACCACGGGGTGGTCATCGACAATCAGGACCCTGGTCGCCGGCTTGGCGGTATCTTGCATCGCGCACTCTCTTGTTGTTCGACTCATAGACCGGCGGGAACAAATGGAAAGAGTAAATCCCGCCGATGCGCGTTAGAATTGACCTAATGTGGCAACGGCTCTCGTTCAGAACGCAACTGTTTCTTCCACTTGGCGCGAGCTTTCTCGCAACGCTGATCCTGGGCGGCGTTCTGCTCCAGATCTTCGCGGCCGGCCAGCTCGCCGACGAGAACGAGCCCGCTCGACGTTCGACCCGGACGATCGCGACCGCACTCAACAACACTCTGCGCGCGTCGGACGACCCGCGGAAGACGCTCGACGCCTTTGTCCAATCCTTGACCACCTCCTCGGACATCCAGTTCCGTTCCGCGGAAGGCCCTGCCGCGGAGCCGCGAAAGGACGGCCGGCACAACCTGCAAGGGGTTCCGCAGTGGTTTGTCAACCTGCTCATGGTACCGGACATGGACGCTGCGACCCCGGTGCTGATCGATGGCAAGCGTGTCGGCGATATCGTGTTCCTGCCGGACCTGTCGGCCGACCTGTTCGAGAAGTGGATCGGCTTCCTGGCGCTGACCGGCCTCGTCGCCATGCTGACCGTGCTCACCGGAATCATCGCTTACGTCTTCGCGGGATCGGCACTGCGTCCCCTGCAGCATCTCGGTGAAGGCCTCACACGGATGCGGCGCGGCGACTACGCAAAGCCGATCCCGGTCGGAGGGCCGCCGGAGATCCGGCAGAGCTGTGCGGAAGCAAATGCGCTAGCCGCGACGCTGGCGCAATTGAGCCAGGACAATCGCGATCTGATGCACCGCCTGGTGTCGCTCCAGGACGACGAGCGGCGCGATCTCGCCCGCGAATTGCACGACGAGCTCGGACCGCTGCTGTTCAGCATCCGCGCCGGCACGATCGCGCTGGTCGACGCCTCGCCGCCGGCGGGAAATCTCGGCAAGTCGGCCCAGGATGTGCTGCAATCGGTCGAGGCGCTCCAGCAGACCAACCGCCGTATCCTCGATCGGTTGCGGCCGCTCTACATTCAGGAGCTTGGCCTTTCGACCAGCGTGCAGACGCTGCTCCAGAACTTTCGCAAGCAGGCGCCGCACATCGTCCTGACGGACACGATCGATCCGGGTCTCGACGGCATCGCCGGGCCGCTGGCCCAGACCGTCTATCGCGTGATCCAGGAGGCGCTGACCAACGTGCTGCGCCACGCCAAGGCCAGCAACGCCCATGTCCAGGCAGCCGTCACCGATAAGGCGCTCGTCGTCGAGATCTCCGACGACGGCGGCGGCTTTCCCGACGGCAACGTTTTCGGCCGCGGCCTGACCGGCATGCATGAGCGCGTGCGCGCGCTCAGCGGATCGCTGTCACTGTTGCGCGTGGATGGGCGAACCCATGTACGCTGCCGCCTTCCGGCCGAGCCGGCACGCGAGGCGCCGGTCCAGCCAATTGGTTGAGCTGACCTTGTCGGAAAACCGCCGCACACTTTACGCCCACGCGGCCCTTCGGGATCATGCCCTAACAGGCGCAGCCATGATGCGCGTTCTGTTGCGCCGGCTCGCACAGCGTGCTACGGATCTTGCCTTCGGGGCTGAAGCGAAACGAGGCGTGAATCCGTAGCGCGCCGGCGACGGAATATTCGAGATCGACGCCATGGGGCGCGGGATGGATCTCCTCCAGCCCGAAGCCGGCCAAGGAGAAGGCACTGAGTCGCGGCTGCCAATAGGCCTCGAGCTCGCTGCGGCCGCGATAGCGCTGCGCACCGTTGCACGTGCATTCGACCTGGGCGTCGTCCGCATAGAGGTCGAGCAACGACGTGAGGTCGCCCTTCCGGCAGGCGTCCACCCAATCGACGACAATTCCCATCTGGTCGAAATCGCTCACGCCGCAATCCTGTCTGCCGCGGAAACTCACCGGCGGCTTAGAACCACACTCGTGAATGTGCGCTGAATAATAAACCCCGGGCGATACCGGGTTCCCACGGGGTATCTACGGTCGAGCCCAGCTCTGCCGCCGGCCTCTTGCCCACACGGCGAAGGCGATCAGCACGGCGCCTGCCAGCATGAACCAGGTGACGGCGTATTGCAGGTGGTCGTCCTTCAAATGCACGTCGAGCGGCCCCGGGCGCGGGATGCCGTTCTCGGGCACCGGTTGCTCGAGGTCGACATAGAACGGCGCAACCGCGCCCCAGCCGAGCGCGCTTGCGATGGCCGGATGATCGCGCACGAACCAGAGCCGCTTGTCGCGGTTCTCCGCCGGCGTCAGCCAGCCGGACGGCTCGGGAAAGCGCAGATAACCGGTGAGCGCGACCGGCTGCCCGGTAACGAGCTTCTTCACCGCGCCATCCTCGACGCTGCGGTCCTGCATGGTGTTCTCGACGAAGCCCGCATCGATCACGACCGTCTCGCCGCTGGGAAGTCGCGCCGGCAGGAACGCCCAGGTGCCGGGGCCGGAGGCGTCCTTGCGCACCGCCGAGCCCGAGGAATAGACCATCGCATCCGGCAGGGCTGCGTAGGTCGCGGTGAAGCTGACGCGGCGGAATTCGTCGCGCGCGGGATTGAGTGCAGCCCATTGCGAAGACGGCGGCAGCGCGACGGGCGCCTCTGCAAGGCGCTCGGTGAGCGCCGCGACCAGCGCGTGCTTGGCGGTCCGGCGCTGCAATTGCCAGACACCGAGCGCGACGAAGACGGCCGTCAGGAACAGCGTGAACAGCGCGAAGCCGGCCACGCGGGGCTTGCGCGCAGGCTGGTTCATTTCGCGCGGTCGACCAACCGGCCCGGCGCCGCCTTGTGGTGGAATTGCAGCGCGATCAGCAGCGACTTCATCGCGCGCAGCGGCAGCAGCGTGGTGGCCAGGATCAGCGGCAACCACAGCGCCGCATGCAGCCAGTAAGGCGGCTGGTATTTGACCTCGACGATGAGCGCAGCTGCTACCACGATCCCACCGGCCAGCATGATGATGAAGATCGCCGGCCCGTCGCCGGTATCGATGAAGGCGTAGTCGAGACCGCAGCGGTCGCAGGCGGGTGCGAGGTTGAGGAAGCCCGCATAGAGCTTGCCCTGGCCGCAGCGCGGGCATCGGCAGGCAAGCCCGCGCAGCGCGCTTTGCAGGACGGTGGTTTCAGGCTCGGGCTTGCCGGCGGTGTCGTTCATGATGGCAGACTCTATCACAATTTTCGCGGGAGCTTCCGGCGGCCCAAAAGCGAAAGGGCGGCCCGGCGGCCGCCCTTTCTGATCTCGTTGTCGCGGCTCAGTGCGCGCCGTGGGCCATGGTCTCGGCGCCGTGTCCCCAGACGTAGATGCAGAGGAACAGGAACAGCCAGACCACGTCGACGAAGTGCCAGTACCAGGCGGCGAACTCGAAGCCGAGATGCTGCTTCGGCGTGAAGTGGCCGGCGTAAGCGCGGAACAGGCACACCAGCAGGAAGATGGTGCCGACCAGCACGTGGAAGCCGTGGAAGCCAGTCGCCATGAAGAAGGTCGCGCCATAGACGTTGCCGCCGAACGAGAACGCCGCATGGCTGTACTCGTAGGCCTGCACGCAGGTGAAGAGCGCACCCAGCACGACGGTCAGGATCAGGCCGTATTTCAGGCCCTGGCGGTCGTTCTCCAGCAGCGCATGGTGCGCCCAGGTCACGGTGGTGCCCGACGTGAGCAGGATCAGCGTGTTGAGGAGCGGCAGATGCCAGGGATCGAAGGTCTCGATGCCCTTCGGCGGCCAGGTGCCGGGGACGGCGCAGGCGCCGGCCTGGGTGCCGAGGCCGCAGCCGAATACGGCATCGCGGGTGGCGTGAACGGCGTCGGCCGGAAACAGCGCGGCGTTGAAATAGGCCCAGAACCAGGCGACGAAGAACATCACCTCGGAGGCGATGAACAGGATCATGCCATAGCGGTGATGCAGCTGCACGACGCGGGTGTGGTCGCCCTTGTACTGGGCTTCCTTGATCACGTCGCCCCACCAGCTCGCCATAGTGTAGAGCACGCCCACGGTGCCGACGCCGAACACGATCGGCGCGGCCGAGAACATGTGATGCATCCAGGTGATCGCGCCGACCGCCATGATGAAGGCCGAGAGCGAACCGACGGCCGGCCATGGCGAGGGGTCGACCAGGTGATAGTCGTGATGCTTGGTGTGCGCCGTAGCCATTTCGGTCTCTCTCCTCAATCCCGTGCCTGTCAGGCACTTATCCCCTTGTTTCCGACCTTCCGAGCGCGAGCCCCGGCGGTCAGAGATTTCCCTTGCGCTTGTCTGCTTCGCCCGATGCCAGCGGCTTCACCACGGGATCCTTCACCGGATAGAAGGTGTAGGACAGCGTGATCGTGTTCAGCCCGTCGTTCTCGTGATCGTCGGCGATCGACGGATCGACGTAGAACACGACCGGCATCTCGCGCTTCTCGCCGGGCGCCATGGTCTGCTCGGTGAAGCAGAAGCAGTTGATCTTCTGGAAGTAGGAGCCGACCGTCAGCGGCGCGACATTGTAGGCGGCCTGCGCGGCAGTGGTGCGCGCGGCCTGGTTGGTCACGGTGTAGAAGACGGTCACGACCTGGCCGATATTGACCTCGATCTCGCTCTGCTCCGGCTCGAACTTCCAGGGCAGGCCGGGCGCGACGTTTGAATCGAAGCGCACCGAGATTTTCCGCGCGATCGGGCCGGTGGCCGGCGCGGAGGTCGCAACCTGGGTCGTGCCGTTGAAGCCGGTGGCGCGGCAGAACCAGTTGTAGAACGGCACCGCCGCGTAGGAGGCACCGACCATCAGCGCGACTACGCCGCCGCAGATGGAAGCAACCACCACATCGCGGCCCAGCCCGCGGCCCTTGGTCGGCTCACGCTTGGCCGGCTTGGCGCTGACATCCTGCGATATGGTCGGCTCGTGATCCATGTTTCCTACATCGGCCGCACGAGGACTGCCGGCCCCTTGACCATGGTGACGGCGAAGAACAGCACCACGAGCACGCCGAGCGCGAGCGCGATCGCAATCGATCGCTGACGACGGCTCTTCTTCTGCGCCTCGGTGAGGACGATTCCATCTGGCTCGGGTTTGTCGACCATCCCTGCGATCATGCGCCCCCTACCAGCGGAGCAAGTGCCCGGAACACGACCTCGGCCAGCAGGGTCGCGAACAGCACGAACAGATAGAGGATCGAAAAGGCGAATAGCTTGCGGGTCGCACGCAGCGACGCAGCTCGCTCGCGGCGCAGATAGACGTTGATCGCGAGCACCAGCATGCCGGCGCCGAGGATCAGCGAGACGATGCCGTAAACGGCGTCGAAATAGCCGAGCGCCCAGGGCGCGGCGGCGACCGCGATCAGCACGATGGTGTAGAGCAGGATCTGGAGCCGCGTCGCGTCGGGACCGGCGACGTTGGGCAGCATCGGAATGCCGGCGCGCGCGTAATCGTCGGAGCGGAACAGCGCCAGCGCCCAGAAGTGCGGCGGGGTCCAGAAGAAGATGATGGCGAACAGCAGCAGCGGCTCGACGTCGACCGTGCCTGTGACCGCGGCCCAGGCCACCACCGGCGGCAGCGCACCGGCGGCACCGCCGATCACAATGTTCTGCGCGGTCCAGCGCTTCAGCCACATGGTGTAGATCACGACGTAGAAGAAGATGGTGAAGGCGAGCAGCGCGCCCGCGATCCAGTTGACGAGGATGCCGAGCGTCATCACCGAGAAGAAGGACAGCGTCAGGCCGAACGCCATGGCTTCAGGGCGGGTGATGCGGCCGCGCGGAATCGGCCGGTTCGCCGTGCGCGACATCTTGGAGTCGATATCGCCTTCCAGCGCCATGTTGAGCGCGCCCGAGGCGCCCGCGCCGACGGCGATGCAGAGCAGCGAGGTGATCGCCAGCACCCAGTGGAAATGCCCGGGCGCCATCGCCATCCCGACCAGCGCGGTGAAGATCACCAGCGACATCACCCGCGGCTTCAAGAGCGCGATGTAGTCGCCGACCTCCGCTTCGGAGATGCGGGGATTGATGTCGATGGCGTTGTGGTCGAGGACGGACACTTAATTCAACTCGCTTCGTTATAGAGCCGCGGCGCCCGTCACGGGCGCCGCGGGAGATCGATCACTGCACGCGCGGCAGCACTTCGAACTGATGGAAGGGCGGCGGCGAGGGCAAGGTCCACTCCAGCGTGGTCGCACCTGCACCCCACGGATTGTCGCCCGCCGGCACCTTCTTCATGAAGGCGTCGAGCACGCAGTAGAGGAAGATCAGCACGCCGAAGCCGGAGATGTAGGAGCCGACCGACGAGACCAGGTTCCAGCCCGCGAACGCGTCGGGATAGTCGACGTAACGGCGCGGCATGCCCGACAGGCCGAGGAAGTGCTGCGGGAAGAACACCAGATTGACGCCGATGAAGGTGACCCAGAAGTGCGCCTTCGCGAGCGTCTCGTTGTACATGTAGCCCGACATCTTCGGGAACCAGTAGTACCAGCCGGCGAAGATCGCGAACACCGCACCGAGCGACAGCACGTAGTGGAAGTGTGCGACGACGTAGTAGGTCTCCTGCAGCACGCGGTCGACGCCGGCGTTCGCCAGCACGACGCCGGTGACGCCGCCGACCGTGAACAGGAAGATGAAGCCCACGGCCCAGATCATCGGGGCCCGGAATTCGATCGAGCCGCCCCACATCGTGGCGATCCACGAGAAGATCTTCACGCCGGTCGGAACCGCGATCACCATCGTCGCAGCGACGAAATAGGCCTGCGTCGCCGACGACATGCCGACCGTGTACATGTGGTGCGCCCACACCACGAAGCCGATGCCGCCGATCGCGACCATGGCGTAGGCCATGCCGAGATAGCCGAACACTGGCTTGCGCGAGAAGGTGGAGATGATCTGGCTGACCATGCCGAAGCCGGGCAGGATCAGAATGTACACCTCGGGGTGACCGAAGAACCAGAACAGATGCTGGAACAGCACGGGGTCACCGCCGCCGTCAGGCGCGAAGAAGGTCGTGTGGAAATTGCGGTCGGTCAGCAGCATGGTGATCGCACCGGCAAGCACCGGCAGCGACAGCAGCAGCAGGAACACCGTCACCAGGATCGACCACACGAACAGCGGCATCTTGTGCAGGGTCATGCCCGGCGCGCGCATGTTGAAGATCGTGGTGATGAAGTTGATGGCGCCGAGGATCGACGAGGCGCCCGCCAGATGCAGCGACAGGATCGCGAAGTCGACGGCCGGGCCCGGATGGCCCGAGCTCGACAGCGGCACGTACATGGTCCAGCCGGCGCCGACGCCGTTGGCACCCGGCTCGCCCTCGACGAAGGTCGACATCAGCAGCAGGGCGAAGGAGGCCGGCAGCAGCCAGAACGAGATGTTGTTCATGCGCGGGAACGCCATGTCGGGCGCGCCGATCATCAGCGGCACGAACCAGTTGCCGAAGCCGCCGATCATCGCGGGCATGACCATGAAGAAGATCATGATCAGGCCGTGAGAGGTCACGAACACGTTATAGGTGTGCGTCTCGTGGAAGATCTGCACGCCCGGATACATCAGCTCGGCACGGATCGCGATCGACATCGCGGCGCCGATGACGCCGGCGATGACCGCGAAGATCAGGTACATCGTGCCGATGTCCTTGTGGTTGGTCGAATAGACGTAGCGGCGCCATCCGGTCGGATGGGCATGCTCGTCATGTCCGTGGGCGTGATCGCCGTGTGCCGCTGCGCTCGTTGCCATTTTCAAATCCTGCCTTGCGTCCCAATCGGACCTCTGGAGGTCCCGCCCTTATGTCGCTTTCAGTCCCTCAAGCCGTCACCCGACGCCTACTGCGTCGGGCCGGCCGCGGAGGCGTAGGTGCTGGTGCCGCCGCTCGCAAATTTCTTCTTTGCCGTCTCGACCCAGGAGGCGAACTCCTGGTCATTCACGACGCGAATCGCGATCGGCATGAAGGCGTGGTCCTTGCCGCAGAGCTCCGAGCACTGGCCGTAGAACATGCCGGTCTTGGTCGCCTTGAACCAGGTCTCGTTCAGCCGGCCCGGAATGGCGTCGATCTTGACGCCGAAAGCCGGCAGCGCGAAGGCGTGGATGACGTCGGCGCCGGTGACCTGGACACGAATCACCTTGTTGACGGGCACCACCATCTCGTTGTCGACGCCGAGCAGGCGGGGCTGCTTGTCCTGCGCCATCAGCGAATCGAACTCGAACTTGCCGTTATCGGGATAGGCATAGGACCAGTACCACTGCTTGCCGGTCGCCTTGATGGTGATATCCGCCTTCGGCACATCGAGCTCGAGGAACAGAAGCCGGAACGACGGCACCGAGATGCCGACCAGGATCAGCACCGGAACCAGCGTCCAAGCCACCTCGATCAGCGTGTTGTGGGTGGTCCGCGACGGCACCGGATTGGCCCGCGCGTTGAACTTGATGACCACGACCACGAGCAGCGCCAGGACGAACAGCGTGATCAGCGTGATCAGCACGAACAGGAAGTTGTGGAACCAGATGATGTTGTCCATCACCGGGGAGCCGGACTCCTGAAGCGTCCATTCCCAGGGCTTCGGCTGCCCGAGCTCGGCAAATGCCGCACCGCCCGTCGCCAGCGTCAGACCCGCCACGGCCAATCCCAGCAAGTGCCGGCCCACCGGGCCCATCGACATCCTCATGCCGTTCGCGCTCCCCTTACGAAATCACCCCAAGTGCGCTCCCCCCTGCTTGCGGGAAACGCTTATTCGATCCGCCCGCCTGACAAACCGCCGCGCAAGAATACCTCTAAGAGGAATTGGGGCCAGATCGCTAGAACGCCGAAATCAAGCCTCTCAAACCATAATTTTTGATCTATCGCAATGCAGTCTTGAGCCCCGTCTGCCAGCGATCACCCGCAAGATATTTCCTAGTAAGATCAGACAAAAATACCGTTTGCCGGGATGCTGCCGCTTGACAGCGGAATTGCCCGCGGTAGGCACTGACAGATGGCCGCGCAGGAACCTGATTCGTGCGGGCGGCGGCGGCGCGGGGCGGCGTGGAATTTGCTTGGGAATCGCCTTCAAGACGCCGTCATTCCCGTATCAGTCCGCCAGATTAGTCCGCCAAGCGCGAGCGACCCAGGCGAGCAGAGGGACCGACCCGATGGGGCTTTCGAAATCGATGGCAAGGCTGGCGAGAAGGCAGATGACCCGCCTCCCGGCGCTGGCCAGCCTGCTGGCTGCGCTCGTCGTTCTGGCACTCCCCGGCCTCGCCCATGCGCAGGGCGCGGTGCGCTCCGTGCATGGCGACTGGCAGATTCGCTGCGACACGCCGCCTGGCGCCCAAACCGAGCAATGCGCCCTGATCCAGAGCGTGGTCGCCGAAGACCGCTCCAATGCCGGCCTGACCGTCATCGTGCTGAAGACCGCCGACCAGAAGAGCCGCCTGATGCGCGTGGTCGCGCCGCTCGGGGTCCTGCTGCCCTCCGGTCTCGGGTTGAAGCTCGACAACCAGGACGTCGGCCGCGCCGGATTCGTCCGCTGCCTGCCCAATGGCTGCGTCGCCGAGGTCGTCATGGACGACAAGCTGCTCGGCCAGCTCCGCACCGCCAAGACCGCCACCTTCATCATCTTCGAGACCCCGGAAGAAGGCATCGGCTTCCCGCTCAGCCTGAACGGGCTCGGTGAAGGCTATGACAAGCTGCCGTAGGGGCGGCAATCCGATCGCACGTTCTTAATCCCGTTCATCCTTCGAGGGCCGCTGAAGAAGCGACCGCCTCCAGCGACAACGGCTTCGCCGTTGCGCGGGGGTGACGGTGATGGATTGATGCTCGCGGCCAACATTTTCGACAACACCGTCGGCAATCCTATCGTTTCCGTAATGTGACGCCCCGCCCCCTCGCGGAACCGGTCCGAAACCATTATCTTGCCCCACATCTTCCGATAATGGACGGACGCATGACAAACCCTGCCACGACCTCCCTGCTCGACCGCGCCAATCTCGATCGCGACCAGGTTCGCCACGAGGTCGCACGCGGGCTTTCCGGTGCCGACGACGGTGAGCTGTTCCTGGAGTACAGCCAGACCGAAGCGCTGATGTTCGACAATGGGCGGCTGAAGCAGGCGACCTACGACACCTCGCAAGGTTTTGGCTTACGCGCGGTCAAGGATGATGCCGTGGGCTACGCCCACTCCTCCGACGTCTCGCTGCCGGCGCTGATTCGCGCCGCCGATGCAGTCGCAGCCGTACGCGGCGGCTATTCCGGCAGCTTCGCCGCGCCGCCCGCGCACACCAATGTGCGCCTTTACGGCGATGACAACCCGCTGGATGCCCCGGGCTTCGAGACAAAAGTAAAACTGCTCGCCGAGATCGACGCTTATCTGCGCGACAAGGATCCGCGCGTGCGGCAGGTCAGCGTCAGCCTGGGTGCGACCTGGCAGGTCGTCGAGATCCTGCGGCCCGACGGCGAGAGCTATCGCGACATCCGCCCGCTGGTGCGCGTGAACATTTCCGTGGTCGCCGGCCAGGGCGACCGCCAGGAGAGCGGCAGCAAGGGTTATGGCGGCCGCGCCGGCTATGCTGAATTCATCGAGAGCAAGAACTGGCGCGATGCCGCCGACGGCGCGTTGCGCGAGGCCTTGGTCAATCTGGAATCGATCCCCGCCCCCGCCGGCGAGATGGACGTCGTGCTCGGGGCCGGCTGGCCCGGCGTGATGCTGCATGAAGCGGTCGGCCACGGCCTCGAAGGCGACTTCAACCGCAAGAAGACGTCGGCATTTGCCGGCCTGATGGGCCAGCAGGTCGCGGCCAAGGGCGTCACCGTGGTCGACGACGGCACCATGGCCTCGCGCCGCGGCTCGCTGTCGATCGACGACGAGGGCACGCCGACCAATCGCACCGTGCTGATCGAGGACGGCGTCCTGGTCGGCTACATGCAGGACCGCCAGAACGCGCGGCTGATGAACATGAAGCCGACCGGCAACGGCCGTCGCCAGGGCTATGCCCACGTGCCGATGCCGCGCATGACCAACACCTACATGCTCGCGGGCGACCGCGATCCGGCCGAGATCCTCGCATCGGTGAAGAACGGCGTCTTCGCTGCGAATTTCGGCGGCGGCCAGGTGGACATCACCTCAGGCAAGTACGTTTTCCAGTGCACCGAGGCCTACAAGATCGAGAACGGCAAGCTGGGCGCGCCGCTGAAGGGCGCCATGCTGATCGGCAACGGGCCGACCGATTTGCATCGCATCCGCATGATCGGCAACGACCTTGCGCTCGATACCGGCATCGGCACCTGCGGCAAGAATGGACAGGGCGTGCCTGTCGGCGTCGGCCAGCCGTCGCTGCTGATGGAGCGCATCACCGTGGGTGGAACGGGCGCATGAGCGTGGAAGAAAAGGTCACCGTCACCCCCAAGCGGAAGAGCAGCGGCTGGGGCGGGCAGATCGTTCAACTCGCCGGCATCGTCGCCGCCGTCTTCATCGCCAAGGGCGCGCTTGCCGAGCCGTTCTACGTGCCGTCAGGCTCGATGGAACCGACGCTGCTGATCGGCGATGCGCTGCTCGCCTCGAAATTCCCCTACGGCTACGGCACCTCGTCGCTGCCGATCCAGATCAGCCTGCCCGAGAGCGGCCGCGTCTTCGCGGAGACGCCGAAGCAGGGTGACGTCGTCGTGTTCCGCTGGCCCGGCGATCGCTCGCAGGCCTGGGTCAAGCGCGTCGTGGGATTGCCGGGCGATCGCATCCAGATGCGGCAAGGCCAGCTCTTCATCAACGACCGCCCCGCCGAGCTCAAGCCCGACGGCGTTGGCGCCGCCGAGGACGACAATGGCGGCAGCGAGCCCGCCTATCGCTATGTCGAGACGCTGCCGAACGGCGTCTCGCATTTGATCTTCAAGATGCGCGACAACGGTCCGCTCGACAACTCGCCGGAAGTGACGGTGCCGGCCGGCCACCTCTTCGTGCTCGGCGACAACCGCGACAATTCCGCCGACAGCCGCGTGCCGCTGCGGTCCGGCGGCGTCGGCCTGTTGCCGATCGACAATCTGATCGGCCGTGCCGATGCGGTGCTCGGCTCCTGGGATCTCGGCATACGCGGCCAGCCGGTTTACACCTGGCTCTCCGGCTTCCGGCTCGGCCGGTTCTTCACCGCCGTGCATTGAGCCGCCTCATCGCACGATGAACCGTGACGAATTCCTCGCGCTCGCGCTGAGAAATCCCGTCAACGTCACGATCATCGACGTGCTGGCGCAGCTCGATCTGCCGGATGCATGGCTGGTCTCGGGATGCCTGGTGCAGACCGTATGGAACGTGCTCACCGGCCGCCCCGTCGATCACGGCATCGCCGACTACGATGCGTTCTATTTCGATCCCGATACATCGTGGGAGGCGGAGGATTCGGTGATCCGCGCCCTGCATGAGCGGCTCGCGCATCTCGGCGCCAAGGTCGAGATCCGCAACCAGGCGCGTGTGCATCTGTGATACCCGGCCAAGCACGGCCTGCCCTATCCGCCGCTGAGAAGCTCGAGGGAAGGCATCGACCGCTTCCTCACGCAGAACACGCAGGTCGGGGTCAGGCGCACAGGCGGTGGCTACGAGGTCTACGCGCCGCACGGGTTTGACGATGTCGCAGGGCTGATCGCGCGGCCGAATCCGGGCCCGAATTTTTCCGCGACGAATTACGAGGCGAAGGCCGCACGCTGGAAGGCGCTATGGCCCGAGCTCACGGTGAACGCGGCGGAGTGAGGTCTCGTAGGGTAGGCAAAGCGGAGCGTGCCCACGCGTCTGTCGCCGCGTCTCAGAGATCGTGGGCACGGCGCAAGGGCGCCTTTGCCCACCCTACGGCACCTGCGTCCGGGGCACGAGCACCAACGCTACCGCACCACGCCCGACGTGAAGCCCGCCTTCCTTCGCGGCGGCTTGATTTCCTTTTTCAGGAAGCAACGCGCTTCGCGCCCGGTGTAGCCGGGGCGGGCATAGGTGAAGGCGCGGCATTTGTTGTCGGCGGTGCAGGCGGCCTTGCAGGCCTCTTCGCCCTCGCCGTCCTTGAGCTCGAAATTGCGCAGATCGCCGCCGGGGCGGTCGATCGACGTCTCCACGCCCTCGACCCGCGGTTCGATCACGCCGGCGCCGCGCACACCCGAGATGCAGCAACTTCCCGGCACCCGCGCCGGCACCGTGTTCTTCAGCCAGCACACCGCCGCACCGCCTTCGACGTCGGGATAGCTGAAGCTCCACGAGCGGCAGCGGCGGTCGCGCTCGCACAGCAGCGCGCAATCCTCAGGATCGCCTGAAGCGACCGGCGTGCTGAAATAGTCGCCGCCGGGCCGGTCGAACGCAGTCTGGGCGCGCGCCGGCACACTCGCGCATGCGAGCGAAAGCAGCGCGGCGCATACCACGACTTTTGCCAAGACCTTTGCCATGACGGCGCCGGACAGGCGGCCCTTCCCCATCGGAACAGCTTTCGAGTTATTGACGACGCTCGGGTTTTTTCAGCCGGTCATTTGATCGCCGCAAACCTGTATGGGCGATGAACGGCTGAATCCCGACCGGGGGCCGACCGGCCTAAAGCGCGATGCGATGAGGATGAATCGTCATCGCGCTTCAGGTTGTTGTTTAAGCATGATCTTTTCGGAAAACCGCTGCGCGCTTTTCCGGATCAGGCTTTAGAACGCGTATTCCGCGTAGGCCGGTTCCACCGAGCCCTTCCAGGGACCGTTGAACTTGTCCAACATTTCCTCGGCCGGCGTCCGGCCGGAATCGATGATGCGGTCGAGCGGCTCCAGATGCCGCGTTTCGTCGCGGCCGAGCTGGTCGATGCGGCCGCGCCGGCGCAGGCCGGCATGGGCCAGAACGAGGCATTCCTTGGCGATCTCGAACAGATAACGGTTCTTGATCCGCGCCTTGAAGCCGAAGCGCGTCACGTCGTCGCGCAGGGCCTGACGCTCGGGCGCGCTCCAGTGCTTGACGATCTCCCACGCCGCATCGAGCGCGACGTCGTCATAGAGCAGCCCGACCCAGAACGCCGGCAGCGCCGGCAACCGGCCCCACGGGCCGCCGTCGGAGCCGCGCATCTCGAGATAGCGCTTGAGCCGCACCTCCGGGAAGATCGTCGAGAGATGGTTGGCCCAGTCCGACAGCGTCGGACGCTCGCCGGGAAGGTTGTTGTTGCGGCCGTCGAAGAACGCGCGGAACGAGGAGCCCGACACGTCGATGTATTCCTCGCCGCGCTTGACGAAATACATGGGCACGTCGAGCGCGTAGTCGACATAGCGCTCGAACCCCATGCCGTCCTCGAATGCCCACGGCATCATGCCCGACCGCGCATTGTCGGTGTCGCGCCAGATCTCGGAGCGGAAGGACAGGAAGCCGTTCGGCTTGCCTTCGGTGAACGGCGAATTGGCGAACAAGGCGGTTGCGACCGGCTGCAGCGCGAGCGAAACGCGCAGCTTCTTGACCATGTCGGCTTCGGAGGAGAAGTCGAGATTGGTCTGCACCGTGCAGGTCCGGTACATCATGTCGAGGCCGTATTGGCCGACCTTCGGCATGTAGTTGGTCATGATCTTGTAGCGGCCCTTGGGCATCACCGGGATATCGGCGCGCGACCAGGATGGCGTCATGCCGAGACCGAGGAAGCCGATGCCGAGCGGCGTTGCGATCTCGCGCACCTGTGCAAGATGCGCCATCAGCTCGCTCTGGGTCTGGTGCACGTTCTCGACCGGCGCGCCGGAGAGCTCGAACTGTCCGCCGGGCTCGAGCGATATCGCACCGCCGCCGGTGACGTCGTAGAGGCCGATGATGTTGCCCTTCTCCATGATCGGCTCCCAGCCGAGCAGGAGCTTCATGCCTTCGAGCAACGCACCGATGCCGCGCGCACCCTCGTAAGGCACCGGACGGTGGCCCTCGAGCGTGAACGGCGTCTTCTCGTGCTCGGTGCCCATGCGGAATTCGGACGGGTCCTTGCAGCCTTCCTCGAACCACGAAACGAGCTCGTCGCGCGATTGCAGCGGCGTCATATCGATCTGGTCTCGCGCCATATCAAACTCTAATCAAAAGGCGCTTCGATCGAACGCGCGCGGGTGACGGGATGGTCCGCGAACCCACCGGGCGCACGGACGAGCTGGTGTGCCGCGCGATCATCGCGACGGCGAGGTTTCGTTGACGTTGGCGACGGGCGGCAGTTTCATCTCGCCGCACGAGCAGCCCAGGCGGTCGAGCAGGCCGCTGAGCTTGACGGCATCGGCATCGGACAGTTTCGAACCGACATATTTCTCGATCGCAGCCGAATAGGCGCTCCACATCCGCTTCTGCAGCTCGCGGCCGGCTTCCGTGATCTCGACGAACTGGCCGCGCTTGTCGATCTTGCATTCGCGCCGCGAGGCGAGGCCCTCGTCGACCAGGCGGTCGATCAGGCGCGAGGTGGAATATTGCGGGATCAGCATCTGCCGTTCGAGTTCCACCGGCCTCAGCTCGCCCGAGGGAGCCCGCGACAATTCGAGCAGCGCGTCATACCATGCCAACGGCGGGAAGCCTGCCTTCTTCAGATCCTGCTCGACGCAATCGAGCACGCGGCTCTGTACCCGCATCAGGCGGATCCAGGCGGAAGTCGCCTCGGTCGATGGTTTGCGTTTCATGGTCCCGCTCAAGCTCGTCGTCCGTCTCTTACCCCATTTGATGCAGCTGCATCAATCTTGACTATTTCAAGCAGTTGCATGTAGTCGTTCTTTCGGCCGAACCAAGCGTCAAGAGGAGGAAATTCCATGAAACTGTACTATTCGCCCGGTGCCTGCTCGCTGTCCCCCCACATCGCGCTCCTCGAAGCCGGCCTGCCCTATGAGCTGGTCAAGGTCGATATCCGGGCCAAGAAGCTCGAAAATGGTGAGGACTATCTGAAGCTGAACCCAAAGGGCCAGGTCCCTGCGCTGGGCCTCGACAGCGGTGAGATCGTGACCGAAGGCCCGGTGATTGTCCAGATGATCGCCGATCAGGCATCAAGCAAGGCACTGGCGCCCGCCCATGGCAGTTCCGAGCGCTACAAGCTGCTGGAGTGGCTGAATTTCCTCACCTCGGAGGTGCACAAGAGCTTCGGTCCGATGTTCGCGCCGGCCCTGAACGACGAAGCCAAGGCTTTCTTCAGGGATCGCGTCATGGGCAAGCTGAAATATATCGACAGCCAGCTCGCCGGCCGCGACTACCTCATGGGCAAGCAGTTCACGGTCGCCGACGGCTATCTGTTCACGATGCTGACCTGGGGCGAGCGGATGAAGTTCGACCTCTCCGCGATGCCGAACCTTGCCGCCTACAAGGCCCGCGTCGAGGCGCGGCCGCAAGTGCAGGAAGCGCTGAAGAAGGAAGGCCTCGCGCAGGCGAAGTAAGACCAGCGCACGACGTTCGAGACGACGAAGAGCCGGATCGGCGATCCGGCTCTTTTGCTTGAACCAGTTGCCGAAGCCCGGACGTTCGCGAGGTCCTGGGCATCAATTTTACGAGCATTGTCGGAGTTAACAATAACTCCGCCTTGTGTGTGCGGCAGAGATCACCATCGTTGTGAGAGCAATCCAGTTGGCTCAACTTCAGCCATGTACCGCGATGCGGCCTGAACTGGGAAGCTCTCGTGACAACCGTACTCCTCCTCTTGCTCGCGAGCACGATCACCGGCGTGGCGGCGGGACTCTTCTTCCGAGTCTGGAGTCTGTTGCTGGTCTCGCCGGCGACCGCGATCCTCGTCGCAACGGTCCTTCAGACCTCGGGATTCGGATTTTGGACGGGCATTCCCATCGTTGTCGGCTGCCTGATTGCCGGCCAGGTCGCCTATTTGGCGGCGACGCGCTTTGTGCACAGAGGCGAGCTCTCAATGCAGGACGACGTCGACGGCGACCCAGGCAAGCACGGCCATCGCCATATCGATGAAGAGAACGAGTAGCGCCAAGCCGACCCAGGAGGGGATTTTTCTGCGCCGCCGGAGGAGCCTGCGGCGCGGCCACGGCTGCCCCAGCCGCAAGAAGGGGGCGTATCTCGCGGCAACGCCGGCTGCGCTGTCTTGAAACACCGTGGGGATCATTGCGGGACACCTTCAATGCTAACGAGCCATCCGATGCATCGTCAGCAAGAGCGGTGCCAGGGCGGAGCGAGCGCGCCGGGCGGGATTTGGAGCGGCGTTTTCTCGCCATTCGGCGACAGCAAACAGAAAGGCCGGATCGATGATCCGGCCTTTTGTTTCTGCGTGGCCCGGCCCCCGTCAGGCCGCCGCCTTCTTCGGCGCGAAGCGGCCGTAGAAGGTCTCGCCCTTCGCCGCCATCTCCTCCAGCAGCTTCGGCGGCGTGAAGCGCGAGCCGTACTTCGCTTCCAGCTTGTGGCAGAGCTCGACGAACTTCTTGGTGCCCATGAAGTCGATATAGGACAGCGTGCCGCCGGTGAACGGCGCGAAGCCGAAGCCGAGGATGGAGCCGACATCGGCCTCGCGCGGATCGGTGATGACGTGGTCCTCGACCGTGCGCGCGGCTTCCACCGCCTGCACCACCAGGAAGCGCTGCTTCAGCTCCTCGATATCGAGCGTATCAGGGTCGAGCTGCTTCGGCTGCAAGGCCGAGAGGCCCGGCCACAGGCTCTTCTGACCCTTGCCCTTCTCGGGATAGTCGTAAAAGCCCTTGCTGTTCTTGCGCCCCAAGCGGCCCTGCTTCTCGACCATCTCCACCATCAGCTTCTTCTGATCTGGATTGATGGCGTTGGGGCCGAGATCGGCCTCCGTCGCCTTCATGATCTTGAGGCCGAGATCGAGCGCGACCTCGTCGGAGAGCGAGAGCGGGCCGACCGGCATGCCGGCCATCTTGGCGCAGTTCTCGATCATCGCGGGCGGCACGCCCTCGAGGAACATCTCGTTGCCTTCGGCGACGTAGCGGCCGACGCAGCGATTGGCGAAGAACCCTCTGGAGTCGTTGACGACGATCGGCGTCTTGCCGATCTGCCGGACGTAGTCGAGCGCGGTCGCGAGCGCGAGGTCGCCGGTGTTCTTGCCCTTGATGATCTCGACCAGCATCATCTTCTCGACCGGCGAGAAGAAGTGGATGCCGACGAACTTGCCTTGGTCCTTGAAGCTCTCGGCCAGGGAGGTGATCGGCAGCGTCGAGGTGTTCGACGCGAAGATCACGTCCGGCTTCATGTGCTCCTGCGCCTTGGCGAAGGTATCAGCCTTGACCTTGCGGTCCTCGAACACGGCCTCGATGACGAGGTCGACGTCCTTCAGCGCCGCATAGTCCGCGGTGGGCGTGATGCGCGCGAGCAGCGCTTCGGCATCCGCGGGCTTGGCCCGGCCCTTCTTGATCTGATCCTCGATCACCTTCTGCGCATGGGCCTTGCCCTTGTCGGCGCTCTCCTGGTCGCGGTCGATCAGGACGACGTCGAGGCCGGCGCGGGCCGAGACGTAGCCGACGCTCGCGCCCATGAAGCCGGCGCCGATCACGGCGATCTTCTTCACCTTGGTCGCAGGCACGTCCTTCGGGCGGCGCGCGCCCTTGTTGAGCTCCTGCATCGACAGGAACAGGCTGCGGATCATCGCGGCCGCTTCCTTCGAGCGCAGCACCGAGGTGAAGTAGCGCGACTCCACCCGCAGCGCGGCGTCGATCGGCAACTGCAGGCCCTCATAGACGCAGCTCATGATGGCGCGCGCGGCCGGATAATTGTCGTAGGTCTCGCGGCGATAGATCGCGTTTCCCGCCGGGAACATCATCATGCCGGCCTTGGAGAACACCGGGCCGCCGGGCAGCTTGAAGCCCTTCTCGTCCCAGGGCGCGACCGCCTTGCCGCCGCCCTTGATCCAGTCCTTCGCGGCCTTGATGAGGTCGGCGGCGGGAACGATGGCGTGGATCAGGTTCAGCGCCTTCGCCTTCTCGATCGTGACCGGATCGCCCTTGAGCAGGATCGTCATCGCGTCCTGTGGCGGCACCAGGCGCGGCACGCGCTGCGTACCGCCGGCACCGGGGAACAGGCCGACCTTGACCTCGGGCAGGCCGAGGCGGGTCTTGGGATTCTCCGCGGCGACGCGATAGTGGCAGCACAGCGTGATTTCGAAGCCACCGCCGAGCGCGAGCCCGTTGATCGCGGCCGCCCACGGCTTGCCTGACGTCTCGATCGAGCGCAGCACCAGCGAGAAGCGGCGGCTCTGGTCGAACAGCATCTGGTTCGCGGCGGTCTCGCCCTGCTCCTTGAACACCTTGGCGTAAGCCTGGTTCATGCCTTCGAGCATCGACAGGTCGGCGCCGGCGCAGAATGCCTCCTTGGCGGAGGTAATGACGACGCCCTTCACCGCGGCATCCGCGGTGGTCGCCTTGACGATCGCGTCGAGCTCGTTGGTCGAGGTCTCGTCGAGCACGTTCATCGAGCGGCCCGGGATGTCCCAGGTAACGAGCGCGATGCCGTCGGAATCGGTCTCAACCTTGAAATTCTTGTAAGTCATGTTGGTTGCTCCTCGGTGCCGCAGCCGATCTCAGGCGCGGCGGTTGACTTGAGATCTCGTAGGGTGGGTTAGCGAAGCGTAACCCACCACGGTCTTTCGCTGCGGAGACAGAAGAGGTGGGTTACGCCTTCGGCTAACCCACCCTACGGACCTACACCCGCTCGATGATGGTCGCGGTGCCCATGCCGCCGCCGATGCACAGCGTGACGAGGGCGGTGGACTTGTTGGTGCGCTCGAGCTCGTCGAGCACGGTGCCGAGGATCATCGCACCGGTCGCGCCGAGCGGATGGCCGAGCGCGATGGCGCCGCCATTGACGTTGATCTTGGCGTTGTCGATGTCGAAGGCCTGGATGTAGCGCAGCACGACCGAGGCGAAGGCCTCGTTGAGCTCGAACAGATCGATGTCCGACTTCTTCATGCCGGAGCGCGCGAACAGCTTTTCGGTGACGTCGACCGGGCCGGTCAGCATCATCGCGGGCTCGGAGCCAATGTTGGCGAACGCACGGATTTTTGCACGCGGCTTCAGGCCGTATTTCGCTCCCGCCTCCTTGCTGCCGAGCAGCACGGCGCCGGCGCCGTCGACGATGCCCGACGAGTTGCCGGCGTGGTGCACGTAATTGACGCGTTCGATCTCGGGGTGCGACTGCAGCGCGACACCGTCGAAGCCGCCCATCTGCGCCATCATCGTGAACGACGGCTGCAGCTGCGCCAGCGACTGCATCGTCGTCGAGGGACGCATATGCTCGTCCTTGGCCAGGATGGTGAGGCCGTTGATGTCCTTCACCGGGACGATCGATTTGTCGAAGCGGCCTTCCTCCCACGACTTCGCGGCACGCTGCTGGCTCTGCACGGCATAGGCATCGACGTCGTCGCGCGAGAAGCCGTATTTGGTCGCGATCAGATCGGCCGAGACGCCCTGCGGCATGAAATAGGCCGGCACCGCCATCGAGGGATCCATCGGCCACGCACCGCCGGAGGCGCCGATGCCGACGCGGCTCATCGATTCCGCGCCGCCGCCGATCACCAGCTCATGCTGGCCACTCATCACCTGCGCGGCGGCGAAGTTCACGGCATCGAGGCCGGAGGCGCAGAAGCGGCTGATCTGCACGCCGGGCACGGCTTCGCCGAGACCTGCCTTCAGTGCGGCAAAGCGCGCGATGTCGGAGCCGGCTTCGCCGACCGGATCGACCACGCCGAGGATGACGTCGTCGACGGAATCCTGCGGCAGGTTGTTGCGGTCCTTCAGCGCCTTCAGCGGCACGGTGGCGAGCGCGAGCGCGGTCACTTCGTGCAACGAACCGTCAGCCTTGCCGCGGCCGCGGGGGGTGCGGACGTGATCGTAGATATAGGCATCTGCCATGGGAGCCTCCTGATTGCAGTTATGTTGGTGGCGACCGCGGCGCGGTCGCAATCATTGGTGAAGCGGGAAGCCTCAGAACGCTTCCGCCGGCAATTCCATGATGGTGGCGCAGCCGGCCTGGATGCGCGCGAGATTGGCGGCGGTCTCCGGCAGCATCCGCTCCATGAAGAAACGACCGGTGACGAGCTTGGTGGAGAGATAGGGCGTGGCCCCGCTCTCGGCAATCTTGGCATTCGTCACCTTCGCCATCTTCGCCCACATGTAGCCGAGCGCGACGAACCCGAACAGATGCAGGTAATCAGTTGCGGCGGCGCCGGCATTGTCAGGCTTCGCCATCGCGTTCTGCATCAGCCAGGTCGTGGCCTGCTGGAGATGGCCGAGCGAGGCCGAGAGCGGCGCGATGAAGGGCTTGAGCGCCTCGTCGCCGCCGTTCTCCTTGGCAAAGGCCATGACCTCGCCGAAGAAGGCCATGATGGCGCGGCCACCGTCGCGCGGCAGCTTGCGGCCGACGAGGTCGAGCGCCTGGATACCGTTGGCGCCTTCATAGATCATGGCGATGCGGGCATCGCGCACGAACTGCTCCATGCCCTGCTCGGCGATGTAGCCGTGGCCGCCATACATCTGCTGCGCCTGCACCGCGTTGGCAAAACCGTAATCGGTGAGGAAGCCCTTCAGCACCGGCGTCATCAGGCCCATGTGGTCGTCGGCGGCCTGGCGGTCCTTCGGGTCTTCGGAGCGATGGGCGACGTCGCTCTTCAGCGCGGTCCACATCACGAAGGCACGCGCGGCTTCGTTGAAGGCGCGGATCGAGAGCAGCGTGCGGCGCACGTCGGGATGCACGATGATCGGGTCGGCCTGCTTGTCCGGCGCCTTGACGCCGGTGAGCGAGCGGCCCTGGATGCGCTCGCGGGCATAGGCGACCGCGTTCTGGTAGGCGACCTCGGACTGCGCGAGGCCCTGCACGGCGACGCCGAGCCTCGCCTCGTTCATCATCACGAACATGCCCTGCATGCCCTTGTTCTCTTCGCCGATCAGCCAGCCGGTGGCGCTGTCGTAGTTCATCACGCAGGTCGAATTGCCGTGGATGCCCATCTTGTGCTCGATCGAGCCGCAGACGACGCCGTTGCGGGCACCGACTGAGCCATCCGGATTCACAAGGAACTTGGGCACCACGAACAGCGACACGCCCTTGATGCCGGCGGGTGCGCCCTCGATGCGGGCGAGCACGAGGTGGATGATGTTGGAGGCAAGATCATGCTCACCGGCCGAGATGAAGATCTTGGTGCCCGTGATCTTGAAGCTGCCGTCGGCCTGGCGCACCGCCTTGGTGCGGAGCATGCCGAGATCGGTGCCGCAATGCGGCTCGGTCAGGTTCATGGTGCCGGTCCATTCGCCGGCGACCATCTTCGGCACGTAGGTCTTCTTCTGCTCGGGCGAACCATGAACGATCAGCGCCGCGGTCGCGCCCATGGTGAGGCCGCCATACATCGAGAACGCCATGTTGGCAGAGATCTGGAATTCGTTGACGGCCTGGCTCAGCGTCACCGGCAGGCCCTGCCCGCCGAACTCGGTCGGCGCCGACAGACCGAGCCAGCCGCCTTCGGCGACCTGCCTGAACGCATCCTTGAAGCCCTTCGGCGTGGTGACGTTGCCGTCATCAGTGCGCTTGCAGCCTTCGAGATCGCCGACGCGATTGAGCGGCTGCAGCACCTCTTCGGCGAGCTTGGCGGCTTCACCCAAAATGGCTTCGCGCACATCGCTCGACGCATCGGAGAAGCCGGTGAGATTGTCGTAGCGGTCGATCTGGAAGACGTCGTTGAGCAGGAAGTTCACGTCTTCGACGGGGGCTTTGTAGATCGGCATTGCGGTCTCCCGGCATGGGCTTGAAGTGGTGGAATTCTCTGAACGGTCCTGCGGCGCAGCCTTGCCCGCGAGCTTAGCGGGTTCTGCAACCTCAGGGCAGGGTCATGATTGGGCAGCCAACTGCTCCGCCATCAGGCGGTGCAGCATGTTGATCGCCTTGAGCGGACGCACCATCACCTTGAAATGCGTGATGCGTCCCTCGGCATCGAAGCTGATGATGTCGACGCCGTTGATCTCGATGCCGTCGATCATGGTCTTGAATTCGAGCACGGCGCCGCGTTCGCGCGTCCACTCACCGACATAGGTGAAGCCGGGACCGCCGAGCACCTTCTCGGCGCTGGAAAGGTATTTGAATGTGATGTCGCGCCCGCGCTGCGGCGAATGCACGACGGGACTTTCGAAGACGGCGTCGGGATGAAGCAAGTCCCAAAGCGCAGTGCGGTCGTGGGACTTCATGTAGCCGTACCAGGAGTCGAGGCCGGTCATTGTCGGGTGCCTCCCTAAAGGCCTTGGCAAAAATCGCGAAAACAACCCCATGCACAGTTGCGTGCTGATTGATTCCGCTGGGTTTTTCGGGTCGGATCTACAGCCCGTCCCTGATCGCCTCATATGCACATTGACGCATATGCGCCAATGCGCATAAAGTCAAGCCGATTGGTTCGGGTCGAAGAGAAGAAGGAGGCCGGTCATGGCACTGGGCGACGCAATCCTCGCATGCCTGACGGAACGCCCCATGACGGGCTACGAGCTCGCCAAGACATTCGACTCCTCGATCGGCTTCTTCTGGAAAGCCGACCACCAGCAGATCTACCGCGAGCTCTCCAAGCTGCGCGACCGCGGCCACATCCAGGGCCGCGAGGTCGTGCAATCGGGCAAGCCCAACAAGCTGGTTTATACGCTCACTCCGGAGGGGCGAACAGCGCTGCGGCACTGGGCCGCGCGACCAAGCACGCCAGCCTCGACCAAGGACGATCTCCTGGTCCGCCTCCATGCGCTCGACAGCATCGACATCGAGCCGCTGCGCACCGACCTGATGGCCCGCCTGGAGCACCACCGCGACCGCCACGCCAATTACGAACGCATCCTGAAGAAGCGCTTCCCGGAGGGAACGGCGGAAGGCCGGCTCGATCTCGGCAACCTGCTCCTGCTCCGGCTCGGCGCCCGTCACGAACAGATGGTCGCCGACTTCTGCGAAGAGGCGCTCGATGCGCTGTCGGCGATGACCGGCAAGGCCACGGTGGTGCCGCTGGACGAGGGCAAGCGCGAGAAGGGCGGAGGCTAGTAGCCGCCTCCTCACCGTCATGGCCGGGCTTGTCCCGGCCATCCACGACCTATCGCGCGACACCGAAGAACGTGGATGCCCGGGACAAGCCCGGGCATGACGAGCATCGTTGGTTCCCCCCGCCCAACTTTAAGACACCGGCGACGCGTTCCTTAACCCGTTATTTACCGTAACAGGAAAAAGTCGGTTTTCGAGGCAGACGACCCGCGCCAAATCCGATTGTCTTTGCAACCGGCACGCGAGGGAAGGCTGGAGGCGCCGGGTGGGGCGCCGGAGTCGGAACCGGACAGAGTCATGAATTCGCGCGTATCGTGGAGTGTTGACGGCATCGATCCATCCGTCCGGGAGCGGGCCGAAGCTGCTGCGCGTCGCGCCGGCATGTCACTCAACGATTGGCTGAACTCCACCCTCGGCGAGACTGCTCCCCCTAACTTTCGCGAATCCTACGACCAGCGTCCGCAAGCCCCGCACGTTCAAACCCGGGGACCGAGCCAGGAAAGCCGCGAAGTCGCCGACATCCACCAGCGGCTCGACGCGATCACCCAGCAGATCGAACGGATCTCCAAGCCCGCGCAGCGCCAAGACTCTTCACGACAGGATTCGTCCCGACAGGATTCGTCGCGACAGGACCCTTCGCGGCCAGACGCCTCGCGCGAGCAAGGCGTCGCGCGCCAGCTCAACGATGCGATCTCGCGGCTCGATGCGCGGCTGTCGCAAATCTCCCGGCCGCAGCAGCCTCAACCGCAGCAGCCCCCGGCTCAGCGCCCGGCGCCGGCCGACACGCGCCAGCGCCAGGCCGATGCGGTCGAGCGTGCGGCAGCGCAGGTCTATCGCAACTCCCCGCCCTTGAGCCCCGCCTCGTTCGACGTCGCCGTCGCCGAGATCACCGCGCGGCAGAGCGAGCTCGAGGGCTTCACGCCGCGGCAAATGCCGCCGCGCGCCGCGCCCTCGATCGCGCCCAATGCTGCGCCCTGGGCCGCTCCTGTCGCACCTCCGATGGCGCCACCCGCGCCTGCCTATGCTCCGCCGCCACCGCAGCCGGGGCCGGATTTTTCCGCGCTCGAGCGCCATCTGCTCAAGATCACGAGCCAGATCGAGTCGCTGCAGCGCCCCGACAATACCGAGCAGGCGATCAACGCCTTCCGCAGCGAGCTTGCCGAGATCCGCGCCGCCATCACCGAGGCGATGCCGCGGCGCGCGATCGAATCGATCGAGAACGAGATCCGCTCGCTGCACCGCCGGATCGACGAGACGCGTTCCAACGGCACCGACGGCCAGGTCCTGTCGGGCATCGAGCACGCGCTGTCCGACATCAAGCAGGTGCTGCGCACGCTGACGCCGGCCGAGCAGCTCACCGGCTATGACGAGGCGATCCGCAATCTCGGCGCCAAGCTCGACCTGATCCTGCGCGCCAATGACGATCCCTCGACGGTGCGCCAGCTCGAAGGCGCGATCACGGCACTGCGCGGCATCGTCTCCAACGTCGCGTCCAACGAAGCGCTGGCACGCCTGTCCGAAGACGTGCAGCTGCTGTCGTCCAAGGTCGACCAGGTCACCCGCGCCTCCGGCCAGGGCGACAGCTTCGCGGTGCTGGAGCAGCGCATCGCGGCGCTCACCGCGGCGCTGGAAACGCGCGAGCGGCCGCAGCCGACCGAGAGCACCGAGCACCTGGAATCCGCGATCCGCGCGCTGTCGGACCGCTTCGACCGCATGCAGGTCGGCAACGATTCGGCCTCGACCTTTGCGCATCTCGAACAGCGCGTCTCGTATTTGCTGGAGCGGATCGAAGCCGCCGCCGATCCGCGCAACGGCAATTTGAGCCGCGTCGAGGACGGGCTGCACGACATCCTGCGTCACCTCGAGCGGCAGCAGGCGACCTATTCCGCGCTGGCCGAGAGCCGCAGCTCCGCAGCCCCGACCGATTCCGGAATGGTCGATCTGGTCAAGCGCGAGCTGTCCGACATCCGCTTCAGCCAGGCCGAGACCAACCGCAGCACGCAGGACTCGCTCGACGCCGTCCATAGCGCGCTCGGCCATGTCGTCGACCGCCTCTCCATGATCGAGGGCGATCTGCGCGCGGTGCGCACCGCGCCGCCGGCCCCCGCGCCGCAGCCGATGCCCGCGCCGATGCCGATGGCCGCTAACATGGAGCCCGCGCCGCCGATGGCGCGCGGGCCGCGGCCGCAAGCCCAGCAGCAGCCGAAATACGATCCGAAGCCGGAGCTGCCGAACCCCGCCGCGCAGCAGCAGGCCCACGCGCCGCAACAGGCCCAAGGCGCCTTCGCCCAAGCCGCTTTCTCCGCCGCGCCGCGTGAATTCCATGCCGCTGCCCCTGCCGCGCCGCCGCCGGTGCCATCGGCACCACCGGTGCCGCCGCGCGCGATCAGCGAGATCCTGGAGCCGCACACGGCGCCCGCGCGCACCGCGCTCGCGCCGGAATTACCGCCGGATCATCCGCTCGAGCCGGGCACACGGCCGGGCGGACGCCTCGCCACGCCATCGGAGCGCATCGCCGCCTCCGAGAGCGCGATCAGCGACATTCCCGCTGCGCCGAAAGAGCCGGTGTCGTCGTCGAGCTTCATCGCGGCCGCCCGCCGTGCCGCCCAGGCCGCCGCCGCGCAGCCGGAAAAGCCGGCCCGCGGTGCCAAGGGTAGTGCGAAGGCCGGCGCCGATCGCGGCAAGGACAAGGGCAAGGACGGCAGCTCGACCATCACCTCGAAGATCCGCTCGCTGCTGGTCGGCGCGAGCGTGGTCGTGATCGTGCTCGGCACCTTCAAGATGGCGATGAACCTGCTCGAGGGCAGCCCGCCGCCCGCGCCGCAGGCCATGGACAATACGTTGAGCCAGCCCGCGCCGCAGGCCGCACCGCCACCGCCGGTGATCGAGAACAAGCCGGCCACGCCCGAGCAGGTCACGCCATCGATGACCTCGCCGACGCCGATCGGACGGCAGTCCCAGAACAACGCCGCGCCGGCTCCCGCCGCCAATTCGGGCAACTCGGCCTCGGTTGAAATTCCGCCGGCGCCCGCCGCCTCTGTGCCGCCGCCTGCCGCGAGCAGCGACGTCACCGGCGCGCTGTCGGGCACGAGCCGCGCCAAGCTCAGCATGATCCAGGTGCCGCCGAGCGAAAAGCTGCCTGACGGCATCGGCGGCCCGGTGCTGCGCACCGCCGCGATGAAGGGCGATGCGACCGCGGCCTACGAGATCGGCTTGCGCTTTGCCGAAGGCAAGGGAGTTGCCACGAATTACGACGAAGCGGCCAAATGGTACGACCGCGCGGCGCAGGCCGGCGTGGTGCCCGCGACCTTCCGCCTCGGCACACTCTACGAAAAGGGCCTCGGCGTGAAGAAGGACGCCGACATCGCCCGCCGCTACTACACCCAGGCCGCCGAGCGCGGCAACGCCAAGGCGATGCACAATCTCGCGGTGCTCGACGCCGATGGCGGCGGACGCGGCGCCAACTACAAGAGCGCGGCGCAATGGTTCCGCAAGGCCGCCGATCGCGGCGTTGCCGACAGCCAGTTCAACCTCGGCATCCTCTATGCCCGCGGCATCGGCGTCGAACAGAACCTCGCCGAATCCTACAAATGGTTCAGCCTCGCAGCTGCCCAGGGTGATGCGGACGCCTCCGGCAAGCGCGACGACGTCGCCAAGCGTCTCGACCCGCAATCGCTCGCGGCCGCCAAGCTCGCGATCCAGACCTTCAGCGCCGAGCCGCAGCCCGACGACGCCGTCAACGTTCCGGCCCCGAATGGCGGCTGGGACAGCGCGCCGCAGGCGAATGCAAAGCCGGCGCCGAAGCAAGTCGCGACCAAGCGCTCGGCCTCGGCAGCACATTAAGGGCGGTTTAGTACGCTTTCTCTGTCGTCGCTCGGCTTGACCGGGCGACCCGGTATTCCAGAGACGTCGGTTGGATACGGAGAAGCTGCGGCGTACTGGTGCCCCGGTCAAGCCGGGGCATGACAGCGGCGAATGTGGCGGAATCCTCGCCTCACAGCGAAGCAGTGATCTGATCCCTCTTAGCCCATTCACCAAGCCCGAAATTCCCGGTCCCTCCCAACCGCAAATTCCGCTATTGAGGGGCGCGGCAACCGTTCCGACCTTCCCGCGAGCATTCCGCGACAATCGATCCGTCTCGCCGGCGTATGGTTCTTCGATGCAGCTCTATCTTCCGATCGCCGATCTTCCCGTCAACGTCTTCCTGGTGCTCGCCATGGGCGCCGCGGTCGGCTTCGTCTCGGGGATGTTCGGAATCGGCGGCGGCTTCCTGATGACGCCGCTGCTGATCTTCATCGGCATCACGCCGGCGGTTGCGGTCGCCTCGGTCACGAGCCACATTGCAGCCTCCTCCTTTTCCGGCGCGCTGTCTTACTGGCGACGGCGCGCGATCGATCCGGCGCTGGCGAGCGTCCTGCTCTGCGGCGGCGTGACCGGCACGGCGCTCGGTGTGTGGACCTTCACGCAGCTTCGCGCGCTCGGCCAGCTCGATCTGATGATCGCGCTCTCCTACGTGGTGCTGCTCAGCACCGTCGGCAGCCTGATGTTCTCGGAAGGGCTGCGCGCGCTGATGCGAACCCGGCGCGGCGCGCTGCCGCCACGCCGCACCCACAACTGGATCCACGGCCTGCCGCTGAAGATGCGCTTCAAGCGCTCAAAGATCTATCTCTCCGTCATCCCCGTGGTGATCGTCGGCATCATGATCGGCTTCATCGGCGCCATCATGGGCATCGGCGGCGGCTTCATCCTGGTGCCGATCATGATCTATCTGCTGAGGGTGCCGACGTCGACGGTGATCGGGACCTCGATGGTCCTGACGCTCGTCACGATGCTGTTCGCGACCATGCTGCATGCGGTGACCAATCACCTCGTCGACGCCGTGCTGGCGCTGATCCTGATGGTCGGCGGCGTCACCGGCGCGCAATTCGGCGTCCGCGCCGGGCAGAAGATCCGCGGCGAGCAGCTGCGGCTGCTGCTCGGCCTCTTGATCCTCTCGGTCGGAATCCGCTTCGCGATCGAGTTGGTGATCCGGCCGGAGGATCTCTTCACCATCCGCGAGCTGGGGGTGAGCGGATGATGCGCGCAGCTCTCGCATTCCTGCTCGTCCTGCTGCTCGGATCAGCCGCGCGCGCCGAGCGGCTGATCGTGTCGGTGTCCAACCACCGCGTCACGGTGACACCGAACTATTCCGGCGAGGAGCTGGTGCTGTTCGGCTCGGTCGAGAAGGACGCGACGACGCCCGCCGATCGCACCGCCTATGATCTCGTCGTCACCGTGATGGGCCCGCGCGCCGACATGATGACGCGGCGCAAGGAGCGCACCTTCGGCATCTGGATCAACACCGACTACCGGCAGTTCCTGCAGGTGCCGAGCTATCTGGCGCTGTTCGCCAACCGTCCCTTTGAGGCGATCACCTCGCCCGAGATCGCGCGGCGGCAGCAGATCGGGCTGAACAATGTGCTGCTGACGCAGCGGGTCGGCGGCGATTATGCCGACGTGGTGCCGAACGACGCATTCCGCTCGGCCTTCATCCGCCTGCGCACCCAGCGCGGGCTCTATCGCGAGGATCCGAGCGCGGTGACGTTCCTGACGCCGACCCTGTTTCGCACCGGCATTCCGCTGCCGGCGGAGGTGCCGATCGGCACCTACGAGGTCGAGATCAGACTGTTTGCGAACGGCGCGTTCATCGGCAAGACCGAGACCGCGTTCGAGATCGTCAAGGTCGGCTTCGAGCAGTTCGTCGCTACCACCGCCAGGCAGAATGGGCTGATCTATGGCCTCGTCACCGCCGCGATGGCGCTGATGACGGGATGGATGGCGTCGATCGTGTTTCGGAAGGATTAGCCGCTGTCATTCCGGGGCGCGCGCAGCGCGAGCTCCGGTGCGCAATTGCGCACCTGAGAATCCATTCATCCGCGGAGTTGGTGCCCGATGGATTCCGGGCTCGAGGCTTCGCCTCGCCCCGGAATGACAGCTTCTAGGCGGCCGCCTTCGCCGGCCGCGTCACCAGATAGATGCCGAGCGCGACTGGAATGATCCCGAGCAGATCGCGCGCCTCGACGTGCTCGCCGAGCACGAGATACGCGAACAGCATGCCGAGCGGCGGCATCAGGAAATGATAGGCGCTGGCGGCGGTGGCGCCGCACACTTTCAGGAGATGAAACCAGAGCCAATAGGCGAGGATGGAGCCCCCCAGCACGAGGAAGGCGAAGGCGCCGAGCAGGCTCGGCGTGACATCGATCGCATGCACGTCGGCGAAGGTGAACGCGACCGGCGTCAGCACGATGCCGGCGGCAAGGTTCTGCACGCCGTTGCCGATCCACAAGGATCCCTTCGGCGCGAGCAGCTTGAACAGGATGGTGCCGGCAACGAGCGAGGCGAGCGAAGCCAGCGTGAAGACGATGCCATGCAGGGAATCCGTGCCGACCGACAGGCGATGCCAGACGATCAGGGTCACGCCGGTGATGCCGAGCAGCAGGCCGCCGGCCTTGCGCCAGGTCATGCCTTCCCCGAGCAGCAGGGCAGCGAGCGCCGCGGTAAAGACCGGATTGGCCGAGACGATCAGGCCGCCGAGGCCGGCGGAGACCGATTGCAGGCCGGTGTAGCCGAGCCCGAGATAGAGCGCGTTGTTGGCAATCCCAAGTACGGCGAAGATCGCCGCATCGCGCCAGGTTAACGACCAGCTGTCGCCGCGGATCAGCGTGGCGCCCAGGATCAAAATGCCGGCGAGCGAGAAGCGCGCGGCGAGCAGGATCAGCGGCGGGCAATGGGTGACGCCGATCTTGCCGGCGACGAAGGCGTAGCTCCAGAGCAGGCAGAACAGGCCGATGGCCAGCGGCAGCGTGTTGAAGCGGCTGCGCGGAACGGGAATCGAGGGGGCGAGCGACATGGGGGCATTCTCCTGAGCCTCGATCTAGGGAGCCCGCTTGTCATTTGGAAATTAAATGATTAACTCGCTATCAGTGGATTTTCGAATGGAGGCGGCCATGCTCGATCTCGAGCTGCTGCGCAGCTTCGTCTCGGTGGTCGAGGCCGGCGGCTTCACCCGCGCCGGCGAGCGCGTCCATCGCACGCAGTCGACCGTCAGCCAGCAGATCAAGCGGCTGGAGGACGATATCGGCCAGGTGCTCCTGCACCGCGACGGCAAGAATGTGCGCCCGACCGAGGCCGGCGAGCGGCTGCTCTCTTACGCGCGGCGTTTGCTCTCGCTCGCCGAGGAGGCGCGCGACGTGCTGCGCCAGCCGGACGGCGAAGGCGCGATCCGGCTCGGCATCCCCGAAGATTTCGCGGCGTACCGGCTGACCAAATTACTGGGCGCGTTCTCGCGCTCGCATCCGGGCCTGCGGCTCGACGTGCGCGCCGACCAGAGCAAGCATCTGGCGCGCGATCTCGAACGCGGCGAGCTAGACGTGGCGCTATTCAAGCGTGCGGCCGGCGAGAAAGGCGCCATCGCGGTTTGGCCGGAGCGCGTGCACTGGGTCACCAGCAAGGGCCATCCGGTCGATGTCCATGCCGCATCCGTGCCGCTGATCGGTTTTCCGACCGGCTGCCTCTATCGTGCCGGCGCCATCCACGCGCTGGAAAGCGTCGGCCGCGCCTGGCACATGGCCTATTCCTCATCGAGCCTCTCCGGCATCCAGGCCGCGGTCGCCGCCGGCATGGGCCTCAGCATCTTGTCGGAAATGTCGATCCAGTCCGACCACCGCGTGCTGACGGCGAAGGACGGTTTTGCGCCGATCAACAAGACCGAGGTCGCGCTGATGGCCTCGCCCGATGCGAGCCCGGCAACGCTGCGGCTTGCGGATCGTCTCGCCGAGTTTTGCGATGCGGTGCAGGCCAAAGCGGCTTGAAGGCGGCCCAGATTCGCGAGCGTTGCGGCCCGCCTCTCAATTCACCGCGGACATCAGCCTGTCGCCGCACGCATTCGCGTAAAACTTGCCGCCGCATTGGCGCTTGATGGCGGCGCAGCGGGCCGCGGGCGAGGCATTCTGCGGGACCGTGAAACCGCAGGTCAGGCCGTCGGCGCTGCGACCGGGCTTGCCGGCGGCAAACGCGGCACTGAGGGTGCTGATGCAGACGACGAGCAGGGCCGCCGCGGCGATTTCGATCAGCAGTCGCGTCAGCAGTCTCATGGGAATGTTCTCCACACTGATGGCTGAATTGATCCGCAATCTAGCACTGAATCCCGGTTTCTCCGTGCTCGCCCGGGTTCCCAAATCGGCCCGTTCCTTGCATAAATTTACGCCAGCGCAGTGCAAGGCCGCATCGGCGACAGTTCCGGTGCAGGGGCAAGACGCGTAGGGTTAGTAGTGTGTTCGACCAGGAAGTGACGGCTTTGCAAGATCAATCGTTCCAGCCCAGTTTTCCCGCCCCCGGCCAGCCGATCGACGAGCTCGCGCTGGCTGAGATCAAGGGCGCGATCCTGGCGAAGCTGCGCCTTGCCATCGGCAAGGATGCGGGCATGGCGACCAGGCACGACTGGTACCAGGCCGCGGCGCTGGCGCTGCGCGACCGCGTCGTGCATCGCTGGCTCACGGCCGAGAAGCACAGCTACGATGCGGGCCGCAAGCGCGTCTATTATCTCTCGCTCGAATTCCTGATCGGCCGTCTCTTCACCGATGCGCTCAACAACATGGGCCTGCTCAAGATCTTCGAGGTCGCGCTCGGCGATCTCGGTGTCTCCCTGCCTGAGCTGCGCAAATGCGAGCCGGACGCCGCGCTCGGCAATGGCGGCCTCGGGCGCCTCGCCGCCTGCTTCATGGAGAGCATGGCGACGCTGTCGATCCCCGCGATCGGCTACGGCATCCGCTATGATTACGGCCTGTTCCGCCAGATCATCAACCAGGGCTGGCAGCAGGAATATCCCGACGAATGGCTGAGCTTCGGCAATCCCTGGGAATTGCAGCGGCCCGAAGTGATCTACGACATCAATTTCGGCGGCGGCGTCGAGCATGTCGACGACAAGGGCCGCGACCGCGCGATCTGGCATCCGGGCGAGACCGTGCAGGCGATCGCCTATGACACGCCGATCGTCGGCTGGCGGGGCCAGCACGTCAACGCGCTCCGCCTGTGGTCGGCCCGTTCGCCCGATCCGTTGAAGCTCGATGCCTTCAACAAGGGCGACTATGTCAGCGCCACCGCCGAGCAGTCGCGCGCGGAAGCGATCTGCAAATTCCTCTATCCGAACGACGAGAGCCCGGCAGGCCGCGAGCTGCGCCTGCGCCAGGAATATTTCTTCGTCTCGGCCTCGCTTCAGGATCTCGTCAAGCGACACCTTGCGTCCGACGGCCAGCTGCGCAGCCTGTCGTCCAAGGTCGCGGTGCAGCTCAACGACACCCATCCGAGCCTCGCCGTCACCGAGCTGATGCGGATCCTCGTCGATCTGCACAATTTCCGCTGGGACGAGGCCTGGAAGATCACGGTCGCCACCCTCTCCTACACCAACCACACGCTGCTGCCCGAGGCGCTGGAGACCTGGCCGGTCGAGCTGTTCGAGCGGCTGCTGCCGCGGCATCTCGAGATCATCTACCGCATCAACGTGCAGCATCTGGCGCTGGCCGAAGCGCGCTGCCCCGGCGACATCGACTTCCGCGCCTCGGTCTCGCTGATCGACGAGAAGAGCGGGCGCCGCGTGCGCATGGGCCAGCTCGCCTTCGTCGGCTCGCACCGCATCAACGGCGTCTCGGGCATGCATTCGGACCTGATGCGTGAGACCGTGTTCCACGACCTCAACCATCTCTATCCCGGCCGCATCACCAACAAGACCAACGGCATCACCTTCCGCCGCTGGCTGATGCTGGCGAACCCGAAGCTGACCGATCTGTTGCGCGAGACCTGCGGCGAGGCGGTGCTCGACGATCCGACCCAGCTCTCGCTGATCGAAGCGCGCGCCAGCGACGTCGAATTCCAGAAGAAGTTCCGCAGCGTCAAGCTTCACAACAAGACCGCGCTGGCGCGCCTGATCGGCGAACGGCTCGGCATCAAGGTCGACCCGACCGCGCTGTTCGACGTGCAGATCAAGCGCATCCACGAATACAAGCGCCAGCTCCTCAATGTCATCGAGACCGTCGCGCTGTACCAGGCGATCAAGGACGATCCAACCGGCAATTGGGTGCCGCGGGTGAAGATCTTCGCCGGCAAGGCTGCCGCGAGCTACCGCTACGCAAAACTGATCATCAAGCTGATCAACGACGTCGCGGAGGTCGTGAACAACGACCCCACGATCGGCGGCAAGCTCAAGGTGGTGTTCCT
The DNA here is from genome assembly GCF_002278135.3 of Bradyrhizobium ottawaense. Lineage (NCBI taxonomy): Bacteria > Pseudomonadati > Pseudomonadota > Alphaproteobacteria > Hyphomicrobiales > Nitrobacteraceae > Bradyrhizobium > Bradyrhizobium ottawaense. Next base: position 1,167,220 of record NZ_CP029425.2, on the reverse strand, counting down.
GCCCGATTACAATGTCAGCCTCGCCGAAGTGATCATTCCCGCGGCCGACCTGTCCGAGCAGATCTCGACCGCGGGCATGGAAGCGTCCGGCACCGGCAACATGAAGCTGGCGCTGAACGGCGCCATCACCATCGGCACGCTCGACGGCGCCAATATCGAGATCCGCGACCATGTCGGCGCCGAGAACATCGCGATCTTCGGCATGGAGGCCGGCGACGTGATGATCCGGCGCAAGCAGGGGCTGGACGCCTCCGACCTGATCCTCAATTCGCCGAAACTGCAGCGCGCCATCAATGCGATCGGCACCGGCGAGTTCTCGCCCGGCGACCCCGGACGTTTCGAGTCGATCGCGCACGCGCTGCGCTATCTCGACCATTACATGGTCAGCGCCGATTTCGATTCCTATTACGAGGCGCAGCGCAGCGTCGATGCGCGCTGGCTGGTCTCGCCGGCCTGGACCCGCGCCTCCATCCTCAACGTCGCGCGCATGGCCTGGTTCTCCTCGGATCGCACCATCCGCGAATACGCCGAGGAGATCTGGAACGTGCCGGTCAATCCGACCACGCCGCTGCTGCCGAACCTGCGCGACGCCGCGGGCTGATTTTTCCGCGGCGTGGAAGCGCGGTTACTCGATACGTAATTGCGCATCCGGGCAATGGCTGTGATATGACGACCGTCATTCCGGGGCGGCTCGCAGAGCCGAACCCGGAATCTCGAGCTTCCGGGTTCGATGCTCTGGGCCGCGCTACGCGGTCCCGTCGCATCGCCCCGGAATGACAGACGGAAACACACATGCACGCCAAGCTCCCGCACCCCTTCGACGACGCCACCCGCGTCACCGCCGGCGACTCCAGCTGGCAGGGGCACACCAGCGACGATTATTGGGCCTTCGTCGGCCCGTTCGGCGGCGCCACCGCCGCGACCATTCTGCGCGCGCTGATCGACCATCCGGAACGCGCCGGCGATCCGCTCGCCCTCACGGTCAATTATTGCGCGCCGATCGCCAAGGGGCCGTTCGATCTCGACGTGCGGCTGGTGAAGGCCAACCGCTCCAGCCAGCACTGGAGCGTCGAGCTCAGCCAAGGCGGCGGCGAGGTCGCGACACTCGCCACCGCGGTGTTCGCCGAGCGCCGGCCGTCCTGGGAGCACCGGGTGGCGCAATATCCCGATGCAAAGCCGTTCGAAGCGACGCTGCCGTTCCCGAAGATCGCGGCGTCCTGGGCCAACCAGTACGAGTTTCGCTTCGTCGAGGGCGAGATGCGGATCGGCCCGCAGCAGGCCGCGCCCGCCAGCACCTATTCGAAAATCTGGATCAGCGACCGCGCGCCGCGCAAGCTCGACATGCTGTCGCTGATGTCGATGTCGGACGCCTTCTTCGGCCGCATCTTCCACGCTCGGCGCGAGCTGGTGCCGTTCGGCACGGTGTCGCTGACGACCTATTTCCACACCGACAGCGACGAGCTCGCGGCTGAGGACATCACGCGCGTGCTGGCCACCGCCGATTCGAAGATCATGCACAAGAGCTACGCCGACCAGAACGCCGAGCTGTGGTCGCCGAACGGAAGGCTGCTCGCGACCTCGACACAGATCGCGTATTTCAAGGCGTGAGCTCTCGCCACCCCTCGTCCCGTTCTTGCCGGGGTTCCTAACCCGCCATTCGCTGCCTCAGGCTCTGATAAAACGCCGTCTCGAAATTCATGTAACCGATGAACGACGTTGGATCGCCGAACGGAAGAATCTGCGTGGCCCAGAACCCGCCGAACCCGTTCTGCCGGTCGATCCAATAGAACAGATTGGCAAGGCCCGCCCAGCCGAGGGCGCCGGCGGGACGCCCGGTGGGTGCTTCCTGGTCGTTGATCATGAACGAGAGCGCCCAGGACTTTGGCTGGCCCGGGAAGAACTCGGCATCATTGCACAGCGCCGGGATGACGCCGGTGATCGGTGTCACCTTCTTGTCTCCGAGATGATTCTTCTCCGCCATGCGCACGGTCTCCGCCTTCAGCACGCGGCCATGCTCGCCGGCACCGTCATTCAACCACATCCGGATGAAACGCATGTAATCGCCGACCGTGCCGTAAAGGCCGTGGCCGCCCATATGCACTTCAGGCTTGGCGGGGAGCTCGAAATCCATCGGCGTCAACGAGCCGTCGGCGCCGCGCGCGTGGATCCCCGCCAGTTTGCTGCGCATGGCGTCGGTCAGCTCGAAGGTCATGCTCTTGATTCCGAGCGGCTCGAAGATGCGCGTATTGAAAACCTCTCCAAGCCGGCGCCCGGCGATGGCCTCGACGATTTGGCCGCACCAGTCGAGATTGGTGCCGTAGTCCCAACGCTCGCCCGGATCGAACAGCAGCGGCGTCATCAGGCAGGCTTTGGAAGCGGTGATGACGCTGGGCTGCCCCTTCTCCTCGGCCAGGCGGTTGTAGGTGTGGTTGATGAAGTCGTAGCTGAGACCGGCGGTATGCGTCATCAGCATCCGCGTGGTGATGTCCCGCTTGGGCGCCCGCAGCATCGGCTCACCCGCGGCATCAAAGCCCTCGATGACCTGGAGCTTGCCGATGTCCGGAGCGTAGCGCTTGGCCGGTGCGTCGAGATCGAGCTTGCCCTCTTCGACGAGTTGCAGCACGGCCGTGCCGGTGACCGCCTTGGTCGTGGAGAAGATGGCGAAGATGCTGTCGGTCGTCATCTCGGCTGGCTGGTCGACACGCCTTTTCCCCGCTGCGCCTTCGTAGATGTTGCGATCGCGGTTCGTCACCATCGCGACGACGCCAGGCACACGCGGCGTGGATGTGACGACGCCGCCGAGAACGGCGTCTGCGGCGGCACCGAAATTCGTGCTCATTTTTGTCCTCCCGTTTGTATTGGATGAATTCCGTCGATGCAGCGCCTCGCGAGCACTCAATTCATGGTAAAACCCTGGTAGCCGCTGGCAGCGACCTCGTTGCATTTCTGCCGATAGGCGCCGACGCCCCCGCAATAGGACAGAACGCGGCGCGGTTTGCCTTCGACGTTCGAGCCCAGGTACCAGGAATTGGTCTTCGCGATCAGCGTCGCATTGGCGATCTCATCGTGATGCGCCACCCATCCGTCTTCGGCATCCTTGGTCGGCTCAACCACCTTCAGGTTCTTCGTACGCACGAACCTGATGCAATCGTCGATCCATTCGACCTGCTGCTGGAGACAGGTGGTCATGTTGCAGAGCGCAGCCGACGGAGCCAGCGGCACCGCAGTCGTGAACAGGTTCGGATAGCCGTGAACCTGCAGGCCCATCGTGGTGCGGATATCCTTGCTCCAATCCTCCTTCAGCGACCGCCCACCGCGGCCCCTGATATCGATGCGCGTCAACGCGCCGGTTCCGGCGTCGAATCCAGTCGCCAGAACGATGACGTCGAGCTCGTGGATCGTCCCGTCCGCGGTCTGGATACCCGTGGGTGTCACGCGTTCGATCGGATTGGCCTTGACGCTGACGATCTCGACATTGGGGCGATGGAAGGCTTCGAGGAAGTTCTGCTCCAGTGGCACCCGATGCGTCCCGAAACCGTAGTCGGCCGGAATCAAGGCATCGCACAGCTTTGGATCCTTCAGTCGCTCGCGCATCTTCTCGCGCACGAAGCCCGAGATTTCGGCGTTGACCTCGGCGTCGAAGAACAACTCGGCGAAGGACGATATCCAAAGCTTCAGGGAGCCGTCGTTCCAGCAATCCTCGATCACCTCCCGGCGCCGCTCCGGCGTCAGGCCGGCCCAGGCGTGCTCGAAATCATATTCGAATCCGGTGAAGGTACGCGGCAGGCGCTCCGTGAGATGCTGGAATTTCGACTTGTAGGCCTCCGCATCTTCCTCGCTGTACTTGGGATTCTTCATCGGAATCATGTATTGCGGCGTGCGAACAAAGACTTTCAGATGACCGACCTCGCCGGCGATCGTCTGGATGACCTGGATGCCGGTTGCGCCGTTGCCGATAACGCCGACGCGCTTGCCGCCGAATTCGACCGGCTCCTTGGGCCAGCGCGCCGTGTGGAACAGCTGCCCCTTGAACGTCTCCTGTCCCGGAAACGATACGTGCGGGGCGGAGAGCATGCCGCAACAGGTGATCAGAAACTGGGTGTCGATCACGTCACCCCTGTCGGTCGTGACCAGCCAGCGCTGTGTGGCTTCGTTGAAATGGGCGCTTTTGACGATCGTCCCGAACTGGATGTCCTTGCGCAGATCGAGGCGGTCGGCGATGTAGTTGAGCCAGCGCTCGATTTCCGGCTGGCCGGGGAATTTCTCGCTCCAGCTCCATCCCTTGTAGAGCTCCTCGGAGAACAGATACTGGTAGATGTGGCTCTCTGAATCGAAGCGGGCGCCGGGATAGCGATTCCAATACCAGGTGCCGCCCACGCCTGCGCCCGCGTCAATGGCCCTGACCTTCACTCCCTGTTCGCGCAAACGGTAGAGCTGATAGAGCCCGGCGACGCCGGCTCCAACAACCACCGCGTCGAATTTCGCCGTTACATGCGCGCCATTGCTTCCATTGGGTTTGGTCGCCGTTTCTGCCATTTTTCCCTCCTGGCTCTTCCCAGAGCGCGCGGCCTTCCTCACCCGTCGTGTGATCGGATGGTCGTGCATCGCGTCAATTGTCGGTCCCGCGAGCGCTTGCGGCTTTTCACCGTTCTTCCGCACTTGCCCGGAACGCGAGGGAGGCTATGAGGCGGGCTGCGTTCCCGGCTTGAACAAAACCGACAATCCTTTGAATGAAGCCGGAGGCCGGCGCCGACCTCGCCCGAGCTCGCTTGGCAAATGGCAAATCCGGCCTATGCTGCTGCCTTGCCGATCGGCCAATGAGAACAACAAGCAGTCGACCCGCCAAAACTCCAGGGAGGAGGCTCGCGCGATGGGGCAGTTCATCACGGTCGAGGAGCTGCCACGCTATGCTCCCGGCGAAATGATGCTGGACAGTTCGGCGGTGGGAAAAGCCGATTTTCGGCTGCGCGTGTTCCGCTATGCGCCATCCGATATCTGGGTGCCGCCGTCCGATAACTTTCTGATCGTAATTTATCGCGAAGGCACCACGGCGATGAAACGCCGCGTGACCGGATCCTGGAAGCAGGATCATGTCGGCCGCGGCGTCACGACGCTGCTGACGCGCGCGGAAGCTTCGAACTGGCGATGGTGCCATGACCTCGAAGTCAGTCATTTCTACATCTCGCCTAGTCTCATGGCGAAGACCGCAAGCGAGGCTTTTGACCGGGATACCGAAAGCGTCGAGCTTCATGATCTGCTCAGGATCGAGGATCCGGTCCTGACCTGGATTGCTGACCAGATGGTGCAGGAGGTTTCCGCAGGCGGTCCGGGCGGCCGGCTCTGCTACGACGCCATGGCACTTCAGGCGAGCGTCCACATCCTGCGAAAATATGCCTCAGTGCAGTTCAAGCTGCCCTGTGCGCAAGGGCGCTTCAGGCCGGCGCATGCGCGGATGATCGAGGACTATATCGAGCAGAACATCTTCCGGAATATCACGCTCGACGAACTGGCCAACATCTGCAACTGCACGCCGGTGCAGTTCACCCGCAAGTTTCAGGTGCATTATGGCATGCGCCCGCACGCCTACGTCCTCACCCGCAAGGTGAAGCGCGCCTGCGAACATCTGCGCAAGGACCGGCTTGCACTGAAGGAGATCGCCCTGTTGAGCGGATTCTCCGACCAGAGCCATCTCAACCGGATCTTTCGCAGGCATATGAGTGCGACTCCCGCAGAATATCGCAAGCAATGCACAGGCTAGGCAGCCTGACGATGCTCAGGCCGCAAAAGAAAGGGCGGCTGATCAAGCCGCCCTTTCACGTCAATCACATCTTGCGAGAACTTACTCCGCCGCGAGCTTCACGTCCGGCGCGGCGGCGCGCACCTCGGCGTCCACCTGGGCTTCGAACTTGGCAAAGTTCTTCTGGAACATGCCGACCAGCGCGCGGGCGGTCTTGTCGAACTCGTCCTTGTCCTTCCAGGTGTTGACCGGGTTGAGGATCTCGGCCGGCACGCCGGGCAGCGCGGTCGGGACCGCGAAGCCGAAGTACTTGTCGGTGCGGAATTCGACGTTGCGAAGCGACCCGTCGAGCGCGGCGGTGAGCAGCGCACGCGTCACCTTGATCGGCATGCGCGAGCCGACACCATACTTGCCGCCGGTCCAGCCCGTATTGACCAGCCAGCAATCGACACTGTGCTGGGCGATGAGGTCGCGCAGCATGTTGCCGTAGACGCTGGGGTCGAGCGGCAGGAAGGGCGAGCCGAAGCAGGTCGAGAACTCCGGCTGCGGCTCGTTGCCGAGACCGCGCTCGGTGCCCGCGACCTTCGCGGTGTAGCCGGACAGGAAGTGATACATCGCCTGCGCCGGCGAGAGCTTGGCGATCGGCGGCAACACGCCGAAGGCGTCGGCGGCGAGCATCACCACGTTCTTCGGCTGCGGCGCGCGGCCGGTGCGCGAGGCGTTCGGGATGAAGTCGAGCGGATAGGCCGAGCGCGTGTTCTCGGTCTTGGAGCCGTCGTCGAAATCCACCACGCGGGTGTCTTCGTCGAGCACGCAGTTCTCGAGCACCGCGCCGAAGCGGGTCGAGGCCGCGAAGATCTCGGGCTCGGCTTCCTGCGACAGCTTGATGCACTTGGCGTAGCAGCCGCCTTCGAAGTTGAAGACGCCGTTCGGGCCCCAGCCGTGCTCGTCGTCGCCGATCAGCGTGCGGTTGGGATCCGCCGACAGCGTGGTCTTGCCGGTGCCGGACAGGCCGAAGAAGATCGCCGCGTCGCCCTTGGCGCCGACATTGGCCGAGCAATGCATCGGCATCACGCCGCGCTCGGGCAGATAATAGTTCAGCGTGGTGAAGACCGACTTCTTCATCTCGCCGGCATAATAAGACCCGCCGATCAGGACGATCTTGCGGGCGAAATCGATCGCGACGACGTTCTCCGACTTGCAGCCGTGACGTTTGGGATCGGCGCGGAAGCTCGGCATGTCGATGATGGTGAGCTCCGGCACGAAGGTCGGCAGCTCGATCGCCTCGGGGCGAATCAGCAGCGTGCGGATGAACAGCGAGTGCCAGGCGAGCTCGGTGAAGACGCGCGTCTTGATCCGGTAGGCCGGGTCGGCACCACCATAGAGATCCTGCGCGAACAGCTTCTTGCCTTCGGCGTGCTTGAGGAAGTCCTGATAGAGCGTCTCGAACTGCTCTGCGGTGATCGACTGGTTGCCGGCCCACCACATCTTCTTGTCGGTGGTGGCGTCACGCACCGTGAACTTGTCCTTCGGGCTGCGCCCGGTGAACTCGCCGGTGTCGGCGCAGAGTGCGCCGTCAGCGGACAGCACCGCCTCGCCCGCAGTGAGCGAGTATTGATAGAGTTGCGGCGCACCGAGGTTCCAGTGAACCTGCTTGAGATTCTTTAAACCGAACTTGTCGGCGCCGAAGGCACCGTTGCGCACGCCCGTCTCTTGCACGAAAAATCCTCCTAGAACCCGCGACATTCAGCGCGACCAGAACTTCAGCACCATCGCGGTCACCGTGATTTATAGGCCAACCGGCCTCGGCTGGGCGACCTAATAATGATGAACGCTGGCGTTGCCAAGCTGATCCCGCAGGATTTGGTTTATTCAAGGACCGCGCCAAACGTCGCGCATGTCAGCTCTGAGCAGCTGCATCAAAAAATCACGAATGATCGCGCAACCAAATGCGGAATTCGGCGTTGATGATGGTTTTTGCGACGCACAATTCCGGCTGCCGGCTTATCGTACCTCGCCTTCGCCAATGAGCGCGAACGGTCCCCACATCGCCGGGTAGGCGTTGCGCGGTGACGAGGTGTCGTCGACAAACGTTAACATCGCGCGGCGCAAGGCTTCGGCGCGACCGATTTTCGGTTCGTTCTTCAGCAACTCGAACGTCGATGTGGTGAGGCGGGTGGCGGCTTCCGAATCCACGGCCCAATGCGAGACCAGAAGCGCACGGGCACCGGCATAGAAGAAAGAGCGCGCCAATCCCGACAGCGCTTCGGCCCCGGGCTTGTCGCCGGCGATGGTGTTGCAGGCGGACAGAACCACCCAATCGGCGTTGAGCTTGAGCTGGGCCACTTCGCTCGCGGTCAGAAGGCCGTCGTCGAGCTCAGACGGCTGATCGGGAATGGACAATGCAAGCGAGGGCTCGCCCAGTCCCTTGACGTCGCCGGCAACGAGGCCGTGGGTGGCAAAATAGATGATGCCGTATTGGGCAAGCGCTGCACGCTTCAGCGTCGTTTCACTGGCATCGCGTCCGAGATGGATGTCGGCATCATTGGCGCCGACGTCCCTTGCCACCGCGTTCAGCTCGTCGGCGGTATCGGGCAGTTGCGGCAACGCCTGCGCCAGCCGCGCGCGATCGACCCCGGCGCCGCGCCAGAAATCGGTATAGGCAATCGTCGCAATGCTGCGCGCCGCGACCTTGCCGCCTGCGGCGCGACGGTCGGCGGGCCCTTCGGCTGCGGGATTGAAGACGGGATCGCCGAAGCCGGTCATCGGCTTTGCGCCCTGATCCCTGCGCGCGAAGGCACGCAGCGATTTCAGGCTGATCACCGACGGCAGCACCGAGACGGCCTGACGCCTGAGCAGCCAGGCGGCGTCGCGATAGCCGTCGAGCCTGTCCGGAATCGCAGCCTGCGGCTTCTCGGTGACCAGCAGATGGAACGGCAATGCGGTCAGCGCCGCCGATGGCACGACCAGCAGATTGCGCTTGTCCTTCGTCAACGCCTCGACCGGGCCGAGCAGCGCGACATAGAGCTCGTTGGCGAGCGCGAGATCGAACAGGCCCGATTTGCCGGAGGCATCGCGCGCCTTGCCGACATCCAGCCCCCTGCGGAAGGCCGAGACTTTCCGCGCCATTGCGTCCGCGCCGAGCGAGATCTCCTTCCAGTCGGCGCCATCGCGCGTGATCGCGATGACGTAGCTCCGCTTGTCGACGACGGAATAGATCACCATCGCCTCATCGGCCGACAGCAGCGGCTGGATGTCCTTCACCGCCAGCGGCAGCGGGTTGGAGAGCGAGGCGTAGTCGGGAAACTCGAGCGTGAGCGACTTTTGCAGCCCCGCGCGTTCGCTTGCAATCGCAACGATCCGCGCGCGGCTGCGCTGCTCGGCCGTGACGTCCCGCTGCGCCGATTGCTTCGACACCGCGGTGATGATCGCCTTGTCGAGCGCCTCGGCCTCGGCCGCGAGATCCTGATCCCGACGCACCAGCTCGGCGAGCCGATCGCTGCCGGCGGCCAATCGCACCGCGAGCTTGTTCACGGCAGAGGCGGCGGAAGATTGCGTGCCGCGCTGGATCGCGCCGAGCGCGTCATCGAGCGCCTTGTCGCTCGCCAGGAGCGTTTGCTGGCGCGCAGCGAACAGAACCGGCAGCACGGTGCGCAGCTGCGCGCGGTTGGCGGCAAGCGTCTTCTGCGCAAACGGCAAGGCCTCGGCGTTGCGGCCCGACACCTGAAGGAAATAAGCGAGATTGCTGGTCGAAGTCACGACATCGGGATGATCCACCCCGAGCGCCCGCTCGCGGATGGCAAGCGCGCGGCGATAGAGCGGCTCGGCCTCGGCATAGCGCTGCTGGTGCTCGTAGAGCCCGGCGAGATTGTTGAGCGAGCGCGCCACGTCGGGATGATCCGGGCCCAGCACCTTTTCGCGGATCGCGAGCGAGCGCTTGATCGGCGCTTCGGCATCGGCATCGCGGTTGAGGTCGCGATCGACCTGGCCGAGATTGTTCAGGACGGTGGCAACCGCGGGATGCTCGGGCCCGGCGGCCTTCTGATAGATCGCGAGGGCCCGCTGAAACAGCGGCTCGGCGTCGGCAAAATGCTCCTGCTTCACGTAGAGCGTGGCGAGATTGTTCAGGGCCTGGCCGACATCGGGATGCTCGCGCGACAGCGCCTTTTCACGAACGGCCAGCGCACGCTTGAACAGCGGTTCGGCTTCGGTGAAGCGGCTCTGCCGCTGATAGAGCGCGGCGAGATTGTTCAGGAGCGGCGCAATCTCGACGCTGCCCTGACCGGTCCCCTTCTCCATCAGCGCGATGGCGCGTTTGTAGAGCGGCTCGGCCTGATCGTCGTGGCCCTGGTCGGCGTAAATCTGCCCGAGATTGTTGAGCGCCGCGGCGAGGTCGCGGTTGTTGCTGGTCTTCTCGAGCGAGGCCACCATGGCCTGCGCCAGCGGCAGCGCCTCCGAATATTTGCCGGCGCTCCGGAGCGCATTGATGCGCCCGCTCTGCGCCGACAGATCGCTCTTCTGGGCAAGGCCGGGCGTGGCAAGCGACGTGGTGATCGCGAGCGCCAGACCCGCAGCCAATGCCAAACGACGACGCGCCATGAACCCTCTCGCTGCGAGCCTTAAGACCTGACCGTCTTGGGTCGCAGCGATGGGTCGCGGCGTTCAAATTGTTGCGTTCTAGTCCATCTTCATGCGCGCTTCGCCAGCGAGGCGGACCAGCATCTTGCGCAGCGACGTGCCGTCCGTCACCCGCTCCGGGAAGTCCAGCCGCAGCGCGGTCTGGCCGTCCTGCATATCGAGGCCTTCCGGATCGCAGCCGGTGCAACGCCAGTCCCCCGCGGCAGCGCCAAGGAGCTTTGTCGCATAGAGGCCCATGGCGTCGCGATGATCGGCATTCATATGCGTGACCGCCCCCTCCTCCGCTGCCAGCAGATCTTCGGCGCCGGAGAGGTCCGTGAGGAACTGGGCGGGCTTGAGATCGACGATCCGGCCGAAGCCGGCGACCAGATGAGTTCCCGTGGGGCGGATCCGGAAAAAAGAGAAATCCTTAAAGGAAACAAAGCCTTCCGCCGACGGATGCGCATTGAGATAACGTCGCTGGAGCAAATCCCTCGCGGCATCAGCCTGCTCCGCCCGGCCGGACAGCATGATCCGGGCGCCTTCCAGCGGATCGCCCGCCGCCCGCTCGTCCAGCATCAGGGAGACCCTGCTGTCGGCGAGAAGGTTCCTTGTATGCACGGCGAGGCCCGAGATCAGCAGGATGGGGGAACCGTCGGGATGGCTGGCCAGATTGACCAGGGAACAATAGGGGTCGCCGCTGCCGGCCATGAGAGTTGCCAGCGCCCCCTGCCGCGATCGCCGCAGCAGGGATTTGGCGAGCTTTGCGGGGTCGAAATCAGGGGTCGGTTGCATCGGCTTTCTCGGCTCAGGTGGTTGCAAGGGAGGCCTTTTTTCGGGTAAACGGGGGCCTGGTTATGGGTCGACATGCGGCGAATCTGCCGCGTTTCGTGGAACTTGGTCACACTTCAGCCCAGCTTGCATTGCTCGGTGACAAGGTTCGAACGCCGACATCGGCACCCATGTATGCGGCGCATCAGTGGATTGCTCGCCGTTTCAAGCCACGACCCAAACGGAAAGCAGAAAGCAGAGGCTCATGCCCACAATCGCTTTGGTCGACGACGACCGCAACATTCTCACATCCGTCTCGATCGCGCTGGAAGCCGAAGGCTACCGCATCATGACCTACACCGACGGCGCTTCCGCGCTTGACGGTTTCCGCACCACCCAGCCCGATCTCGCCATCCTCGACATCAAGATGCCGCGCATGGACGGCATGGAGACGCTGCGCCGGCTCAGGCAGAAGTCCGACCTGCCGGTGATCTTCCTGACCTCCAAGGACGAGGAGATCGACGAGCTGTTCGGCCTCAAGATGGGCGCCGACGATTTCATCCGCAAACCGTTCTCGCAGCGCCTCCTGGTCGAGCGCGTCAAGGCGGTGCTGCGCCGCTCGGCGCCGAAGGACCCGACCGTCGCGCCGAAGGAGAACGACGCCAAGGCGCTCGACCGCGGCCTGTTGCGCATGGATCCGGAACGGCATACCTGCACCTGGAAGAACGAGCCGGTGACGCTGACCGTCACGGAATTCCTGATCCTGCAGGCGCTCGCGACCCGGCCCGGCGTGGTGAAGAGCCGCAACGCGCTGATGGACGCCGCCTATGACGACCAGGTCTATGTCGACGACCGCACCATCGACAGCCACATCAAGCGGCTGCGCAAGAAGTTCAAGGTGGTCGACAACGAGTTCGAGATGATCGAGACGCTGTACGGCGTCGGCTACCGCTTCAAGGAAGCCTGAGGCGCGAGAGGCGCCTTCACGAAAGACTGAGAGCATCGCCGGTTCTGATTTCATCGGGACCGGGATGGCTCTAGGATGCGGGGACCATTGCCACGAGCTGTCCTAACGCGGGCGTAAGCATTGCTTGACCGAACGCAGCCTGACGAGAACCAGAGCGCCGGGGAGATCACATCCGACGGCGTTCCGGAGCAATTTGCCGAAGACAAGCCGCAGGGCTTCCGACCGCTGAACTGGCTCAAGCGCGCCGGGCAATTCTTCTTCGCGCTGTCCTTCTCCAGCCTGACCCGCCGCATCGTCTCGCTCAATCTCGCCGGCCTCGTCGCGCTGGTGGCGAGCATCCTGTATCTGTCGCAATTCCGCGCCGGACTGATCGACGCGCGGGCGCAGAGCCTCCTGGTGCAGGCCGAGATCATCGCCGGCGCGATCGCGGCCTCCGCCACGGTGCAGACCAACGCCATCACCATCGATCCCGACCGGCTGCTCGACCTCAAGCCGGGCGAGACCTATGGCGGCTCGGACGAGTACTCGCCGCTGGACTTCCCGATCAATCCGGAGCGCGTGGCGCCGGTGCTGCGCACGCTGATCTCGCCGACCAAGACGCGCGCCCGCATCTACGATCCGAACGGCAGCCTGCTGCTCGACAGCCGCAACCTCGAAAACGTGCTGCGCCTCGACCTGCCGCCGCCGGCGGAGAAGCCCGGCTTCGTCGAGCGCGGCATGGTCGCGGTGCGCACCTGGCTGAACCGCGGCGACCTGCCGCTCTATCGCGAGCTCGGCCCCGAGAACGGCAACGGCTATGCCGAGGTGGGCGATGCGCTCCAGGGCCAGAAACGCTCGATGGTGCGGGTCAATGCCCGCGGCGAGGTGATCGTCTCGGTCGCGGTCCCGGTGCTGCGCTCGCGCGCGATCCACGGCGCGCTGATGCTGTCGACGCAAGGTGACGACATCGACCAGATGGTCACTGCCGAACGCCTCGCCATCCTGAAAGTCGGCGGCGTCGCGGCCGCCGTCATGATCATGCTGTCGCTGCTGCTTGCGAGCACGATCGCCGGGCCCGTGCGCCGGCTTGCCGACAGCGCCGAGCGCGTCCGCCGCCGCATCAAGGCCCGCATCGAGATCCCCGATTTCACCCGCCGCCGCGACGAGATCGGTCATCTCTCCGGCGCCCTGCGCGACATGACGAGCGCGCTCTACAGCCGCATCGAGGCGATCGAGATGTTCGCCGCCGACGTCGCCCACGAATTGAAGAACCCGCTGACCTCGCTGCGCTCGGCGGTCGAGACACTGCCGCTGGCGCGCAACGAGAACAGCCGTGCGCGCCTGCTCGAGGTGATCGAGCACGACGTCAAGCGGCTCGACCGCCTGATCTCCGACATCTCCGACGCCAGCCGCCTCGATGCCGAATTGCAGCGCCAGGACGCGATCCCGGTCGATTTGCGCCGCCTGCTGACGACGCTGGTGTCCGTCGCCAACGAGACCAAGCTCGGCCACGACGTCGCGGTCGAGACGCGCTTCGAGGGCCGCAGCCCGACCGACACCTTCGCCGTGTCCGGCCACGATTCACGGCTCGGACAAGTGGTCTCCAACCTGCTGTCCAACGCGCAGTCGTTCTCCGAACCCGGCAGCAAGGTGCGCCTCACCTGCCGCCGCGCGCGCTCCGAGATCGAGATCGTGGTCGACGACGACGGCCCCGGCATTCGCGACGACGCGCTGGAACGCATCTTCGAGCGCTTCTACACCGACCGTCCGCATCAGGGTTTTGGCCAGAACTCCGGCCTCGGCCTGTCGATCTCCAAGCAGATCATCGACGCCCATGGCGGGCGCATCTGGGCCGAGAACCGCGCAGGCCCGCCGGATGAGGAGGGCGTGCCGACGGTCGCAGGCGCGCGCTTCGTGGTGAGGCTGCCGGCGCTATGAACGACGGCGGGCCCAGCGTTCACGCCTCCGCAGTCAAGGTCGGACATCGGGCGGTGCTGATCCGCGGTCCCTCGGGCTCGGGCAAGTCGCGCCTTGCCTTCGATTTGATCATGGCCGGACGCTCGGGCGTGGTCGAAAGGGCCGTTCTGGTTGGGGATGACCGTGTCCATCTGGCGACAGTCGGCGATGAAATTGAAGTCCGCCCCGCGCCGGTATTGGCTGGCCTGATCGAGATCCGGGGCCTCGGGATCCGCCACTGCGACTTCGTGGAGCATGCGACCGTCGGTCTCGTGGTCGATCTGGATGCCGCGGACGCCGAGCGCCTGCCTGCGACGGATTCGCTGAAAACCATCATTTCCGGTGTCGAAATACCGCGAATCCCTGTTGGCCGCGGATATTCACCCCTCCCACTGGTTGTCGCGGCCTTGACCACTACCAAGAGTTCATCTTCCGTTAACCCTTCAGGCGATTGTTTGAAGGGAAATGGTAACCATATGAACCCCACTATCGCGACCGAATAGACCGGCGCAGCTCCCCTCATCCATCCGTCTAGATTCAGGGAGATACGCAACATCCCCTCTTGCGCAGGGGCTCTGGATGGTCAAAGTGGCGCGTTCGTGCGGTGCACCAAAAGCGCCCGCGAGGAGTTTTCCGATGATTGGTCTAGTACTTGTGACCCACGGGCGCCTTGCCGACGAATTCAAGGCAGCGCTTGAACATGTCATGGGCCCACAAAAGCAAATCGAAGCGATCACGATCGGTGCCGAAGATGATTCCGATCTCTGCCGAAGTGACATCATCGAGGCGGTTAACCGCGTCGATTCCGGCGACGGCGTTGCGATCCTCACCGACATGTTCGGCGGCACGCCGTCGAACCTTGCAATATCCTGCATGAGCCGGCCCAAGGTCGAAGTGCTCGCGGGCATCAACCTGCCCATGCTGGTCAAGCTCGCCAAGGTGCGCGAGGAGCGTCCGCTGCCCGACGCGATCGCGATGGCCCAGGAAGCGGGACGCAAATACGTCACCATCGCCAGTCGCGTGCTCGCCGGCAAATGAGCGACGAGGCGCCACAAGCGGGGACAGGCGTGCCCGCGGGCGCGATCTCCAAGGACCTCCTGATCATCAACAAGCGCGGCCTGCATGCCCGCGCCTCCGCGAAATTCGTCCAGGCTGTCGAGCGCTTCGATGCGCAGGTCTGGGTGACGCGCGGTGGCGAGACGGTTGGCGGCACCTCGATCATGGGCCTGATGATGCTTGCCGCCGGACCGGGCACGACGATCACCGTCGCCGCCGCCGGCACGGATGCCGAAGCTGCGCTCGCGGCGATCACCGAGCTCGTTGAAAGCAAGTTCAACGAGGAAGGGGTTTAGGCCCCTCTCGCGCTACACGCTCAGTGCCGTAGGGTGGGCAAAGCGAAGCGTGCCCACGACTTTTCTGCGATTAGCGCGAGATGGTGGGCACGGCGCTTCGCGCCTTTGCCCACCCTACGAGACCGAGAACGTCGCAATCACTTCGCCGGTGGCGCGATGTAGACGTTCCAGCTCATCGCCGGGCCGGCCTTGCCGTGGGTGAAGCGGCGCGTGGTCATCACCACGCGCTCGGCGGTCGGCGCGACCTCCGAAATCCACTTCTCGAACTTGGGCAGGCGTTCGTCGGTCGCATCGAACACGCCGATGAAGCCGTATGTCTTGACGTCGTCGAGCGAGGTCAGCCCGGACGCCCAGGCCTCGTTCGGCGTGAACGGGCTGGGGTGATCGGGGCTGTAGAACACCATCGGCTGGATCGTCTCCATCGTCCCCGCAACGACCGCCCAGCGCGAGGCGAAGCGCGCGTGCCAGGCCTGGGTCAGCTCGCGCGCGAGCTCGGAGCGCGCGCCATAGGTCGCCGTGTTGCCGGCATTGGCCGTCATCTCGCGTGCGGCGATCCAGGGCGAGGCGGCGAGCGTGGCAACGCTGAGCACGAGCCAGATCGCGGCGATGTTGAACAGGCTCGCGCCCTGCACCCGCAGCGTGGGAATCGCGACCAGCGCGAGCGGCACCAGGAAGAACAGCGAGATGCCCCAATCGGTCTTCAGGTAGACGCCGAAGACCAGCGCGCCGAGCGGCGGGCCGAATGCGACGATGATCTGGATCATCCACACGTTCAGCGCCTGCGAGACATTGACGCCCGGATTGGCGCCGCGCGCCCAGGCGCGCGTGACGATGCGCAAGGGCGCGCGCAGCAGCAATGTGAACGACGGCGGCACCAGCGCCATCGCGAGCCCGGCCAGCGCCACCGGCAATGCCAGCAGCCCGAGATTATGCAGCATGTAGCCGGTGACGAGCTGATGCACCTGGCCGCTGTCCGCGAGGCTGTAGGTGTCGCCGGCATAGGTCAGCGGCACGAAATGCGCCTCGGCCAGCCAGACCACGTGCGGGATCATCGCCACGACCATCGTCACGATCGCGACCCACGGCGCCGGCGATACCAAAAATCTCATCCGCTCCGGATGGATCAGCGCGGCGAGCCCGATGGCGCCGATCATGGTCAGCACCCAGTATTTGGTCATCAGCGCCAGCGCGCCGGCAAGGCCGAGCAGGACTCCGGACCGCCAGCTCCGCTTCTCGAACGCGTTGAGATAGGCGAGCACCAGCAGCGGCAGGGTGACGAGCTGGAGCAGATCCGGGTTGTACTTGAACCCCTTGAAATTGAAGATCGGGTAGAGCGCGACCATCACCACGACCAGGAACGCGCGCCGCGCGTCCACCACGCGCAAGGCAACCAGCCAGCAGATCACCATGCCGGCGCTGACCGTCGCCATCGCCAGCGCATAGGTCGCCCAGTCCGCCGCCGGGAACATCTTGAACCAGAGCCCGGCGACCCAGCCCGACAGCGGCGGATGCTTGCCATAGCCCCATAGGAATTTCTGGCCCCAGCCATAGGCCTCTGCGACGTCCATGTGAACGTCCTGCGCGGCCTTCAGATTGATCAGGATGAAGGTCCAGAGCACCGCATGGAGGATGGCGAGCTGGATCACCAGCCACAATCTCGCCTCGGGGCGGACCGCGCAGGCAACCAGCCAGGCCCGGAAGCGGCCAAAGCTCAGGCGGGCCTTCGTGCGCACTTCAGGGGAGGGAAGAGACGTGGTCGACATGGGCGCTTGCCTAGCGCGTTTTGGCCCATCTTGGAATCAGCTTGGCGTGAACAAAGGCCCTGAAATTACAGCAATATGGTTGCCGCACGGGGATGTGAGTGGTATCCCGCGCCCATGACGACCGTCCCCATTTCCAACATCCGCAATTTCTCCATCGTCGCCCATATCGACCATGGCAAATCGACGCTGGCCGACCGTCTGATCCAGATGACCGGCGGCCTCTCCGACCGCGAAATGGCGGGCAAGGAGCAGGTGCTCGATTCCATGGACATCGAGCGCGAGCGCGGCATCACCATCAAGGCGCAGACGGTGCGGCTTTCGTACCGCGCCAAGGACGGCAAGGATTACATCTTCAACCTGATGGACACGCCCGGCCATGTCGACTTCGCCTACGAAGTCTCGCGGTCGCTGGCGGCCTGCGAAGGTTCCCTGCTGGTGGTCGACGCCAGCCAGGGCGTCGAGGCGCAGACGCTCGCCAACGTCTACCAGGCACTCGACAACAATCACGAGATCGTCCCGGTCCTGAACAAGGTCGACCTGCCCGCGGCCGAGCCCGAGAAGATCAAGCAGCAGATCGAGGACGTCATCGGCATCGACGCCTCCGACGCGGTGATGATCTCGGCCAAGACCGGCCTCGGCGTGCCCGACGTGCTGGAAGCCATCGTCACCCGCCTGCCGCCGCCGAAGGGCGACCGGAGTGCGACCTTGAAGGCGCTGCTGGTCGACAGCTGGTACGACGTCTATCTCGGCGTCGTCGTTCTCATCCGTGTCGTCGACGGCGTCATGAAGAAGGGTAGCCGCGTGCGCATGATGGGCACGGGCGCCGCCTATGACGTCGAGCGCGTCGGCTTCTTCACGCCGAAGATGCAGCAGGTCGACGAGCTCGGCCCCGGCGAGATCGGCTTCATCACCGCCGCGATCAAGGAAGTCGCCGACACCCGCGTCGGCGACACCATCACCGACGACAGGAAGCCTGTCACCGAAATGCTGCCGGGCTTCAAGCCGGCAATCCCCGTGGTGTTCTGCGGCCTGTTCCCGGTCGACGCCGACGATTTCGAAACGCTGCGCGGCGCCATGGGCAAGCTGCGCCTCAACGACGCCAGCTTCTCGTTCGAGATGGAGACCTCGGCCGCACTCGGCTTCGGCTTCCGCTGCGGCTTCCTCGGACTTCTGCATCTCGAGATCATTCAGGAGCGGTTGTCGCGCGAGTTCGATCTCAATCTGATCGCCACTGCGCCGAGCGTCATCTACAAGATGAAGCTCACCGACGGCCAAGAGATCGAGATCCACAATCCCGTCGACATGCCCGACGTGGTCAAGATCGCCGAGATCCAGGAGCCCTGGATCGAGGCCACGATCATGACACCCGACGAATATCTCGGCAGCGTGCTGAAGCTGTGTCAGGACCGCCGCGGCTCGCAGAAGGAGCTCACTTACGTCGGCTCCCGCGCCATGGTGAAATACGATTTGCCGCTCAACGAGGTCGTGTTCGACTTCTACGACCGCCTCAAGTCGGTCTCCAAGGGCTACGCCTCGTTCGACTATCATCTCACCGACTACAAGCCGGCCGACCTCGTCAAGATGCAGATCCTCGTCAACAACGAGCCGGTCGACGCGCTCTCGATGCTGGTCCACCGCACCCGCGCGGAGGGGCGCGGCCGCGCCATGGTCGAGAAGATGAAGGAGCTGATCCCCCCGCACATGTTCCAGATCCCGATCCAGGCGGCGATCGGCGGCAAGGTGATCGCCCGCGAGACGGTCCGCGCCCTGCGCAAGGACGTCACTGCAAAATGCTACGGCGGCGACATCACGCGTAAACGAAAACTTCTGGAGAAGCAGAAGGAAGGCAAGAAGAAGATGCGGCAGTTCGGCAAGGTCGACATCCCGCAGGAAGCCTTCATTGCCGCGCTGAAGGTGGATAGCTGAGGCGGGGGTAAGCTTTCACAGTCACATCAGCCGCCGTCATGCCCGGGCTCGTCCCGGGCATTTGCGTTTTGGCCGGGACCCGGCGAAACAAAAATATCGAAAACAACCCCATGCACATTAGGCGAAGGCTTGTCTGGATTGGAGTTTTCGATTTTTAGAAATCAATTTGACCCATCGGGCAAAACAGTGGCACGATGGCATTGCGCAATTGCGCATCTGAGAATCCATCGTACAGCAGGCAACACGGAGAGATGGATTCCGGGTTCGCGCCAAGTGGCGCGCCCCGGATGACGACGGGTTACGAAAACGCGCAGCCGCCAGCCTTGCCCTCCGCCGTCTGATAGGCCACCATCCCTCCCGCGCCTCACCAACAAAACCAACAGCGCTGAGGAAACGCATGAGCAAGGCATCACGCTTCGACTATGGCTGGGTCGTTGTCGCCGCGGGTGCGCTGATGACTTGCGTCGGGTTCGGCACGATGCTGTCCCTGGCGGTGTTTCTGCAGCCGATCTCGGAGGCGATGGGCTGGTCGCGCGCCGGGGTGTCGGCGGCGGCGACGCTGGATTTCCTCTTCATGGGATTTGCCGCGTTCCTGTGGGGCGCGCTGTCGGACCGGTTCGGTACCCGCATCGTGGTTCTCGCGGGAAGCGTTCTGCTGGGGCTCGGTCTCGTCACGGCGAGCCAGGCGACAAGCCTGTGGCAATTCCAGCTTTGCTTCGGCGTGCTGATCGGCATTGCCGCCGGCAGCTTCTACGCACCGATGATGGCGCTCGCGAGCGCGTGGATCGAGACAAACCGCAGCCTTGCGGTGGCGCTGGTTTCCGCCGGCATGGGCGTGTCGCCGGTGACGATCGCGCCGACTGCGAGCTGGCTGATCACGGCCTATGACTGGCGCACCGCGATGCTGGTGATCGGCATCGCTTCGTGGGCGCTGCTGATCCCGGCCTGCTTCCTGGTGCGTCCGGCGCCGGTGGCGGCGGGCGCCGCCACGGCAGACGCAACACCGGAGGTCGAGCTGACCGCGGCGCAGGCGCTGCGCACGCCGCAATTCATCGCGCTCGCGGCGGCGCATTTCGCCTGCTGCGCCGCGCATTCCGGCCCGATCTTCCACATGGTGTCCTATGCGATGGTGTGCGGCATCGCACCGCTCACGGCGGTGACGGTCTACAGCGTCGCCGGCGTCTCGGGCCTCGGCGGACGCCTGCTGCTGGGCGCGGCGGCCGATCGCATCGGTGCAAAGCCGGTGCTGGTCGGCGGCCTGTTCGTGCAGGCGATCTGCATCGCGACCTATCTTGCGGTGGCTCAGCTCGGCGAATTCTACGCGTTGTCGGTGGTGTTCGGCCTCGCCTATGGCGGGGTGATGCCGCTCTATGCGGTGCTGGTCCGCGAATTCTTCGGCGCGCGCATCATGGGCACGGTGTTCGGCGCAGTCTCGGCCCTCGCCAGCCTCGGCATGGCGCTCGGACCCTGGGCCGGCGGGCTCGTGTTCGACAATTTCCAGCGTTACACGTGGCTGCACGCCGGCTCCTTCGCGATCGGGCTCGCCGCCGTCGCGGTGGCACTGAGCTTCCCGACGAAACGCAGGCCATCGCTCGACCTGGGCCGCGCTGCGGCCTGACACCTGCATATCGCTCTGCTCGGTAGCGTGCCGGCGCGGGCCCTCTACTCTCTTTGCGCGATCCTAGTTTCATCGGCGATCCGGTCACTTGGATGCAGCACGACGCGGTCTCCGGCAACAAGACCCGAGAGAACCTCCGCGAGGCGGTTGTTGCGGTGGCCGATCTGGACGAGAGTCGTCCGGGCCCGGCCGTTCTGGTCGACAAAAACGGCCCACTGATCGCCTCTCCGGAACAAAGCGCTTACCGGCACGGACAGGGCGTCCTGGGCGCTCCAGGTCGTCACATGCACAACGACGCGATAGTCGTGTCCGAGCGAGGCCCAATTCTCCGGCGGATCGCTGAAATCGATGGTGACCCGGACCCGCTGCTCCTCGATACCCAGCGCCGAAACCTTCAGGAAGCCGGCGGGGTCGACACGGACCACCTTGCCCCTGATCGGCTGCCCGCCCCAGCCGTCGATCCGCACGGGCGCGCCAACCTTGATCTGCACGGCATCGATCGACAGCAGGTCAGCCACAACCTCCAGATCGAGCGGGTTGCCGATGTCGATCAACGACGTCCCCGGCAGAACCGTCGCCTCGCTGTCCTGGATGATCTTCAGCACCCGTCCGCTCGCCGGCGCGAGCACGCGGACGCAGCACATCGGCTCCGCTGACGGCGCGGCATTGGCAGGGTCCATCAGCCGCGCCGCAAGACTGGTGCGCACTGCGCGACGCATCTCGATCTGAGCCTTCGCACTAGCCAGGGCGGCTTCGTTGGTGGCGACCTCGAATTTCGCCTTGTCGAAGGCCTGAGCCGAGGTGGACTGCGTCCGCAGCAGCGTCTGCGCCCGCTGGAACTCGGTCCGGGAGAAGTCCAGCGCGGCCTCGATCCGCTTCACTTCGGCCTCCTGCTGCTGAATGGCCGCATCGGCAGCCAGCACCTCGGCCTGAAGCTGGTCGCGCGAGCGCACGTCGATGAATCCCGGCAGCGTCGGCTGCATGAGAGCGACGACGGTCTGGTTGGCGGTCACCTCGTCGCCGACGTGAAGCGAAGGTCCCTGCTCGCCGAGCGGATGCGAAATCCTGAGGACCTTTCCAGCGATGGGCGCCGAGACCGTGTAGACGTGGCGAACATGCGTCTTGCCGTCATCGTCCGCGGTAACTTCGATCGGCCCCTTGGCCAGGGTTGCGAGATCGACCAGAACCGGGCGCGGCCAAGCAAACCAGGCCAGCCCGCTCGCGATGGCGGCTAGAAGCGCAGCGCCGATGAAACGTTTGGTCCAGTTGGCCGACATGGCTAGTCTCGCGTCTTGAGGACCGCGACGAGGTCCAGTTTGTCGATGCGTTCGCGGATGACCGCGGCGGAGGCGACGGCAGCCAGCACCACGACGGAAGTCGCGATGACGTAGGTGGAATGCTCGACGACGAGGCGGACACGCATCAGCTCGCCGGCCAGATTGGACTTCATCACCCATGCAAGCCCATAGCCCATCACCCAGCCCGGCGGCTGCGCTATCAGGGTGAGGATGGCGAGTTCGAGCAGGAGGATGCGCAGCACCTCGCCGCGCGTGAAGCCAAGCACGCGCAGGCTCGCCAGCTCGCGCGCCCGTTCGGACAGTGAGATTCGGGCGTTGTTGTAGACCACGCCAAACGCGATCACGGCGGCGAGACCGGTGTAGATGCTCGCCATTGTGGTGACGAGCAGTGCGACCGTCTTGCGGAAGTTCGCGAGCGAGAGACGCTGCAGCGCCACGCCGCCAACCGTCGGCATGGACTTCACCGCCGCGTAGAAATCCTCCCTCCGGCTCTCGTCGAGGCTGAGGTTCACACTGCTCACGACCGGCGCTTCACGCATCAGCTTGCGGAGCGCCCCAATCTCCATCATCCCCCTGATGCCGAAATAATCCTCGACCGTCGCCACGACCGGCGTCGTGACCGTGCGACGGGTACCCTCCAGCATATCGAGTTCGACGGTGTCACCGGCGCGGACGCCGAGGATCTGAGCTAGCATGCCGGACAGCGCAAGGCCCGTCTCTGGCAGCGCGACCGGATGAAGGTCGGCGCCGATGATACGCCGCAAGTCTGCATCGGCGGGCCGGCCGCTGATCATGATCCGGCGTTCGACGTTGCCGTGGCGAATCCGGACGGGCACCTCGCGGAACGGTTCGGCCGAGAGAACGCCCGGCAGTCGGCTCACCTGCTCCACCACGTTCGCGATGCGCTTCTCGGCAAAGCCGATGGTCGCATCCTGCCGGTCGGCGAGGAAGTAGGTTACGTCGATCAGGTGCTCCATCGAGTCGCGCGTGAACAACGAGACGACCAGGATGGCCGTGGCCAGCGCCATGCCAAGCGCCGTGAACACGGCGCGCGCAGGATGCCGCGCGATGTTACGTATCATCATGAGCGTCGGCTGCGATACGATCTGGTCGAGCTGAATGCTTGCCGGCAACAGCCGCCGATAGACCGGCGGCGCGGGCGGTTGCATTGCAACGGCCGGCGGCAGCTTGACCACGTCCCGCAGCGCCCGCAGCGCGCCGATGGCAGCGGCCGCCGCGCTGAGCGCGCCGGCGGTGACGTACAGATCCGGCGCCTTCGCGAATACCAGGAACGGAAAGTGGAAGAAGTCGCCGAACAGGGCGGTGACGCGCAATCCGAGCCAGGTGCCGGCGACGCCGCCCAGGAGGATTCCGGTCGCAACGATCAATGCCACGAACTTCAGATAATGCAGCACGACGCTGCGGTCCGAATAGCCGAGCGCCTTGAAGAGGCCGATCTGTTCGCGCTCGAGCGCGACCAGCCGGGTCAAAGTGAGGTTGACCAAGAACGCGGCCACCAGCAGAAAGATCGGTGGCAACGTGCGGCTCATGTTGTTGAGCATGTCGAGTTCATGATCGAGCCAGGCGTGCGAGGTCTGGTCCTTCCGGCCATGCGCCGCCTGCCCGCCATACGGGTCGAGCAACGCGTCGACCCGCGCGATCACGTCGCGCTCCGACGCCCCAGGCTGCAGCTTGACTGACACCGCCGAGAATGCGCCATCGAGATCATAGACACTGGCGAGCGACTTCTCCGACATCCAGACGATGGCGTAGCGGCGATCGTCCGGCATCAGATCGCCAGGGCCGACGGTGTAGACGAATTCGGGTGACAACGCGGTGCCGACAATCACGAGTTCGCGCTTCTTGCCATTCAGGATGGCCGAGAACCGCGCCCCTTCCGAGAAGCCGTGAGCCCGGGCGAACGGCTCGTTGACGACCACCTCCTCCGTCCGTCCCGACTCCGGGAACCGTCCGGACCGCATGTAGAGCCGGTTCAGATGCGCTTCGCCGTTGTCGGGCAGCGAGACGAACTGCGCGCTGGCCGGCTCCGAGAAGCCGGGAATGTCCAGCAGCGCCGGATTAGCGATACGAGCATCGACGGCGGCGACGCCGGGGATCTCGCCGATCCTACCGGTGAGCGCCTTGGGCGCGCGCTTCGCTTGAGCGAACACGTCGGCGAAGCCGTAACGTTCGTAGTATGCGATCCGGGTTTCCTCGAGCGAGCGATGGGAGCCGACCGCGAGCACCAGCGTCGCAACGCCGCCGCCGACGACCAGCGCGACGGCGAGCACCTGCGCCCAGAGCCTTCTGACGTCGCGAAACAGCTTGATATCGAGCACCGTCATGGCCGTCACCAGGTGAGCTCGGCGGCTTGCCGCCGTCTCTCGTTGTTCTGAATCCGGGAGATCCGGCCGTCAGCGAAGAACAGCACCCGGTCGGCAACCTCCTGAATGCTGGCGTTGTGCGTGATGATGATAGTGGTGGTGCCGAGCTGCCTGTTCACCCCGAGCAGCGCTTCGATGACCCGAATGCCGGTCTTCGAGTCCAGCGCCCCGGTCGGCTCGTCGCACAGCAGCACGGCCGGTCGCTTCGCGATGGCGCGGGCAATTGCGACGCGCTGCTGCTCGCCGCCGGAGAGCTGGGCGGGGAAGTGATGCATCCGCTCTTCCAGTCCAACCAGTGCGAGGGCCTCGTCGGGCCGCATCGGGTCCTGGGCGACTTCGGTCACCAGCGCAACGTTTTCATAGGCCGTAAGGCTCGGCACCAGATTGTAGAACTGGAAGACGAAGCCGATATGGTCCCGGCGATACCTGGTCAGTTCGCGATCTCCGAGATCCGTCAGGTCGAGGTCGCGGAAGAACAGCCTGCCGCTGGTCGGGCGGTCGAGACCACCCATGATGTTGAGCAACGTGGTCTTGCCGCTGCCGGAGGGGCCGAGCAGCACGACCACTTCCCTCTCGGCGATTTCGAGGCCGACATCGTTGAGGGCGTGAACCATCACCTCGCCGGAGACGTAGGTCTTGGTCAGGGCTTTCGCGGTGAAGACAGGCTCGCTCATCGACGTCCTTTCGAGCCTCCATCGTCATCCGACCGAATCTTCCTCCCCAAAGTCAGCCGAGACGATAGCCGCCGGAAGAGCCGCGGCCGAACAGCCGACGGGGATGGGGTATGAAGGCCGGGACTTCCGAAGCGTACTTCGCGTAGGCCTCGCCGAATTCGGCCCGGGCGTCCCGCTCCTCGTCTCGCGCGAGCTTGACGTACATGACGGTCAGGACGGGAAACATCGCCAGCGTGAGGATGGTCGGCCACTGCAACAGGAAGCCGAACATCACCAGCACGAAGCCGACATATTGCGGATGCCGCACGTAGCTGTAGGGGCCGGACGTCGCGAGTCTTCGGGTCTGCTGCGCGTCGTACAGCACCCGCCAGGCGGCAGAGATCAGGATGAACCCCGCACCGATGAAGATGAAGCTCAGGACGTGGAACGGTCCCGCGTGCGGATTGGTCTTCCAGCCGAACATCATCTCGAGGAGGTGGCCGGCATCATGCGAGAACCAGTCGACATTCGGGTAGCGCGACTGCAGCCAGCCCGACAGGAAATAGATGGTGAGCGGGAAACCGTACATCTCGACGAACAGCGCCACCAGAAACGCGCTGAACGCGCCGAAGGAGCGCCAGTCGCGCGGCGTCTGCGGCTTGAAGAAGCTGTAGGCGAACAGGATGAACACCGCCGAATTGACGATGACGAGGCTCCAGAGACCGTAAGCTGGCGCGGTGTCGTGCATCACGCGCTCCCTCGATCATTCGGCCGGCCGCCATGATGGTGCCCGTGTCCGCCATGCATGAAGATATGCATCAACGGACAGGCGAGGAGCGGCAGCCAGACCAGGAGCCCGAGCACATGGGCCCGATGCTCGGTGAACAGGAGCGCGCCGCCGATGACCAGGAACCCCGCCAGGACCAGCCCGGCCTTGGCTTTGGTGGACATGCCCTCCTGCGGGCGTTCGCCATAGCCGAAATGGTTTTGGACGGTCATGATACGCTCCAGCGATCGATACAGCATAGGAGCACCGCTGCCGTCATTGTTGACGCAGATCAACGGCTCATCGGTCCTGAGGGGCGGCCCTGGCCGCGCCAGGGTTCCGATTTGCGATTTCTCAAGATGGACTTTTCGCAGCAGCTTATCGTGAGGCTTCCGCAACCAGGGAGAACGACCATGATCACCAAGAAGCTTCTCGCCGCCGTCGGCGTGGTTTCCCTGCTGGCTGTTCCGGCAATGGCCGATAGCACCGACAAGGAAAAGAACGGTCATCACTACAGCGGTGGCCCCAAGACCGAAGTACCGCATCACATGGGCAAGAAGACAACAAGCGGCTCCTCGGCGAAGACCAGTTCGGGCGGTCATCATTACACGGGCGGACCGAACACCTCGTCGCCGCATCACATGGGCGACAAGACAAAGTGAATCTGTCTAGCGCCGGCGTGTAATGGTCTCAGGCTGGCTGCGACACCAGCCGCCGCCAGAGAGCTAACACAGGCGACACTTTATGGTCCGGATCGCTTTCGGAGCGCCGCCGGCGGACGAGGCCGCACCGCTGCCGCCGCGGGCCCGGGATCACCGATCAATTCACCGCTCGCAGCGCGGCCGTGAAGGCGGCGAGATCGGTTCGTGCCGTCTCGTCCGGAGCCCATCTCGGAAGGTCAGCAAGCTGCTCGATCACGCGGGCCCGATCCTGCGGCAGCAGGAAGCTCGCCCAGACCTCGCGCGTGTCGCGGATGGCGGCGGCGGCCAGACGCGCGTTGGCGGATTTGCCCGCGCCCTGGATCGCCGCGCAGACGGTGCCCAGGATGAATTCGGCGGCGCTCCGGCGGAAGCCCGTAAATCCCTCCTGGCGGATGCGGGTGCGCTGCCCCGGCGCAAGGCTCGCCATGAACAGCTCGCCCGCAACCGCCTCGCGCGCCATTCCGCGGATGACGAAGTTCATCGCCGCCGCGTACTGATCGCCATAGTCGGTCATGTTGCGCTGAAGCGTCGCAAGATCGGGCTGCGCCCCCGGCTTCGAGCCATAGAGCGCGAACAGCTTGTAGGTCGCGTTGGCGGCGTCCATCCAGTCCATCAGCCAGCTCATGTCGCTCGCCTTCGCCGGCGGCAGCGCCCCCAGGGCCTCAACATCGAAGACGCGGCCGAGCAGCGCGGTGGTCTCCGGCCGGGTCAGGTCGGGTCGCTCCCCTTTTTTCGCAACGCCTTCGACGTAGACCCGGAACATCCGCGCGGCCTCGCCCGCGGCGGCGGCATCACGGGCCCCATCCTGCGCCAACGCCGGCGAAGCGAGCGCGAGCAGGACGATGAGGATTCTGACGATCGGCATGGGCAACCTCATCCGGCAAGATACGCGGTGCCGTTCGCGGCGATGGCGGTTGTTGGTCGCGAGGCGCGCCGCTGAGGTTCACAGCCGGGCCTTCTTGCGGCGGCGCGCGGGGATGGCCGCAGCTTGATCCTCCCCGTCAAATAGACCACCATCCCGTCCTCACCGCTCACGACAGAAGGGGCGAGGAAACGCGAATGTCGGAGCTTCCCGGACCTGATCTCGTCGAACGTGCCCGCGCCATCGCGCCGCTGATCGCGCGCGAAGCGGACGAGATCGAGCGGACACGGCGGCTGACGCCCTCCGTGGTCGCGGCGCTGATCGAGAACGGATTCTATCGCGCCCTGCTGCCACAGAGCCTGGGCGGTGCGGAAGTCTCCATCGAAGCCTTCATGCAGATGCTGGAGGAGATCGCCAAGGCCGATGCCTCCACCGCATGGTGTCTCGGCCAGTGCAGCGTCTGCGCGATGATCGCGGCTCGCTCGACCGCGATGCCGCGCAGGAGATCTTCAACACCGCGCCTGGAATCCTGGCGTGGGGCGCGATCGCGCACGAGGCGCGTGCAGTCGCGGGCGGTTACCGCGTCACGGCGCGGTGGGATTTTGCCTCCGGCTCCCGGCAGGCGAGCTGGCTGGGGGCGCATGTGCGCATCCTCAGCGCTGACGGGGCGTCGCGCAAAAATGCCGATGGCTCGCCGGAGGTGCGGACCATTCTGTTTCCTGCCGCAAGCGCGACGTTGCACGACGTCTGGCAGGCGATCGGGCTCGCCGGCACCGGCACCGATTCCTACGAGGTGAGCGACCTCTTCGTCCCCGAGCGCTTCACGGCGTTCCGCGACGTGCCGTCAGGCTTGCGCGAGACGGGGCCGCTCTACAGGATCGGCACCGGCGCTGCCTTCAGCCTCGGCTTTGCCGCGGTATCGCTCGGCGTGGCACGCGCGACGCTGGATGCAGCGATCGCACTGGCGCGCGAAAAGCGCCCCTCGCTGACGGCCGGCGCGATGCGCGACAACGGGGCGGTGCAGGGCCTGATCGGCCGCACCGAGGGCGATTTGCGCGCCGCGCGCGCCTATCTCTATGCGACCGCGACTGCGATGTGGCGCGACCTCTGTGCGACCGGCGAGTTCGGCGCAACACACCGCAGCGCGGTGCGGCTCGCCGCGACCTGGACCATCCATCAATCAACAAAGGTGGTCGACACCGCCTATCACATGGCCGGCGCGACCGCGGTGTTTCGCAGCAACCCGTTCGAGCGCCGGTTTCGCGACATGCACGCCATCGCCCAGCAGATCCAGGCGCGGGATAGCCATTACGAGGATGTGGGAAAGGCGATCGTGGCGGGAGGTTGAAGGCCAATCGCAACGACGGTGAGCTCCCTCGCCCCACCCTTCGCGGGGAGAGGTTAAGTTCACGCCACCAGCGCGGCGTCCTCGCCATCGATGCCGCGTTGCGCGGCCAGCAGGCTGATGATCTCGGCGTTGGGCCGGGCCTTGCTGAACAAAAAACCCTGGCCTTCGTCGCAGCCCTCGGTGCGCAGGCAGCTGAGCTCGGCTTCGGTCTCGACGCCCTCGGCCGTGATGATGACCCCGAGGCCCTTGCCGAGGCTGACGATGGAGCGGATGATCGCCTGGGCCTCGCGGTTGGCCCCTAAATCGCGCACGAAGGACTGGTCGATCTTGATCTTGTCGAACGGAAAGCTGCGCAGATAGCTGAGGCTGGAATAGCCGGTACCGAAATCATCCATCGAGATGCGCACCCCGAGCGCGCGCAAGGCATGCAGCGTCGCCAGCACCTGCGCGCTCTTCTCCAGCAGCAGCGTCTCGGTGATCTCGAGCTCGAGTCGGCGCGGCGGCAGGCCGGAATGCTTCAGCGCGTCCGTCACGATCGAAAGCAGATTGCCGCTGCGGAACTGCAGCGGCGACAGATTGACCGCGACACGGACGTCGTCCGGCCAGGTCGCGGCGTCCAGGCACGCCCGGCGCAGCATCAGCCCGCCGAGCGGATTGATCAGGCCGGTGTCCTCGGCAACCGGAATGAATTCCGCCGGCGAGATCATGCCGCGCTCGGCATGCGGCCAGCGCACCAGCGCCTCGAAGCCGGTGATGCGGCCGCTCTGCAGGTCGATCAGCGGCTGGTAATAGGGGCGCAGCACGTCGTTCTGGATCGCGTCGCGCAGCTCGACCTCGATCTTGCGGCGGCTCTGCGCTTTCGCGTCGAGCGCGGCCTCGAAGAAGGCGAAGGTGCCGCGCGCGTCCAGCTTGGCGCGCGACAGCGCCATGTCGGCGCTCTTGAGCAGCTTTTCGGAATCATCGCCGTCGCCCGGCGCCATCGCGATGCCGATCGAGGCGCCGATCACCACGGAATGGCCGTCGAGCAGATAGGGATCGGCGATCGCCGCAAGCAGACGTTTGGCCAGCATCACCGCGTCCTCGGGACGCGCCAGGCCGCTCTGCACGATCGCGAACTCGTCGGAATTGAGCCGCGCCAGCGCGTCTTCCTCGCGCAGCGTCGAGCGCAGCCGCTTGGCGACGCCGCGCAGGAGCTTGTCGCCGACAGCATGTCCGAGCGTGTCGTTGACCGACTTGAAACTGTCGAGCCCCAGCATCAGCAGCGCGACCTTGTCGGTGCTGCGCCGCGTGTGCAGCAGCATCTCGTCGACCTGCTGGCGCAACAGGCTGCGGTTGGGCAGGCCGGTCAGCCCGTCGTGCTGGGCCATGAAGGCGAGTCGCGCCTCGGCGCGCTTGCGTTCGGTGATGTCCATCAGCGCGAGCAGCACCGCCGGGCGCTCGGCATAGGTCAATTCCCGGGAATAGATCGCAAGGTCGATCAGCGCACCGTCGGCCTTGACGTGCTTCCAGGTGCGGCCGGCCCGCTCCTCGCCGGTCGGGTCGGCGGTCCAGGGCGGCTCGCTGTCGAAGGCCTGCAGGGAGCGGATCTTCAGTCGCTCGAACTCGGCGCGGCTGTAGCCGTAATGCGCGACCGCTGCGTCGTTGACGCCGAGGATGCACTCGTCGTCCAGCGCGCAGACGATCATGGGCACGGGATTGCCGTCGAACAGCAGGCGGAACGAGGCCTCGCGCTGCTTCAGCTCGGTGATGTCGACGCGCAGGCCGACGACGCCGCCATCGTCGGTCAGGCGCTCGTCGATCAGGATGACGCGGCCGTCCGACAGCTTCTGCTCGTGGCGCGCGCCGGGCTGGTAGAGCCTTTGCAGCCGCTCGGCGATCCACTCGTCCTCATGGCCGATGGCCTCGGGGTAATCGCCGCGGGCAACGCCGATGCGCAGCGTGTCTTCGAGACGCGCGCCCTCCTCGAACAGATCGGCGGTCTTGCTGTAGATCTCGGCGTATTTCTTGTTCCAGAGGACGTAGCGGCCCTCGGCATCGAGAAACACGATGCCCTGCGGCAGGATGTCGACGGCCTGGCGCAGACGCTCATGGGATTTGCGCGCGTCCGCGATCGCAGCTTCCGCCTCGGCGCGGCTGCGCAGGACTTCATCGCGTTCCGAAAGAGCTCGCGGCGCGCGCGCGAAGCGTGGCTTGCGCGGCGATTGGCCAGCCCGGGCAAGCACGCTTTGCTTTCGTTTCCTTGTTTTTCGAGACCCCAAACCCAACTTCACTCGTCCCAGTCGCGCCCTGTGGCCGCAAGTCTTTGGGCGCAAGTCTTGGGGCAAGTGTCTGAAAAAAAAGTAATCTTGGGTGCCCGCGCCAGCCAAGGCTCCGACTTGCGAGCACCGAGAGCCCGGCTCTGGTGCCTGTTTACGAGGCGCAAGCAGGCCGAGTGGCGCACCAGACCTGCGTCTTGGTCGCAATCGAAGAGAGCGATGGTGCAAAAACGCGCGCTCTCCATGAATCAATTCCGGGCGCGGGTCCGATTGCATACGGGATGGAAACGAACTCGGTTCCGCGCACGAATTTTGGTCAATGCAGGATACGGTTATTGCACCATTAAGAATCCGGCTGGCCCCGCGAAAAAACTACGACTTTTGGACAACCTTGTTGGATATGACATCGTCATGCCCGGACGCGCCTTCGCGCGGGGGCTGCGGCCGTCAAGACGCCGTGAGGTCGTCCGCCGCAGCACAGCCCGATTCTTACCCCCGACGCCGTGTTGGGTTATAAGGGCTGCGCATGAGTCCCCGCCGCTTCGCCCCTCTCCTGCTCGTCATGACGCTCCTGGCCGCCGGCGGCGCGCTGGCCCAGGACAAGGGCAGCGTCAACCCGAAGCCGCTGCCGCCGCTCGCCAATCCCAACGACCCCGATCTCGCCGCCAAGGAGCTGTTCGCGCGCAAGCTGCTGCCGGCGAAGGGGGCGGCCCATGTCATCGGCTCCTACACCAAGGGCTGCATCGGCGGCGCGGAGCAGATGCCGCTCAACGGCGACAATTGGCAGGTGATGCGGCTGTCGCGCAACCGCAGCTATGGCCACCCCGAGATGATCGCCCTGATCAAGCGGCTCGCGGCCAAAGCGCGCAAGGACGCGGGATGGCCGGGCATCCTGGTCGGCGACATCGCCCAGCCGCGCGGCGGCCCGGCACTGTCGGGCCATGCCAGCCACCAGATCGGTCTCGATGCCGACATCTGGCTGACGCCGATGCCGGACCGCCGCCTCTCGCGCGAGGAGCGCGAGGACATGTCGGCTGTGATGATGGTGCGCCACGACCGGCTCGACGTCGATCCAAAAGTGTTCACACCTGGCCATGTGCTGGTGCTGCGCGACGCGGCGCGGGAGCCGGCGGTGCAGCGCATCTTCGTCAACGCCGCGATCAAGAAGGCGCTGTGCCGCGAGGCCAAGGGCGACCGCGCCTGGCTGTCGAAGATCCGGCCCTGGTGGGGCCACGACTACCACTTCCACATCCGCATGCACTGCCCGCCAGGCGCCGGCGAATGCGAGGGCCAGCCGTCACAGGCCGAGGACGAAGGCTGCAAGCCCGCCGATCTCGCTTATTGGTTCTCCGACGCGGTGCTGCACCCCAAGCCGCCGCCGGAGCCGCCAAAGCCGAAACCGCCGATGACGCTGGCGCAGATGCCGGCGGCGTGCAAAGCGGTGCTGCACGCGGCGGATGCGAAGCCGTAAGGTACGCTGTCGCCCCAGCCACCACTGTCGTCCCGGGGCGCGAAGCGAGCCCGGGATCCATAACCACAGGCCGTGGTTATAGCGGGAGATTGTCACTCCGAGTCTTCGCCAAATGCAATCCTGTGGCTATGGATCCCGGGCTCGCGCTACGCGCGCCCCGGGATGACGAACTCGTTGGTTGGTTCGTGTCGCGACAATGCGCTACGGTCGCCTCGCCGCTCAGCCGTAAGCCGCGGCATCTCGGGACGCGCCTCCCTTATCAACAAGACCTGACCGCAAGCCTCGCACTGGTCGCGTGGCCAATGATGGGATTTCACATGCGCGTCCTCGCCTTCCTCGCTGCGCTCTCGTTCAGCGCAACCTCCGCCCTCGCCGCTGAAGAGCCCAGCGGCTGCGACAAGTTCAAATGGCCGATCGAGCGGGAGCGCGCTGCGCTCACCGCGCCGGACCGCGCGACGCTCGCATCGGGCAGCGAGCAGGCGAGCTTGCCGTCCTCGGCCATCACGCTGGGGCTGGCGGCCTCGAGCGAGGCAAAACTGCCGACGCCGCCGGAGCGAGCGCCCAAGGACGGCACTTTTGCCGGCTTCACGAGCATCAAGTCCGCCAAGCCCGGGCTCTACACGATCAGCCTGTCCACCGGTGCCTGGATCGACGTGGTCGAGGATGGGCATGTCCTGAAGCCCTTGGTCTTCAGCGGCGCGACCGATTGCGGCGGCATTCGCAAGACCGTGAAATACGAGCTGTCGGCGCAGCCTTTCGTACTCCAAATCAGCGGCGCCAAGGAGGATGCGGTCGCGATCGCGATCCTCCCGGTTCAATAGCGCTGTTTGCCGGACAAACGGCCACCCTTTGACCTGCGGCGCCAGCCTGCTATCTTCGCAATTGCGATATCCCTGCCGGCCGTAAGCCGCAGCCGGGCCCCGTGGAGCAGCGCTTCCACCCGTCGCGACTGACCCACCAACGCCAGACCTGTGCGTGCATCTTGCGCGCGCGGACTCGCACGGAGCGCTCCCCATGTTACGTATTTCGGGATTTTTCACCGCCCTCGTGATCTTCGTGGGCGCAAGCCTTTCGCCGGCCGCCGCCGAGGACAAGACCATCACCGTGTTCGCCGCGGCCTCAATGAAGAACGCGCTCGACGAGATCGACGCCGCCTACACCGCCAAGACCGGCGTCAAGTTCTCGGTCAGCTATGCCGCAAGCTCGGTGCTGGCGCGGCAGATCGAGCAGGGCGCGCCGGCCGATGTGTTCGTCTCCGCCGACACCGACTGGATGGATTACGCGATCTCCAGGAAGACCATCAACGAGTCCTCCAGAGTCAATCTGCTCGGCAACAGCATCGTGCTGATCGCACCGAAGGATTCCAGGATCGACAACGTCACCATCACGCAAGGTTTCGACCTTGCCAAGCTCGCCGGCGACGGCAGGATCGCGACCGGCGACGTCAAGTCGGTGCCGGCAGGCAAATGCGCCAAGGCCGCGCTCGAGAAGCTCGGCGCATGGCAGGCCGCAGAGCCGAAATTCGCGATGGCCGAGAGCGTGCGCGCCGCGCTGACGCTGGTGGCACGCGGCGAGGCCAACCTCGGCATCGTCTATGCCACCGACGCCAAGGTTGAGCCCGGCGTCAAGATCGTCGGCACCTTCCCTGCGGAGTCGCATCCCGCGATCGTCTATCCGGTCGCCGCGAACATGACGGCGAAGGACGGGACCAGCGGCTATCTCACCTTCCTGCGCTCCTCGGCCGCCAAGACCATTCTGGAAAAATACGGCTTCAAGTTCCTCGTCAGCCCGACAATCTGATATTCACCATTTGATGTTCGACATCTCTCCCGCCGAATGGACCGCGATCCTGCTCTCGCTCAGGGTCGCGATCATCGCAACGCTGGTCGCGACGCCATTCGGCGTCGCGCTGGCGTGGCTGCTGGCGCGGCGCGACTTCTGGGGCAAGTCGATGCTCGACGCGGTGGTGCACCTGCCGCTGGTGCTGCCGCCTGTCGTCACCGGCTATCTGCTCTTGCTGACGTTCGGCCGCCGCGGCCTCGTCGGCGGCTTCCTCGCCGAACATCTCGGCATCGTCTTCTCGTTCCGCTGGACCGGCGCGGCGCTGGCCTGCGGCGTGATGTCGTTTCCGCTGCTGGTGCGGCCGATGCGCCTGTCGATCGAGGCGATCGACCGCCGGCTCGAGCAGGCCGCCGAGACGCTCGGCGCCGCGCCCTGGAAAGTGTTCTTCACGGTGACGCTGCCGCTGGCCCTGCCGGGCGTGCTCGCCGGCATGGTGCTCGGCTTTGCCAAGGCGATCGGCGAGTTCGGCGCCACCATCACCTTCGTCTCCAACATTCCCGGCGAGACCCAGACGATTTCCTCGGCGATCTATTCGCTGATCCAGACGCCGGACGGTGACGCCGCGGCCGGCCGGCTCGTGATCGTCTCGATCGTGCTGGCGCTGGGCGCACTGATCGCCGCCGAATGGTTCGCTCGCCGCGCTACGCAGCGCCTGCACGGGAATTGACCATGCTGCGCGTCGATGTCGAAAAACAACTCGGTGAATTCTCGCTCTCCGCATCCTTCACCGGCGAAGGCCGCGTCATCGGCCTGTTCGGCGCCTCGGGCGCCGGCAAGACGTCACTGGTCAACATGATCGCGGGGCTGCTGCGGCCCGACCGCGGCACCATCGTGCTCGACGGCGAAACCGTCGACGACACCGCGGCCGGCATCCATGTCCCGGCCTGGCGCCGCCGCATCGGCTATGTGTTCCAGGATGCGCGGCTGTTCCCGCATCTCAACGTCGCGCAGAATCTCGACTATGGACGGCAGATGAACCGCTTGGCGCCGGATCCGGCGCAGCACAAGCGCGTCATCGACCTGCTCGATATCGGCACCCTGCTCGGCCGCCGCCCTGGAAAGCTCTCCGGCGGTGAGCGCCAGCGCGTCGCGCTCGGACGCGCGCTGCTCTCAAGGCCGCGCCTGCTGCTGCTCGACGAGCCGCTCGGCGCGCTCGACGAGGGCCGCAAGCTCGAGATCCTGCCCTATCTGGTGCGGCTGCGCGACGAGGCCAACGTGCCGATGGTCTATGTCAGCCACGACGCCGCCGAGCTGCGCCAGCTCGCGACGCAGATCGTGATGCTGAAACAGGGGCGGGTCACGAGTTTTGGCGGGGTGAAGGTGCTGGCATGAGGGGCATGCAGCGCTTGTTTGGGCTGCGCTGGCGCAACACCCACCGTGTCGTCCCGGCGAACGCCGGGACCCATACCGCGTGATCTGCCGAAGGATTGTGGTGCAAATACCGGCGAAGAAAGAGTAACTGCGAGCCTTCGCCAAATTCCTCCCTGTGGTTATGGGTCCCGGCGAACGCCCTAGGGCATGCACATATCTCTGAGGCTCCATCCTGCTGCGACGGCGTTGAAGTATTCGAGGCCGTTTTTGAAGGTGATCGGGCCCGGCGGCTTGGACGATGGGTAGCCATCCCACCCGCCGAGACGGCCGATGATCCAGGCGGCCCAAGCGAGACTATCGGGCGGATGTGGGTTCTTTAGTCGCTTGCTCGCGGCTTCGAGTTGCCGGTTGAGGGCTGTGAGCGCGCCAATTTGGCCGTTGTCGAAGGCCGCGAGAATGGGCTGGCGACCACCATTGCGGGCCTGCAGAAGCTGGATGGTGATGACGGCCGCCTTGGCGGCGATCGCAACCAGCTTGAGAAGCCGATCGGCGGATCCGATCTGACTGTCTTCGAGCTTGAGGCCTTGTGTCTTCAGGATGCGGAAGAACTGCTCGATGATCCAGCGCTGCTTGTACCATTGGACGATGCGCCAGGCGTCCTCGATGCTGGTGACCTCGTGAGAGGTGAGAAGCCGCCAGTGCAGCGGCTCTATGCCGGTTTCGGCGTTAATCTCGCGCACATCGACCACCGCCAGCGGCAAGCTTTTCGGCAGATGGTGCAAGAACTTATTCTGCGGGCGGGCGAGCTCGATTGCGCCAAAGCGAAGTTCGAGGTGGGCCAGGCGAGCCGGCCGCGCGGCGCGCGCAGGCAGTTGGATCATACGCTGGTCCACCGCGGCCATGGCATCGCTGGCCTCATACAGGCTGCTGCGGTCGGCAAGCTTGCGATCATGCATGCTGCGCGCGATGACGTGGAAATGTTGCTTGGCCGAGCTGGCATAAAGGGCAAAAATATCGCTCTCGCGGTCACCCAGCACCGTCACCGCCGCGGCCTTGGTGAGCAGCGGCCTTGCCGCCACGGCAGTCGATATCCAGCGTTGCGATTCCTTGTCCGATAATTCCCGATCATCATGCGAGGTCGTGCGGCGACCTGCGCGCGTCCATATCTGCCCGCTCAAAAGCCCAAGACAGCTGCCGTCGTCGGCGTCCACAGCCAGCAGCGGGTGCAGCAGCACGCCGTGGTTATTGCCTTTGCCGATTTCTCCGAGCCCGCGCCGGCGTTGCGGCGTGGTGTTGAAGTGGATCTCGCTGGTGTCCTGGATGGCCAGCACGTGGCGGCCTTCCACGGCAGGGCCCGTGCTATTGCTCCAGCTTTCGATGATCCGATCCACCGTCACCTTGTCATGGCCAAGAAAGCGGTTGAACCGCACTTCCAGCGCGCGGTTCCCCCTGGAGAGCTGCCGAAGGCAGACAGTTTTGCCCGCAACCATGCGTTCAGCGAGCGCCGCCCCCCTTTATCGAGACGACGATCCCCGAACCGGCCCAGCGTCCAGTCAATCCGTGACAACATCGCAGCACCCCCGTCCAAACCATGGAGTGCCGCAATAGGAATCACATAGATCTCCGATTCTGGAACCCCCAGGGCGAACCCGAGTCAATCCGCCGCACCAGATATGTGCATGCCCTAGGGCGTTCGCCGGGACGACACGGGAGATTGTTGATCCGCCGGCAGCTCGCTTAGACCCCCGCCACCGACGTCCATACCTCCGCGAGCTTCTTTCGCAGCGCCTGTGCGCGCGTCAGCGGCGGTGGCGTCTCGTCTTCCTCCGGCAGGCGCAGGCCGACGACATTGACGCGGCCGCCGGAGATGCTGCGCGCGACCAGAACGATCTCGTCGAGCGGCAGCTCGGCGCCCTCTTTCGGGGCGCGGTCGAGATGGACGTCGAAATAATCGGCCAGCGTCAGCTTGCCCTCGTCCTCGCCGACCTTGACGCCGTAGATCTCGGCGAGTTCGGCCAATGTGTGCTCGCCTGAGACCATGAAGTCGCCGAGCAGATGCGGATCGGGCGCCGAGCCCGGCTGCATGTCGACGAAGAAGCGGTCGAGCGACTCGGCCTTTTCCGGCGGCGCCAGCAAATAGATGTAGTCGCCGGGCGCGATCGGGTCGGCTTCCGTCGGTGTCAAAATGTTCTCGTTGCGGATCACCAGCGTCGGCTTGGACCAGGACGGGATCAGGCCGCGGCGGAAATACAGGCTCTTGGGCCGCACCGGATAGCCGACCAGCTGCTGCTCGAGCTGCCCGGGCAGATCCAGCTCGACACGGCGCGGACCGCGCTCGGCGCGCGGCAGAGCGACATGCAGCTTGCGCGCGGCGGGTGCCAACGTCCAGCCTTGCAGCAACAGCGAGATGATGACGACGACGAAGGCGACGTCGAAATAGAGATAGGCCTTGGACAGGCCGACCAGCATCGGGATCGAGGCCAGGAAGATCGCGACGGCACCGCGCAGGCCGGTCCAGGCGATGAAGATCTTTTCGCGCCAGTTGAAGCGGAACGGCGCCAGGCACACGAATACCGCGATCGGCCGCGCCACCAGCATCAGCACGAAGGCGACCCCGACCGCCGGCAGCACGCTGGCCCCTAACCGGCTCGGCGAGACCAGGAGGCCGAGCAGCACGAACATCACGATCTGCGCCAGCCAGGTCGCCGCATCGAGGAAAGCCACTACCGAATTGTGCGCGCGGGTCGGCCGGTTGCCGATGATGATGCCGGCCAGATAGACCGCGAGGAAGCCGGAGGCGTGCATGATCTGCGAGCCGCCGAAGATCACGAGCGCAGCCGTGGTCACGAACGGCGCGTGCAGGCCCTGCGGCAGCGCGACCTTGTTGAGCGCGATGACGACGAGCCGTCCGCCGAAGACGCCGACCAGGGCGCCCAGCACCGCCTCCTGGATGAACTCCATCGCCACGTGGCTTGCGGAGCTCGATCCCAGCGAGATGTATTCGACCAGCATCAAGGTGAGGAAGATCGCGAAAGGGTCGTTGGTGCCGGATTCGGCCTCCAGCGTCGCGCCGACGCGCGGGCGCAGACGCAGGCCCTGGGTGTGCACCAGCAGGAAGACGGCGGCGGCGTCGGTCGAGGCGACCACGGCGCCGACCAGCAGCGACTCCGTCCAGTTGAGGTCGAGCGCGTATTTAGCGAACGGCGCCGTAATCAGCGCGGTCAGGAGCACGCCGACGGTCGCGAGTACCACGGACGGCGCGAGCACGGTACGGATGCTGGCAAAGCGCGTCCGCAGGCCACCGTCGAACAGGATCAGGGCCAGCGCCACAGAGCCGACCAGATAGGTGGTGCGGACGTCGTCGAACTGGAGCCGGCCGGGGCCGGAATCGCCCGCGAGCATGCCGATCACAAGGAAGACGAGCAGCAAGGGCGCTCCGAAGCGCAGCGCAAGCAGGCTCGACAGGATACCGGCCATCACGAGGACGGAGCCGAGCAATATGGCGATGCTGACGGAGTCGAGAGAGGCCATCCACCTTCCGGTTCAAAACAGCTGGAAGGGCATCCATATCGTCGCGGCCCTGGCACGCCAACCCATTTCTCCCGCTCGCGGCAATCTGCCCGCATTTTACGGCCTTAACGCCCATCACATGCCGGTGTATCGATGGCCCGGCCGCGCCCTTTGTGGGATTCTGCGGCTCCCTCGAATCAATTCCTCCCCGCTTGCCGACGAGACCGATGGACATGGACCTCAAGGACTTCATGGAGTTCGTGCAGACCACCGCGCGCAGCGTCGGGGCGGAAATCTCCTCGCCCTGGTTCTACCTGCAATTCGGCCTCATCCTGGCCGCAGCCGGTATCGCCTATGCCGCGGAGACCGCGATCCGCAACCGGGTCGACATGACCGCGCTGACGATGCGCTGGCCGCTGCCGCTCCGGCACTTCGCCCGGGTGATGCTCTCCAGCGCCTCGACGGCGGTGTTCACTTTGCTCGTGATCATCTCGCGTGTGGTGATGTACCACGCGACCTGGCCGAGCCGCTCCTATCTGCTGATGGTCGCCGCCAAGCTGGGCTTCGCCTGGCTCGTGATCCGGCTGGTGACCTCGGTGCTGCGCAATGCCTTCATCGTCCGCCTGGTGTCGATCACGGCGTGGCTTCTCGCCGCGCTCTCGATCCTCGGCCAGCTCGATACGACGGTCGACCTGCTCGATTCCTACGCGATCGTGCTCGGTGGTCTCAGGCTGACCCCGCTGCTGGTCCTCAAGGCCGGCGCGCTCCTGCTGATCGCGCTGTGGCTCACCAACATCGCGAGCAATTTTGCCGAGAGCCGGATCAACGCAACCACCGACCTGACGCCGTCGGTGCAGGTGCTGCTGGTCAAGATCATCCGCATCGGGCTTCTTGCCATCGCAATCGTCATTGCGCTCGGCGCGGTCGGCATCGACCTGTCGGCGCTCGCGGTGTTCTCCGGCGCGGTCGGCGTCGGCATCGGTATCGGCCTGCAGAAGATCGTGGCCAACTTCATCTCGGGCATCATCCTGCTCGCCGACAAGTCGGTGAAGCCCGGCGATCTCGTCACCATCGGCGACAATACCGGCCGCATCAGCGCGATGAAGACGCGTTATATTTCCGTCGCCGCCGGTGACGGCCGCGAGTTCCTGGTGCCGAACGAGGATCTGGTGACGCAGAAGGTCGTCAACTGGACCTATACCGACAAGAACACGCTGGTGAAGATCGCCTTCGGGACCAATTACGACGCCGACCCCCGCCTGGTCACCAAGCTCGCCGCCGAGACCGCCGCGGCCCATCCGCGCGCGACCAAGGGCAAGCCGCCGAACTCCATCCTGACCGAGTTCGCGGAAGCCGGGATGAAATTCTCGCTGACCTTCTGGATTGCGGACCCCGACGGCATGGACAACGTCAAGAGCGACGTGATGCTGGCACTGTGGGACGCTTTCAAGCGCGAGGGCATCCGGGTTCCCTACCCCGTCCGCGAAATCCGCGTCCGCGGCGGCGCGCTGCCGGTGGAAACCACCGTAGAAGTCCCGAATTAGGCCCGCTTTCGGGCGCAAGAGGCGGCAAGATCCTTGTTTTGACGCGTTTTCTTCACACGAACCGGTAGCCACGTCGCTCGAAAACGCGCTCCCTTGGCTTGCACGAAGGCCCGCAATCATTAAATTGGGGCCTGAAATCAAGACTTTCCGCCGATATCGAGCCCACCTCAGAAGATTGCGCCCGCATGAGCTACGTCGAAGCCTCCGATACCTCCCTGCGCAAGACCGGACAGATCAAGCTGCATGGGCCGAGCGCCTTTGCCGGCATGCGCAAGGCGGGCGCGCTGGTGGCGAAGTGCCTCGACGAGCTCACCGACATCGTCGGGCCCGGCGTGCCGACCGAGCGCATCGACGAATTCGTCCGCGACTTCGCCTTCAGCAACAATGCCTATCCGGCGACGCTGATGTATCGCGGCTATCGCTACTCGACCTGCACCTCGCTCAACCACGTGGTCTGCCACGGCATGCCCGGCGACCGTCCGCTGAAGGAAGGCGACATCGTCAACATCGACGTCACCTTCATCGTCGACGGCTGGTATGGCGATTCCAGCCGGATGTATGCGGTCGGCCCGATCGCCCGCAAGGCCGAGCGGCTGATCGAGGTAACCTATGAAGCGATGATGCGCGGCATCGCCGCCGTGAAGCCCGGCGCCACCACCGGCGACATCGGCTACGCCATCCAGAGCTTCGTCGAGCCGCAGGGCATGAGCGTGGTGCGCGATTTCTGCGGCCACGGTCTGGGCCGCATGTTCCACGACGAGCCGAACATCATTCATATCGGCCGGCCCGGCGAAGGCGTGCAGCTCAAGCCTGGCATGTTCTTCACCATCGAGCCGATGATCAATCTCGGCAAGCCGCATGTGAAGATCCTGTCCGACGGCTGGACTGCCGTCACCCGCGACCGCTCGCTGTCGGCACAGTTCGAGCACTCCGTCGGCGTCACCGCTGATGGCGTCGAGATCTTCACGCTGTCGGAGCGGCACGGCGAGAAGCAGATCGGGTGAGCTTTCGGGACGTGCCTGCTGGGCAATTACCGAACGGGCGCCGTCGCAATTGACGGTTGCAAAAACGGAGGTCCCCGGCGATGCTGGCGGCCGATGCCCGCCAAGCCGGACCACGACAAGAGCAAGCTTGAAGACGCGCCGCATTATCACGGCCATCGCGAGCGGCTGCGCGAGCGTTTCTACAATGCCGGCGCGGATGCGCTGAGCGACTACGAACTCCTGGAGATGGCGCTGTTTCCGGCACTGCCGCGACGCGACACGAAACCTCTGGCCAAGGCGCTGATCAAGTCCTTCGGCTCGTTCGCCGAGGTCGTGCACGCGCCGGTGGCGCGCTTGCGCGAGGTTGACGGCATCGGCGAGGCCGCGATCAACCAGCTCAAGCTGATTGCGGCCGCCGCGAGCCGCGTGACCAAGGGCGAGGTCAACAGCCGCAACGCGCTGTCGTCCTGGAACGAGGTGATCGATTATTGCCGCTCCAGCATGGCTTTTGCCGACAGGGAGCAGTTTCGCCTGCTGTTTCTCGACAAGCGCAACCAGCTCATCGCCGACGAGGTGCAGCAGACCGGCACCGTGGACCACACCCCGGTCTATCCGCGCGAAGTGATCAAGCGCGCGCTGGAATTATCGGCGACCGCCTTGATCCTCGTGCACAACCACCCCACTACCCACCCTATGATCACGTTGGATCACGTTCAATACCGATGAATCATCAACGATATATCCGATTTTTTCTTCATTGCACACAGGGGGCGGCTATGGCAAATTGGGAGCGGTAAGAGGGGTTGAAAGCGGCTTTCCGATCCCAGCAAACGATCCCCGTTTCTCCTCGACCGATCCCAGTTGCGGCACAGGAGGAAACGCCATGCCAAGCCTGACCGACACCGCGATCCGACATGCGTTGAAGCGGGTGGAGCTAAGTCAGAAACAGGAAAATCTCGCCGACGGTGAAGGGCGCGGCACCGGCCGCCTCGTGCTTGTCCTCAAGCCCATGCCGAAGCGCGTCACCGCCGACTGGATGGCGCAGCAATGGCGCGATGGGAAGCGGACCAAGAAGAAGCTCGGGGCTTATCCCTCCATATCGCTCGCCCAGGCACGCGAAATATTCAAACGCGACTTCGCCGACGTCATCCAGAAGGGTCGCAGCATCAAGATCGCTACCGACACGCGCCCCGGCACCGTCGCTGATCTGTTCGAAGGCTATGTCGCCGCGCTCAAGGATGCGAGCAAGCCGTCCTGGAAGGAAACGGAAAAAGGCCTTAACAAGATCGCCGACACGCTCGGACGCAACCGCCTCGCTCGCGAGATCGAGGCCGAGGAAATCATCGAGCTGATCCGCCCGATCTACGAGCGCGGTGCCAAATCAATGGCCGACCATGTGCGCTCCTATCTCCATGCCGCCTTTAGCTGGGGCATGAAGTCTGACAACGACTATCGGCAGCAGTCTTCCAGACGCTTTCGACTCCCTTTCAATCCGGCAACCGGCATTCCTACCGAGCCTAAGATCCAGGGCACGCGCTGGCTTGACGAAGACGAGTTTGTGCAACTCTATCGCTGGCTGGAGAGCCCCGACACGCCGGTCCACCCCTCCTATCCCCGCGCGGTGCAACTCATCATGCTGACAGGGCAGCGCGTCGAGGAGATCGCGCGGTTTCATGTCAATCAATGGGACGCCAGTGAGCGAATCATCGACTGGTCGAAGACCAAGAACCTCCAGCCGCACGCTGTCCCAGTGCCATTGCTTGCCGCCGAGCTGATCGAAAAGATCAAGCCGAACGAGTATGGCTGGTTCTTCCCCTCCGCCAAGGACCCCTCGAAGCCTGTCAGCCACGGCACTCTTTATAGCTTTGTTTGGCGGCAGCGAGATCGCGGCGTGATTCCATATGCGACAAACCGCGATCTCCGGCGCACGTTCAAGACGCTCGCCGGCAAGGCAGGCGTGTCGAAGGAAATCCGCGATCGCCTCCAGAACCACGCGCTACAGGATGTCAGCTCCAAGCACTACGACCGCTGGCACTATATGATCGAGAAACGCGCTGGCATGGCGAAATGGGACAAATTCGTGCGCGCCATGCTGGCGAAGAAGCGACTGAAAGAGGCCGCATGAGCTCGCGGCCGCGAAAGCCCCCTCGCCGCAGCGATGCGCTCGGTTCCGCTGGCGAAGTGGACGCGCAAAGCTACACGGCGTTCGTCGGGGATCTGAAGCAGAAGATCGCGGCGGCACGCCACCGAGCCAGCTTGTCGATCAACCGCGAGCTAGTGACGCTCTACTGGACGATCGGGCGCGACATCCTGGAACGGCAGGAGCGCGAAGGTTGGGGTGCCCGGGTGGTCGACCGTCTGGCTGGCGATCTTCGCCTGGCTTTCCCGGAAATGACCGGTTTATCGCCCCGGAATCTGAAATACATGCGCTCGTTCGCCGAGGCCTGGCCCAACGGCGAATTTGTGCAACAGGTTGTTGCACTATTGCCATGGGGGCATAACGTCCGTTTGCTCGACGCCGTCAAAACGCAGGAAGAGCGCACCTGGTACGCGCGGCAGGCAATTGAACACGGCTGGAGTCGTAACGTTCTTGTCCATCAGATCGAAAGCAAGCTTTTTGCCCGGCAAGGAAGCGCCCTCACCAATTTCTCGCGAACCCTGCCCGCAGAGCAGTCCGAGCTTGCCCAACAAATCCTCAAAGACCCCTACACGTTCGACTTCCTCTCGCTTGGCCCAGACATGCTGGAGCGCGACCTCGAGCGTGGTTTGGTCGAGCATCTGCGTTCACTCATCCTCGAGCTCGGCAAGGGCTTCGCATTCGTCGGCAGCCAATATCACCTCGAAGTCGGCGGGCAGGATTACTACTTGGACCTTCTTTTCTATCATCTGCGTCTTCGCTGCTTCGTGGTGATCGAGCTGAAGATCGAAGACTTCAAACCCGAATTTGCGGGAAAGATGAACTTTTACCTCTCGGCCGTGGACGAGCAATTGCGCCATCCCGACGACAAACCGACCATCGGCATCATCTTGTGCAAAGGGCGCAACGAGGTGATCGTGGAATACGCGTTGCGAGACTCCAGCAAACCGATGGGGGTCGCCCAGTATCAGCTCTCGGCTGCGTTGCCGCCACAACTCGAGGATGCCCTCCCGACG
Source organism: Bradyrhizobium ottawaense (assembly GCF_002278135.3). Taxonomy (NCBI): domain Bacteria; kingdom Pseudomonadati; phylum Pseudomonadota; class Alphaproteobacteria; order Hyphomicrobiales; family Nitrobacteraceae; genus Bradyrhizobium; species Bradyrhizobium ottawaense. The sequence continues at coordinate 1,122,453 of NZ_CP029425.2, read as the reverse complement.
GCCGCGGAGTTCGCGCGAGAATTTCCACTGATGTCCGTGGTCAAGCTACGCATCGAAATCGAGCGCGCGGTACGCGATCTCGCGGACAAGCGAGGCGTCGCTTTCGACCGGCCGACCGGCATCATGAAAATGCTCCGTGATCTGCATCGAAATGGATCGGTGCCAAGTAGCACAGAGCAGATGCTCGACGCCCTCCACACCATGAACGAAGCTACGCATGGCATGGATGTGGACCCGGAGACCGCTGAACGCGCCGTCGAAATCGGCACGATCTTCCTTGGGGAACTCCAGAAACTGAATACAGACGAGTAAGGTGCTTTTCGCGGCAAATCCGACACCGACAAAACCCCAGAAAGCACAGGACAATCTCGTGGAAGACAGCTGGCCGACGTGGCTCAAAATTATGGAGAACGGCGCCGTCGGAGAAGCGCGTACGCGTTCTTTTCTCATCGACCGGTTCTGGGTTCTCGAGCGGAGCGTAGATACCGACGGGGCCGATTTTCTCATACAGCGACGCACCACCACGCAGCGATTTACCGATAGAGTCCCGCCGCGCGTCGGAGTGATACAGGCAAAATATTTTCAGGATCGCCGCACAACGCACTACATTCCCAAAAGCTACGTGGTTGACGACAAAGGAATGCCGCTCGAAGGCTTCTTCGCGCTTCTTCACGTCGGCCGGGAGGACGACGGCGAGATGTACCTGCTGTCGGCCCGGCAAATCGTCAACACGCTATCCATCAGCAGCACCCATTCACCGGAAAGCTACGTCGTCGGCACGACTGCGCTCCAAGGCACTTTTAGAATTAATGCCCGTAAGCTCGCACTCGATCAGATCGAGCATAGCTTGAAGAGCCAGACCTACTACCAGTCGGCCGCCTTCCTGGACAAGCTCAACATTCCCTATCGGCGCTTCAGCGAAGACGACATCGACTTTCCTTGGACACTTCCGCTTCCGAACCCCGTCGGTGAAATCCCGAAGATGTTTGTTGAGCAAAAAGAGGAGCTCAGAAAGATCGTTTTCGACATGGAGGAGGTGTTGGGAGCCATCGACGCGGTCCTTACAGAAAAAGACCCGCGTCGAGCGCTCGAGCTGATGGACGCGCTGCGTTACCATGTCGATGGTTACGGCAAGATCACCTTCGGCGGCCGGGGAGACTTCAACTGGGGCGATTTTCCAGACGCCCTCGACACCCACGACCGCTGGCGCCAAGGCCTCCAGACAGACGGACTGCTAGAGCCTTACATCGCAATGGGCGATAAACTGCAAGTGGCTCTTGTATCCCATACAGCCGCTCATCCGCTAACCGATAAGGGCAGCTTCCTCCAGGCGATCATTGAATATGATCGGGATACGCTCAACGTCATTGAGCTGTCGGTCAAATCGGGCACGGCCGCCGAGAGGGAACCGGAAATCAAGACCCCCGGGCATGTCCGCATGGCAAGCTCGCTCGGCGAGTGGGTCCCACGCAAAATCAAACCGATGGACTACACGATCGAGAACGTCTGGTGGAATGTCATGCGCTACGTCATCGAAGAGCGCTATCCCGACCCACACTTCGACTAGCTTGCGGCAACTCCCTGCACGCGCAACGCCAGGGCCTTCGGCCCTGTTGTTGCTTGATCGCGAGATTGTCGCGTAGCCTCCGTGAGTCGCTTAACGGCGATCTAACCGGCGATAGTATCGCTTCTGTCCGTTACTCGGATCAACGTAGGTAAAGCAGTCCGCGAGACTATCAATGCTCTGCAACACCCCCAGCAAGGCGTAGGCGTTGAAAGGCGTCCCCGCGCCGGTCTCGTAGTGGCTGACGAAATTCCCAACGATCGATGGCACATGATGGTTTTGGAGATCGGCGATCTGCTGAGGCGTCAGCACACACCGATTGGCCGCATGATAAAGCTTCACGGCCTCGCCGATTGCGTCGATGTAGGTCGAAAGCGTCCGCTTGTCACCACGGGTGGCATAGTCCGGTGGAACAGGGATCTCCAACTTGGCGATAATCTGTCCCAGCTTGTATTCGAGATATTGCCGCAGGATCGGCGCACCAATATCGATCTGGCCAGCATTCAGGTGCTGCAACGCCTGCGCCTTGAGACGATCCGCCTCCTGGGCCGATACCATGAGCCGCCCCTTTGGAGGCATGCCTTGGAGCTTCTGGTGATGCCAATCCGCAGTGCCATTGAGCTTGTCGAAGTACTTCTCCAGGCTGGTGTCATGGCTCAGGAAAATGAACTGCAGCCCGTCCGGCACAGCGCCATAGCGTAGCAACGTCCGCACGGCGTCCATCAACGCGAACTGGTGACCAGCGTCAAAGCTCGATGTCACGTCGTCGAGCACCATGAAGCGCGGAACACCGCTGTGCTTGGTCGCGGCCGCGAAGAAAATCGCAGCCGCCACAGCGTTCCGATAGCTTTCCGAGAGTAGAGCCCGGGCACTGAGGTCCTGTAGGCCGAAGAAGTCCGCGAGCTTTAGATCAACGTTTTCGCTGTTCTGCGCGCGGCTCAGGGTCGGCTTCACATCGGGACCGCCTCGCACGAACCGGCCGAACAGATCCTGACAAGCGGTCTGAATCTCGCCAATCCGCTCGTTGGCCAGTTCGGCTTCGGCATCAGCAAAGCTTTGGCCGGCGCGCGTGATGAATGTCTTCCAGCGATTCAGAACCTTGAGCTTGTCCTGTTTCACCTTGAGCACCGGCTCGCCGCTCTCGTATTCCAGCACGGCATCGCGGAACTGCTTTGCGAAGCTGAGGATGCGGGTTACCTGCACCAATGAGGGAGGCAAGCGCGCCTGCAACGCGTCGGCCTCACCTCGCACCCGAGCAAGAGTTTCGCCACGCTGCGTTTCAAGAACCCCGAGGCGCGCCTTGATGATCTCCAGGTCGGAGGTCGCCAAATCCCCCTTCTTGGCGGCCAAATCGAACGCTACGTGCAAGCGATCACCCGTCGCGATCGCCATGGCCGGCGCCTCTTCAAGCTTGCGTAGCTTCGCGATCCCAGGCGCTGTGGCGACATCGTTGATGAGTTCGGCCCCGAGCTGAGCGGCTACATCGTATTTAGCGATCTTGCCTTCCAGCCGCGGCTTTAGAGCATCACTACCTTTCGCCCCGCAAACTGGGCATTGATTCGGGTCGTGCCAATCGGAGCCGGACACCACAGCCAGCGCATCGCGCAAAAGGGCGTGCAATGCTTCCGCGCCGACGCTGCGCACGGCCTCGTCTCTTCTTCCGGCCAACTCGAGCAGCCGATCAACGTCGGCCAATTCCTCTACCGTGACCTCAAGCCCCGCCAGCGACGTGGCGGAGGTCGTTAGCGTGTCCAGCGTCTTTCGCGCTTCGCCGCCTTCCTGTTTCTCGATCGCCAACTCTGCCGCTTCGAAATCGAGATCCATTACCGAGGCCTCGCCGATCAATGGCTTGAGCAAGGCGATGGCGGATAAGGCGGCGGTTACCGCCGCCTTCAGATCGGAGAGTTTATCGACGGCGGCGCTTCCCGCTCCGGCGACCTCGTCATGCGCCGCAATGACACGCCGCTCGATCGCACTCAACGCGCGCGCGCCTGTGGTCACCTCGGCATCAAGCGCGGAGAGGCCCAGATCACTGTTGACGTTCTGCGTTCGCTTGGCGCCGTCCAGAGCCTGACGTAGCCGGGAGTATCGGCTCAGTCCCACGAGCGATGCGAAAGAACGTCCCCGCTCCAAGGCGGAGATATCGATGAGCTTTGCGAACCGATTATAGTCGACGAGGACGAAATCCTCCTGCAGGCTCGCGAGGAACTGCTGCGGGTCGGCATGACCGCTCGGCGAAGTCACTAGGCGCGCACCGTTGGCAGCCCGCACCACCTTGATCGCCACATCTGGCGAGGCGTCATCGCTGGCGAATATCAGATCAACCGTCGCTTGCTGCCCGGGATGGAAGCGATTCACGATATAGCTGTCGCCCTGCTCGGCTTCCTGGAGCGCCTTCAGGCGCGGGACAATGCCGTGGATCGCGAAGCAAACGGCTTCGAATATGGAGCTTTTACCGACGCCGTTCGGCGCATGCACCGAGTTGACGGCGTCAGATTTGAACTTGAGGACGAGCGGGTCACCGTCATTATTGATCCCACGAAAACCCTCGATGGACAGGCTGCCCAGGAAATACCGCGTCATGCCTTGTCCTCGCCCAGAGGGATGGACATGCCATCAAGCGCATCCAGTACCGCCTTATGAAACTCGCCGATTGTTGCCCGGCTTGGCGCGGTGTCACCTCCCGAATCCAGCAGATGCAAATTGTCGAAGAGGATCTTCGCGCATTCGGGATCGATCTGTACAGCCTCGGCCCTAAACAAAGCGAGATTGTCCTCGAAAGTATTTTCCAGCTTAAACTTCATACGCTCCCCCGACTTCCGCCCAATGCACTTCTATTTGATTTCAGTGCGCGCGTGCAATTCTGCGACGATCAAGCGATTGCGTCTCATCATCAGGCTGTCTCTGTTTCGTTGTCGCTCTTGCGAAGCTTCCGCCATGCCGGAAGGATGAACGGCTGCCCATGATCGATCGGCACGCGCATGGTGGTCTCGCCATATTCACCCGGCGGCCCTAGTGCTACGACCTGACGGCTTTGATAGGAGAACGGCTCGTCCGGCGGTGCGACCGTGTAGCGCTCCGGCAATCGCCTCAGAACCGAGGTTCGATAAATCCAGATGTCGTTGCCCTTGAGAAGGACGATGAGCTGTCGCAGGCGCCGGCGAACCGCGATCTCCGTCGCGGGGGGAATGTCGACGAGAATATCTCGCTGCGACCAGGACAAGCCAACGAGGATATCGAAAAGCTCCTGCGCATAGGCTCCAGTTTCCTCATCGAGCGTTGTCTCGATAATGCAGGCCACGTCGTGCGAGCGGGCCGCCTCCGTATAGAGCGCGCCCTCGTCCGCTGTCGCACTGGCGATGTCATAGTCGTTGCGGGGGATGAGCCGGTCCTCATCTTCCATCAGCGCGGAAAGGACTTCCGGCGCACTTACGGTCGGCGTCATTTCCGAAAGCTCGGAGCCAAGGATAATGCGTTCACGATGAACTTGCAGCGCTTTTGCCAACCGTTCAGCCGTTGTCACTGCAATTGGCGCATTCTCATTCTCGATCATACGAAGCATGCGAATGCTGACACCGATTTCACTCGCCATTTCCTTTTGGGTCGACAGCCTTTCAAGCTGCTCCCTCAGGGCTTTCACCGCCTTCCCGTTCGGCACGACCTTCCTCATCTCAACCTCATCCCGTGTATTCGATGACTCAAAATTTACATGAGGGAGCCTGGCAGCGTGAGGCAGCCGACCGGAATCGGAGCGGCACACTGGCGGCAAACCAGCAAACTGGGCAATTCAACGTGCAGTACCCTTGACTAGGCATTTATGACCGGCCATTTATGACCGGTCAAGGAGACCTTTATCATGCTTCGTTACAATCCGGAGAAATTCGCCTCGCTCTCGGAGTCCGACATCGGTCAGCGGATTTGGTCGTTTCTTACGAAGCCCGCCACTATCGCTCGCTTGGAGACGGCCTCGGAGCTCGGAAAGCCTGCCGTCGAGGGCATCGAGGAGCAGCTTCTGGAGGAGTTTCGCGAAGATGTTCTGGTTGACCGCGTCAAGCAGATGGTCGGCCACATGGTCAGGCAGATATTGGAACAGCGCGATTGGGTTCTCGACCAAAGCGACGTGAAGGTTCAGTCGGTGCCCTTCAGCAAGGCGGCACGTTACAGGCGGCCCGATTGGATCACCTTCCATGCCTTCCGCAATACCAAAGACCCGCGCGACGTCGTCATCACCGACCGTCGGCAGAACGCGCCTCTGCCGAAAGACGCTCGCTGGACCTTCTACGCAACCTTTGCCAGCCCCTTGAAGGCGGCGGTTGCGTTCGGCGTCAATGACACCCCCAAACTTCGCCGACAAGTGCAGACCCACGGTTTTCACCGTGTCCACATCCCGCGAATGCTGCGACGCGCCTAATCCAGGAGAAATTGAAGGCATGATGCAGTTCAACGACAGGTGCGACAGAGCGGATACCCATCGCCGAACGCGAGCGGCCATCGCACGCTTTTATTGAGCCATAACGAGACCGCCAGATATGGAAACGTTCAACCTTGATCCCCGTCAACTTGCCCGGATCGAAGCCGTTCATCGCGGGTTCCTCTATCAGCACCTCTATGCCGCCGCGTGTCTGTTTGATGCTGCCCGGGCCGGTGTGACCCATGTCATCGTCGAGAATGATGAAGACGTCGAACTCGTCCAGCCTGACAGACGAATCTACCTACAAGTCAAAACTCGGGCATCTAACCTTATTCTAAGCGACATTGATGGCGCACTCTCAAGGTTCGCGGCTATTAGACAGGAGCACGAGGAAGGTCGACGGAGCGGTTCATGCCAGTTCGTCATAGTATCGAATAGTGCGCCTGGGCCGGAATTTGCCAAGCTTATCACAGGTAAAGAATGGCCGTCCGACACCAGGCTCCATTGGCCGCAATCACCGGCGGTAGACGAAGCCCTTCCCTTGCCGTGGAGGACCATCGCGGATGGTTTCGAGGCGTGCCGAGCGGCTGCCGAAACGCTTCCTTTTTCCGTATTGGCTCCAGAAACCCTCGTCTGGAAAATCGCTGGCCGGATGATGGCAGCAGCGGGTGGGATTGAGCCAAGCTCCAATCACACGTTCACGGTTGAGGAATTACCGGCACTCTTCGAGCAGCTTGTTGTCCAACTCCAAGATTTTCCTGCTCCGCCGCTTCGATATCGTCCGCAGGAACATGAACCAAATCTGGCAAATGGCCAACGCGTGCGGCTCGTCGTCGGCCTCTCCGGTGCAGGAAAGACGTCCTGGGTTTCTCAGACAGCTCTGCATACTTCTGACCGTCTGGCATATTACGATATTGCCGAGATATCCGGCCCTGCGCTGGCCAATGCCGTCGCACGCGAACTTGCAGCTCGCATCTTCGGATCGCGTGGCGGCAAGCTAGGCGAGATCTTGTTACCGGGCGCAAGCGGCACCGAAATCCTGTTTGCGATCGGTCGCCACCTAGCCGAGGACAAACTCACCGCGACTGTGGTGTTGGATAACGCGCATCGCATTGCAGCCGCGGATTTGGTTTCGCTGGTCGGGGCCTCCGATCAGCTGCAGTTTGTGCTTCTCGCCCAGCCCAGCGCAACGATCGCCCGAATCGAGGCAACGCTTGGCGTGAAGGCGGAGTTGCTTCTCGGCTGGTCCAATGAGACGGCCGCGGCCGAGGGAGCGTCGCTCGGATGCCGTGGGGATTTCTCAGACTATGAGCGCTTGTTGAAAATCACTGGTGGGCTGCCGCTCTACGTCCAGAATGCGCTGAAAATTGCGGCTGAAAGCTACGAGGGGGTGGTCACCCGAGTCTGCGCGGCGCTTGAGGACCGCACCCATATTGTCGAGACTGCGCAAGAACTTATTCTGTCAGATGTCTTCGACAGATTTAACGACCCTGAGCGCCGCGCTGTCGCGGCGCTCAGTCTCAGCGACGTCCCACTGACTCAATCCGAAGCCAGTGTCGTATTGAAGCGCGCCTTCGACCTCGAGCCGGAGATCGCGGCCACGGCATTCAGGCGATTGCGAACAAGCGGTACAATCCAGATTTTCGGTGTCGATCGTTTCAAGATTCACGATGCGATGAGACCGCTCGGCCGCACCTACCTGAGTGACGCCGGGGGTGAGCATCTGCAAAATGCACGCGAGGCCATTCGCGACCTCCTTATAAAGGCACTACCCAACGATCACGACCGTCAAAGAGTTTTTCTTCTCCTGAGGATGTTTGTCGCTCTTGGGAACGTGAAGCCTCTCGTTGAGATGGCCACCGACGAGATATTTCACGAACTAGTCATCTGGAACGGAAGTTCGTGACATTAGTTGATCGCTCGGATCTCTAGAGAGGAGAGCGCTCGTGGCGAATGCAGGTGTGAAAGGCCGGCCGATCGCGCCGTTGGTGCTGAGTTCGCAGGAGCGGGCGTACTTGGAGAGGCAAGTTCGTCGTCATCGTGTAGCCCGATCGCTATCTGAGCGATGCCGCGCGATCCTGCGGTGTGCAGATGGTCTGCCAAGCAAGTCTGTGGCTGCCGAACTTGGCATCCATGAACACACCGTCGGCAAGTGGCGCCGCCGATTCTTGAAGGATCGTTGTGATGGCCTGCTTGACGAAGCCCGCCCGGGCCGCCCTCGAACCATCGACGATGATCAGGTTGCCGAGGTAATCGAGCGGACATTGCGTACGACGCCGCCCGACGCAACGCACTGGTCGATCCGCTCGATGGCTGCGGATACTGGCTTTTCTCACACCACGATCCGCCGAATGTGGACGGCGTTCGGCTTGCAGCCGCACCGCAGCCAGACATTTAAACTATCGAGCGATCCGCTATTCGTCGATAAGGTGCGCGATATTGTCGGGCTTTATCTGTCGCCGCCTAACCGAGCCGTTGTCCTCAGTGTCGATGAGAAAAGCCAGATCCAGGCACTCGATCGCGAGCAGCCGGTCTTGCCGATGATGCCTTGGGTGCCGGAACGTCGCACGCATAGCTATGTGCGGCATGGTACGACCACGCTGTTTGCCGCGCTCGATGTCGCTTCCGGCTTCGTCATTGGCAAATGCTACAAGCGCCATCGGGCGCTCGAGTTCTTGAAGTTTCTCAAAGAGATCGACGCTCAAATCCCTGAGGGGCTCGCTGTCCATATCGTCATGGACAACTACGCTACCCACAAGACCCCCAAGATTAAAGCGTGGCTCGCTCGCCGGCCGCACTATCATGTCCACTTCACGCCGACTTCCGCGTCGTGGATCAATCAGATCGAGCGCTGGTTCGCTGAACTCACCAGAAAGCAGATCCGGCGAGGTGTTCACACCTCCGTCAGGCAGCTCGAAGCCGACATCCGTACCTTCATCGAATTGCACAACAACAACCCGAAGCCCTTCAAATGGACCAAGTCCGCAGACCAGATCTTGGCTTCCGTCAAACGCTTTTGCCACAAAGCCCAGCAGACTTTATGTGGCGAACTTTAGATTCATGTGACTAGCACTACTTTGGCAGATTGTTGATTTTGCCGCGTTTTATAGGATTCCCGAATCAATTTTTCAATGATTCATGGGTGGTCGGCTCTTGGAGGGCTGACCATGCCGGGATGGGAAGACGAACTCGAACGCTGGCTGATGCCGTTCTTGGACCGGCTGGGTCATAAGACCCGGCAGCGGATGTGTCCTCTGTATGTTGCGGGATTGATCGGTCCTGGCGATCGCAAGAGCGTTCAGCCGATGGCGGAACGCCTTGTCACGAGCAACTACGACCAGTTGCACCATTTCATTGCCGACGGTGTCTGGGACGCGACGCCGCTGGAGACAGAGCTGCTCAACCAGGCGGACCGACTCGTCGGCGGCAGGGATGCGGTGCTGGTTATTGATGACACCTCACTGCCGAAGAAGGGTGAGCGATCGGTCGGTGTTGCGGCGCAATACGCATCGGCTCTCGGTAAAACTGCAAATTGCCAAACGCTGGTGTCTTTAACGCTTGCGCGCGGCGAAGTGCCAGTGATGGTCGCGTTACGTCTCTTTCTGCCTGACAGCTGGACAAGCGACATGCCCCGTTTGAAGCGCGCTCGCGTGCCAATCGAACACCGAACGCCACGGTCCAAGCCGGAGATCGCTTTGGCCGAGATTGACCGCGCGATGGCAGCCAACATGCGCTTTGGATGTGTGCTGGCGGATGCAGGATACGGCCTCAGCGCACCGTTTCGACAAGGGCTAACAGAGCGCGGGCTGGCCTGGGCGGTCGGTATCCCTCGGCACCAGAAAGTGTATCCCGTCGATGTGAAGCTCATTTGGCCGATCACCAAAGTCCGTGGCAAACCACGAAAGCACCACGTGCCCGATATCTTATCGATTGCGGCAGAACAAATGCTGGCCAGCGCCAAATGGAAAACCGTGAGTTGGCGTAGCGGGACGAAAGGTCGGCTCAAAGCCCGATTTGCTGCCCTCCGTGTCCGCACCGCCGACGGCCCTCCGCAGCGGATATGGGATAAAGGTCAGCAGCATCTCCCAGGCGACGAAGTCTGGCTCATTGGCGAGCAACGTGCCTCCGGGGAGAGCAAATACTATCTCGCCAATCTTCCGGCGACGACGGATCTGCGCACGCTGGCCGCCACCATCAAGGCACGGTGGATTTGTGAGCAGGCGCATCAACAGTTGAAGGAGGAGCTTGGACTTGATCACTTCGAAGGGCGATCATGGCAAGGTCTTCATCGCCACGCCCTTATGACAATGATTGCCTACGCCTTCCTGCAACATCGTCGCCTCGCATACGCGGGGCGGAAAAAAAAGAATCAACGGGCCTCCGCCTCAACCAACCATGCCCGCCGTACGCCATGCCATCGTCGATCTCATCCTTCGGCCGCCGCCTCAGCAATGCCCATATTGCCGAAAGCAAATCCTTGAAAAACAGCGGCCAAAACACATTCTGCCAAAGTAGTGCTAGGGCGCGGACTCATAACGAGCGGCGAGCCATAGCCGGATAGATGCAAGTTGGATGAAGGCAAGGTAGTTTCCAGCAAGCCTGTCGTAGCGCGTCGCCACCCGACGGCATTGTTTGATCCTGTTGAAGAACCGCTCGACGCGGTTGCGGGCGCGGTAGAGATACGGGCTGAAGCAGATCGGATCGGTCCGATTGCTTTTCGGCGGGATATTGGCCCATGCGCCCTTTTTCATGGCAAGCTCCCTGATCCAGTCAGCGTCGTAGCCGCGGTCGGCGAGCAGCATTGATCCGGATCTCAAACGAGAGAGCAGTTTACCGGCAAGTCGAACGTCGTGCGCCTCGCCAGGACTCAACGCAAGTTGTACCGGTAGACCATTGCTGTCGACCACCGCGTGGATTTTGCTCGTCAGACCGCCGCGTGACCTTCCCATCGATTGACGCCAGTTTCTTGTGATGCAGGCCCCATGTTGATGTACGCGAACAATGGAAGTGTCGATCATCTGCACGGCAGCATCATGGGCGCCGGCCAGTGCGCTCATGAGCTTGGCCCACACGCCGGCCCGTCGCCAGCGAACGAATCGATTGTAGCAAGTGGTGTACGGACCGAAGTTTTCTGGCAGGTCGCGCCATGGCGCTCCGGATCGCAAGACCCAGAAGATGCCGTTGAGGACACGACGGTCATTCACCCGCGGCACGCCGCGCGACTTATTCGGCAACATCGGCTTAATGACGGACCACTCATAGTCCGTGAGTTCGTAGCGCATGATTCGGCCCCTTCCGTTGTGTGGCTTGAATCATGGCTCGGCTGTCGGGCTCAACTGGTCGCTATGCACTCGAAAGCCGACCGATTATGCTCACCTTGAGTTTTGTCGTTCCTGACCCAATGTATGGTCCGGCCGTGCGTAGCAAGAGGTTCGTCGATCAGGTGGTGAGTGGTCTTGCATCAATGTATCCGGCCTTTGATTGGAGCATTCTCTCCGGGCCATCATGGATATCAGCGCGCGTGCGTTCTCATTAGCGGACAGGCCTCGATTGGGCCATTTGGGTCACCAGTGTTCGCATGCGCCGGGAAGACCGAACCTCCATCTCGTCTCATCCTCTCGCAGACCTTGGCTGGAACCTGTTGATGGGGTTACGTCATCGCTTGCTCCTCCTACCTCGCAGTTCCTGTGTTCGAGCCGGGGGCCGTTCCTTCGTCCCGGCCCGCAGGACGTGCGTCGCGTCGCGCGCACGGGCGGTCAAGGCCGGCCGTTGCGCTTTGCTTGCGGCTGGCTCCGGCGTTGCCAGGCCGCGCCTTGACCGCCCCGAGCACGGCGCGACGATCAAGCGGATTGGACGTCTGCATCGTTGGTCCTTGTCAGCTCGAAGGCGCGTCCTTTAGCCAGCACCGCCCAGGCGATGCGGGCAAGCTTGTTGGCGAGTGCGATCGCTAGCACGTTGTGGTGCAATCGCTTCTTGGCGGCTTCGATCCAGGATCTGAGTCCGTAACGTTCCCAGTTCTTGATCCTGACCAGCACCACCCATGCCGCCTGCACGAACAGAACGCGCAGGTAGCGATTGCCGCGCCTTGAGATTTTGCCGAGGATCGTGCGGTCTCCCGTCGAGATCTGCTTGGGCACCAGTCCGAGCCAGGCGCCGAAGTCACGGCCTTTGGAGAAGACGTCTCCAGTGCCGATCGCGGCTACCATGGCGCTCGAAATGATCGGCCCGATGCCAGGCACCGTCATCAGGCGCGAACATGCCTGATCTTGACGGGCCAGTGCTTCGATCTCGCCGGAGAGGCTATCGATGCGCTGATCCAGCCGGCGCCAGTCGCCTGCCAACTCCTCGATGACACGCAACATGCGTGGCGACAGGGCATCGGTGCGCGTGGCAAGGATGGTGGGCAGTTCTGTGCGCAGGAAGCCGATACCCTGGCGCACCGCGATCCCGCGTTCCAGCATGAAGGCGCGAATCTGGTTGATGATGCCGGTGCGTTGCGACACCAGCCGCTCGCGCACCCGATGCAGCGCCTGCAGATCCAGTTGCTCCGCGGTCTTGGTCGCCACGAACTTCATCGTCGGGCGTTGCACGGCTTCGGCAATCGCTTCGGCATCATTGAAGTCGTTCTTCGGTCCTTTGCTATAAGGGCGGACATATTTGGCCGGCATCAACCTGGCATCGTGACCTAGCGATGCGAGTTTGCGGCTCAAATGATGTGCGCCGACGCAGGCTTCCATGCCGATCAGGCAAGGCTGCATATTGGCGAGCCGCGCCTCCACCTGGCCACGCGACCACTTTTGCCGCAGCACGATGGCGCCGCGCGTATCGTGGCCCACGACGTGGAACGAGTTTTTGCCGATATCGATGCCGATCACGGCGATCGCAGTACTGGGTGTCTGGGACATGGCGTGCTCCTTGTCTTGGCGCCCCTGGCCAGCTTATCGCTGGCGGGGCAGGAGCACGGCCGGACCATCCCATTAGCAGATCTGAGGCGTTGCGCCGAGCCCCGCGAAGTAGCCAACGTGGTGATCTTTCTCGATAGGACGGCGCCAGCGCGATGGCTGGGCCGTCCTGACGGCTGATGCGGGGACCATCAATCGGCTAACCGGCGGTATCGAAGACAGCTGCCGGTCCTTCATGATGAAGGTCCGTCAAACGTGTGCTACGCAGTGGTTTGCACAGAAGAGCGACGCAAGCCGGTGCTCCATAGCCAAACGGCCGAAACCATAAAGTAGAAGGCACCGAACGCGGCGTAGCCGGCAACGTCACTAATCCCGACATTGGTAACAACCCCCGCCCGGTAGACGAAGAAGCACCCCGCCAGCGCCGACTGTGCGCCGCTGAGGATCATCGCCCATTGTGCGCCGGCCGATCCCCAGCGGCCCACGCCGGTCGCAAGCTGAAGAAGCCCCGCGACGACCGCCCATGCCCCGAAGATCAAAAGCACGGCATTCATGCTCCGCGTCAGCGCGATGGTGACCGCTATTGCAGTAATAATGCTAATGATGACATTGACCATCTGGCTCTTGCTCGAAGCAAGCCCACTGCTGCGTTGCGCGTCGAGATAGTTGGCGAGGGCATCCCACAAGGGATAGGCAACCAGCAGGATGGCCGCGAGATGGGAACGGTCTCTGGCGATCGTCAAGGCCGCAACCGCCCATAGAGCCGCGACGGCAGAGCGAATGAAATAGTAGCGCTTGAGCCAGGCATTGGCTTTCGGAGAAGGACGTGTAGTGCTGAGCGTCATGTGGTCTCTTCCTGGATGGCAGTTACCCGTCCGCCTGGTCATTATGTTTTCACGCCACGGCGTAGCAGAGGGGAAGCATCATGATTGTCGTTTCGCCTCCTTTGCGAGGCGGCGTCGGACAGGATGTAACCAACTACGAGGCGATGCCGGGAGCCGTTACTGAGGCCGAACGAAAATTTTGGACGGTCCTCACAGCCTGAGCAACGCAGGCCTGCATATAAATCGACTATTGCAATTAGGAACCGTTTGGTTTATATTGCCCGTATGATGACCATCAATACCAAACTTCCTGTGGGACGCCCCCGTGAATTCGATCTCGACGAGGCGGTGAGGCGAGCGATGCAAATCTTTTGGGATCGTGGGTTTCACGACGCATCGTTGCCTGATCTGCTTGCCGGAATGCAGCTTTCGAAGGGCAGCTTCTACAAGGCTTTCGGTGACAAGAAATCTGTCTTCCTGCGCGCCCTCGAGTTCTACACCGACGATGGCGTACGAAACGTCCAGGAGGTTCTGCGATCAGCCCCCTCGCCGAAGGCGGCAATCCGCAACGCGTTGGTGCGGTATGCGGATTTGTCGTCTGGGAAAAAAGGGGTGCGCGGTTGTTTCGGTGTGTTGACGGCTGCCGAGATGTTGCCGGGAGATCCCGACATCGCAGAGGTGATCAAGCGTCTTTTCTCCAGGCTTCAAGCCCTGTTCGCTGCAACGATCGCGAAAGGACAGGCCGCCGGCGAAATCGCCAATAGGTCCGATCCTGAAGTCATCGCGCACTTTATCGTCTCACATGCACAAGGCATGCGGGTGCTTGGTAAAGTTGGATCACGCCGCGACGAGATGCTGAAAGATGCCGATCTCCTGATGGAGATGCTTTTTTAAAAGCAAAATTAGGAACCAATTGGTTCCTATTGCAGTTGTGCCGATGGCACGCTTGGCTTTCCTGGGAGCTTCAATGTTCGGATATCAGCAACAGAGTCACCGATTGGACTGCGGCGAAGGTTACGGTTCGATATGAGGAACTCAGATGCCAGGCGCTCTATGCGGTTCTCGGTATTCGGTGCAATGGCGATCGTTCTCTCGGGTTGTGCCAGTCGCAGCGGCCTCGTCGAGGCCGATATCATCAGCACGCCGAGTGAGTACGCGCAACTCGTCGACGGAGTTTACACCTTACCAGCCGTCGACATATCCGGCGTCGATCCGGCGATGTTGCGCCAGCGCGTGGACTATACGACGAATGAGCCTGTCGGGACGATTGTCATCGATACGGCTGCTCATCAGCTCTATCTTGTCGAGGGCGACGGAAAGGCCATGCGCTACGGCATTGGCGTTGGCAAGGATGGTCTCGCTTTCGCAGGCACCGCGACCATTAGGCGAAAGGCGGAATGGCCGCATTGGACTCCGACCAAGAACATGATGAATCGGGAGCCTGCGCGCTATGGCCATCTCGCCAGCGGAATGGCCGGCGGGCTTGGCAATCCCCTTGGACCACGCGCGCTGTACCTCTTTCAGGGCGAACGGGACACGATGTTCCGCATTCATGGGACGACCGAGCCGGAGACGATCGGTCGCGCCGTTTCGAGCGGATGCATTCGACTCATCAACCAAGACATCATCGATCTCTATAGCCGGGTCAAGATCGGCAGCCGCGTCGTCGTCATCCAGGGCGGCCGAGCGGTGAGTTCTTGAGCATGGCCTCTGATCGCAGAGAGTCGGTCGGCCTTGGCCGATATCACGGGTCGCAATAGCGGCGAACGATTTGCATCGTCTGATAACAACTCGGAGAAGAAAGCATGAAGACTTGGCTCATCACAGGCTGCTCAAGCGGCTTCGGCCAGCGGCTCGCGCTCGCGGCGGCGGAGCGCGGCGATCAGGTCGTCGCGACGGCCCGCAGTGTCAAGACGATCGAGGATATGGCCGAGCCTTTCGACGGCCGCATGATCACCGTGCCACTGGACGTGACCGATGCGGCGGCAGCCAAGGCCGCGGTCGCAAAAGCGGTCGAGACCTTCGGCGGGTTCGACGTGCTCGTCAACAATGCCGGATACGGACTGCATGGCGCGATTGAGGAGGGGACGTCTGACGAATACCGGCCGATGTTCGAGGTAAACCTCTTCGGTTTGATCGAAGCCACCAGAGCCGCCCTGCCCGTCATGCGGCGCTCGGGCGGAGCGATCGTCAATATGTCGTCCGTCGCCGGCATCTCGGGCGGCGGAGGCGGCGGTTACTACAACGCCGCCAAGTTCGCCGTGGAAGGGATTTCCGAAGCGCTCGCCAGCGAGTTGAAGCCGTTCGGCATCCGAGTGCTGATCGTGGAGCCTGGGCCGTTTCGCACCGATTTCCTCGGCCGTTCGATCACAGTCGCCGCCAACGAGATGCCGGAATATGCCGGGACCTCGCGCAGGCACTATCGCGAAACCAATAACGGCAATCAGGCGGGCGACCCCGACAAGGCGATCGCAGTGATCCTGCGCGCCGTCGACGACGACGACGCCCCGCTTCACCTGCCGCTCGGCCCGGTCGCGCATGCTGCCGCCGAGCGAAAGCTGGCTGCCTTCCGCAGCGATATCGACGCCTGGCACGACATCACGATCGCTACCGATTTCGACCCGCCCGGAACGCGGGTCGCGAGCTCCGATCGAACGTCAACATCGACGGGACAGCGACCATGATCGCGACTCTGAAGGGTTTTGCCCAACAGCTGGTGCCGGTGAACGGCATCAAGATCAACGCCGTCACGGGCGGCTCAGGCCCGTCGATTCTTCTGCTGCATGGCTGGCCGGAAACATGGTGGGAATGGCACCATGTGATGCCGCAACTGGCCGCGCATTTCAGCGTGGTCGCGATCGATCTGCGCGGCGCCGGCTTTTCCGACTGTCCGCTCGGCGGCTACGACAAGGCGACAATGGCGCGCGACGCGCACGAAGTGATGGCTGCCCTTGGCCATCAACGCTACGCAGTGTGCGGCCATGATATCGGCGGAATGGTGGCCTTGCCGCTGGCTGCTGTCTATCGAGAGGCCGTAACCCACCTGGCCGTTCTGGACGTTCCGCTTCCCGGCTGGAGCGGATGGGAGGCGACGATCGCAACGCTCTGGCACTTTGGTTTCCACATGAGCCGGGATCTCCCCGAGCGCCTGATCCATGGCCGTGAATACGACTATGTTTCGAGCTTCATGGCCGAGCGGTTCTACGATCACAGCAGCTTCGATCCGGCGGATGTCGAGATCTACGCCAAAGCAATGGCGCTCCCCGGCCGCACCCGCGGCGGCATGGAATGGTATCGCACCCTCGCCGCCGACCACGCAGCGGCGCTTGAGTACAAGAAGCAACCGCTCGAGATCCCGGTGCTGGCTCTCGGCGGGGATCATCGCTTTGGTCCGCATATGGTGCCGATGGTCGAGGAATTCGCCAGCAACGTAACGGGCGGCTCGATCGCCCGCTGTAGCCACTATGTCGCGGACGAGCGGCCGGATGCAGTCGCAGCCGCTCTGATCGAGTTCATCGGAGCCCATTGAAACTCGGCGCCCGTGTCGTTGTGGGCCGGAGAAATCGCGACACTGCGGCAACAGAGCCCCGCACTCATCACGATCGATCAATTCAATCAGAAAGGACAACCCGTCATGACCACACCTATCATCCGCGGCGTCAACCATATCGGCATCACGGTGCCCGACATAGAAGCCGCGAAATCGTTCCTGGTGCAAGCTTTCGGCGGCCAGGTGATCTATCAGTCCTTCGGGCCGCAGGATCCGCCGCGGCAAGGCCCCGAATTCGAGCGGGCCGTCGGAGCGTTCCCGGGAACGGTCGTGCGTGGACAGGCGATGGTCAAGATCGGCACCGGACCCGACATCGAGCTGTTCGAAATGCACGGCCCCCAACAAGCCCAGCCGATCCGAGCGAGCGACTTCGGCATCACGCATTTCGGTGTCTACACCGACGACATCGACGCCTCGGTCACGCGCTTCGAAAAGGCCGGAGGCACACGCCTCACCGCGCCGCGCGCGATTCCTTACGCAACCGAGAAAGGTCTTGGAAACAAGGTCTGTTACTGCCGAATGCCATGGGGCACCACGATGGAATTCATCACCACGCCAGATCGCATGCCTTACCACGACCAGACGGCCTTGCGGAGGTGGCAAGACGAGGATTGAGATGAGCGGGACGGCGCCGGCTCGCGCCGTCGACATGCAGGTTGCACGGCACCGGCTGGGCGCTCGGTCCTCCGCGCGTCTTTTCGAAACAGAGTCCAAGCCGCCGTCTCATCCTCGATATGTGCCCGAATCGGCGGGGCAGCGCGATGCCGGACGATTCACACGGTTCGCGTAAACCGGGCAAGGGCCGTCCGGCGGCCGACATACATATCGATCGCAATCATAAACAGCGGACGCGCGCTGAATGCGAAGGTTCTGTAGAAAGTCGTCTGATGGCAAATGCAACAATGGTCGTGACCTGCAGCGGCGGCACATACTTCGATCGCGACTATTATGTCGACGTGCATCTACCGTTGGCGCTCGCATGCTGGCAGAAGCATGGCCTCGAAAGCGCCGCCGCCTTCTTCCCTCGAGACGTCAATTCGGTAGATGTTTCCGTCGGGTTTTATCGGTTTCGCGATGAGGCTTCGCTTCACGCTGCGCTTGCATCCGCCGACACCGACGCAATTATGGACGATGTCCCCCGATTTACTGACGCCAACGTTACCCGAATGATCGGAGCCCCGCTCTGACGGGCGGATGTCGCGATGCATCCCGTTAACTCGTCAATTCCGACTGGCAGGATCATACGCCTTACCAGTGGACGAAATTCCTGACATTGACGCCGGTCGCGGCCAAGCGTCGACCCATCTCGGAAGTCCGACAATGTCCGCTTTCGCGCCGTTGTTGGGGGACAAGCGGACATAGGTGCGCCTACTCTCAGCGGCAGAGTTTATGAGTACGCACCCTAGTTTACAAATGATCGTTTTACGTTCTTGCGGCGCCCATGGTTGTCTTTGGGCACGAGAGGGCGATCGGCGGACAGTCGAAGCGGATCTCGTAGTGCGGTGGCCAGAAAGCGACATCGCAAATACATAGGAAGAATCCGGACATGAACAAAACCCAGATACATTCCTTCGTGCTTCCCGATGCAGCAAAAGCATTTTTGCAGAAGGAACTAGCTCCCATCAAATATCCTGCCACCGCCTACGGATCTTATCTTGCGCAGATCTCCGCAGTGCGGTCGAAGATCGCCGTTGCGTTGACCGATATCCTGCCGTTTCTCTCGGAGCAGGTTCCTCCGTCAGCTCGCCCCGCGGCTATCGAGATTACGAATCTGCCGGTCGATGCGAACATCGACCGCCCTCCGTCCAATGGCGCGAAGCTAAAGCATATCCCAAAGGCGTCGTACTTGTCTGAGAATCTACTCGTTCTCTTCGCCGGGCTGTTCGGCACTCCCTTCTCGATGTCGTTCGAAAGCGAGAGCCTAGTGAACAACGTCATTCCCTTGCCGTCCGCCAAGTCGGACTTTAGCGCCCTCAGCTCTTCGTCGGATCTGAGCTTCCACATCGAGAACGCGGCCTTGAGATTTCATGACAATGGCCGCGACTGTGCGCCAATGGCGCTGTTCTTCACTGGAGTTGTAAGGCGCGGCTGCCTTGCCCTTGCCGATGCACTCCACCTCCGGGGCGTGGAAAGAATAATGCTTCCAGCCACGCTGACGCTGCTGTTGCGAGCGGATCTGCGAAGCGCGGCTGAGCGGGAGGACGAAGGCGTTCTCGAGCACAGCTCGACCTTCGATCTTGCGGCCGATATCGCGGATGATCGTACGCCTCCGACGGGGATCTCGTCGTATGCGTACGGATGATCCGGCCCAGCCGGCTGTGCAGGATGCGCAACTGCCGCTGATGCCGCCTGAATTGCTTGGCATGGGCGTAGCGTCCCGCCATCATTGCCGCGGTCTTGGCGACGCGAAGATAGGACTGCCGCAGCTTGACCCCGTGCTTCCTCGCCATGCGGTTGAGCCCCTTGATGGCCGCGTGCAGCAGCTTAGCATCGGTCGGAAAGGTGATCGCCTTCGGCTGCACGGTGGTATCGACCGTGACACGCTTGAGGTCCTGGCTGCGTAACGCGCCGGCTTCGTGCGCCACCCGCAGGCTCTCGGCCAACAGCAGCTCCAGCTTGTCGCCGAGCCGCTTGCGCCAGTGGCTCAGGTCCGAGCGCTCGTGCGGAAATGAATGCTGGAAGAACTCTTCGCCGGTGAAGTACTGGAAATACGGGTCGTGGACCCAGCGCTCGCACACCCCTTCGTCGGACAGGCCGTAAATCTGCTTGAGCAGCAGCAGCCCAATCACGAAGCGGGTCGCGATGCCTGGCCGGCCGTTCTCGCTGTAGAGCGGGGCGATCTCCCCATCGATCCAGTCCCAGTCGACCCTGCCGGCGAGCTGAACCAGCTCGTGCTTCATATTGATGATCTGGTCCAGCCTGGCCCGGAACAGATCGCCCGATCCCGTCGCCTTCTGCTTCTTCGGCCGCATCACCCCCTCCGATGCGACCACGGAATCATGACTGGCGATTCGACGGAATCTTGAAAATGAAATTGGAAGGTTCCGATCCCTGAAGCATCAAAACCCTGCAATCGCAAAAAAGCCGGTCTGTCAGATTACGATTCCACATCAGTCGCTTGGTCGCTCTTAACGGACGACTGCCTACTTCATGTTCACGCCGATGATGCGGTTGCTTTCAGCGATTATCCTGCGGAAGGGCTGAACCGCCATTTTGCAAAGCATTCACGTTATCGTACCCCGTCGTCGTGACGGCCGCTAAGCACATCGCTGTCCTGGGCCTGGTCGCCGATCTCCGCAGAACCGCTTCCAGAATCCGGCGCGTCGCAGTAGGCTTGCGACCGGTCGTCTATCGATAGCGCGCTCCTCCAGAAAGTGATTGCGGATGCGTTCCCGTTGCTCATCCGTCAGCCAAATCATTCTTTTTAGCGTCCTCGTCGTCGAAGGTTTCGGTCGCGCGACTAAGCCGAGATTAGGAATATATCCGTAACGAAGATTAGCCAGTACGCTACTTACAAGCCACGAACTTCTATAAACGCTTGGTCCATTGCTAGCATGACTTTGTCGAAGGCCGAATGTCCCTTGAGGTCACTTCGCATGGAACGACGCCGCCCGACAGCCTCAGCTTGCCGCTTACACTATTTCTTCTTCCTGCGACGTGGACGCGCCGGCTTGCGACCTCCAGGCAGGGTCTTGGGAGTCGTCGCACTTTTAGACGGCCGAATAAACAACTCGGACAAATGAACGTCCAGCGTCTCGGCGATGCGTTCGAGAAGATCAATTGTCGGGTTCTTCGATTGCCGCTCAAGAGCCCCCATATACGAGCGGTCAACCCCCGCTTCGTAAGCCAATTTCTCTTGCGAAATACCTCGCTCTACGCGGATTCGACGCACATTCCAGGCCACAATCGCACGAGTTTTCATGCGTAAAACATGTCATGAAGCCGGGGCTTCAAACCACTGGCTATAGTCCCGCTATTAATTTCTTCGCGAAAGCCGCCTGCAGCGCACACTCGCCTAAGCTTCCTCCGACCACGGCTTCGTATTCGGCAAGAGTGCGTATATAGCGCGACAATCAGGATGAGAGTCTCACCCTGATCGCCGCCGCGCATGCGTAACAACGACGGCGGTGGGGACGCCGCCAGCTCCGCCGCGATCTCAGCCGGGCGGACCGCGCCATTGCGACTAACAACTCCATCGAGATGAGCGGAGTCGACGACCCGCAGCCGGCGCCCATCCGATTGCAGTGTGGACGGCAACCTGGTGCAATCCATGGCGGATCCGCACTTCCCCGGCCACGATCGTCACCGCCATGCGCTCGCCAATAAGGCGCCATGGCACGGAGTAGCTGTTCGCGTCGATCTCGACGGCGCAATCATTGCCGACGACGTGGGTCAGTTCACGCAAGGGTCCGAACGACGGCTGTCCGCCGAGCGGTTTCAACCGATGTATCTCATCACGCGCAAAGCGGATGATCGGGGCGCCTCGCCGGTCGCGCCCTGGATGCGAACGTTCGCAACATCACGCTCCCATCTGTCGAGATGCGCCTCGAATGCTTCCCAACTTGGGAAGGAATGACCGGCGATCGCGTTCTTCTTCACGTAGCCGACGCCATTCTCCGTCTCGCCCTTCGTGCGCGCCCGATACGTCTGCAAACAATCTCGGCGTCGACCGCCCGATGGCGCGCAGGCTCGATCAACCATCTGAGCGTGTCTCGCTCACCGGCCTCGAGGACGGCCAGCCGCTCACCTGCCGCATCAGATTCGTTCTCCACGGCTGAGAGCCCACGGCTGAGGCTCGAGGCATCGAGCTTCAGGAGACCGGCGAGCAACAGGCCGAGCGCACGCCAATCGTCGAGGAACGACATGATAATCGGTGCACCTGCGGATTTCGCAAAGACGACGAGCGGCGCTTTGTCCGCCTCCGACAATCGGACGCACCACTCAAAGCTGCCAAGCCGGAAGTCGGGCGCTGTGGCAGACGCCGTGAAGACCGAAGAACTGTCGAGACGGCCATAGACCAGTCCCTGGTTGTGGACGGCTTCAAGCGCCTTCGCCAGACGCTCGGCGTTGCGCCAGAGAACGATGCGCGAGCGCGGGACATCAAGATTGTTCAGCCAGTGATCGGGGCGCGCATGCTTGACCATGGTATCGAGTGGCGCGAGATCTCGCGGCATGGCCAGAAAGAAGGCATCCGACGCCTCGCCGTACCGCAGCAGTTCGACGATGACCTTGTCGGCGCCTGGATAGGCGAGCACACGCTGTGCCTGGCGCATTTCATGCTGCCAAATTTCACGAAGATCATCGTCGACCGCTGAGCCGGTCTTTTGCCAGTATTTGAGCACGACTGGCTGGTCGTCGCGCTTGTCGTGGGCCGAAATGATCGCCGATTTGAGCGGCTCACCACCGGGGGCCGAGAGGTATTGGTCCCCAAGGTCGAACTGATCCGTCAACGGCCGCAGTTTTTTCAATGTGCTCGGCATCAACTATGAGCTCAAATGGAGCATCTGCTTTGGCGCGGCGGGCGTTTGCACATGCAATGATTTTCAGTATTCGCAGCCAACTAACGATGGTATCGAAATTTGCGTCGGCAACGTCCCGAGCAGCGGGATAGCCTGATTCGGCGAGCTGAATTTAACAAGAATTGTCACCGGCATCCGCCGGTCGCAGCAGTATGTCTGAAATATCCCCTGCGAGCCCTTCCGCGTCCGCACCCGCTCTGGTAGCTACCCGCCTTGCCGGGGCCGCCGCAGGCAGCCACCCGGCACCGGTTCAGATTAAGCCAGAAATACCGCAAATTAACTTTTTATATCAACCACTTATAGCTATACTGCCTGATTCTTCGTCGCCTTGGATGAGCTTCTTTGGGGAACGGAACGTCCGAAAAATGCTGCATAGTTCGGACGGACAAATCTTGCCGACGACCGAAATTTGCATCATATTTCGGACATGCTTGATCAACCGACCACAGACCTCCGCCCGCGGCTCATTGCCCGCATCGACGCAACGCCGACAGAGGTATGGACACCCGGTGATTTCGCTGATCTCGGCAGTCGCGCGGCCGTCGACAAGACGTTGCAGCGTCTCGTTGCGGCTGGCGAGTTGCGCCGCATCGACCGCGGGCTCTACGACCGGCCGCGAAAGAGCAACCTCACAGGCAAGCCGATGGTCCCCGACTATCGCGCGGTCATCAGGGCTGTGGCGCGCCGCGACCAGGCCCGCGTCGTGGTCGACGGGATGACTGCCGCGAATGATCTCGGCCTCACCACGGCCGTGCCGGCGCGCATCGAGGTCCTGGTCGACGCTCGCCTGAAGCCGATCAAACTTGGAAAGCAGGTCATCAATTTCAAGTCGGCGGCACCTAGCCGTCTTTATTGGGCCGGACGTCCGGGCATGCGCGTCGTTCAGGCGCTCTATTGGATGCAGGATATGATGGCGGGGAAGGACGATCGACAAGCGGTAGAGAACGTCCTCAGCAAGCTGTTCGCAAACCCGCAGCATGGAAAGGAGATTCGCGACGATCTCCGTGCAGGTCTTTCAGCTATGCCGATCTGGATGCAGGACTTTCTCAGGCCCTTGCTCGAACCTGACGACGCGGCGGAGGATCACGCGTGAGTAGCGCAGCCTACAAGGAGGTCATCTCCGCCGCACCCGGCGAGAAGCTTGATCTTTTCCTGACGACGGCGAACCGGCTCGGTGCGCCGATCGGAAACGTCGAGAAGGATTTTTGGGTCTGCTGGACCCTCAATGCTCTCTATCACGAACGGCCCGCAGGAGGTCCGCGCCTTCTCTTCAAGGGCGGGACGTCGCTGTCGAAGGCATACGGGCTGATCGAAAGATTTTCCGAAGACATCGATATAACGGTGTTTCGCAACGATCTCGACGAGTCTGCTTCAGTCGAAGAACTCGAGATCGATCTTGTCGAATAAGAAACGCCGCGCTCGATTGGATGCGATCCGGGACGCTTGCCGCAGCTATATTAGCGGTCCGCTATACGCCTTCCTGACCGAACATCTCGCCGAAGCGACGAGTGGACGCGGACGCCTCGAGATCGACGCGTCGGATGCCGACGGGCAGACGCTTCTCGTCTGGTATCCCGAGGTTGAACCGCGCGACGAGGCCTATGTGCGGCCGGCAGTCCGGATCGAGTCCGGAGCGAAGTCGGCGCTTGACCCGAACCACCTGGCGAATATCCGTCCTTACATTGCCGACGACGTGGCAGGCCTCGAATTGACGGTGCCGAACGTCACGACGATCGACGCCGAGCGCACGTTCTGGGACAAAATCGTGATCGCTCACGGGCTGCGCCGCTGGTTCGAGCGCCGCGGTGAGCTGCGCCAGGAAGGCCAGCGCATTTCGCGGCACTTCTACGACCTGTATTGCCTCTTCGCCTCCGACATCGGCCGGTCGGCGGTCAAAGATGCCGAATTGGGGGCCGACTGCGTCCGTCATGCTCTCATGTTCTTCAACCGGCCTGATTACGATCTCGTCTCGGCCGTGACCGGATCGTTTGCGCTTGCGCCGACTGCGGCAATGATCGACGCGCTCGCGCGTGACTATACGAACATGACGCCAATGATCTTCGGCGAGGCTCCTCGGTTCGAGCAAATCCTCGCGTCGATGGAAAAGATCGAACGCGCGGTGAATAGGACGCGCTAGCAAACGAGCAGAATTCGACAACCGCCGATGATAGGATCATGGCATGGCTGACGCTCCAGAGAACATCCCAATGCGATTGCCCGATCCCGCCTCGATCGAGGCGGTTCTCGCACGTCTTCCGACCGGATCTGACGAAGCGGCGCTGGCGGCCGCGCTCACAGAGGCGTTTCCGGGATTTCCGTTTTCGACATCGGGCATTGACGAGCAGTATTGGCGCGACACGCGCTCGGTGGTCGCCGCCGACGGGACACGGATCGCAGAATACCGGCCGTGGATGGAAGCGGAGCTTGCCAAGGACAATGGCGACATTGGCGCGCTCTGGACGCGACTGCGCGAGAGCGACCTTCAGATCTCGGAATGGCACGGCAACAGTGTGTATGCCTTCGCGCCAACTGGACCGGGCGCGGCGGACTATGTGCAAATCCGTCTCGGTCTGGAAGTTGAATGGCGTGCCGGGCCGATCGTCAATCCGACATATCGCCCTTGGGGCAAGGGCGAATTACTCGATCCGTCATGGATCACGCACGAAGATATGTCCGACGACAAGGTAATCGCTGGTCCGCTCTATCGGATGCTTGGGCGCCCAGGCAGCAGCGTCGTCCATGTCCGGAGCTTCCTGACGCGGTGTGCCCGCCTCGAGCGCGAGAAGCGCGAGGCGCAGCGGCCAGAGATGGAACGCCGTGTGGTACGTGAAACGACACGCGAGGGCACGACCGAGACGCCGTTTCTTGAACTGGTGCCGGACTGGTTCGAGTTCGTGCCGCGGGAGACGCGCTTCTTCCAGGATTGGGAAGAATCAAGCGCTTCGGCCGAGCGGGTCTATGTGCACTGGGCGCTCGACATTTACGACTACGACGATAAAGGCACACGCGAGATCGGATTCGTGCCGCGCCCGCGGCATCTGCCGGAAGAGAGGCTGATCGCTGGCGACGCCTCGGTTCATATCCTGATGGATCGCGTCGAAGCCATCGACCGTGAGGTCGGCGTCCCATTTGGTTGGTTCTTCTTGATGACCCATGGTAATCGAGTTGCGCCAGAGGTTGGCCAAGCGATCGCCAAGGGCCTGCGTAGTCAGCGCGTGGTCTTACCCGATCGGGATGCGCGTGTGCTTCTCCGCTGGGCCGAACGGTCCTATGGATTCTAGGAAGACAGGGCCGCGGCGGAAGGCCTCAGTAAACCTAACGCCACACTATCGGAGCTCTGGAAAGAGCGTCGCGACCAATCTGCTTGAGGTAGTCAGGCCTCCTCTCACCTGTTGTCGCCGCTTCCAGAAGCCGGCACGCTGCGGGCTTTCGTTCGCTACGTCGAGCGATCTCAGCTGGGTGCGCCCGCCACCCGGACGATGGCGCTGGACTTCGTCCTGTCGTTCGGTGGCGCCGCCGACAGCCGCGCGGTCCGTCACGGCGTGCTCCGCCGATTCTACGAGTACCTGGTCGTCTACGACCCCCAGACCGAGGTCTTGGAGCGCAGAGCTTTCCCGTGGTCCAGGGCGATTCCGCCGCCGCGCATCCCTAAGTGAGGCTGAGCTGACGTCGCTTATCGACGCATGCAGCTTCATTTCGCCAGGGACCCCTCTCAGGGGCCGCACGATGGCGACGCTAATCGGATTGTTGGCCAGCACGGGGTTACGATCGGGCGAAGTGGTCAGGCTTGATCGCGGCGACGTCGATCTGACCAACGGGGGCATCCTCGTCCGTAAAACCAAGTTCCGTAAAGACCGCCTGATTCCTGTTCACCCAACGACCCAGGCAGCCAAACTTCGTCGATACGCCCGTGAGCGCGACACCGTGTTTCCCAGGCCCAAAGGCGAGGCGTTCTTCCTCAGCTCGCGAGGCTGCCGTCTGTCGGCAACCGGCTTGCAAAGCAACTTCGCTAAGGCCCGCAAGCTCGCGGGCCTTGACAATGGCAAGCCTCTGCGACCGCACGATCTCCGGCACCGGTTCGCGGTGACCAGGCTGAGGCTGTGGCACCACGAGCGCGCGGACGTCCAAGCGCTGCTGCCCTTACTCGCCACCTACCTCGGCCACGCCAACTATAGCGACACAGCCTACTACCTCACCGGCTCGTCGGATCCCCACCAAACGGGCCCACATCGAGGTGACGCATCATCTCACCAACGCCGAGGTGGAGGCTATCATCGCAGCCCCTGATCAGACGACGTCCCGCGGTCGGCGCGACCGGGCCTTTCTGCTCTTCTTGGCGAGAACCGGCGCTCGCGTGTCCGAAGCGACCGGCGTCAACGCGAACGACCTTCAGTTGGAGCGAGGACGCCCGCAGGTGCTGCTTCATGGCAAGGGACGCCGAGATCGCGTCGTTCCCATTCCTCAGGATTTGGTGCGATCGCTGACCAACCTATTGAGCGAACGCGGCCTCGCCCATCATGAACCGCGGCCAATCTTCGTCGGGGTCCACAACGAGCGCCTGACGCGTTTCGGCGCGACACACATCGTGCGGCGTGCCGCCTCCCAGGCCGGGTCCACGAGGCCAAGCTTGGAGGGCAAGCCGATATCGCCGCACATCTTCCGGCATTCCCTCGCCATGAAGCTTCTCCGGTCAGGCGTGGACCTCCTGACGATTCAGGCTTGGCTTGGCCATGCTCAGGTCGCCACGACCCACCGATACGCCGCTGCGGATGTCGAGATGATGCGCCGGGGACTTGAGAAGGCGGGCGTCTCAGGCGACGGAAGCGCTTCTGGCCCAGATCGCCGTCGCCAAATATGCCGATGGCCTGCCGCTCTACCGGCAGGAGGCTATCTACGCCCGCGACAAGGTCGAGCTCGACCGCCAGTTGATGGCGCAATGGATGGGCAAGCTCGGCTTCGAGCTCGAGATCATGGCCGACTACATCTTCAGCGAGGTCAAGAAGGCCGAACGGGTCTTTGCCGACGAAACCACTTTGCAGACGCTCGCTCCGGGCTCCGGATCGACAAAGACGGCCTATTTATGGGCCTATGCCAGGGATGATCGAACGTTTGGCCGCAACGGTCCCCCGATGGTGGCTTATCGCTTCGAAGACAGCCGCTCCGGTGAATGCGCGGTCCGCCATCTCAATGGTTATCGCGGAATCCTGCAGGTGGATGGCTACGCCGCCTATAACAAGCTCGCGCGATCCGATCGCGGCAATGATTGCATCACAGGCTGGCTGCTGGTCACACTGCAGACGCAAGTTCTACGAGCTGCATGTTGCAGGGAGCTCAGAAGTGGCAACGGCGACGGTCGAGCGGATGGCGAAGTTCTGGCAGGTCGAGAAAACGATGCGCGGTCAAAGCCCCGACACTCGCGTTGCCGCGCGCCAGCAAGCCTCCGCGGCGATCGTCGCAGATCTCTTCGATCTCTGGCAGCAGACCTTGCGTCGGATCTTCGGCAAATCAAAACTGGCTGAGGCGATCCGCTATGCCGTCTCGCGCCGTGCCATCTTCGAACGATTTCTGACCGATGGTCGCATCGAGCTCGGTAGAGTCGACGACTGACGCGGTGGCTACAGGTTCCGAGGAGTTGCCGTTGGCCGGCAGCTTTCGCTGAGTGCCGGTGGCTCATTTCGGACCATGGCTCCGTTTCCAGTCGCCGCTCGTCAAACCGGACGTGCGGATTTCCCGCATCCGGCTTTCTCTCAACCCATCAAGCCTTCGCTCTCGGCACGTCGGCACGCGCTCTTGGGAGGCGGTAGAGGCCAAGCGTTTCATGCAGGTATTCCTGCGAGTAACGGTTGAAGCCCCGGCCACGTGCCCCGGTGCGCTGGACCAACCAATGACGCAGACGACGGTCGACGTATTGCCGAATGAGGTTGTAAGTTTCCACCACTGGACCTTGGTCGAAGTAGCCGCACCAGCCGCGTAGGAAGCGGTTGATGACAGCGACTGTGTTCTCCGGTGAGTCCGGATACCACTGACGTGTCGTGCGGTCGTGGACCTGTCTGAGCAATCGTCGAACGGCTTTCTTGGAAGGTCTTGTGCCAAGAAAGGCTTGACCTCCCTTTCCATAGAAGCGTCCGATCGTATACCCGAGGAATGTTACGCTATCCTCTGGGACCCGAGCGAGTCGCGTCTTGGTATCGTTCACCTCCAACCCGAGCCTGTTCATTAGCGTCTGCATCCGCGCCATTGCCGTCTCGGACGAACCGGGGCGACAGCAGATCACGAAGTCATCCGCGTAATTCACGATATGCGCATCGAGTTGATCTTGGTGTCCGTGTTTGCGCCAAGCCAGCAGAAACCGACGAAAGTAGAGATTCGCCAACAACGGGCTCAAAGGTGAGCCTTGTGGAGTTCCTCTTTTCTTCGTCCGAGCCTCCGCCGTCCTTGTGATCCGCCGGCCGTCCTTCTCGATAACCGCGACTGTCAGCCAGCCTTTGATCATCGAAAGAAGCCGACCATCGGCGATCCTGCGTGTGAGGCATTTCATCAGTGGTGCATGCGGAATCGAGGTGAAGTAATCCCTCAGGTCCGCATCGACGATCTCTGATCGCCGATGATCTCTGATGTGCCAGAACACGCGGCGCACTGCCATCTTGGCGTCCACCTTCGGGCGGAAGCCATACTGGTTCTCCAGCAGGTCCGCTTCGAAGATGGCGCCGATCACCAGCATCGCCGCCGTCATGACCGTTCGGTCTTTTACGGTTGGAATGCTGAGCGGTCGGCGTCCGCCATTGCTCTTCGGTATCCATACCCTCAGAAGGGGCTGCGGTCGGTAGTCACCCGCCGTCAGCTCCTGTCTGACATTTTCCAGCCATCGTTCGCGTCCCTCGGTTTCGATCTGAGCAAATGTGATGCCATCCGCCCCCGGCGACCCCCGGTTTGCTCGGCAGCGCCTGTAGGCTTCCTCCAGCACATCCAGTCTGCAGATTTTGTCCCAAAGAGAGTAGAATCGATAATCTGGTTCAGCCTTAGCTTTCGCCTGCAGCGAGGTCTGAAGTTTCTGAACGGATATTCTCGGTGTTACTAGGTTCATCACCAATCGCCGTGTTCTCGACTACCGAAACCGGCAGCTTTACGTCTTGCCTGCCGAAATCGAAGTAGTCATACTCAACTTTGGCTGACCAGCCGGGCAGGAAGGCATACTCGATGCCCGCACCCAATGTGCCGCCAAATATGTTCTTGGTCGCTCGGCCATCGGCAGCACCGTTAGCAGCAAAGCCAGCCCCCAAGTTCGATGTAACGGCAAAGGACTGGTTGATGCCGATGCTGGAATCGGCCCAAGCTGCGCCGCCCTTGATGTAGACTAGGCCGCGGTCGCCCACCGTGACGCCGACCCGTCCGGTGATATCGGCAATCCATTTGGTGTCGTTCGTGCAGTTCAAGACCACAAAGCAGCCAGTGCGCCCCTTGATACCACTCCATAAAAAATCGCTTTCCACGCCGTAGACCATCACACCGGACTGGAAATTGTAACCGGCTTGTACGCCGCCGAGGAAGCCGTTCAGCTGCACCTGCGGCAATGGCACATTCAAATCGGCAGTGCCGCCGATGAGCTGGTTTACGGTCTGGTTGACGGGGGCGCCAATGAATGTATTGCCCACAGCGAGGTCGGTCTGGCTGGTACCCCAACCCGAGCCTACACTGCCGCCGATGTAACCTCCAGTCCAGCTGAAGAGAGGATAAACGGGAGCCGGCGCTTTGACGACAGGTGCCGCAGGCAAATCAGCAGCTAAACTTCCGCTCCCAAAAGCGATCGTCCCGAACGCAATGATGCTCGCGAGCGACAATTGCTTGTTGCACTTCATCCGAGAGTCCTCCTGCTGAGCACGGAAAAATATTGCGTAGCTTGTCCCCAAGTTGTGGTTAGCTCGATAGTTCGAGCTGGCAGGCAGATCACCTCTCCAATCTGGTAGGAGGCAGCATCTTGCTGCAACTGCGACAGCCGCTTCTTGCCGTGTCCATTCCAGAGAGGCGAGCAGGCTCTGCTTTCATGCTTGTACGACGGTGCTCAGCAATCCTTTCGCGAAGATCCGTGACACGGCCGAATAATGGGCTATTTTACAAAGCCACGTCGTGGTGATTCTCGCGGCCCTTGGCCGACGTATTGCGCGGTATATCGTTAATGGCTGGGCCTCGATTTGGCTGCGATTTCCACGTTCGCTCTTGATGCGACCCACCATCGGGAAGGGTAGGCTCGATGTCGACGACTCGTGCGTTTCATGTCGTTGTCGTCCGGGACGCGTAGAAGATGTATGTCCTTGCTCTGGTCACCCAAAAAGGCGGAAGCGGCAAGAGCACGCTGGCGGTCGGAATTGCAGTCGCAGCGTTGGGGAACGGGGAGCGCGTCGCAATTGTCGAGGCGGATCCACAAGGCACGATTTCAAAATGGAAAGAGCGGCGCCGCCATCCCGATCCCCGGGTCGTTCGGGTCGCTGATTCGGCCGAAATAGAACGGGCGCTCGTCAGCCTTGAAGCCGAGGGGATCTGGCTTACGGTTATCGATACCGCCGCCACGAACAATGCACTGGCCATGCGCGCCATCGCGAGGGCCGATCTTTGCCTGATCCCGGTGCGTCCGAGTCCCGCCGACATCGAAGCTGCGATACCGACGCTGATTGCTATTCGTAGGCTCAACCGCCGATTTGCTTTCGTCCTCGCTCAGACGCCACCGCGGGGCTGCCGCGTGAGTGAAGCCGCGACGTCGCTCAATTCGCTCGGGGTGCTCGCGCTTCCCTATGTCGGACAGCGCAATGACCATCAGGACGCGCTTGGGGCAGGATTAGGCGTGACGGAGTTTGCACAAGAGGGAAGAGCCTCGGAGGAAGTTCGTGAGCTGTGGCGCTGGATCTTGAAGAAGCTTGTCGAGGGGTCGTCAGATCATGAACCACACGCAAGAAACGAAAAAGCCGCGTACTAGGCAGACGCGCTGCGCGCGACGCTCGCTCGTGGAGCTTACCGCGGCGGCGAGCCGAGCCGTTGACGATGGCCTGTTTGTGCTGCCCCGCGGGATTGCTGCTTCCAATCTGCGATCGGAGCACTCAGGCCCGAATACGTCTGATCAAACAATTCTTGCAAGGCAAGCGACGGCTCCGAGTCCCGTTGCGGTGCTTGAATCTCGGAATGCGGCGGCGCCGCGCAAGGACGAACTCCTAGATTCCGACACTACCACCGAGATGATGGTGAAGGTTGCCGAAGACTCTCAAGACAGAGCTTCTGAAAACATCAAAGCCAGCCTGAATGCTGCCTTGGACCATGCAAACGGCCTCGTAGAGACGCGGGTGGGAGGCGAAGCGGCGTCGAAAACCGTCGTCGCTTCCGGACTTGAAAGCAATTTTTTGACCGTTCTCAAAGAAGCCGCAACGGGGTTTCGCGCGGATGCGGCCGAATTAATCATGCAGAAGGAACCAGCCGACAGCGCGGGACAGTCGCAACCGCGATATATGCGGCGGCTCACCGACGAGGCGGTCAGATTGCTCGACGATCTTCGGAGCGGCAAGCTGGAGAACCAGGCGAACTTCATCCTGAGCGAGTGCTTCAGGGAAGCCGCCAGCGCGTTCTCTATCATCAATCAGCAGCTCAAGCGCGACGGCTATCCCGCGAGCATTGATCCATCAATCTTCATTTGGCTTGCCAATATCACCGAACCGGAGACGCGTGACACCGGGACCAAGCGACTTGAGATCGTACCCAACCACCGAGGTCGTCCGAGCACGTACACGCGCCAGGTCGCTCAGTTCATCTGGCACCTTGTCGAGGGACAGGGCTGCGGGCGCCAGGCCGCATATCGGGCGGCGCTCACGAAGTTCTCCGTAACCGCGAGTTTCGTCGAGAACGCCTATGCGTTTTGGGAGCCGGTCTTCAAACGGGCGGGACCGCACGTGAGGATGCTGACCCGCATTTCAGATCCAGAAGTGTAAAGTGTCAATCGGCTTGCAAATTTGACCCTTCATCGGCGTCCAATTTTGACCCCTTTCCGCGGCGGGGTTTGCTGGTAGCGCTCGTCTCGTCGGAGCTGGCCGGGATAGCGGAGGCGAGACGAGCGCGGGTGGCGTGATCGTCGTCTCGGCTTTTGAACCGCCAGCTATCGTTGCCGGTCTCGACGATGTCGCAGTGATGGGTCAATCGGTCGAGCAACGCTGTGGTCATTTTGGCGTCGCCGAACACGCTGGGCCATTCGCCGAATGCGAGATTGGTGGTCACGATGACGGAGGCGCGCTCATAGAGCCGGCTGACGAGGTGGAAGAGAAGCTGGCCACCGGACTGGGCGAAGGGCAAATAGCCGAGTTCGTCCAGCACGATGAAGTCCATCCGGGTCAGATGCTCGGCAAGCCGTCCCTGCCGTCCATTGCGGGTCTCGGTCTCGAGGCGGTTGACGAGGTCGACCACGTTGAAGAAGCGGCCGCGGGCACCAGATCGGATGCAGCTTCTTGCGATGGCAATGGCCAGGTGGGTTTTGCCTGTGCCGGTGCCGCCGACCAGCACGACGTTGCGCTGTTGGGCGACGAAGCCGCCGCCAGCAAGATCATTGACGAGCGTCTGATTGATCGGCGTGCCGTCGAACTGGAAGTCGGCAATGTCCTTGGCAAGCGGCAGCTTGGCAATGGTGAGCTGGTATTTGATAGATCTGGCTTGCTTCTCGTTGATCTCGGCGGAGAGTAGATCGCCAACGATGCGCTGGGGTTCATGCTGACGTTTGACGGCAGTTGCCATGATCTCGTCGAAGGCAGCCTTCATGCCATAGAGCTTGAGCTCGCCCATGAGGTCGAAGATTTGAGTTCGTTCCATCAGTTGGTCCTCCGAAGGTTGTCGTAGCGGGCACAATCGGCGATTGGTGCATGACGGAGCGTCAGGGCGGCTGGCGTCATGATGTTGGCCGGCGGGGCTGGCTCACGTTGACGGGCCAGGATGTTGAGCACCACATCGGCGGAATGAACGCTGTGACTGAGCGCTTCGGCACAGGCCGCTTCCACCGCAGGCAGACCGTCAGTCAGCACCGCGTTGAGGATGTCGACCATCTGCCGATTGCCATCGTCGATGCTGGCAAGCTTGCGCCGGATCCGCTCGATCGCGGCCGGCAGCACCCAGTCCTTGAAGGGAGCGCCGTTGCGTAAGGCGCCGGGGTTGCGGGCGAGCACCGGCACATAATGCCAAGGGTCGTAGACGGTATCGCCGCGGCCAAAGGATCGCTGATGCTCGGCAACGATACGTCCATCCTGGCGGATCACGATGCGATCGGCATAGGCTTGAACCTCGACCGGTCGTCCGACTGCACTGGCTGCGACCGAGTACTTGTTGTTGTCGAAGCGCACCAGGCAGGTCTTCGAGACCGACGCCGTCACCGCATGGAAGCCGTCAAATCGCCCTGCATAGGGAACGAGCCTAGGGCGTTCGACTTCGAACACGTCCCAGATCGTCTGATCGACCAGTTCCGGATGGCGATGAGCCTTGGCGTAGGTGATGCATTTGTCGAGCAGCCAGGCGTTTAACTCGTCGAGGTTTTTGAACCGCAGACGCGGCGTGAAGAAGCGTTCCCTGACCAGCCCGACCTGGTTCTCAACCTGCCCCTTCTCCCAGCCAGACGCCGGCGTGCAGGCGACTGGATCGACCAGATAGTGGCTGCACATCTGCAAAAACCGGCGATTGTAAAGACGCCCTTTACCGACGAAGATCGTCTCCACGGCGGTCTTCATGTTGTCGTAGATGCCGCGGGTGCAGGTGCCCTTGAACAGCGCGAACGCTCGGTCGTGGGCGTCGAACACCATCTCCTGCGTCTCTCGCGGATACGCCCGGCAAATAGCATACGGCTGTGGCAGAGCCGGACGTGAGCAACCTTCACGACCACGGTGGTTCCGCTCAACAGCACCACCTCATGGCTCCAGTCGAACTGGTAGGCTTCGCCTGGCGCAAAACTCAGCGGGACATAGGCCGCCGCGGTCGATTGCCCGCGTTCCTTGCTCCACCGCCTGGCGTAACGTCGCACCGCATCGTAGCCGCCGTCATAGCCGCGACCGCGCAGCTCTTCGAAGATCCGGATCAATGTCAGCTGCTCACGAGCCGATTTAGCCGCGTTCGCCGCAAGCAGCCCGTCAAGTTCGACTGCCCATCGTCCGAGCTTTGGCCGCGGCTGCACTTGCCGCTCATACTCGAAGGAGGTCTCTCCCGACCTCAGCACCTTCCGAACCGTGTTCCGTGACACCTTCAGGTCACGGGCGATCTCCTTGATCGTCTTGCCCTTGATGAAGTGCTCGCGCCGAATCCGCGCAATCGTCTCCACGACCAGCATCCTCCACCACCTGCTTTGTTACGAAGCAGGCAGCGCAACAGACCAACCTGTAGGGGGGCAATTTTGGACGCCGATCCCCCGGCTTAGGGGGTCAATATTGCAAGCCGAATGACACCATCGAAGGCAGCTGTGACTTTCTTGGCGTGAACGGCTGGAAACGAGGATGGCAGAATCGTATCATCGGTCATGGCGGGCGTGGTTTAAGGTGATGGGGTGGCTTCGCAACCGAATCCTACGCCGCATCAGCGCTTTACACCACGCTCGCCAGCCCTCAGGCGCACTCTTACGAATAAGACGGGCTAGCGCTCCATCTCGCCCATAAGAATTTCATCTGAGACGTATCGTGGATTGGAAATGACAGTCCGCATTTCCGCATTCTTGCCCTCGTCCGCAAACCGGAATCCCTTCTTGTAGAAAAATGCTGAAGCTCCTTCATCTTGAGAGAGAAGGGATAGCTTGGAAAGGCCCGCGGACTGCCTAGTATGATCGGCGACTTCAATCATAGCCGTCCCGACCCCTTTGTACCTCGACCGGCCGAGATTTTCTATGCTGAGAATTCGCAAACTGTTGCGCCCCGGCGCCACGGTCATCGCTCCCACCTTATTGCGTTCATTGGCATCAGTAAACAAAGAAACACTTTGGGCGTTGCCAATATTGCTACTTACTCTGTGTAGGCGGACTGACACACCTGTCCTCTTGTCAAAAGCGGAAGACGCTGGTCCAGCAGCTAAAGCGGCCGTAAAAGCAGCACCATCTGCGCCAGAAGTGCCGGCCAGCGCATCGCGCTGCTGGTCCACACTTTGCCCGTCGGAGGGCCAGTTGTTGTAATTGGTTCTCATCACAACGAGCTACTATTTGGACGAGCTGACAGAAAGCTGACAAAGCCGACGCATGAGCCGGTCCTTTACGAATAAGACGGGCTAGACTGCCGCTGGGGGTCACTCCGATGGGTGAAGCCAAGCGCAGACTTGAGGAAATGAAGGTGGCACCTTGTCGTTGTCGATCGGGGCGACAATCGGCTTCCTGCTGTTTTGATGGTGTTCGATGGCACAAGCCGGCTTCAGGGCTTGACCTTCGATCCGGCTCGCCCAGTACGACACTTGAACGCTGTTACATGCAGGAGCTGGGAAATTGCGAAGCGCCAATCTCCGGCGAGCATCTGATCAGCGAGGCTGTGATCGAAATACTTCGCGGGGACGGTAATTTCACGGCCTCTGGACTGCCTTGGCTCGAAGCAGGCGAAACAAAGGCGCTGGCTCCAAAGAATCTCACCGCGAACTGCCTTTGTAGACGACACAACAGCGCGCTGTCGCCGTTGGATGCCGCTGCCAAGATATTCTTTGCCGGCCTCAGGGACTGCTTGGAATCGAGCGAAGCCGTCTTGCCGTACTTGCTGTCCGGTCATGATGTCGAACGCTGGCTGCTGAAGACGCTCAAAGCTAACGAAACGGCCGCAGCCCATATCGGCGGCAAAGCGCCAGAAAAAGGTGCCGAGACCACTGGTCGGGAAGTGAGAATTGCTGTTCGATTGGTGGATCGTGGCGAGCGAGTTCCTCGACCCGGGCCCGCACCCGCTGCAGCGCGGCTTCCGCCGCATGGCGCTCACCAGCAGTTCCGGCCCCCACGAACAACGCCTCGATCTTCCGAAGCTTCTCGCGCAGCTGCGACTCGCTGTTCATTCTGATCCCGTTGCCCGCTCCGAACCGGGATCACCCCATCACCGCGCCCCGGCGGCGTCAATCATCCCGACCGCGCTATCCAGAGCATTCCGCGCAAGTCAAGCCCGGGAACCGGTGATCCTGTCGTGACGCTCACGTACAAGCTGCGTTTGATGTAGGGCAGAAGCGACTGCCTTGGTCGTGAACGCGTCCGACCGGAATTTTCGCAACGATTTCGACAAGAGCTGGTCGATCGACGTTGCAAACAGCGAGCTTGAGTGAGCGCGCGGCCTTTTTGGCCGCCGCCGCCTGGCGCTCCGGAAACCGGCCGGCCTTCGGCTTGCCGGTCGCGTCGATCCCGTAAACGATGATTGCCGAGGCGGAGAGTGTCTTTTGGTTCGTGAGATTGGGCTTGGCCATTTTGCCCTCCTGAAAAGCCGAAGGGGCCCGATTTGGGCCCCTTTCTGAAACGGCGTTGTCGCTGGTCCTGCGGGATGCTCCCGGCAATGGCGGTCTTGTCATTGGACGACTCCTTTGCTGAAGACGAGAAGAGCGTTCAAACAATCTCGTCGTAAGTATAATAAAGCATATCATCCAAAAGCGCAATGATTGCAATAATTTAGCTGCAGAAAAATTGCGCTTAAATAGAAGATAATTACTGTAATTTCCGCGCTTTTTTGGCACAATTACTGTAAACAATACACGACGAAAGATCGCATGACTTGCGATCATCAATATTGTTGCCGTTGCAGACGTTCAAACCGTCAGCAGCGCAGTAACGCCAAAGAGCGTGCTGAACAAAGCGCGGAAAATCCGCCGGAAAATTACGATCAAACTGGCGCGCGTCGATCTGTGCCGAGACGCGCCGCAAGACCTCGGCGCAGCCGCCGTCTGCATAGCAACGGGGACCGTACGGATGAACCATGCCAAGTTGCTCCAAAATCCCGGTTCGGACCAGAAAGTTGTGAACCAGCCGATCCACGACGATCATGGCAATGCCAACTGCATACCAATCAGGACGGGCCTCGCGATCCGCCATCAAAACGGATGAAAGCGTCATCGTCAGAACCTTGTCCGAAACCCCAAAAACATGACGGGTCGGACCGACTAACCTGTCTTATTCGTAAGAGGCGCCCGAGAGGCTGGCGAGCGTGGTGTAAAGCGCTCATACGGCGTAGGATTCGGTTGTGAAGCCAACCCCATCACCTCCAACCGCGAACGCCACGCCCGCCATGACCGACGATACGATTCCGCCCTTCTCGTTTCCAGCCATTCACGCCAAGAAAGTCACAGCTGCCTTCGATGGTGGGCGCCTAACCTCGAACGGGGGCGTGATGCTTCTGGCGATGGCCGAGCGGCGTCTCGGCTTGGCCGACAATCTGGCCCGGGTGTTCCCGGATCGGCGCGATCCGACGCGGGTCGTGCACAGCCTTGTCGATATGAAGGAGGAGCTTGGACTTGATCACTTCGAAGGGCGATCATGGCAAGGTCTTCATCGCCACGCCCTTATGACAATGATTGCCTACGCCTTCCTGCAACATCGTCGCCTCGCATACGCGGGGCGGAAAAAAAAGAATCAACGGGCCTCCGCCTCAACCAACCATGCCCGCCGCACGCCATGCCATCGTCGATCTCATCCTTCGGCCGCCGCCTCAGCAATGCCCATATTGCCGAAAGCAAATCCTTGAAAAGCAGTGGCGCAAACGCATTCTGTTCGCGGTAGGGACACCCATCACTGGGCGCCCCCCGCGCAGATCCCGGCGAGCCCAATTAAGGCACCGGGCTCCTACCTCGGGTGTTTGACGGCGAAGCGCAGCTTCGGCCATGGATGAAGGATGCGAGCCTTGGGGAGCCAGTCATCGGTGATCTGCGTTATGCGATCCCAGGTCAGACAGGTCCGCTGACTGCGCCGCCGAAGCGTCCGCCTCCAGAGATCGGTCAGATAGAACCGAAACGCATTGAGCGCTCGGCCATTCGTCGGGACAGCAAAGTACGCAAAGTGGCCGGTCAAGACCTGCCTCAGCCATTTCCCTTGTGCAGGGATCGGCCAGTGCATTCGGCGCCTTAGCTCCTCCTTGATTTCGCGGAGTTTGGTTCGCAAGCGGTCGCTACGGGTCTTCCGTTGAAGCTGGAAGCGCCCTTGGCGTGATTTGCCGCAGATAAACGTGAACCCCATGAACGCAAAGGTTTCCGGCTTTCCGAGTCCGCGCTGCTTGCGTTGAGCCGCCGCATGGCGACCAAACTCAATCAGGCGGGTCTTGGCCGGATGGAGCGTCAGCTCGAACTCCTCCAGTCTCGCGCGCATCGCGTCAAGGAAACGACGTGCGTCATCCTCGCGCTCAAAGCCGACTACTACATCGTCCGCGTAACGCACGATGATCATGCCGCCGGAGACCTCGCGCTGTCGCCGGCGTTTGGCCCACAGGTCGAGAGCGTAGTGCAGGTAGATGTTGCCGAGAAGCGGTGAAATCACCGAACCTTGACCCGTTCCCCTGTCATCAGCGGCTACGACGCTGTCTTCGAGAACACCCCCGCCTTCAGCCATTTCTGAATGAGGCGGATGATGCGCTTGTCGCCGATCCTATGTTCCAAGAAGCGAACCAGCCAAGGTTGACTGACTGCGCCAAAGAAGTTTTGGATGTCGGCGTCAATGATCCAGTTCACGTTCCGCGTCTCGATCGCTGTGCAGAGCGCGTCCAACGCATCATGTGGTCCTCTGCCGGGCCGAAACCCGTAGGAAAAGCCACAGAAGTCTCCTTCGTAGATGGCGTTGAGCACGATGACGGTTGGCGCCCTGGACGATTTTGTCTTCGAGAGCCGCGATCGCTAACGGGCGCTGCTTGCCGTCTGCCTTTGGTATGTACGTCCGGCGAGACGGTTGCGGGCGATACGCTCCTCGTTGGACCCGTTTGTGCAGATCGGCGAGCCGGGGCTCGAGATCTTCCTCGTAGTCCTCCCACGTCATGCCATCCACTCCGGGAGCAGCCTTACGCCTGAGCGCAAAGAACGCCGCCCGCAGTGTATCGACATTGATGTGGTGAAAGAGCGCGGTGAACCGGTCCTTCTTCCTCAGCCTTGCGGCTGTCCGTACGCGGTCCAGCGACTGGGTCATGCGAGCCCGGCCCTGTGTCCGGTGCATGCGCTGCTGTTCCGCGTTTCCCTTGGTCCCCGGCCTTGGCTCCGCCCACTCCGCCGCCAGTAATCCGGCTTTGTTCGTTGGCTTCTCAGCTACTATGCCAGAGTCAGACTTCTCCGTGTCGTGCATCAGCGGCTACAGCTCCTCGCCTTCCCGCTGCGGACCATCTCCTCCGAGAAGGAAGATGGCCGACCCGGAGATATCCCGGTTCCCGTACAAGGAGCTTCCATACATGCCAGGGTCTACGACCACGCCGGGTTGGACGGGTGCTCGCGTTTGCGCACTCGCCCATATTGCCTTCCGCTCTTTGGACAGCGTCGGCTCCCGAGATAACACTGTTTCGCGGCTCAATGGCTGGCCTGCATGCTCCCCTACCGACGCTTCGCCGACACCCTCGCGGACGCCTGCGCACGGCTCGGGGCCGATGTGGTTCGCTACACCTTCATCGCAATGGACTTCCACCATCTATTCCTTGCCGGTCTCCCGGCGCACCCAAAGTAGTGATAGGGCTTCAATATCGCTGCGCGTGCGATTGTAGACGATGAGATGATGGCTAGCCTTTAGCAGGTTCCGCGCCATTGGCGCACCCATGTGGCCAAGCCCGATGAAGCCGAGGTCCATCGCAGGCATCGTCAACTAATCGATCGCCGAGCTGAAGGAGGCGAGTCTCAGAGGTCGAGAGTCGGCGATAGCGCTTGTCCTGGAGATCTCGCGCCAAGTCGCAAAGGCTCGTTCGCGCGAAGCTCGACGGAAGTCGGCCGTGACGGCTCCGGGATAGGGGATGTGGAAAAGGTTCGCGACCTGATCGTGAACTGACAGAAACCGTTGAGCCTGATGGGGACGATTTTAAACGCTTCATGATCCGCTCGCGTCGCCGCGTCGGCTGATGAGAATTCTCGGCCCGATTGTTGAGAGCTTTGTGCTGGCGATGTTCGACGTGAAAGCCCATCTTCGCCCTCGCAGCGCCGTACGAACGCAGCTTATCCGTGATCATCACGCGCGGCGGCGTGCCGGCGGATTTCAAGAGCTTCTTCATGAGCCGCTGGGCAGCGCGCGAGTCTCTCTTCGGCGCTGGATCAAGACGTCGAGAACGAAGCCATTCTGGTCGACAGCGCGCCAGAGCCAATGTTGTTCGCCCGCGATCGAGATAACGACCTCGTCCAGATGCCATTTGTCACCGCGGGTGGGAGCGCGCTCGACGGATCCGATCGGAGAACAGCTTGCCGAATTTCCGTCCCCCCTGGCGCACGGTTTCATAGGTCATGCCAATGCCACGCGCCGCCAGCATTTCCTTGACCAAGCGCAAGCTTAAGGGAAACCGGAAATACAACCACCGTTCATGATGAAGGATTTCGCACAAAACCCGAATGCGCAAGTGGCAGGACTGGCGATAGCAGGACCACTCCGAACACCGTCATCCATGGGCGGAGGTCAAAATCCATCCCTGCAACGAACCTGCTTGTCTTGTCATGCATTTCCCCTGTCGTGACATGCTTGTTGTCGGCCAAAATGCTACAGAGTTTACCTTCAGTCCACGGATGTGGCCGATCCACCGCGGTAGCGACGTCCGTCAAATTCCCATGTGACTTCGCCTGCTTCTAATCAGACGGGCGCAGCCAGAAACGCGTAGCCTTCACGAAGAAGGCCCATCGAATAGTCGCGGCCATGCTCCGGTTTGCGCTCTTCCCGGCAAATGGCGTATGCAATGTCGTATACGCGCCCGACTCTTTCTTCGCGGCGTCGGCAATAGGTCTTGAGCGCAGTCTCCAGATCGTCGTTGCGATTCAGTTCCTGGGCCAGAACCAGCGCATCCTCGATCGCCATTCCGCCGCCGGATGTCATTTGCGGCATCAACGAATGGGCAGCATCGCCGAGCAGCACGACACGGCCACGGTGCCAGGGGGCTGGCATCATCAAGACATCAAATGGGCGGTAGCTTATGTGCTTGTCTTCGCCGATCACCTTGGCAGCCGCGACCAGTTCGGGCGCCGTAAAGGGGGCGAGCAGGTTACGGAGATAGTCGCACACCCGATCTTGCGGAATACGAAGCTTTTCGTCCGTGCTTTCCAGGAAGAATAGATAGCACAATTCCTTCGATAGCGGCAGCGCGCCAACTACGCGGCCCGTCGGAAGGCGGTACAGGACGAAGCCATTCATCGCCTCGGTGCGAGAAACCGTATAACGCCATACCCCTTGGCCGGCGTAGTGCGGCTTGAACTCGTCGCCGAAGATGCTCTGGCGGATCTTGGAATAGACTCCATCCGCAGCGATCAGCAGATCGGCGCGATCTGTCTCGCCGTTCGATAGCTGAACCGTCACCCCTCGATCGTCCTGATCAATACGGGTGATCGTTGTGTTGAAATCGATTTTCGCGCCGCTCTTCGTCGCAAAGTCTTCCAGAATCTGTCCCAGACGTGGCCGCATGAGTCCCAGTGCGGCTGGACGATCAGCGTCCCAAATTCTTGGTGAGGACTGTTCGCTCAGAATCGTTCCCGCGCCATCGCGTACCGACACGGTATCCCAACCAAGGCCGCCTTCGAGGCAGGCATCCACCAATCCCAATTCGGCAAGTGCCCGCAAGGCATTCCCCAGCAGCGTGATACCGGTGCCGATCCGGTCACGCTTATCTCCCATCTCAATGACTCTGGTAGATACGCCTATCCGCTGAAGCGCATGGGCGACCGTCAAGCCGCCAATCCCGCCACCTACGATGAAAACCTTCTTCACCGCGCCCATTTCTCCTCCTCCACTTGTTGGTATCTTTTTTATTTCTTGGCGATCACCCCCCGGGGGCCGCCGCGTTCTATGAAAAGCATTGTATTCTGTAACCTACCAATCCTGCTCTCGCCGAGCACCACCAAGCGCAACACCGATCCCGCTTACATCCATTTCAATGACGTCGTCGGGCTCGATCCGCTCGTCCAAAGATCGGCACACGACTACCCATCGCGCGCTAGAGCGAGACCGCAATGTACTTTGGTTTCAAGGTATTCCTTGATGCCTTCGGTTCGAGCCTTCACGACCGAGGCCGCTTGCCTTGCTGCCACCGAAGGGCGCCGCCCGATCGGACGCAAGTCCTCTGTTCAGCGCGACCATGCCGCTCTGCATTTGCCCGGAAAGGCGCAAACCACGCTTCAGGTCCTCG
Source organism: Bradyrhizobium ottawaense (assembly GCF_002278135.3). Taxonomy (NCBI): domain Bacteria; kingdom Pseudomonadati; phylum Pseudomonadota; class Alphaproteobacteria; order Hyphomicrobiales; family Nitrobacteraceae; genus Bradyrhizobium; species Bradyrhizobium ottawaense. The sequence continues at coordinate 1,079,410 of NZ_CP029425.2, read as the reverse complement.
GTGTAGACGTAGGAAATCGGCCCAAATTCGGTGTCGTTGGCCAACTTCACGGCGCGCGCCTCATCGTCGAAGGGTGTTCGCCGTCAGGACCTGTGAGACAAATTGAAGGATTTTGCGGAGGGAGGATTTCTGGTTCATCGTAGCCACCAGGAGCGAAGATGAAGCAGAAATCCGTACCGGGCAAAGTGCCGCAGAACAAGTTCTAAAAGACATTCTGCGACAAACCCGCCGGCATTATTCGTCGGAGGAGAAGATCCGCATTGTGCTGGAAGGATTGCGCGGCGAGGAAAATATCTCCGAGCTCTGTCGCCGCGAGGGCATTGCCGCCTCGATGTATTACGGCTGGTCCAAGGAGTTCCTCGAGGCCGGCAAGCGCCGCCTGGCGGGCGACACGGCACGAGCTGCGACCTCCGGCGAGGTGAAGGATCTCCGCCGGGAGACTGTTGCCCTGAAGGAGGCCGTAGCCGATCTGACCCTGGAGAACCGTCTGCTCAAAAATAGCATGAACGGGCTCTATAGGTGAATGCTCCGCATTCACCTGTCGGGTGAGAGAGGGGGAGGACGAGGCATGAGGTATCCCGCCTCTGAGAAGGCCGAGATCATCCAGCAGGTCGAGCAATCGCATCTTCCCGCCAAGCGCACGCTGGACAAGCTCGGTATCCCGCGCGCCACATTCTATCGCTGGTATGATCGCTACCGCGAGGGAGGCGTTGAAGCGCTGGCCGATCACCGGTCTCGACCAGACCGGGTCTGGAATCGCATCCCCGACGATGTGCGGGGTCAGATCATCGACCTGGCGTTGGAGTTGCCTGAGCTGTCGCCACGCGAGCTGGCCGTGCGGTTCACCGACGAACGAAAGTACTTTGTATCCGAGGCCTCGGTCTACCGGCTGCTGAAGGCAGAGCTGGCCCCGCAAATTCGGACAGTAGCTTGAGTGGATTTTCTGCCTGACAGCGGCGAGGATTCTTGCTGCGAATCAGGAGCGAAGATGACGAAGAAGAGCCGCCGGACGCATTCTCCGGCATTCAAGGCGAAGGTTGCTTTGGCTGCGGTCAAAGGCGACAAGACACTGGCGGAGCTGGCGCAACTGTTTGATGTTCATCCGAACCAGATCACGATCTGGAAAAACCAGCTCCTGGAAGGCGCCGCCGGCGTGTTTGGGCATGACAAGACATCGGCCGAGACGCCGGTCGATTTGAAGGCGTTACATGCCAAGATCGGCGAGCTGGCGTTGGAAAACGATTTTTTGTCCGGCGCGCTCACCAAGGCGGGCCTGCTGAGCGCAAAGCGATGATCGACCGCGGTCATGATCTTTCTATCGTGCGCCAGGCGAAGGTCCTGAAGCTGGCTCGCAGCACGGTCTACTATGAACCTCGGCCAGTTTCGGCCGAGGACCTTGCCTTGATGCGTCGGCTCGATGAGCTGCATCTCGATTATCCCTTCGCGGGAGCGCGTATGCTGCGATCGTTGCTGCGGCGGGAGGGCGTATACGCCGGTCGCCGCCACATCGCGACGCTGATGAAGCGCATGCGGATCGAGGCGGTCTATCGTCGCCCGAACACGAGCAAGCCGGCTCCGGGTCACAAGATCTACCCGTACCTGTTGCGCGGATTGAAGATCGAGCGGCCCGACCATGCGTGGGCAATGGACATCACCTACATTCCGATGCGGGTGGCTTCGTCTATCTCGCGGCGGTCGTCGATGTGTTCAGCCGACGGGTCCTGGCCCATCGCGTCTCGATCACAATGGAGGCGGCCTTCTGCGTCGAAGCGGTCCAGGAGGCGCTGGCGAAGCACGGCAGGCCCGAGATTTTCAACACGGATCAGGGCAGCCAGTTCACCAGCCTCGAGTTCACCGATGTGCTGCTGGACGTGCGCGTTTCGCGGGATCGTGAGCGCGGATTTCAGGGGATCGTGAGCAGAGATTTCAGACGATCGTGAGCAACGATTTCGCGGGATCGTGAGCAAGGCTTTCGGAGCCTTGCAGCGCTTCGGCCGACAACTCAACCGGCTTAGGGATGACCTCGTGGTTAACGAGGAAGCCCAATGCCTACCCAGAGATTGTCGATGCGCCGGATCAAGGAAGTCCTTCGGTTAGAACATTTTCAAGGCCTGCCAGAGCGGGCCATCGCGCGGAGCGTGGGCGTCAGCAACGGCGTTGTGCACAGCTACCTGAGCCGCGCCCGCTCTGCTGGGTTGAGCTGGCCGCTTCCGGAGGGAATGACCGATGAAGACCTGGAGCTTTTGCTTTTCCCAGCCCCACGACCAGCGTCTCAGAGCCCGCAGCGGCCGGTGCCCGACTGGAGCTACATCGATAAGGAGCTCCGCCGGCGCAACGTAACCCGTCGCCTGCTCTGGGAGGAGTATCGCGCCGTTAATCCCGACGGTTTCGGGTACACGTGGTTCTGCACTACCTACGAGGCCTGGAAGGGGCGGGTCCGACCTTCGATGCGGCAGATTCATCTGGGCGGCGAGAAGGTGTTCGTGGATTTCGCCGGCGACACCATCGACATCGTCGATCCCCTGACCGGGGAAGTGCAGCCGATGAAGCTGTTCGTCGCGGCGATGGGCGCTTCGAACTACACCTACGCCGAGGCCTGCCCCAGCGAGAGCTTGGCCGACTGGATCCGGGCCCACGTCAACTTGTTCACGTTTTTGAGCGGTGCGCCGACGTTCGTGGTCTGCGACAACCTCAAAGCCGCCGTCAGCAACCCCGACCGCTACGATCCCGGCCTCAATCGCACTTATGCCGAGATGGCGAGCCATTACGGCACGGCCATTCTCGCCGCACGGCCGCGGCGCCCAAAAGACAAGGCGAAGGTCGAGGTCGCGGTGCAAATCGCCCAGCGCTGGATTCTGGCCCGGCTGCGCAATCAGCGCTTCTTTTCCCGGGCCGAGCTCAACGCCGCCATCAAGACACTCGTCGACGAACTCAATGCTCGTCAAATGCGTGGCTTCGGCTCAAGCCGCGCCGAACTGTTTGCCGAACTCGACAAACCCAAGCTAACCCCGCTGCCAGATCAGCCTTATGCCTTCGCACGCTGGAAGCGCTGCCGCCTCGCTCCCGATTATCATGTCGAGGTCGACGGCCATTGGTACTCCGCGCCGTATCGTCTGATTGGCGAGCTGGTCGATGCCCGTATCGACGATCGGACGGTCGAGATCTTCCACAAGGGCCAGCGGATCGCCAGCCATGCCCGCGCGCCCAACCGACGCGGACACACCACCATCGCCGACCACATGCCCAGCGCCCATCGCCGCTACGGCGAATGGACCCCCGCCGCGGTGATCGCCGCCGGCGAGCGGATCGGTCCTTCGACAGCAGCGTTTTTCCAGGCCGTGATCGACGCCCGGCCCCATCCAGAACAAGGCTTTCGAACCTGCCTTGGCATTCTGGCGCTCGTCAAAAGCTACGGCGCCGAACGCCTCGACGCAGCCTGCCGGAGGGGCATCCTCATCAAGGCGCGCTCCGTCGCCTCGATTAGATCGATCCTCCAGAACGGCCTCGATCGCACGTTCTTCGACGAATCTTTCGAGCACCAGCCCCTGCGCCACGGCAACATCCGCGGACGCGACTACTTCCACTGAAGCAAGGAGAGACCCGGCATGCTTAACCACCCAACCCACGAACGGCTGATCGAGCTTGGCCTGACCGGAATGGCCAAGGCCTTCGAGGAGCAGCGCCGATCGCCCGATCTCGAAGCCCTGCCGTTCGAAGATCGCATCGGCCTGTTGGTCGACCGCGAAGCCGCCGAACGCGACACCAGGCGGCTCACCACGCGCCTCAAGATCGCCGCACTGCGCCAGACTGCTTGCGTCGAGGACGTCGATCTGCGCACCCCGCGGGGCATCGACCGCGCCGTTTTCGCCAAACTCGTCGAAGGTCGCTGGATCGATCGCCACGAGAATTTGCTCGTCACCGGGGCAACCGGCCTGGGCAAAAGTTGGTTAGCCTGCGCGCTCGGCCACAAGGCCTGCCGCGACAACCGATCAGTCCTCTATCATCGCGTTCCAAGGCTGTTCGAGGCGCTCGCGCTCGCGCGCGGAGACGGACGTTACGCCCGGCTCCTCAAAAGCCTCGGCCGCGCTCAGCTTCTGATTTTGGATGATTGGGGACTATCGGTGCTCACCGCCGCGGAACGCCGCGATCTGCTCGAAATCCTCGAGGACCGACATGGCCGCGCATCCACCATCGTCACAAGTCAGCTCCCCGTGGACACCTGGCATGGAGCCATTGGGGACCCCACGGTCGCCGACGCCATTCTCGATCGCCTCGTCCACAACGCCCACCGCCTCCAGCTCACCGGAGAAAGCATGCGAAAACGCAGCGCCAAAACCATCACCCTTGACGGCCAACCAGAACACTGACTCTATCTCCCATCGGCCGTAGCGGGCTGCTCACGATCGTCTGAATTCAGTGCTCACGATCGCGCGAAATCGATGCTCACGATCCGTGAAATCCGCAGCTGGACGCGAAGATCGCCATCAGCATGGACGGCAAGGGCGCCTGGCGCGACAACGTGTTTGTCGAGCGGCTCTGGCGCACGGTCAAATACGAAGAAGTTTATCTCCGCGCCTACGACAGCGTGTCCGAGGCGCTAGCGTCAATTGCCAAGTATCTGGCCTTCTACAATCAGGGACGCCCTCACTCGAGCCTTGACGGGCGCACGCCCGACGAGGCTTACTTCGGCACGCAAGCTATGGTGATGGCCGCATGACCGTCGCCGACGGTTTTGTCGTCGCTCTGGTCGGGCTACGCCCTCCCGACGCAACGACAAAACCGTAAAGCCTCGCGTTCAGCATAACCCGGCAGGAATCCACTTAAATCCAGCGGGGCGCTGTCCAAACAACCGGGGCCAGCTCTGGCGCATGACCTCATCACCAGCCCGGCCTATGTGGTGATCAAGGCCGCGAACGAGTTCAAGGACAAGACGACGGCCGTCAGTCAGCTCTGGCAGACCGACTTCACCTACCTCAAGATCACCGGATGGGGGTGGTACTATCTCTCGACCGTGCTTGACGACTTCTCGCGCTACATCGTGGCCTGGAGGCTTGGTCCCACCATGTGCGCTTCCGACGTCACAGCCACCCTCGACCAGGCACTCGCTGTATCCGGCCTTGACCACATCGCCGTCGCGCACCGGCCAAGGCTTCTCAGCGACAATGGTTCGAGTTACGTGGCGGACGATCTGGCCAAGTGGCTCGACCAGAAGGGCATGCAGCATGTGCGCGGCGCTCCGTACCATGACCCAGGGAAAGATCGAGCGGAAAGATCGAGCGCTGGCATCAGACGCTGAAGAACCGCATCCTGCTCGACAACTACTACCTGCCCGGTGATCTCGAACGTCAGGTACGGGCCTTCGTCGAACACTACAATCACGTCCGTTATCATGAGAGCATCGACAACCTCACAGCAGCCGATGCCTACTTCGGCAGGGCCGAGGCGATCCTCGCAGAACGAAAACGCATCCGAGGGAAACGATCCATTTTTCCATCATGACCGTGATCCCAAGCTCTTTTTCCGTCTCTATCCTTGCTGCGTTGAGTGCTGCGACCGCTTGCGTTTGGTCGACAAACGAACCCTCCAAGGTGGTGTTCGGAAGAGTAAATAGAGTGTCGTCATGGTCCAGAATCCAGGGAAACCAGCCGTACTCGATCGCATTTGTAAGAAAGTGTTCGTGCGGGTCTGGCCTAGCCTCTTTTAGATCGTACGAGGCAATAAATGTGGGCATCATGGTTGCTCCACTCTGCGGCGCACACGCGGACTTGGAGGCACGCGGACATGACTCGACGCCGTGGAGAGTGAAAACCCGCCGCTGTTCCTGCCGCGCCCACGCTGCCAGTGAAGTTGGCGGCGGTGACTCGGCGCTCACGGCTCCGGAAGCGCTGTCCCCACCACGCGCTGCAAACTTCGGTGGCCAGCCTTCGCCCTTGGATTAGCGAGACCGACCACCTCCCCGAGAGGCTCAATTCCAAGGGCGCTACCAGACAGTATCGCTGAGAACGACTGGAAGCACCTACCAAGATTGGTTGGTGCCGATCTGATGTGGCCTGGGGCAAATGCGCCATGGCGACTGAATTAGATACGATTTTTGATGTGATTGAGCGTCACCGCGAGCTTTCCGCGCAGCACGCCGCCGCGGCATCGGTATCCTCGAAACTTGTCGCAGGTCCCGAGTTTGATGCCGCCGACGCGATCAGCGAGGAAAGAGGGTTGGCTCTCGAGGAGTATGCAGACGTGCTCATCCACTCCAAGCCTACTACGCTTGCGGGCGTAATCGCCCTGAGCCGCTACGTAGCCAGCCTACCGGCTTGGCTGCTGTCTGATGAAAATGATTGGCACCAATCGTTTCTGAGGACGCTGGCGGACGCGGTGGATGAGATCGGTGTGAGGTAGCGCCACCTCTGGAATTGAACCGGCCGGTGCGCGGGAAGCGCAAGAGAGCTATCGCTGAAAGTTGGTGACGGCGGAATCGCAAAGGCGGCACCCCGTGGGGGGGCTTGACGCCTCCACTTCTCCACCGAAGGAGCGATATGCCGTGTCCAACGATAACGTCATCCAGCCGATTCAGCCAGGAATCGTTGACGATCAACTCACAGAAGTCTTGCGCAACGGGGCACGTGCCTTCTCGCCAAGGCGGTCGAGGCCAAAGTCGCAGACTTTCTCGGCCAGCATGCCGATTTGAAGACCGCGGACGGCCACCAGCGCATCGCGCGCCACGGTCACCTGCCGGAGCGCGAGGTGATGGCCGGCATCGGTCCGGTCGCCGTCCGCCGGCCGCGTGTACGCGCTCGCGAGGCGGCCGCTACCTGGGCGCCGGTTCTCTCCGTCGATGCTGCGGCCAACATGCGCCACTCCAAGTCGATCGAGACACTGCTGCCGATCCTTTACCTGAAAGGGATCTCGACCGGCGACTTCTCCGAGGCGCTGCCGGCGCTGCTCGGCAACGATGCTGGCGGGTTGTCGGCATCCGCGATCGGCCGGCTGCAGGACGTCGGATTGACGAGCACGCCGCGTGGCAGAAGCGCGATCTGTCGGCGAAGCGCTACATCTACATCTGGGCCGACGGCATCCATTCCAAGCACCGCCCGCACAGCGCTTCGTCAGACAGATTGTGCATATGTTTGAGGATGAACAGCCCGGCCACGAGCCTCGTTGGCAGCGGCGGCTGGCCCGGCCCGGTGCGACACACCGAGCTGAAGCGCTTCGCCAGAAAATCCCAATCAATCTCCGCCGCAAGCCGCACCAGCGGATGACGAAGGTTGATGATCGCATCCAGAGAAGCCCGAAATAGGTCGTCCTGGCGATCGTCGCGCGGCTGACTCACGGCCCGTTCTCCAACAGCGAATCTTGCCGTCAAAGGAATCACGATCCACCAAAATCCGGTATCCCAAAACGCAAGAAACCGACCCTCCCCCCGGCTTTCTTGCAAAATCGAATACTTGCTCAGGTTAAATCATCGCGACGTATCAATCGCTTCCGAATTCTTCACGGGCGGCTAGCGAAGAATTTGAGGAGCTGATCTCGTCGCAGCGTCTTGCGAAAGATGACGACTCCTGAAACATCCGAGCCATGCACCTTGCCAGTCTCCCGGCGCACCAACTGTAAAGCTAAGATAACGAGGCAGTCGGTACCGGTCGTTATCGCGGTCTGCATATGTCGCCGCATTTCCCGCCAGGTCCTTTCGCGCACGCAAGCCGTTTCCGCCCATCCCTCCGGAAGTGCCGGCACCAACAACCCGAGCGCACAGCTTCAGCGATCGTCTGCATCATCAGTTTCGAGTCCGGCAGGAAAACCGCCCTCCATTTGCCTGTGCAAACATCGCTATTGTTGCTCCGCCGAACCATACGATCGACAAAAAGTGACAGCTCTCAACACACTACCCAGCGGCATAATAAATCCGCTCGCGATTTGACGGTTGTTCGGCCTGGGAAATGCCAGTTCCGAAATACCGCGCGTGGGCGACGTCGAGGATACCGTTGACCAAACTCGAGAAGGTGTACCCGGCGGCTTTCGCGGCCAGGACATAAGACGCGCCGATACCGAGTGCGGCCATCGAGTTGATCTCCAGGACAAAGGGGTGCCCGGAGCGGTCGATCCGGATGTCGACGCGGGCGTAATCCCGGCAGCGGCAGGCGCGGAAGGTCGCAACCGAAATATCCCGCAGTATTGTCGCGAGATTGCTCCCGACCTGCGCCGGGCAAATCTTCTGGGGCTCCACGACCGCCATGTGCATCTTGTCTTCCCAAGTGATAAGACGCGTCTCGCGCTCGCCGAAGTCCTGCTCCACCAGAGGCAACGCCTCAAGCTCTCCGTTTCCCAGCAGGGCAACGCAGATCTCCCGCCCTTCGATGTATTCTTCTACGAGTGCATCCTGCGCATATTGCGTGACGATCACTTCTACGGCCTGTCTCAACTGGGCGGGCTCATATACGAGCTGCAATCCGAAGCTCGTGGATTCATGACGCGGCTTTACTACCAACGGGAAGCACAGATCGCCGGTACTCTCGGTGCCCCTACGCATCACACGAAAGTTCGGCGTCGGCACGCCGCAATCGCGGATGAGCTGTTTGGTAATGGCCTTGTCGAGCGCCAGTGCGTGCCCGAGCGGGCTGGAGCCGGTGTACGGAACGCCAGCCATCTCGAGCATGGCCGGAACGTGCGTGTAGCGGCACTCGCCCTGAATTCCGTACGCCATGTTGAAAACGATCCCTGAAGGGCGGGCTTGCGAATCGGGTGGCATGAACCGCTCAAGCGTCGCGAGCAGTCCTTTATCACCTTCGCACAGCAGCGTGTCGTGGTTACCCTCTTGCAGTGCCGCCACCACGCTTTCGACCGTCTTGCGGCCGTATTTCTCCGGGCAAGGTTGACCGAAGTGGTTGATCACGCCCCTATGATCATCGTTCCACACGACGGCTACCCGCATGAGCTGCTCCCTGTATGTTGCCGGCTTTCACGTTCATTCGCCTGGATTTGGCAGATCGAGAGGGACGGCTCGCCTGGAGTGCCCGCGCCCCAAGGCCAGGCGACGAGCGGGTTCACTCCTTCCAACAAGCGGAAATCGAGATACTTGTTGATTAGCAAAATGCACCCGGCCTGCACCAACAGCAGTTCCGGGAATCGCAGGAAGAGTTCCAACGTGCCTGGCAAACTCGATAGAGCCACGATGATGAGGGCGGCCAACACCGTCGTGAAGGCGCGCCAGATCGCTTCACGGACTCCATTTTGGTCGAGCACTTTTGCGAAGCTTTCGCAGGTCAAACACAAGGCGATAACCGGAAAGAACGCAATCTCACGAAGCCAGGCGATATGCCACCATTCCCCCGCGGTCAAAGGCGCAAACAGCAGCGCTGCCGCCAAGCTCAACAGCACAGCCACTCGCGCGTAACTGTGGTCTGTCTTGAGCAGCGGCCGCAAGGCGACAACGACGAGGAGTACGAACAGCAGGAAGGCAAGGCTGATCGGGATGCTGACGGTATCGAAAGCCATCGCCAACAAGATCGGCCGAAGAAGCCCCAGCACCCTGACGCCAAGAGTGAGGCGAAAGAGTACGACGAAGACAGCTCCCAAGGAGACGAACACCACGCTCTCGGCTGACTTGTGGAACTGGGCCGGTAACTCTGTGAGCGAAACAAAACTCGCACTGATGGACGAAGTCGATAGCATCGGCAGTTTGGCGAGCGCTACGCCGAGCGGCAGGACAAAGAGGCCCACGAGCAACCAATCGGTCTTTGGCGCGGCGTCCGCCGAGGCATTCTTATTTCTGCACGTTTCACTCAAGAGAGCACCTCCACCAGGCCATCACGCCGGGGATCGGCAGCGCCTTTCGCGCTTCCGTCAGTCATGAGTTGGAGCGCGTTGACCGAACCCATCGCAAAATTGAGTCGTGATTTGACGATTGGGATGCGGTTACGGGCGCGCAATCTTGCCAACAGGGCATTGCTGGCTGCCGGCCGCTCGATCCAGACTTTGCGACCGACCAGTCCATGTACGCGAGGCGCCGCCACAGCGTCCGTGATATCCAAGCCCAAGTCGATGACTCCACTTAGGACATGGAGAATTGCCGAAATGATCCGTCGACTGCCGGCGGCGCCCAGTGCCAGGAGCGGGCGGCCGGTGGCGCCCTGTAACACCAGCGTTGGGGCCATGTTCGAGCGCGGTCGACAACCTGGTCCGAGCTCATAGGGGTGAGAAAGGCGGGGACACGTGCACAGATAATTGTTGTAGAGGAAACCCAGATCCCGGTGTGCCACCTTGGCGCCGAACACCGATTGGATAGACTGTGTCAGCACTACAATGATGCCATCTCGATCGCAGACCGAAAGATGGGTCGTATCGCCCGGTTCTTCGGCACTGTCGGTCGCGAGCTCTTTGGTACTTTGCGGCGCCAGGATGCTATCTGCGACTTGCCGCGCGTAATCTTCGCTCAACCGCCCTTGACGCGATTGCGGAATGAGATCATCGGGCAGCAACGGGCGGAGCTCCCGCTCGCGAAAGACGGCGGATGACGCGAGCGCGATCGCTTCGTGCCAGCTATCGTCGGATGACTCCGAGTTTGTCGCTGATATCTGCGCGATGATGTTAAGTGCAAACAAGAGTTGCAGTCCGCCGCTAGGCGGCGGGATGCTGAGAATCCGATGGCCGCGATAGGACGTCGAAACCGGCTCCACCTGTGCGGGCGGACCGCAGCTTGCTAGATCTTCTTCGGTGATGAGACCGCCGGCCGCTCGCATATCGGCTGCGATCTGCCGGGCAATTCCGCCGTGATAGAAGTCCTCGGTGCCGAAATCGGCCAACCGGCGAAGCGTGCCCGCGAGCTCCGGTTGTCGAAACATGTGGCCGATTTCCGGTGGCAGACCGTCTTGGAGAAACAGCTCACCGGCCGGCGATGCTCGCAGATCATCGGCCACCCATCGGGCTTGTCGGTGCTGCAATGGCGTGATCGGATAGCCTTCTTCCGCAATGCGGATCGCTGGCGCCATCACAGTTTCGCGGCTGAGCACGCCGTATTTCCTGTGCGCCCAGTCCAGCGTCGCGGGAGTCGATGGAATCGTGCAGGAGCGATACCCGCGCCGCTGCTGGCCCGCTTTGATCGTGTCGAGCGAAGCGGCTGCGGGCGCACGGGAATGTCCGTCGATGATCCGAATTCGATCATCCGCAAAACGGACGAGCAACACGGTCTGCCCGCCCAGACCCGATGCACTGGGTTCGCACACGCAAAGCGCCCAGGCGGCGGCCACAGCGGCGTCGATCGCGTTTCCGCCGGCGCGCAGGATTTCCACCCCGGCTTCGGTAGCGTTCGGGAAAGCCGTCACCACAGCCTCGTGGCGCTGCCCTACGGAAGCGGCAGGGCCGTCGAGCTCCACGCGCTCCAAGTTGGGCATCAGCATCGCGCGCATTTCGATCTCAGCCTTCGGGCAAATCGTCCAACCAGCAGGCGCCCTCGACGTGCCGCCGGGAAAAGACCTTTCCGAGTTCTTCGGGAATCTTGTTTTGATGATATCGCATATACACGCGGCCATCGGCACCAAGGTCGAGAACCTCGATCTTCCCCGTGTAATGGGACATGATGTATTTGAACGTCTTCTGGATACCGCTGAGACGTCGGTTGATGCCGCGCGCGATCTCTATACCGCGCCGCAGCGAGACCTGAAAGTGCGATGCGCCTTTCACCGGCCTGCCTTGAAAAAGATAATAAGGGCGGACGCCCATTTGGTGACACTTTGCAAAGGTCGCCGCCAAGATTTCGGGATCGTCGTTGACTTTCGCCAGAAGCACGGACTGATTCAGAAACTGCACGCCCTGTGCGCGTAGCGCGCGAATGTTGCGCTCCGCATCGACCGAGATCTCGCCGATGTGGTCGAAATGCGCGACGATCACTGCGGTCTTTCCCGCTTCACTGATCCGCCGGAACAACGCCGGGAGTGCGGGATCCTCAAACCGCCTGGGTGCGAAGGCGACTATTTTTGTGCCGAATCGAATTGACTCCAAGTGCGGGATCGGTAGCAGATGATCAAGAATCTTGCCGAGCTTAGCGGTGCTGAGCACGAACGGGTCGCCTCCAGATAGCAGCACGTTCGTCATCTCAGGATGGCCGGCGATATACTGCGCGACCCGGGCGAAATCGGGCGCGATCTCATCGGAGTCCTTGCCGACGATGCGTTTGCGAAAGCAGTAACGGCAATAGGACGCGCAACGGTCCGTTACCAGCAGCAGACCGGTCTGCGCGTATTTGTGCTGAAGCCCGGGCACGACGGTATTGTCATGCTCGCCGCTGGTGTCAAGACTTCCGGGACTCTTGAACTCAGCAATTGTGGGCTCTACAATGTATTTAAGCTGGTCGTAGTAGCCACTGTTGGTGATCTGATCGCGATAAAAATTTGTGGCGTGATACTGCGTGATGTTGTTGGCTTGCAGCTCACTCTCGGTAATGGCGCGCGCGCCCTCGATGAAATTCATGACCGCGGTGTGCGGCCGCAGGCCGTGCGCGATAGGCCGTGATGAGGTGCGCAAACCCGCGCCTCCGGGGTTGTCAGCATGAACAACTCCTTGTTGATCTTGTGATGAGGACGGTATCTCGACCACCGGACGTCTTCCGGTGGCGACGCGAGCTTGCGCAGATCGGCCTAGCATCTTGTTCGTCATAGCTGATTCTCCCCAGCGCGTGGACCGGAACTGATCCCCGGGCAAAGTCTGGACTAGCAATTGATGTGCCACCAGAGACTCTGTGTAGTTAAGCTTCAATGACAATAGGATGATGCGTCTCTTCTGCGCAGCACGAGACGCAGAGTCGGGTTGCCGACATTGTGTCACCAGCCGGACGCGAGTGAATACTAGTACCCACTTTTCTTGGAACGTGAGTCGTGATTCAAGGTCGGGATGATACCCGAAGCAAGAGAAGTCCACCTTTCGAGGAAAGATCGCAAGGTGCTTGAGGCGTGCTGTCGCTCACCGGTGACGTTGCAGCGCGATTTGAAGCGGGCGCGGATAGTTCTGTTGGCGGCGGATGGGCGCAGCACCCGGTCGATCGCCAAGGAAGTTGGGGTCCAGCCGCGGATTGTCAGCCTTTGGCGGCATCGCTATGCCGACCATGGCCTTGAAGGGCTGCAAGACAAGCCGCGGCCTGGCAAGCAGCCGATCTATACGAAGACGACCGACAAGCGGATTCTGAAGCTGCTGGATAAGCCGCCACCGCAAGGGTTTGCGCGCTGGACCGGCCCCCTGCTGGCCGAGGCGCTGGGCGATGTCGATGTCCAATATGTCTGGCGGTTCCTGCGCAGCCACAAGATTGACCTGGTGGCTCGCAAGTCCTGGTGCGAGAGCAACGACCCGAACTTTACGGCCAAAGCCGCCGATGTTGTCGGCCTCTATGTCGCGCCGCCGGCGAAGGCCATTGTGCTGTGCGTGGACGAGAAGCCCTCGATCCAGGCTTTGGAGCGAGCGCAGGGTTATCTGAAGTTGCCCAATGGCCGCGCCTTGACCGGCCAAAGCCACGATTACAAGCGGCATGGCACCACAACATTGTTTGCGGCGCTCGAAGTCGCCACCGGAAAGATCATCGCGACCCATTCAAAACGCCGGCGCCGCGTCGAGTTTCTCGATTTCATGAACAGCGTCACCGCGGCTTTTCCGAACCGCAAGCTTCACGTCATCCTCGACAACCTCAACACCCATAAAAAGAACGAGGACTGGCTCAAGGCCCACCCCAACGTGCAATTTCATTTCACGCCGACAAGTGCGTCATGGCTCAATCAGGTCGAAGTATGGTTTTCCCTTGCAGGGGCAGTCGCTCAGCGGCACCTCCTTCACGAGCCTCAAGCAGCTTCAGGAACACATCGATGCCTACGTCAACGCATACAACGACAGAGCCGAGCCCTTCGTCTGGACCAAGAAAAAGGTCCGTCAACGCCGTTTCAAAGGCCGCCGTATCACTCAGCTCTGATTCCGGGTACTAGAAGGATTGCGCGGCGAGGAGAACATCTCCGAGCTTTGTCGCCGAGAAGGCATTGCCGCCTCGATCTATTACGGCTGGTCCAAGGAGTTTCTCGAGGCCGGCAAGCGCCGCCTGGCCGGCGACACGGCACGAGCTGCGACCTCCGGCGAGGTGAAGGACCTCCGCCGGGAGGCCGGCGCCTTGAAGGAGGCCGTCGCCGATCTGACGCTGGAGAACCGTCTGCTCAAAAAAAGTATGAACGGAGATGGGGAGGACGAGGCATGAGGTATCCCGCCTCAGAGAAGGCCGAGATTCATCCATTTGGTCGAGCAATCGCACCTCCGGCCAAGCGCACGCTGGACAAGCTCGGGATCCCGCGCGCCACATTCTATCGCTAGCATGATCGTTACCGCGAGGGCGGCATCGCCGCTCTGGCCGATCATCGGTCTCGACCAGACCGGGTCTGGAACCGCATCCCGGACGATGTGCGGGGCTAGTACCCACTTTTCTTGGAACGTGAGTCGTGATTCAAGGTCGGGATGATACCCGAAGCAAGAGAAGTCCACCTTTCGAGGAAAGATCGCAAGGTGCTTGAGGCGTGCTGTCGCTCACCGGTGACGTTGCAGCGCGATTTGAAGCGGGCGCGGATAGTTCTGTTGGCGGCGGATGGGCGCAGCACCCGGTCGATCGCCAAGGAAGTTGGGGTCCAGCCGCGGATTGTCAGCCTTTGGCGGCATCGCTATGCCGACCATGGCCTTGAAGGGCTGCAAGACAAGCCGCGGCCTGGCAAGCAGCCGATCTATACGAAGACGACCGACAAGCGGATTCTGAAGCTGCTGGATAAGCCGCCACCGCAAGGGTTTGCGCGCTGGACCGGCCCCCTTCTGGCCGAGGCGCTGGGCGATGTCGATGTCCAATATGTCTGGCGGTTCCTGCGCAGCCACAAGATTGACCTGGTGGCTCGCAAGTCCTGGTGCGAGAGCAACGACCCGAACTTTACGGCCAAAGCCGCCGATGTTGTCGGCCTCTATGTCGCGCCGCCGGCGAAGGCCATTGTGCTGTGCGTGGACGAGAAGCCCTCGATCCAGGCTTTGGAGCGAGCGCAGGGTTATCTGAAGTTGCCCAATGGCCGCGCCTTGACCGGCCAAAGCCACGATTACAAGCGGCATGGCACCACAACATTGTTTGCGGCGCTCGAAGTCGCCACCGGAAAGATCATCGCGACCCATTCAAAACGCCGGCGCCGCGTCGAGTTTCTCGATTTCATGAACAGCGTCACCGCGGCTTTTCCGAACCGCAAGCTTCACGTCATCCTCGACAACCTCAACACCCATAAAAAGAACGAGGACTGGCTCAAGGCCCACCCCAACGTGCAATTTCATTTCACGCCGACAAGTGCGTCATGGCTCAATCAGGTCGAAGTATGGTTTTCCATCTTGCAGGGGCAGTCGCTCAGCGGCACCTCCTTCACGAGCCTCAAGCAGCTTCAGGAACACATCGATGCCTACGTCAACGCATACAACGACAGAGCCGAGCCCTTCGTCTGGACCAAGAAAAAGGTCCGTCAACGCCGTTTCAAAGGCCGCCGTATCACTCAGCTCTGATTCCGGGTACTAGATCATCGACCTGGCGCTGGAGTTACCTGAGCTGTCGCCACGCGAGCTGGCCGTGCGGTTCACCGACGAACGAAAGTACTTTGTATCCGAGGCGTCGGTCTATCGGCTGCTGAAGGCGCATGACCTCATCACCAGCCCGGTCTATGTGGTGATCAAGGCCGCGAACGAGATCAAGGACAAGACGACGGCGCCGTCGCGCACCGGCCAAGGCTTCTCAGCGACAATGGTTCGAGTTACGTGGCGGATGATCTGTCCGAGTGGCTCGACCAGAAGGGCATGCAGCACGTGCGCGGCGCTCCGTACCATCCTCAGACCCAGGGAAAGATCGAGCGCTGGCATCAGACGCTGAAGAACCGTAAGCGACGTTCGCGTCCCATTCGCAAAGGTTTGGCGTGGGGATTGCAGTCTGTTGATCAACGTGTTTGCAAATCGTTGGCGGGGGGTATGGAGGCGGCAACGACGGAGAATTACGAGGTGCGGCCGAACGACCAGCTCGTCGATCCGGGACTGCGGGTGACCGGTTGCGATCGCTTTGAGCGTCGCTTTCATCCAGACGTAGGGCTCCACGCTGTTGATTTTGCAGGTGGCGATGAGCGAAGCTATGCGCGCCCATGAACGACCACCTTCGTCGTGACCAGCAAATAAACTATTTTTACGCGTCAGAGTCAGCGGCCTGATTTGATTTTCGACGGGATTGGTGTCCAACTCAACGCAACCATCGTCGAGAGAGCTGGCCCCGCAAATTCGGACAGTAGCTTGAGTGGATTTTCTGCCTGACAGCGGCGAGGATTCTTGCTGCGAATCAGGAGCGAAGATGACGAAGAAGAGCCGCCGGACGCATTCTCCGGCATTCAAGGCGAAGGTTGCTTTGGCTGCGGTCAAAGGAGACAAGACACTGGCGGAGCTGGCGCAACTGTTTGATGTTCATCCGAACCAGATCACGATCTGGAAAAACCAGCTCCTGGAAGGCGCCGCCGGCGTGTTTGGGCATGACAAGACATCGGCCGAGACGCCGGTCGATTTGAAGGCGTTACATGCCAAGATCGGCGAGCTGGCGTTGGAAAACGATTTTTTGTCCGGCGCGCTCACCAAGGCGGGCCTGCTGAGCGCAAAGCGATGATCGACCGCGGTCATGATCTTTCTATCGTGCGCCAGGCGAAGGTCCTGAAGCTGGCTCGCAGCACGGTCTACTATGAACCTCGGCCAGTTTCGGCCGAGGACCTTGCCTTGATGCGTCGGCTCGATGAGCTGCATCTCGATTATCCCTTCGCGGGAGCGCGTATGCTGCGATCGTTGCTGCGGCGGGAGGGGGTATACGCCGGTCGCCGCCACATCGCGACGCTGATGAAGCGCATGGGGATCGAGGCGGTCTATCGTCGCCCGAACACGAGCAAGCCGGCTCCGGGTCACAAGATCTACCCGTACCTGTTGCGCGGATTGAAGATCGAGCGGCCCGACCATGCGTGGGCAATGGACATCACCTACATTCCGATGCGGCGTGGCTTCGTCTATCTCGCGGCGGTCGTCGATGTGTTCAGCCGACGGGTCCTGGCCCATCGCGTCTCGATCACAATGGAGGCGGCCTTCTGCGTCCAAGCGGTCCAGGAGGCGTTGGCGAAGCACGGCAGGCCCGAGATTTTCAACACGGATCAGGCAGCCAGTTCACCAGCCTCGAGTTCACCGATGTGCTGCTGGACGCGAAGATCGCCATCAGCATGGACGGCAAGGGCGCCTGGCGCGACAACGTGTTTGTCGAGCGGCTCTGGCGCACGGTCAAATACGAAGAAGTTTATCTCCGCGCCTACGACAGCGTGTCCGAGGCGCGAGCGTCAATTGCCAAGTATCTGGCCTTCTACAATCAGGGACGCCCTCACTCGAGCCTTGACGGGCGCACGCCCGACGAGGCTTACTTCGGCACGCAAGCTATGGTGATGGCCGCATGACCGTCGCCGACGATTTTGTCGTCGCTCTGGTCGGGCTACGCCCTCCCGACGCAACGACAAAATCGTAAAGCCCCGCGTTCAGCATAACCCGGCAGGAATCCACTTAAATCCAGCGGGGCGCTGTCCAAACAACCGGGGCCAGCTCTCTCGTACTCCTTCACGAGCAGTTCGAGGCGTTCGACGCTCTCTTTGGACGCAGCCAGTTCACTCTCGACATGAAGGCGCGCCGAGCA
Organism: Bradyrhizobium ottawaense; assembly: GCF_002278135.3. Lineage (NCBI taxonomy): Bacteria > Pseudomonadati > Pseudomonadota > Alphaproteobacteria > Hyphomicrobiales > Nitrobacteraceae > Bradyrhizobium > Bradyrhizobium ottawaense. The sequence goes on along the minus strand of NZ_CP029425.2, from coordinate 1,061,685 downwards.
TTCATCGTCTGCGCGACGACGCTCGGCTTCAATCATCGCTTCCTGCGCGCGGAAGAGCGCGCGCAAATCGGCGGGCAGCGCTGCAAGACGGGCGGGATCAATGGGGGACGGCGGCACATCCGCAAGCTATCATCCCAAAGCCCCGCGCGAAACAGGTTGTCGGGTCTGAGTCAGTTCGCCGCAGCTGGCGTCGCGACAATCCGTTCGCCCACTCGCTTCCAGTTCAGCCCTTCAAACAGCGCTTCGAACTGCACGCGCGTCAGATGCATGACGCCGTCGCTGATCTGCGGCCACTCGAAACGACCATCGCGGCCAAGGCGCTTGTAGACCAAAACGAGGCCCGTGCCGTCCCATAGCAAAATCTTCAGCCGGTCGGCGCGCTTCGAACGAAAAACCACGATCAGGCCCGAATGCGGATCGAGCCCAAGCGTGTTTTGCACAAGACCGGCCAGCGCGTCGTGCCCGCACCGGAAGTCAACAGGACGCACAGCAAGCACAATCCGCAGTCCCTGCGCCGGAATGATCATGCGCCGCGCTCGATCGCAGTCACGATCTCCGCGATCCGCACCGCCGACACGTCCGCATCCAGGCGGACCGAAACCTTGCCAATCGTAATCTCGACGGGCCCCTCGCTCTTGCCTGACGCCACTGGATCGCTCAGCTCGATCGACACGAAATCCGCCGCGTCGTCCGTGACCAATGCGAGCCGGCCAGCACGCGCCAATCTGCGCCACGTCGTCAACTGCTGGGCCTTCACACCATAACGCCGTGCGACATCACATACCCGGGCGTCGGGCTTCATGCTCTCGAAAACAGCGCGCCCCTTGATCTCCGCAGACCATAACCGGCATCCAGAACGCGTCCGGCGCGTAAGCTTCCCCACAAAGCCATCAGCTTCGGCTTCCTCCCCCGATTGTTCCATCGCCTTCAGTCTCCTCTCGGCTCTCTGACAAGCCAAGGATCGCAGAGCGAAAGCCGAAGCGAAACCAGTCAATCAAATGGGAGAAAAGCTCCGCTTACAATTTTTGCTCGTTCAGACCGACACAAATTGCTCAAAGATTCGTGGAGAGAAAAGCAGATGAGCGATGAGCCCGACCTCGAGAGCAGAGTCGTTGCAGCGATACGACACTATCGTGCGGCGCTCGACGTGGCGGAAAACCTGGAACGAGAGGACGCGTGCGCGCATCGAGCGCTGACGAGCACCCTGCTCGATTTGGAGCGTGCCCTGCGAGGCGAAGCGGCCCCGCATCTCAACAACAACCTGTTTGAGACCGGCTCCACGGCGGTTGCACGGTCGGATAAAACATGGGCCGACCTGGTCGAGGCGACTGCGAGATTGGATTCGGCCCGTCGAACCTTAGCTGCTCTGGAACGGCAGTTGGGATATCTTCCAAAAGTCTCGAGGGGAGCGGATCACAAGTGAGGTTAGATAAGAGTCTCGCACGATCGGAAGGTTTCCCGACCATTTCAGAGCGGCGGCGGCAACGCTCTGACGGGCTCGTGTCCCAGCCAAAATCCCGCGCCCAAAACAGACCTCTCTGCGTCCTCGTGTTTGGGACCGCCGAGGTACAGCGCGCGAATCGGGACCTTGCTGGATCCCAACCTTCCAACTTTCCCGCCGCCTCGCCGCGTCCTCCTATGCAGGAATAGACCTCGACGCACTGGCTCGATCGTCCTGTCGAGCGTGCACAGTTTCTGATGACGCTGACCAGCGCGAGTCCTGGTTGAGTTTCTTCTGCTTGTGACTCGGCGTGGAAACGGCATTGCAGCCTCTTCGATCTTCGGCGCGGCTGCGATCATGTGATCAAGCTCTAAAAAGTGGTTCGACGACAGGCAGGCGCTTGAGGCCAGCGTCAACGTTGTCGGAAAAGTGGAAGCCGTGCCGGCTCACACCGTAATCAAAACAGACGTCAAGCGCCAATCCAAGGGCCAGAGCTGCGCTTACGATCAACGTCGAACCGATGCGTTCGAACCACCAATCTCATTGGTGGCGCCTGCTCCGGTGCGATCGATGACCCAGGCCACCATGTAGCCCTTGGCCTGCTCGGTCTGCACCTGCCGGAGGGCCTCAGAGTAGGTTAGTAAGGGCTCTTGCGCCGGGTAGACGGCGCGGTCGGTCGGGGTGACAAAGTGATGGCAGCACACGCGATAGTCTTTAGCCTCGAACATCGGAATCCTCCTCTCGCCTCAGGTTGCGCGGCCATACGCGCTTTCAGATACTGCCCTACCACAGAGAATGCGGCCTTTAAGAGGCCGCGCGCTTCTTCAACACCCCATAAGGTTGGTCGGGCTGCCAGACGCAGGTCGGCGATGTCCGACCACATCGCGCGCTTGATTCTCTGCAGCAGCACCGGCAAAGAAGTGCCCGGGTGTCATTCCATAATTCACCCGTGTCCGGACTTCGATTTCCCGTTCGTCCGCAATTGCTCCGTCGATCGCTCAACGGCTGCACCGATGTCACCTAGTCAGCTTTCAAACCTTGCTGAGGCTGCTGGATCGACAATGCTTGGACCTAGCTCCGGCGCGATTCAGTGAGCTTCTCGATCAGTTCAGACTGCGGTCTCGGTTTTGCCGCGAGACGGTGGGGTTCAAATCGGGCCGTGGAGCCTCCACATCATCGCCACAGTCCGAAGACACCCGCCTGGTGCAATTGATGTAGCGAGAGAATGAATCGTTTGGCCCTGATCGATTCATAGAAAGCATTGGACCTCGCTTCCACAGGAAGCGAGAATCCATGCATGCCGAACCTTAAGCTAGGGCCGCTTCACCTTCGCCGCATCGACACCACCCGCAACATGCGGCGGTTTTACTTGCTTTCGATCCAACCGACCTTGTTCGGCGGGGTCTCGCTGATCCGCGACTGGGGCCGGATCGGCACGACCGGCCAGACGATGGTGCAGACTTTCGATGCCAGCGCTGAAGCGGGCGAAGCATTCGGACGGCTGGAGCGCGCCAAGCGCAGGCGCGGATACACCTCTGCTGAGGAGAGAGTCTGAGGTTTCGTCAATTTCCCGGGGATTACGGATCCACTTACGATGCCTGGAACGTGAAGTGACAGAAACCGTTGAGCCTGACGGGACGATTTGAAACGCTTCATGATCCGCCGCGTTGCCGCGTCGGCTGATGAGAATTCTCAGCCCGATTGTTGAGAGCTCTGTGCTGGCGATGTTCGACGAAAAAGCCCATCTTCGCCCTCGCAGCGCCGTGCGAACGCTTGTCCGTGATCATCACGCGCGGCGGCGTGCCGGCGGATTTCAAGAGCTTCTTCATGAGCCGCTGGGAAACCGGAAATACAACCAAACGGCATAGCTGATCACTTCCGATGGGAAGCGATGGCGGCGATAAAGAGGGTCCCGGGCGGTCGGCATGCCGGTCGTCTACCCCTCGGCCGCTGCAATTCGTTAACTTGACGGTACCCGCTGCTCGTCGACAGCGATGGCACGATCATCGCGGGCGAAGGCCGATACCTGGCCGCGCGAAAGCTCGGTCTCCTCGAGGCGCCGGTCAGCTGACCGGTCTTTCCGAAGCGCAGCGTCGCGCGCTCGCCCTTGCCGACAACCGCATCGCGCTGTCGGTGGTCCGGCGGCTCGTCGGATACGGGCGCTTCGACGGGGGCGAGACGGCCCGCGTGATGGCACGTCTCTACGCCGCGGCGCGCCTGCTGGTGAACTTCTTCCAGCCGTCATTCAAGCTCAAAGAGAAGCGCCGCGAGGGTCCGCCCACGGCGACATCAACCCCTGAGTCGCGCTTGCAGTGCCTGCCGATTGGCAACGACGTTGCTGAGGTTCAGCTGGTCTGGCTCCCGTCCTTGCGCCAATTGCCTAACCAGCTCCCGCGTGCCGTCCACGACAAAGACGCCGCAATCACAAGTGTTCTGCTGCTGGGCCATGCCGGCGGGCTGCAGGGCGAGGTTCAGCCTTTCTGCGAGTTGTCTTGCATGCGTCTCGTTGTATCTCCCGTAGGAATCGTAGTGATAGGCGACAGGCCGTTGCCGGTTGCTGCGATCAACGAACAGCAGCGACCAATGCCTGCCGCGGTCCGTAGCACTGGCATCGTTCACTGGCAGCAACAGGAAGTCGGCTGTATCGTTATCACGCCGATCATGGACGATGCGATGGAATACGCGTAGCACGTCGCTCTCCGCGCCCAGGCGCAGCCGCAGCGCTTCGAGGGGATCTACGAACCGCGTCCGGGCGGCGAGATCCGAATCGCTCCTCTGCAAATCCAGCTCCTGAAGCTGGTAATCCCTGAGGATATGCTCGTCGCCCAGCCATTCCGTGTCCTCGAGCACCAGCCCGCGGTTATGGGACAAGGCTATCGGATTCAACGCCCCGATCTGAGCATCGGAGGAGGTGATCGGAAACCGCCGCACGATATCGTCGCGCAATGGGGACGGTGCGGGCGCGGTCAGATCAACCAATGGAAGACCGTCGTAGGTGTCTGAACGAGCCCTGGCAGAAGGCGCTGGCGCAAAGTGAGCACTGTCATCCAACTCGGCCGCATCCGGATCAAGCAGTGCCCCAAACCCACGATAGAGATCCTGAGCCCTGGCAGTTGATGGTGATGCCGGTTCTTGCATCTGCCGCGCAAGCTCCTCGCTCAACCACGCCAAAGCGTCATCGTCCGAGTGGGCGGACACCGGAGAAAGCCCCTGCGGCGAGCCGAGCTGTCGAGCGCCCTGGTGATGCCCCGGTACCGGCCCGGCAAACGGCGGCGGAAAGCCAGGCGCCCGGCTCCAAGCATTGTCGCGCAACTCAAATGATGTGGGCGAATTCGGATTAAACGATACCTCAAGACCGCCGTAGGTGTCTGAGCAAGCCCTGGCAGAAGGCGCTGGCGCAAAGTGAGCACTGTCATCCAACTCGGCCACATCCGGATCAAGGAGTGCCTCAAATCCACGATAGAGATCCTGAGCCCTGGCAGTTGATGGTGATGCCGGTTCTTGCATCTGCCGCGCAAGCTCCTCGCTCAACCACGCCAAAGCGTCATCGTCCGAGTGGGCGGACACCGGAGAAAGCCCCTGCGGCGAGCCGAGCTGTTGAGCGCCCTGGTGATGCCCCGGTACCGGCCCGGCAAACGGCGGCGGAAAGCCAGGCGCCGGGCTCCAAGCATTGTCACGCAACTCAAATGATGCGGGCGAATTCGGATTAAACGACACCTCAATACCGCCGTAGGTATTTGAGCGAGCCCTGGCAGAGTGCGTTGGCGCTGCTTCCACGGTCGGCCGGGCAGGTTCCTGCCCAGCTTGGACTATGTCCTGCGCCTGCTCAGGAGGAACCTCGGGCCACGATGGGCCGTCTTCCACCATTAAGCGCAGATCCTGATCGTAACCTTCCGGGAGGACCAATGGCCGACTGACAGCTCGCTGCCGCGCGCTGTGCTGCGCAGCGGCGCCCCCGACGTACATCGCGACCGCATGCGGCGCCGTGACATCTTCGTAGCCGCTCCGCAGCAGCATCGGCTGCGTCTCCCATGACGACGTACCCTGTTGATGGGTAGGCGCCGGTGTCGGCTGGCCGCCTGAATTGGCGATCTCGCTCAGCTGCCGCTCGCCGGCAACGCCTTGCGGATTGTTTAGGGTCCTCTGCCTCTTCGCTGGCCTCAACTCAGCTGTGTCATGCTCATCGTTGATGAGGACCTCCTCGCTTGGCAGGCGGTTGCTCCTGGCAAGCGCAGCCATCGGCTCGTCCGGGGACTGCTGGCGGTCGGGCTCTCCGGGATCCGGTGCCTGGTCATGGCGCGCGGCTGGCTCGAGAGATGACGACGAGCGGGGTTCGTCCATCAGCCCCAAAAGCAAATCCTGATCGCGGCCTTCCGCGGGAAGCTCCTCTGGCCGACGGCCAGTTTCCTGCGACGCGCTGTGCTGCGCAGCGGCGGCGTCGACGCGCCTCGGCTCCATCAGTACCGTGTCTTCGGGATTGATAAAGGCCACGTTCTGGGGGTGAGGATTCAGCTTAGCGCGTCGTGAGATCGGCACTTCGCCCGTCGACCGCAAGGTCCGGAGATAGTCGATTGCCTGAACGAGTCTCTTTGGATTACCCTCTCCGGTGAACTCGAGCACCTCACCGCCATCGGTCAGCGACTTATTGTCGAGCCGATCACGAATGCTCGGTTTTTCTTTTGCGAAAAGCCAACGGCTAAAGCTACGAAGGGAACCTCCGTGCTGCTCGGCAGCGGATTTGCTGAACCCGCCCTTGATGAGGGCCCTCTCAAGCCCCGAAATAAGGGGAGCATCCACGGAATAAAGAGGCTGCTTCCTCTTCCCTATCACAATCCAAGTTGACTGAGCCGACTGCGGCGCCGAGGACGACGGGCCGGGTTCATCCATCAGCCCCAAAAGCAAATCCTGATCATGGCCTTCCGCAGGAAGCAATTCCTCTGGCCAACTGCCACCCTTCTGCGACGCAATGTGCTGCGCAGCGGCGTCGCCGACCCGCCTCGACTCCCTCAGGGCCGCCTCTTCGGGATCAATATGGCGCTCGTGCTCCATCGCCTCAGCGCCGGCCTGCGATTTTCGGAGACGAGCCAGTGCGGCACCAATCCTGGAATCAGCACCGGCGACCTTCCTATAGCTCTCGACATCTCCATCAAACGACGTGCCGAGCCCAGCAGCAATGCCCGGCCTGTTGTTGTCACGCAGGTAGTCGCTGAAATTGCGAAGAGCAGTTGCATCCCTCTTGCCGGCATCTGTCGCTACTTCGTTTTTGTACTCTTTGATGAGTGCCGCGTCCTGGGGATAAGGATGCAACTCAGTGCGGCCTGCGATCGGCACGATTCCGCCCGTCGACCGCGAGGTCCTGAGATGGTCTATTGCCCTATGGAGTGTCGCGGGACGCTTTTCGAACAACTCGCGCGCATCAGCGGTCAGTGACTTTTCGTCGTCGAGCCGAGCAGCAATGGGATCTTTGTTATTTGCGTAGAGCCTCTGGCCAAAGCTGAGAAGAGTACGTACATGGTCCTTGGCGGTGCCTTCGGCGGCCCCGCCCTTGATGAGGGCCTTCTCAAGCCCCGAAATAAGGGCAGCATCCTCGGGATAAAGAGGCCGTCTCCTCCTCCCTCTCAAAATCCCAGTTGACTGAGTCGGCTGCGGCGCCGAGGACGACGCGCCGGGTTCGTCCATCGGCCCCAAAAGCAAATTCTGATCATGGCCTTCCGCAGGAAGCAATTCCTCTGGCCAACTGCCAGCTTTCTGCGACGAACTGTGCTGCGCAGCGGCGTCGCCGACCTGCCTCGACTCCTTCAGGGCCGCGTCTTCGGGATCAATATTGCGCTCGAGATCCATCGCCTTAGCGCCGGCCGACGATTTTCGGAGACGATCCAGCGCGACACCGATTTTCGAACGAAAAGCGGAGACTTTCTTATAGCTCTTAACATCTTCATTTAACAACTCGCCGCGAAGCCGACCAACAATACCCTTCTTGTTGTTGTCACGCAGGTAGTCGCTGAAATTGCGAAGAGCGGTTGCATCCCTCTTGCCCATCTCTGACGCTACTTCGTTTTGGTACTCTTTGATGAGTTCCGCGTCCTGCTGATAAGGATTTACCTCAACGTGGCGTGTGATCGGCACGACTTCGCCGGTCGACTGCGAATTTCGGAGATGACCTATTGCTGTAAGAAGTTTCCAGGGCTCACCCTCTCCGCTGAACTCGCGCGCATCTTGAGACAGCGATTTTTTGTCGTCGAGCCGAGCAGAGATGCCCTTTTTGTTATTTGCGGAGAGCCAATGGCCAAAGCCGCGAAGAACACGTAAATAGTTATTGGTGGTGCCTTTGGCGGCCCCGCCCTTCGTAAGGGCCTTCTCAAGCCCCGAGATAAGGCGAGCATCCTCGGAGTAAAGGATCTGATTGCACTGCCTCCCTATCAAAACCTCCGTTGATTGAGCCGGCTGCAGCGCAGCGGCGGCCGGCATTGCTCCACCACCCACACCTGAACTGCTGATCTCTCTCAATTGCCGCTCAAAGGTCGCCGCGGCTGCAGACGGAGCCGCGGGTGAGCTCTCTTGCGGACCCGTGCTGCCCGATTGTTCATGCACCGACTTGGTCAAGGGGAAATCCATCCGTCCTCTTCAAATATGAACCTGGGCTATCGATCTGACATGCCGGGCAATCAGCAACAAACCGCCCTTTACAGCGCCGGCAGGCACGCACCGTGAGCATCGGCAGCGGATGTTCTTCCAAGGGGATCAGCCCTGTATGTTTGTTAAACTTAAATGGGGAAGCTGTCGAGAACCTGATGACGACAATTGCCGCGCCAAGACAGCATGGCGCATGTGCCTGCGCGCTTCGCCGTCAACAGCCGATAGACCGAAGATTCAGAGACAAAATACTGCTCCTCATCGGTGAGGCGTACGGCCAGCTTTCGCGGCGAGGACTATCTCCAGCCAACATCTTTGTGAATCGACGCTGAACATTGACCCATCAAGCACTTGGGACGCCGATCGGCGTCCGGACCCCATATGGACCCCGCCCGATTGCAACGACCGACTTGATCAGGATCGACGGCCACAACTACTGACGTATATCCGGCTTCTTGATGCGGCTGGACAACGTCTTCGCCGCGAGCCTCGATGGTTTTCGCATGCTTCTGTGAATCGGCGCGGGGGTCCGACGCCGATCGGCGCCGGGGTCACTTTTCCGGCACTTGAAAAATCAAGACGTTAGCCCACGAGATAGACTGATTGAGGGGTCAAATTTCGATCCGCATTCACATACGATCGAGCCACTCCTGCTCGTAGGGCAATTCGTCGAGCAGCAGCAGGGCTTTCTTGCTCAGATCCCGCCAGTCTGCGGCGGGCGCCTCAAGGATCCTCTCCGCAATTCCGCATGCGGTGTGGGTCATCTCCTCAACGATCTCGCTGGGAAGCGGCCCACGGGCCAGGTCGGTCAATCGGCGATGGGTGTAGAGAAACTGCGAAAGGGTGGTGGGTCGTTCAGCGGACGGAAATGAGGCGGCTTGCAGCATTGGGCGGGTTCCTTTATTGTGCATCTATCACCTCTATGGTGACAAATGCACTATACAGGAATTAACCATGGTGACAAGTGCACAAATTAGGGCGGCGCGCGGTTTGTTGAACTGGACCGTTCGAGACCTTGCGGAGAAATCGGGTGTGCACAGAAACACCGTGACGAGGGTTGAGACCGACGCGACGGCACCGGGTCATTCGATAGCCGCCATCCGCGCCGCCCTCGAATCTGCCGGCGCCATCTTCCTGGCAGATGGTCAATCGATCGATGGCGGCCCTGGTGTGAGGCTGGCGAAACCGAAGGCCTAGCTGCCCACACCTATCGGGGCGCTTCGGCGCGTCCATAGGGATGTGGGTGCTGCCCTATTGTAAAGCCACACTCCCATTCCAGCGTGCGGCGGCAGCAACGATTCGGTGGCGCCCGTGTCGACCGTTGATCTCAACGCCCTCGCGACAGATCAGTATCTCAACGCCAAGCAAGTTCGCGAGCGCTACGGCAGCGTATCGAACACTTGGCTATTCCGGCGCATGCGCGATGCGGCCTTTCCGCAACCGTCGACGCGCCTCGGTGGCCGCACCAGGTTCTGGCTTCTATCCGAGTTATTGGAGTGGGAGCGGAGCAAGCTCCCTATTGACGCGGACAGCGTAGGCGAATGATGACCAAACGGTTCGCGATCCGCAGTGACGAACCAATCACGGTCGATACACTGGAGCGTTGCTTGGATTGTCTTGCGATCCTAATGGATCAGTCGCCACAAGGCGGTGAAGTCTATCTCCCGATCTTCGAGCGGCTTGAATCAGAGCTTGCCACTGCGAAAGCGAAGGAAGACATGATGGAGCGAGCGCGCGTTAGGGCCGCGCGGTTTATGCAAGAGCACTCGATTAAGAAGTAGCCGCTACGTCTTGGCTGACTTACGGAATTTTTCCGCATTCTCCGCAGCTACAGCTAAGGCCCGCGACAACTCAAGCGCCTGCTCCACTGTCACTTGGAAGTGAACGCCGACAATGCTTGCAATGACGAGCGTGATTTCGTCGTCCATCTGCTCACACAGATCGCCGCCGATTCATTTAGTTCGATCTCAGCAATTAGTTCGATCTCAGCAATACGTCCGATGAGATCATCCGGTTCATTCGTCATGGCTACAATCCATCCGGCGATTGGGCTCGCGACTGGCGTAGGGTCCGCTCGACAGCAATTCGAGCCCAGAGAACACGAACTGGTCAACTACAAGAATTTGTAGTCGCACACCTACCGCAGTGACCGGCATGATTGCGGACCGTCGCAGCGGAGGCCGCAGACGCAATTTCGGAGGGGGATGTGCCTGCGGCCTAGGGGGAACTGATGAGCGAAAGCTTTAGGGTTGGTTTCGCGATAGCCATCACGGCAGCCGTAGTCGCAGGGGCGTTTTTTGCTATCCGTTTTTTGATTGGCTTTTACGGATAGGATCTCGCCGCCCTACTTCCACCCGAACCTGTCGCAAATCGATGCGATGATTTTGTCGATCGCTATCGCGATGTTCTCATCAGCATATTTTCTGGCCAGGGCGGCAAGTGCGACTATCTGAATCAGAAAAATGCAGATGACGGCCACAAATCCTAAGTGGGGAAATGTGGCCAAATCAATTAGCGTAATGCGCGCGCATATCCAGTAGAATCGTTCCTCGCGGCGCTCATCGGCCTTTTGAGCCCAACAGTCCTGGGGGGGGCGCGGGGGCGACTCGGCGTCGCGAAACATGCGAAACGACGCTGTCCCTGCCACACCCGCGCCGCGGTGAAGTTAGCGGCCACGTGACTCGGCGCCTCCATACCGAAGAAGCGCTGTCCCTATCGCGCGCGCCACTAACTTCCGTGGTCAGCCTTACCGCCTTGAGCTGCAAAACTGACCGCCCCGCCCCCGAGGGGGGGCATCAACCCGCGGGGGGCCCTCGCGTTGTATCGGCGAAAAGCCTCCCGGGCCCCTACCAGGATTGGTTGGGCTGCCTGGGCCGCCACTGAACGCTAAACTGGTCACCCAGCCTTTGCAGCACGAAGGAGAGAGCCCTGTGGTTAAACTCGCACGCGTTCGCTGCATCAATAAGACCGACAGGATGAATCCCCACGAGAGGATTGAAAGTGTCGGAGGTGAATATTCAAACGGAAGTCAATGGAAGCAGTCTGTCGTTCAGACGATCAGAGACATTGAAAGCGGCGAATGGGAGTTCTATGTCGAAGAAGACGGACTCATGGCTGGCGTGGTCGTGGCCGAACACAACGGGCACAAATACATCAAGACAACGGCGGACGGCGTTCAGCCAGACAATCTTCTTTCACTGGCTGAGTGCCCGTGATCCCCACTAGCGACGGCCTCCACGGCTAAGACCCCCCTTCCGCGAGCTAACGCTTTTTCCTTCCGGCCGCCCTGCGCATCCCGACACGGAGCTTCAGGGCCGCCAGCGCGGCGGCGCTCGTCAAACGATTTGCGCTCGTTCCAATCGGCTACGGCGCGGAGACTCGCCGCACCGGCACCAGTGGAGATGGCCTGCTGCAGATGCGAATTGTTTATTCCCTCGGCCCGTTTCGGCTTCGATAAAGTGCGAGAAATTCTCGCACTTTCTCCAACGGCCATTTCTGCCTGCACCTGCTCCCAAATCTCCTTACGTCGCTTGATGTAAAACCTCTCGCACCTAGCCAACCACCGGACATTTGCGGAGAGCGAAGCCGTCTCTTTCCGGTGGACAGCCTTTGGTTGCGATAGCAACTTGGTCGTTTTTCAGGACGTGAGATTTGCTTATGCGCGATTAGCAACTGCCGTTTTCTCGCGTTTGCTCGGATTGCACCTCAAAGCGCGAACGAAGATCCTACCGCCGATTACTGTCATGCAGTGCGATTTTGACCGGTGCGTGATGCTGCTCTACATTTACACGGTCATAATGATCGAGTCGTGGCTCGATTTCTGGCTCGCGTCAGCCCAACGTCTCGCCCCAGCATGCTGCCCGTGCTGGGGTCTCTCTTTCGGAGACTGACTTGGAGTCCTGGCAGCCTGTCGGTCGTGATTGAAGCAAGACAGTCCGTCACCCTTTCGTCAGCTATCGCGAGCGCACCCAGTGCCTTTTATGACTAACCCGCACACCGCAAGCAGCGCGGGCGCGCTGGCGAAAGTCTCACAGGCATGCCACCCGAACCGGTTGGCACACACGCGGCTCTCCTAGAAGAGCGCGTATGCGTGCAGCGATCTTCCGCGCCTCCTTCGGCCCGAGGTTGGGTTTCAAGCTGTCGAGCCTCCTCGGCATTAGACGTCGCGATTTGGCGATCTGCTTGGCTCAAAGACTGATCGGCCGCGCTGGCCTGATTGGCTGCAAACACCGCAAGCGCTTGGGACCGCAGGGACGTGATTTGCTGCTCGAATATGTGCATCCATTGGCCTGTAGCTACCCTGTGTGGTGACGTCGCAAGCGATGGTGGCCAGCCTTCGCCCCTTGGATTGGCAGGGCTGGCCACCTTTGCTCCCGAGGGGCCCAAAATTCCCCCCTGGTGCCACCAAGGAGTATCGCTGAGAAGGACTGGAAGCACCTACCAGTACCAGTGGGTTGTCGCGCCCCCGCGTGCATGCCATATCAAAGTGCTCGGCCTGCAAATGTTCGAGCTGGCTCCGCTCATAGGAGTAACCGCCGTGCCTAGGACCGAAGTGGTAGCGGCAATCCAAGCATTCACGGACTACGTCCGTAGGCCAAGCCATACACCGGCAGAAGACACGTACGCGCCACAGCGAACTGAAGAACAGCTGGCCGATTGGCGATCCCGGGTTGAAGTTATCTGCTCAAAAATGGACGCGGTGGCGGATTGCCCTCTTTCGACCTTATCCGAATTCGAGGCGCTCAGACGCGAGATGGGGACAGATTTTCCCGCAACACCACCCGCTTTACTAAACCGTGTAGCGGACGCATTTTTACGCTGCGGGTCGGCGGATGCCGGCCCCTTAATCAGGACGGAGCCGGATGATGCCTAGCACATTCTCGCTGCACAAGATCGACGAAGCTATACGCGACCTCGAAGAAAAAGTTGCTCACGGTGCAGAAATCAGCCGCGAGGAGCTCGCGAGCGGCATTCTGCGGATTACGAAGCGTCTTCGAGATGAACTCGAAGCCGCGCTCAAGGTAATCGATAGCCTCAAGGATCACACCGGGCTCACGGTGGCAGCCGCGCGACCTAAACAGCGGGAACGTTAGCGGCCACGTGACTCGGTGCTTTGGGGTGGACCGATAAAGCGCTGTCCCTATCGCGCGCGCCACTAACTTCGCCCGGTCAGCCTCAAGGGAGGGAGAAGCTGACCGGGCAACGTATCCTCCGGACGAATGCCCTAGAGCAACTACCAGGATTGTGGGCGGTGACTTGGCAATCAGTCTCGGATCGCAGGCAGCGCCGTGGCGAGTCGCCATCGGCAACTTACTACCAAGGAAGGTACAGCGCGACGAACAGTACCAAGAGGATTAGAGCGCACGCCCACGCGAACAATAGCGCCTTATCCATCGGCCGATTCCGATCGATCTCCTCGGCCGCCCGCAGCGGCGTACCACTGCGGCCTTTCTGTTGAGCAACACAATGGGTGGTGCATCACTCGATTCGTAGATTTTCCGCCGACTCCTTTCCGCGATTTTTCACGATGTCGAAGCTGACTTTTGCGCCCTCTGCGAGCGAAGTAAAACCAGCCTTCTCAACCGCGGAGATGTGGACAAAGACGTCATTGCCGCCGGAATCCGGTTGAATGAACCCATACCCCTTTGTTGGGTTGAACCACTTCACTGTCCCAATTGCCACCTTACTTCTCCATTTTTCAAAAATGAAAAGTAGTGCGCGACTCCGACAAAAGAATGGCTTGTCGCGACGCGCGTCCGCAGGCCATACGGGTGGCACCGATCTTACATCCTCGCCAGGACGCTAAGCGCGTTCTGACCTGCCACGTTGATGTTGTTGGCGTTGGTGCCATCGCCCTGTTCGTTGGCTGAGAACACGTGCAAACCCAATAGTGGCGGAGCCGCGTACGCGGCTGCTCCACCGACCTGAGTAGTATTCGTCCGCCTGCAAGAACCCCCTGACCAATGAAAACGTTGGTCGCATCCACGCCAATACCGGAAACCGCGGCTGCTGAGTTCGTGACCAGACCAATGCGTGATGCATACGAAATCTGCGTCGCATCTTCGGCCAGCCCGAATACAGCCGACACCTGATTGCCTGCGGACGCTCTCGCCTGCCTCACGGTCGCGCTGGAATAGGTGTATGCGAGGCCGCTATCGATCGCCGCTGCGGATGCCGTCACGCGGTTATAGGCATTCCACACGCCGAGGTACCCAGCCACACCGCCAGACCCCGAACCGCCAAGAATCCAATCAAGTTGCGACGATGCATTGCTGCGCGTGGTGCCTCCGCGCCACGCTGCCGGCCCATTGGTGATGGCTTGATTGTTGAGCCAGATACCATTGACCTGGCCCAACGCCGTTCCAGCCGAGCGCACCGTGTCGCTTGTCCAGTCGGGACCGTGAGGCAGCCGCAGCGTACCGCTGTCGTTCCAGACAAACCAGTCATTGACCTTGCTGGCGCCGATCGCCGCGGGGTTCTTGGTGATGTCGGTCGTCGCGATCGACAACTCGGCAAATGTCGTCATCGTGAGTTTGGTGCCGTCATAGATTGGCACCTGATTGCCGTTGTAGAGCGCATAGTACAGCGTCGTTTTGGCGCTCTGCGTCGTCGTCATCACGGGCGTTGCGCTCACCAGGGTCAGGCGACCTTGCGGCGGAGACAGAACCCCGAGATTGCCACGTGACGTTTGAGCACTCGCCACGTCCGACAGATTGTTGGCGCTCGACAGATCACCAGCCCCAGGCTGGCCCACCACGTTGAAGTTCCAGTCCGCGAGCGTGCCGCTGCCGCCGGTCTTGTCGGACGTCATGGTCAGCGTCGTGCCGCTGTAGGTGACGAGGCCTTCCATCCAATTCGCCGTGTTCGCCGCCGAGCTAGCCCGCACGCGAGCGCCATTCTGATAGGCGAGGCCGGCCTGCGTGGTGAACGCTTTGGATCCGGTGCCGATAGCGAGCGACGTGGTCGAAGTGCCGCCATACGTGGGGGCGTTGGCCCCCGCAGCACCGGTTGAGCCCGTGGCGCCAGCATCCCCCTTCGACGCCAGCAATTGCCAGTATGTCGCATTCGGAGGCGTGTGGTTGGTGTGGCCGAGATCGGAGGTCATTCGATCGATCGAGAACGGGACCAATACATTCTTTACGTTGGTCGGCGGTAAGCGCGCGGACGTTGGCGTCGTTAGCGGCCCGAACGGAAAATATGTTCGAACTCACGCTGACGGCTACTACAACGATAACCTACTAGCTCTGCCGGAGTGTCCGTGAGTTTTAGTCAAGTAAATCGTCCGCCTCCTCTGCCGGCGCCCAACTGATCTTGCTCGCATCGGCCGGTGTCGCGCCCATACTGCTTAGGCACAGCCTCAGTAGGCTGAGCGATTTTGTACCCATCTCCGCGCCGCTTTGCAGGCGAGCGCGCAAGACTGATGCGATGGAGACAAGACAACGGTGAGATGCATTGAGCCATGGCAACTCGCTGGCGAATTCACGCCATGCATTGGCCTGTTGCTCGTTTAGCCAAGTGGGTGGAGCGCCGATTTCGGCACCGGTTGGATCGTTGCGTTTATAGCGGCCAGCATTGATGATGTGCCGGCCTTCAACCAGCGCCTTGGCGGCCGGCTTTCTTGGTCGTGGCATTTTGCCCCTGGGGGTCCGAATTGCAGATGCGCGTGAAATGGGGGGCCGCCGGTAGCTAGTGGCGGCAGTGGGAGGGATCTGACCCACCCCTCCCCCTGCGCTTAAAGGATGCCGCGGGCCCGCATCTTCGCTTCAACGCGCCGTCGTGCTGCCTGGTTGTTGCTGGATGCTCGACTGATCTGAGCTGAGGTGTCCTTGCCGTAGGCTCCCCACAGGACCAAGCTGATCTCGAAAAGTTTGGCCTCGGTGATGAGGCGCTTCGGAATGTCGCCACCGTCGTCCCACTCCTCGACAAGTGGAGTAAACGACACGCTCACCTCGTTGACAGTGCCAAGGCCTCCTGCCCTAAAGGCGCATCAGGATGCGGCTCTAACGAGTAGTAGAGTCCGACGTTATCCGAACGTAGTTTGAGGGTGCCGTTGCTGATGCGCCCCAGAGGCCTGCTGACATCATGACTGCAAAGCGCGGCGACGTCTGGATTTTGCGCGATGTGCTTGTCGAATGCGCCGCGCGCGAAGCGTTCCTCGAAGAGCCCCGCGATGATGGCCGGCCGATTCCAGGAAATCGCGAATCCTGAGATGGTTTCAGCCATTGCGTTGCGTCACCCGCAATCGTTTCTCGCGTTTCGCTTGCATCAACTTGCGCGCAATCACGGCTGGTGAGTCCGAGCACTCGGAGTGTCGGCTTTCGCCAGGCATCTTTACACGGCGCCGAACTGGCTTTCGGTCGGCCACATCGGAAGTGCGTTCGGATCCCTTAGACATTGTGGCCCGCCTCCTTCACTTCCTTCAAAAAGTAAAAAGCGCGGCCTTCGCGCCGATCGCCCAAGAAGTGCGCGCGCACTGGCCGCAGATAACCGAGGCGCACATCCTCGCGCTCCAGATCGTCCAGCAGCGCGTCGTGCTTTTCTCGGGCTTGGCTGCTTCCAACGCGCGAGCGGCCTCACATACCGCACCCAAACGGCGCTGGTACTCTGGCATCACGGTGAAGCACACGAGCTTGGAGGCTACGTTCCGCGCTTCGTCTGTGCGCCTATGCAGGACCTCCCGCGCTGACTCGATGTTTGCTATCTCCGTGGTGACTTCGCGGAGCTGCCGCGACAGATCGGCAATGCTGTCAGTAGGATCGTCACCAAGCAGCGCGGCCACGCCGGGCGAGATATGTTTCCCAAAAGCCGCCCTGCCCGCCTCGATCTTACCGCGCAGTTTCGAGCGCTCGCTGTTGAGCTTAGAGTCTCTCTGCTCCAATTCCACGCGTTTCGCGATCAGGTCGGCGTACGAGCTGTCGGCCTCCGCGAGGCTGGGGACGCGGAATTCGTCGGTGGTCTTCGTCTTCAACGGAGCCATTAGGCAACAACCTTTCCAAACAATGCATCAATGATACCGGCCACAGCGGCGACGTTGATGGTGACTGACTTGTGATGGCCATTGGATTGCCAGTGAGCGCAATGAGCGCCCGGCTGACTGAAGCGACTGACCGACCCATCAGGTTTGTGAATCGCGACGGCTCTACAATTGCAGGATACGGCAACCTGAGATTTTCGCGCCTCCGCGACGCCAGTGCGTGCGTCCTCGACCAAAATCGCAACAGCGATCGGCGCGTTGGGAATCGACTGCGGGGCCCCATCCAGGTTGACACTACCGGGTGTCATCGCGTGGTAGGCGCGGACCGCGTCAACAGCGGTGTGCAACTCGGTGTCAGAGGCGAGCGCAACAACGAGGTCGAGAACATTGTCCTCGTCTAGCTCAGGCGCAACGCCCGGTGCGCCGGAAGGCAAGATTCCGGCTTCCTGCAAACGCCTGGCGATTCCGGTGCTTCGCGAGCGCGGGAAATCAAGATGACGCTCGATCGCGTCGAGCACGTGATTCCAAGTGGCCATTGGGGCCGCTCTCCTTTCAGGATTGGAAATTGCGATTGGAGGGTTAAATAAAACGCCGCATGCAGCGGCTTCGCGGCTCAGGGCCGGGAAAAAGTGGCGACGCCGGGTGGTGGCCAGCGCGCCGAGTGCACGTCACGTCAGACCACAAATCGTGGTCTTCAAGGTGATACGTTCCCAACTATGGCGAAAACTGGATTTTAAGCCGCCAGCGCGATTTTCCTCCGGCGCGGCCTGTTCCTGCGAATGTCGGGCTCATTATCATTGGCCACCTGCGTCAGGAATCGCTTGGCGTCGATTGCCCGGATCATGGCGTCCTCAACGGCACCGAATTGCATGAGCCGAATGCCGCTTGTCGCCGGGGCGGTGCGGCCCGCAAGAAATTCAGCGCCCTCCGCAACTGCATGCGACCACCTGGAGTACGGTGCGCCCACGTCCTGCTGCCAATCCAGTAGCTCTGGCCTGGCGGGCTTGCCGGGCTTGTTGGGGGTGGCCGCCTGTTTGGTGCGGCGCTTGCCTTTGCTCTGGCGATATTGCTCGGCAGTTGAATGCCATCGCCCGTCCAAACCAAACCACTTGGACATATCCGCATTAAACGTCGCCCTCGCCGCCGCATCCAATTGCCAGCCATGGGCCGGCCCCATACCGGGGAAGCGGCGGTGTAGAATGCGGTTCAGCTCGCCAGGGCGCGGGCGGACCTCGGTAACATGGTCGGCTGCTATGGGTTGGTCGTTGTCGTTTGCGTGTTGCATTGGTTGTCTCTCGTGACGAGCGTACCTGACCGCTTCTGCGGTCTTGTGCGTCGGCATCTGCGTGCCGATCGAATAATCAAACAATCAAAAAAAGTTATACGTAACTCGGCCACTGGTTCGGGCGGCTCGCGGGATCCAAGGGATTTGCTATATCCCCGCCCCATGTTTTGGTTTTCATTTTGCACTCGGAGATGTTTTCCTGGGGGCGCGGGTCCCTATGTGAACGGCGGGAGAGATCAGCTAGACCCCGCCGCCGTGCGCGGTGTGCGCGATGTGCGTGATTTTCACGTATGACTCTCTACACGCGCGCGCGAAGCGCCTATAATGGAAAAATCGCGCACATGTCGCACACGTAGCACCGACCATTGAAATCATTTCGTTTTCCCGTGCGCGATCCGTGCTCAATCGCGCACGCTAGGTTCTTTCTCGGCCTGCCTAAGCAGTTGCAGTCCGATATAGAGTTGTCCGCCGCGTACCCTTTGCCCCTTCTTGAAGCCACTCTTGGTCAGCGACTGGACAAATCCCTTCTGGCTTCCGGGGCGCTCGCCAGATGCTTCAGCATAATCGGTCCACGATTTGAACAGATCCGCGACGAAGTCTGAGATGCTACGATTGTCCGGCTCAACTCGGCAAGCATCCTTCAGCCACTGGCCGAACGTGTCTTGCTCGGCAAAATACGTTTCGGTCGCCTCAACAATAGATGCAGGTCGCACCAAACCATTGCGCTGCCAGTCCCGGCACCCATCAACCATCCACCGCAGAATGGCGGGCGCCTCACCGCGAAGCTTTGCTTCAAGTTCACGATCCGGCTTCGTCGGCTTTCGCGTGAACGGCACGATGTTGAATCGCCGCCGGGCTGCGGCGTCGACGCTATGCAGTGCTGGCTGGTGGTTTCCAACCACAAACAGTTTGAATTGCGGCTGGAACGTAAAGAAGTCCTGCCTCATAAAGCGCGCTGAAATCGCATCGCCGCCCGTCATCTGTTTTATTCGCGACTCGGCCCAAGCCCTGCCCTCCTCTGTCTCGCTGGCGCTGACTAGACGCGCACCGCGCAACATCGCCAAGTCTGTCGGGTGTCTGTCACTGCGGCTGGCAACGAACGTGTCCATTGACGCCGTAGTCGCATAATCGTGCAGAATATACCTAGTGGTGTTGAGAAAAACCGATTTCCCATTACCGCCGTCGCCATGCACAAAGACAAGTGCATGTTCGCGCGTGTCGCCCGTAAGGCAGTAGCCGCACCACTGCTGCAGAAAGCGGATCATTTCACCGTCGCCGCCAGTCGCGTCTTGAAGAAATCGCAACCAAAGTGGACAGTCTGCCTGGGCAGACGGCGCGGTGGACGTTAGTTTGGTAATGCCATCTGCAGGGTCGGCAGCGCGCATTTTCCCTGTACGCAGATCAACGGTGCCGTCTGGCGTTCCGAGCAGAAACGGGTCGCGGTCCCAAGCCTCGATCGTGACGGCGAAGGTTGGGTCATTGCGAGCGAACCCCTCGACTCCTGAAGCGAATGAACGCTTTCGTATAGTCGCGAGCGCCTTCGGAGACAGGCCCTGTGACATATCGCGGGCCATCACCCTAACATGGTGAGCCGCAAGGCCGACTTCGTTCCTGCGCCAGTACGAACCATCCCATTCAAACCACGCGCCAGTGGAGTGGCAGAAGCGCAGCGTGTCTCGATAGGTGCTCGCGAATATATACGCAACACTATCCTCGGTTACCGAAGTGCCGGGATTAGATGCGGGTTTGTTGTCGTTGGCTGCGACAGGCTCCTCATCGCGGGCTTCAACGGTTGAATTGGACGCGTCGGTTTTAATTGCATTTTGCATTCAGCAATCGCCCTTCAGGACAAAGTTGATGTTGATCGACGCGCTGCGGCACGCCTGGCGGGTTGAGTAAGAAGACGAGCAACGCTGACTGGCTTGGTGTCATCGCCGCCGCCAACTCGTTTACGCAGCCACTCGGCGGCCTCTGACGCGGACATGCTGAGGCTGACTGAAACCATGTTGATCGGCGAGTAGCCGGCGTTTCCAGCCGAATAATCGACAATACCACTGGGCTGGATATTCAGCGCGCGGCCTCGCTTCTTCACCTTCGAGTTGATCGAGGGGCGGAAGGATGCAACAGCGTGGAAGCCGCCCTGGTACTTGCGCAGATCTTCGAGTCCAAGCTCCGGCACCCATGCATCGAGGCTAGCCAACGCGCGGCGTTGATGTGTCAGCCCACGGGTGGTCACTATCGACTACCACCGGGCCGCGGTCACTGGCTTTGCTGGCTGGCTTAATCAGCGTCCCGCGCTCGGCGAAGTACGCCTCCGCCCGAGCCAACAATTCGTCGATCGCCTCTGGTGTGATTTCCGGAAGCTCGGCCAACGGTGTTTCGGCCGGCGAACCGTTGAACCATTCGTAAGGTCGGCCCGTATCGGGATGCGTTCCGAACGCCACGAATTGCGTGCGTTCACCAAACGCCTCGACCTGACACTTGGCGCCGTTGATCAGGTAGGCGCCTGTTGCGCGCTTCTCGCGAGGCTCGGTGGCGCGGAATGCGAACAGGGTCTTCGGTGCCTTGCCCATCCGATACGGCGCTCTGTCCGACCCCGGCAACTCCATCACCATCGCGCGGATAGCGTCGGCAGTCTCAGCGTCCGGCGTGTCGACATCAAGCCCCACAAGTTCGCCGCAGAGCAGACCCGTATTTGTGGCGTCCGGATAGTTGCGAGCGATGCCTTCCATTTGCGCAGCGGACCACCGCGAGCGCTGCCAGTTACCCATGACAGCGGCTTTGCCACTACACGCGACGGGACGGTATCCGTAAGCAATAAGGCTGCGACGAAGGTGGATAATGCGCTTAAGCGTGGCCCGCATGTTGGCAATCGCCCTCTAAAACGAGAGATGAAATTGATTCGACCATCGCGGGCGAAAGCGCAGCCCCGCGCGCGTAAGCTCGATGCGATCCATCGGCCGCACGCACAATGCGCACGCCGAACAACTTCACCCCTTCGCAGACTTCGACGTCCGCAAGGGCAACGTCAGCACCGAGCGGCGAATGAGTGGCGAGGATTTTCATATTCCGGGTCTCCCTCGATCAGAAGCTTAGTCAGTTGCCGGTCGACCTGAACCGGATCGTAATACAGGTTGAACGAGCCGGGGATCTTGACCGGCTCTCTGAAGTTGTGGTGGAAATTGAGTTGTGGCTGCACACAATTCCTCCGTTCGTAGTGTGTGATGAGTAGTGAGATTTTTCGGGCGTGACACTAAAGGTCGCGCTGCAGATATTTGGCGGGCGACGCGGGGCTGTTGTTCACGCAGCTACCTTGGACTTGCCGTTATCGTTTGCGCCGCGGGCAGCAAGCCGCCGCCGCGCGCGTGTCATCACGTCATCCTTCGACTGCATAGCGGCAAGCTCCCGCTCCAGGCGTTCGACGTAGGGCGCGAAGCCCGGCCGGTCGTGCAGCACCATCACCTCGGCGATGAGAGAGCTGGCCTCGCAAATTCGGACAGTAGCTTGAGTGGATTTTCTGCCTGACAGCGGCGAGGATTCTTGCTGCGAATCAGGAGCGAAGATGACGAAGAAGAGCCGCCGGACGCATTCTCCGGCATTCAAGGCGAAGGTTGCTTTGGCTGCGGTCAAAGGAGACAAGACACTGGCGGAGCTGGCGCAACTGTTTGATGTTCATCCGAACCAGATCACGATCTGGAAAAACCAGCTCCTGGAAGGCGCCGCCGGCGTGTTTGGGCATGACAAGACATCGGCCGAGACGCCGGTCGATTTGAAGGCGTTACATGCCAAGATCGGCGAGCTGGCGTTGGAAAACGATTTTTTGTCCGGCGCGCTCACCAAGGCGGGCCTGCTGAGCGCAAAGCGATGATCGACCGCGGTCATGATCTTTCTATCGTGCGCCAGGCGAAGGTCCTGAAGCTGGCTCGCAGCACGGTCTACTATGAACCTCGGCCAGTTTCGGCCGAGGACCTTGCCTTGATGCGTCGGCTCGATGAGCTGCATCTCGATTATCCCTTCGCGGGAGCGCGTATGCTGCGATCGTTGCTGCGGCGGGAGGGCGTATACGCCGGTCGCCGCCACATCGCGACGCTGATGAAGCGCATGGGGATCGAGGCGGTCTATCGTCGCCCGAACACGAGCAAGCCGGCTCCGGGTCACAAGATCTACCCGTACCTGTTGCGCGGATTGAAGATCGAGCGGCCCGACCATGCGTGGGCAATGGACATCACCTACATTCCGATGCGGCGTGGCTTCGTCTATCTCGCGGCGGTCGTCGATGTGTTCAGCCGACGGGTCCTGGCCCATCGCGTCTCGATCACAATGGAGGCGGCCTTCTGCGTCCAAGCGGTCCAGGAGGCGTTGGCGAAGCACGGCAGACCCGAGATTTTCAACACGGATCAGGGCAGCCAGTTCACCAGCCTCGAGTTCACCGATGTGCTGCTGGACGCGAAGATCGCCATCAGCATGGACGGCAAGGGCGCCTGGCGCGACAACGTGTTTGTCGAGCGGCTCTGGCGCACGGTCAAATACGAAGAAGTTTATCTCCGCGCCTACGACAGCGTGTCCGAGGCGCGAGCGTCAATTGCCAAGTATCTGGCCTTCTACAATCAGGGACGCCCTCACTCGAGCCTTGACGGGCGCACGCCCGACGAGGCTTACTTCGGCACGCAAGCTATGGTGATGGCCGCATGACCGTCGCCGACGATTTTGTCGTCGCTCTGGTCGGGCTACGCCCTCCCGACGCAACGACAAAATCGTAAAGCCCCGCGTTCAGCATAACCCGGCAGGAATCCACTTAAATCCAGCGCGGCGCTGTCCAAACAACCGGGGCCAGCTCTGAGGTCGAGGGCCGCGTCAAGGCGATCAGCGGTAACCGCAGACGCATTTAAAGTGGTCATGGGTGTGGGAATTTTCGGTTAGCGTTGCCGCTGAGCGGCTGCATTACCTCGGCTATGAGCCGATGACGGACAAGGTGTCCGTCAGGCAGTCACGGGCGCGCCCTCGAATCGCGCAACGTCGCCATGAGTGGTACATAGCAGAACGGGACCTCAACCGCAATACGAAAAGTCAAATCAAGTTTTGTTACAAGTTGTATAGTTATGGGTTTGCGCTCTACCGCCCCTCATCGACTCGTTAGTTTCGGTAGCCGAGTCGGCTACCGACCCAAAAAGTAGATACACCGCGTAGATACACGTCGAAACGGCAAGATTTTAACATATTGAAATATAATAGGAAATCTCATCATTACCTGTGGTTACATTCCGCTAGGGAGCGCCATTTAAAGAAAATAATACAATAAAATCAGCTAGATAGCCCCAGAGGGCCATTCATATTACACACCTGTTTGCACATCATTGGCATGATGACCGCAATGCTCTTTCTGTCGTCAGCGCCGCGAAGCGGCGGAATGCCGCCATTAAAAGCAGCCGATCTCCGAGTTGGGGCAGTCGCTCTCGAAATGGAGGATGGGGAGAAGCGGTAGTGGCACGTCAAGCTGCATTGCCGCCAACTCTGCCGCCGCGCCTAATCGATCGTGAGGCCTCCGCAGCATATGCCTCGGTTAGCCCGAACACGTTTGACCTTCTCGTGACGGCGGGAAGCATGCCCAAGCCGCGGGTCATTCCGGGTACGAGACGACTGGCTTGGGACGTTCGCGAACTCGAGCGCGATCGACGCTCTGCCTCACCACGGGGAAGAGCACGCGACCGGCGTTGACGCCGATGTTGGTTGGGAGAGGTAGGCCATGCCTCGCAAACTGCCACCAAACGTCGAGCGCAACGTCGTCAAGGGGCATGCGTATCTGTCGTTTCGGATCGGAAAGGCTTGGCATCTGCCACAGTACGGGGACGCCTCAACACCTGCCGGCGCGACGCGGTTCAACCGCAAGGTTCGGCAGCAACAGAGATATGCCAAACAGCGCGCCGAGCGCCTGGCCGCGATGACGCCCCGACAGCGAGCGACGCACGACGCCTGGCACCGAGCCCGTCGCCCGGGCCTATGGGAGGCTATTTGGTTTTTTCTGAGATGAAGTGTCGACTATGCCTGTTCGGCCGAATGGTGGGATTGTCCCAACGACAGCCGCCGAATTAGAAGCGATGTTGGTTGGGGATCCTATCCGATGACGCGAAGACGCTCTTCGACGTCATTGTGTTCGACGGGTCAAATCCTGCGGCCTCGGTTACGCGAAAGTCTCGTAAGAAGGCTCGCAAATGAACCGTGGCTCGCTTCGCAATCGTCAGGCCGTCGCGTGGGCAATACTTCTTGCCGGCCTCGGGCTGTTCGTCGCGCTCTATCCTCCTTGGTAAGGGCCTTTGGGGAGGCCCTGCAAACGCCCGTTGATGTGGCCGAGGAAGCTGTCACATTACTTTGACGTACAGGTGCCAATTTTGTAGGCGCTGGGATTTCGGAGCCCAGACCGGAATACGCGGCGAACGCTGCCAAGCGAATATATTCCGCTTGTGCAGCGTTCAGGATCCTCTCAATTTCGGGAGTTCGGCGTGTTTGATGCTGAAATGACTGCGCTGCTCAGGGCGGTGCTCGACGAAGTTTGCGAAAATATTCCTGTAAGCGAAACGGGCGCCAGAGCGTACGTTGCTTCGAAGCTGCTCGATGCTGCGGCACATGGACAGCTCTCAACCGACGCGTTGAAAGCGGCGGGTCGCAAGGCCTTGAACCCACCAACGATGTGGCGCTGATTATCCGCTCCACATCACTCGATCACATCGTATTCGAAGGCGACGCCCTCCGGGTCGTTCTCCTCGAACCATCGTTCCGCGGCGTCCACCGTCGCGAAGACTTGATGTGATCGACGTCGCCGACCTGCTTGGCGGTGTTCACATAGACGCCCACCGTTGTGTTCCTTTTCAAAACTCGAGCCGGCGCTGTCCGTATCTAACCCAGTGTCCGAACCTGATTTAAGGGCCTAACATGGTAGAAGGCAAGCCAGCGGGGAAAGGCGATCCCACGTCCCGCGCGGGCAACAGGAAGGCTGAGCCATTGATCAACATTGCTGAGTGCCGCGAGCAGGCTAACCACTACAAGAGACTTTCTGGCGTGAGCGGCATTTCCAAGGATCGCGCCGCCGCCCTGAAAAACATCGCCCGAAGTTTCGTGGGTTTGGCTGGCCAGCTGGATAGACTGGCTTCCCGTGCGAGGAACGAGCAGAGGTAAGCAGCCTCAGCTGATGGCCTTAGTTACCAAGGTCGGCGGTTCTTTTTTTTGACCTTGGGAAATTTACGGTGGGCGCCGGTTCACGCTGGTGGGCCTAGCACTCCCGGCGCTCAAATCCGCAATTGGATCGGCAACCGGGAGCATTGGGGCTGGAATTGCCATGCCCAGCCATGTCGGCCCTCCAAGTGACAATACGTAGAAAACCGAAGTCCGGTAGTTGTCCGGACTCCATTTTCGGAACGGGGTGTTCTACTGAAGGAACACCGGCGCGATTTGAGCACTAATTTTTTTGTTATTCCGGGAATGCCGCAGTGGGGCTGGAACCACGCTGCGGCTTTTCCCATTCGGGGCGTACTGGTCCCAGCTGCGTTCCGTCGGGCAAACACTAACCTTTGACCCCTGCGGTAGCCTGCATCATAACTGTCACATGAAGAAAGGCGACGTGACGTGCCCTGATTGTTCGGCGGGATCTCGCCGGATCGAACTTGAATCCCGCAAGGGCAACGCCGGGCACTACAAGTGCCTGATCTGTGAGCGCGTCCTAGAGGTCTTCGACGGCTCCCGGGAGATTGCTTATCGGCTCGCCGTACAGCCGTCCGACTTGCATCCTGTGAGAGAGTAAGGCCGCCTCAGTTGGCGGCGCCTTATTGGTCCCTCTTCAGCTTGCGCCGGCCCCAGTGAGGCTCTTTGCCCTTCGGGTTAAACTCCGGGACGTGGTGGCGGTTCAATGCCCGCATGACCCCGATGCTGGCAAACATACTCGGGCCTCCACCTTCATCGCGGCTTGCCATTCCGATGCGGCGTGCTCTTTCTTCGGCGACGCGGCGATGTACTCGCCGGCGTCGAGCTGCGTCACCAGTATGCGATCGCCGATCGTGATCGGATCCTCGAAACGCCGACCCCAGCCTCGTTCCGTCATTCCTTCCGCTTCAGCTCAGGTCTCGCGGCAGCAATGGCGCGTTCAACCTCGTCGGCCAGAACTGTCAGATGCTCGGCCAGCCTTGTGAACATCTCGCTTCTTGGGTTCAGTAGCAAGATCGCGGATCAAGGCGCACTCGGCAGCATCCGTGCGGAGCTTTTCTAACTGAGCCTGCATGTCCTTCATTGCGACCGGTTCCGTTCCCGATGAGGAACTATACCGCTTTGGGCACAAGTGGACAGAACTGATTGCCGGTTTTTCCTATGCTCGTCACCACCTGGCGACCCCATTACCGCCAAGGTCACCTCCAACGGCCCCGGCCTCCACACTTCAAAAGCCCCCATGGCCGGGGCCGTTTTTAAGGTGGCTACCGATAGCCCATGTCGCCGATCGGCCCTTTTGCGTTCCAGTTGAAATCCGGTCGTACGTCTGCGCCGCGCCCGGCGCAGGCGGTGCAGACGAAGCGCGGCTCGACATCTGACAGCCGAACATCGTCGGGCCAGCGATCGGTGCCGAGCGCAACGTGACGGCCGCAGGGGCAATACATGAGGACGCCGCGCAAGCCCATCTCGCGCATCTCGCCAAAGGTGATCTTGATTGGCCGACCCTCGGCGTGCGTGGGCGTGTGGCGGCGGGCAGGGTGAGGCATGCCGAGATCCAACCGCTGCGCGGGCGACAGTCAAATTATCGATTACTGGTGGCTCGGACCGCGCGCGAGCTACTGCGCGTCGTGGGTGTGGAAAAGCGCTCACTGCGATCGACAGCTGGTTTTGCGCCCGCCGGCCGAGGCGGTGAACGACGAGAGCGCGGGGCTTCGGTCCCGCGCCCAGATCAGCGGAAAATGGTTGTTCCTATATTGAAGGGCTGACGGATCCGCAGGGCTCATGGGTTAGGAGCACGTGCCCGTGCCAACATTCACGGTGCGTTTGGGCGAAGCCAATCAAGGCCAGGATAATCAAAGCCACTGCGACGCATCCGGCTACAACGTTCTGCATCATGGCTGCCACTCCAGGTAAACTGTGACTGGCTTACTCGGCCAGGCTCCGCCTCGCTGCCGCGCACCGCGCTGGGCGCCCGGTCACCGAGTGATCACCGCGGACGGTGACCGGGCGGACAAGCTATCTGGCGGGCCTTCTCAAAGCGGCGTGAGAATCTGCCAGATGACCACCAGCACCACGACCACCATCATGACGTAGATAATCCTACGGCCGGTCTGGTTTATTTGGCTCATCGGATCACCCTGCACGGTTTGCCCTTCTTGCGCAGTGGCCCGCCATCTGGTGTCGGCCCTCCGAGGTGCAAGGCCCACATGATGCCACCCCCCAGCTTGCGCCCGTCTACCTCGATCGGATCATCCTCGAACGGGCGCCCCAGCCTTGATCGGTCATTGCCACGGGCTGACACCGCCTGCGCTATCTGGCGAAACCGGAGTCTAGAAGCTTCAGAGTCGAAATCGGCCACTTGCCGTCGTGGCCACCGATCGAGATCCGGAGCCCGTGCACCTCGTCAAGGAAGACGTGATCAACCGTCCCCGCCTTACCGTCGGTCAGGATAGCCCCCCTGCCGATTAGCTCCGTCTCGGCAGCATGAAGTTCTCGAAGGATGTTCGTCGCTCGTTTGGTCCAGTCATCGGACATGGTCATGCCCTACGCGGCTGGCGGATTAGTGAAGATCAGTCAGAGCGGCAGATGCATTGAGGCCATCGGCGCTTCGCGCGAATCAGTGCCGCCAACCGTCCTTGTCGAGCTCGACCCTGAAACCTTCCGGCAGCCGCGGCGTCTCGCCTTCGGTCACGACTTGCAGCGCGGCTTACTTCGGTGGGCGCAAATCGCCTTGAAGCCACCGGCCATTGGAATGCATGGAATCTTCATGCGCTGCGAATGTCGTAAGTGCGTGATTGCAGACAGCGCAGCGAAACCTGTGCAAGTCCACGCTTAGGCTTGCTGACTGCGAATGTCGAGTTCGGCCGCGTCGATCAACGCTTTGGCGGCGGCAAATTGCCCAATTAGCGTGTCGAGAACGGCGGCTTGGGCTTGGATGGTGGCGATGTTGGCAGCGATTGTTGCCATGATGGAGCATTTCGTTTTTTGCTAGGTGGGATCGTAGTCGGTCGCAGCGAAGCCGCCGAACGACGGCCACGGTGCTGCGGGTTCAGGCGCGGGCATGATCGGCTTGTAAGCCGGCTTCGGCAGCGGCGGTGGTGGTGACGGCGGCGCAGGTGGTGCGGCTGGCGCTGGCTGCTCTACACGCGAAGGGAGAGGAGCAGACGCGACCTTCACGATCGGCGGAGCCGGAAGCGCTGGAAGAGATGCTGCGCGAGCCTTGGCGCGATCGATGCGCTCTCCCAGTCCTTCCAACAGGCTAAACTCAACCCGCTCCTGGAACGCATTGACGCGAACATGCTTGCCGATCAGCTCCAGGCGGCGCAGTCGATCACTCAACCTGATCTTCTTGACGTGACCGACTTGCCTACGCTCCTCGCCCGCCCCTTCGTATAGCGCGTCGATCTCGACACCGGCAACGAGGCCTTG
Organism: Bradyrhizobium ottawaense; assembly: GCF_002278135.3. Lineage (NCBI taxonomy): Bacteria > Pseudomonadati > Pseudomonadota > Alphaproteobacteria > Hyphomicrobiales > Nitrobacteraceae > Bradyrhizobium > Bradyrhizobium ottawaense. The sequence continues at coordinate 1,032,732 of NZ_CP029425.2, read as the reverse complement.
CCGCCAAATTTCCGGCCAAGCGTCTATGGGCTTGAGGTCGCCGCGCTCGTCGTACAGGTCAGCAAGGTCGGCTTCAGCTTCATCGGCTAGCGGCGACGATGACGAGCAGGGCCCGTGAGTGCCTCGGGCAAACGAACAGCTCTCAGCTAGCGATCGGGCTTTGCGCGCCCCTCAGAATGTCTTGCTTTCGGCAGAACAGGGCGCAACATCTGGCTTGCCATATTCACTGTCCGGACGGCGCCCGCTGGATTCATTGTACGTTACGTACAGAAGCGGCGCGTTACGAACCCAATTGACCCTTCAGGGCTGTCCCTAGAGAAAGGACATCAAATCACAGCGCTCCGCGGAGTCAGCTATGCTCCACCGCAGGCACGCGGTTAAGGAGGAGAGGATTTGATTTCGAATGAGATTCTGCCGATGATCAGCGAAACGCTCGCCGCCATGCGAACCCACCGTAACCGCATCCACCGCTATCGCCGTTTGCTTGAAACAGAGGTCGCGGGGCTTGACCGCCAGTATGTCGAAAGACGTCTGTCCGAGGAGCGATGTGCTCTCGACGCGCTAGTCTCGGCTATTTTTCCCTTGGTTTTCAAGTTCCCAAAGGCATCTACGCCTCCTAGGGAGATCGAAAGCAGTGGCGTACCAGAGCCCGGAGCCACTCAGGGTGAAGCCCGCTCTGCGTTAGAGGGTTCGCGGCGCGAGGCAAAATCAGGAGGCGCGTTCAAGAGAGCCTGCCGTGATCAAATTCAGCACAAAAATGGGAAAGTTCGCCGGATTTGTGCAGGCAGGACTGCGAAGATCAGCGGCTTCTTCCTATGACTAGTTAGATTTTCACTTTTGCATCGATCGCGCAGCTCGAATGCCGGCGAAGAAGCGCTGAATTCGAACGGGCAAACGCAGCGAGCGCTTATTCATCGCGCGCCCGAAAGGTCCGTAGCCTACGGACTCAGTCTGAAACTCTAGAAATTAGTGCGAAACATATCTCAAATGGGACTGTCCACTTTGACGCACGCAGCTATAAGTTGAGACATGGGACGATGGCGTTTTCAGCATTAGTTATGCGAACCATTTTTTGAACTGTTGCTATGCTTGAGGGTGACGAGAGAACGGGGGCAGGTCCGAAAGGAGCTTTGTTTTGCCCGAGTGAATTGCGCATCGCTCGTGGGGAACGGCCCAGTATGATTGGTACGCTTGATCTATTGGGCCGGCCTGCGATTTTGATCGATCAGAATGGCTTCGTGGCGGCTGTCAACGACAACGCGTCGAAGCTTTTCGATGACGATCTATCGGTGAAGGGACGGCGTCTGTTTGCAGCGGATGCTCAGTCACGACTGAGGCTGGACCGACTGATCACTCAGGTCCGCTTTTTGTCTGGCAAACCGGGCCGTAGCACCTTGCAAACAGTTGTCACCCGGAGTCAGCGCCGGCCGATTGTCATTGATGCCATCGTTCAGGACTGGGAAAGTGCAGGCGATCCCCTCCTCCCGGACATGGGCGCCCTTCTGATCCTGACTGATCTGAATGAAATACCTCGCGTCTCGCAGAGCTCTGTCATGGAGATCTTTGGATTGACTCCCGCGCAGGCTCGTCTCGCATCGCTGCTGGTGGAGGGAAAGTCGCTGGAAGAAATTGCATTTTATATGAACATTTCGTCGGGGACAGCGCGAAACCATCTGAAAGCTGTCTTTTTGCGAACCGGGACCAGGCGGCAAGCTGAGCTAGTCTCGCTATTGTCCCGGCTTCTATAACCCCGCCCATCCAAACTGGCCGGCCGGCTGCATTCTTCTCGCTGTGCAGGTCAACGTTTCCTGGTTTTCGATGACGGAAAGCTGACCAAGACTTAGCCAACAAGCCTACCTTGTCCATTGTGTGATGCCCGCGATACCTCGGCCTGGGCATTCGCTATGGCGGCGGTCAATTCCTCGCATTTCTGAGATTGTCTCAATGTTCCCCAAGCCGAAATCCGTCTTGTTGCCCAACACCTATGCCTTCGAATCCGAGCCGATGGTGAAGGCCACGGGTTTTCGCGAATACGACGCGCGCTGGTTGTTCCAGAAGGAAATCAACCTGATGGGGATCCAGGCGCTCGGCATGGGGCTGGGCGCGCTGATTGCGGAGCTCGGCGTCAAGCAGGAGATCGTCACCGGCCATGATTTCCGCGGCTATTCGGCCTCGATCAAATATGCGCTGATTTCCGGCCTGATGGCTGCGGGCTGCAAGGTGCACGACATCGGGCTCGCGGTGACGCCGATGGCCTATTTCGCGCAGTTCGACCTCGACGTGCCCTGCTGCGCCATGGTCACGGCCTCGCACAACGACAATGGCTGGACCGGCGTGAAGATGGGCGCCAACCGCCCGCTGACCTTCGTCCCCGACGAGATGACGCGGCTGAAGGAAATCGTGCTCAACGCCGAATTCAAGAACAAGGCCGGCGGCTCCTACCAGTTCCACGAGAACTATCCGGCGCGCTACATCGCCGACCTCACCAGCCGTCCGAAGCTGACCCGCAAGCTCAAGGTCGTCGCGGCCCGCGGCAATGGCACGGCCGGCGCGTTCGCGCCGCAGGTGCTGGAGGCGATCGGCTGCGAGGTGATCCCGCTCGACACCGAGCTCGACCACACCTTCCCGAAATACAATCCGAATCCGGAAGACATGGAGATGCTGCACGCGATCCGCGATGCGGTGCTGCATCACAAGGCCGATGTCGGTCTCGGCTTCGACGGTGACGGCGATCGCTGCGGCGTCGTCGACAACACCGGCGAGGAAATCTTCGCCGACAAGGTCGGCGTGATGCTCGCCCGCGACATGTCGGCGATCCACAAGGACGCGCAGTTCATCGTCGACGTGAAGTCGACCGGCCTGTTCGTCACCGATCCCGTGCTGCAGAAGCAGGGCGCCAAGGTCGCTTATTGGAAGACCGGCCATTCCTACATGAAGCGCCGCACCCACGAGACGGGTGCGCTCGCGGGCTTCGAGAAGTCCGGCCACTTCTTCTTCAACAAGCCGTATGGGCGCGGCTATGACGACGGCCTGGTGTCGGCGCTCGCGATCTGCGACATGCTCGACCGCGCGCCGGGCAAGTCGATGGCCGATTTGAAGAACGCGCTGCCGAAAACCTGGTCGTCGCCGACCATGTCGCCGCATTGCGCCGACGAGACCAAGTACGGCGTCATCGACCAGGTGGTGAAGCATTTTGAAGGCTTGCAGGCCAAGGGCGCCAGGATCGGCGGCCAGGCGATCCGCGATCTCGTCACCGTCAACGGCGGACGCGTCACGGTCGAGGACGGCAGCTGGGGCCTGGTGCGCGCGTCCTCGAACAAGCCCGAGCTCGTCGTCGTGGTCGAGAGCCCGGTCTCCGAGCAGCGCATGCACGACATGTTCGAGATGGTGAACAGCGTGCTGCGCACGCATGCCGCGGTTGGGGAATACAATCAGAGGATCCAAGGTGGCCTTGCTGGGCCGATCCGGCAGGCGAGGACCGATACCGAATTTGACTAATTAAGCTCGTCCAAGTTTCCGTAATCTATTTGGAGCAAGCCGTGACAACCAATCTTGTTTCTTCAGGCACGACCACGCTCAGTTCAAACTCCTCCAACAACTATCTCGTCTATGGTTCTGGCGCGCTTGTAATTGCTGCCAGCGTCATGCTTCCGGGACAATCCCTAGCGGGGATGACACCGCCCCAGTCGCTGTATCCAACCGTTCGCGCCAGAAGGGTGGAGCAGATGAGAGCGTTTCGGGCAAGATTCATCGAATAGCCGCGAAAAACGGCGTGCGTCCTTGGCATTAATCCCTCCTGGGCTCTTCGACCCGTAATCCGCGCGCCCCTCCTCTTCCAGGGGCCGTAGTACTGAAAGGCTAATCGCCATTTTTTGGTCTCAAGCGCCCTTTCACGCTGAAGTTGGGTAAGATTGAGTTACCCCGAAAATCGGTAGCAGAAAAGGAATTGCGGATTAGAAGAAAGGCAAGGCGGGCAGCTAGGCCTTAACTTGGATAGGTGGGAGGCTTTCATCCCGATGATTCAGTTATACTTCTAGTTCGCTCAGGCCGCCTGAACTGTCGTCAAAAACCTGTCGACTTCGATCCTCAGTTGCGCGCCGTTGGCGGACAGCATTTAGGCGGACAACCAAGCTGACCTGAAGCTCAGTCGGTTTCTGTTGCCCTGTCGCAAAATTACCTCGTGTAGGATCACACGCTCGGTCACAAAAACGGATTTTCCCCGTTCTACCCATTTCAATCGAAAAGACTGCTTCTCGGGTCGTTCGGGAGGCTTTTTCATGATCGGGTTGGGTTGGCGATTGGTTCACTGTCATTTGGAATCATAGCAGTTTACCCGAAACATGAAGTTAGAAGAGCTTGCGCTTCTCGTGCCTCCAGCGAGCCTAGGTACCGAGCAAATGGCGGCAGGGTCTTAACCGGCCCGGAGGGCGGATGTCTTTTGATGGCCCTTTCGAGGCCGAATTGGCGGGTTGAAGCAGCGCAAGCAAATGAAAGGCAAACTTGCCAAACTTTTTTGGCTCCAGCCTCGCCCATTTTTGCGCTTGCCAAATTGGAAGATCCAGAAGCAGCGCAAGCAAATGGCGTGCGCCATTCAAGACAAAAATTGGTCAATTGGTCACCGGCAACTTACCCTAGGGTTTCGACCGTGCCTGTGGAATTTCGAGACCTGCGCTGGGCGATCGTCGCGTCCAAGCACCGAAGCCTCCGCCAAGCGGCAGAGGCGCTCAGAATCAAGCAACCCACTCTTAGTCGCGGCCTGCGCAATCTCGAATACAGGTTGGGCGTCACTCTGTTTAAGCGTACCAATGGCGGCACACGACCTACCGTTGAAGGGCAGGAATTCCTCGAAGCTGCCCGGCGTTTCGTTGATGAGACGGAAGCAATCACGGTTCGTGGCAAGAACCGCTCGCGTGGTGAGAGCGGCCGATTGACCATCGGCATCCACACTTCCCTGTCAGCCGGCAATCTCCGGGCCACTCTCATCGAGCACCGGCACCGCTTCCCCGATGTCGACAGACAACTGGTTGACGGAGCGAGCGACCATCTGATTTCGGATCTCGCCAGCTCCGCGATTGACGTCGCCTTTGTGGCCGGCCTCAGTCCAAGGTGGAGCGACAGGTCATTGTTGCTCTGGAGCGAGCGTGTCGTTGCCGCCCTCCCCGCGAACCATCCGCTGACAGGTCGTGACGTAATTCACTGGGGCGAACTGAGGCACGAATCGCTTTTGATGTCGCAGCGAGGCCCGGGACCGGAATTCCTGAAGCTCCTTGACAGCAAATTGGGGTCTTCCGATCCTTGCCCGCTGGTTCGCCATGATGTGGTGCTCGACCGTCTTCTCTCCTTGGTCGGCGTGGACTGGGGCATTCTACTGGTATTGGAAAGTGCGACGGGCGCAGTCTATCCGGGTGTCACCTTCCGCGAGGTGCATGATGCCGAGGGGCCGACGCGGCTGAGCTTGCGCGCTTATTGGCGGCAGGACAACGCTAATCCATCGCTGCGTCCGTTGCTCGACCTGCTTCGGGAGCGCTATCCTGATATTTCCGCTGCCCCAGATGCGAGCTGAACAGCATTTCGTCGGGCCTTCGCAAAGGCGCGGTCGGTTGCGATAAAGCGCCCAACCATTGGCGATCAACTTGGCAGCCTTGGTCGGCGTCGTCGCGCCGCCGCTACGCGTCAGAATCGGCATAGCTTTGAGATCCCTGAAGACTGCAGCATCTGTTCGAGCATCGGCATCGGGGTGTCACGATCACCCCTGGGGGGCGGCATTTCCTGGACGAGGTGCGTCGCGGTGTCGAACATTCGCCGGTGCTTGCTGTGATCGCTCACAGTCCCGGCAGGCTGAACCTTGGCTGCCGCCGACTCGCGCCCCTAATCGCTGAACCTAGCGCTCGTCGACGGCCGAAGCACCCACGGGAAAGCGAACCAGACCCATGCGATGATCTGAAGGACAAGATTGAGGAAAAAGGCTATCTGGTACGCGATCTCCGGATAATGCCCCGCCTGAGGCGTCCAATGTTCAAGGACGACGCCAGTGGCATATTGCAGGACAAACGCTCCACCGATATGGAACACGTTCAGCGCAGCATTGGCCCGTCCGGCAAGCTCTTTCGGGAAATAACTAGCCAGGATCGCATAGCTAAGCACCGTAGCTGCGCCGACGGCGGCCACAGCGGCCCACAGGACGTATGATGACAACGGCCATCGCAGGATAATCGCGAATTGCACGGCAATGAACATAAGGCCGACGACCGCGAGGAGCGCCTCTGTTCCAATGCCATAGCGACGCAGCCGATCAGCCAGAACGCCTAGCAGGAGCGCACCCAGGCTACCGCGACGGTCATGACAAGCAAATGTTGCACCAAAGCAGCGCGATCAAGTCCCTCGACGTCAGTGAACCACTGCGCTGCCCAAAGTCCCTGCAGCGCCCAGGCGGTGCCGACGGAAGTCGCTGATAGCGGCGCCAGACGCCAGAAATGCGGATCGGTATAAATCTTCTTCAAGCTGGCCACGGCTGTTCCACGCAGGACCGGCGTTGCCGATGCACTCTCCGGCACCAAGAGATAGATCATCGAGATAGATCATCGCCGAACAGCCGGCCGTGAAGACAGCTAACAATGCGAAGAGCGTCCTCCACCCAACCCAAGCCAGCAACCACTGCGCCGGCGAGGTCGTGGTGACTGCTCCCAATGCACCGAGCATGACCATCAGGCCGTTGAGAAACGGAAGACGGTCCTTCGGAAACCAGAGAACGAGGGCTTTCAATCCGGCGGTCAGGCTCGCGGCGACGCCGAGACCGAGTAGCGCCCGGCCTAGAAGCAGCATGAGCAAATTGTCTGACGTAGCAAACAATGCGGCGCCGACCGCAGCAGCAACCAGCAGCACGCTCTGGATCAGCCGCGGACCATATCGATCCAGAAGGATGCCGACGGGTATCTGCGCTACCGCGAAGGTGAGAAAATAGACCGAAGTCAGCAAGCCAAGATCACCAGCGTCGAGCCCCAATTCCGATGTCAGGGGAGCGGCGATCAAAGCGTTGATTGTCCTGAAGAGGTACGAGAGGTAATAACCGACAGCAAAAGGTAGAAACACCCGCATGACAAGTGCGGAGACACCCATCACGTCTGCAACTGATCGTCGCGGCACGTAGGTGCGGCTTGGGCTAGGCGGCCGCGAATAAGGCGTGGTTTCAGCGCCGTTAGATCTCTCGCTGTAGCGGGATGTTGGTCCGGTCTGGAAAGGTTCGAATGCTGCCGCCCTCCCGCACGGCAGCATTCGGCTCTGACCCGCCATCAACCGTGTCGGACAGACGACGGTCTGGTTCTGAAGACCTGCAATTCGTGCGGCGATCCGCGCTTGCCGCAAGGTGGCTCGCCCAGCGGTTCTTATTCGTCACGAGGCGCCGGTTCATCGTCTCCCGGAGGAGGGATGTCCCCCGCTCAACACGACGTCCTACTTGCGCAGCGAACTCATCGAAGCGTTCTGAGCCCACCACAGTCGCCATATGCTGCTCTGCCGCCGATAACGAGGGCGTAACAGCCAAGTGAAAGCGCGCGTGAAGGGCGACGGCCTCATTCACCATCTTGAGATCGGCACCGAGACGCCCGATCTGATCGTTCAACTCAGTGAGGCGGCCTGCCACGATCGCGAAATGTTCAGCAGCGTTATCGGATTCGAGAAAGCTATCGAGCGCGGCTTCAATAAGTTCTGACTTTGTGACTCCCGTGCGTGTAGCCGCGGCGGTCAACCGCGTTGACATGGATTCGCTGAGATGAACGCCGGTCCGGGATTTCATGAGAGGACTCACTGTGAAGCGCCTGGAGTGTTGCAGTAACGGGCCACTGCCTTCGTGCGTGTATCGCACGTCATCTCAAGTTTCAGATCGGATTCAGCCTCAATTTCCGGATGCCCGCGGCGCCAGCTCCCACGCTCGACGGCGGCTAGAAAGCTGTCGAGCTGAGCATTGAATGCTGTCGGCTCTTCCAGATTGATGGTGTGGCCGGTGTTGGGACAGATCCAAAGACCGGCGTTGGGAAGCACTGCTTTCAGCATCAGGTTAGTCTCAAGGCAGGGCGCGTCTTCATCGCCCAGGGCCAGCAATACCGGTGTTCGCATCGTTGAGAACTGATCGGCCAGATCATGCAATGGCGGTCGCACCCCCTGACAGCGCGCCATCGTATTCGACATACCTAGCGGTGAGTGGTGACGCAGGCGTTCCTGGAACTCTTCCCAGCTCCGTGTGTCCTTGTATTTGAGTTGAATACGAGTCTGACCATGCGCCATTCTCCGGGCCATCGCGTCCATCCCGCGCTCGATGAAAGCCCGCGCGAGAATGGAGGTTTCTCTCGACCAGGCGTCCTGCTGGGAAGGAGCCGATCCGGATCCCACACCGGCCGCGACAATCGCGCTGGCTCTCTTCGGATAGCGTAATCCGAACTGCAAGGCGGCATATCCGCACATGCTCAATCCGACCAGGTGTGCGTGTTCGACAGCGAGGCCACGCATGACGGCGGCGATGTCGTTCACAGCGAGCTCCCAGCCATATAGCGTCGGATCGTCAGGAACGTCGCTGGGGGCATATCCGCGAGCGTTGAAAGTGATGCAGCGATAGGCACGAGAAAAGTAGCGAACCTGGGTTTTCCATCCGCGGCTATCTGAGCCGAACTCGTGCAGGAAAATGATCGGATGACCTTCCCCGGCTTCCTCAAAATAAAGCTTCACACCCGTGGCATCGATATATGGCATCTGACTTCCTGTTCACCTGAACGCGTCTACGTGAGCAAAATGCTGGTCTATGACCGGATTTGACTTGATGGGCTTTCGTCCCGGCCGTTTCTGCAAGGCAACGCTGAACGATCGTCCCCTTATCAATTTGTTGCCGCGCGTTTCACCTTTGAAAACCCCTTGTCTGTTGCCATGAATCTTTGGATCATCGGAGCGATGAGCTTGGCGGGATCGGGTGCCGGCTGTCCGCTCTCGCGCGCGATCGCCTCGGCATAGGCGAGGAGATTGCGATGGACGGCAGCCGGCAACTCGACGGCGATCTTCACCGGCTTATCGTCGAGGATGGTTCCGAGCTTCAGCTTGCTCATCGGCTTGCCTCCTGGCGGTAGGGAGCCAACACCAAATCCCGCGTAACGATGACCCGCACCGGGAAACCTGGCCGGATGGTCAGCGTCGGCTGGATGTTGAGCTGGCGCTGCACGATCTGCTGGCCGGTCTGGCTGATGCTGTTGGACGCGCCGCTACGGATCGCTTGAACGAGGTTGTTCTCATTCTGGCTCGTGCCCGCCTCGCCTCCGACGCTGAGCATGGTCGAGAGGACGGCAGCCTTGAACAGCATGCCCCAGTGGTTGTCGACCTCATCCTCGAGACCGGCATAACCACCGGTGTCGGCGCCGGGCTGGCGCTCTAGCACGATCGAGTTGCCATCCGGCATGATGATGCGGGTCCAGACCAGGAGGATGCGGGACTGGCCGAACGCGACGGAGCTATCGTACTGACCTATCAGTTTGGCACCCTGCGGGATCAGAAGATATTTGCCAGACGGACTGTCCCAGACCGCCTCGGTCACCTGTGCGGTGACTTGGCCGGGCAGATCGGAACGAATGCCCGTGATGAGCGCAGCCGGAATCACGGTGCCCGCCTGCACGACGTAAGGTGAGGCCTTGGCTTCGAGCCGTTCCGGACTGACCGTGCGCTTGTCTGTCGGAGCAGTGAGGAAGGCCGTCTTGCGGTCCTGCATGTTCTGGGCAGATCCGGCATCGACGGGCGGTGTCGCGGCCGGAGTGGCCGTGGCGCCAGCGGAGGCATTCGGGATGAGTTGGCCGACGCTCTGCGGTTGCTGAGCAGTTTGGGCAAAGAGGCGGCTGACCCGCGCCGCCTCGATTTCCTGGCCCCTGCGCTGCGTCTCGGGATCTGACGTCGCCGCCATCGTGTTCGGTGCAGCGCCGGTGTTGAGGATCGGCTTGCCGAGATCGCCGGGCAGCGGCGGCCCGAGCGGCGGTGCTTGACGCGGCAGGCCGGTATAGTCTTTCGGCAACCCGGCCAGACCCTCGGCCGAAGGCCGGTTCTGGGTGCTGAGCAGTTCTTGGCCGCTCTGCGCCTTGTTGCCGGTCTGGAGCGCGTAGCCGAGCGCGCCCGCGACCGCGAGGGCAGACAGCGCGCCGAGGCCGACAAGGACCTTGCGCGAGAGCCGTGTGACACGGGGCCGCTCGCCTCGGAGCCGCAGGTCCGGCGGCGCGACGGGCGGAATGTCGCCCTGACGTTCGTCTTCGCTGTCTATCGCCATGCGCGCGGCCTTCCGTCGGTGCGGACGATGCGCACGCGCCGCTCACTATCCTTGTCGCCAAGACGCAATTCGGCGGCGGCGAACAAGCGGTCGACGATGTAGTAGTTACGGTTTGCTCGGTAGTTCACCAGTTCGGAGCCGCCGGCTGGACCTATCACGAACAGCGGCGGCATTTCACCCTGGGCGATACCGCTTGGGAACTCGATGTAGACCTTGTTGCCGTCATCAAAGGCGCGCAGCGGACGCCAGGCCGGGTCGTCGCCCTCAATAGAGTAGCGGAAGTTGATCGAGGCGAGATCGACGCCAGCCGCAATTGGCGCCGCAGTTTCAGCGGCCGCATTCTGCCGCCGAAGCGCAATCAGCTGGTCCTCGGGATACTGCCAGGAGACCGAGGCCATATAGGTCTTTTCCGTCGAGCACAGCTCGAGGAGATAGGTCCGCCGATCGGTGTTGATCACGAGATTGGTGACCAAATCCGGCCGCGTCGGCTTGACGAGGATATGAATCTTCTTGGTCGCGCCCGCGCCGCTCTCGGTATCGCCGATGATCCAGCGCACAGTGTCACCGGCGGCAACCGGACCGGAGCCGACGAGTTGCTCACCCTCCTGGAGGGCGACATCTGTGATCTGGCCGGGCGCCGTGTAGACCTGGTAGAGGGCTCCGCCGGAGAACGGATAGACCTGTACTGCGTTGATGAAACCATTGCGGACCGGCTGCACCCGTGCCGCGGCGTTGGCCTGTTTGACGCGAACCTTTGGATCGGCGGCTTCCGGGACGCGTTTGCCGGCGGCGAGCGGCTTCAACTGCCCGGGCAGTGGCAGCGGCTGGGGCAACTCCACGATTTTGACGGGCGGCGCCGGGTCGACGGTGAGCGTCGCAGGCTCCGCAGTGTCGTAGCTGATGTCGGGTGGGATGAAATTGTGCGCGCAGCCGCCAAGGGCTGAGACGGATATCAGCAAAGCCGTCAAAGCGGATTTACGGAAAGACGTATCGCCGTCCTTCCGGTTTTGATGAACGATGGAAAAACGCGAAGCCGGACCGCCGGCTTTTGCGAAAATCGGCGGGGTCATTGTCCCAGCTCCTTTGACCAGTTGATGGCGTTGACGTAGATGCCGAGTGGATTCTTGCGCAGCCGATCGGCGTCGGTGGGCGGCTGAATCGCGATGGTGAGGATCGCGGTCCAACGCGTGGTGCCGGCGAGCGCCCCGTCCTGAAAGCGGTGCTCAACCCAGGCCACGCGAAAACTGTCGGGCGAGGCGCGGATGACGCTGGAGACGTCGATCGCGACCTGCTGCTTGCCGAGATTGGCGAAGGGGTCGTTGGCGCGGGCGTAGTCGTTCAGCGCCGCCGCGCCCGCCGTGGTTGTGAAATCATAGGCCTGCAGCCAGTTGTGCCGCACGATGATCGGGTCGGCCGGAAGCGAGCGAACGATCTGAATGAAGTGGGCGAGATACCAGGCGATCTGTGGGTCGTTCGGCCTGTAGTCGGCGGTAGCGGGCGCCATGACTTGCGCTTCGCCGAGCTTGTCGACCTGCACCACCCAGGGAACGACAGTGCCGTGCGTGGATTGCCAGACGAGTCCACCGGCAAGGCCGCAGGACAGCATCAGCGAACCGAAGGCCATCAGCCGCCAGTTCCTGGCCTGCACCCGGGCGGATCCAATGCGCTCATCCCAAACTTGCGCTGCGCGCTGGTAGGGGGTTTCTGGTTCGGGCGTGCGGCCGTAACGAACCGACGATCGCCGGAAGACTGACATTCGTTATTCTCCTCCCGAGAGGTCGACGGAGTGGCCGCCGCCATGGCTGTCGCCGGATTTGAGGGCTTGCGCGGTGGTCTGAGCGCCGTGAATGACGGTCTGATTGCGCTTGACGCGTTGGGCCCAGGCGGGCGGACCGCTCTCGCTCGGCACTTGAGATGCGGCTCCATCGTTTGCGGCCGCGCCGCTCCGAATGGTCCCCATCGTCGAGGAGCCACCCGTGTTGGCGACGCCGGCACGGGCGCCAGAAGTGAAGCTCTCCGTCATTGTCCCTGCCGCTTGCGCAGCGGCGCGTCTGACGGGAGCTGCCGCGTGACTAGCCGCCGCACGGCCTGCACCGCCGAGACCGGACGCGACGCCGCCGGCGCCGGACCGACCGGCTGATGCGAGGCTGTAGGCGGAGGACATGCCGCCCGCCATCGCCGCACCGCCGCGCGCGGCAGCCGCAGCACCAGAGCTGGCTGCCATCGCTCCCCTTCCGGCCAAACCGAGCGCCGCGCCGCCGACCATCGCTGTACCGGCAACAGCCAGACCCGTGCCGACGGTAGCGCCCGCACCAAGCTGCGGCGCGCCGGAAACAAGCCCGGTCGCGATGCCGGGCCCGAAGATGCCGAGGCCCAGCATAGCGAGCGCCGCGAGCACGACAGAGAGCGCCTGCTCGATCGTCGGCTGGCCGCCGGCATAGGCGGTGGTGAACTGCGAAAAGAGCCCGGTGCCGATGCCGACGATGACGGCGAGCACCATGACCTTCACGCCGGAGGCAACGACATTGCCCAGCACCTTCTCCGCGAGAAAGGCGGTCTTGTTGAAGAGCGCGAACGGAATGAGGATGAAGCCGGCGAGCGTCGTCAGCTTGAACTCGATCAGCGTGACGAAGAGCTGCACCGCCAGAATGAAGAAGGCGATCAGCACCAGCAGCCAGGACACCATCAGCACGGCAATTTGTACAAAGTTGGAAAAGAAGCTGGTGAAGCCCATCATTTGGCTTGCGGAGTCGAGCAACGGCTGCCCGGCGTCGAGGCCGACCTGCGCAAGCCGGCCGGGCCGCAGGAAGTCCGCCGTCGAGATCGACGAGCCGCCGGCCTTCAGGCCGAGGCCTGCGAAGCTGTTGAAGATGATGCCTGAGAGCTTGGTGAAGTTAGTGATGATGAAGGCAAAGAAGCCGATGTAGAGGGTCTTCTTCACCAGTCGCTGGAGAATGTCTTCGTCTGCGCCCCAAGCCCAGAACAGGCCCGCGAGCGTGATGTCGATGACGATCAACGTCGACGACAAATACGTGACCTCGCCCTTGATCAGGCCGAAACCCGAATCAATGTAGGTCGTGAAAGTATTGAGAAAGGTGTCGATGACGCCGACGTTGTTCACGGCTTCTCTCCCTTTGGAACAGCCGTCATCGGCTGAGTGGCCGGCGCGGCTTGCGGCAGACGTGGCCGCGCCGGCCTGCCGAAGAAGCGCGCGCGGTTCTCCTTCCAAACCGCCTGGCAGTGCGGATCTTCGGCATCCTGGGGTCCAAGCTCGGCGCAGCGGAGCAGCTCGGCCGAGAGGTCATCGGGAGCGGAGACAGAGGGGGCGTCGGATACCGGCCGCTCGGCTGGACGCCGATGGATGACGTGCAGCGCGGCGAGGAAAATCACGAACACGACGATCATCGCGCCTGCGCGAAAGATATCCGAGCGCTCCATGATCGGTGCCTCAGTTGCCGCTGAACATGGTGACGTTGCCCGGCTGATAGCCGCTGCGTGTCGAGAAGATTTTGTATTGCTGCTGGCCCTGCGACTCGGTCGCCGTTACGCGCGCCTGCTCCAGCGCATCCGCCCGTCCCTTCGCGGCGAGCACCGCGACGAGATCGGATAGCTGCTGGGATTGCAGCGCGAGGAGTTGGTTGCCGGCTTGAGCGGCTTGCAAAGCGCCACTTGCCGACTGACTGGCGGTAACCAGCGTACTCATTGCGCTGGAGTTGGTCGAGATATTGCCGACGACGCCGGCCTGCACCTTCAGCGAGTCTTCGAAAGCGCCCACCGAGTTCTGCCAACGACTTTGAGCCGCGGCAAACATTGTTGCATTGGAGCCCGTCGCCGCCGCCGTGCCGTAGGTGCTGGAATACATCGTCTGGACGCGCTCGACGTTGAAGGCGATGTTCTGGGCCTGGCTCAGCAGTGACTGGGTCTTGGCAATCGATGACTGAAGCTGGGTCAGCGTCGACAACGGCAGGTTGGCGAGGTTCTTTCCCTGATTCACCAGGCTTTGGGCCTGATTGGTCAGCATCTGGATCTGATTGTTGATCTGCTGCAGCTCGCGCGCCGCGGTCAGCACGTTCTGGCTGAAGTTGGTGGGGTCGTAGACGATCCACTGCGCAAGGACCGAGGTCGTCGAAAGCGGCGAGATCGAAAAGGCGAGCGAGAGAGCCGTCGCAGCGGCCAAGCCAGCGCGCCGCACTTCGAGAGCGGTCATGATTGCACCTCCAGGTTTGTCAGGTCAGGGATGAGATCGGCGGCCCACAGCAGTTCGTGATCGGCGAGCCAGGCGGCCGTGAAGTCGTCACGGCCGTGCTCGGCAAGCAGCCGTTCGATTGCGGCATGGTCGGTCTTGGAGGAGGCGGCGCAGAAGGCGAGCGCAACTGGCCCAAGGCCGAGCTCGAACAGCCGATTGCCGCGACGAGACTGGCAATAGTAGTCGCGCTTCGGCGTCGCCCGCGCGATGATCTCGATCTGGCGGTCGTTCAAGCCGAACCGCTGGTAGATGGCGGTGATCTGCGGTTCGATCGCGCGCTCGTTCGGCAGGAATATCCGCGTCGGGCAGCTCTCGACGATCGCTGGCGCGATGTTGCTGCCATCGATGTCGGAAAGCGATTGAGTGGCGAAGACGACGGAAGCGTTCTTCTTCCGCAGGGTCTTCAACCATTCCCTGAGCTGTTGCGCGAAGGCTGGATCGTCGAGGACGAGCCACCCCTCGTCGATGATGAGGAGGGTCGGCCGGCCGTCGAGCCGGCCCTCGATGCGATGGAAGAGGTAGGTGAGGACGGCAGGCGCCGCGCCTGCGCCGATCAAGCCCTCGGTCTCGAACGCCTGCACCGACGCAAAGCCGAGCTGCTCGGCCTCCGCGTCGAGCAAACGGCCGGAGGAGCCGCCGACGCAATAAGGTTGCAGCGCCTGCTTGAGTGCGGTCGATTGCAACAGAACCGTCAAACCGGTGATCGTGCGTTCCTCGGCCGGTGAGGACGCCAGTGACGTCAATGCCGACCAGACGTGCTCCTTCACGGTCGGATCGATGGTGACGCCCTCCTTGGCGAGGATTGCCGTCACCCATTCGGCCGCCCAGGCGCGCTCGGCCGCATCGCCGATACGTGCGAGGGGTTGAAGGGAGACTGAATCTTCGGCGCTGTTGGACAGACTTCCGCCGAGGTCGTGCCAGTCGCCGCCCATGGCAAGGGCCGCCGTGCGGATCGAGCCACCAAAATCGAAGGCGAAGATCTGGCTTTTCCGGTAGCGCCGGAACTGGATCGCCATCAGCGCCAGCAGCACGGATTTGCCGGCGCCGGTCGGGCCGACGATCAGGGTGTGGCCGACGTCGCCGACATGCAGCGAAAACCGGAACGGCGTCGAGCCTTCGGTCTTACCGAAGAAGAGCGGGGAGCTGCGGAAATGCTCATCCCGATCTGACCCGGCCCAGACCGCTGAAAGCGGAATCAGGTGAGCGAGGTTCAGTGTCGAGAGCGGCGGTTGGCGAACGTTGGCGTAGGCGTGACCCGGCAGAGAGCCGAGCCAGGCTTCGAGCGCGTTCACCCCTTCCGGCATGCAGGTGAAGTCGCGCCCCTGGATCACCTTCTCGACGAGGCGAAGCTTCTCAGTGGCGAGACCGGGGTCCTCGTCCCAGACGGTGACGGTCGCGGTGATGTAGGCTTGACCGACGTCGTCGGTGCCCAGTTCCTGCAAGGCGAGATCGGCGTCAGTGGCCTTATTCGCCGCATCGCTATCGACCAGTGTCGAGGCCTCGTTGGTCATCACCTCCTTGACGATGGCTGCAATCGACTTGCGCTTGGCGAACCACTGCCGGCGGATCTTGGTCAAGAGTTTCACCGCCTCGGTCTTGTCGAGGAGGATCGCGCGGGTCGACCAGCGGTAAGGAAAGGCAAGCCGGTTCAGCTCGTCGAGGATTCCGGGATAGGTCGCGGTCGGAAAGCCGACCACCGTGAGTGTACGAAGATGATGGTTGCCGAGCCGCGGCTCGAGGCCACCGGCAAGCGGTTCGTCCGCGAGCAGCGCGTCGAGATGCATCGGCGTCTCGGGGACGCGCACGCGCTGTTGCCGGGTCGAGATCGTCGAATGCAGGTAGGTCAGCGTCTCGCCATCATCGAGCCACGCCACCTCAGGCATGAACCCTTCGACAAGTTGCAGGACGCGGTTGGTCCGATCAACAAAACCACGCAGCAGCTCGTGGGGATCGACGCCGCTCTGCGCGCGGCCCTCATAGAGCCAGCCTTCGATCCGCGAGGCGTCCTCAGCCGGCGGGAGCCAGACGAAGGTCAGGAAATAGCGGCTCTCGAAATGCGCGCCCGCCTCCTCGAAAGCGTCCCGCCGCTCCAAATCGACCAGCGCTGATGCGGCGTCAGGAAAAGTATTGTGCGGATAAGTCTGGGCGGCGATGCGCTGGGCCTCGACGAAGATCGCCCAACCTGAGCCGAGACGGCGGAGCGCGTTGTTGAGTCGGGCCGTTACGCCGACCAGTTCGGCAGGCGTCGCGCTGTCGAGATCCGGCCCGCGGAAGCGCGCCGTGCGCTGGAACGCGCCGTCCTTGTTGAGGACGACGCCCTTCTCGACCAAAGCGGCCCAGGGCAGGAAGTCGGCAAGACTGTGGGGCCGGTTGCGGTATTCGGCGAGGTTCAGCATGGAAGTCTCACACGCCGAGGTAAGAAGGATAGCGGAGGTGGCGTCGAACGACGTCCACGAACTGCGGGTCGCGCTTGGCCGCCCAGACCGCCGCGGCATGGCCCACGGCCCAAATCAGCGCGCCGGGGATCCAGAGGTGGAGGCCGAGCGCTATTGCCGCGGCCAACGTGCCGTTGGCGATCGCAACCGTGCGGGGCGCGCCGCCCATCAGGATTGCCTCGGTGAGCGCGCGATGAACCGGCGCGAAGAAGCCCGGCACGTCTAGATCGATGATGCCGGCCATCACACCAGCGCTCCGCCGGAGAAGCTGAAGAAGGTCAGGAAGAAGCTCGACGCGGCGAAGGCGATCGACAGACCGAAGACAATCTGGATCAGCCGGCGGAAGCCACCGGAACTATCGCCGAACGCAAGCGTCAGGCCGGTCACGGTGATGATGATGACCGACATGATCTTCGCGACCGGCCCTTGCACCGACTCCAGGATCTGATTGAGCGGCGTCTCCCACGGCATCGACGAGCCGGAGGCGTAGGCCGCGGGCGCGATTGCAATGGAGATGACGGCAATTGCGGCGAGGCCCGTGAAGCGGAGTCGCACGCGACGGATCGCGGGAGGAAACTGGATCATGAGGGGTCTCCGGGAAGTGAGGATGGGCCGCCCGCCGCGGCAGAGTTGACGCGGTAGTCGCCGGTGGCGGGATCGAGGCCGGCGACGAGAGCAAGTTCAGCGAGGCGGCGTTCGCTGCCGCGGCCGCGCAGAACCGCGACGAGATCGATGGTCTCGGCGATCAGCGCCTTGGGAACAGTGAGGACGGCTTCCTGGATGAGCTGCTCGAGGCGGCGAAGCGCGCCCAGAGCCGTGCCGGCGTGAATCGTTCCGATCCCACCGGGGTGGCCCGTGCCCCAGGCTTTGAGGAGCTCCAGGGCTTCGCTGCCCCGTACCTCGCCGATCGGAATCCGGTCGGGGCGTAGGCGGAGGGAAGACCGAACCAGATCCGACAGGGACGCCACGCCGTCCTTGGTGCGCAGCGCGACCAGATTCGGCGCGCGGCACTGCAGTTCACGCGTGTCCTCGATCAGGACCACGCGATCGGTGGTGCCGGCGATCTCCGCCAGCAGCGCGTTTGTCAGGGTGGTCTTGCCGGTCGACGTGCCGCCGGCGACCAGGATGTTCTTGCGGGCCGCGACGGCTTCGCGGAGCATGCCCGCCTGCCCGGCCGTCATGATGCCGGCCGCCGCGTAGTCATCCAGGGTGAAAACAGCCACCGCAGGCTTGCGGATCGCAAAGGCCGGCGCCGCAACGACAGGCGGGAGAAGCCCCTCGAACCTCTCCCCCGTCTCGGGAAGCTCGGCCGAGACGCGGGGCTTTTCGGCATGCACCTCAGCGCCGACATGGTGCGCGACCAGGCGCACGATCCGCTCGCCGTCGGCGGCGGACATCGTTCGTCCGCTATCCTCCAGCCCGCCGGACAGCCGGTCGACCCAGAGCCGACCATCGGGGTTGAGCATCACCTCGACGATCGAGGGGTCTTCCAGGAAGGTGGCGATCGCGGGACCAAGCGCGGTGCGCAGCATGCGCGCGCCACGCGAGAAGGCTTCCGAATGGAGTGAAGTGCCCGCCACGATCGTCCCCCGTCGAGTACCAATCGCGGCAAGCGATCAGCAACGGGGATGGATAGAAAAGGCAGGAAACGGGTTAGTTCAACAAGTATTCAGGCGTCGTAGGAAGCGGGCGTAGAGCGGCGAAAAAATACTTGCTGCGTCGAAGCATGCTGATCGACAGTAAGCGCGAATTTCCCTCCACCTTTTGCTTTTGAGTACTCTGATGCATGAGGTGTCCACCAAAATAGGTGGGCACCTTGTGATGGCAGACGATGATCAGAAATTGCGAGTGAGGCTTGTTGGCCGGAACGGTCGCCGGCGCTACGAGGCGGCATCGAAGGAGCGTCTTGTCGCGACCTGTCTTGAGCCTGGGGTTTCGGTATCGAGACTTGCGCTCGAACACGGGGTCAACGCGAACCTGCTTCGGAAGTGGATCAAGAAGCACACCGCGACCAGGTCTCTGCCGCCATCTTCACCATCGGCGTTCATCCGGGTTCAGCTTGAGGAGACCGCCGATCGAGCCCTGTCGCGACAAGACAGCGTGGCGACGGTTGATTTGCCGGCGACTTGCGATGAAGTGCGCGGGTCGGAACCCAAGGGGACTACAGCTTTTTGTTCTCTAGCTGTGGAATCTCAACAGGTCGTCCTTCGGGAGGCCGAGGCGGCTGATGGGTGGTTTGGCCTGCAGGCTGCCGTGCGGGCGATGCCAGTTGTAGTGATGAAGCCAGATTGGCAGGTTTTTGGCGCGCTGGTCTGAGGTGTCATAGGCGCGAGCGTAGGCCCATTCGCGCAGCACTGTCTGGATGAAGCGTTCGGCCTTGCCGTTTGTTTGCGGTCTGTAGGGTCTGGTGAAGATGTGCTTGAGGCCGAGCTTCCTGCACGCTCTGGCGAAGGCCTTGGCGCGGTAGCAGGAGCCGTTGTCGGTCATGATGCCGGTGACCTTCATGCCGAGGCTGCGGTAGTAAGTGACGGCCTCCTTGAGGAAGGCGATGGCGCTCTCCTTTTTCTGATCCCGCCGGATCTGGGAGAAGGCCAAGCGCGATGCATCGTCGATGGCCACGTGGACGAACTCGTGGCCGGCGCCGCGGCTTCGCCTTTCTGGCGATCGTGTGTGATGCGGTGGCCTGGTCTTACGAACCTGCCGAGCTTCTTGATGTCGATATGGATGAGCTCGCCGGGGTGCTCGCGCTCGTACCGGCGCACCGGCTCGGCGGGCTCCAGATCGCGTATCCGGCTTAATCCCAAGCGGCGAAGGATACGGCTGACGGTGGCCGGTGACACCTCGACCTCGGCAGCAATCTGCTTGCCGGTGTGGCGCTGCCGGCGCAACGTCTCGACGGCGGCGCACGTGGCCGGCGGGGTTTGGCTCGGCGATGAACGAGGTCGCGACGAGCGGTCGCGCAAACCATCCACGCCTTCTGCGCGGAACCGCTTGACCCATTTGGCCACGGTTTTCGGTGTCGTGTTGAACTGATTTGCCGCATCAGCCTGGCTCAGCCCGCCCTCGACCACGCCTCGCACCATCGCCTCTCGACCTTTGAGCGTCAAAGGCGCATTCTTGTGGACGTTCATCTGCCTTGGAACACTGAAGCTTCGCAACCTCAGCTTCCTCGGTTCAGACCAGATGGACAACCTCCTGAGAGACCAAATCTAGCCCAAGTGAGCGCGTCCCTGCCGAACGGCGTGAAGCTTGCGCTGGAATGCGGCGATGTGGATGCATGACGGCGATCATCGGAGCACTGGGCCATGTTCAGACTGGGCGGTGAGCTTCAGGTCTATCTGCACCGTGAGCCGATCGACTTCCGGGCTGGCATCAACAGCCTTGCGGTTCTGGTCCAGGAGACGATGGCGCTCGATCCGTTCGCTCTTGCGGTTTTTGCGTTCTGCAATCGCCGTTGCGACCGGATGAAGCTGCTGTTCTTCGATCGGTCCGGCTTTGTGCTGGTCCTGAAGCGGCTAACCGAGGACAAGTTCCGATGGCCGCGCCGCCAAGAGGCGGTCGTCACGCTGACGACCGAGCAATTGCACTCGATCCTTGACGGCATCGATATCGATGCGATGGTCCGCCATCCGGTGCGGCAATATCAGGTTGCCGGCTGAGCCCCAAAGCCGCCACGGCCTGAACAGCCCAGTATCGCCAGATACGAACGCCATCCGTCAAAAGCCCGCGCGTCAACGTGCGAGGAAAATCGTGCTTACGCTCAATCAACGCCCTTTGCGCGTTCTTTACTGCTTCACCTTTCGAGCCTAGCTCGATGAGTGGCCCGTTCTTTAATCGCGGGCACGGTATCAAGTGGCCGTTCCGTCATGGAGATTGCCAAGCTCCGAGGGGAGAACGACGAGCTCCTGAGGATGGTCCGCCTCGTCACCCTGAAGCTTAACGAGGCCCAAAAAGAGATGAGAGACGCCGGCGTGGCCGCACGCGAGGCGCGCGCAATCGCTCGCCGTTTCAGCCCCTGCGCTGTACTACAAACGCAAGATGCCGGAGCGCGACCATGCGCTCATGCGCTCCGGCGGCAGATCGAGGAATTCTTGCGCGACCCGCTCTCGGCAATGCGCTCCTTGCGCACGGCCGTCCCGCGATCTTCCGCCCCGACAACGGTGCCGAGTACAACGCGAAAGCCGCCCGCGCCTTCCTTGTGTCGCTCAATATCGCCATCTCCCGCTCGAAGAAAGACCGTCACTGGGAGAATGGGTACCGGGAGAGTTTCTACGACAAATTCAAGATCGACCTCGCGATTCCGGTCCGCTTCTCTTCCCTCGGCGAGTTTGTCGCTGAAATCTACAGACAGATTCACTACGACAACAATGATCGCATCCGACAGCGCACGGCGAGCGGCCGGTCGTGCTCGTGGGCATGCCGGGTGCCTGAAACTGGGCGTCTTACGAAACGGCTGCGGCACTCTTCGTCTAAGTCACTGACAAGGCGCAGTCGGTCAGATCGACCACGACGTCGCTCGTGGAGATGACACCTCTCCGATGAGTGATCGCTAGCACAGTCACATCCTCAGCTAGCGTGCGTATATGGTCCATAACGTCCCGTTCGGTTCGTTCGTCGAGCGCGGAGCTAGCCTCGTCGAGAAGAAGGATCGCCGGCTGTCCATAGAGCGCGCGGGCAATAGCAACGCGCTGTCGCTCCCCGCCGGAAAGCTTCAAGCCGCGTTCTCCAACGGTTGTTTCAAATCCTTCCGGTAGCGCCTCAATCAACGGGAGAATAGCGGCTTCTTTCGACGCATCGCGAAGGCGTACCTCGTCGCGGGGCCGTCCTAACAAAATGTTGTCAGCTAGCGGCTCATTGAGCAACATCACCTCCTGCGGCACGAGAGCAACTGCGGCATACCAATCCGCGCGATCGACGCTCGCTATATCCGTTCCATCGACGAGAATTCGGCCGTAGTCGGGCTCAATCGATTTCAGGGCGAGCTTAAAGATCGTGGACTTCCCCGATCCGGTTTCACCGACAAGAAAAGTAATCCCGCCGCGCCCGGCCTTAAACGAGACGTCGGTAACGCCGCGACCGTTGTCGTAGGCATAACCAATGCTCTCGAAAGAGAGCTGGTCAGCGGAGGGCTTGAAATCGTGAGCATGAGATGCTTGCCGCTCTTCTGGTGCGGCCCACAGTCTACCTAGAGGGATGAGGTCGGCTCGCGACCGCGCCACGTCAGAGATCGCCCTCGCGACCGTCTCAAAGGGCATATTGAGCTGAAGCAGAAGCGTATTGAATAGCACCATATCGCCAATGGTGATCGCGCCGGCGTGATATTCAGGTATAAGAAGGAGAAGCGTGACCGCAAATTGCAGCGCGACGGCAAGGCCGAGCACGGCGATGTAGGCCAGTCGTTGCAACACGTAGGCTCGCCAGTTATCACGCACCTCCCGCGCCCTTATCATAAAGCACTCGTTGATCCAGGAGTGACTGCCGAAATGGCGCAACGTGTCCATCGCGTTCATGACGTTGCCGACGAACCGAGCATTCTCCTGTCCGGCTTCGATCGCCGCATCCAGGAGCGCGCGTGCCTGACGCGTGGAACTCCAGGTCAATGCAATCGCGATTGCGGTCTTCTTCACCTCGGTCAATGTGGTGAAGCAGCGCTTGCGCCTGGCCTCGGTCTCGCCCGCGTTGCTCGACATCTATGCCGAGGACGGCATGTCGCTTGAGCAGTTGATGGCCTTCACCGTCACCGCGGATCATGGACGCCAGGAACAGGTCTGGCAGGCCATCTCCGGCTCCTGGCAGAAGGAGCCCTATCAGATCCGCCGCATGCTGACGGAGAAGACGGCGCGCGCCTCCGACCGGAGGGCCGTGTTTGTCGGCCTCGACGCCTACGAGGCGGCTGGCGGTGTGGTGCTGCGCGACCTGTTCCAGTCCGACGACGGCGGTTGGCTCGAGGACGTCGCTCTGCTCGACCGCCTGGTCGCCGAGAAGTTGAAGGCGGAGGCAGAAACGATCGCTGCCGAAGGTTGGAAGTGGATCGAGGTCGCGATCGACTTCCCCTACGGCCACACGCGTGGCTTGCGCGAGCTGGACAGCGTATCCGCCGGTCTCACCGCCGAAGAGCAGGCGACCATCGAGGCGCTCAAGGCCGAATTTGCCAGGCTGGAAGCCGAGCATGACGGCGCGGATGAGCTGCCCGACGAGGTTGACCAGCGACTTGGCGAAATCGAGACGGCTCTCGCCGTCTTTGACGATCGACCCATCAACTATCAGCTTGCCGACATCGCCCGCGCGGGTGTGTTCGTCGGCATCGACGCCGAAGGCACGCTCTTGGTTGATCGCGGTTACGTCCGCCCTGAGGACGAGCTACCCGTGGCCGAGCCAGAGCAGGGCAGCGATGGCGAACCCGCTGCCGCGACCTTCGACGGCGCCGAACCATCAGCGCCGGGAATCCAGCGCGCCGTCATCACCATCGGCGGGCAGCTCGCGGAGGCAGAGGATGAGGATGATGATGCGGTGAAGCCGCTCCCCGATCGCCTGCTGACCGAGCTCACGGCGGAGCGGACTTTGGCGCTGCGCGACAGGCTGGCGATCACGCCTTCGGTCGCCTTCCAGGCGGTGCTGCACAAATTCTGCCTCGACGTCTTCTCCCGCTATTCCTCCTACGGGACGGCGATGGAGGTCTCGGTGCGCAGCGTCAGCTTCCCGGTGCAAGCGCAAGGGCTGAAGGACACGCCAGCGGCCAAGGCGATCGACGCGCGCCACAAGACGTGGGAGGAGCGCCTGCCCAAGGAGAAGACCGAACTCTGGGATTGGCTGACCGGCCTCACCGGCGACGAGCAGGCGGCGCTCTTCGCGCACTGCGCCTCATTCGGCATCAACGCGCTCTACGAGAAGGGCGACCGCTACGGCGGCGGCATCACGCCGCACACCGTCGAGCACCGGATCACTGAGGCCGATCGCATCGCCCGGGCCGTCGACCTCGACATGGTGGAGTCCGGTTGGCGCCCGACCGTCGAGAACTATCTCGGCCGCGTCCCGAAGCTCCGCATCCTGGAAGCGGTGCGGGAGGGGGCCGGCGAGCGGGCCGCGCAGCTCATCGATCATCTGAAGAAGGGCGACATGGCCAAGGAGGCCGAGCGCCTCCTCGCCGAGGCCGGCTGGCTGCCCGAGCCCCTGCGGATGCCCGACGCCCAATTGGCGGCGGCTGTCGATGCTGCGGAGCCCGAGGGCGATGGCGAGGCGCTGCCGGAATTCCTCGCCGGCGACGACGAGGAAACTCCGGCCGATGAAGCAGACGAGTCGCGCATGATCGCGGCCGAATAGCTCGAGCACGCGGGGCGGCTTCGGCCGTCCCGCGTCTTTTCACTGCCATTCACACCAAAGCCTGGCGCGAGCCGGGCTTTTGCATTCTGGAGGCTATCGTGCCCTTCTTCACCATCGAGACGACCTATCATTTGCCGATCTATCGGCAGCGAACCTACGAAGCCGAAACGCTCGACCAAGCCTGCGATCTTGCGATCGCCGACGAGGGCTGGGACGACAACAGGTCGGACGTTGAAACGTCTGGCGATACCTATGTTACCGGTGCCTGGGAAGGCCGCGACGCTGCCTATAGCGGCCCACGCCTGGCGTTTCCCTCACGTTTCGGCGAGCAGGTCCAGCGCAAGGCCGGCCATTTCGAGTTGCTGCTCGGTCTGCTCAAAATACTCATCCACGTTCCGGAGGAAGGCTCAATGGATGTCGAGCTTTGGCGCCGGCGGGCAGACGCCGCCATCGCGAAGGCCGAGGCCATTCTCGCGGGCGAAAATGATCCGATCGAAGGAGCTGCGTCGTGACGAAATACGCCGTCACCGTCGTCGAAGGCGATGCGAGCTACCTCGCGGAAGCGGGCGCCGCTGACGAAGGCCAGGCGTAGCCGTCCTGGCAGTTCGGATACTGACGAACGCTTTGTACACGGCGCGCCGCCAACCCGGTGGGGCGCCGTTTCTCATGTCGGGCACCGCCTTGATGCTGAGAGGGAGAGGACGGCCGGGACGGGTTTGAGCCGGCGCGGTCAGAGAGAGCGCCGATCGGCTCGCCCATTCCCGCTCTCCTGAAGGCTTCCTCCATGAATGACCATTCCCCGATCGCGGCCGACCCGGCCGCTCCGATCTCGCCTGTTCGCGCTCCCGAGGGCGCCAGTATCATCATCGCTGCCGCGAGTCATCTCCTTCCGCATCTCGAGCGTGGCCGACGCATCGACGCCGCGCTTCTCCGCGCCGCAATGGAAGTGGCCTCCGGCGCATCCGATGCGACGGGCGCCTGGGACTGGAAGATGGCCTATGACACTTGTGAGGTCGCCACCGTCCTGTTCTTACGCAAATACGGAAAGGCGCTCTTCCGCAAAGCTGATTCTGCGGCTTCACGACTTTCCGCTTTGGAAAAGATCGCAAGGCTTCTGCCGACCCACACGCGCCGCTCTGCCGAGAGCGAAATCTTCCAGCAATTCTCGACCCCGATTCCGCTCGGCCTGGCTGCGCTGACTGCGGCCGCCATTACTGCGGCGGATCGCGTGCTGGAGCCGTCCGCCGGCACCGGGCTGCTCGCCATCCTCGCCGAGATTGCCGGCAGCGGGCTTGTGCTGAACGAACTGGCCAAGACCCGGGCCGTGTTACTTTCTTCTCTCTTTCCGGCCGTTTCCGTCACGCGCTTCGACGCGGCCCAAATCGACGACCACCTCGATCCCACGGTGGTCCCGAGTTTCGTGCTGATGAACCCGCCGTTCTCGGCGATGGCAAACGTTTCGGGCCGGATGGCCGACACCGCGTACCGTCACATCGCCTCGGCCCTGGCGCGTCTCGCCGATGGCGGCCGGCTGGTCACGATATCAGGCGCAAACGTCTCACCCGAAGCCTCAGCCTGGCATGACGCCTTCGCCCGACTGCAGGAACGCGGCCGCGTGGTGTTCACTGCGGCGATCGCCGGCGCGGTCTATGCCAAGCACGGCACCACGATCGAGACGCGTCTCACCGTCATCGACAAAGTGCCTGCCGCGGATCCGAGCGCGTTCCCGGCGTCGCCGGGAATGGCGCCCGACGTTGCGACACTGCTCCGCTGGATCGGCGAACACGTTCCACCTCGTCTGAGCGTCGCATCGACCGGTGTGCTTCCCGTGTCAGCCTCGCCGGCGCGTCGCACCGTGCGCGGCTATCTCGCGAGCGCCGCTGCACAGCCGGTTAAGGCGTCGGTCGCCGATCCCGAAGCCGTCGACCTCGCTTATGAGGCGACAGATTGGGCGCCGCCCGAGGGCGCGCGCCTCAGCGACGCCATCTACGAAGAATACCGGCTCCAATCGATCCGGATCCACGGTGCGCAGGCGCATCCGACCAAGCTGGTGCAGTCGGCCGCGATGGCCTCGGTCGCGCCGCCGAAGCCGAGCTATCGGCCACGGCTGCCGGCAAACCTCGTCAGCGATGGCATTCTGTCCGACGCCCAGCTTGAGACGGTCATCTATGCTGGCGAGGCGCATGGTAACTATCTCGCTGGCGCCTGGACGGTAGACGAGACCTTCGACCTCGTCGCGGCCGCCCGCGACGACGCACCGAACGCCGTCCGCTTCCGTCGCGGCTTCATGCTCGGTGACGGGACCGGCGCCGGCAAGGGTCGCCAGTCCGCCGGCATCATTCTCGACAACTGGCTCCAGGGCCGGTGCAAGGCGGTCTGGATCTCTAAGTCCGACAAGCTGCTCGAGGACGCGCAGCGCGACTGGTCGGCGCTCGGCATGGAGCGTCTGTTGGTCACGCCGCTCTCGCGCTTCCCTCAAGGGTACGACATCCGGTTGGCCGAGGGCGTCCTATTTTTAACCTACGCTGCGGTCCGACGACCGCGGCGAGAAGCTTTCGCGCGTCCGGCAGATTGTTCAATGGTTGGGCTCCGACTTCGACGGCGTCATCATTTTCGACGAGAGCCATGCCATGCAGAATGCCGGTGGCGGCAAGGGCGAGCGGGGCGATGTCGCGCCCTCGCAGCAGGGGCGTGCAGGCTTGCGTCTTCAGCATGCGCTGCCCAATGCCCGCGTCGTCTATGTCTCGGCGACCGGCGCCACCACCGTCCACAATCTCGCCTACGCCCAGCGCCTCGGGCTGTGGGGCGGCGAGGATTTTCCGTTCGCCACCCGCGCCGAGTTCGTCGAGGCGATCGAGGAGGGCGGGGTCGCTGCGATGGAGGTGCTCTCTCGCGATCTTCGTTCGCTCGGTCTCTACACCGCCCGCTCGCTTTCCTACGACGGCGTCGAGTATGAACTGGTCGAGCACCAGCTCTCCGACGAGCAGCGCCGGATCTATGATGCCTACGCCGCTGCCTTCAGCGTCATCCACAATCACCTCGACGCGGCAATGGAGGCCGCCAACATTACCGGTGAGAACGGCACGCTCAACCGCCAGGCGAAGTCGGCCGCGCGCTCGGCCTTCGAATCGGCCAAGCAGCGATTCTTCGGTCATCTGCTCACCAGCATGAAGACGCCGACCCTGGTCCGCTCCATCGAGCGGGACTTGGCCGAGGGCCATGCCGCGGTGATCCAGATCGTATCGACCGGCGAGGCGCTGATGGAGCGTCGGCTCGCCGAGATTCCACCTGAGGAATGGAACGACGTGCGCGTGGACATCACGCCCCGCGAATACGTGCTGGATTACCTCGCCCATTCCTTCCCGGTGCAGGCCTATGAGCCCTTCACCGACACCGAGGGCAATCTCTCGTCGCGGCCCGTCTTCCGCGACGGCCAGCCGGTCGAGAGCCGCGAGGCCGTCGCCCGCCGCAATGAGCTGATCGAGCGGCTCGCGTCGCTTCCGCCTGTTCCCGGCGCGCTCGACCAGATCGTGCAGCGCTTCGGCACGGACCTCGTGGCGGAAGTGACCGGCCGTTCGCGGCGCGTGGTGCGCAGATGTGACCGCCTTACCGTCGAGAACCGTGCAGCTTCCGCCAATCTCGCAGAGACCGCCGCCTTCATGGATGACCTGAAGCGCGTGCGTGTCTTCTCGGAGGCTGGCGGCACAGGCCGCAGCTACCATGCCGAACTCTCGGCGCGGAATCGCCGGCTTCGGGTCCATTATTTGCTCGAGCCGGGCTGGAAGGCCGATGCCGCGATCCAGGGTCTCGGCCGAACGAACCGCACCAACCAGGCGCAGCCGCCTCTATTCCGCCCCATTGCGACCGACGTGAAGGCGGAAAAGCGCTTCCTCTCGACCATCGCGCGCCGGCTCGACACGCTGGGTGCCATCACGCGCGGCCAGCGCCAGACCGGCGGCCAAGGCCTGTTTCGGCCTGAGGACAATCTCGAGAGCCACTACGCCCGCGATGCGCTGCGCCAGCTCTACCTGCTGCTCGTGCGCGGCAAGGTCGAAGGCTGCTCGCTCGAGATGTTCGAGGACGCCACGGGCCTGAAGCTCGTCGACGAAAACGGCATCAAGGACGAGCTACCGCCGATCACGACGTTCCTGAACCGGCTGCTCGCGCTCACGATAGGCCTGCAAGCTTTGCTGTTCACGGCCTTCGAGCAATTGCTGAACGCCAAGGTCGAAGGCGCCATTGCTAGCGGCGTCTACGACATTGGCCTGGAGACGCTACAGGCCGACAGCTTCGTCGTCACCGGTCGGCATCCGATCTACACGCACCCTGCGACCGGCGCGGAAACCCGGCTGCTCACGATCACCGAACGCCGGCGCAACCGTCCCATGACGCTGGATCAAGCGCTCGATTATCTCGCCGATGCTCGGGCGGTGCTGCTGGTCAACGAGCGCTCGGGTCGCGCCGCGGTGCAGATTCCGGCGCCGAGCTTCATGCTCGATGACGGCGAGATCGAAAGTCGGGTGCGGCTGATTCGTCCGATGGAGCACCATCATGCTTCGATGAAGATGATGGACGAGAGCCACTGGCAGCCTACGGATCGCGAGACATTCGCCGCGGCATGGAACGGCGAAGTCGTCGACGTTCCCGAGTTCGCTGAGAGCACGCTCCACATCGTCGCAGGTCTGCTGCTGCCGATCTGGAAGCGGTTGCCGAACGAGTCGACGCGCGTCTATCGGCTCCAGACCGATGCTGGCGAGCGCATCATCGGTCGCAGGGTCTCGCCAGCTTGGGCCGCGAGCGCTTGCATGACCGCGACCTGCAGCTTGACCCCGAACGAAGCCTTCTCGGCGCTGATGGAGGGGCGCACCGTCCTTGAGCTCGCCGAGGATCTGCAGCTCCGTCGTGTCCGCGTGATGGGCGCCCATCGCTTCGAACTGTCCGGCTTTACAGATGTGATGCGTGACCGGTTGCGCGCATACGGCCTCTTCAGCGAAATCATCTCGTGGAAGCTGCGCATGTTCGTGCCATCAGATGCGACCGGCGCCGCCGTGTTGGCAAAGGTGCTCGACCACTATCCGATCGTGCGCATCGGCGAGCGGGAGGCCGCCTGATGGCCCGCGACAACGCCTCCGAACTGGCCCGCCGTCTTGCGCGTGACGCCGAGGCCGTGTGCCGCCATTACCTGTCCAACGGGCGGCGCCAGGGCCGATATTGGACGGTGGGCGACGTCCGCAATACGCCCGGCCGGTCGATGTTCGTCCGGCTCAGCGGACCGGAATCCGGACCCGGCGCCGCTGGGCATTGGCGAGATGCTGCCTCGGCCGAGCATGGCGATCTCCTCGACGTGATCCGCGAGAGCTGCTGTTTCACGAACTTTCGCGACGTCGCCAATGAGGCACGACGCTTTCTGAGCCTGCCGCGTCCAGAACCGGAGCCTGCGCCAAATCGCCTCCGGTCGAGAACGTCGCCCGCGCCCCTCGGATCGCCAGAGGCGGCGCGGCGGCTCTTCGGCGTGTCTCAGTCGATCGCAGGCACACTCGTAGAAGCGTATCTCCGCAATCGCGGCATTACGGCTTTGCACGAAACCGGAAGTCTGCGCTTTCACCCACGTTGCTACTACAGGCCCGACGACCACAGCGCGACCGAGACCTGGCCGGCGATGATCGCCGCCGTCACCGATCTCCGCGGCCACCTGACCGGCGCGCATCGCACCTGGCTTGACCCCGGAGGCTTCAGCGAGACGACGCTCGGCAAGGCGCTGATCGACACGCCGAAACGGGCGATGGGCGACCTGCTTGGTCACGCCGTTCGATTTGGCCTAGCGGGTGAGGTCATGGCGGCCGGCGAGGGCATCGAGACGATGCTGTCGCTCCGCAGCGTGCTGCCGACCATGCCGATGGTCGCGGCCCTATCGGCGGCGCATCTCTCAGCCATCCTTCTCCCGGACACGCTCCGCCGGCTCTACATCGCCCGCGATGACGATCCTGCCGGTGACGGCGCCATGGCGACCTTGATCGATCGGGCGCAGGAGGCCGGGATCGAGGCGATCGTGATCTCGCCACGGCTTGGCGACTTCAACGAGGATCTTCGTCTGCTCGGATTTGACGCCCTTCGGGCCGCGAGCCGCGTGCAGATCGCGGCGCAGGACGTCGCGCGCTTTATCGAGCTGGCGGCATAGCCGGAACGGGGATGAGGTGCGACGCAGCCGCTTCGTTATCGCGAGGCCGGTGGTCCTGCTTCCCCTCGGCGCCGGAGAGGACCGCCCCACGGCCTTCCGAGAGGGCGATCGGGCGGCAAGCGGCCCGGACCGGCAACCTCGTGGACCGACTATTTTCCGTCGGCGGCAGAGCCGCCTTTACATCGCGAGGCAAAATAGTCGGCCCCCTTCGTTCCTCCGCTAACGCTCCGGCCCTCCGCTGCGCTGCGGGTGCAAGTCCGTTCCGCCCGCCGCTTTCGTCGCCATGAAGATCCTATGAGTGGCGACGGCGGTCCGTTTCGATACGATCGGCATTGCCAATCGTCGAAAAGGGAGCGATCAGATGAAATTAAATGGAGATGCTAACAAGACGACGAACAAAGTACTGAACGCAATCTTCGTCTCTGTCGAATTGAGCCGGAAGACTTGGCTCGTCACATCGCTGGTGCCGGGAACGGGGGAGAAGCTGTCACGTCACACAGTGATGGGTGGTGACATTGCGGGGCTTTTGGAACGTCTCGCCCGACTGAAGCAGAAGGCATTGGACAGAACCGACCAATCCTATCCCATCATCGTCATTCAAGAAGCTGGACTCGACGGCTTTTGGGTCCATCGGGTTCTGCAGGCCCAAGGGCACGAGAGCCATATTGTTGACGCCGCCTCGATCGCAGTTTCGCGGCGTCGTCGCCGGATCAAGACAGACCGGCTGGATGGAGAGACCCTCATCCGAGCCTTGCTGGCCTTTGAGCGAGGCGAGCCGCGTGTTTGCTCGATGCTGCGTGTGCCCTCGCCCGACGACGAGGACCGTCGCCGCATAACACGCGAACGCATGGTGCTGATGCAGGAGCGAATCCAGCATAGCAACCGAATCAAGGGCCTTCTCTTCTCGCAGGGCGTCACCGATTACGATCCACTCCGGCGTGGTCGGCGCGAGCGGTTCGAGGCTGTGCGAACCGGTGATGGACGAGATCTCCCGCAGCATATGAAGCGCCAGTTCGACCGGGATCAAGGAATCGGAAAGTCCGGAAACACGCGCCTGCGCTCCACACTGCTGGAGATGGCTTGGCTTTGGTTGCGTCATCAGCCCGGCTCGGCGCTCAGCCGATGGTTCAACGAGCGTGTCGCCCAGAATGGCGGCCGCTTCAAGAAAGTCATGATCACGGCATTGGCGCGCAAGCTCATCGTGGCTCTGTGGAAATACGTTAGCGCCGGAGTTGTGATCGAAGGCGCCATCGTTCGGCCATGACAACATCGCTTCCCAGTTCGGTCCGGGCCTAATCAGCTCGCCCGGAACCAGGGTGGACGACCGGATCGCGGCTTGGCTCGCACGCCGTCACGAAGAATGGTCTCGTCCTCTTGAGCCTTTGCCGCCGTAGGCGGGATTTTGGTGCGGCCGCATGCGCGGCGACCGGATGTGAGGTTGATACGTGCATTGGCGCGGATCAGCAGATCGGCTCAGACCTTGGGTTCGAGAGCGGGAAGCAGGCCGGTAAGGGGCAGCGCCGACGATATCGAGGTGCGCCCAATGCCAGCGTCGTTCTCGGCAGACTTGCCGACGAAGCCACCGTGCGGCCTCTCTCTTGGCTGGTCTGGCGCTGTCCGGCCTATGCCAGCAACGGCTTCGCCGACCTTCTTCCCCGGCGTGTGCCACGCCTTCCTCGCGAGACAAGAAGCTCGGCTATCGCCGTCCTCCGCTGTGCTGCGGCCCTCCGGGTGCAAGCCGGCCGTCCATCGCCTCTCGACCGCCATCGAGACCGCATCGGGTGGCTTCGAGGAACAGTCAGGAGAAACGAAAATGGCTCAGATCGGTACGTTCAATCACGGCGAAGATGGCTCCTACACCGGCACCAAGCGTCCGATTTGTACTCCACAATAATCTCGAGTTCACCACCGCTCATTCTTGCCTTGACCAAACAACTCTCATGTGAGGCCGCGATGGGCGCGGTCGATCCGACCAGGGAAAGCCGCAATGACCACCGACCACGACGACGATCTCGAGCCGCACCAAAGCTCATCCCCAACCGACCAAGTGCTCCAGGAACTCCAGCTCTTTGGCTACCGTCCCTTCCACGATGAGCCCGATCCCCGGCGGCTCCCTGAAGCGCGAGTCCTCGCCGGCAGCATCGTCGACATCTTCGATGCCCTCGTGGTGGAGCTGTCCGATACCCGTCTTGAGCCCGACCTCGAGGACCTGCTCTGGTCGACGGTGAACGTCTTCCACCGCGCCAGCGACAGGATCGAACGAGAGCTCGACGGCAATGAACTGGCCCAGCAGCGCTCCCAGCGCGAACAGGACGGCAGCGAGGTGAAATCCGTCGAATTGGAGCGCCTGACGGCGGAAGGTCAAACACTGATCGAGCGACGCAACGCCTTCGAGCTGATGCGCGACCAGGCCGCCGACGAGTTCGAACGCCACACCCATTCCGTCTGGCGGCCGCGCAACGGGTCGAGGGTCAACCACCGCAATCTGACCTCCGCGATGATCGACAGCCGCGACTTCCTGGTCGCGAAGAAGCGCGCCGACAATCAGGTGCTCATGCCGCCCGGACCGAAAGTCGCGCTGACCGGTGGTCTCGACTTCAACGATCACCGGTTGATCTGGGCCAAGCTGGACCAGGTGCACGCCAAGCATGCGGACATGGTGTTGCTGCACGGCGGATCCCCCAAGGGCGCCGAGTTGATCGCCGCCAAGTGGGCCGGCAATCGCAAGGTTCCGCAGATCGCCTTCAAGCCCGACTGGACGAAGCATGCCAAGGCCGCGCCGTTCAAGCGCAACGATGCGATGCTGGAGACGCTACCCATCGGCGTGATTCACTTCCCCGGTACCGGTATCCAGGACAATCTGGCCGACAAGGCGAAGAAGCTCGGCATCCCGGTCTGGAGGTTTGGCGGCGCGTAAGCGCTGCCGCAAACACTAACGGCTAGAAGCCTGCGGCTCGCTCAATGCGGCTGATTGTGCGATTTGAGCTGCGGCCCCGACGCGTCGGCCGCAGCCTTGCACCGGGTTTGCTCGGATCTTCGTTCAGATCACAATTTCGAGCAAGGCCCCCACTCTCGTCCCCGCGCGCGGCCTTGATCACCTCTCCGACGTCGAGGGCGGTGTTGGTAATTGTCCATCCTTGCAGAGCGGAGGTCTGCCGTACCTCCTCATCGCTCGCGGCGAGGATTTCCTCGCTCAGCGCTCCGAGCAGGCGGGCCAGATCGAGACTGGGGTGCTAGCGTGTCACTTACTCCAGTTTTGTTGATGGCGCAGCAGGGTGCGCCGCATCCGCCGTCGCGTCGTGTCGTAGTCGAGCTCGGACATATCATGGACCTTGCAGATTTCTCTGGCCGTCAGGCCATCGGCCATGCCCGCAATGATCTTCAGCGCCCGGGGATCGGCTTCGAACAGCCGATAGACGTTGGCCAACTTCTGGGCGGCGGCCAGGATCCGCTCCGGATCGGGCTCCTCATCGGCCTCGTCACCGGGCCAGCTTCTCTGGTCCGGATCATCTCGGCTCACAAGCAGCCTTTGCTCGAGCCGCGCACGCCGCCAATGGTCGTTGCAGATACTGCGCATGACACCCGACAGAAACGCAAGAATGGGTACGTCTGGCGGCCAGGGGCGCGAGCCGTCGAGAACGCGTGCGATCGCCTCGTGGAGGATGTCGTTCCAGCCAACTCCTCCCGGCAGCATGCGTGTTTTTGTTGAGGCTCGCACAATCGTGACGACCTCGAGGCTGCAGTCGTAGGCGGGAAGTCAGCTACCGTAAGAATCGCAATTCCTGAATAATATCAGGGCAAGCCTCACAAATCCGAGGCTCTCTTTTTGCCGCGGTAATTGCCTATGGTGTTCGGAGACGGTGACCCCGATTGCGCTGCGGATCTGGCGCATCGATTTGTGGACGGCATCGAGGAAGGCTCGACTGGCGTTCTCCATCAACGATCTGCGACCTGAACCGCGTGCGGCAGGGCCTTTGCCGCAGCTTCGCCATATCCCCCGCCGCGATCGCGATCGTGGGATGAGGGCGAGCCGGGCTTGGATCCGGCAGCAGGGTGACGATCCGGTGCCTTTCCAGGTTACAGATGATGCTGGCGTATCAGGTCGCGAGATCTTGAGTGGCGATCATCCACTGCTCGGCGTGATATCCCCGCTGCTGTTGATCCACAAGATCGACGACGAAGTCCGCGGACTGGCAAAACTGGACGAGACCGCACGCCGCCTGATGACGGTTCCTGGTGTCGGCGTGGTGACGGCCTTAAAGATCCGACATACGATTGATGACCCATCCCACCTTCGATCGGCATCAGCCGTCGGCGCTTATCTGGACCTTACACCGCGGCGCAGTCAGCCCGGCGCAACCATTGGCAAGATCTCTCGATGGGGTGGCCGGCTTCCCCGAACCTACTTGTTTGAAGCCGCGGCCGTCCTGCTTTATCGAACGAAGAAATGGTCCTCCCTCAACGCCTGGGGCATGAAGCTCGCAAAGCGGATCGGCATGAGGAAGGCAAAGGTCGCCATTGCGCGGAAGATCGCCATAGTTCTTCACTGCATCTGGGTCAATGGCACATCGTTCGACTGGGGTCAGGCGAAGGAAGCCTGACCCGGTTTGTCAGCTCCTGGTACGGTCCGCCGAACTAGCGATGTCCCGCTGGGACGGTGCTTGTGACGACCTCGTTCATTCATTCGGCTGGTGGCGGCTCGACCGTACTCCGCTGCAGACGTTGAGGCGTCCGCCCCGGACCTCATCATGAGGTGCTGCGCGACCTCGGAAAGGACCATGATCTCAGCGATGGCATCCGCAGGTCCAGGGCGCGTGCAATGCTTGGCCGACGATCATGTATCAGCTGCGCTCGCACCATCTCCACAACCCCGGCCAACGGCGCGAGCGCTACCGTCGTGCCGCAGGCGAATCCAGAAGGATTGCTTGACATTGAACTGCAAATTAAAGGGCCGAATGATAGTATTGCGCTAGGAAGCCGTCGATAGCACTGGGGGCCGGCGCGCCTGCCAGCCTTACTTACCTGGCATAGAGAACTCGTCCCGACCGGTGAGCCGCTTCTCGTAAAAGATCACCGCATATCCGTCCAGTATCCCTTCTCTGCGGCGAACATAGCCAGTGCTCTCATAGAGTCTTTGAGCCCCTACCTGGATCGTTGTCGTGTCGAGCACGATCTGCTTGAATTCCAGCGCAACGGCTCGCGATTCCAACTCACGAAGAATCCGTCTTCCAAGCCCCCGTCGTTGAAAGGAGGGATGGACCCGCATGCGCTTCAATTCTACGACGTCATTGTCAAGCGGTTTCAAGCCACCCATGGCAGCGAAATCGGAACCGATATGCGCAACCATGAAGTCGCCGCCTGACTTGATGTAGACCTCCCCGATATTCCGTAGATCATCGCCCCATGTCCCTTCCGGACTACATACACCAACATCCTGCGACGCGGTTGTATGCAGATGCCAGACATTATCGGTGTCCGCTGGCGCGAACCGACGAAAGATCACTTCGTCCTTAGACATCTATGATACTTTATCCTTTGGCATCGGACGCCGGTGCTCCGACACGATCCCGGGTTCTTCCGAGCAGATACTAATCCTCGGCCTACGGAGGCAGTGTCAATAGCCGCTGGCAAAGCACGACCTCAATACTCTCCGACGCCTCAACTCCGACAAGTGGTCGACCTGGCTCAACCGTGTGCTTCAGGGCCGCACGACGATGCATCCGGGTAAATCGGTCCAGCGCGCAAACACAGGCCTCGTGTAGTCTCTCGATTTCACGGCCGCCGCGCTCGACCACGGGCGAAATGGTTGCAGACCTTGGAAAGTCCGCTTTCCCTTCGAGCCAGGCTGGCTTGAGCCATGCATCCATGTTGTCTGGCGACAGCCAACAGAACACCTTGCCAATGCTCGTCTGCGGATAGTATTCGGACAGCCGATATAGATCCCAATAAAATTGAGGTTTTTGACGAAATAGCTCTTCGCCGACCAGCAAAACCGAGACCGCGACAACGCGAGCCGAGAAACGGCCGCTTGGACCAAGCGTATTCCTATAAGGATTTTTTCCGTAGAACGCGCGAAACTGGCTGAACAGTTCTGGCGACATATGGTCCTCGAAACGCGTCAAAACATCTTGTGCGGACTCAAGCCGCGCCACGCATTGCGTAAGACATCGAGAAGCATCCGCGCCACCTAAGTCTCGCAAGTCGAGCAGCGCATCCATTGCTGACTGCAATTCGCTCTCGATCAGTTGATGGCCGGCGCAAAAATCACGCTCCTCGACGCCAACTGCGCCAAGGCAATACAGGCGGGGGTCGCTCTGTACCGGATTCGTAAGGATCATGTCTTCGTAGGAGAGGACACCAACGCTAGGCTGACGCTGGCACGTCAAGCTCGCCAGGCGGCTTAATTCCGCTCCCACGGTCAATTCGGCGTCAGAAGGATCGAGGCCGGCAAAGGCCGACATCTGATAAGTGCAATTGACGAGATACTGGATGTCTGTTTTGGCTATTTCGAAATCGCACTGCGGCAGCCTCAACAGCAGCCCGCTGTAGTCTGCCTCACCAATCATTGCGTTGACGCTACGCCCGAACGCCTTTATCGCTCCATTTGGTCGTTCACTACGTTGGATCTCCGCAACACAATGCGGCAGTTGTTCGACGGTAAAGTTGCTCACTGGTCCAAGCGGACGCTTTCGTTCACTTCGATCAATGCTATCAGTTAGATGAGAAAAAATGTCCTCCGAACGGTTGGGCGACCGTTCAGGGGCGACTGGCGAACCACTATCGACCGCAGTCGGGCGCACCACCGATGTCATTGAAAGACCTCTTTCATCTGAACACTTGAGCCGTATCTCGCCGCCGGCGAGTAATCATGTTTTTCGATAAGATCCGTTCGTTTGTCTGCTATCCGACCGTCATTGTATGCGACCTGCTCAAGCACATTATTCGAGAAGAACAGCAGTGACACTGCACCCGAATTGATAGTGCCGGCATCAGTTAACGAAAGGACGCCATCCTTCGAAATGCAGATGAGTCCTGCCTCCTTCAAGGCCCTTAGCTCGCGAGCAAAGTATACTTCAAGGGATACGCCAAATTCCCGTTCGAAGCGGGAGAGCAACACGCCGCTGCTTCGCAGGGCGAACA
The DNA here is from genome assembly GCF_002278135.3 of Bradyrhizobium ottawaense. NCBI lineage: Bacteria > Pseudomonadati > Pseudomonadota > Alphaproteobacteria > Hyphomicrobiales > Nitrobacteraceae > Bradyrhizobium > Bradyrhizobium ottawaense. The sequence continues at coordinate 995,125 of NZ_CP029425.2, read as the reverse complement.
TTAACGTCCTGCGCATGAGATCATCCTGCGATAGGACGACGCCTTTCCACACCGGTTTCTCGCCCGCTTCGACCCTGGACAAGTAGCGATCCAAATCCACTTCGTTGTAGAACTGACACTCGCTCATGAAACCAAATCCGCTGACCCCAAACGGGACCAGATTATTATCGTTCCAGGAATCGTATTTTCGGGCTTGTTGAAAGGAGTGCGGTTGCGACATCTTAGTCCAATAGAAAATCGGTCCATGGCGGTAGCCGAGACTCGTGAGCATATGCTCGGCCATAAAATGCATCATGACGCGCTCCTTCGCCCCGGCGAATTGATATCGTCCGCGCGCCAAGTGACGAGCTATGGGGTCGGTCGATTTGAACATCAATGGAAATATATTGAACTTTTCAACTTCCATATCGAGGAGGCCGATCAGAGAGCCGTACCAGCTCCGGAGCGTCTGCTGCGGCAATCCGTACATCAGGTCGAGCGACAGGTTCTCGACACCCATCCCCTTCAGCAACTTTACGGTTTGCATCACCTCGTCCACACCATGCCCGCGGTTGAGTATCCGCAAAATATCTCGATCTAGAGTCTGAACACCCAGCACGAAGCGGTTTACGCCGCCTTTAAGGAGAGTAGATATGCGATCGGCAGCGTCTGCCTGCTTGGCAAGAGACGGATGTAACTCGAAACTCACCTCCGAATTGGACAAGTCAAAGCGCTTCCCAATCATACCGAACAATGCTTTGAGCTGATTGTTCGTCAAGAATGAGGGAGTGCCGCCTCCAATGAAGGCTGTCTCAATTGCGCTGCCGGCCAGCGCCGCGTCTGACCAACTCATCTCCTTATCCAGGGCCGCCAAGTAGCGTTCGACTCGTCGGGGAGGAGGATTGATCTCCTTGCCGAAGTGGCAAAAGGTGCAGTTCTGATGACAGAAGGGGATGTGGAAATAGAGGTCAATCGACGGCGCAATGCGATCCAACAATATGTCTGGATTGATCTCCCCCATGGCCTTAAGGGGGGGATATGTGCCGACCAGGTAATCGTTAAACGTGTCGAGGTGCAAATTGCGCGACCTTAACATGTCAATGTTGATGTCGTACGAGCGGTCGATCGCGAATTCCAGGGCCTCGGAATAGGTCGGCGTACTCATCTTTCGTGCTCCTTAGGATTTTGCGTTAAGGCAAAGGTGCGATGGCAGTTCTGTTCGTTCGGCGACGACGTAAGGATGTCGCTGTCGGTGCGAACATTGTGCGCGCGGCGGCGCCGACGGGCGCGAGCATTCGTCGAGAGAATGATGCGCTCCCCACAGACGTGTTGGAAGCGGAGGTGGTCTCGGCGAATTCGCTCCGAGCCACGAAGCTTTCGCGCGACCTCCCTTCGCTCCTTTCTCCGCAGCCGCCACTTTCGCAGGGCGCCAAACCTCGTTTGCCTCTTGGGCGATGCCGAGATTGCCCCTGCAGGATCCTCCGCATGCCGCATGACAGCTCCAGCCAGCCACACTGGTTCGGGCCTGCTCGGGACTAATTGAGCCGAATGGTAGGTCGATCCGATCGTCTTGAGCGTCAGCCAATTTGGATGACGGCAACGACTCCGGCGTTGCGCCCGGCAAAGTTCGGGCCGCCCCCAACTCCACGTTGTCGCGGCAATTGCACTTATTCTGATCAGTCGAGCAAGTCTCATCTAAATCCCTGGGCCGACGACGGAGAGACCGCCACGGTCGGGCGGATCGGTCACCGTGTTCCAGCAAGCGACGTGCCATCAAAGATGGGCAACGCTTGCTTGAAAACAGGCGCAAACACGCGCTCCGGACCGCGAGGAGGTGAGGCTTGCGCTTCGGTGTCCAGTCTCGAACAAAAGAGCTTGAACCAGACACACCTGTGCAGCGCCTATCGTGACTGACGGCGACTAGTCTCTCTCAATCCGACGGTCGCCATCTTCAAGGAAGGCAGCGACGACGACGAAGAGGAATTCAGGCACGTAACTTGCGCGGTTGCGGCCACCGATCCGTTGGCAGCCGGGAAGTTGACCATGAAAGACTGCGGCGCCAAGGCTGCAACCCTAAACTGCCCGATCGAAGAGGAACAGTTGCAAAGGCTCGGCTTGGGCCCGATGAGCTGATAGCTATACAGGATGACGAGATCGCTCCAATCATCCCCTGACCCGGACGCCACTAAGCGCTGCACGGCGGCATCGCGGTGGGCCTCGTGGAATCGCCCAGATAGCGATACCTTCACCCGCCTCGCAGACGATTTTCTCGGTCGTCGGGGCCATTGCCGTCAGCATCACGGCCTTCGTCCGACTCACCGGAATGGCCGCAGGCGGACCAGCCAAACACCGCTTGACGCGCGGCTGATATCGGTAGGACGGTGGGGCCGCTCCAGGCATCCAGACTGGCACCAAGCCTTCATCATCGAGCCTGCGCTAACCGCGGCTTTAGCGCCGATGGTGCGAGCTCGGAAACAGAGATCATGGAGGACACCGTGGCGACCATCAGCATCTTCCGGAAGACCGGCAACAACGAGTTGACCGGTCCGATCCGCACGCTCGCCTTCAACGTCAAGGCACGGCCCGTCTCGCATCGAGAACCCTCGGACAAGGGGGCCGGCCTGCGCTCCTGCCTTTAGCCGTTCAGCACATCCTTGAGGGCCTTGGCCGGGGCGAACGTCAGCTTCTTCGCCGCCGCGATCTTGATCGTCGCGCCAGTCGAGGGATTGCGGCCTTCGCGTTCCGGGGTGTGCTTCACCTTGAACTTGCCAAAGCCCGGCACATTGGTTTCAGCGTCGCTCGCTGCTGCATCGGCGATAGACTTGAAGACACCGTCCACGATGGCCTTGGCTTGCGCCTTTGGCAGATTGTACGCCTTGGCGATCTCGTCGGCGATTTCAGTGGCGGTGGTCATGGTGTGACGTTCCTCGGGGATGTCGGTTGCAATTGGCTGCGCGCAGCCTCGGCGCTCTAAGCATAGAGGAGCGCGCATCGCAGCCACGTCAAGACGCGGCCTGGCCGCTTGCGCGAATTATCCCATGGATTCGGCTTACGTGAGCAGCTTTCGCGAACGGGTCTGGCGCGCAAGCCGGCGATTGGCTGCATTCTTCTGGGTGATGGCCGGAGCGAACTCGTCATAATTAGTCGTCCGTTAAGAAGCCGGATTGATCGAGGCTGGCCGGGCGAGCGTGCGCCATAGCTGGGCCAGGAACAGGCACAAGAGATATCTCAGCCAGGCGAGGATGCGGCGGAAGTTGTGTCCGACGGCTGAGAGGACGACGTTGGCGGCATCGCCGGCGCGGCCTTTGAGGTAGCAGCGCCCGAGGTGGCCTTCCGCCTTCAGGTGTCCGATGATGGGCTCGATGGCGGAGCGGCGGCGCAGCTCGCGCTTGATGACACCGAAAACGCCGCGCTTCTGGCCGGAGATGAAGACGCGACGGGGATTTTGTGCGTCGTGGCCGCGGTATCCCTTGTCGACATAGGCCCGCTCGATCGGACAGCCGGTGAGTGTCTCGGTGCGGTCAATGACGTCCCGCAAGGTGTGACCGTCGTAGGGGTTGTCGGGCAGTGCGCTGGCGTGCAGCACGAACAGGCCACCGGGAGCCCGGCGGTTGTTGGTGACGATGGAGGCCTTCACGCCGAACTCGTAAGGCGCGCTGGCCTTGCCCTTGCCGATGCACTCCACTTCCGGGGCATGGAAGGAATAGAGCTTCCAGCCGCGCTGGCGCTGCTGCTGCGAGCGGATCTGCGTGGCCCGGCCGAGCGGGAGGGCGAACGCCTGCTCCAGTGCTGGCTGGCCTTCGATCTTGCGGCGGATGTCGCGGATGATCCGGCCCAGCCGGCTACGCAGGATACGCAACTGCCGCTGATGCCGCCTGAACTGTTTGGCATGGGCGTAGCGGCCGGCCATCATCGCGGCGGCCTTGGCGATGCGAGCATAGGATTGCCGCAGCCTGACGCCGTGCCTGATCGCCAGGCGGTTGAGCCCCTTGATGGCCGCATGCAGCAGCTTGGCATCGGTCGGAAAGGTGATGGCCTTCGGCTGCACCGTGGTGTCGACCGTAACCCGCTTGAGGTCCTGGCTGCGTAATGCACCGGCCTCGTGCGCTACCCGCAAGCTCTCGGCCAGCAGCAACTCCAGCTTGTCGCCAAGCCGCTTGCGCCAATGGCTCAGGTCCGAGCGCTCGTGCGGGAACGTGTGCTGAAAGAACTCTTCCCCGGTGAAGAACTGGAAGTATGGGTCATGGACCCAGCGCTCGCACACCTCCTCATCGGACAGCCCGTAAATGTGCTTGAGCAACAGCAGACCGATCATGAAGCGCGTCTCGATCCCGGGCCTGCCGTTCTCGCTGTAGAGCGGCGCGATCTCGCCGTCGATCCAGTCCCAATCGACCTTGCCGGCGAGCAGAACCAGCTCGTGCTTCATATTGATGATCTGGTCGAGCCGAGCCCGGAACAGATCGTTCGATCCCGTCGTCTTGTGCTTCTTCGGCCGCATCGTTCCCTCCGATGCAGACAAGGAATCATGCTTCCCGCTTCGAGGGAATCCACGAAAACCAAATCGCAAGGTTCTGACGCCCAAAGCATCAAAACCTTGCAATCTGGAAATGCCCCTTAGCCCAAATCGAGATTCCCGATCAGTGGCTTAGTCCTTCTTCACGGACGACTAATTAGCGCGGCTCTTTTGTAGCGCGCGTTTGGCATCGGCGAGTTCGATTTCAACGGCCAATCCAAAATGTCTTGCAGTGGCAGACTTTCGAACTCCCTGAAATCGGGATAGGGGGAAGCCTCGCGGCTCCGCCCCTCCCACACCACCGGACATACGGGTCCGTATCCGGCGGTTCAGCGGATTATGCGGGTCGCCGTGCCGCGACGGAAGCCAAGCCGAGTGAGGCAAAGAAGCCGTTTGGCAGAGCAATGGTGAGCGCGGGGCTGTTCGCGAGCCGCCAAGGGCCACGTGGGCTGCCGGCGGTTTGCGCCGCCAGATCCCGGCCGACGCCGCGGCGTCGCAACTCGGCAAAGCGAGCGGGTCCATACTTCCATTGCTTCCAGGCAACGGCGCGCAACCGTCGCCTGATCCACTGGTCAAGCACGCGCAACACCGACGGGGTTTGACAGAAGCCGAAGTAGCCGTGCCACCCAATCAGGTAGGTCGACAGTTCTTTGGCGATCTGCACGAGGCATCGACCACGCGTGCGTCGCGTGAGCTCCCGAACCTTCGCCTTGAAGCGGGCGAGTGCCTGCGGCGCGATGCGCCGCCGCGGTTCTTGCCCGCCGGTGAAGCTGAAGCCCAGGAACTTGCGAACACTCGGTTTGGCAACCGCGCTCTTCGCTTTGTTGATCTTGAGCTTGAGGCGCTTTTCGAGGAACCTCTCGACGCCAGCCAGCACCCGTTCGCCCGCCCGCTGACTGCGCACGTAGATGTTGCAGTCGTCGGCGTAACGCACGAAGCGGTGGCCGCGCTTCTCCAGTTCCTTGTCCAGCACATCCAGCATCAGGTTCGACAACAGCGGCGAGAGGGCTCCCTGAACGCAAAAGATAACTTCCGCTTTGAACGCGTCATCGTCGGCTGGCGTGATAGAGCCGTTGTTGATTTGAGACGCAAAAGGTAATACCGTTATGTCATATGATTCGATCGACGCAAGCGCAGAAAGCCGAGCGGCTGAGGGCGGCGCGACGCTTGCTCGCGAAGAAAATCGGCATGGCGGAGGCGGCCTTGGTGCTGTCGCGCGAAAGCGGCTTGTCGCTGCGGCAGGCCTATCGCTATCTCGAAGTGGCCAAAAGCAGGGAGCGGCTCCTTCCCGCGCCGCAGCCATCAGTGACGCTCTCCCTGAAGATGCCGGCCGATCTTGCCCAAAAACTCCAGACGCATGCGACGGCTTCCAGGCTTTCGGCAAGCGAGGTGATGCGCCGAGCGGTGGCCGCTTATCTCGCGTCTGTCCGCGAAGATGGCTGAGCGGCGAAAAAAACGCGACGTTCGACTCGAATTTGCGTTCGATCGCCTCGTCGCCGTCAAACTTGAACAGGTTTACGAAATTCTCGTTCCAGATCAGGTGCGCTTCGCGCGCGCTGGCGCCGATGTGACGGGAGGCGAAGATGAAGACCGCCGCGATTTACGCCAGAGTGTCGTCGGACAAACAGAAGGAGGAGAACACGATCGCCAGTCAGACGAGCGCGCTGATCGCTTTCGCGCGCGAGCAGAACTGCGACGTGCCGGCGGAATGGGTGATCGAAGACGACGGCTATAGCGGCGCGAGCTTGTTGCGCCCCGGACTTGAACGACTGCGCGACCTCGCCGCAGAAGGGCGGATCCAAGCCGTGCTCGTCTACGCTCCCGATCGGCTGAGCCGGCGCTATGCGCATCAAATCCTTCTTATCGAAGAGTTCGCGCGCGCCGGCGTCGAAGTCTTGTTCATTCGCTCGAGACGGGCAGCGACGCCGGAAGACGAGCTGCTGCTGCAGTTTCAGGGCATGATCGCCGAATATGAACGCGCGCAAATCCTGGAACGGTCGCGGCGAGGGAAGCGCCATCGCGCCCTTCAAGGCCAAGTGAGCGTGCTTTCCGGCGCTCCGTTTGGCTATCGCTACAAGCGCAAGACCGATCACTCTGCCGCCTATTATGAGATCGACGAGCGACAGGCCGGTATCGTGCGCTGGGTCTACGAGCTTTACACCGCAAAAAGCCACAGCATCGGCGCCATCACGCGCCTGCTCAATGAGCGCCAGATTCCGACAGCCAAAGAAACAGGCCGCTGGGAGCGCTCGACGGTCTGGGCGATGCTGCGCAATCCCGCGTATAAAGGAACGGCCTGCTTTGGCAAGACGCGGATCGCGCCGCGCATGCGTGTGACGCGGCCGTTGCGATTGCGCGGCGGCGTCGCTCCTCGCAATAGCGCAAATCATGAGCTTCCTCGCACAGAGTGGATCGAAATCCCTGTGCCGACCATCATCAGCGAAGAGACCTTCGCATTGGCGAACGAGCTTTTGGAAGCCAACAAGAAGCATGCCCCGCGACGCACGATCACGCCGAGCGCCCTGCAAGGATTGTTGAGCTGCGCCAAATGCGGCTATGGGCTCTATCGCACCTCGACCAGGTCGAGCGCTCGAACCATCCATTACTACCGCTGCTTGGGCTCGGATGGCTGGCGCCGGCTCGGCGGGCCGGTCTGCGACAGTCGCCCGACGCGCCAGGATTTGCTGGACGAGGTGGTATGGAAAGAGATCGCGCGTTTACTTGAAGACCGACAGCTCATCGAAGACGAACTTGAGCGCCGGCTCAAGGCGGCGCGCAACTCCGATCCCACACAGCGCCGGGAGGAAACGCTTCGCCGCGATCTTGCGCGTTCCCGGAAAAGCATCGAGCGTCTCCTCACGGCCTATCAAGAGAGCCTTCTCTCACTTGAAGAGCTGCGCAGTCGCATGCCCGATTTGCGTAGCCGCGAACAGGCTTGCTTGTCGGCGCTGCAGGCGATCGAAGACCAATCGCAGGAGCAGGAGGTTTGTCTGCGTCTCGCTGAATCCGTGACTAGCTTCCTCGAGCGCCTCCGCTCGTCCGTCGGCGCGCTCGATATAATCGAACGCCAACGCGTGCTGCGCCTTCTCGTGAAGGAAGTCCTCGTTGGCGACGACAAGATCGTCATCCGCCACTCCATCCCCCTCCCACCCACCCCTCCCGGTGGAAAGGCGCCCGGCGCCGCCAATAGCTCCGTGACCGCTCCCCCACCGCAAAGTTATCTTTTGCGTTCAGGGAACCATCGGACCGCCCTGCGGCGTGCCCTCTTCCGTCGGACTGACCAGCCCTCCTTCCAACACACCCGCATTCAGGAAGGCGCGGATGAGCTTCAGGATGCGCTTGTCAGCAACCCGCTTGGCAACCAGTCCCATCAGGATGTCGTGGTTGACCCGGTCAAAGAACTTCTCCAGGTCGATGTCCACCACGATGCTGTGGCCGGCCGCAATGTACGCCTGCGCCCGTTCCACCGCCCGATGTGCCGAGCGCCCCGGCCGAAAGCCGAAGCTCGTCTCGGCGAACGTCCTATCCCAATCCGCCTGCAGCACCTGCATCACCGCCTGCTGGATCAAGCGGTCGAGCACCGTCGGAATGCCGAGCGGCCGCAGGCCGCCCGACGCCTTCGGTATCTCCACCCGCCGCACCGGCTGTGGCTTGTAGGTGCCGTCAAGCAACTGGGCTCGGATCGCAGGCCAGTGCTCCTTCAGGTGGGCTAACAGCTCGCCGACGGTCATCCCGTCGACGCCCGCCGCGCCCTTGTTGCGCTTTACTTGCGCCAACGCTGCCTTCAGATTCTCACTCTCGACAACGTCTTCCATCGACGGTCCTGCGACCGCCGGGCGTTCGAGACAGACTTCCGCCGCACGCGCTTCAGGCTCTCGGGCGCCGGCGCTTCGGGCTTCACCCTCCGCTCCGGGGCTCAAGTTCAGCTCGACCTGATTCTTCTGCCGCATGGCTCGCACGAGATCGCCGCTCTACTGACCACTTCCACCGTTCAGGCCTTCAGCGGCGCGCTGCCGCCTACTACGCCCTCGGCTGACTTCTGCGCTGCGGTCAGGCCGTCTTGCGACGGTCTCAGTCTCGTTGCCGAGACACAGCGCAGACCTCCCGAGGTAAGACCGACCGCCTTCACCGCACGCCCGCCGAATTTACCACCCCGACCTTTGATGACCTTGGACTTCGCGATCAATTGCTCGCTCGTCCGGCCGGGTAGGCCTCGTTATCCGGTGTTTGTCCATCGGGCCGCGGCTTTGCTCCACGCTTTCTTCAGACCCCACCTCACGATGACGCCCTTGCGCTTCGCTAATCCTTCGCCGCCATCAGGCTGGATAGAGGACTTCCACCTCCAAGCTGTCGCTCATACTCGGCACACAACGAAAAACCCCGGCATGAAAGCCGGGGCCCCGTGATGCCACGGCGTACATCCGGCCGTGACGATCAGGCGACAGATTGCATTTGGTTCTTAAAGAAAATGTGACCTTTTGCGGCCGTCGCTCTTGAATGTCGCGCCAATCAATCGCGATCACACACTGTTCCATCCGCGCGTTCACCCTGTCCGGTATAAGATATCCGTGTCACGAAGGGTATTCGTGAGGTTACGTCGAGCCCGCCACCGACGCCGGCACGGCGTCACGTATGGAATCGTCCAGATGGCGATGCCTTCACCGACTTCGTACACAATATCTGCGGCCGTCTGCACGATTGCCGTCAGCACCACGGCGTTCATCCACTTCACGGGCTGACCGCGCCCTAGCCAACAGGGCAGATCTTGCCGCGGAGCTGCTAGCGTCACACCGAAGGGGCTGGACTGGATCAGGCACCCCGAGTGCTCGCGGTCCTCGTCTTTGAAGCTGGACTGAGAGCGACCTAAGCGTCGAGGCTCGACCGATCATCGCAGACAGGCAGGTTCGTGGCGGTCATTGTGAGGGGCATCGACCAAGCGGCGGCGGATCACAGACACGGCCAACGACTCTCGTGAGCGCGGCGTGTTGCCGAGGCTTGATCGCGGAAGCGGAGATTCGCAATCGCCGGGTCAGAGAGCCAATCACCATTGAGTTCGTTGGGCCGGGCTCTCGGTATAGCGCGACGATCTGGGTGGGAAGACGTATTGCCTCACATATCGATGCTCCCGGGCGCGATCAGTTGCCTCATTTATTTTGCTCCTGGCCTGAGTTGAGGAGGAGGCCGGGTGCGGAGATGGCCGGGGTTTCGGAGCGCCCGGCCTCCTCCGCTGGCACCTCGCACGTCATTGGGGTGTTGTGACCTCATGCCCTGGCGGCATTTTTTCTGAAGCAAACAGCAGCGCATTCGCTTGCTCGCTGCGCCAGGATTTCAACCGACGTTGAAGGGTTCGAAGAAGCTTGTTCGGATAGTCTCCAGGATATTCCACCTGCAGGCGCGAGAGCAGTTCGCTGCCGGTCCGCCAAGGCTCGGCTTCAAACCATTTTCTCAAATCTGACGTTGCCCGGATAAGCGGATCGGGACGACGCCGGCCCCTTTTAGCCTTCACGATTGGCCGATCCGTCGGGCGCGTGGCGCCGTCCTTCCAGGCCGTTCGCAGGCTTGCCAGGAAGCGATCAATCGATTGTGATGCCGCAGCAGGATGGGCGGATGGTTGGATATCCGCGAGCGCCGCGAGGCGCTCCTGCACGTCGCGGATGTCGCGCAACAACGTGACCGGATCGAGAGCGGTATAGATTTCCTGGAGATGGTGGCGGACCGCATCAGGCGTGCGGGCGTCCGCTGACAGGCGCTGGTGGGGTGTTGCCGGCGCGCTGTATGTCTTACGTACACGAGCACCGTCGCGCTGCTTGGCTAACAGTTTGAACGAAGGTTGGAAGAAGTTTACGAACAGCCGCGCTGACCGATAGAGTTCCGCCAGTAGCTTGGCCGCCTCCAGGCCTTCGAACCTACGATAGCCGACCATCCTGCGCACGACGGCGCCGTTCTTTTGCTCGACGAACGCCTGGTCATTCTTCCGGTAGGGACGGCAACGCGTGAAGACAATGTTGGCCGCCTCGCAGTAGGCCTTCAACGTCTCATTCATGAACACGGTGTCATTGTCCGTGTCGAAGCCGAGCAGCGCAAAAGGCAATTGCTTGCGCAATTCCGTCAGCACCGTGCTCACCAGCGTCTGTTCGCGCACGATCAGAGGTGCGCACTCTGTCCAGCCGGTAGCAATGTCGGTGAGCACGAGGGTCTGGATGAAGCTGCCGCGCGCAGATGGACCGCTATGCGCTACAAGGTCGGCCTCGACGAATCCCGGCGCCGGATCATTCCAATCTGCCGAAGTCCGTATTGGAATACTGCGACGCAGGGAATGCCCCGCGTGCCGCCGGCGCTTGCGACCCAATTTTTCTCGAACCCGCACCAAGGCGCGGTCGATCGTCGCAGCGCTCATCGCCAAAAGTTTGGTGCGAATCTCAGGGGCAAGGTCGAGGTGCCCGTACCGTTCCATCGCCTCAATCAGCGCGGGCATTAATGCTTTCAGTCGCTTCCCGCAGATGCGGTCTGACGCCTCCCAAAGCAGCACGAGTGCGGTGTGTTCTGCTTCATTATATATCCGACGTCGCGCCCGTCGGCCCGGATGTACGCCTTCCTGGTTTCGAAGTAGACGCATCGCATGCTTCCGATGGAATCCGGTGATGTCGACGAACTCGTCCAATATCCGCGCCTTCTTCGCGCGATCCGACCGCCGATAGCGCACGCCTGCCGCCGCCGTCAGTTCCTTCCGCGTTGCCATGCTTAGCCACCCCATCTCCGCCCCTCGCTCGTTCCCGGTCCAGGGGAGCAATTTACGTGAGGCAACGGCTTAGGATCCGGTAACAATTAAGGCGAGGCAATGCGGAATCGAGGGCGATTGTCGCCCGCCATCGGTGAAGTCGGACAGACCCAGGCGCGCAGAAGAAGACGCCGAGGGGCCGGCGCCGGTCCGATCCGCTCGCGCAGTATTGGGAGGCCGAGATCGTTCCGATCCTGAAGGCTGCGCCCGGCATCCGCGTGATCGGCGTGCTGGACGAGTTGCGCCGACGGCATCATGACCTGAACCCGAACATCCGCCGCACGCTGGAGCGGCGCATCAACGCCTGGCGGGCGCTCAACGGCGGGCTTGCAGAACGCGCTGTGGGCGCTTGGCGGCGTGCCGCGGGAGCATCGCAGCGACAGCCTGTCGGCAGCGTTCCGCAATCTGGCCGCCGACGCACGGGAGGATCTGACGCAGCGCTACGCCGGGCTGATGGGCCACTATGGCATGGCGCCAACGCGCAACAATGCGGGCATCGCACATGAGAACGGCTCGATCGAGAGCGGGGAACGCGTCTTCACGCACCAGAGCATAGCTCAACGGCTTTGGGACCAATATAGATGGGCCTCCCGCACGCGCCGTCGCCCCTACACTCTCAAACAACACTAAGAACCTTCTAGGCCGAACGAATCCGTTGGTCGGGCGGGCGGGCGGGCGAGTCTATTTGGTCGAAGAGACGTGGGAGCCGGGAGTGTCTGAAATCGTGACGCCAATCGGCCGTAAGCGGGCAATAGATTGGCTGAGCGCCAATCCGACCCGCCGTCGTGATGCGGCTGCCACTGATCGTAAGCGGGCCGAACGCCTTTTTAATGCGGCCTGATCGATCTGCAAAAGACCGAGGCTGAAATACTGGCAGGCTGAGCGGCGTTAAGTCGCTCAGTCTGGCCTATCAATTTAGGTAGGCCACGCACGGCGGCTTTCTCGCTAAACCGCACTTCAGCTCCCAGCGGATTAAGGTTCATGGGAAAGCAGGGTGTGGGTTAGCCTTTATGATCCGAGGGGCTAACTTCACGGGGCAGTGCGGATGCCGCAGGGATAGCGCCTCTATCTAAGCCCCCCAGCCGATAAAGGCGCCGAGTCGCATCCGCGCGGCTCTTGAGCCGACGAGGAAATCATGGCACCAAAGGCTAAGCCTTTAAGGCATTTGCGCGCGCGGGACATTGCTGAAGCGGTCCATTTCGCGACGCGAGTATCCTATAAAAGGTGGCCGACGGGCGTGTGGTTTGAGCTAAGAGATCGGATGGTCAGAACAGCCGACGGGCAATTCTATCTTATCGAAGATCACCCCATTAAGCTTGACGGCCATGAAGTCGCACGGCCTTACAGTCTAGCGAGCGTCTTTGCGTGGCTGCATGATTGCCCACAACAGATTGAGCTTTGAACGGCCCAAGCGGGCCGCTTTTCGTTTGTAAATTTTCCGCGCGGATCTTTGTCAGCTTTTGGAAAGCTAGCCCGAATACTCAGCCATTGAGCTTAGCGGCGCGTGGCAGGGACAGTGCGTGCCCCGGTGTACGCGAGGGGGCTAGAGCGCCGAGTCACGTCACCGCTAATCTCAATTGCAGCGCGGGCGCGGTAGGGACAACGCCCGATTCTTATCCTGACCTGGCGCCGAGCCGTGCCCGCGTTGCTTCCGGTCGCTGAGACTGATCGCCCAAGCGTCTGGCGGCAACCAGTCCTGGTAGTTGCGCCACGGGCTTTCCCGGACGATACTTTCCGCCGTCAGCTTCAGTCGCTTGACGCTGGCCATGTTGAAGTTGGCGGGGCGTGGTAGGGACAGCGCCTCTCATTCCAGCTCGGGCGCGGAGTCACGTTGCCGCTAACTTCTACCATAGGTCCAAATGGACGGTGATCATCAGCGTGACAGACCTTCGCCCGCAGAGCTGAGACGTTCGGAGCGGATACTACGCGCCGATCAGATCGCACCTCGGGGCCTCACTAAGGCCAACGCAGCCGCCTATTGCGGGTGCTCCAAGGACGCGTTCAACACGTGGATTAAGAAGGGCTTGGTACCGGAGGCTATCCCCGGCACTCAGCGTTGGGATCGCAAGGCGATTGATTGGTATCTGGACCGGGCGTCCGGTCTGCCTACCGGGGAGACCGCATCGAGCGATCCGCTCCCAGCCTGGCTGACCTCAGAACGGAAGGCTGGCAGATAGGAGCGTACACGTCCAACCTTTTCAAGTGACTCTCGGGAGGCGCTCTATCAAAATTATACTACTGATCAGCCGGATCGCCAATGAACTTTATCCTTGCGACAATTAGGGGCACTCAGGGAGTGAAAGCAAATTGTCCGGTTGAATGCCGTCGGCCTTCGTCTTGATGTACTTGTGCCCGTTGTGGACGGCCACAATCACATCGGCCGTGCGCTTTTCCTCGACATAGAACTCCCATACACCGTTTTCGATTTCTTTGATCGTGTGATCGACGGATTGCTTCCACCTAGACCCGTCCGGGTTTACTCCGCCAACGTTTTTGATTCGCTCGTGAGGGTTCTGCCTGTCAGTCTTGTTGATGCATTGAATTCGTATGCGGCTGGTCACTCGGGTCTCTCCCATCTGCAAGAAAAAAGAGCCTCAGTGTGGACCTCGGCCGTGGGTTAGTGTGCCGACCAATCCCAGTAGGTTGCCTTGCATCCTTCTCGGCGCCGAGTCGCGCCCCCATTGCCAGGCGACCGTGACTGTGATGCGGCAACCAGTTCTGGTAGTTGTGCCACGGCTTTTTGCGGTGGATGTATCCTACCGACAGCCTTCTTCCCTCCCGAAGCTGGCGGTGGAGTTAGCGGCGCGCGTGGTAGGGACAGCGCTTCTTCTTCTCTCAGATTGAGCGCCGAGCCACGTGGCCGCTAACTCCCAACCATGGGGCCAAAGGATGCATATATTCGAGCGGCACATCACGGCCCTACGGTCGCAAGCGCTTGAGGTGCTTACAGCCAATCAGGCCCGGGCGGCCGATCAGTCTTTGAGCCTGGCAGATCGCCAAGTCGCGACATTTGATGCCGAGGAGGCTCGGGCAGTGTTAGGCATCCTCGACAGCGTGAAGCCCAATCTTAGGCCGAACGACGCGCGGCGGATCGCTGCACGCATACGCGCGCTTCTAGAGTGGGAGGGTTGAGTGCCGCACGACTCTCTCGGGGACAAAGGCGGTCAGCCCCGGTCTTCGGCGACGGTCTGGTCAACAAGGCCTACTTAAACTCGTGAACATCAGCGGCGAAGGAGTTCGACTAGGCAGCTCTCCGGCAATTCATGTCCTGTAGGGTAGCCAAAGTCATTTCGATGAAACGTCAGCTTTCTTGACCAGCACTTTAACGTACGTATCCATCAAGTACACCGAGCGCCTGGCTGAGGCTGGCGTCGAGCCGTCTGTCAGCAGCGTCGGAGATTCCTATGACAACGCTCTTGCCGAAACCATCAACGGTCTCTACAAGGCCGAGGTGATCCATCGGCGCGGGCCATGGCGCAGCTTCGAGGCCGTCGAGTTCGCCACTCTCGAATGGGTCGACTGGTTCAACAACCGGCGGCTCCTGGAGCCCATCGGAAACATCCCGCCGGCCGAAGCCGAGCAACGCTACTACGCCATGCTGGAACAACCAGCCAAGGCGGCATAACTTAAACCAAATGGCCTCCGGCAAACCCGGGGCCGTTGACTATGATTGCCGGAAAGAGCTTCAGCGAGCCTGCGAACAAACCCCTTCGCCTTTTCCTTGGGTATCGTCGTGACGACGGACATGCGCCCGTGCGACTCTTGCTTGCGGGTGCTCAACTTGGGCGCCGCTCGAGCAGGATAGCGCCGATGAGACGCAACCTTCGCTTGCAGCATCGAGTGCAGGCCGCTTAAACTCTAGCCCCTGAGGAGCCCGACGCTCCTTTCGCCAGCCGCCTAATCAGCCTCAAATCATTTGACAACGGACAACGGTTGCCCCGCTTGTGCGGTGCCATCAACCGGTCGGCCCTCTGCTGAGATGTTTCGTTGTCGTGCAGAACTTCGAGACTACAGACGCGAGCGATCGCCACGACGCGGCGCGAGATTCGCTGATGGTTCATGGATTTTGCTTTTAGCTCTGATGCCGGTAGCGGACTGGCTGCCGGGGTTCAGAAACCGTAATCGTGACCGGCCAATGTGCTTTTGGGGTGCCCTTGGACACGGGCGCACCGTCCCCGCCGAACGGGGCTGTTAGCACGCTGGCCCATTGATGGCCACTGATGCTGTCTTCGGTTTCTGAGACCCAAGCCTATGGTCGCACACAACCTAGACGGTTGCAATGTTAATATTCTACTCTAGGCGCGACGAAACCGCGCGCTTCCGTTGCAAGGCTCGACGCTGAAAGAACTTGGCCTTCCATTTGTAGATGCTGGCGTCGCTGACGCCGCCGATCTTGTTGACCTGCGACGAACGCCTTGTTCCCCACGCAGACCAAGGGCACGCCCGCTGCAGAACCTGGCACGGCAGCGCTCGACAGGGCCGGCCTCAGAAGCGCGGTCGGAAAGTGGATAAGTGTTCGGTGTGAGATTCCGCCCTGCTGATGCCACGCGCTTTGGTGTTGCGGGGCGGGCGTGGCGGGAAAGGTCGGCGCCGATCTCATGTGGTCAGCGATTAGCTGGCTGGTGGGGGTATGGGTCGTGGCCATATGTCCACTCGATTCTAAATTGGTGGTTTCCCTTTGAACGAGAACCTGAGCGACGTGCCCTGCCGCGGCGTCGACGGCGACGCGGTCGCCTCTTCCTCAGTGGCGTAGGGGCCGGAGTACTCAAAATTGAGCGCAACCTTCCACCGGCCTTTATGGCGCGACACGAAGTATTGAACGCCAGCCATAAAGCTTGCTCCGGCCTCGCCCCTGTGATCGACAGATGGCCTTACTCTGCAAATCTGCCGCGGTCGCCTCAACTACCGAATTTGGTGGGCTCGGAAGGAGCAGCGCCTTGTAGTGATAGGGCTGGACTGTTGCTGTGACCGGGGAGACCAACTGCCGGGCCTTGGTCGCTTCCCTTATTCACGAGCGATCGCGGCTGCAATCGGCGAGATCGAGTGTCGAGAGCGAGATGTCGCCTAGCTGCTAGCCAGTCTTTTCTCTCTCGTTAGAGTCAAAGGCTGGATTGATGACGGATTGGGAGACGATCCACTTTTCCATTATGACCGTGATCCCAAGCTCTTGTTCCGTCTCAGCCCTCGGGAAAACATGCGTTCGATCGTCAAACTCGTCAGGGTCCCTCACGGTAGCAGCACGATTTGAGCCGAACCGCGTTGCCGCGCCCTTTCTATTGCCCCCCTGCACGCCCTGGGGAACGTCATTGGGATCTCCGTTCTTAATTAATAGTCTTTGACTGCAATACTGGGCGATATGATCCGGAAGCGCCGATAGCGGCGCCCGCTTGGCTTCTTCCCGTACTCGCGCTCCCACGTCGAAGTGTCAATCCGCACATCCGTCATGTTCGCTGATCGCCTCAAAGATTACAACCTTGCCCTAGCGACCGTGCTTCAGAGCGTCAATTCCTTCGAGCTGGTCGGGGTTGGGCTCGTCCTTGATGTTCCAACGGATATCGCAAGCCGCCGAATCTTCTCCAATCGAACAAGCGCCTCTTGGAGTAACGAGGCTCGGAATTTGCAAGTCGTCGGCGCGGGGTGGCGCTGCTCAGCCGTCCTTCGGAAATCCCTCCGTTCAATGCAGAAACACCATAGCGGCGGCACGCCTGACAGCTCTTTATTTCCGTCAGCTACAAATTCTTGTAGTTGACCCGCGCGGTGTCCTCCGGGCTGAATCGCGATCAACCCCACAGGAGAGCAAAGCTATGTCTCCACTAGAAGCAATCACCCGTTGGCTGGACTCACAAGATTTGGGCATGCAACTTGAGATCGCCGGTTTCGCGACATTCTTGGTTTTCGGGGATGATGACACTTTCACGCTCGGCGACTCGGAGCAGCTCGAGTCTCTTTACCGATGGTTGAACGAGCCAAGCTTGGCATCGGGCATCGCCGCCGAACGTGCCCTGACCTTTCGAGTGTACTTCGCTTCCTTGGCCGAGGATAGATCGACGGGCGCCGGATGGAAGCGAACCGAAGTGTTGGTGCGGAGAATTCTGAAAGACGCTACGCGAGACGGGAGGTTTGCCGCTGCCCGCAAGGCGCAAAGGATGCTTGAGCTCTTGCCCGCCCGAAAAGAGAGCTGGAATCAGGTCGTGAGATCCTGGAATGAATTGGCCGCGACGTATCTAACACACGAGGCTCTCAGTAGTTGGAGCGCCGCCGAGAAGCTCCGAGGCCTGAGGGCGATTTCAAGCACCAGCGTTCCTGTTGCTGGGCTTGGGTCGCCTCATCGAGGCGCTGCTTAATTCTGGTAAAGCCGCAATTCCCCTGTGCTGCGGGGCGAGCGTCTGCATGCACCTGTCGGATCCATGGCGGCCACGCTAGCCGCTTAAAAGCATGACAGCGCATTGAAACTGACCGTCAGGGCCACCGGAGGATATCTCCACCCGACCGGCGGCCCACTTGCGATGCTGTAGCACAAGAGCCGAAACCGGCATCTCAATGGCAGGCACGGCTTCGCGCTTTTCTTCGAACATATGCCAATGCCAGCGGGCCTAACACATCGAGATGAACGAAAGTCTCCGGATAGGCTATATCGTTTCGGTAGCTTCATTGCTCGAGAGCCGCTCAGGCCGATGTTCAGGGCCGTAAAAGGTGGTACGTCCGCCTGCCTTCGGCGCAGACGTGGCTGCTGCTCGACATGATGTCGCGGCGGCGTCAGTGCCGCTGCGAACGAAAACCGACAAATATCGGACAAAATCCGCAATTGGTGACGAAAAGTCCGGATTGGCTATATAATATGAGATCGTTGGATGGGGGAGCCCGATGTCGATCTATAACCCTTTGAGAGACAAGCTGGTCGCAAACAGCTCTGCCTCGCTCAAGATGACCTTTGCCGACATCGAGATGCTTATCGGTCGCTCCCTCCCGAAATCAGCGTATGAATATGATGCGTGGTGGGCCAACGAAGACCCCGTCAAAACAAATCACAGTCACAGCCTTGCGTGGACAGTTCCGGGGTATCAAGCCGAACCAAATCGATTGCAGCGGACAGTAACATTTCGGCGCAGGGGGTAGCATTTTCCGCAAAAGCGAATGCCTTGAACCTGGTTCGCTAATTCGACAATCGAGGATGCGTCGTGAATGAAAATGATCACGCGACACGACTAAGCCCGTATCGACAAGACATGATATTTCTTATCGCAGTAGCCTCTCCCTCCGTTGGCAGCAAGCAAGGGGCGGCCGGGCGCCGATACGCGTGCCGAGCTCGATCTTGGCGTCCCTCATCTCCGCCAGCAGAGCCACGGGATCGAGCGTGCGATAGCTCTCGAAGGCGCCGTTCGTTTGACGCCTTTGCTCAGCTTCGGATGCGCGAGAGCGCACTCAGGGATCATCGCCGCTTCGAGTTTGGGACGGAGCGGATCGGCGACCTTGCCGAACTGCGCCGTTGCAGCTTCTGCATCGAACTCGGTGACGATGAAGGCGAAGACGACACGGCGCCCGGTCTTCCAGCAACCGGCTCACGTGGCTGTTGGAGATGGGTGCCGTAGTCGGCCGCTCCGAGCGCAGTCGTTCAATACCGAACTCGGCTGGGAGTTCTGTGAGAGCTCCTGGAATAGCCAGTTCTCGGGATGTCGCTCGGCCTGTTTCGCGGCTCAAATTTCATGTATCGAAGAGGGTACTGGCCGTGATCGAGAAGGCCAGCCGCAGCAAGAAATTCTGGACTCTTAACTCGATGCGGCGCCGAGCCTTATCGCCGGCCCCTACACACGCCTCCGTCTTACTGCGGATGCATCGTCCGCCCGGAACGAAATGGATTGAATGCGGCTCGTCCGTCGAAGCTTCGCCGTAAGCGGGAACACTTGCATCCAATGGCCGACGAACGGTCGATACGGGCGGAACGAGGACACGCGGAGCAGCTGCAATCAGGAAACTGACTCGCTGTCGATGCGCTGACTCTTGTCATGCTGATGTGCTCGAAGCCGCGCAGGACGGGTAACCGCGATTAGACATTTTCGGGTCAAGCCACTTAATCAACAGTCGGCGGACAGCATCCGCGACCGACCCGACATGCACTTTGCCCATCGACCGGCCGCTCAGGCGGCGCTTGCGACCCCGTCAACTACCAACCCTTGCAGTTGATGGAGGTGGCGGAAACGTGGCAATCGTCGTCAATATCCCGTCGGGGGCGTCGAATTCGAAACTGGGATTCAGAAGAATAAAAAAATTGCTAGCGGGCACGGTAGCCCTCAACACGCTGGCTGCTCCTGCCTCTGCCGTTGATCCGGCCGCGCGGCCTTACTTCAAAGCGCCTCCGGCGGTCATTCCGATCTATGATTGGAGCGGCTTCTACGTCGGCAGTGCTGGGACGTGGTCAACGCCGGCGGCGTGGTCGTCGCTCCGCCCGTTGGCATGGGGCGCCATCATGCGACGGGAGGCACGGTGGGCGGTCACATCGGCTACCGCTGGCAAATAGCGAACTCGGTGTTCGGTCTGGAGACGCAGGGCAATTGGGCCGATTTCAAGGGCTCCAACGCGAACCTTGCTTTCGCAGGCGTCCGGGATGACTCCACGCTTGATGCATTCGGCCTGTTCACGGGCCAAGTCGGCTATGCTTGGAATAACGTGCTGCTCTATGTAAGAGGTGGGGCTGCAGTCGTCCGTGACAAATACCGGGTCTCCGATTTTGCGACCGGGCTCACTATCGACAACGGCAGCGAAACTCGTTGGGGCGGCACGGTAGGGGCGGGCCTTGAATTTGGCTTTGCTCCGAACTGGTCCATCGGCGTTGAATACGACCACCTGTTCATGGGTCGTCGGGATGTGGATTTCTTTTTTTCACCCGGACTCGTGGGTGTTCCGGTGGGCACTTTTGCAGGGACTGCCCGTATCGGTCAGGACGTCGATATCGGCTTGGTCCGTGTGAACTACCGGTGGGGTGGCGTGATCGCCACGACCTATTGATCGATCTTCGCCAAAATGGCGCGGGTTCGCACCAATATCCTGAGCCGCATCGCGGCATAGAAACCTTGGCAACAGGGACTCGCATCAATAGCGCTATCGGCTTCTTGTCGGTACATCGGCTCGAGCTGGTTAGGCGTGGTTCAAAGGAATCTGGCTGATCTGGTTATGACGCAGCGCCACGGCGAGATCGCGGCGAACTCAAGCGTGCTGCCGTGGTCGAACGCCAGCCGCTTAGTGGCTGGCTGCGCCGATTTCCCGGCCCCGTGCCTCCACCTGCATCACCGTCGGCTTTCCGGCCGTCGGAGAATGATGAGGCAAAAAATAGTTTTGTCGACCGTCGTAGTTAACCCGGCCCTCGCTTAGGGAGACACAGGTCATCGATTACAATCGTTCCGGTCGGCCGCAGCACGCTCATCGCACAGGCAGCGCACTGAAATGCGAGCCGAGGTGCGAGCCGGGCGCACCTTCGTGCTACGACTTGGTCGACCAGGTCGAGGCCGCACTGGCCACCTCGGACGAAAGGCCGACGAGCGGTCGAAGCGGCGCTCGTGCGAGGGTGGGACATAACGTCGACGACGTGATGGCTTGCGTCATCGTCGCTGCCGATCTCTGCGCCCGATCAGCCTGCCGAACCCCCGCTGGCGCGGATCAATTGGGAGCGCCTCGGAGAGCGGATGCAAAATCTCGAGAGGTGGATCGGCAGCGCTGAAGCGGAACTCTTGTGTTAGGACAGAAACGCGGCTGTCATCCGAGCCGCATTGCCAGCGTCTGCTCGTAGTAGATCACCTCCGCGAAGCCACGGCCGAGGAAGACCGCCAGTGGGTCGGCGACGAAATCAAACGCGAAGGGGGATGAAGAACAAATCGGTTTGCCTGATCCGACCGGGCTGCAATGAAGATGACCCCCTTTGACAGGGTTGCCCCTCTTTACAACTTCCGATTGCGTGATAGTAATCCCCTCTAGCCCTAAGAGGGGGGCGGCCGTGGCGATCATCGAGAACATTCGTCTGCTCAAGGGCGTAGCCGTGTTGCGCTGATTGACTTCATGAAGGTGGTTGACGAGACCCACCTCACCGACCTGCGGAAATACTGTAAACCCTAGCCGCCATCAGCAATGGAGCGCATGTACCGGCTTAACCCAACAAACCATCTGTGTGTCCGGCTTTGTCGCGCTGCAATCAAGACGCCACGATGAGGAGGTCCGGTTCTATGCCTTTGTCATGCTGGCGGGTGACGGCGACGACTATCGGCGCCTGCCGCTGTCAATGCCGCTAGCATGAATAAAATGGGCTAGATACGGCCGAAAGTCGCCCACACCCCGTCTTCGCCGTCCCAGCTGCCGCGGCTCGCCGCCTTGGAGTACTCCGTGGCGCGCTGCTCGAAGAAATTGGCGTGCTCGACGCCATTGAGAATCTCGACGAGCCACGGCAGCGGATGCGCCTTGAGCTGGGTGAACCCGCCCTCCTTCGCCTCGAAGAAGCCGAAGACCGGGGCAATCCGGAGTTGGGCCAGTCGCCAGTCGGCGACGTAGCGGACGTAGGCGTGGATATGCTCAGGCAGCATCCCCTCGATCTTGCCAAGGCCGAAGGCGAGCTCGACGAAGTTCTCCTCCAGCTTCACCATGGTCTTGGCTACGTCGACAATGTCGTCGCGGACGGGGCGCGTCACCGCGCCGGTTTCGCGGTGCCATTCGTGAAATAGCTTGATGATGCCCTCGCAGTGGAGACTCTCGTCGCGCACTGACCAGCTTACGATCTGTCCCATGCCGTTCATTTTGTTGTGGCGTGGGAAGTTGAGCAGCATGGCGAAGCTGGCGAACAAGGCCATGCCTTCGGTGAAGGCGCCGAACATCGCCAGGGTACGGGCGACATCCGCCACGCTGTCGACGCCGAACTCGTGCATGTAGTCCGCCTTGGCGCGCATCTGCGCATAGCCGCGGAATGCCTCGAACTCGGTCTTAGGCATACCGAGCGTCTTGAGTAGCAGGGCATAGGCGTCGATATGAACCGTCTCCATGTTAGTGAAAGCGGCCATCATCATCTGGACGGTGAGTGGCTGGAAGATCGGAATGTACCGCTTGAAATAGTTGTCGCCGACCTCGATGTCCGACTGAGTGAAGAAACGGAAGATCTGGGTGAGCAGCGCGCGCTCGCTGTCGGTGACGCGGCCCGAAGCCCAGTCGTTGAGGTCGGCGCCGAGCGGCACCTCCTCGCCCATCCAGTGGGTCTGCTGCTGGCGCTTCCAGAACTCGTAAGCCCAGGCATAGCGATCGACGTCGTAGCTGCCGGTCGAGTCAAGGAGGCCGACGCGTCCCTTGCCGATCAACGTGCGCGGATCGGCGCGCGATAGATCGATCACTGACATGCGAGGCACTCCTCATAGTCGGTGCGCTGCCGCGCCGGCTGCTGCGTCGGCGTTGCATCCCCGGCAATCTTGCCGGCGAACGCCGCGCGCGAGATCGACTTTGATCGACAGTAGTAGAGGCTCTTCACCCCACGCTTCCACGCCGTCCAGTGCAGCATGTGGAGGTCCCACTTATCGACGTCGGCCGGCAGATAGAGGTTGATCGACTGGCTCTGGCAAATCAACGCGGCGCGGTCGGCGGCAAGCTCGACGATCCAGCGCTGGTCGATCTCGAAGGCGGTGCGAAAGATCGCTTTCTCGTGCTCCGACAGGACGTCGAGATGGGCGACCGATCCGTCGTGCGCGATGATCGACTCCCAGGTCGCCGAGGTGTCGGCGCCTTTCGCGGCCAGCACCTTAGCGAGGTGCGGATTGCGCACCGAGATGGCGCCGGATAGCGTCTTGTGGGTGTAGATGTTGGCCGGGATCGGCTCAGTGCAGGCGCTGGTGCCCCCGCAGATGATGCTGATCGAGGCGGTCGGCGCGATTGCGATCTTGTGGCTGAAGCGCGCCATCACGCCGCGTTCCAGGGCATCCGGGCACGGGCCACGCTCGCGAGCGAGCGCCACGGATGCGGCGTCGGCTTCGCGACGGAGTTTTCGGAACATGTTCAGATTGAATGACTTGGCCAAGGTACCCTCCATTGGAATGCCCTTGGCCTGGAGAAACGAGTGGAAGCCCATGACGCCGAGGCCAACGGAGCGCTCGCGCAGGGCGGCGTAGCGGGCACGCTTCATTCCGTCCGGCGCCACCGTGATGAAGTGCGTGAGCACGTTGTCTAGGAAGCGCATGACGTCCTCTATGAAGCCGGGCTCCTCATTCCACTGGTCCCAGGTCTCGAGGTTGAGCGACGACAGGCAGCAAACCGCGGTGCGCTCCTCGCCGCGATGATCGATGCCGGTCGACAGGGTAATCTCGCTGCACAGGTTGGAGGTCGAGACCTCGAGGCCGAGCTCGCGCTGGTGCTTGGGGAGCGCACGGTTCACGGTGTCGATGAACAAGAGATAAGGCTCGCCGGTCTGCAGCCGGTTCTCAAGGATGCGTTGCCACAGCTGGCGGGCGTCGATCTCGCGGACGACCTCGTTAGTCTTCGGGCTGCGCAGAGCGAATGCGGTGCCGGCGCCCACGGCACACATGAACTCGTCGGTGACGTTGATGCCGTGATGTAGGTTGAGGCTCTTGCGGTTGAAGTCACCAGACGCCTTGCGGATCTCGAGGAACTCCTCGATCTCGGGATGGTGGATATCGAGATAGACCGCCGCCGAGCCGCGCCGCAACGAGCCCTGGCTGATCGCCAGCGTGAGGCCGTCCGTGACGTGGATGAACGGGATGATGCCCGAGGTGACGCCGCCCCTCGCCTTCTCGCCGATTGAGCGAACATTACCCCAGTAGGTGCCGATGCCGCCGCCATTGGAAGCAAGCCAGACGTTCTCGTTCCAGGTGCCGACGATGCCTTCGAGCGAGTCCGACACTGAGTTAAGGAAGCACGAGATCGGAAGGCCGCGCGTCGTGCCGCCGTTGGAGAGCACCGGTGTGGCCGGCATGAACCACAGCCGAGACATCGCATCATATAGACGTTGGGCATGCGCAACATTGTCCGCGAAGGCGCAAGACACTCGGGCGAACATGTCCTGGAGGCCTTCGCCGGCGAGCAGATAGCGGTCGGTCAGCGTCAGCCTACCAAACGAGGTCAGCAGGTCGTCGCGCGACCGATCGAGCGAAAGGTCAGACGGAGTTGGCGATCGCGCGGGGGGCCTCGGCAGGGGAGCCGGCAATGCTGGGGGCTGCACAAGACACAGTTCAGGTGTGGTAGGCTTTGCCTGCGCTGAGGGCTGCCGCACACTCGGCAGCTCAATGAGATGACCATACTGATCGAAATCGTAAGACGCCGACATCGGCAACCCCGTGATATTTGGGGGCTGGGACCGTGCGGACGACTTGCGAGGGGACCGGGCAAATGTCCCCGGCTGCAAGCGACCCACCGGGCACCCCGCCCGAGGACATGGGTTCTGTCGCGGTAGGTTTCCTGGCTCGCGGGTCGCTGCGGCTGTCGGCCTTCCCAGCGCTGTCGCGCTAATGCCTCGGAATAGCCGCTGCCGACACAATGGGTTCCCCCCTAACACCGTGCCACCATATATGCGAATTTAAAACCACTACGACACCACATATAGAAGCCTTTGCCCAGACTCGTCAAGACGGCACAGTCAAGTTAACCAGTTGGAGCAGCCCCGAGGTCGAGGTTCGAAATTCGCCGAGCGCCTGTCCTGAGAGCCTCACTCAAAAAACATAGATGTCTCAAGGCCTGGCCAATCGGCGAGTTAGGAGCCTCAGATGGGCGACGAGCGGCCAGGCGAGCTCGGTAGCGGCGGAACCTTCGAAGTCTTTGCAGAGATGCCCACATCTGCCGAGCCACGCAAAGGTGCGCTCGACGACCCAGCGCCTGCGATCGGCCAAGATGTGCTCAAACCTTTGGAAGTGGCGTCGCAAATTCTCCAACAGGGGAACAGCAACCCTGGACATCCTGAATGTTGGCATCGATCGGTTCGCGGTCCGCGAATTGAGTTGGGCCGGATCGGGTTTCGGTAGCCATACGCGTCTCGCCATTCATCGCTTTCTGTGGCCTTAGATCAAAAATTGTCTGGAGCCCGACCGCAAATCGATGCAGCCGCCCGTGGCAATATCCCAGCTTAGTGGATTTGACCCCGCCAGCTCTCACATCAGACGTGCCAACTTTGCCGAAGAGACGATTGGTATGCTTTTCGCAGGCCCGGCGAGCCGCCTCACGTGCTCAGTTGTCTGGCCGCGAACATAAGCCGTCCTGACCGAACGCGGTCATGTCAGGTTATTGGCAATCAATCCTAACGGGATGAGGCGGAGCTATGCTTGAGTCTGGGTGACGAGCCGATCCGGCGGCGCGGCCTTGCTGGGTCGGAATGAAGCCGTTCGCAACATTGGCGTGAGCGGCGGCGAAGAACCGTGTTGTATCTCACCAACGACCTTGAAGCCGTGACGTTGGTAAAAGGGAATGTTTTCAGGGTTCGAACTTTCGAGGTAGGCAACAATGCCGTCCTCATCGCATCGTTGAAGGGCGTAGTTCATCAGCAACGTGCCAAGCCCTTTTCCGACCCAGTTCGGATCGACGGCAATGAGTGGCAGATACCAATGTGGCTCGTGGGGACGATGTTCGGCCATTCTCCGCCGCAAGTGTGCCATATCCTCGGTAATCTCCGGGCGCAGGGATAGCGCCATGATTGCATCCAATGCCTCCTCATCTTGCTGCACGTTGGGAGGCAGCCACAGGGCCGCGCCACGAATCTCTCCCGCGACGTAGGCTGTGCCATGTGCAAATGCTCGGCCCCCACAGGCGTCAATGAACTGAGGCATGCTTCTAAGGTATTGCCTTGGGTCAGGCCAGCTCCAACGCATCAACGGATCCGCGGCAAAGCCGAGCACAATTGTCCAGACAGTGCTTGCACGAATGTTTGCGTTCGCAGATCTGATATCTGATTCTTCTGTCATGAAGTCGTTTCGGGGCTCTGTTTTGGCATTGGCCTTCCAAGGAGGAGCATGGCATCGACACATCTGACGGTGAGCGGAATGGATGCACCGACGGGGACTCGCCGGGTGCATTTGGTTTCCCTTCCGAGATCTCCGCCTGTCTCAGACGGCTGACTTTGACGGCCACTTCGGACGAAGGCTCCTTGGTAGGCAATGCTTGGATCTACATATTCCTGGCGGGCTTCTGCGCTTCCACGCCCTATCTGGAACCCGCCCCGCCCTTCCCAAGGAAGCTCCGACGTTCTCAAGGTCGACACGGTTCGGCAGCCTGCAACCGTCCGCGAAGGGAATGACATGAGGACGCCTTTGATATTGCAAGTGCGAAGAAGTCAGGGCATGGCGAACATCGGGCGATGGCTGCCTGAACCGGGCTCCGGCACGAGCAAACAGCCAGCCAAGTGTCGCGCGTCGAGGTCCAGACTAGGCAAGGAATCATCACCTCGTCTCGTATTGAGCGGTTCTCGTAAGTTTCTTGGTCAAAACACATGCTAAGTGCGAAACCTCCATTGCCAACGTCGTGTCCGCGGTCACCGGCAGAGAGAGCTTTCGTCTGCGAGACTCATATGCGTAGTACAGCGGCTTTCCAATTATCGCATGTTGTCCGCGCTCCTTGATGTTCTTGTCTCGGCGCATCATCGCCGCGATTCGCGATTGTCGGATCAAGGCAACGGGACTGGATACCACGACGCTGCCGCCGTCGACCTACTGAACAACGCAACTTGGGATCGCGCGAGAGCTTTCGTGCATTGATTGATCGTCAGGCGTGTCGATCGCTCGCACAACGGCGTTAGCTCTATCGAGCGAAAACGTTGCTGTCGTGCCCTCGTCGTACTTGACGCCCAGGTCAGTTGTATCCGCCGCGATCCTTGCCATAGTGGGAAAGACAGCAGGCTGACGTAGTTGCGTGAGTAACTCTCGTAAAAGAGGTTTTTGGCCACAAGCGTTGATGGCTTCGTAGGACTTGTTCCAACTCACTCCCTGATCGGAACGGTTTGGAAGATTTCTTGGCGCTGGTATGCTTGCCACACCAGGTCCGAGATCCACGTGGTGAGTCATGTTGTTTCGTTCTGTCTTGGAAAACTGTAGTCGTCGGGGCAGCATATCAGAAGGCAATGTAGCGAAGACCTCCCCAGAATAGGTAGGGATCTATCCGCCCTTGATGCTGAGTTGGCCCGGGTTCAACCTTGAGCATAGTCTGTCGAACGCCATCCGGAACTGCCCCCTTTTCGTCATGAAGAACTGCCCCCACCATCGGACGTTTGATGGTCGCTTCCGCCGGTGACGGGACGGAGGGAGGCGGAGCCGACCGGACGGCCGTCACCGGCGGTCGGCGGTTTGATGAAGCCACTCTTGGCGCGGAGTCGGTAGCTGTCGCCGCGGATCGTCAGCACGTGGCGGTGGTGCAGGAGCCGGTCGAGGATCGCGGCAAGAAGACGCGCCTCCAGTAGACGATCCACCGGAAGCGGCGGATCTGCTTTGAGGCCGTCGTCTACGTTCGCCAGTCGACGGCAGACCAGGTCATCAACAACCGCGAGAGCGAGCGCCGCTAGTACGGCTTGGCCGACCTTGCCCGGCAGCTGGGCTGGAGCGAGGTGGCCGCAATCGACGACGAACTCGGTCGCTCTGGTGGCGGCACCGCGCGTCCCGGTTTCGAGAAGCTGCTCGCCGCCATTTGCGAAGGGCAAGTTGGCGCTGTGGTCTCGAGTGAGGCCTCTCGGCTGGCGCGCAACGGCAGGATTGGCATACGCTCCTGGAGTTCTACGGGCTCGTTGGAACACTGATCGTCGATGAGGATGGCGTCGACGATCCTCGCCATCCCAACGATCGCCTTCTGCTGGCATGAAAGGCACGATGAGCGAGATGGAGCTGTCTATCGTTCGGCAACGCTCGCTTGAAGCCTTGGAGCAGAAGGCACGCAGGGGTGAGCTCTTCCTCAACGTCGCCATCGGCTATCTCAAGGTCTCCAACGATCGGATCGACAAGGACCCTGATCGGCGCATTCAGGAGGCGCTCGCACTCGTGTTCACCAAGTTTGCCGAGATGCAGACACCGCGCCAGGTCCACCTCTGCTTACGGCAGGAGCGAATCACTTTGCCCGGGGGGCGGCCATGGCCCCGAGGGCCGCCACGTCGAATGGAAGTTACCAGTGTACAATACGATCTACCACATCCTGACCAATCCCGCCTATGCTGGCGCCTATGTCTTCGGGCGCTCGGGCAGTCGGGTGACGATCGAGGCCGGCCGCAAGAGGATCGTGCGGGGCTTCCGGCGCGAGCGCAACGACTGGGAGGTTTTGATCAAGGACCACCATGAGGGCTACATTACGTGGGCGGAGTTCGAGAAGAATCAGGGCCTGATCACCGACAACGCCAACGGAAAACGCTTCATGAGTCGAGGCTCGGTTCGCAGCGGCGAAGGCCGGCTCGCGGGTTCTTCGTTGCGGCCACTGCGGCCGCAAACTTCACGTTACCTACAGCGGTACGCACAGTACTGTCGGGCGGTATCATTGCCGCGGTAGCCAGATCAACCATGGTGGAGACCCGTGCATCTCATTAGGCGGTCTGCGCGCGGATCGCGCGATCAGCGCGGAGGTCATCGCGCGGCTGCAGCCGCTGGGTATACAGGCAGCGCTGGCGGCCATGGAAGCGCGCGGCTGTGAACACGCCGACAAGCTGCGTCAGCTCGAGTTGACTCTGGAGCAGGCACGCTACGAGGCAACTCGCGCTCCTCGGCGATACGAGGCTGTCGATTCGGACAATCGCCTTGTTGCCGGCGAGCTGGAGCGGCGCTGGAACGAACGCCTGGTCGCTGTCCGCGAGCTTGAGGGCAAGCGCGACACGTTGTTGGCTACGCCGGAGATGACGTTGAGCGACATCGATCGCGATCGGTTACTTGCGCTTGATTCCGAACTCAAGAGAGCTTGGGAAAGTCCGGGTGCAACAGCTGCGACGCGCAACAGGATCATCCGAAGCTTCATCAATGAGATCGTTGTGCGCATGCGCGACGAGGTGCTGGACTTGATTGTCCACTGGCATGGCGGCGATCACACGGCATTGCAGGTGAGGAGGAACCGCACCGGCGAGCACCGCGGCGGATGTGGTCGATCTCGTTCGTGTCCTCGCGCGTCAGATGCCCGACAGCATCATCGCCGCGGTTCTCAACCGCGCCAGTAGGTCGACAGGGCGTGGCAACAGTTGGGCCCGCGTCCGCGTCCGCGTTCGCAGTCTGCGCAACCAACACGCCATCGCGGCCTACCGAGAGGACGAGCGCGCCCAGCTGCGTTGAAAGTCAGTCCTTCGACGGCTCGCCGTCTGATCGAAGAACAGAGCTTGCCTGCGCAGCAGCTGTGCAAAGGCGCACCGTGGATGGTCAAAGCGGTTGATCTGGAACATCCCCAAGTCAAGGGCGCGGCGGTTCCGGCGGCCATCGTCTGGCGATCCGGGTCAAAAAGAAACTCAACTCCAAGGGGGTAGCGAGGTGGGCAGCATGAACCTGACTCGAGCGCGCGAGCAGCAGCACGTTCTCGCCGTTGGCGATCCAACGTGACGGCGGCCAGGTCGCGGATCTGCTTCGGTCGATCGACGGCTGCGTCTATGATCCTTGCGCACGACCTCGCGCTCGCACAGTAGGATCAGCGTCTCACGCGCCGACAGGTTCACGCGCGCCGTCTCGTCGGGCAGGTTGTCGAGCTGGTCGCGGATGCCGGAGAGCTGCGAGCGCGCCAGCATGGCCCCCAGCCAATCGATTGGTGCTTCGGTGACCTTCTTTGTACGCACCATCAGAAGCTCCCTCCGATCGTAGCTTCGTATTCGGCAAGAGGACGTAACAACGAGGGCAGTGGTGAAGGCGCCGGCACTGTCGGTGTCGCGGTTGCTGGTTGGCAGACCGCGCCATCGCGACAGGCAACCCCGTCGAGGTGGGCGAACTCGACGATCCGCAGCCGGCGATCCTCCGATTGCCTGTGACCGCAACCTCGCGCATGCCATGGTGGATGCGCACCTCGCCAGCCGCGACCGTCACCGCCACGCGCTCGCTGATCAGCCGCCAGGGTACCGTAGTTGTTCGTATCGATCTCGACAGCACAATCGTTGCCGACGACGCGGGCCAGTTCGCGCGGCGATCCGAGCGACGCCGAGCGGCTTCGACCGGTGTACCTCGTCACACGCAAAGCGAGTGATCGGCGCCACGCCCGTCGTGCCGTGGATACGTACGTTCGCCACCCCGCCCTCCCACTCGGCGAGATGCGTCTCGAATGCCTCCCAGCTCGCGAAGGAATGCCCCGCGATCACGCTCTTCTTCACGTAGCGGACGCCATTCTCCGTCTTGCCCTTTGTGCGCGCCCGATACGGTGCGCAGGCGCGAGGACGGAAGCCCCAATGCTTCGCGAACGTGATGAGCTTGTCGTCAAACTGAACCGACCGGCTCACCTGTCGTGGCGCACCACGAGCGCGCGTGGATTGTCCTTCAGCACTTCCTCCGGCAAGGTCGTGAATGCGCTCTCGAGCCCAGCGAACCAGTGCTCTTGCTTTTCGGCGCGGGTCGCCACGAACACAAATGCTTTGACCTTCGCCCCGCCGATATCGACCAGACGCTCGCCGAAGTCGATCTGTAGCTGCCGCCCCGGGGGCGTCTCGAACCGGGTCGTCGCCAGAGCTTCGGCCTTCAGTGCCTGGCGGTAGGGCTGCACGGCGCGTCGCAGCGTTCGCCGGCTGACCGCCAAGCCGTTTTCGGCCAACAGGTCGTGACGGACCGCATCCGCATTGCCGCGATGTCGAATGAACCTCTCGCGCAGCCAGCCTTCAAGGCCATGACCCGCTTCGCCCGCTCAGGCGACTTGAAGGCTTCACCCACCCGCGCCACGTAGTCCTTCACCGTCTGCAGCCCAGCTGGCGCGCAATCCGCTTCAGACCTCACCCACACACCCTCAGGTGCAACATCTCCGTCACGTCATCCGGCGTATTCATCACCTGCCCCTGTGAATTACTCCACGACAAGCCTTTGATTCGTTAGAGCTGGCCCCGCAAATTCGGACAGTAGCTTGAGTGGATTTTCTGCCTGACAGCGGCGAGGATTCTTGCTGCGAATCAGGAGCGAAGATGACGAAGAAGAGCCGCCGGACGCATTCTCCGGCATTCAAGGCGAAGGTTGCTTTGGCTGCGGTCAAAGGAGACAAGACACTGGCGGAGCTGGCGCAACTGTTTGATGTTCATCCGAACCAGATCACGATCTGGAAAAACCAGCTCCTGGAAGGCGCCGCCGGCGTGTTTGGGCATGACAAGACATCGGCCGAGACGCCGGTCGATTTGAAGGCGTTGCATGCCAAGATCGGCGAGCTGGCGTTGGAAAACGATTTTTTGTCCGGCGCGCTCACCAAGGCGGGCCTGCTGAGCGCAAAGCGATGATCGACCGCGGTCATGATCTTTCTATCGTGCGCCAGGCGAAGGTCCTGAAGCTGGCTCGCAGCACGGTCTACTATGAACCTCGGCCAGTTTCGGCCGAGGACCTTGCCTTGATGCGTCGGCTCGATGAGCTGCATCTCGATTATCCCTTCGCGGGAGCGCGTATGCTGCGATCGTTGCTGCGGCGGGAGGGGGTATACGCCGGTCGCCGCCACATCGCGACGCTGATGAAGCGCATGGGGATCGAGGCGGTCTATCGTCGCCCGAACACGAGCAAGCCGGCTCCGGGTCACAAGATCTACCCGTACCTGTTGCGCGGATTGAAGATCGAGCGGCCCGACCATGCGTGGGCAATGGACATCACCTACATTCCGATGCGGCGTGGCTTCGTCTATCTCGCGGCGGTCGTCGATGTGTTCAGCCGACGGGTCCTGGCCCATCGCGTCTCGATCACAATGGAGGCGGCCTTCTGCGTCGAAGCGGTCCAGGAGGCGTTGGCGAAGCACGGCAGGCCCGCGATTTTCAACACGGACCAGGGCAGCCAGTTCACCAGCCTCGAGTTCACCGATGTGCTGCTGGACGCGAAGATCGCCATCAGCATGGATGGCAAGGGCGCCTGGCGCGACAACGTGTTTGTCGAGCGGCTCTGGCGCACGGTCAAATACGAAGAAGTTTATCTCCGCGCCTACGACAGCGTGTCCGAGGCGCGAGCGTCAATTGCCAAGTATCTGGCCTTCTACAATCAGGGACGCCCTCACTCGAGCCTTGACGGGCGCACGCCCGACGAGGCTTACTTCGGCACGCAAGCTATGGTGATGGCCGCATGACCGTCGCCGACGATTTTGTCGTCGCTCTGGTCGGGCTACGCCCTCCCGACGCAACGACAAAATCGTAAAGCCCCGCGTTCAGCATAACCCGGCAGGAATCCACTTAAATCCAGCGGGGCGCTGTCCAAACAACCGGGGCCAGCTCTGTTCCTCGTTCATTCGCTCTCTCCTCGGCTATCCAAGGAGGGGGCAATTCCTCGTGACGTCGAGGGGGCAGTTTTCGATGGCGCGCGCGACAGCGAGCCGACTTTGTTGTATCAGTCTGGCTCTGCCCTTTGGCAGAGCCAGAAAGCCAAACAAGCTCGGCCGAAGCTGTCTCGATGGGAGAACTCCAGCCATCTTGGGACGTCAAACAGCACGCGCCATGTTCGATGCGGAGCGCGTTTTCGTACGATCGCTGTCGCTACTGTCGATCAGGTTGGCAGCAGCCATGTGCACTCCACGACAACATACTCCGGAATGCTGTCCAGCGAGGACTTGCCGACGGCCCGAATTTGACGCGTCTGAATGCCAACGGGCGATCGAAGCGATTACCCCTTCTGGGAGTAAAGAGTCGGAATTCGGTGGAGGAGCTCGCCCGGACCTCAACGACGAAAAATCAATGGGGCCGCGAGACGATGCAGTCCCGCGGCCTCGCCACCGGAATTTAGTGAAAAGACAGTTTAAGTATAAAATCCCTCAGCCGGTGTTCTTTCAAGTAGAACACCGTGTTCCAACACTTGCCAATCCGGACAGCTACGGGGAAACGCGTGCAACCGCAGACCAATGCGGCCGCGAGATCGATGAAGAAGCCGGTAAAATTACGGTTCGCCTGTCCTATTCGCCTGTCATAACGGGTGCCAAGCGTCGAAAGAGTGTATCAGCGAGCAGAAGCAGCGCTCGATGCTATGCGCTGTTTGTAGTCGTCGGCGTCGTGCGTAATGGTGATCCTGCAGGTGCCGTTTGAGCGTATCATTGCTGTTGCGCTGATTGCGCGATGTTCGTGCATAACTGCCGGTTGCCGAGGCCCGCTTCAGCGTACGGCTTCCGTTCGCTTAAACCATTTCCTCGGTAAGCCAATGTAGTAGCCGCGCATGCGAAGCTCTGCCTCTCATCTATTGATGTGTTTCGCAAGCGGAACACACCACCGACACGATTGATTATTGCCTCACGCATCTCACGCGCATCGCGTGACGGAGACTTCGCGACGACCGACCTAGTGCTGACGCCAGAGGCCGCCACGCCAGCGGCCGGATCGGTACTCGCGGCTCGTTGCTGGGAAGTCCGGCCTTCAGACCGGCGTGTCGTAGGTGATGGGATAACGCTCTGGAAACGGCCCTCCTGCGTAGTCAATCTCCGCGGCGGGACGGACGCCCCGGATTTGCAGGATGCGGCGAACGATTTCCGGAACTTGGATGCGGCTGATCTGGTCGCCGAGGCAGGTGTGCATCCCGTAGCCCAGATGCATGTAGACCGACTCCGGCCGGTCGATCGCGAAGCTGGACGGCGCCGGCAGTTGCAAGCCATCGCGCATCGCCGACCGGGTCGAGATCAGCACCGTGCTGCCGGCCTTGATTGTCGTCGCGCGCAGCGAGCCCTTGGCTATCCGGTAATCGGTCCGGCAGTGGCGCACCACGAACGGATTGATCGGGTTGAAGCGCAGCGCTTCCCAGCAATAGCGATACATCAGATGGTCGTTGTTGCTGCTGGCGACGTCGATGGCCTCCTTCAGGATCCTCGGGCGCTTGAACAACTCGTCGAGCAGCTGCACGATGGCCGCCGATGTGGTCTCAATCCCGCCGACCAGTGTGCCCATCATATTGGTAATAATGCGTTCGTCGGCGAAGCCGATCGAATCGTCAAAATGGCTATTCAGCAGGCGGCTGAACACGTCCTCGAGCGGCGCCCCATTTTTCAGCTGCTCGCGCCGCTGCGGGAGCAGTTGTGTCAGATAGGCGCGCATCTCCTGCCCAGCGTCAATGTTGTCCTGGTGCACCTTCGGATCTTTGTCCAGGTTGTGAAACATGTCATATTGCGTCGCGCGCGACCAGCGGAACATCGAGGCCAGATCGGGGCCGGGAAAGCCGAAATATTCTCGGGTCAGCTGAATGGGCACCAGGCGCGACAACGTGCTGACCACCTCGATCTGGTTCTGGGTATAGATCTGCTTTTCGACAGACGCATTGGCGAGGCTGCGCACCTTCTGGCGAATTGCCGGCAGATCCTCCATGCGCATGAAGGCGCGCATGATACCCTTGTCGCGCTGGTTTATTTCGGTGCAGTCGCGGCCGAGCATGAAGGGGCCGACCGAAGGGTCCATCATTGGCGCATAGGTGACGTTGAAGATGTCGGGGCGGCTCAGCGCTTCCTGCACGTCGGGGAAGCGGGTGATGAACACCGGCCCCGCGGCGCCCAACGCCAGGTTGGGCCTGACGCGCCGGATGAATGCGAACAATGCATCCGGATGTTTGGCGATCATCCATTTCAGGAACTTCGCCGCCGGCCCCTGTTTCTGTTCCGCCATTGCTGCCGCACCCTAACTCCGAAAAGCTTCGCCTGGTCGGTCGATCCGGGCTTCCGTCCACCTTTCCCCTGCGGGAGCGAGATGGTCTTCGCTATTGCTCCAGTTGGAGCTGACCCAATCAATTTCAGATCGACTTGAGGAACTCGATGATTGCGTTGCGCTCCTCCGGAGACAGCGCAGGGCCAATGACGCCCTCATGCTTCTCGTTCGAGAATTCGTGGCCGGTATTGCGATTGGCGGGCCTCGACGTATCGATGATGAAGTAGCCCTTGCTGTCGTAGGTCCTGCCTTCAGGAGCGACCGTCCGTGTCACGATACCGACGCGGACAGGATCGAAGCTGGGCTCACCGAGCAGGAAGACTTGTGGGCGCTCCGCAACCGGGCTGAGCAGATCGTAGATCGTCGGCACCGAGCCGTTGTGCAGGAACGGCGCAGTCGCCCATACGCCGTTCAGCGGACGCGCCTTATAGCCGAAACCTGCCGCTAGACAGTTCGGCCGATCGCCTTCGATCTCCGCTTGGACCGTCCCGGTCGACCGAAGCCATTCGTCGATGCCGGATTGGACCACGGCGCCGAGCGCAAGCGCGTAGAGTTGCATCGCATGGTCCGAGAGGTGGATCGTATCCAGCGTGTTGTCAGCCTTCCGTTGGCAGACATCGATGTCGAGGCCGAGCCCTGGGCTGCTCTGGCCCGCCCTGGCCAGTTCGCTGCCGGCGGTGTCCACGGTGCGATTGCGCAGCACGTCGCCCTGGGCCGGATCGGTGCCGATATGGCTTTGCTTGATGATCTTGACGTTGAGTACGGATTCCCTCGTCTGCTTCTCCTGCCCATCGCGACCGCGCCAGCGGATAGGGCCGAAGTTCTTCCAGAACTCCGCGTCCGGGGCCTTGCCGTGCACGATGTCCGGCGTCAGCGCTGGAAGATGGCAGCCGCTGCAATGTTTGTCGTAGAGTTGGGCTCCCACGGCGGCCTTGGCTTTGTCGATCGCAGGAAAGCTGTCGGGCCAGGCTGGCGCATTCAGTCCGGTGAAGGCTTTCGCCACCAGCGGCAGGTCCTTTCCAGCGAGCTGTTGTTCGATCCAGTGCAGATTATCGAAGGGGATGCTGCTGGCAAAACGTCCCCCCTTGGGCGGGGCGGTGAGGTTGAGCTCCGCCGAAACCCCCATCGCCTCGCCGGCATTGCGCACCAATGGCTGCATAATCGAGCCGTCGTACTGCACCCAATCGAACCATGACGATGTCCAGATGTGCGGGTAGCTGACAGGGGCGTTGAGGTTGACGTAGTTGCCGTAGCGCTTGGGGTCGAGTGCGAACACCTGGTTGCCGATGCGATTGAGCGCATCGAGGCGGGTAAACCCTTCCGTGACGTCGATCCCAGCGGGCTGATCGATCAGAGCACCAAGTATTCCATCGAGCTCCTTGGACAGTTGGACGCGTGTAAGATCGCTGTACTCGGTTCCTAAAACGCGCTTCGCGAACCGCCCGAAGCGACCGTCGAAGAAGGGTAGCTTTGCCGACAAAGCGGTCTGTGCGAGCGCAGCGCGGAGCGCATTTGTCAATTGACCGAGATCGGTCACGGCGGGGCCGCCTTCAATGACATAGCGCTTCTCTTTGAAGATCAGTTGGCCGGTATGGCACGCGGCACAGGTCAATCCAACGGCAGTCTCCTTACGCGAAAGTCCGCGGATCGACTGAAACGGCGAATATGCAAAGCCGATCGGCAAACCGTACTCATTGTTCTCGCTTTCGGCAGACTCTATGAATCCAAACCGCAGTAAATAGCGGTTGTCAGAAAACCGTTCTCGTTTGAAAAAGGGGATAGCGAAAGGCGAGTTCAGCGGCGCTTCCAGGGCGAGAAACCATGACAGCGGGATCGGTAAGGTCTGCGTGCCCTGGGCTTTATGATGGAATCGATCGGCGTCTTCGGCGTTCCAGCCCTGATCGAGCGAAACCTGCTCGCTCGCGGAAACCGGTTCAGGGAGACCAGGCGGCGTCAGAGCTTCGATTGTCGCGCCAAGCTGGGAGCTGGTCATGACTGCGATCAAAGCAATGACCACGATGATCGCCAGAAGAACAAGAAAGCGTCGCCACCAAAGGCGCCGAATTGCGCTGGTAACTGTCGACATGGCTCCCCCGTGTCAGCGAACGGCCTCCAGCAGAGAGCCGTGCAAACAGTAATACTACAACTACATGATCTTGTAGGCTTACCCCTGCTGTTGACGTCCTTGAGACGCGATCACTATTCTTTCTGACGTCACAATCGGTGGTCTGTGGAATGGGCGAACTTGACCGCATAACAAGAACATCTAGAGCGTTCGGACGAGCTCTTGTTCGAGCCGCCATCCCATCCTCGCGATCGAATTTGCAGTGACGTTGGGTCCGCTGTGGGAGATCGGGGGGCTGTAATCCGCGGGAACGCGAGCGAACGGAATTGGCCGGGCGCCTGAGGGCAATAGGCTCGCACTCGGAGATCAGGACTCCGTAGGGCGCAATGACCATGAGCATACATCCGGCCACGCCGATCACGATGATGCAGACGGCGAATTCGAGCCAAGCAACGCGGCTACCATTTAACGGCTTCGTTTGGCAAGCACGATGACGGCGCGGCTGACCTGAATTAGCAGCATCGGCGTCAGGCTGTAGCCCGCGACAATGCTCCACATCGTGAGCGTCGGTGGCAGACGTGAAAGACCTCTGTCATCGGCGGCCAGTAGAGAGGGACTGCGAGCAGAGGGCCGTACAGGCCGAGCGCAGCCAGACCCATGGATTGCGCGTGAACTCGTTGAAAACGGTACCGGAGCGGCTGCTGCGCATGGCGACGACGCGCCAGAGTTGTGCGAATGCGACGGCGAGGAATGTGGTGGTGACTATGGCCTCGCCCGTCCAGCCGGGCCGAAACCGCCAGTGTCCCCGCGGTTCTCGCGCTTACGAAGGAAGGCCTCATATCCCTCCGGGTCAACCTCCTTCAGGCGGTTCAGCGCGCGCTTAGCTTCCAGATCGGCGGACTTGCTATGACGCTGTTTGATCTTTTTACTTTTGCTTCCATCTCTGCGAGCTGTCCCGTTGCTGTTGGTACACTCTCGGGTATTGTCTCGAGCTTCGCGCTTGGTCGCGTCTCTTCGAGGCCTTCGACGCACCGATTGGGATGACGAGATGCTGCGGCTCGAATTGAACGACCTTCTCGAAGGTGGGTTTGAGCCGCTCGACGATCTGCACGAGGCCGTCCAGGCGCTGCTCGACCATCCGCGGCGGCGGCGGCGGCGGCTCCGGCGGCCTGCTGCCCGCAGGGCTGATCCAAGCGACCAAGTTTGCATCGTCGCTGTTGAAATGGTTGAAGTCGAGTCGACGTCAGCATCGTCACCTCCGGAGACGTCGGCGTCGCGGCACCGGAAGCTCTGGCAGTATTCCGAGAACGGCACGATCCCCGGCACCGACGACACCTAGCAAGGGATCGACTGCATGGCCCATCCTTCCGCGCAAACGCTCGGGTACCCACGCTAGTAGCCGTGTGCGAGCAGTAACGCCGTCGTGGTCTAGTCATCTGGAACGGAAGTTCGTGACATTAGTTGATCGCTCGGATCTCTAGAGAGGAGAGCGCTCGTGGCGAATGCAGGTGTGAAAGGCCGGCCGATCGCGCCGTTGGTGCTGAGTTCGCAGGAGCGGGCGTACTTGGAGAGGCAAGTTCGTCGTCATCGTGTAGCCCGATCGCTATCTGAGCGATGCCGCGCGATCCTGCGGTGTGCAGTTGGTCTGCCAAGCAAGTCTGTGGCTGCCGAACTTGGCATCCATGAACACACCGTCGGCAAGTGGCGCCGCCGATTCTTGAAGGATCGTTGTGATGGCCTGCTTGACGAAGCCCGCCCGGGCCGCCCTCGAACCATCGACGATGATCAGGTTGCCGAGGTAATCGAGCGGACATTGCGTACGACGCCGCCCGACGCAACGCACTGGTCGATCCGCTCGATGGCTGCGGATACTGGCTTTTCTCACACCACGATCCGCCGAATGTGGACGGCGTTCGGCTTGCAGCCGCACCGCAGCCAGACATTTAAACTATCGAGCGATCCGCTATTCGTCGATAAGGTGCGCGATATTGTCGGGCTTTATCTGTCGCCGCCTAACCGAGCCGTTGTCCTCAGTGTCGATGAGAAAAGCCAGATCCAGGCACTCGATCGCGAGCAGCCGGTCTTGCCGATGATGCCTGGGGTGCCGGAACGTCGCACGCATAGCTATGTGCGGCATGGTACGACCACGCTGTTTGCCGCGCTCGATGTCGCTTCCGGCTTCGTCATTGGCAAATGCTACAAGCGCCATCGGGCGCTCGAGTTCTTGAAGTTTCTCAAAGAGATCGACGCTCAAATCCCTGAGGGGCTCGCTGTCCATATCGTCATGGACAACTACGCTACCCACAAGACCCCCAAGATTAAAGCGTGGCTCGCTCGCCGGCCGCACTATCATGTCCACTTCACGCCGACTTCCGCGTCGTGGATCAATCAGATCGAGCGCTGGTTCGCTGAACTCACCAGAAAGCAGATCCGGCGAGGTGTTCACACCTCCGTCAGGCAGCTCGAAGCCGACATCCGTACCTTCATCGAATTGCACAACAACAACCCGAAGCCCTTCAAATGGACCAAGTCCGCAGACCAGATCTTGGCTTCCGTCAAACGCTTTTGCCACAAAGCCCAGCAGACTCTATGTGGCGAACTTTAGATTCATGTGACTAGCTGCTGTTGTTAGTTGGTAAACTCACCGCCGTTTGTCGTGCTGGTGATTGCAACGCCGTTAACGCATGTTGTCAACAGCCGTTAACGTAAGCGGATCAACTTTCCGGACACGATGCAACCGCAGGCATAAATACACGTTCGTCTGCCTATTTTATAAGGCAGGCCGATCGTCGCAGCCAAAAACCTTTCCGAACATCGAATAGCGGCGAACAAGCGTAAACATCGACACGCACTGCTTTTGGCGACAATCAAAACGACCATCGACTCGTGCTCGTGACGATGACGAACGATGGTCAATCAAGCCACATCGGCATGGGATTCTGAGGAGGTGTCGCTTCTGCAATGCATGTGGAGCGCGGGCCACTCGGTGTCTGCGAGGGGTGGCGATGCGTATCTCGCAACGCCATCATCGGCAAGGTCAAGCGCATGAGAGCTCGCCGAGGCCAAGCAACGCAACAGGGACAAACGACGGCAAAGTCAGCAGCAGTCGCTATCGACTTTGATCCGGCGCTCGTGCAGGAGATGCTCGCCAAGATCGATGGCTATCACGCCGATCTCGCATCCGAACGCGGTTCGTCGATGGCGCGGTGTCGCAACATCCGCGATGTCGATCAGCAACGTCTACAAGGAAGTCAAAGCGCGGAGCTCATCGGCAACCCAACCATCGGCCGTCGCCCCGCGCGAGGGCAAGCGCCTCGAACAGCCGCGGCAGCCGCTGACAGAGCACGGAGCGGTTGTCGCGGCAGGCCTTGTGGCCCAAGGCGCAAGCAATCCAGCTCTTGCAGACGCCGGTCGGGCCGATGATGAGCAGGTTCTGATGCCGGTCGATCCACTCGCCGGCGACGAGCTTTTGGAACAGCGGCTTGTCGAGCCCGCGCGGCGCCTTCATGTCGATAGTCGATCCAGTCCCAATTGATCTTGCCGGCGTGCTGAACCAGTTCGTGCTCCATGTTGATGACCTGCTTGAGCCTGGCCCGGAACAGATCACCTTCGTCCGTCGCCTTCGGCTTCTTCGGTCGCATCGGCTCCTCCCGATACGAGCGCCGAATCATGCCGTGCGATTCGAGGGAATCTCAAACTGCAAATTGCAGGTTCCGAGCTACCGCACTGTCAAAGCCTGCAATCACAAAATCGCCGCAGCCGAAAAACAACGACTCCAGATCAGCCCCTTACCTGTTCTTCACGGACGACTAAGGAGGCACGGATGAATCGATCCATGAGTCAAAAACCAGGCGCACGCTTTACCGAGAAGCAGGGCCATTATCTGGCGTTCATCTATACCTATTCGCACATGTCCGGACGGCCACCCGCCGAATCCTGCATCCCCAGAAGCATCGAAGTCCTTGTGCCGCCAGAAAACTTGCCTATCCTAAGCTGGCCGGTATCAAACCATCAAGATCACTGTGACGAGCCACTAGCTAGTTTCGCCCTCACCTCGTGGCAAGAGGTTAATCGGATGCGTGTGGCGAGAATAACATCAAGCCGAAAGAACACCGAATTCCAGAGTACGCCTAAAGGTTGCCTGGAAGATCGGCGCGAACGTTTGATCCGCGCCTTGGCGAGTCCGAGCCGTCACGGCGCAGGACAGCGCTTCTCTATCCGAGCGAAGCCGCAGCGTCCGCTGCCTTAATCACCTCAGGTGATATTTATTGAGTAGTTCGCCAAGCTCAGTCGCTTCAATCTTTTTTAGAATGAGCTCGCGCAGGAACGCAGGTCCCGGGATCTCAATTTCATTGCCGTCGCGCAGTCTACCCATTGCTGCAAGCAGCTTGCGAATATCATAGGTCGAGTTGAATACCTCGGGCACGCCACGTTCAATCTTGAGGAGGATATACACGGCTTCCATCGCGGTCCGAACGGAGTATTCCGTCGTGAAGATACAATCCCGTTCACCCGACTCCGCGAACTGGCCGATGAAGGCGAAATTGACCGCATCTTTCGGCACAACATCTGGCCGGTCGCCCGCCTGCCGCGGCATGAAGAAGGAAGTGACGTAGGGCATCATCACCGGGACCGTCTTGGCGGCCCCAGCGGCGAGTTCCGGTATACTCGCAACCGGCACACCGAGGTGATAAAGCCATTCTTGCGTGATTTCCTCGCCCGTACAATCTTGCATCGGTTTCCTCACGTAGTCGCCGGCTTTATCGACGAATAGCGAATAGACCCAGACGACGACTTGATCGCTGGGCTGGCGCTTGAAATGCGGCTGGCGATTTGTGGTCCAACTGAGCAACCAGCTCGAATCTTTCACCGTAACGATGCCTCCTGTGACAACCTTGCCGCTGAACGGATCGCGTTTGGCGATCTTGCGGATGTATGCTGGAATGCGTTTGTCCAGGGTCGTGATCGTCGCCGATTCCCATTTGCTTGCAGGAATATTGCCGCAAAAGACATTTGGGCGTCCAAAGGCCGCATCTTTGGCCGCAATACGCCGCCACAGATCCCAGGCGGGCGCCGGTCCTTCGTTGAGCCTGGCGGCCGTGTGATGGTCCCCCATGTCCGAGTTTTCGGTCAGCGACCCGATCGTCATGAAAACAAGATCGTCGGCGCCAATAATGAGACTGCCCTCAATGCCATTCTCCAGCCAGCGGATGGCTGTGGCTTGCTTGCGGCCACGCTTTATGTCGAAATCGATATCGGTGACTCCGA
This sequence comes from Bradyrhizobium ottawaense, assembly GCF_002278135.3. NCBI lineage: Bacteria > Pseudomonadati > Pseudomonadota > Alphaproteobacteria > Hyphomicrobiales > Nitrobacteraceae > Bradyrhizobium > Bradyrhizobium ottawaense. Next base: position 952,791 of record NZ_CP029425.2, on the reverse strand, counting down.
CCCCGTAGCGAAAGTTGACGCCTTGCGCCAACAGCCATTTGGATAACGGCAGAACGAGCGATTCATATTGATTGTATTTGGTAAACTTCAGCGTACTGAAATCCGGCAGGCCGCCGATATGGTGGATGAATCGATGCAGATAAAGTTTCATCTCGAGGGCTGAATGCCATTCTTCAAAGGCGAACATGGTCCGCCAATAGAGCCAGAAATTGCTGTTGAAGAAATCTCTTCCGAACACTTCGTCGATGCGCTTGGTCTCCATCTGCTTACGAGTGGCAAGAAAAAGGGCAATCAGCTCTTTCTGGGCCTGTTCGCTCAGTGTGAAGAGGCCATCGGTATGGGCATCCTGCCCCTGCTTCACCGTCGCCCGCCGTAGTGTGTAGTTCGGATCATCCTTGTTCAGCCAGTAAAACTCATCGAGCACGCTGGCGCCTTCAAGTTCGAGCGATGGGATCGAACGAAACAGATCCCAGAGACACTCGAAATGATCCTCCATCTCTCTACCACCTCGAATCACGAATCCCCTTTCCGGATCCTGACAACCGTCCAACGCGCCCCCCGGAACCGTCTGTCGTTCGAGGATGGTGATACGGTCGCCACGCAACTGCCCGTCGCGGATCAAGAAGGCCGCGCCGGAGAGCGCAGCCAACCCCGAACCAACGAACCATGCTGTCTTGCTATCCACGCCGGCGGGTTTGCGGGGCCGAGCAAAAGCTTCGTAATTTCCACTGGTGTAATACATCGCGACATTCGATCTCGTTTGATGTGACAATCCGTCCGCTGATAGTCAGAAGATGTTTTCGACCGCCTGACCCTTCTGCGGGACGCCGATCGTCAGACCGCCATCGACGACGATTTCGGAGCCGGTAAGATAAGAGGACTCGTCGCTAAGCAGGAACAAGACTGCCTGTGACACTTCCTGCGGCTCGGCTGGCCGCGCGAGCGGAATTGGAAAACTGGAAAGATCGATGTTCTCTGTCATCCGAGTGTTGATGAAGCCCGGATGGATAGAGTTTATGCGAACGCCGGACGCGGCGGCCTCCAAGGCAGCGGACTTCGTTATGCCCCGCACGCCGAACTTGGAAGCAACATAGGCGTGAAGCCCAGGACTACCCCTCATCCCCTCGACCGACGAGATGTTGACGATCGAGCCTCCGCCCGCGCGGCGCATCGCAGGTAGGGCAGTCTGCATTCCCAAGAATACACCGGTGAGATTGACAGCCAGGGTCTTCTCCCACTGCTCGAGCGGGAACCGCTCGATGGGAGCCATACTCGCTATGCCTGCATTGTTGACGAGGCCGTGCACCGCGCCGAACTTGCCCTCCGCAGCCGCAATCGCCTGGCACCATTCCCCTGGCTGAGCGACGTCTTGACGCACATAGATCGCGGATGGGCCAAGTTCGGCCGCGAAAGTCGCTCCTTCATTGTCAAGAATATCGGTGATCACGACTTTCGCGCCCTCGGCTACCAGCAGGCGCGCATGAGCGGCCCCCATCCCTTGAGCCCCGCCGGTTACCAAAATGACTTTTTCGCTCACACGTCCCATAACTCTTGGTTCCCTCGATCAGTGGCGGTGCAGGGGTTTTCAGCATCAAAAAGGATGACGGGCGTGTTGATCAAAATGGTTGAGAACGAGCATTGAAAGTCGGGCAAGCCAAGAGTTGCGGTCTGCACCACGCCCCGGACTCTTGGCGATCTGCCCTCTGCTACGTATCATCTTTGATTCCCAAAGCCTGTGCGCAGTACCCGTGTAAATTGGCGCTAAAGCACTTCGATAACGATTTCACGTCGCGAACATGCTTCCGCCGCTCAGGCGTTAGCCATCCTTTGGATTATTGCATTGGCTTTGCCGAACTACCCCGCCTTCTAGACGCCGACAATTTGCGACCGAATTTCCTCCGGTTTCGGAGATAGGATCGGTACCCGCGAGCGGAGCGATACCGGTGCCGAACGGTGCTGAGCTCCTTGTGGATCGAAAAGTGGGGCGCAGAACGCATGAGGTTCTCCTTAGTCTTGCGAATTGGAGTATCCATTCCGTGCAATCGGCGCGCCGAGACTCTGATGGGAAGTCAGCCTCACGTGACTCTTGCACAGGCGCCGGAGGTCTTCCGACTCTCCACCGAGACGGCGATGTCAGGGCCTGCGTTTTCGACCATGCGCAGCGACAATGTTACGCTGATCTGGTTTAATCGAGGCTGTTGCGAAAACTCGTGAGAGAGCCTCATCGACTTTCTGTCCGGATACTTGATCATGTCGGGCTTTCGACATCGCGTCGTCAATCGGACAAGCGAGGAAGGCAACAGAACAAGGGTCGAAAGTTGTCGGGTCACTCGTACCCAATTTGACGTCAGCCAGTGAGCCGTATAAACCGCACGAGGTGCCTGGCATCGACGTTGCATAACGACTGATAGACAAATAGGAATCACCCACTCGCCTTGACGTCATCATCGGTGAGCAGGCTCCGCCGGAATGGATGCACAATCAGGCGCATCCGGCAGCACAGGACAGCTGCCGGCTTCTAGAATGGAAAAGGTCAAGCGTGTCGGATGTTTTCGGATCGTTTAATCCGGCGGATTGAGGTGCAAGGCGCAGAAACGGCACTGCGGCCTCGCGTAGCGAAGATCGCTATCACCGGATCGATGTGCCGCACGGACTACCGAACCCACATCGCTGCCAGCGCAGTACAGTCGCTTCAGGGGCGCTTCAACAACCGGAGAGGCGCGGTGAGATGAATAGCTCAATCTCCAACCGCGCGAATTGTTCTGAGATCAAGGAGGATGCGATGCCCGACGTCAAAGGCATTCCGCTTGATGCGCCTCTTTACCATGGGGGCAAAAATCGTGGCGGTGCGTTTCTCGGCTGCCAAGCCATAAACCTTATGTTCAGCGTGGGGCACGAGGCGAATTGTTTATTGCCGAAGGAACTAGCACCTGCAGCAAACCCTGCAATCGCCATTGTGGGGGTCGCGAGCTATCGCTCAAGCACTGTCGGGCCATACTTGGAGTGCTATTCAGGAATTCAAGTTCGTGATCCCGACGGCGAGACTGGCTACTACATCCCTTACATTTACGTGACGGTAAATGATGCAGCTCTCGCCTCGGGACGAGAGGTTCTTGGTGCTCCAAAAAAGCTGGCGCACATTAGACTGATCAGAGAAGGCGGTCTAATTCAGGGTACGCTCGAGCGTCCGAAAGGCAAGCGCCTGCTGACCCTTACCGCTCAACCAGACGAGCGCATGAGCTCGGATTCGCGGCAGATGTATTCTGCGCGGACGAATTTCTACTCGGTTCGGCAGCTGCCGCCCATCATTGAGTCCGGGAAGGGAGAGGTCACGCAACTCGTCAAATGGTGTACGGACCGAACGTTGCGACGCGACGAGCGTGGCGAAGAAGTTCTATTTACTGGACCAACCTCCCTAACTTACGACTCCCCCTCGATTATCGATCCCGTGCACAACTTGACAGTTGGCCAAGCCCTGCTCGGCACATACGAGGAGTATGACGCAAGGCTCGAGGCCATTGATATCCTTTCGGAGGAATCAAACCCGGTAAACGATGATCGACGAGCTTGAAGAATTCATCCAATCCTAAATTGCTGCCAGCGCTGTCGGTTTGCCAGCTGACGGGCGGTATGTGGGGTTCACCTCCCCGGCGACTCATTCTGGAAGATGGTCGACAAGGCCGGCTTCAAGACCCACGTCTACAACAAGAATAGCGGCAATAAGGAGAAGAAGGCCGACGTGGCGATCGCCACAGCCATGATGGATGGGCGTTCAACATCATCGACAAGGACAACGACGATATCCTGCTGGTTGCCTCGTCAGAAGCAGACGAAAGAGCTGCGCCGGACATGTCGGCTACGGGCCCAAAAGCGCAAACCCGCATTTCTCTGCAGCTCGCTTCGCCCGCCGCAACGTGCTTTCAAGAAAAACGACATAGCAGTTGACTCTTTCTGAATACACTTTCCGATGGCGCGGACTTGATGATGCGCCTAAATGGTTTGCGATGCGCAATACAGCGCGGCGCGATATAGCCGCGGGGAGGCAACATGGGGAACACCCTTGTTGTACACGCGAAACGTCTGCCTCAGTCGCAGAAAGCGCGACGGGCGGCGCAGTATGTCCGCATGTCGACGGATTACCAGCAATACTCGATTGAGAATCAGGCAGTGGTCATCGCGACCTACGCCGAACTTCACAAGCTAACCATCGTCCACACCTATCGTGACGAGGGAGAAAGCGGCCTCAGAATCGAAAACCGGGGGGGCCTTACCGAACTGGTTGAAGACGTGCAATCGGGACGCGCTGACTTCGCTCATCTGCTTGTCTTCGACGTGAGCCGATGGGGACGCTTTCAGGACGTTGACGAGAGCGCGCACTACGAGTTCATCTGCCGCAGGGCGGGCGTCGAGGTTGCTTATTGCGCGGAGCAATTCGACAATGACGGAAGCCTTCTCGCCAGCATCATGAAGAATATTAAGAGAGTGATGGCGGCTGAGTTCAGTCGGGAACTCTCCGCCAAAGTTTTCGCAGGGTCAGTCCGGCTGACGCATCGCGGCTTCAAAATGGGCGGCCCTACGGCTTACGCGTTCCAACGACGTCTCGTCGACGATCAATGCAGACCGAAGGGCATTTTAACGATCGGCCAGCGCAAATCTTTGCTTACCGACCATGTCAAGCTCATCCCCGGTGCGCCCGATCAAGTCGAGATCGTGAATTGGATTCTCCACGAATATCTCCGTCACAAATCGCAGGCCACCATTGCCCGAGAGCTCAACCAGCGAGGGATCTTGAATAGCCAGGGAAGACCGTGGCTTGGAAAGGCTGTCGGTGACCTCCTCCGGAACGAAGCTTATATCGGCGTTCTGACCTACAATCGCAAAAGCAGAAAACTTGGCGCCAAGGTGACGCGCAACCCAAGGGAGCTCTGGATCAGAAAAGAGAATGCCATCGAACCTATCGTCCATCGCGACGCATTCCGGCGCGCGCAAAAGATTATGGGTGAGGGGCGCGTCAGCATTCCCGAAGAGGAAATGTTGCTTCGGCTCCGTAAGGTCCTGATGAAGAAAGGCAAGCTTAGTAAGACGATTATCAATTCAAGTCCGGGACTGCCGTCCATGTCATCGTATGTTTTGCACTTCGGCGCGCTGCGGAACATCTACCGTCTTATTGGGTACAACGGCAATCAAGAATGGTTTGACAAATACGCGTCGCACCAACGGTGGGCCGCCCTTCAGCTTAGCAATGCTGCTCGCCTTCGAGACGCCTTCGAGAGACTTGGTCGCAGTGCCACCCTCAATGCTTCGACTGAATGTCTTCGAATCGACAATGTCGTGAATGTCGTCTTTCGGGTCGCGAGATGCCGCAACTATGAAAACCGGCCCTTGCGCTGGACGCTGCAATACCGCGTGAGGTGGCCGAAGGGATGGGTTGTCGCGGTTCGGCTGGACGAGAAGAACGAAGCGATCTTCGACTATGTCTTGATGCCCTCGGCGTGGCTCACCTTCAGTCGTCGCATGTTCTGGTTCTCAAAGGAAGTCTATAAGGGCCGCACCATAAACCGATTTGACACGTTCGAAGCGCTGTCACGCTTCCTCATCGAATGCGTCGGCAAGGAAAAGCCTTCGTGAGTCTAACACCGCAGATGAAGAAGCCGTTGAAGGCGGCAACTCGCCACGCGACATCGCAACTGCCTTGAACAAGAAAGGCGTACCCGGGCCACGTGGCGGCGCCTGGAACGCCTCGACCATTGACGGTAGCCGCAAGCGCTTGAACGGCATCCTTCAGTACGCCGGGCGGATCATCTGGAACCGCCAAAGGTTCATAAAGGTCCCGGAGACCGGCAAGCGCATCAGCCGCGAAAACCCGCGCGAGCAGTGGATGACTGCTGAGGCAAACGATCTGCACGCGCATGAAGGAAACTGGTTTCTGTGATAACCGGCGCACGGTGCCGCTCGAAGCGATTGAAGCCACGGTTCTAGAGGGGCATCGAGCAGATACTCGCGGTCTGCTGAGATCATGCGTCGGTTTCTTCCAGCTCGGCGATACGCTTGCGCAGCGCGGCGACTTGGCGGCCCAGCTTCCATATCTCGTCGCCGGCCCAGTAGGCGCCGCGCTGGGCGATTTCCTTGCGAACGTCGTCTGCTTCCGCGATCTCGCAGCGGATGACGCTGTCAAAGGCTTCGATGATCAGGTCTCGCACGGGTTATTACCACCTTTTCGGAGCGTGCCGGGGCCATCAGATGCCGGCTTTTGCCGGCCGCGTTGCTCAAATACGTAGAGCGCTCCCTACGGAGCGCTCTACGATCGTCAGTTACGCCTTCGGCAAACTGCCGGCGCGCAAGATGGCTTACGCCTGCCGTACGAGGTTTTCTGGATGCGACGATAGGAAATACCATTCGGCCATGTCAACGTTTAAGTTGTATTCTTTTGTATAACACGTATTGAGTCATTAATTATATCGACACACAAAGGTGCACCGTGTTTGAATCGCGCGATGAAGCGTAGAATCAAACCGAACTCGCAGATGGCGGACTATGAAGTCGTCCTCACCTTCGATGACGGACCGCGGCCGCCGAACACGGATAAGGTGTTGGCTGCGCTCGCACAGGAATGCGCGCGAGCCACGTTCTTTCTGGTGGGCCGATCCTCGGCGGAATTTCCCGAGCTCGTGCGGCGTATGGCCGCCCAGGGCCACACCGTAGCGCACCACAGCTGCCGATCGACGTGATAAGCAGATTGCCCATCCCGGGCCACGAAAACACCGTCTCAACAAGGATTGAGCCCGTGACCACTCCCCCAACAAGCAACCCGAGCACCGTCAATATGGCACGGCCGCGTTCGGCAACGCATGATGGATCAAGATACGCCAGACCGGGATGTCGCGTAGCGGACCGAGTTTGAGCTTCGTCATGGCGTTCCTCCCTTGCCGTAGGGTGCCAATACCAAATCGCGGGTAACGATGACCCGCACGGGGAAACCTGGCCGGATGGTCAGCGTCGGCTGGATGTTGAGCTGGCGCTGCAGATCTGCTGGCCAGTCTGGCTGATGCTGCTAGGTCGTCCAGCGACTCGGCATAGACGACGTATCGCTCCGGGGAGGACCGCCTTGTGCGGTTTGATGGAGGATGAAGACATAGGCGTATGACTGACCATATGCCTATGCCGAAGGTTTCCCGACTTGAAGTCGTCTCGACAGGCGCTCGACGTCGTTGGACATTGGAAGAAAAGCAGCGAATCGTCACCGAGAGCTATGGCGGGCCACGTCTGGTGTCGGTCACGGCACGACGTAACGGGCTGTCGACAAGCCAATTGTTCACGTGGCGCCGGTTGGCGCGGGAAGGCAAGTTGAGCGGGGATGCCGCGCCGGTGCTTGTTCCGGTTGAGATGACGCCTGCGGCGGCTCCGATCTCGAGTGGCGCGCCACAACCGGTGTCTTCACCGCCTGCGCAACGTGCACGGGCCGGCATTATCGAGATCGAGCTTGGGGGCGGCTGTCGCGTGCGCGTTGACCGGGACGTGGACGCGGAGGCGCTGCAGCGGGTTCTTGAGCTTCTGAGACGGCGATGATCCCGATCCCGAGCGGCGTCAGGGTCTGGATCGCCACCGGCCACACCGACATGCGCCGCGGGATGCAAAGCCTGGCGCTTGCGGTCCAGGAGAGCCTGAAGCGCGATCCTCATGCTGGCGATCTCTACATCTTCCGGGGTCGCCGCGGCGATCTGGTCAAGATCCTCTGGCATGACGGGCTGGGCATGTCGCTCTACGCCAAGCGCCTGGATCGCGGCAAGTTCATATGGCCTTCGGCGTCGGACGGCGCAGTATCGATCTCGGCGGCGCAGATGGGTCCAGAAACTAAAGGTCCCAAACGTGAAAATCCTAAACATCTCGAATTTTTCAGAAGGACTCTTGGCTGTCGATAGCGATCGCGCCGACGCGTTTTGTTCGGACGACGCGATCCTCTACACTTTGCGACAAAAGCCGGCTCGCGACCGTCTGGAGGTCGTCGGCCGCCCGCTCTCCTTCGAGCCGTACGGGTTAATGATGCGCCGTGACGACTCTGCGTTTCGCTTGGCTGTCAACAAGACGCTGGCCGAGCTCTTTCGCTCGGGAGAGATAACATCTCTCTACCACAAGTGGTTTGACCAATTTGGAATTCCACTGAGCGAGAAGCTCGAGACCGTTTTGCAAGCGCAAGCAGTCCCTCAATAGCGGCTGGGTCGAATGCTCTCCTACAATTGGAACTGGAGTATTCTCTTCCAGCAGCCGCAGCTTGGATGGCTGCTGGAAGGTCTGCGTCTCACAATAGTCATGGCGGTGGTGAGCTTCCTCCTAGCGCTTGCGATCGGAACCTTAGTCGGTACAGCCCGCACTGCTCGATCGAGAGCGGTGCGTGGAATAGGCTTCGTCTACACAGCTCTCTTTCGGAACGTGCCATTGCTGATCCAGATGTTCCTGTGGTTCTACGTCTTTCCGGAGCTCCTGCCCTCAAATCTTGGACGCTGGGTGAAGCGGGATTGGGCGTGCTTGTCGTCCCTTATGGCGATCGATACGTACGGTTGGTCATCTACGCTGGAATAGGACGGGATCAGATCGATGCGGTCTTGAGCGCTTTTTCGGAGATAGGCCAAAGCTTAGAGGCGAAATACCCCGATACACTGTCGACATCCTAAGCCGCGGGCATCGTGCGAAGCGCGTGGGACGCCGACTGCCCACGTGCATCGATCACGGTCCCGGCCGCGTTTGAGGCTAGATCACGTCGAGGAACACCGACCAAGAAATAATAGCGGGATTATAGCCAGTGTTTTGAGGCCTAGCACCATGGCATGAGTTGACGTATGAAAACTCGTGCGATTGTAGCCTGGAATGTGCGTCGGATTCGCGTGAATCGGGGTATCTCGCAGGAGCAATTGGCTTGGAAGGCCGGGATCGACCGCTCCTACATGAGTAGTCTTGAGCGGCAATCGAAGAACCCGACGATTGATCTTCTCGACCGCATCGCCGAAACGCTGGACGTGCAGTTGTCCGAGTTCTTTGTTCTGCCGCCCAAAGGTGCTAGGTCTCCGAAGACCTTGCCTAAAAGCCGCAAGCCAGCGGGTCCACGTCGCAAGAAAAAATAGCGAATTTCAACGGCTTCTACGTAGCCAATTGAGGGACTTAGAACACCAATTTCGCCCGACAAGCCTTCTTTGCCGGCCGAACAGGGCTGTGATTAAATTGGAGTGCGTTTCACAGCACGGGAGTGAGTGACGACTGGTTGCCGGATGCAGGTTCGCGAAATGCATTGGCGGGCGCGGTCGCATCGGAAGAGGAGACTTCGATAATCGCAATTGCCTCGACTTTTTCAACCATTTGTACGCAGCCGATTGACCACGGCAACCGGGTTCATCCCCACTGGGGCGATCTTTCGTAGTCCACGTGTGATGTGTCCGGAGGCGCAAAGGCGCGGAGATTACGCCTCATCAGGCAAGTCTATTGGAGCGCCAATTGAGCTTGAAGAATATCTGATCGATTCGCCGTGATCTCGGGATGCCCCGGCTGTGGGAAGTCCACGCTGCTGACCGAACTCGGCCGACGCGGCTACGCGACGATAGATGAGCCTGGACGCCCGGTCGTAAGGAAGGAATTGGAGTCGGGCGTTCCCGCGTTGCCCGGGACAGGTATTGAAGCGCGCCTGCACAGTGCGTTTGATCTTTCCCTTGAAAACCTGACGCGAGCGAGTGCGTTCGACGGCTGGGTTTATTCGATCGCGGCCTGATCGACGCCGCAGCGGGTCTCGAACGCGTGACAGGCGAGCCGGCGACAAGGAACTCGGACAGGCACGCCACTATCATCGACGCGTGTTCATCGCTTCCGCCTTGGCCGGCCATCCACGCGACCGATCAAGAGACGCGTCATGATTTCGAGGATGCCTGTCGAAAACGAGCATCTTCTGAAGGTTTTCCCGATGCTCGGCTATGAAGTGGCACTACTCCCAAACTCAGCGTGGTGGAAAGGGCCGATTTCGTTCTTTGAGTGCCGACGTCCAACGAACATCACCAATTATAAACACGTGCAGTCGAACGGAAAGTCCATGGCAAGGGCCGCTATGGCGAATCAATTGTCAGCCTGCTGCCGTGAATCTGCCGAACGGGCACTGAAAACGGATCGAAGTCCTTCAGGCAACGCACGTTCACTGCCCATCCGTCGAACGGCCGAATGCCGGCTTCGCGTTCTGCTGCGGTGGGCTGGCTTGGTTTGCGGAACGGCAAAATACCGCAAACCGGGCAAAAATAGTCAGCCGCAGTGAATAAACCCCAGCGATAGACCGACAACTCCTGGAGGGGCGTCAGGAGCCGGAAGTCGCCCTCGGCGACGCGATAAATCAGCGCGCCACGCTTCGAGCAGATAGAGCAGTCGCAAACCCGCACATGGTCGATATCGGCGTCGATCTCGAAACGGACGGTGCCGCAGTGACACGAGCCGGTGTACGTCTTCATCATCGGCGGTTTGTCTCTAGAAGCCCGACCGAAGATAGATCAACGGATGGGGCCTGACAAAATCTCGTTGATCCTGTTCGCAAACACATAATAGCCGCAACTCCGCCAGCAAGTCACGGGCGCGGCGCGCTGATTGGCTCCTGGCTTACTCGCTCGATTGGAGTCGAGAAGAACTCGGGTGGAAGAAATGCCAGTCGTCGCCTTGAGACACACACCGTCTAAAGATACGCCCGCTTCAATGGCGAGGTCATTGGTTAACCAGTCTGGGAAATCGAGCGTGAATGTGCGAACACTATCCGTGTCTTCGACTGAGGCAATCTTGGCAACGCTTGTACAATTGTCGCAAACACAGGATCCCCCCTCATCCCGTTGACATCACTCGCTAGGTCGCAGTCGATCCTGGCAGGCCGTCGAGGGATATAGCTCGCATCAGACGGTCGCATACGGGGCCAGGGGGTCGCCTCTGATCGAGTTGATCCAGGGGAGGGCATGCATTTCGCAGTTGAGCACGCGGGTCGCCTAACACTTTTTGGATGGTCCACGATCCGCTCGCCGTCGGCGGCGGACATCGTTCGTCCGCTATCCTCCAACCCGCCAGACAGCCAATCGATCCAGAGCCGACCGTCGGGGTTGAGCATCACTCGCCTGGGGACGAGTCAGTCTGCTGGGCATCCTCCGGGATTTCTTGCCGCAGTTTCGGCCCTTGATTGAGCCGGCGGCCCAATGCGGCAAGGAAATTATCATAACGCGCTCCGGCCTGTGCTCTCGCGGCCTTGGCGGCGGGTTCGGGGAGTGATGGTGTTGTCGTGAGCCAGAAGCGGATGAAGAGAGCGATAGTCTCGACCGAAATCCCGACATCCCGCTCAAGGCGCGCGATCCGGCGGTCGATCTGGTCAAGACGCTTGGCAGTAGCAGCCTCTCGCCGTTCATCGGCGTCCGGCGACAGAAAGGAAGCGATCGCGGCTTCCGCGATAAGCGACAGCGACTGCTCGCGCCGGGCGGCGTAGGCCGATAGCGCCTTCATGACATCAGGATCGAGATAGACCGACAGCTGAGCCTTCTTTTTTGTCCCGATCATGGCTACCTCACAATCCGAGATCGTCGCCGGGATCGAGGGAGGCTTGGCGCGCCACGCCCTGCATCATGTCGTTCATGCGCCTGATCCGCGGGACATCTTCATCGAGCTCATCCACGAGGTCCGAAGCGAACTCGTTCTCGAGTGGTTCCTTATTCTCCACCGTGTCTCGATCGAGTTCCGGCTGCTGCCTGCGGTCGGCGGCCTTTGGATCTTCGTCATCCGTCTGGTCGTCGTTCAACGTCTCCAATGCCCTTGGGCGCGGCGGCAATGGCCTTGAGCTCCAATCGTCCAACCGGCCGCCATTGGATTTCGTCAGCATCGGCGGCGCCATGATGCGCTCCTGGAAACGTCTATCTTCGTAATAGCGCGCCTTCTTCGCCCGAATCGGATGGAGGCCCGACATCATGACGATCTCGTCGGAGGGCGGGAGCTGCATCATCTCGCCGGGCGTGAGCAGCGGGCGGGCGGTCTCGGACCGCGACACCATGAGGTGGCCCAGCCAAGGCGCCAGCCGGCTGCCGGCATAGTTCTTCATCGCCTTCATCTCGGTCGCCGTGCCGAGCGCGTCGCTCACGCGCTTTGCGGTGCGCTCGTCGTTGGTCGCAAAGCTGACCCGGACGTGGCAGTTGTCAAGGATCGAGTTGTTGGGCCCGTAGGCCTTCTCGATCTGGTTCAGCGACTGAGCAATCAGGAAACTCTTGATGCCGTATCCGGCCATGAAGGCCAGCGCAGACTCGAAGAAGTCGAGCCGGCCGAGCGCCGGGAATTCGTCGAGCATCAGGAGGAGCCGGCGCCGGCCGGCCTTGGCTTGCAGATCCTCGGTCAAGCGGCGGCCTATCTGGTTGAGGATCAGACGGATCAGCGGCTTGGTGCGATTGATGTCGGAGGGCGGCACGACAAGGTACAGCGTGGTCGCTCGCTCTCCGCCAACGATATCGGTAATCCGCCAGTCGCAGCACCGCGTCACCTCCGCCACCACGGGATCTCGGTAAAGGCCCAGGAACGACATGGCGGTGCTCAAGACACCGGAGCGTTCGTTGCCGGACTTGTTCAGCAACTCGCGGGCAGCGGACGCGACGACGGGATGAACACCGGCCTCGCCGAGATGCGCGGTTCGCATCATTGCGGCAAGCGTCGTCTCAATGGGCCGCTTGGGATCGGACAAGAAGGCTGCGACACCGGCGAGCGTCTTGTCTTCCTCGGCATAGAGGACGTGGAGGATCGCGCCGACCAGCAGGGCGTGACTGGTTTTCTCCCAATGGTTCCGCTTCTCGAGGCTGCCCTCCGGGTCGACCAGAATGTCGGCAATGTTCTGGACGTCGCGCACCTCCCACTCGCCGCGGCGCACCTCGAGCAACGGGTTATAGGCCGACGACTTCGCGTTGGTCGGATCGAACAGAAGGACACGGCCGTGTCGGGCGCGAAAGCCGGCAGTGAGCTGCCAGTTCTCCCCCTTGAGGTCGTGGACGATAGCCGAGCCCGGCCACGTCAAGAGCGAAGGGATGACGAGGCCGACGCCCTTGCCCGATCGCGTGGGTGCGAAGCACAGGACATGCTCCGGTCCATCATGGCGAAGATAGGTGCGCTCGAACCGGCCGAGCACCACGCCGTCGGGTCCAAGCAATCCAGCCTGCTCGATCTCCTTTGCCTTCGCCCACCGCGCGGACCCATAAGTCTCGGCATTCTTCGCTTCGCGGGCGCGCCAGACCGACATACCGATCGCGACCGCCGCAGCGATGATGCCGCCGGATGCCGCGATGAAGGCGCCCTCGGTGAAGATTGAGGGCGCGTAAGCATCGTAGGCATACCACCACCAGAAGAAGGCAGGCGGAAGGTAGAACGGAAAATGGAGCAGCTCGAACCAGGGCTGCCCGAGCTGCGGCTGAAAGCCGAGGCGCCAAGCCGTCCATTCCGTCGCGGCCCAGATCGTGAGCAGGACGATGCCGAAGACCATGATGACCTGCCCCCAAAGAATCTTGGTCGCCGACATGGCGGCCGCCCTCTCCTGACGTCGGTGATTGGAAGGATCACTCACAAGCCGAGCCCCCGGTTGCGCCCAAAACCCCAATCGATGCCGCCATCCGCGCGCGCGACGCCAGAGACATGCCGGCCGAGCTGTTTATCGAGTGAGGGCGTCCAAGGCACGAGCTGGAAGCCGAGACCGTCGTCGATCATGGCGAAGCGGCCGGAGGCGAGCGCGAAGCGCTGCCGATAGGTGCCTGCCACATACTCGCCGCTAGCCGACGGGTTGAACGGCTGACCGGTCTCGGCGGCGAGCTGCTTGCCGAGATCCTCTAACTCCCGACGGCGCAGCGTGCCGATAAGGTTTTTCGCGAACACCAGTCCACGCGCCTGGCGTTCGGCGAGCCCCTGCCCGATGAGCTGCTCGGGCCGCCGTTCCATAGCGTCGCGGACCTCGGCGCCGAAGCCGCCCTGGCCAAGCGCCACAGGGTCGCGCGCGACGGCCTGCCGATCGAGCCATGTCGCGCCGCTCGCGGTCACCTGCGCTTCGATCGAGAGATCGGAGCGGACGGCAAGCGCCACGCGACGCTGCCCTCTTGCGTCATCGAATTTGCGAAGCTCGACGATTGAGCCTGGCGCGCTGTCGCCGGCAGCGTCGAGGTCGGGCAGCCGGATGTGGTGGGTGCGGCCGTCGACCCCGTCGACCACGGCATAGGCGGTCGCCTTGAGCTCGTCGTCGAGACCGCGATCAACGAGACGCCCGATGACGGGGACGTCAAGATTTTCGCCTGATAACACGTAACTCGCGCTCCCGCGCTCGATGCCGCGTTCGGTCAAGCTGCGGTGGATACGCTTGATGATGTCGCCGCGTTCGCCGAGCTCGCGCAAGGTCGTTTCGGCGGCCTCGTCCATGGACCATTGGCCGGGCCCGAGTTGATGAGCGAGGCCAAGACTTTCCAAGTGTCGCAGCCGGCCAACCTTCAACGCATGGAATTGATCGGGCTGCTGCTCGGGACGCGGCGCAAGGTCGATAACACCGTGCTGGTTTGCATCGCGAACAAGCTGGCGATCGAGCTGCGTCCAGCGCTCGGCTCCGATCTGGCTCTCGAGCGAGCGACGAATGTCGAGATCGGAGCGCAGTCCAAGTTCCTGGGTGACCAGGTCCTGGGCGCGGGCGCGCATCCCTTCCTTGATGTAGTCGCGGGAGATGACGAGGTCTTGGCCGTCCTCTGCGACGCCGCGCACGATGATGTGGACGTGGGGGTGCTGGGTGTTCCAGTGATCGACCCCCACCCAGTCGAGCTTGGTACCCAGATCCACTTCCATCTGGCCGACCAATTCGCGGGCGAAACCCTTGAGGTCGGCCATGTCAGGCGCGTCCTCGGGGGAGACGATGAAGCGGAAATGGTGGCGGTCATTCTGACAGCGCTCGGCGAAGGCCTTGGGATCGGCATCCTCGGTGCCCGGGCCGAACAGGTGGGCCTTCTCCCCGTCCCGGGTCACGCCTTCGCGCCGGAGATAGCCGAGATGCGTCGCGAGCGGCGCCGACCTCGCCCTGTGCCGGACGACCCGGGTCTTGATGGTCACCAGACGCGAGCGGCCGGTGAGCAGACGGTTTGCCCGCACGCTGGCGGCTCGGCCGCGGCCGAAGCGCGAATGACGGTGGCTGACGAGCTGGCCGGCTCGCGAAATGCCGCCGCCAGCGCGTTGAGCGGCGGCAAGCGCCTGGGCGATGAAGGGCTTGGCCCGCTGGCTCCTCGAGGAGCGGATGCGGCCGGGCCGTGGTTGAAAATCGCTGTCTTCAGCCATGGCCAGCCTCGACAATGTGCGGAATGCAGAATCCCTGCAACGGGTTGATAGTCGAGCGCACATTGCGCGCCGAAGCCGCACATTGCGGACCCGAGGAAAAATAGCAGCACAAACAACCAACCAACCGAGCCGCACATTGCGGCCTTTTATCTCGCCATCGTTCGGTCGGTACTCGCGGAAGCCCCCACTGTTTGCGAGTGTTTGCGATAGCGATCGTTACGCGAAGGGCCGAGACACCCGTAGGGTGGCTCGGTGAGGAGCGAAGCGACGAGTAGAGCGCGGGCCGAAGGCATCGCCCGTATGACTGTGTTGCAGCGTTTCGAATGCAAACCGAATGTTCGTCAAGGGGCGCCAGCGAACCTGGAAACTGACAGCTGATATCGCGAGCTGCCCGATGTGCAGCCGCCGCAACAAGGGTGCCTGCAGACGTACCGCGATCCGCGCATTGACGTTGAAGATGCCGTGCAGTCATTGCGATCGCCCCATGGCCGAGAGCGCGACGAACAGGCCCTCCGACTGCGGCGCAATCGCCGAAATATCGTGCACCGTAGTGCCGACTGAGCCGCCGTGCGCGGGTTGATCGAGCGCCGCTCGCGCGCCAGGGGACGGCCCGTCAGCGTGGTCGAAGAACAGCGGCGCCCGCGTCCAGGATGAACGAGAAGAAGCCGCGAGGAGAAGAGGTCCTGGCGCTCCCTCCGCGTCGACAAAAGGGACGATGGCCGCGACATAGGCTGTCGTCTCCGCGGGCAGTGGACGGTGTCTATCCCGAAACTCCTCGTAGCGGCCGGGACCTGCATTATAGGCCGCGAGAAAGCCCGGCGAGCCGTAACGGTCGTGCAGTTCGCGAAGAAAGGCGGCGCCGGCGAGGATGTTGTCACGGGGATCGAAGGGATCGCGCCCGAGACCATAGCGCGCGCGCATGTCCGCCCAAGTCTTGGGCATGAGTTGCATCAGGCCGAGTGCGCCTTTGGGTGAGACGGCACGCCGATCGCCATTGCTCTCGACCCGCATGACGGCTCGTATCCATGCAGCCGGAATGCCAAAGCGCTGCGCGGCCTCTGCCACATGAGATGCGTAGTGATCGCTCGCCGGTTGACTTCGTGCCGGTGCTCTCTGCCCGGACACTGCTGCCGTTGGCCCGCCAATCACCAGCAGGCCGGTAAGGAGGAGAACGGCAAGGCTCGCCCTGTCTCCGCCATCATGGCGAGGCGTCTTGCTGCCTACCGGCGGTGCGCACGGACCACCGGTTTGACCGCCGCTGTGCGTGGCGGCCGCCCGACGGTTGCGTGGACCCGAGTTATGAGAGGGCTTTTCCCCGAACAAGGGGGTGGACCGTTGATGCGCCTGGTTGGCGGCACGCGCGACAGGATCCTGCATGCAATCAGTCCCGCTCGGCGCGTTGGGGCTGACGATTCCAGTTCAGCGTCCAGGCCGCTTTGTCGTTGCCCGACTGGAAGAGATTTGCGCGGATCGGCCGCGGCAGCGCCGGGTCGTCGATGACGAGCGAAACGTAATCGCCGGCCTTCTCGCCGGTCCGCTTCCAACCTGCGCCGATCTCCGGGCCATCGGCATCGCCGAGGCGGATACGGTAGTCCGGCGCGTTCTCGGCATCCGAGGATTCGGCCGGGACGAGGGTGAGAATCCGCTCGAAGAACAGCGTTTCAACGCGACCGGTGAAGCCGGACTTATCGCGCGTGAACTGGCCGATTTGTGCCATGGGAAAGCTCCTGGGTTGCTGGGTTGGAAACGGGTCAATGAGTGGCGGCGCGCCAGACGAAACGGCCGTCGGCGGCTTCGTCCGTCCAAAGCGGGACTGCGCGCGCGACGATCGAGCTGACGGGGAGCGCGCCGAAATAGCGGCCGTCCAGGCTGTCTGGGACGGTCGGGTTCATGAGAAAGACCTCGCCCGGTTCGAGGGTATGGCAACCGCTCCAACGCGGCAGCGGACGGCCGCGATGATCGTGCTCGTGTGCGGCGCCGACATCGACAGCATCGACCGTGATGGCATCGCCCGACCGGCACACGGTTTGCCCGGGCAGCGCCATCACACGCTTCAGCAGCGGCAGACCTTTTGGAAGAAAGCCGCCATCGGCAAGGAAGCTGGCGATCGGTTCCGGCAGCCGTACCGCGACCAGTTCCAAGTCGCGCAGCTCTCCGAGCGGATGCAGCGCGTAGAGCCCTATTGGCGTGCTCGCGGTAGCGTTCCAAATCAGCCGCGGCGCAGGATGAACGAGGGCCAGGGCGCCGGCGACCAGCGCCGCAAGGTAGGTCAACATGAGATAGCCGAAGCGGGTCATGGCGTGACGCTCCGGCGCTTGAGCCAGGCGATATGCTGCTCGCGCGTGTAGGCGCGCGGCACATGGTCGGCGGCGAGACGGTTGTGGAGATGCCGCCAGTATTCGGGTGCGGCGTCAGCCGGATCGATGGAGAGCGCCTCGATGGCGTCGATGGCCTGCAACACGCGCTCGACCTTCGGCCAGCTATCAACGCGCAGCAGGATTTCGCCACCGGGGCGGACGAAGGGCAGCGTCTGATAGCGCTGCCCGGCTTCCACGGCACGCACGATGTCCATGCGCGACACCACGGTGCCATAGTCGTTCGATGCCCAGCGGACGAAGCCGAAGATGCTGCCCGGCTCAAAGCTCGAGATGCTGCGGCGACGGTCGAGAATCTTCTCCTCCGCGCGGCGGCCGAAGCGCAGCCAGTGCTCGATCCGCTTCTCGATCCAGGTCAGCTCGACATGGGTGAGCGCGACATCCCGTCGATGCGAGGGCGGCACTGCACGCGGCGGCAAGGCTTCATTGTCGTTCATGACGGTTCTCCGGGGCGTCAGCGGGGAACTCTCGCGCCAGCAATTCGCGCAGCATGTCGGCGACGGTCACGCCGCGCTGGAACGCGGCGACCTTGATGCGGCCGCGCAGCGTGGGCGTGACGTCAATCGTCAGGCGCGCGGTGAATGCGGCAGCATCATTCACGCTGCGTGGCGGCGTATCACTGGCTTTGATCCAGCTCTCGGCATCGCCCGGACGCGAGGCGAAGCCGCGTTTGATAGAGCGGTCGCTCATGGCGCGAACCTCGCAACTTCTGCCGCGAGCGCGGCGATCTCGCGGGCGGCGGCGCTCTGCTCGACGAACTCGAAGACGAGCCGTCCGGACTGAGCGGCGTCGGCGAAGACAACGCGTTGGCCGATGGTGCTGGCGAGCACCGGCGGATCGTGGTCGGCGAGAGTTTCGGCAGTCTCGCGGGCGATGATCGTGCGCGCGCCGCAGCGGTTGAGCACAAAGCGAGCAGGAAGCTGCGGACGATAGATGCGAGCCTCTCGCAGCAGAGCGAGCATCTCGGCCGAGGCCCAGCCGTCGAATGGCGACGGCTGCACGGGGATCAACACGAGATCCGCCGCCAGCAGCGCCGAACGCATCAGTCCCGCGACGCGCGGCGGTCCGTCAATGACGACATGATCGGCGGTGCGTGCGATTTCCGGCGCCTCGCGGTGGAGCGTATCGCGCGCGAGGCCAACGACGCCGAATAGCCGTGCGACATTCTCCCGCGCACGCTGCTGCGACCAGTCCAATGCGGAGCCCTGGGGGTCAGCGTCGATCAGCGTCACGCGCTTTCCGCGCAGCGCCCATACGCCGGCGAGGTGCAGGGCGAGCGTGGTCTTGCCGACACCGCCTTTCTGGTTGAGCACGGCGACGATCATCGCATGCCTCCCGTCTTGCGACCTGAAAGCGGCAGAGATGGTTGGCTTGGGTGCTCGGTTGGCGGCTGAGCGCGGATGTCGGTGTTATCCGCAAGACGCGCGGCCCCACTACAACAGTTAGATTCTAAGTTAGACTCTAAGTTAGGGCAGGCGATCGTGTTTCCTGGCCAAAGCGTTAGCTGTGGTTTGCACTCCCGGAATCCCGATACCGGCACGCCCGGAGTCCCGATAGTGTGAACGCCCGAAGTCCCGAGCTGATTCACAGCGCCGTCCACAGGAGCTGTGAATGACTTCGATGGCAGGATGCGCAATAGCTCTCGGCGTTCCCTGCGTTCGATGCTCAGGCAGTAGCCTGGCAGCGGTTGACGTGCCGCGATCCGGCGGAGATCAAAGGCGAAGTCTGCAGGCTTGGCGAGGCTGCCGGATTTCTCATGGAGGTGTGCGACCTCGAACAGCCAACCTCTCGGCTGGCGGCCAGCATGCTTGCGCGCGACGCGGTAGAGCCAGCGCTCGATCCCACCAGTCAGGCTGAAATAGGCCGGATCGATCGTGAGAACGAGTGAGCGATCGATGACGCCGCGATAGAGCCAGTCGGGAAGGACGAATTCCATTCCCTGCACCCGACCGTCGCGCGTCGCGCATTCCTCCCATTCGTTGATCCATGAGAACTGGTGGCGCCGCCAATGCTCCCCCTGCCGGATGCTGGTGCGGATGACGGTCGCCTGCAGGCGGGCCAATGCCCCCTTCAAGAGCTTGTAGTCGCGGGCGCCGGTCTGCCGGCCGACTGCGGTCAGAAGCTGGTAGGGTGTGAAGCGCAGGAAGCGCGAGGTCTTCAGACCGAGGTTCTCGGCCTCGACAATCTGGCTCGCCGCCCAAATCAGCACGTCGGCATCCCAAATGGTCGCCATACCGTGCTCAGGAACTGCATAGACTTCGACACACACGTCGCCGGTCTGGTAGAGGATCGGTCTTGTTCGCTTGGCCTTGGCGAGCGAAAAGAACGGGCGCTCCATCAGGTCGCGTTGATCACGCGGGCTGGCATCACCGGTGGCGACAACGAACGGGTCGAGCTTGCTTCGCTCGCTGGGTGTGATGAGGCGACGCGACGACATGACGAGCGTTGCCTTAGCGATGCGCGTTGCCGGCGGCGCGCGCTTCGAGGTAGCGCGGATCCGACGTTGAGCTGCAGGCGGCCTGATCGGCCCAGGCTTCGAGATCGCCGATGGCGTAGACAACGCGGCCGCCGAGCTTGCGAAAAGTCGGGCCATTGCCATGGCAGCGATATTTTTCAAGCGTGCGCGGCGAGATGCCGAGGAGGCGCGCGGCCTCGGGGGTGCGCACGTAACGGGTGGCGAGTTGCGCAGGCCTGTCGAGCATGGGAGATCTCCGTCTTGCCTCGAAGTGCCGCGGCCAAGTCGCGGCATGTCCGGGCCAGAGTGGCGGAGAGTTCAGGCGTTGGGGGTGGACGAAAATTGACGTACGTTTGTGTCCCCCCATCGTCGCAACCAGGCGAAGCCAGGCGTACTACCGGGGCGCAACTAACTCATCAGGTCGATGGCTTGAAGGAATCGGGGAGCCGATCAGAGGCCGCGTAGAAGTTTCAGATAGCCGCGCTCGACCAAAGCGATTGAATCGTGAATGAGCCGGTTCGCCTTGCGGCGGGCATGAGAATCCTTCCACTCGACCGAGCGGCGCTGAGCGTGGTCGGAGGCGAGCACCTTCGCTGCCACGTCTCGCGGGCCGCCACCCAGGTCGTGGACGTCGAAGGCGTGCAGGAGCTGAATCAGTCGCCGTTTCTGAAACGACGTCAGCCGCAGCGCCGCCGGGAGAAGACCGGTGCGCTGGCCGCTGAGGCGACGCACGAAGTGTAGCGCCACGTCGGCCCGCAGTTCGCCCATGCCGTCGAGCGGCACAAGCACGGCGGGACGGCGCGCGGCCTGCTCGTCGCGCAAACTGACATGGAGCTCACCCGAGCCGTCGGCGACAACCAGCTCGCGACCGTCAGCATCTGTCCGCCCGACGATCGACAGTCCGAAAGCGTTGCGATCAATCGAATGAACGGTCTCGAAGTCCGGCGGCGCGGGCGTCAGGATCAATGTTCCCGGTGATGCCTCGGGCAGCCAAATGGCTGGTTCGGGCCAAACCGGAGAGGCGGGGTCATGGGCGACACCGCAACCTCCATCGACGTGCGAAACTGGTTCGGATGGTGTTGGGATCGGATTCGCCGCGCGCGATCTGTCGCTCAGTGCGGGCGAAGTCGCGGCGGTAGTCGGCATTGCGACGAAGGAATTCGAGGGCAAAACCCGGGCGCTCAAGACGATTCAGGCGTTCGATGGTCTCCGGCGAGCGCCAGTACTGGGTCGGCATGGTCTGTCTTCTCGTCTTTTTGTTCTGTGCCCCGCACCACGATCCCTAAAGACGCTACAAGAGACCAGACCCGGAGGTTGCATCACGCGAGATCGCAATTTGCGTGATTGGGGCGCAAATCACTGCATCCGCGGTTCCAAAAGGCCCTGATATCCGGCTTCCACCATCCATCGCGCGCGGGCGAGATGGCTATCATGGACATTTTTGGCACGATCTGGTTCGCGCGTGGGGTCGAGGCCGAAGATCACGCTGACCACCTCGCGCCAGTCGGCGCCCTCCTCTTCGGCCATCAACAACCGAACGTAGATAGCAAGATGTTTCTCGTCATAGGCGTTGACGCGATCCGTTATTGGCGGCCGGTCCTGGAATGGCGCGCCGTTCATTGCAATTGCCCCTCAGCATTGATGCAGCGATTAGAATTCATCTAAGCTCCAGAACTTTGCAAGCTGGGAAATCGTCACACTCGAATTGTGCCGTGATGCGCAGATCGCATCGCGGCGCTCCCCGGAAGCGGCACACCAGGGCCTAGCCAGACGATATGAATAGCACAGTGACGCACGAATCGGAACGATCGTTCCTGGAACGATCATTCCGATGTGAGTTCCCTTGTTGCCATGGATCTCAAGGAGGTCATGGCGGTCAATCTGCGTCGGATACGTCATGTGAAGAAAATGACGCAGGAAGAGTTGGCCGATGGCGCTGGACTAAGCGTCCGTTACGTCGGCGCAATTGAACGCGCAGATGTGTCGGCCAGCGTGACCGTGCTTGGCCGAATCGCGGAGGCGCTCGGCGTCGAAGCAACCGATCTCGTCAAGCGAACGACGGTTCATTCCCATCGGGCTCGATGACGCGACAATTTTGTGCCCCACCGCAACACCGGCACGTCGTGAATCAACTCCGCATTGCCTCACGCATAAGTTGATAGTCGGCTTTACGTAAATCTGATCTGTCTCCAAAGCGCATGCCTAGTTCAGAAACGGACGAGCATGCTGGGGAGATGGAGTAGGCCTCATGACTCTGTACGAGCACTTGCCAGCCGACATTCGCGAGACAGTGGATGCTCTGGTCACGGAACTCAGGCCGCAACCTTGGCCAACGCGGTTCTTTGCGCTGATTGGCCTGCTCGGAGAGAAGTTGGAGGCGCGGCGCGAGGCGGAGCCGTGGCATCTGATCCAACAGTGGACCGGCATAGTGACGGCAACGATGGAGCACTTGCTCCCCGACAGTTCGGTTGTCGAATGCCTGGGACTGATGAGCATTAGTTTCAACGACCAGTGGCGCGCTCAGGCGCTTGGCCAGATCGAACGGGATCCCACAGTGCTGGATCGTCTCGTCGCCATTTGTCCGGACTGGGAAGACATCGTCGAGAGCGTGATCGAGGCCAACCAAAGACGTCCAATCAAATCGGCACGCGGCCGCTGATCGGCATCGGTTACGCCCTTGCCGCTTGCGCCGTCACGGCAAACGAGGTGCCTTCGCGCTTCCTCAGCGTGGCGGTGCCCCGCCCGGGCCAGCCGGGCGGGGCATTGCGGATCGGCTCAGTCGCCGTTGCGACGGTTGGGGCGAGACCAGATCAGGCTGAAGCCCTCGCCCTCTTCATCGGCGAAGAGGTTGGCGAAGATCGGGGCGGTGAAGCTCGGATCGTCGAGCTTGAGGCCGAGATAATCGCGGCCTTCGTTGGAGCGCTTGGACCAGGCGGCCCCGATCTCGACCCGGCCGACATAGATCCGGTGGCTGGGGGCGTTGTCGCCCGAGCGGCTGGTTTCGGGGACGATGCGGACGTTCCTCGCCTGGAGCGAGAGAGTGACGATCTCGCCGTTGAACTCGTTGTTGCCGGTCTTCTTGAAGGTGCCGATGGTCGCCATGGTAGTTCTCCTTGATCTCTGTTTTCGAGCCCGCACCTTGCGGCCTCGATGGTGATCGACAGGCCGGAGGCGATCGACGGCGCACCCCGAAGGGGCTGGACAGCAAAGGAGGAACTTTCTTGTCTCGCGCGAGGAATGGCGGCGCAGCCGGCAGGGGAAGAAAGTTGTGACGCCGCTGTTGCGCCAAAGGCGGTCGAGGCTTCAGCCGTCCTTCGGCCAGATCCATCCATCGAAGAGGCCGTTGGTGCGCTCGATCCAAACAGAGCTGACATCAAGGAGAACGTGGCGATTTGGGAGCCCACCGAGAGAGCTGGCCCAACGAATCCAATGCTGCTTAGCCCTCTGTAATCGAGACGGACGGATCTCCGCTTCCGCGATCGCGCGTCGGCAGCACGCCCCATTCACGAGAGCGGCTGGCCGTAGTTGTGATCCGTCACCGTTTGGTCGATGCCGCACAACGACTGCCACGAAACTGCCACTCTGCGATGATCGGTCGTGTCTCGATGCTTGGCCGCTCTGTGTGAAGCTCACAGACTAGAATGCGAGCACGCTGGATGTCTGATCGAGTCAGCCCCTTCCAATGGACGCTGCCGGCTTGCGCCAGGCCTTCCCGCCCCTACAGGGGTTACGACAATTCGCCGCGCGGACCCAGAGGAGGATCTCGCGCAAATGATGACCGCTAAGAGCTCGAGTGAGAAGAGAACCGGATGAGCGACAAAAGCGATCTTGAAAACAGAGCCATCGAAGCGATATGGAACTATCGTGAGGCCTTCGCCGTGGTCGGCCGCCTGGAGCGAAAAGAACGTTCCGCGCATCGAGCGGTGACCAGGATACTGCCTGAATTGGGGCGCGCCTTACGCAGCCAAGACACGCGGTGTCTTAAGAATAGCATTAAGATCGGCTCGGCAGCTGTCTCGCGGCAGAACGAAGCGTGGGCCAACCTAACTGAGGCGACCGCACGTTTGGATTCAGCCCACTCGACTTTGGCCGCCCTCGAGCGCCAACTAGGATATCTTCCAAAGGTCTCAAAACCACGAGATTCAGGCTAGCTCAAAGTATGCCAGGACGTCGAGCTGCGCCTTATCCTAGGCGGAGATTTTCTGCGGCTTGTTTGCCGCTGCGGTTCATCACCAGCTCGTAGCTGACCTTCGCGCCTTCAACAAGCGAGGTATAGCCGGCCTTCTCTACCGCCGAGATGTGCACGAAAACATCGTTGCCACCGTCGTCCGGCGCAATGAACCCATAGCCTTTGGTCGGGTTGAACCACTTAACAGTCCCTAACGCCACGTCATTTGCTCCAAAAAGAAAAAACACCTTCCCATCTAAATCATTGAACGAGCCGATCGCAAGTCTCCGCGCGAAAGCGGCTCGATGGGATCCGTTGTCCCGCCCGTTCGTAGGTCTTGGACAGAAGAAATAGAGTGCCCCACTCGATGAAATGAACGAGCACGCTGAAATCGGCCGGCATTCAAGAACGACGAGGCGAAGGTCACATTTTCTTCGAAAACTCCGTGCTAACTGTCGCCTGCTTGTCGCGGCCGGATGTACGTCGTGGCATCACGGGAGCCCCGGCTTTCATGCCGGGGTTTTTCGTTTCCGGCGCGAGAAGCAGCTTGACCGGATAGGCTCGTCAAATGGCGCAGCCCACTGCGACAATTCGACTTGGATGCGTAAGAATCATCCGGAGCGGCACAGAGCGAAAAGCCGAATAGCAGGCAGATATGGCGCAGAATATCTACGACAATCCCGATTTCTTCGCTGGCTACAGCCAATTGCCCCGGCAGGTGCATGGGCTGGACGGCGCTCCTGAATGGCCGGCGATCCGGGCCATGCTGCCCGATTTGGTCGGGAAACGTGTCGTTGATCTCGGATGTGGCTTCGGCTGGGCCTCGCGCTGGATGCGCGAGCAGGGCGCGGCCTCGGTTCTGGGTCTCGATCTGTCGCAGAACATGATCGAGCGTGCCAGGGCGGACACAGCGGATACGGCCATTGAGTATCGCATCGCCGATCTCGACACACTGGACCTCCCTGAGGCGGCTTTCGACCTCGCCTACAGCGCACTGACCTTTCACTATGTTCAGGACTTTGGCCGTCTCGTACATGTGATCCGCAAAACGCTCGTTCCTGACGGGCATTTCGTCTTTACGATTGAGCATCCGATCTTCATGGCCGCGGCACATCCGCACTGGATTTCCGATGAGGAGGGCCGCAAAACCTGGCCGGTCAATCGATATTCCGTCGAGGGCGAACGTCGGACGGACTGGTTTGCCAAGGGCGTTCTGAAATACCACAGGACACTTGGCACTACCTTGAATACGCTGATCGGCGCAGGCCTTCAAATTCGGCGGATCGAGGAGTTTGCCCCAACACGCGAGCAGATCCAGCAGATGCCGCAATTGGCCGAAGAACTCGCCCCATGATGCTGATTGTATCTGCGTCCACATCGATCGGCGGTAAGCTTCGAAGCCTTCGTGATATCCGGCCGGATTAGGTTCCTGCCGGGCCCGCCCCGGTATTGATATCAGCCCGGCGTCAAGCGCTATCTTGCCGGCCCGTCTGCGGCCATGCCGGTGAAGCGAGCCAAGGCCGTGATGCTGACCGCAACGGCCCCGGCGATCGCGAAGACCGTTTGCCAGGTGGGCGAAGACATCGCCATCTGGGCGATTCCATGCGTCGCGCTGTAACCGGCGACGGTCGCGGGCGCGACATAGAGGATGATGATTAAGAGCCGCAGCCAAGCCCATGTCACGAGGGCGAGCGCGAGTTGGCCGATGCCGAAGGTTACGGCGCCAGCCGCGAACGCAACCGCGATTCCGCCCAGAGCGCCAGCCCCTGTGTGGAAGGCCCGAAGACCAATCGTCACGCCGGCGAAGACGGGCACCGCGAAGACCGCAAGCGTGAAGAGTAGCCAGGCGAAGAAGCCTATGGCGAGGAAAATAAGCAGTGGTCCCAAGGCAATCATGGTGGTGGGCTCCGTGAGATAGGGGTCTGACGGTCGCGCCTTCCACCACCACCACGGCGCAAACGCAGTATAGCAGCAAATGCCAGCGACCGGAATCGTCACAAATCCGGTTGCGGGCGAATGACAAAATGACCATATTGAGCGTCAGGAGCCGATCGCCCGGGCTGCAAGCGACCCAAAAGGCGGCATCTCGATTTCCCAATCGAACACCCGAACGGCAACCATTCTGCCGGCGCGCGGTGGTCATGAAGCGCTTGTGACTGCCACTAAGACGCCGGTGTGAAATGGATTTGCCATGTCTACCATCCAAAAGAAGTGCGCAGACTTTCTGCGTATGACCTTCAACGATCTGGCCGGCGGCAAGCTCGGATCAGGTCACGCCCACGAGATCGTGGCTGCGTATTTCGGCTATGGTACCGCGGCGGCTCTAAGGGCCGAGCCGAAGTATCAGCTTGCGGCTTTGGATAAAGCCGCGATCCTGATGCCTGATCTGCGCTTGATGGATCAGCGCGTGCAGCACCTCAATGGTCTCCCTGCAGGTCTACCCAATGTTGACGAGCTGGCTTCGCTGCTCTCGAGCTTTCTTAACGCAAACGGCTACTTTTCAGGTGAGGTTTGGTACACCCGAGATCTCGAGGAGTATATCGATGTATCCTTCATTCAAGAAGATCCCATGATGATCGAGGACGCTCTCTCGGGTGAGATGGCTATGACGAATGCTTTTTTTGACGAGCTTTACATAGACAAAGTAAGCCTAGACGTCGGAGACGATGTGCTCGTGGCAAATGTCTCAGGTTCTCTCAATGGAGAGAACGATCCGGATAAGCCGTTCCACGGGGATTCGATCGCTTTCACGACGATGATAACATTTGAGCGTGTGGCCGGTCGAACCGGCTATATGCGGCCGGAGCTGGAGACGTCGGGCGCCATTGATGACTCACATTACTATGATCAGGACGCCTGAGGGCAGCTAGGCATTTCATGGCACGATTGGGCTCTCATTTCGTCTGTCGTTCTGCACGACAAGGTACGGCGGCGCTCACGAGCCGCCGTACCTCCAGACCGGGATGCCTAGCTTCTTCGCTTTGTCAGCGAGATTGTCTTGGATGCCGGTGCCAGGAAAGTGCATCACGCCGATGGGTAGCGTCTCCAGCATCGCATCGTTGCGTTTGAACGGCGCGGCCTTGGCGTGCTTTGTCCAGTCGGGCTTGAAGGCGATCTGCGGGACCTTGCGATTGTCGGCCCACTTGGCGGCAATCAGCTCGGCGCCCTTGGGCGATCCGCCGTGCAGCAGCACCATGTCCGGGTGCTTGGCGTGCACCTGGTCGAGCTTAGCCCAAATTAGCCGGTAGTCGTTGAAGTCGAGTCCACCGGTGAGCGCGACTTTCGGTCCGCGTGGCATGAGCACCTGATTTTCGGCGCGCTTCTTCGCGGCCAGGAAATCGCGGCTGTCGATCATCGCTGACGTCAGATTGCGGTGGTTGACCTTCGATCCGTTGCGCGGCCGCCATGCGGAATGGGCGTGGCGTTCGAACTCGTCGGCGGCCTGGTCGCGCATCAGCTCGAAGGCGTTGCGTCGCTCGATCAGCGTTTGCCCTTCTGCCGTCAGACGCTCCAGCTCGACGGATTTGATTTCGCTGCCGTCCTGCTCCCGCTGCGAGCGCTGCTGGGCCAGCTCGTTATCGTCGAGCTCGCGCTCGATCCTGTCGATCGCACGATGGAAGACGTTTACCATCGACCAGAGCAGGTCGTCGAGGTCGGGCTCAAGACGGGTATCGGACAGCGCCACCACCAGGGCATCGAAGATGTCGGCGACGCTGCCGGCGAGGATTCGCGCTTCAGGAAGCCCCCGGGGATCGGGATCATCGTGGAAGGGACGGTAGCCATGGAGCTGGAGTTCCTGGAGGACCTGGTCGGTCGGGGATGAGCTGTGGTGCGGCTCGAAATCGTTGTCGTGGTCGGCGGTCATTGCGGTTTTCCCTCGTCGGATCGACCGCGCCCATCGCGGCCTTCATGGCGACGAAAGCGGCAGGCGGAACGGACTTGCACCCGCAGCGCAGCGGAGGGCCGGAGCCTTGGCGGAGGACCGAAGGGGGCCGACTATTTTGTCTCGCGATGTAAAGGCGGCTCTGCCGCCGACGGAAAATAGTCGGCCCACGAGGTTGCCGGTCCGGGCCGCCTGCCGCCCGATCGCCCTCTCAGAAGGCCGTGGGGCAGTCCTCTGGCGCCGAGGGGAAACACGTTCACCGACCGTGCGGTAACGAAGCGGCCGCGTCGCCCCTCATCCCGTTTCGGCTATGCCGCCAGCTCCATAAAGCGCGCGACGTCCTGCGCCGCGATCTGTACGCGGCTTGCGGCCCGAAGGGCGTCAAATCCGAGCAGGCGAAGATCCTCGTTGAAGTCGCCAAGCTGTGGCGAGATCACGATTGCCTCGATGCCGGCCTCCTGCGCCCGATCCATCAAGGTCGCCATGGCGCCGTCACCGGCAGGATCGTCGTCCCGGGCGATGTAGAGCCGGCGGAGCGTATCCGGAAGAAGGACGGCGGAGAGATGCGCTGCCGAGAGAGCTGCGACCATCGGCATGGTCGGCAGGGCGCAGCGGAGCGACAGCATCGTCTCGATGCCCTCACCGGCCGCCATGACTTCACCAGCGACGCCAAATCGAACAGCGTGACCAAGCAGGTCGCCCATCGCCCGCTTTGGCGTGTCGATTGGCGCCTTGCCCAGCGTCGCCTCGCTGAAACCATGCGGGTCGAGCCAGGTGCGGTGTACGCCAGCCAGCTCGCCGGACAGATCGGTGACGGCGGCGATCATCGCCGGCCAGGTCTCGGTCGGGCTGTGGTCGTCGGGCCGGTAGTAGCAACGTGGGTGAAAGCGCAGGCTTCCGGTTTCGTGCAAAGACGTAATGCCGCGATTGCGGAGATACGCTTCTATGAGTGTGCGTTCGATCGGCTGCGACATGGCAAAGAGCCGACGAGCGGCCTCCGGCGATCCTCGTGCCGCGCTGGAATTGCGGAGCCGCGGCTGATTGGGCTCGGGCTCTGGATGCGGCAAGCTGAGAAACAAGCGCGCCTCGTCGAGGACGTTCTTGAAGTCGACCAGGCGGCAACTCTCGCGAATGACATCGAGCAAATCGCCATGTTCCCCGGTGGCGGCATCGGTCCATTTGCCGGCGGCTCCCTTCGCCGACTGCTTGAGCCGCACGAACATTGAGCGGCCAGGCGTATTGCGGACGTCGCCGACGAGCCAATAGCTACCTTCCCGTCGTCCGGCAGAGAGGTAGTGACGGCACACGGACTCAGCCTGCCGGCCGAGACGCCGTGCGAGATCGTGTGCGTTATCGGCCATCGTCATCCCCAAAAAGAAAAGGTCCGCCGTCGCCAGCGGACCTTGTTGTTGCTCTCGACGGCTTATTCGGCTGCCATAATCTGCTCACCGGCTCGCTGATTGTGGGCGGTCCGCTCTTCTTCGTCTTCCAGTTTGTTTTCGCTAGGCTGCTCTGGAGTTTCCTCGACTATAGATTCGACCGCCGGTTCGTCGCCAATGGCTCGGCCCAGCGTGCGAAGCGGTTCGGGCAGCCAGGCCGTGTCGGTGAGCAAGGTCTGCGCCTCGGCAGCCATGTCACCCTTCTTCAGATGCTCGATCCGATCGGCGGCGCGCTGCCCTTTTGCCTCCACCACGGCCTGGAGGATTCGCGTCTTCGTCACCCGACCGAAGAAGTTGTCTACGGTCGGTTTCCACCCCGCCGCAGCCATGTCGAGATCGACAGCCCGGGCGAGACGGTCGGCGTGAGCGAGCGCACGCGGCCGCCGATTCCAGGGTTCATGCACGGCGTTGACCGACAGGCTGACGACATGGGCAAAGAGCATCGCCTGGCTGTCGCCGTCCCACGCCTGAAGTGCGTCCCAGAGGTCGGCCGATTCCTTCGGCAAAGCCTTCGCCCAGCGCTCGTGCCGAGCGCGGATCGCCTCGGCTAAGGCGCTGTCGTTCAGGCCGAGCGCCTGGGCGCCGAAACTCACGCTCTTCAGATCCAGCTCCAGGCAGCTATCCGAGCCGTAGTGGTAGAAGGTCTTCAATGTCAGAGCATGCAGGGCCGCATGAAAGGCGACCTGCGGCTGCTCACCGAGGGCATGACGCAGGCCGAGTGTCCGATGGGTGGTGAGCTCGGTCATCAGCCGGTCGGAGATGGGCGAAAGGCCCTCGTCCTCCTCCTGCTCGGCGCCGGGCTCGACCGACACGTTGCGCTCGCCGCCTTCGTAGCTCGCGGCCTTGGCCCGTTCGGCCTCACCATCTTCTTCAGCAAGACCGGGCTCCGGCTCCGCCGACGGTTCGTCTTCGGGCCGGACGTAGCCGCGCTCAACACGAAGCTCGCCTTCAGCGCCAATGCTGACGAAGACGCCTGCGCGCACGATCTCGGCCGGGTCGAAAACAACCGGCCGGCTCTCGAGCCCCTCCAAAGCTGTTTCCAGCTCGGACAACCGTTCGTCGACCTCGTCGGGCAGTTCATCGGCGTCCGCGTGTTTCTCAGACAGCTGATCGAACTCTGCTTGCAAGGCGTTGCGGGCCGCTTCCTCCTCGGCAGTGAGGGTGACGATCTCGCCGCGAAGTTGTCGCAGACCGAAAGCGTGGCCGTAAGCGAAATCGGGGGCGACCTCGGTCCACTTCCAACCCTCGGCGGCAATCGTCTCGGATTCCGCCTTCAGCTTGTCGGCCACCATCTGGTCGACGAGCGCGACATCCTGCATCCAGCCGCCATCGTCGCCCTGAAACAGATCTCGCAGCACCGTGCCACCGGCGGCAGTATAGGCGTCAACCCCGATGAACAGCGCCCGCTTGTCGGAAGCGCGGACCGCGCCTTCTGTCAGCATGCGGCGGATGACGTAGGGCTGCTTGTCGTGGGACGCCTTCAGCCGCTCGAACACAACTTCCTGACGCTCGTGGTCGCCAGATACAGCGAAGGCCATGAGCTGGTCGAGCGTCATGCCGTCCTCCGCATAGACGTCGAGCAGCGTCGGCGAAACCGACGCGAGCTTGAGGCGTTGCTTGACGACGTTGACGGAGACGAAGAAGGCGGCAGCGATCTCCTCCTCCGACTGGCCCTTTTCGCGCAGCGCCAGGAATGCCCGGAACTGGTCGAGCGGATGAAGCGGAGCGCGCTGGACGTTCTCGGCGAGCGAGTCTTCCTCAGCGATGCCGCTATCGCGGACGACGCAGGGCACCGGGGCGGTCTTGGCGAGGCGCTTCTGCTTGACGAGCAGCTCCAGCGCGCGGTAGCGCCGGCCGCCAGCCGGGATCTCGAACACGCCGGTCTCGGCGCCGACCTGGTCGACGACGGGCCGGACACTGAGGCCCTGCAGAAGGCCCCGGCGGGCGATGTCCTCTGCTAGCTCCTCGATCGAGACGCCGGCCTTCACGCGCCGGACGTTCGACTGACTCAGCACGAGCCTGTTGAAGGGGATATCGCGCGAGGGCGAAAGGGTGATCTTGCGAACGGTAGTCGCCATGGGATGATACTCCGCGACGGGCGCCGAGAGCCTCTCTCTCGACATCAACTCGTCACGAAGCGCAGCGCCGCCCTCTCACTTTGGAGGGCGGCGTCGCAAAGCCAACGAACAGGAAAGACGGAAAGCCTCGGAACCGGAAAAGCACCGTTCCGTATCTCCGGTTGTCCGGGAATCAGGCCGCGCGGTCGAGCAGCTTCTTCGCCCGTGCCTCCATGTCGAGTCGTGCGTCCTGATGAGTCTTGTCGCGCGCGACGGCTGTGATGCCCTGGACGAAATCAAACACGCTCTCGGGCTTCCGGCCTTCCTCGGACAGAACTGTGTCGATGATCTTCGCCGTCTCGGTCTTGGAGAAGCCGCCCTTGCGCAGAAACTCGCTGCGGTCCTCGTCGGTCCGGGCGACGATCCGCTCCCGCGCCGATTTGATGCCGTTGACGAAGGGCATCGGCGAAGAGTTCGCGAAGCGTGTCAGCGCCGGCGCCGCCTCATGGGCGAAGCGCGTCGCGGCGTATTTCGAATGGCGGATGGTGATCTCCTCGAAATCCTGAACACCCCACAAATTCCGATTCTGACAGACGGCGCGAAGATAGAAGCTCGCTATGCCGAGCGTCTTCGCGCCCACCTCGGAATTCCAGCAGTAGAAGCCGCGGAAGTAGAGGTCCGGCAAGCCGTCGGGCAGCCGGCCGGCCTCGATCGGATTGAGGTCGTCGACCAGAAACAGGAAGACATCGCGATCGGAGGCGTAGAGCGTCGTCGTATCCTGGGTGATGTCGACGCGCGGGTTGTAAACGCCAGTCGACCAATCAAGCACGCCTGGGACCTTCCAGCGCGTGTCACCCGTGCCATTGCCGGCGATGCGCTGAACAGCTGCCACGAGTTCGTGGTCAAATATACGCCCATATTCCGGACCCGTCGCGGCGCGAAGCTCGAGGCGACTGCCCTGCACCTCAAGCGTTTTTATCTGCTCGGCTCGATGAAAGCTGAGGCCGAACTGCAGGTTGATGCCAGCGAGCGGTGCCGGAAGCTGACGGAGGTAAGCCGCCGGCGCTCCGACCAAGCTGGCAAGTTGACCGAAGCTCCAATGAGTCGGCGCGATCGGCGCGTCGCAACCGGGTAGCATCAGCGTCAGGCGCTCGGCATCGTCGCGGTTGGCCTCCACTCGGATCGCGGTGCTCTCGACCGTTCGGGTCCGGCTGCGCTCGCTCCGGCTGCGCACGGCGGAGTAGAGATCCGACAAGGACAGATAGCGTTCGTCCGCCGGCCGCGAGAACCATTCGGATGAAACGCGGCCGATGCGCTCGCCGCGACTCACATCCACCTTGTAGCCGCCGGCGCAGTCGTGGGCAGCGATCAAAACTTCTGCTTGGGTCATGGGACAATCTCCATGACGGGCGCCGGAGGCCTCTCCTCCGATCATCAACCCGTCACGGCGAAGCCGATCC
This sequence comes from Bradyrhizobium ottawaense, assembly GCF_002278135.3. NCBI lineage: Bacteria > Pseudomonadati > Pseudomonadota > Alphaproteobacteria > Hyphomicrobiales > Nitrobacteraceae > Bradyrhizobium > Bradyrhizobium ottawaense. The sequence continues at coordinate 919,630 of NZ_CP029425.2, read as the reverse complement.
GTCCTCTCACTCTAATGGGGGCGTTGCGGGGTCTCCCCGCAGAAGGGGGTGCGTCGGCGACCGCGGCGCCGACCAGGGGGAAGGCTTTCCCCTCAAAGGCGCACCGCCGGAATTCGCCATATCATCGGAGCAACAGGCTGCGTAACCCGATGGACCAGCTCGGAAAGTTAGTGCGCGCGCAAACAAGGGGAACTGAACATCGGAGCCAACTGGCGGGTGCTTTCGCCATTTTCATACGACAGCTTGACTTGACGTCCCACACACCGGCAGAACGATCCTCCACAGACCACAACGTCAGCGATTGAAACGAAAATGACGTTCGATATCAGGGGCAGCATCAAGAATACGAAGATCAGCTCGAACCTGTATGTCGTTTTTGAGGAACCGATCTCAAATGCGACCGACTCATTCCTTATCCGCAAGCACGAAGACGCCTCTGAAACGGACATGCTGGTTGAAATCGACGTCTAATTTATTCGAGCTGACATGCTCGACGACCGAGAGTCCATGATCGTTTCCTGCAAAGACAACGGATACGGGTTGGGAGACGATCAGCTCAAGGCATTTCTAACCAAAGACACTTCCTACAAGGACGACCTTCCGATCTTCGCGATTGGTCAGTGTACCTGCGGCCGAGAGCCGCAAGTATTTTTGCTACGCTCCGTTACGCTATCTTGCGGCTATCAACGCAGGCTGACGCGTTAACTCGCTCGCGTTTGACGCGAGCTATGCGGGGTCATCGAGAATATCGTTTTCTTCCGTCATTCTGGGTGCCAACATCTCAGTCATCTCGACCGTGACGTTTCGTGCGGCGGAGTGATGGAGAAGACGAATGACGGAGTCCAAATTCCTGACACCGGAGGAAGTGTCTGCACGATACCGTGGCGAGGTCTCCGTGGGTACGCTGCGGAATTGGCGCGCAATGCGAACTGGGCCTGCATACATCAAGATCGGCAAAGCCGTCTTATACCCGGTGGACGAGCTTGACGCATGGGATCGGGGAAATCTGGTGATTTGTAGTGCGTCGAAAGAACTGAACGTGAGCTAGCTTGAGAAAAACAAAATCGCGCTCTAATATGATGACTCAATCCGCTGGCACGCTCGAGACAACGACTCGGTTGCTGTGCTCGGAATGATAGGGAGCTAAAATCGCGAACCGCGCTGCGTTTCCCCTGTTCAGCGGTGCACCGTCAGACCACCGCTTTCATCATAAGTCGGCTCAACACTGACGCCATGTCCTCGCGGCACTCCGTCCGTGACCAAATACTCAGCGCAGAGAAGGCGACGTTGAGTTGAGCGCTCCGAACCGGTCGGTTCAGGCAATCAGCCGTGTCCGATAGGCCTCAAGCCGCGCCAGTCGATCCTGCAGATACGTGCGATATTGGATCAGAAGATCATCTGGACTGGCGAACTCGCCAAGCACCCTTTCCGTCTCTGCCATCGCCTGATCGATGGTGAGGCAGCCCGAACCGTCGCCTGTCATCTGATCGGTCAAGTAGCGCTCGACCTCCAATCGAGTAGGTTCGGGGAGAACCGAGCGCGCTTCGAAATAGATCAACCGGAGCCCGAACCAGCGCAGTCGCTCGTCCTCCATGCCCTGGACGATCGCGAGGCGGTCCTCCCATCGCGCATCGTGGAACGCGGCAATGCGTGCCTCATCAGCAGGACCGGGAAAGCCGCTATAGATGCGCTCTTCGAGGTGCGGAGATAATGCGTAGGGCTCGCGCGCAGCCATGTAAGCAGCCACAAGCCGCGCGCACAGACCAGTGTCCGCCTTCATGAGACAGGCCCGGTCTCCGGTGGCGCCCATCGAACCGCCATCCAGCATATGCTCGGGAGCGTCGTAGAACGCCGTCAGCGTGGGCGCGGCATTGATCCTGAAGCGACGAATCGGACTTGGCTTCTGCGTCAGATGAACTTGCAGTTCGAGATCGCTCATCGCGGCAAGCCGGCCCATGTCTTCGTTGAGACTCAAGCAAAGCCGGCCATTGGCCTGATCGGGATCCCTGCCGATGCAGACGACCGACGTATGATAAGCTTGGCCGCCGAAAAACTCGGTCAACACGAAGCCGTCTTCGACCTCAATGAAATCCGCGACGGTCGCTTTGTTCGAGAAGCGCACGAAGCGCTGCCACAACTCCGGAGACCTTCGATAGACCAATCGGCTCAGTTCGAGCGTCGCAAGCACATCGGACATCGCGTCGTGTGCCCGAGCATGTGCGACGCCATTTGCCGCCGCCAACTGTTGCAAGCGAAATGTCCGCCGCCCTTCTTCGCTGACCGGCACAACTAGTTGCGCAGGCGACACGGCATCGGCGGCCATCACCAGACTGAGCGCATCGGCGCGGCAGTTTCGATGATTACTTGTCAGATATGCCGGATATAGGCACTGGAAGAGGGCGTGGCGCAGCATCTCCTCGTCGAAGCGGATGGAGTTGAAGCCGACGAAAACCGCAGGGCTCCAGGAAATCAAGGTCCGGCGAATATCTCCTACCATGGTGTAGTGCGACGGCAGGCTGGAATCAGTCAACGACTCGATCGGCAATCCGTTCGTCCGAAGCGCCGAAGGATGGGGAAGCACATGTGGCTGAAGGCGCGAGCGCGTCTCGAACCGAGCCACCTCGTTCAGGTTTTCATCGGTGCGAACAGCGGCGAAGTGGAGAATCTGATCGAAGCCACGCTTAAGCCCCGTCGTCTCGGTGTCGAAAAAGACGAAGCTCATGGGTGTGCTACCAACGAGTCAACCGGAAACGCATCGCCGCCGGGCTTACCCTAAACCGGCGCGCGAGACCCTCAATCGCTGCCTCGTCCTCGAGATCCACACCACCGCCTTCCAAGACGGCGGCTAAGAGGTCGCCGGGGATCAACAGCTCTGAGGCGAAGGCGTTGGCTTCGATCTCTATCGGTTCGGTTCCGAGCGCTGAGATATCATCTCGGAAGAGAACGCGTATCCCCTTGTCGACGTGAACGGCTTGTCTGATGTCTTCGTCGTGCAGCACATGATGGGCGAGTTCATGGGCGGCGGAAAAACGCTGGCGGTTGGGATGATGTAGCGCATTGACGCCGATGATGCCGATGCCGTCCTTGATATAGGCCATGCCCGAAAGATCCTCCTCCAGCGGTGCGTACTGAAGGACGATCTTGCGCGATTTAATGATGCGTTCGACAGGGACGGGCGGCGCTGAAACGCCGAACTCCCGAAGGATCGAGCGCGCAGCTTCGCGCGCTCGACCTGGATCAGCGTCCCTCACGATCCGACCTTAGAGCCGCGGCGTGGCGCGAGCGCGCTGCTGATCAAATCAGCGACCTGGGCGCCCGCGTTCTCGGACAGCGACTCCTTCGAAAGCTTCTCATTGACCAGCGTCATCTTCAATTCCTCCCCGATGGACTTATGCGGCATTGGCGGCAGCAGGTCGGCGACCTTCGCGAAATCAAGCGCGGTGGCGAGGGCATAGACATGGTGCAGCAATATGTTCTGCCGGCCGCTCTCGATGTTGGCGATCGACGCGCGAGACATCTTAACTTTGCTCGCCAACTGGGCCTGGGTCAGCGAAAGAGCCTTGCGCCGCGTCGAGACCGCGTTGCCGAACGCTATATAGACCGGATTGCCCGCCATCGCCGATGTTTGCGCTGCTTCGGGCATAATGTCAATCCCGCAAACATTATGTGCTTATTACAAACTTACTAGTGTGATCATTACTTGACATATTGGCCAATCTCAGGAATCCATATCCCGCCGGAGAGCGCGACGCTCACCGACGAGGCGAAGGAACCGAGATGTCGAAGCGCATTCATGTCGTGCCGCACGAATCAGGTTGGGCAACCCGACGTGAGGGGGCGTTGCGGGTGGGGTCCACCCATCACACCCAAGCCGAGGCGACGGAGGCGGCGCGTAGCACTGCGCTTCGCGAGCACGGCGAAGTCGTCATCCACCGTCCCGATGGCCGCATTCGCGACGCCAACTCCTACGGAAACGATCCCTTCCCGCCGAAAGGATAACCCAACGGATCGCTCACCAGGGCGATCCGGTCGGATCGGCGCGCGGAGGTCATTCAAAGAAGAGGACCAATATCGATGTCGAATTTTCCGTCCCTGCGCCGCGATGATCGGCCTGATGATCCCTTTGCCGACCCGCTGGACGCGGTACTCGCCGAGCTTGCCATCAATATTCAGCTTCCGCCCGGCCTGCATGCCAAGGCGGTCGAGCGATATGAGGCGGTCCGACGCTACATCGAACGACCCGGTAGTCCGCTCGAAGGCAGGGTCGCCTGCTTCTATCCCCAGGGCTCCATGGCAATCGACGCAACCACGTCGACCCGCGGCACGGACGACGAGTACGATCTCGATATCGTCGCCGAGATCGAAGGCCCCGACCTCGGTCCCGAGGCGCTGCTGGATGACCTGGAAGCCGCACTCGAGAGCTACCCGGTAAGCAAGGTCGTGCGCCAAACTCGGTGCATCACGCTCTACTACGCCGACGGCATGCATCTTGACATTACGCCGTCGCGGCGGCGGGCGCCGAAGGAGAAGGAAGGCGAGATCCCGCATGCGAAGAAGGGGACTCGCAGCGACCCGGCGCGCTATGTGCCGATGAACTCATATGCCTTCGGGAAGTGGTATTGCGCCCGAACGCCTACCGAGGAGCGGTTCGCGCTGGCGCTGAATCGTCAGCTGTACGAACAGGCCGGAATCGCCTTCGCCGCAGCGGACGTCGAGGACGTTCCGCCGCAAACGCCGCTCATCATCAAGAGCGTGACGACGGTCGCGCTGCAGCTAATCAAGCGGCACCGCAACATCGCCTACGCGACCGAGACGGGCCGGATCCCGCCATCGGTGATGTTGTCGTGCCATGCCGGCCATGCCGCCCGTCCGGGCATGAGGCTTGCGGAAATGCTGATCCGGCAGGCGCGCTGGACGGCCCGCGCGATCGACGACGCCGCGAAGCGCGGCCAGCTCCTGGTCGTGCCCAACCCCGAATTTCCGGTCGAGCGTTTCACCGACCGTTGGCCAGAATCTCAGCTGCAACAGACAACCTATTCTCGCCACCTGCACACCCTCGCTAACGGGCTCGAAGCCGCCCGCACCGGCGACGTGCAGCTGGAGGACTTGCAGGAGTGGTTGCGCGGGCAGTTCGGGGACCGGGTCGTCACGCGTTCTGTCAAAGCTTTCAACCAGCGGCTCGGGCGCCAAGTTCAATCACGGCAGCATGGTTATACGCGCTCCGGCGGCCTGTTCGTTCCCGCCGCGCCGGCGATCATCGGCGCGGCGACCAGCCTGGCGCCAGTCGCGGCTCGCGCACACACCAACATGGGAGAGCGCCGATAAGTGGTGATGACGGTCGACGCCCAGATCACTGACATGGCTTCCTTGTGGCCGAACTTGAAACTCATCGGCCGCCACGGCGCAATCGCGGCGTGGCAGGGCCCTCTCCGGCCTTTGCTTCAGACGTTTCAGGTCGAGATCACTTATCGAGCGCCGCTGGTGATCGAACGGCTCGACGTGCGCATTCTCCAGCCACGCGTCAAAGTCTTGTCACCGCCGTTACGGCACCGTCCGGGCGACCCGGAGGGTAGGCTCCCTCACGTGTACTACGGTTCGGATGGCGAAGTGACGCTATGCATGCTCGATCCCGATTCCGACGATTGGTCGCCGTTCGACAGCCTCTCGCAGACAACTGTGCCCTGGGTGATCGAGTGGCTTGCCGCTTACGAGGGCTGGCGCGCAACGGGTCAATGGACAGCGAGCGGCCGCCACGTCGTAGCAGGTGGCGTCGGTGTCTAAGAGCAGCATTCCGCAAAAGGTCCAATCGGCGCTGTGGGCGCGGGCTGCTGGCCGCTGCCAATATCGTGGATGCAATACTGATTTGGTCGGCGACCTGGTGGCCGGGCGGCAAGACGGGATCTTCGGCTTCATCGCACACATCGTGGCTGACGTCGAAGGCGGCCCGCGCGGCGATCCGATCCGGTCGACTCAGCTCGCGCGTAGTCTGGAAAATCTAATGTTGATGTGCGCCCGACATCACAAGCTGATCGATCTTGACGCCGTCGCCGATCATCCGGAATCTGTTCTGCTAACTATGAAAGCCGAGCACGAGGGCCGGATCGCGATCGTTGCCGGCATCGACGAAGACCGGGCATCTCACGTCATCAGGTTTGGGGCGAGCATTTGTGACAACGAGGCGCTTGTATCGACGCAGGCGATCTTTTCGGCGATGCCGCCCGACCGCCACCCAGCCAGCGGCCAGAGGTTGGATCTTGAAATGGTAGGCTGTGCGTTTCGAGACAACGAGCCTGCCTATTGGACGGTCCAGCGCGAGAACCTGAGACGCCAGTTCGAAGCGAAGGTGCGAGGCCGCGTAGAGCGACAGGAGATTAGGCATCTAAGCGTATTCGCACTCGCACCGCAGCCGCTGCTGATCGAGCTTGGCCGGCTGCTCTGCGATATCGTTCCGGCCGTCGTTCATCAAAGGCATCGCGAACCCGCGAGTTGGCGATGGGCGTCCGATGGCCCCCCGATCACATTCCAGGTCACCGAACCGGATATCGGGCTGTCAGGCTCGGTCGCGCTAAAGCTCGGTGTCAGCGCTACCGTGACCGACGCGCGACTCCAGGCGGTTCTCGGCGACGAAGCCGCGATCTGGTCGCTCTGCGCGGATCAACCTCACAACGACGTCTTGCGGCGAGCTGACGATCAGGCCGCATTTCGGCGCGAACTCCGACGGCTCTACGACCGCATCAAGGCTCGGCATGGCGAGGGAACGCTGCTGCATGTTTTTCCCGCGCTTCCCGCCTCCCTGGCGGTCGAGGTCGGCCGCGTCTGGATGCCCAAATCGGATCTTTCCCTCCGGCTCTACGACACAATCGATCGCACGGGTTCATACGGACCTTCGATATTCCCTAAACCCGATGCGACAAGCGCGCGGACATCTTCCTGTCCGCAATCCTCCTCGCCGCTGCGATTACCTGGTGGATCAATTAAGTCCGGACCCAAGCCCTCTCTCGTAGAGGCATGTATCCGAACGGGAGAAGCCTATTTTTTCAGGAGGCCACCAAGCCACTTTTGAAGGCTGTCACCGTTCATCAATTCGAGACGCGTCGGCAGAAAGGGAGTTATGAACGGATCAGATATTAGCCTTGGCGGAAAGTCCGACGTTGTAGTCAGGATTCCCTTAGAGGCATTCTGCTCCCCGCTGAGTACGCCCAGCAATGCACGAATGTCATCATATGAAACCTCGTTCCTCGGCTTATACGCCTTCACCGATCCTATGATCTTGATGCAACCAACCCCCTTCGAACAGCTATGACATCCCGTCCGTGATCCCCTGAGCGTGGCGTTAATGTCACCTCGTCGAACCCCGCTTTATCGAAGGCACCAGCGACGATCTCTTCCCAACGCGTCGCAGAAAGTGAATACGCTTGGCTCCAATCCGATTGCAGGCTTGCTACAATTTCATACCAAACCGCTGAGTTTGCCTTTATTAGAAATCCCTCTGCCGTTTTACGATCTGCCAGGACGATCTTGTGATCTGGTGTAATGATTCCCGCTACTCGCAACTCCGCTTGCTTATTCCCCTCGGAAAACCGCCGAGCGATAAACGACTCGAACACTGACGGAAGCCTGTCTTCGTAGATCAAGTCAGTAATTTTGATCTTCTCTGGTGGAATTTCCAGATTCCTAAAATCCACTAGTCGTGTGAACTCTAAAAGAATCGGAAACGCTAATTTCTGCGCAATAGGAAACAGCTTAACGGGCATGTAGAATATCAGTTGCTGCGCTAGGCGAACCCTTACCTCTTCCATCTGCTGCAAAGTAAGCATGGCACGCGCTCTTTACTACAACTGCGCATAGGTTAGCAGTCAGCCGGCTGTCGGGCCTTAACAGCCGGAATAGCCAAATCGCAGTTTCGAATACCGACTCCGTGATCAGCGCCTGCTAAGTTTGACAGATCACGTATCCATGTGCGTTCATTTCGGTACACGCCGAGAAGAATGACATCAACAGCCAATAGAGCTGAACGAAGTATGGGTCTGGCGCTTGGCCGGCTGCGACTTCCTTTAGCGCCTCTTCAACAGCACCGCGGCTCAGCGAAGAGGTCACGATGAAGACCCGACGAATTGCATCCGGCGCAAGCCGCACTTGAGCGAATTCGTTCATTAGCTCGTCGGCATCGCCTCGGACAATCCTCTTGATCCGGGTTTTGACTCCGCTACCGCTTACATACTTGTTGTTCCAACCACGAATTTTCGCTTCCATCGATTCCGGCGGAAGGCTCATACGCTGCAAGTTCTTAATTGCTTGGCTCACGGAGATATGGAACGGCCCAGCACCGAGCGATAGTGGACCATGCTTTGCGTGATAAAAGGTAATTCTAGGCGGGCTGCTGGAGTTGTTTAGCCCAATATAGTCCGCCCATTCGTCGCCAAGATCGTCGCACACAAGCACATCGTCCCCGTCCGCAACACTCGCTTCGATCACACCGAAAGTGGAGTCAGCATCAAAGGTGGCCTTTCGCGTCGAAAAGTTACCCTTTTCATCAGTCACTCCGTCTAGGAGCGGATCAGAGCGCAAATGGCGCAACAGGGCTGCGCCACCATCTACAAAGCCTTCGTCGCGGAACAAGGTCCCGTCGATGTAAGCTAAAGAGAGGGCGTCGAACAGCAATATGAACTTATCCTCGCGATCGATGTAGCGTCGGAGCGAGATCCGATTTGGATCGTGACCGAGAGCATACTCTGTACTTTCGACCTCGATGCCGGCAGTGATCGGCAATTGCAAGTCACGCAATGCTACGCGAGCTTGGTTGATTGCAATTGCTCCAACCGAATCAGCACCGTCGAAGATATCCATCCTCTTTCCGTCGCCGCTGACCCTAAACGCACGATCGAGCTCATTTAACGCTGCATCGATTTCATGCTTGGAGAGTTGAGTGAGTCTACCGCTATCTTCATGTACAAGTCTGATTTCGCGATCGACATGGATCGCATCAACAAATCCCGCAACGTCGACGGCAAAACTTGTTGGACGCGCGGTGCCGCCAATACTCGCCAAATCGATAGCGCGGGCTAAGGTACGGAGAAAGCTGGCAGGTGCAGCTCTTCCACCTACCAGCTCGTCAATTACAGATTTCGCGTACTCCACAAGTGCGAGGTGATCGACCCGATCAGACCGCTGCCCTATCCTGCCGGTGCTAGGAGTTGTAGAATAGTGGTCAGTTCCCGACCGGACCGCGTACGCCTGGGGCACATACCGGTTTGCGCCAGCAGGCCCGACAACATTTTGTAGGTCATCGGCTTCGAACGTTTTACTCCTCATCACGTGCTTGGAGACCGACATGTTTCGAAGCCGAATCTTTTCGAACACCGCTCCCTGCCGTGCGACCGCACGATCCACGCGTTCGGCTGATACTCGACCGAGATAGCGGGTGAAAAATCCTGCCGGAAGATCGAGCTTGGATTTAAGAATCGCGAGATGATCGCGATATTCGATCAAAAGAATAAATCCGCAGATTCGTTCTCGGATTCCTGCGTCTTCGGTTAAGAATGAAGGCGAGCGGTCATAGAGGAAGGAGATCGCAGACCAACGCGCGCGCCCAGCTTGGACGCGCCGATGGTAGAATATGTTTTGGGAGGCCGAGGGCTGGCTTGCCCGAACTTGGCGAAAAAGGTCATCCAATGCGGCATTGCTCATCTGCCGCTTAAGAATGTGAAAATTTGCTGTTTTTGCAACGCGAAGAGAGTCGATCATCCATCCCCCGTCGCGTTTCCGCGCGGAAGTACGCCATGTCAATTAAGACGGACCTTCAATATGATCAACTTAAGCGCGAATGCCTCCACGATGCAAATGGAAAGAACATGCCCCCCGCAAAGAAGAGTTAGAAGGCTACTCGATGTCGCGCAGCTCTAGACGGCCTGCTCAATAGCAACGTTAGCCACAAAGTGTCGGCTTATCGACACGTATCCGGTTGATGGGCGTTGAAGGCTATGATCTCTTGACTACGGGGCGACGGCATGCGGAGCGTGCTTGAGGTGCTATGCGACGACAACCCAGTGATCGTTCGATAAAGATTCTGTTCGCTTCTTCGGGGGGCCTATGCGCTTTCCCGGGATGTACAACGCAGCTCGTTCAGCCTCAATCTCGCGCATTACTGGGCGAACTCTGCCACATTCGTGCGGCCTCTCCCGGGGGGCCGAGATTCGATCCCGCGCAATCCGAAGAGTCGCGCAACGACGCAGACAACTTGATCATCCTATGTCCAACGCATCATCGTTTGGTCGATCAGGATCCGACCACTTACACAGCGGATTCGTTGCTTCTCATGAAACGGCGCCATGAGAGCCGCGTCGCAGCATTTCTCAGCTCGGTTGCTGTCGAGCTTACTGACAAGCAGGCTACCGACCTCTCGCGACAGGTGGAGGACGAATCAGTCGACTTCGCAGTTGTCGTCGCGTTGCGGAAGGAATTGGCTGCGCTTAAGCATTATTTTCCTGAGCTGGTACCGATTTCGTCGACATCGGATTCGACCCGCACGTACCTTCGCGGAACGATTCCAACAAGACGCGGCGGCTCGTATCGAGTTGTTGCCACTCTCCTTCATTCGATGGGAAATCTCGATGCCGCACATGCGACATCGGACCTCATCCACAAATGGAAGCCGCGATTTGTACTTGTGAATGGAATTGCTGGTGGAATCTCTAGAAAGGATCAGGGCTTCGGCGATATCGTGGCCTCGAACTCCATTTTCTATTATGAGCTCTCGAAGGTTCGACCCAATCATCAGGAGCATCGAGCTCGGCAATTTCAGGCGGACCCCATCCTCGTGGATGGAATACTGAACTTGACCGACTCAACGTGGCGCGCACATTTGCCTTCAAGGCCCGATGGGAAAAGCGCGAGCGCCATCGAGCCGAGAATTCATGTCGGACCAATTGCCTCTGGAGAGAAGGTGATTGCTTCAAGCGAGGCTGCCCAAGAGCTTCGGTCGTTGCAACGCGATCTCATCGCAATTGAGATGGAGAGTGCAGGAGTCGCTTCTGCGGCATTCAGCGCTGTCAAGAAGGTGGGATTCTTGACGATCCGAGCCATCTGCGACTTCGCCGACGGCAAAAAGAATGACATGTGGCAAGAGTACGCAGCGTATTCCGCGGCTTCGTGCTTGCGAAGCTTCATTGAGTCGCGCCCAGTTTCCCTCTCGGAGGGGGCGTGGCCGAAGTCCGTTGCTTCGGTAGCGGCAACGAAGTCGCGTATTTCGATAGCTCAACGTAAGAAATTGTTCGATGAGCTGTGTACGGCGTTCGATATGGAAGAGTTTAAGAACCTTTGCTTTCTCCTGGGCGTGGACATTGACGAAATTCCCGGCGACCGCAAATCGGCCCGGGTCAGAGAGCTAATTTTACTGTTCGAGCGGCGCGATACGTTGCACGTATTGGAGGAAGCCGTCGATGAAAGGACACGTTAACGGAAAACCTGAGCATTCAGGCTGATGCTTTCGGCGGTGTCCGTAAGCCGTCGATACGCACTGAAATGCATGTCACGGACAGATCGGGCATTGAAACAAGGACTCCAATCGAAGCGGCCAGGACCGAGCGTGAACTCTCGTGACTATCACGAACAATCACCCACTACATGCCCCAGTCTCCGCCTCCTACAGCTCGATCAGAATCTAAAATAACAGCAAACTCAAATAGATAATAGACGCCGCAGGCTCATGCACAACCATCCCTCCGGCGATCCCTCGCCCTCGCAGGCCGACATCCAGATGACCAAAGCGATCATCGACATCGCAAAACCGCTCGGCATCGCCGTGCACGACCACATCATCGTTGGCAAAAGCGGGCATGCCAGCCTGCGCGGGATGCGGTTGATCTAGGGCAACGCGTGTCGGACCAGCCTTGCACCGGCTCTCAAAACCTGACCGTTAATCCGCCACCCGCGTAATAGCTTGTCTCGGCCTGGTATTTGACCCCCGCTGGCGTGCTCGCGCCTCCAAAGCCGAACGGAAGCACGACAGCCGGGGCTGAAACGCCAGGGACCTTGTTATCGTAGTTGAGGCCGCCAAAGGCCCGCAACGCCCAGCTCGGCGCCAGCTTGATGTTGACGCTGGCTTCGGCATTGGCAACGAATGCGGTGGTCGTTGCACTGGACGTTGTGGCAGAGAAGGTCGGGGCGAAAAAGGGCACCCCACCCACGAAGACGTTGACGGAGTCCGAGCCCGTCAGCGATACCCGCCGCATGGCGAGCCCGGCGTTGCCACCAGCCACAAATGTCAGCCAATCCGTCACAGGTACCGAACCAGACAGGCCGGCGCGGGCTCCCCAGTCCGTCCAATCGAGCTTGGTGTCCGCGTCATAGCGGACGGACGCAGTGCCGCCGAAAACGAGATTGGTTTCGGACAACGTCTGAGAGTTGCGGGACTTGCCGCCAAACACCGCAAGCGACGGCGTAATGGTGACGCCGCTCACCTTGAAATCTGTCGCGTACCGCCCGCTGACTTGCCAACTCGAATAGCTGGTACCGAGCGTGCTGGAAACGACACATGATGTGCCGGCGCCGCAAGCGACCGAGCCCGCGAAGTTTGTGATCCCGCCAACCTGCGGCAGCGAATATCCCGATCCCAATGTCGACACAGCCGTAGCTGCTTGCGAGGCGGTCGCGTTGACATAGGACCCGCTGAACTCGATCCGCCCATTGGTGCCGATATTCGACAGAGACACACCGGGAGGCAAAACGAAGCCCAATCCGCCGGAGATGCCATATCCGGTTGCCCGCGGGTCATATGTATTTGCCGCGGATATCCCCGATCCCGGGGCGACCGGCAACAGACGAGTGCCTATATCATAGGTCGGCAGGCGGATCGACTGCGCTGAGCCGTCAGCCCAGAAGTAGACCCCGCCAGCCGTGCTCGCGGTGGCCACCCCCGGCGCCTTGATCGGAATATCTGCGGCAAGTACAGGCGCGGAAGTTGCCGCCACCAGTCCGGTTGCGATGATCGATAGCCGAATATGCCGATAAAGCACTGAAACCCCTCAGATGAACATGCCTTCGACGCCAAGGCATCATTTCGGCAAGATTCTAGGTGAGGTGCGGCGAGACTGTCGTCGCTTATGACGAACGGTGCTGTAGCGGTTTGCGTATTCTCGCCCCTCAATATCCATGAGCTGCACTGTTGAGGCTTCCGTGCAACATAACGGCGCGACACCGCACCGAGGTGCTCTTTTACGAACGGAATTATTGCTTTTCGCGAATAGCGCTTGGCACCAAGTTCCAATATGCTCGATGTCGCCAGCCCTCACTGCGGACTCCAATGTAAATGCAGAGAATCTCGTTTGACTCCGCCGATCTTCCCGGCGACGAGTGGCTGCGCAGAGATCGCTGGGTCGATTCACTGTCATCCGGTTACGTGCGTCTGCGCGCCGACGCCAGGCCCAACGTGCCCTTCGACGGCCAGCTCAAGATCATGCTGCTCGGCCAAGCCGCGATTGGTCGCATTTGCGGGACCGTGCAGACCATTTCGCGCGGAGCCGCGGAAATCGCCATCGAGAACACCGACAATGCCGTGCTTCTGCTCAATAGCGGAACGGACGAAATGCTCGTTGAGCAAAGCGGCAAGAGCGTTGCCTGCACCGCCGGTGCTGCGGTGCTTATCGAACAGTGCGTGCCGTCGACCATCAATGTAAGTGCGCAGCATCACTGCAATTTCATGGCAATTCAATTGCCGCGCCAGCAGCTGCGTGGCCAGACGTGCAACGTCGAAGATCGATTCATGACGCCGATTCCGGCATCGGCTTCGGCGCCGGCGCTGGCATACGCTTACGTCGAGACGCTGCTGAAGCTATCCGGCGCCGCGGAGCAAGCCGATATCCCGCGTTTTGCCGCCGACCACATCGCCGATCTCGTCGTGGCTGCAGTGGCCCTCAAGACCTTGCATCAGGAGACACAGGCGCCGAGTTTGCGAGCGGCTCGGTTTGAGACCGTCCGGCGCGAGCTTGATCGCAATTTCATGATGCCCGGCTTTTCCTTGACGGCGCTCGCACGCCGCCTTCTGGTTTCGCCGCGCTATGTGCAGGCGCTCTTCTCCGAAGCCGGAACGTCGTTCACCGATGAACTGACCACTCGCCGCCTGATGCGGGCTCACGAGATGCTGGCGTCGCCGCACTACGCACATATGAAGGTCATGGACGTCGCCTACGAGTGTGGATTCCCGACAGTATCGCACTTTCATCGCATTTTCCGGCGCCACTTCGATGCGACACCAGGCGAAGTGCGCGACAGAGCGATCACATAAGTCGCGCTGGCCGGCTCAGTAGCAATACCTGTGATCGACCCGGACGTAGTAGCCGTCCGGCCTCTGCATGTAGCAGCCGCGCTGATAGGCGTAGTAGCCGGAGCGGCGGCGCTCGCCTTCGGAGGCGATCGCGGCGCCCGTGCCGGCACCGACGACGGCACCGATGGCAGCCCCCCTGCCTCCGCCGAGCGCACCACCGAGGATCGCCCCGCCGACGCAGCCGATGATCGCGCCGCCGATGGCATCCTGGGCCGCCGCCTCATGCGCCGGCACCGCCATCGCAACCGTCAGACAGGCCGCGATTCCAAAACTTCCAATGCGAAGACCTCGAAGCATGCTCGCCCTCCCTGTGGTGGAGGGAGTCATAGCCCCGGGCGAGGATTCGGGCCAGACAAATTGCCGGCACGGCGGCCCGCGATGGCCGGAGGCGCAGCGCGAAGACGGCTCAAACCGCGCCGCGTACGATGCACCGGCCGGCCGATTGGACGTCAAGCATCGACCCAGCGCTGCACGGCCTCGACGGTATCGGCGGGCGTGGTGTTGAAGCAGATCGCAGCGTCCGGCGCGAGGCGATGGACGAGGTTGAGCACCTTCTCGAACAGCACGAGGCGCTCCTTCGGCTCGCGCAGGCCGGCGCCGATCACGATGCAGTCGAAACGCTCGTCGCGCAGCGCCGCCGTGACGCCGGCTTCCGCGGTGGCGTCGAGATCAATCAGGCAGCTCGTGACCTCGAAGCCGAGATCGCGCAGGCGCAACAGCTGCGCATCGATGTAGGTTCGCACGAGCTCCGGCGTGAGCTGCGGGAATGCGCTGTAGTCGGCACTGCCGGGTTCGATGCCGATCGCGAGGACGCGTTTGGCCATGCCGGATCTCCCAACGAAATCGCCTCTTCCGTCAACGAGATGCCCGGTCTGCAGGTTCCGCCTTCGCGTGGCGCCATTCGGCGGCAGCGAATGTGGGCCCGCCTACTGACGCAGCATGATCAGGGGATCGGCGGTATCGGGGACGCGCCGCCACTGCGCGTTGTCGTCGGCCTCGAACTGCCAGACGTTGCCCGATTTCGACATCAGGATGATCTGGCCGCGCTCGAGCCGCCATTGCGTCGGGTTGAACTGCGCGATGGCCGGATCGCATTTCGGCTTGAGGAAGACCTGGAAATTGTCGGAGCCGGCTTCCGTGTTGGTCAGCGTCAGCCCGCAGACCGGCTGGCCGTTGCCGCGCACCATCGCCCAGTCGCCGATCATCTGGTCCATCGACTTGGCCATCGAGCGCGCGGCGGCGAGATCCTGCAGGATGTAGACGCCCTCGCCCTGGCGCAGGCCTTCGAAGATGCCGGCCTCGACCTCGGTGAAGTCGATCACGGCTTCACCGGTCGCGTCCTGCAGGCGGACGATGTCGAGGCCCCTGACGCTCCAGGCGACGATGTCCTTGGTGAAGGGCAGCGCCGCCTTGCAGGCCGGCTCCAGCTCCAGCTTGAAGCCCTGCCCCGCGGCGTCGCCCTTCATCGTGACGACGCAGGTCTTGCTGCGCTCGGTGGTCGAGAGCTCCCACTGCCCGAGCATCTCCTTCTTCAGGGTCGTCGTATCCTGCGCATGCGCCGGCCTCGTCTGAGCAACGCCGATCGCGGCCAAATGGGCCGCGACGGCGCCGATCGCGGCCAAATGGGCCGCGACGGCGGATGCAACGACCCGAAGACTTCGCATCAGCGCCCCTTGAATGGCGTTTCGGCAACCGGCGTCAACGGCGCCTTGCCCGAGAACCATGACTTGAGGTTGTCGACCACGAGCTGGTCCATCGCGTTGCGCGTCACCACCGAGGCCGAGCCGATATGCGGCAGCAGCACGACGTTCTGCATCGCCTTGAGCTCGTCCGGCACGGTCGGCTCGGCCGCGAACACGTCGAGGCCGGCGGCGAGGATGGTGCCCGACTTGAGGGCCTGCACAAGCGCCGGCTCGTCGACCACCGAGCCGCGCGCGACGTTGACCAGCACGCCGCGCGGGCCGAGCGCCTTGAACACCTCGGCATTGATCATCTTGTTGGTCGAGGCGCCGCCGGGCACGATCACCATCAGCGTATCCACCGCCTTCGCCATCTCGATCAGATCGGGATAGTGCTTGTAGGAGACGTCCTTGGACGGATTGCGCGAGTGGTAGACCACCGGCACCAGCGAGGCGTCGAGCCGGCGCGCGATGGCCTGGCCGATCCGGCCCATGCCGACGATGCCGACCTTGCGGTCGCGCAGCGAGCCGACGCTGAGCGGATAGTTCTGCGTCTGCCAGAGGCCGGAACGCACATACCGGTCGGCCTTGATGAACTCGCGCAAGGTGGAGATCAGCAGGCCCATCGCGACGTCGGCGACCTCCTCGGTCAGCACGTCGGGCGTGTTGGTGACGATGATGTTGTGCTCGGCCGCGTATTTGGCGTCGATATGGTCGTAGCCGACGCCGAAGCTCGCCACCATCTCGATCTTGGGCAGTTGCGACAGCGACTCCTTGTCGGCACGGACGGTGTGATAGGTCACGGCGACGCCGCGGATTTTTTCGCGGATCGCCGGCGTCAGCCGCTCGAGGTCGCCGCGCGTCTCGGCCTTGTGCACGACGAAATGGTCGGAAAACCCGTTCTCGAGGATCGGCCGCACCGGCCCATAGATCAGAAGGTCGATCTTCTCGGACGAAATCGAACCGGCAGCCATCAGTTTTCCTTTCCAAGAGCGCTTTCATGCCAGCGCCGTAAAACGAGGTGGGAAACTACCGCCAGCACCCCATAGATGACAATCCCGGCCAGCGATAACAAAAGCAGCGCTGCGAACATGCGGGGTATGTTCAATCGATAGCCGGACTCGGCGATCCTGTAGGCGAGCCCCGAGCCGGCACCGGCTGTTCCCGCCGCGATCTCCGCCACGACCGCGCCGATCAGCGACAGGCCGCCGGCGATGCGCAAGCCGCCGAGAATGTAGGGCAACGCCGCGGGCAGCTTGAGAAAGCGCAGCGTCTGCGGCTTTGAGGCGCCATAGAGCTGGAACAGGCCGGCAAGGTTGCGATCGACCGAATTGAGCCCAAGGGTGGTGTTGGACAGCACCGGGAAAAAGGCGACGATGAAAGCACAAACCACCACCGCGGTCTGCTGCTCCAGGTAGATCAGGAGCAGCGGCGCGATCGCGATCACCGGGGTGACCTGGAGGACGATGGCATAGGGGAACAGCGAATATTCCACCCATTTCGACTGGTTAAACAACAGCGCCAGCGCGATGCCGCCGATGCTGGCCGCCGCAAAACCTTCGAGCGTGGTCAGAAGCGTGGTGGCGAGCGATTGTGACAGCACTGCCCAGTCCTTGATCAGCGTCAGGACGATGACGGAGGGCGCCGGCAGCACGTAAGGCGGGATGTCCTTGATGCGAACCAAGAGTTCCCAGGCGAGCATGCCGGCCGCGAACACGATGACGGGAAGCACGAAACGCATCGCGCGTTGTGCGCCTCGCGGTTTTGCAGTGACGGCCGCCTGCGCGCTCATAAGGTCGACTGCCCCGAATAAGACGGAGCCAGCGCAGCCGACACCTTCCGGCAATAATCGGAATAGGCGGCGGAGGTGCGAAACGCCTCGCCGCGCGGCTCGACCGTCTCGATGCGGATGTCGGCCTGGATGCGGCCGGGCCGCGCCGTCATGACCACTACGCGCTGCGACAGATAGACGGATTCGAACACCGAATGGGTGACGAAGATGACGGTCTTGCCGAGGCTGCGCCACAGCGCGAGCAGATCATTGTTGAGGCGGAAGCGCGTGATCTCGTCGAGCGCGGCGAACGGCTCGTCCATCAAAAGGATATCCGGATCGGTGACGAGCGCGCGCGCCAGCGACACCCGCATCTTCATGCCGCCGGAGAGCTCACGCGGAAAGGCATCGGCGAAATCGGCGAGCCCGACGCTGGCCAGCGCCGCGTCGGCACGCCCGCGCGCCTCCGCCTTCGGCACGCCCGCGAGCTTCAGCGGCAGCCGCACATTCTCGCGCACGCTGGTCCAGGGCATCAAGGTGGGCTCCTGAAACACGAAGCCGATACCGTGACCCGGCTGTACCACGCCCTCGTGATGGGCCACCCGCACGATGCCTGACGACGGCGCGCTGAGCTCCGCGATCAACCGCAGCACCGTCGACTTGCCGCAACCGGACGGGCCCAGCAGCGAGATGAACTCGCCCTTGCGGACAGTGAGGTCGAACGGGCCGAGCGCCATGACGCCATTGTCATAGGTCTTCGTCACGCCGCGCAGGCTGACGGCGAGATGCGTCAGGCCGGCGTCGGCCGGGGACGAGATTTTGCCTGATGACATCGAGCTTGCGCTACGGCTTGCTCGGGCGCAGCTCGACGCCGACGCCCTTGTTGACGAAGCGCAGCGTGTAGGATTTGCGGAAGTCGAGTTCGGGCTTCACGACGCCGGCCTTGACCATCTTGTTGAAGAAGGAGGTGTAGCGCTCGTCGCTCATCGCGCCGATGCCGTTCTTCAGGCTGTCGCCGGAATCGACGATGCCATGCTCCTTCATCTTGGCGACGGAATAGGCGAGCAGGTCGTCGGTCATTTCCGGATTGAGCTTCTTGATCATGGCGTTGCCGGCGGAATTGTCGCGGTAGATGTAATTGTACCAGCCGATCATGGAGGCATCGACGAAACGCTGCACCAGGTCGGGCTTCTTCTCGACCACGTCGCGGCGGGTCTCGATCAAGGTCGAATAGGTGTTGAAGCCGTAATCGGCGAGCAGCAGCACGTTGGGCTTGAAGCCGGCGGCCTTCTCCACCGCGAACGGCTCGGAGGTGACGTAGCCCTGCATCGCGCTCTTGGGATTGGCGATGAAGGGTTGCGGATTGAAATTATAGGGCCGGACGTTCTTCTCGCTGAAGCCGTATTCGGACTTCAGCCACTGGAAATAGCTGCCCATGCCCTCCTTGGAGACGAACAGCGTCAGCGGCTTGAGATCCTCGATCTTGCTGACCTTGGCATCCGGCTGCGTCAGCATCACCTGCGGATCCTTCTGGAAGATCGCGGCGATGGTCACGACGGGAACGTTGTTGGCGACCGCGTCGAACGACATCAGCGTGTTCGCGGCCATGAAGAAATCGATCTTGCCGGCGATCAGCAGCATCCGGTTGTTCTCGTTCGGGCCGCCGGGAACGATGGTGACGTCGAGGCCGTATTTCTTGTAGGTGCCGTCGGCGACCGCCTGGAAGAAGCCGCCGTGCTCGGCCTCGGCGACCCAGTTGGTGCCGAAGGTGACCTTGTCCAGCGTTTCGGCCCGCGCCGGGACGCTCCAGACCAGAGCGGCCATCAGGCCCGCAGTTAGCGCTCTGCGCAGATGAGAGGGGGTCATAATGGCACTCCGTCGATCGCTTCCAGCATAATCGCGTCTAGCTCGTGGCAGGCCAACGCGATAAAACCGCATGACGTCAGGGGACACGAGCCGGCCGGGCCCGCGTCCCCTGATAACCCAAATTACGTGACAAATTCGGGCAATGAAACCTCCAAAGAAAACTCAATGATGCCATCCCGCGACTGGACCGAGATCCGCTGGGTCGATGCGCCCCCCGCGGAGACGTCGCGATGGATCGCGGTGCTGCCGCTGGCGGCGACCGAGCAGCACGGCCCGCATTTGCCGCTCACCACCGACGTGCTGATCGCGGACGCGTATCTTGCGCGCGTGCGCGAGCTTCTGCCCGACAACGTTCCGGCCAGTTTTCTTCCCGTCGAACCGGTCGGGATTTCCACCGAGCATATCGACTATCCCGGCACGCAGACGCTGCCGACTGAAACCGCGTTGAAGCGATGGACCGGGATCGGCGAGGAGGTCGCGCGGCGCGGCGTGAAGAAGCTCGTCATCATCACCAGCCATGGTGGCAACAGCGCGGCCATGATGCTGGTGGCGCAGGATCTGCGGGCGCATCAAAAAATGTTCGTGGTGACCACGTCATGGTCGCGGCTATCAGGCGCCGACACATTGTTCCCGGCCGACGAAGTGCGCCACGGCATTCATGGCGGCGCGGTCGAGACCTCGATCATGCTGGCGCGCTATCCCGATCAGGTGCGCAAGGATGCCATCGCGGATTTTCCTGCGAGCAGCATCGCACTGGAGCAGCAGTACCGCTGGCTGTCGACGCAGCGGCCCGCGCCGTTCGCCTGGCAGGCGCAGGATCTCAACGCCAGCGGCGCCGTCGGCAATGCGACATTGGCCGTCGCCGCGAAGGGCGAGCAGCTCATCGATCAAGGCGCCCGTGCTTTTTGCGAACTCCTGGGCGAGGCCGATAACTTCGACGTGAACAGGCTCGCCAAGGGGCCCCTCGGCTAACCAATATCCTATTGCAATCATTTACGAAAACTCCTCGCTCCGGGAGCGGATTCGCCGCATTCGAACCGGACGCGGGGAGCCTCCGTCAAACTGGGCACGCGGGCCACAACGGACCGCCTCAACCCCGGATGGAGTTTCACATGTCGATCAAGACCAAGATTGCCGCTCTCGCTCTCGCGACCCTCGCCGTCACCGGCAGCATCGTGTCCACCACCTCCTCGGCCGAAGCCAAGCAGCCCGGTTGGGTCTGGGGTGTCGGTGCCGGCATCGCCACCGCCGCTGTCGTCGGCTCCGCGATCGCCGCCAACAACGACCCCTATTACTACGGCTATCACCGCTGCGGCTGGGTCGCCCAGTACAACGCTTTCGGCCAGTACGTTGGCCGCGTTCGTAGCTGCTACTGATTTGAGTACCTGAGGCCGATCTTACGTGGATCCTGCGTCCGACACGGGCGCCTCATCCACCCCGTGTCGTGCCCCCGACCCCGCCCGGCTGTCCCCCCGGGCGGGGTCATTCTTTTTGGGCCGAGAATTGTTGCCGTCCCGTCACACAGCGGTGCGAACCATCCCGTGCGCCAATCTTCACCAGTTGCTATTGCGAATTAATCGCAATAAGGTTCGAGCCAAGCTCGGGAACTTGGGGCGAAATCGCGTCGAATCGAGATCATCTCGACGACGCGAGCAACCAAGACCTGATGACAGGGCCGCCGCGAATCGGCAGGGATATCGCGACGGGTGGGACACATTCGCGTTTTGGGGGCGTGCGTTTTGACGTTGAGAAGTCACCGTTACAGATACTTGCGAACGGCCGCGGCGATTGCCTCGGGCGTGCTGGCTTTTCCCGCCGCGGGGCGCGCGGCCGATCTGCCGCTGAAGGCGCCGGCGCCGAGAGCGGTCTATGACTGGACCGGCCTCTATATCGGTGCGCATGCCGGCTATGGCCGCGGCTCGTCGCAGTTTGCGCTGAACGACGGCACAGGGATCAACGACAGCGGCGTCTTCAGCGGCATGATCGGCGGCGTGCAGGCGGGCTACAACTACCGCCTCAACTCCGGCTGGCTGGTCGGCGTCGAAGGCGATTTCACGTTCCCCAACTACATCACCTCGAATTCGATCGTCTCCTTCCTGACGACACCCGCCAACACTGTCACGCAGCAATGGGACTACACCGCCAGCCTGCGCGGCCGCGTCGGCTACACCAGCGGTCCGTGGCTGGTTTACGCCACCGGCGGCTTTGCCTGGATGGGCGAGCGCTATTTCGACACGCCGGCCTCCGGCGCCGAAGTCCCGAAAATCCTGAACACGCGGCCCGGCTGGATCGCGGGTGCCGGCGTCGAATACGGCTTCGCGCCGCATTGGAGCGCACGGCTCGAATATCTCTACAGCCGCTTCGACGGCGCCAATGTCGCCTTCTCCACGGGGGCCCAATACAGCTCTTCGTCGCTCGACTTCCAGCAGGTCAGGCTCGGCCTCAACCGCAAGGTCGATTGGCCGGGCATGCCGAGCTACAATCCGAACAGCTCGCTCATCGACACCGAATCGGATCGCTGGGAGATTCACGGCCAGAGCACCTATCTGCCGCAAGGCTATCCGTCGTTCCCCGCGCTCTACAGCGGAACGAACTCTCTCTCACCGACGAGGCAGGCCAAGGCGACCTGGAGCAACAGCCTGTTCCTGAACGCACGGCTGTGGGACGGCGGCGAGGTCTATTACAATCCCGAGCTGCTCCAGGGATTTGGCCTGAACGACACGGTCGGCGCGGCCGGCTTCCCGAACGGCGAAGCGCAGAAGTCGAACTTCCCCTATCCGCATTACAACACCTCGCGCCTGTTCGTGCGCCAGACCTTCGGCTTCGGCGGCGAGCAGGAAGAACTCGCCAGCGGCCAGTTGCAGCTGGGGCAAAAGGTCGACGTGTCCCGCCTCACCGTGCAGGCCGGCAAGTTCGCAGTGGTCGACGTGTTCGACGGCAATGCCTACGCCAAGGACACCCGCAGGGATTTCATGAACTGGTCGATCTGGGCCCCGGGCGCCTTCGACTATTCCGCCGACAAGGTCGGCCTTACCTACGGCGTCACCGCCGAGCTCAATCAGAAGCAATGGGCCCTGCGCGGCGGCTATTTCCTGATGGTCGCGGAGCCCAATTCAAATCATTTCGACACCAAGGTCGGGGAGCGCGGCCAGTACGTGATCGAGCTCGAGACGCGCTTCTCGCTGTTCGGCCAACCCGGCAAGCTCAGGACCATGGGCTGGCTCGACAGCGCCAACATGGGCAGCTTCCGCGAGACGTTGAACAATCCCGCGCTCAATCTCGACATTGCGCAGACCCGGCGCGGCCGCACCAAGGTCGGCTATGTCGTCAACCTCGAGCAGGCGATCACCGAAGATGTCGGACTGTTCGGCCGCTGGAGCTGGAACGACGGCAAGAGCGAAACGCTCGCCTTCACCGACATCAACCGCAGCCTGTCGGCTGGTCTTTCGATCAAGGGCACGAAATGGGGCCGGCCTGACGACGTGGTCGGCGTCGGCGGCGCGATCAACGCGATTTCGCAGGACTACCGGGACTTCCTCGCCGCCGGCGGCCTCGGCGTGCTGGTCGGCGACGGTGCGCTCAACTACCGCAAGGAGCGCATCCTCGAAACCTATTACGCCTATGCGCTGAACAAGAATCTCACCCTCACCGCCGACTACCAGCTCATCGTCAACCCCGCCTACAACGCCGATCGCGGACCGGTGTCGGTCATTTCCGGGCGGCTGCACGGGGAGTTCTGAGCGCAGTACGGCCCGGATGATGCGCGCGCCTCGTCCTTCGAGACGCCCGCTTCGCGGGCTCCTCAGGATGAGGCAAGCGACACCGGAGCTCATCGAAGCGCTCCGCACACTCCATCCTGAGGAGCGCGCACTTGCGCGCGTCTCGAAGGATGGGCCGCGGGCACGTCGCTCTTCGAATGCGATTGCTTCTCCCTGCAGCAGAGGCGCAGAAGTTCTACGCAGCGCGGATCGCGTCCAGGAACTTGCCGACCTCGACCTTGAGACGGCTGCTCTCGCCGGACAGCGATCTGGCCGAGGCGAGCACGTTGGAGGAGGCAGATCCGGTCTGGCTCGCGCCGCGCTGCACGTCGACGATGCTGGCGGAGACCTGCTGGGTGCCGCGGGCCGCCTGCTGCACGTTGCGGGAAATCTCCCGCGTCGCTGCGCCCTGCTCCTCCACCGCCGCGGCGATTGCGGATGCAATCTCGGACATGCGGGAGATGGTGTCACTGATCGACCTGATGGCGCCGACGGAGTCCTCCGTCGCGGTCTGGATTCCCGTGATCTGCTGGCTGATCTCGCCGGTGGCCTTGGCGGTCTGCTCGGCCAGCGCCTTGACCTCGGAGGCGACCACCGCAAAGCCGCGGCCGGCCTCGCCGGCGCGCGCCGCCTCGATGGTGGCGTTGAGAGCCAGAAGATTGGTCTGGCCTGCGATCTGGCTGATGAGCTCGACGACGTCGCCGATCCGCCCCGCGGCCTTGGCGAGCTCGCCGACATAATCGTTGGTCCGGCCCGCCTGCTGCACCGCTTCGCCGGCGATGCGCGCGGAATCCTGCACCTGCCGGCTGATCTCGTCGACCGACGAGGCCATCTCCTCGGCCGCCGCGGCAACGGTCTGCACGTTGGTGGAGGCCTGTTCGGAAGCGGCCGCGACGGTCGCGGTGACCTTTTCCGATTGATCGGCCGTGCTCGTCAGCGTTCCCGCGGACACTTCCAGCTCCGAGGAAGCCGACGACACCGTGTTGATCACGTCGCCGATCATGGCTTCGAAATCGCGCGCGATCTGGTCCATACGCTGGCTGCGCCGGAGCTTCGCGTCGGCCTCGACCGCGGCCGCCTCATCGGCGGCCTTCTTGGCGAGCAGTGAATCCTTGAAGTGCTGCAGCGAGCCCGCCACCTGGCCGATCTCGTCATTGCGGCCCGTCGCGGGATTCTCGACGTCGTGTTGTCCGGCAGCGAGCGTTGCGATCACGTCCGCGAGCCGGCTGAGCGGCGTCACCACGCGCCTGCGCAGCATCATGGTCACGCCACCGAGAGTCCCGAGCAGCGCCAGAACCACCACGCCTGCGAGCGCGAGCATCGCCAGTGCGCCATCGCGCGAGGCCGAGGCACGCTCGGAAGCTTCCGCCAATGCGGCATCGCGCACGCCGTAGAACATCTGGATGGCCGGCACGATGACCTTCGCCAGTTCGTCGGCGTTGCTGCTGTACTTGCCGTCACTCCGGGCTGCGGGAATCTCCTTGTCGACGGCGGCCGCAGCTTTTCCAAAATACGATTCCGTCGCCGCCTTCAGCGCGGTCGCGATGCGGGAGGGATTTCCGAGTTGGTCGATGCCTGCCTCGATGCGCTCGCGGTCGGCCTCCACGCGGCCTTGCATGCGATCCATCAGCGACAATTCGGTCGCCGTGAGCGGGCGGCTCGCGGACAGCGCCGGGGACAGCGTGGCCGCTCGGCTGCCGGCCGCGACACGCAGGTCCTGGGCCGTCCGCGCCAGGCTCAACAGCGCCGCGAGCGAGGAATCGGCGTTGATGACTTTCGCTTCGAGCCGGTTCATGACCGGCTCGATGTTGCCGATGACCTCGGCAACACCGGGGAGAAAGCCCTTGATCACAGCACCATCGCGCGCCGCCAGGGGGACGCTCATCGCGCGATCTGCCGCCGCGGTGACCTCCTTCAGCCGCCGTGCGGCACGGTCGAGATTCTCGACAATCGCTCCGCCGTCATTCAGCACCAGGATCGCGCGCCTTGCAGCCTCGAAGCCGGCCTCGGCGGCTTTCGCGGCCTTCCCGACCGCTTCGATCTGGGCTGGCGTCGCCGCCGCTTCCTGGAAGATCGGACCGATATAGGGGGCGCGAAGGCCGGCGACGTGCTGACTGACCATCAG
Source organism: Bradyrhizobium ottawaense (assembly GCF_002278135.3). Lineage (NCBI taxonomy): Bacteria > Pseudomonadati > Pseudomonadota > Alphaproteobacteria > Hyphomicrobiales > Nitrobacteraceae > Bradyrhizobium > Bradyrhizobium ottawaense. The sequence continues at coordinate 894,111 of NZ_CP029425.2, read as the reverse complement.
GGTCGCACCAAAGGCATCGACAGTCTTGATCGCGTCGGAGCGGTTCGTGAAGATGCGCGTCTGGGGTATCAGCACCTCGGCGCCGAGGATGACTGCAAATACCGTCACCGTCAGCATCGACAGCGCGAAAAGCTTCCCGATCCGCATCCTGGGCCCCCCCGAATACACTTCTGCAATGTCGAAAACCTAGCCGGGGGCCACTAAGAGCCCGTTAAGCACCGGCATTCCCGTAGTTCCACGGGAGCTCGCGCAAGCGGAGTCGAAGTCAGCGGCGACACGGTTCCCTCGGGGCGCCAAATGCGGCAAAATTGCCGGCATTTCTTCGCCGAATACCTATATCAAGGCGTGTGCGTCCTCTTCGGCCACACTCCCTTACCTCGGAACGTCAATGCTCTCGGTCGAACTCGTCATCGTCGTCGTCCTGATCGTCATCAACGGCCTCTTGTCCATGTCGGAGCTGGCCGTGGTCTCGTCCCGCCCGGCCCGGTTGTCGATGCTCGCCGCCAAGGGCGTGCGCGGCGCCGAGCGGGCGCTGACACTGGCAGCCAATCCCGGCAAGTTCCTCTCGACGGTGCAGATCGGCATCACGCTGGTCGGCGTGCTCTCCGGCGCGTTCTCCGGCGCGACGCTCGGACAGCGGCTGACGCAATGGCTGCTCGAGCTCGGTCTATCCGCGGGAATTGCCGACATCGTCGGCGTCGGCATCGTCGTGACGCTGATCACCTACGCCACCCTGATCGTCGGTGAGCTGGTGCCGAAACAGGTGGCGCTGCGCGACCCCGAGAGCATCGCGGTCAGGGTCGCGCCCGCCATGCACGTGCTTGCGAAAGTCTCGCTGCCGCTGGTCTTTCTGCTCGATCTCTCGGGCAGGCTGATCCTCACGCTGCTCGGCCGCGGCGGCAAGGCCGAGGAGAAGGTCTCGGAGGACGAGATCCACCACCTCGTCAGCGAGGCCGAGAGCGCGGGCGTGCTCGAGCCCGGTGAGAAGGAGATGATCGCCGGCGTGATGCGGCTCGGCGACCGGCCGGTCGGCGCGGTGATGACGCCGCGCACAGAGGTCGACGAGATCGACCTCAACGACGATCCGGCGGCCATCCGGGAGATCATCGCCAAGAGCCCGCATTCGCGCTTTCCCGTCTCCGACGGCGACCGCGACAAGCCGATCGGCGTGCTCCAGGCCAAGGACCTGCTGATCGCCTATATGAACGAACGCACGCCGGACCTGCGCGCGCTGGTGCGCGAAGCGCCCGGCATCCCGGCGTCGGCAGACGCGCGCGACGTGCTGACCATCCTGAAGGCTGCGCCGGTCCACGTCGGTTTCGTCTACGACGAATATGGCGGCTTCGAAGGCATGGTGACGGCCGCCGACATCCTCGAATCGATCGTCGGCGCCTTCCATTCGGAGGCCGGACCGCCGGAGCCCGCCTTTGTCAGGCGCGCCGACGATTCGCTGCTGATCTCGGGCTGGATGCCGGTGGACGAATTCGGCGAATTGCTCGGCGTCGAATTGCCGCCGCACCGCTACAACACGGTGGCCGGCCTGGTGCTGCAACAGTTCAACGTGCTGCCCGACACCGGCGATGCCTTCGACTTCGGCGGCTGGCACATCGAGGTGGTCGATCTCGACGGGCGGCGGATCGACAAGATCCTGGCGAGCCGGTTGAGTGAGGTCGAGACGGGGTAGTTGATAGAGCGAGCCTCAACCACAGCTGTCGTCCCGGACAAGCGCGCTTCAAGCGCGCGCCGATCCGGGACCCATACTCCCGGAAGGCCGTTTGGCGAAGATTCGGAGTTGCCAGCTCGCGCGGCGACTTCTCCCTGTGGTTATGGGTCCCGGGTTCGCGACTTTGTCGCGCCCCGGGACGACAGCGGTGTTTGCAGCGCGAACTCACCTCGCGCCAACTCACCTCACCCGAACCTCACGCCGATCCGCTTCTCCTTGCGCCAGATCACGGTGCACGACAGATGCGTTCCGTCCGCTTGGACGAACAGGGTGAAATGCTCGGGAATGCCGACCGGGCTGGTGACGTCGAGCGCGGCACCGGTGTCGGACAGGTTGCGGACGGTGCAGTCGATCGCGCCGCCGCCGAACTCGATCGTTCCGGCCTTCAGCACGCGATGTCTCGCCTTGTCGCGCCGTTCGTCCATGGGCACAATCTACACCCAAAGTTGAACAAAATCTTAAATGCCAGCTCCGCTCGCGACGAATATGCGCGGGCCGGGCCGGTGCCGCCACCGGCCGAGCGATGCCCTATGGCGCCGGCTGGAACGTTTCCGCCTGCGCCAACCGCCAGGCGTCGCGGAAGCGCGGGTCTTCGGTGCCTTCGAGCAGCTCGCCAGGACGCAGCGCCGGATAGAGCTGCGCAAAGGATCTCACATCGGTGGTCGAGGTGCGCTGGGTGAAGTGAATCGGGCGCAGCTGCTGCGGATGCTCGAGGCCTGCCGCGGCGATCAGCTCGGTCAGCGAATGCAGCGTCGCGTGGTGATAATTGTGCACGCGGTCGATCTTGAGCGGCACGTAAAGCGCACGCGCGCGCGTCGGATCCTGGGTCGCCACCCCGGTCGGGCAGCGGTCGGTGTGGCAGCTCAGCGACTGGATGCAGCCGAGCGAGAACATGAAGCCGCGCGCCGAATTGCAATAGTCGGCGCCGATCGCCATCGCGCGCGCCATGTCGAAGGCGGTGGCGATCTTGCCGGACGCGCCGATCTTGATGCGGTCGCGCGCATTGATGCCGATCAGCGCGTTGTGGACGAAGTTGACGCCCTCGCGCATCGGCATGCCCAGATGGTCCATGAATTCCAGCGGCGCCGCACCGGTGCCGCCTTCGTTGCCGTCGACGACGATGAAATCCGGATAGATGCCGGTCTGAAGCATCGCCTTGCAGATCGCCAGGAATTCCCAGGGATGGCCGATGCACAGCTTGAAGCCGGCCGGCTTGCCGCCCGACAGGCGGCGCATCTCGGCGATGAACTGCATCATGCCGGCCGGGGTGGAGAAGGCGCGATGCGAGGCCGGCGAAATGCAGTCCTCGCCCATCGCGACGCCGCGGATCTTGGAGATCTCCTCCGAGACCTTTGCCGCCGGCAGCACGCCGCCGTGGCCGGGCTTGGCGCCCTGGCTGACCTTGAGCTCGACCATCTTGATCTGGTCGTCACCGGCGACGCGCGCGAACGCTTCGGGATCGAAGGTGCCGTCGAGATGACGGCAGCCGAAATAGCCGGAGCCGATCTCCCAGATGATGTCGCCGCCCATCTCGCGGTGATAGGGGCTGACGCCGCCCTCGCCGGTGTCGTGCGCGAAGCCGCCCTTCCTGGCGCCGGCATTGAGCGCGCGCACTGCGTTGGGGCTGAGCGCGCCAAAGCTCATCGCGGAAATGTTGAACACCGAGGCCGAATAGGGCTTCTTGCAGTCGGGGCCGCCGATGCTGATGCGGAATTTCTCCTCGGCATGCGCCTTCGGCGACACCGAGTGATGCATCCACTCGTAGCCCTGGCGGTAGACGTCCTCCTGGGTGCCGAACGGACGCTTGTCGAGTTCCATCTTGGCGCGCTGATACACCACCGCGCGGGTGTCGCGCGAGAACGGCATGCCGTCCTTCTCGCTCTCGAAGAAATACTGCCGCATCTCCGGGCGGATCTCTTCGAGCAGGAAGCGGATATGCGCCGAAATCGGATAGTTGCGCAGCACCGCGTGGCTCTTCTGCAGGAGATCGCGGACGCCGAGCAGCGTCAGCGCGCCGAAGATCAGGATCGGCACCAGCAGGATGTCGAAGATCTTGCGGTCGGCGATACCGATACCGATCAGGAGCGCGGTGACGACTGCGCAGATCGTCAGCACGATGAAGCGCGGCGAGAATGGCAGCAGCAGGGTCTCCATGATCCCCTCCTCCGCCAGCGGCAGGCGTTTGTGGGATGAGTGTTGGGAGAAGTCCTGCGTCTTGGTGTCGTCGGCCACGATTCCCATCCTCTCGCCAGCAATGAGGCGGTACGATACGCCCTTGCCTGTCATACGGATATGACGCGGCCCTTGTTTCAGGCTAGCGAATTCGGCCGAGATAGATCAATCAGCCCGATGGGCGGGTTTTGCAGTGCAGCAGAAGGGTGGTGGAGGGGCGGCGGACGCTGGGCCCTTAATGGCCGCGCGTGGGGTCACACTGGATTCCCCAAGCTCAGCTGTCGTCCCGGGCAAGCGTAAGCGCAGACCCGGGACCCATAACCACAAGATGTCGTGGTGAGAGAAGACTGTCACTCCGACCCTTCGCATAACCACGGCCTGTGGTTATGGGTCCCGGATCGGCGCTCCGCTTCGCTGCGCTTGTCCGGGACGACGAGTTGAGTGTGGCGCGCGATTACGCCGCTTCTTCAAAAGAGCTTAGCGCTCGACGAATGCCTTCTCGATCACGAAATGGCCAGGCTTGTTGCCGCTTCCTTCGATGAAGTCACGGCCTTCGAACATCACCTTCAGCTCTTCGAGCATCCCCGGGCTGCCGCACATCATGATGCGGTCGGTGGCGATGTCGAGGGGCGATTGCCCGATATCGTTGAAGATCTGCTCGGAGTTGATGAGGTCGGTGATGCGGCCGCGGTTCTTGAACGGCTCGCGGGTCACGGTCGGGTAGTAGATCAGCTTGTCCGCGAGCAGCTCGCCGAACAGCTCATCCTCGCGCAAGGAAGCGACCAGCTTCTCGCCATAGGCGAGCTCGGAGACCTGGCGGCAGCCATGCACCAGCACGATCGACTCGAACTGGTCATAGACCTCGGGGTCCTTGATCAGGCTCGCGAACGGCGCGAGGCCCGTTCCGGTCGAGAGCAGCATCAGCCGCTTGCCGGGAAGGAGGTTATCGGTGATCAGCGTGCCGGTCGCCTTGCGGCCGACCAGGATGGTGTCGCCCTCTTTGATCTTCTGCAGGCGCGAGGTCAGCGGGCCGTCCTGAACCTTGATCGAGAAGAACTCGAGCTCTTCCTCGTGATTGGCGCTCGCCATGCTGTAGGCGCGCAGCAGCGGACGGCCGTCGATCTCGAGGCCGATCATCGCGAACTGGCCGTTCTGGAAACGGAAGCCGGTATCGCGCGTGGCGCGGAAGCTGAACAGCGTGTCGGTCCAGTGCTGGACGGAAAGAACCTTCTCTCGGTAAAACGCGCTCATGATTTTCGATATTCCGAATAATTGCGGTTTTAGGGCAAAAGCGTTGCCCGGCCCTGAAACGGGGCGGACACCATTGCCATGGCGGAGGATTTCGCGTGTGTGATCTACGCCATTGAGACCAATAATCAACCTCGTTCCGGATGCAATTGATGCCGGTCAAACCGGCATTTGCGGCGGAATTGGCCATATTGTTAATGAATCTGCTGCCGGGCGCGCGCGGCGGGCAATTTCTTTTCCCTGCAGCGTTCGAATGCAGCACTTAATTTCCATCGCGCTCGCGAGAATTTCATTAAGAATAGCTCTGACTTTCACCCTGGTTCGGCGCCGTTTCCCGCATTTTTGCGGCTTTTGGCGCCAGGAACGTCTGAAGCGCGACGGAAACACATGGCGGCAAGCGACGAGCGAATCTTCGTCCAGGCCATCAGGCGCTATTGCGCGGAGCATGGCATTGCGGTCGATGTCCGCGCCGGTGGCTGGCTGATCGCGATGCGCCGGGGCGATGAGCGGCGCTTCGCCTTCGGCTACGACATCGGCCTCAACAGCGCCATCGCCCATCGCCTCGCCAACGACAAATCGGCGACATCAGAGGCGCTGGCGCTGGAGGGCGTGCCCTGCATTTCCCATCACCTCTTCCTCAACCCGAAGCTGGGCGTGCACGTCGCCGGTGCCGATTGGCGCCAGCGGATGCTCGCGCTGCTCGCTCAGAATCCGCAAGGCGTGGTGGTGAAGCCGAACGAGGGGACATCGGGGCGCTCGGTGTTCAAGGTGACGACGGAGGCGGAACTCGACCACGCGGCCAGCGAGGTGTTTTCGATGAGCGCCGGGCTCGTGATCTCACCCTATGTCGCGATCGAGGACGAGGTCCGCGTGGTGCTGCTCGATGAGGCGCCCCTCGTCGTCTACAGCAAGCAGCGCGGCACGGATTGGCGACATAATCTCGATGCCGGCGCAAAGCCGGTGTTGCTGGGGGACAGCGAGGTTCGAACGGCCTGCGTGGAGCTGGCAATGGATGCCGCGCGCGCGATCGGCATCGCTTTTGCGTCGATCGACGTGGTCCGCGTCGACGGCGAATGGAAAGTGCTCGAGATCAATTCCGGCGTGATGATGGAAACGCTCGGCAAGCTGCATCCGCAACTGGTGCAAGCGGCGTATGATGCGGCGCTGGATCGGGTGTTCGATCGAGTGCACAGCGAACGATGACCCATCACCGCCACCCCCAGCGCAACGGCAAGGCCGTTGCGCTGGGGGTGGCAGCTTCTTCAGCGGCCCTCGAAGGGCGACGGCCCGGCTGCCAGCTCGGCCGTTCATCCTTCGAGGCCTGCTCGGCGGTGCGCTTGCACCGCCGAGCGCGCGCCTCAGGATGACGGAGAGAGAGCGAACCGCCGTCTAATTATTCGCGCTCGCTGAATCGTCCATCGCCTTGAACGCCTCTTCCAGCTGCAGCGAGATCGGCACGTTCAGACGTTCGCCGGTGGGAAGCCTTGCGGTGAACCATTTGTTGTAGAGCGGGACGAGGTCGCGGTTGGAGCCGAGCTTGCGGAAGGCGCGCTCGACCACGGCCGATAGCTGCGGCTCGCCCTTCCTGAACATGATGCCGTAGGGGTCGTAGGACAGATAATCGCCGGTGACGCGGAACTTGTCCTGCGCCTTGTGGCGCGCGATCAGGCCGAAGAGCAGGATGTCGTCGGTTGCGAAGGCATCGGCCTTGCCATCGGCGAGCATCTGGTAGGATTGCTCGTGATCGGCGCCGACGGCGATGTTCAATCCCAACGAAAATTTCTTGTCCGCGGCCTGGATCGCCTGCTCGTTGGTGGTGCCCTTCGTCACCACGATGGTCTTGCCCTTCAGATCGGTGAGCGACTGGGCGCTGGATGTCTTCGGCACCATCAGCTTGGTCCCGGCGACGAACATCAGCGGCGAGAAGGCGACGCGCTTGCCGCGCTCGGCATTGGCCGTGGTCGAGCCGCATTCCAGGTCGATCTTGTTCTGCAGCACGGCGTCGATGCGGTCGTCCGAGGTGACCTTGACGTAGTCGATTCTGAGATTGGGATCGTCGACCTCGACGCCGATCTCCTCGACGATGGCCTCGCAGAGCTCGAGGCTGTAGCCGATTGGACGGCCCGACTGGTCGAGGAACGAGAACGGCGGCGAGCTCTCGCGATAGCCGAGCCGCACGGTGTGCGCCGTCTTGATGGCCGACAGCGTCGGGCTGAGCCCTTCGCCGCCGGTCTGCGCGGATGCCGAGGTCGCGAACAAGGAGGTTGCGAGCAACGATGCCGCGAGCAACAAGCCGATTGAGGTCAGTGACCTCGCCAGTGTCTGGCCCATGGTTCGCTCCTATCCATGGCCGGCCATCGCGGGCACTTCGCCCGGCACCATGTCCTCAGGCACGACCTCGCCGGGTCCGAGCTCGTGCTCGGGCCCGAGCTCGCCTTCCCATTTGGCCACGACCGAGGTCGCGAGCGTGTTGCCGATCACGTTGGTGGCGCTGCGACCCATGTCGAGGAAGGTGTCGATGCCCATGATCATCAACAGGCCCGCTTCGGGGATGTTGAACTGCGCCAGCGTCGAGGCGATCACCACGAGCGAGGCGCGCGGCACGCCGGCGACGCCTTTCGAGGTGATCATCAGCGTCGCCAGCATCGCAAGCTGGGTGCCGAGCGGCATGTCGATGTGATAGCTCTGCGCGATGAAGACGGCCGCGAAGGTGCAGTACATCATCGTGCCGTCGAGATTGAAGGAATAGCCGAGCGGCAGCACGAAGCTCGAGATCCGCGACGACGCGCCGAAGCGGTTGAGCGCCTCGAGCGTCTTCGGATAGGCCGCCTCCGAGCTCGCGGTCGAGAAAGCGATCATCAGCGGCTCACGGACCAGCTTCAACAGATGGCTGTAGCGCGGGCCGATCACGATGAAGCCGACGATGACCAGGATGGTCCACAGGATCGCCAGCGAGAGATAGAAGCCGCCCATGAACACGACGAGCTTCCAGAGCACCGCGAGGCCGTTCTTGGCGACGGTTGCGGTGATCGCCGCCCACACCGCGAGCGGCGCGAACAGCATCACGTAGCTCGTGACCTTGAGCATGATGTGGCCGACGTCGTCGATCATCGCGAGGATCGGCTTCGAACGTTCGGGCATGGAGCCCATCGCCACCGAGAAGAACACCGCGAAGATCACGATCTGCAGGATCTCGTTCTGCGCCATCGCGTCCGCGATCGAGGTCGGGATCAGATGGGTCAGGAATTTCTCGATCGAGAATGCCGACACCGGCAGGCCGGTCGATTGCCCCGCCTGGGGCAGCGTGCCCGGGAAGTTCGCACCGGGCTGCAGCAGGTTCACCATCACGAGGCCGAGCAGCAGCGAGACGAAGGAGGCGCTGATGAACCAGCCCATGGTCTTGGCGAAGATGCGGCCGAGCTTGGAGCCCGAGCCCATATGGGCGATGCCGCCGACCAGGGTCGCGAACACCAGCGGCGCGATGATCATCTTGATCAGGCGCAGGAACATCATGGCGATCAGGTTGATGGAGGAGGCCCAGTCGGCGCGCGTGTCGGGCAGGAAGTTGTAGATTGCCGACCCCATGATGATGCCGAGCACCATCGCGGCCAGAATGTATTGCGTAAACCTGTTCGACATCGCTTACCCCCACGTACACCGGCGCTTCATGATGTCGCAGTTATCACAACGACGCAACACGCTTTGCGTGTGATCGCGTTTTCAGGATGTTCCCGTTGTGAAATGGAACGCCGCGATCTAGCTTTCATGCAGCGCACAACGCATGCGGCCTGCACGTTTTGTTTGCGGCGGTTGCATCAATAATCGTCAAGACAATCAAAGAGGGAAACGCCATGAGCGGCAACATCAATCACCAGATTCTGCTGGTCGAAAAACCCAGCGGCAAGCTCGGCCCCGAACATTTCAAGATGGTGGAGAGCACGGTGCCGGAGCCGAAGGACGGCGAAGTCCTGCTGCGCGTGCGATACATTTCGCTCGACGCCGCCAACCGCGCCTGGATGCACGGCGCGACCTATCGCTCCGCCGTCGAAGCGAACAGCGTGATGGCTGGCGGTGCCATTGCCGAGGTCGTCAGCTCGAAGGCCGATGGGCTTGCGGCGGGCGACATCGTGTTCGGTGACACCGGCTGGCAGGAATTTGCCGCGGTGCCGGCAAAGCATCTCACCAAGATGCCGAAGCTCGAGCCGATGACGCACCTGCTCAGCGTGTTCGGCATCGCCGGCCTCACCGCCTATTTCGGCCTGCTGGAGATCGGCAAGCCCAAAGAGGGCGAGACCGTCGTGGTCTCCGCGGCCGCGGGCTCGGTCGGCTCGATCGTCGGACAGATCGCCAAGATCAAAGGATGCCGCGTGATCGGCATCGCCGGCGGCGCGGACAAGTGCAGCTGGCTGACCTCCGAGCTCGGCTTCGATGCCGCCGTGGACTACAAGGACGGCGCGGTCTTCAAGGCGCTGCGCGCAGCTGCACCCAAGGGCATCGACGTCTATTTCGACAATGTCGGCGGCGACATTCTGGAAGCCTGCCTGCCGCAGATGAACAATTACGGCCGCATCGCCTGCTGCGGCGCGATCTCGCAATATGACGGTGCGCCCTCCGCGCACGGCCCGCGCGGCGTGCCCGGGCTGATCGTGGTGAAGCGGCTGGTCATGCAGGGCTTCATCGTGATGGATTACATGAAGGAGAGCCAGCGCGCGCTCGCCGAGCTCCAGGGCTGGGTCAAATCCGGCAAGCTGAAGGTGCAGGAGGACATCATCGATGGCCTCAAGAACACGCCGAAGGCGCTGATCGGATTGCTTGCGGGCGAGAACCGCGGCAAGCGCATGGTCAGGCTCTGACGGCGCAATTGCACCGGCATAATTGACTTGCGGGTGACGTCAAAGCGGCGAATGATGCTGCTTGCGAGGCGTCACTCGCGAAGATTGCGATTACATCACATTTTGAAAGTCGTCGGCGTGACCGACGGGGCAGGAAATCACCAGATGTTCAACACGTTGAAACAGGCATCGACGCGCAAGGCGTTGCTGGCGGCCGCGCTCTTCGCAACTGCAACAGGCGCGTTCGCGCAAGCACCGACCGAAGCTCAGAAGAGCGCCATCCGCTCCGCATGCCGTTCGGATTTCATGGCGCATTGCTCGAGCGTGACGCCCGGCGGCGTGGAAGCGTATCAATGCCTGGCGAAGAACATGTCCAGCCTGTCGGCGGGATGCCAGACCGCGGTTCGCGCTGTCGAACCGGCGAAAACCGAAGCTGCCCCCGCCGCGCCGAAGAGCGAGGCCGCGCCCAAGGCGGAAACGGCGCCAGGCGCACCGAAAGCAGATGCCGCCCCCGCGGCAAAGCCGGCTGCCGCACCCGCGCAGAAGGCCGCGGCCGCCAAGCAGCCGAGCAGCGCGCAGGTTGCGGCGGTCAAGAGCGCGTGCCGCGCCGACTATCCCAAGGTGTGCGCCAGCGTGCCGCCGGGCGGCGCGGCAGCGCTCGAATGCCTGGAAAAGAACAAGGCCAGGGTTTCGCCGGCCTGCGAGAAGGCCGTGAGCGCCGCAGCCGGCGGTGGCGCGGCCGCAACGGCGGCGCCCGCGGGTGCGGCTCCCGCAGCAGCAGCCCCCGCGGCGGGAGCCGCGCCGGCGGCACCGCCAGCCGTGATCGTGTTGCGTCCCTTGCTGCCGCGCGAAGAGCTGTTCATCGCGCGCTCGGCCTGCGGCGCCGACATCCGCACGCTCTGCGCCGGCGTCGCGCCCGGAGGCGGCCGCATCATTCAATGCATTTCCAACAGGGCTGCCTCGCTGTCGCCGGCGTGCAAGGACGTGCTCGCCCCATTCGCGGCGAGGTAACACGGCGCAGGCGCCAAAGCCGCAACGACGAACGGCGTGCGCATGAATTTCCGCACGCCTGCAACGACAGATCTTTTGCAGATATCCGATTTCGATCACGGCAAGACCGGGAGGACAACATGCGTTCATTGCTGCTCGTTGCTTCTGCGCTCCTCGCCTTCGGAGCGACGATGACGTTCGAGGCCACCGACGCCAATGCGGTGGTCTGCGCACGCGGGGTCTATCGCGCCGGCTGCGCCGGGCCGAACGCGGCCGTCGTGGTCCGCAAGCCGGTTCCAGCCGTGCGCTGTACCCGGGTGCTGGTGAACGGGGTCTACGTGAAGCGCTGCGTCTGACGGTGCGGATGGCCAAGCCGGCGCGGTTTGGCTATGATTCGGACCTGAGGTTTCGGACACGCGTAAAACGTGTGGCCGAAGTGCGCTTTGGCGCGCCTGCGCTGGCCGATAATTCCGCTGGCGCGGGACGCCGGAGCACATTAGTCTACCCCTAGATAGTAAGTATACTGTCAATTAGGGAGGCAGACGTTGCGGATCGCCGTGATTGGCGGAGGGCCCGGTGGGCTCTACTTCGCCTATCTCTGGAAGAAGCGTCACCCCGAGGATCAAGTCGACCTGTTCGAACAGAACCCGGCCGACGCGACCTGGGGCTTTGGCGTCGTGTTCTCGGACCAGGCGCTGGAATTTCTGCGTGCCGACGACCCCGAGACGGTCGATGCGATCGCGCCGCACATGGAGAGCTGGCAGAACATCACGCTGAATCTCGGCAGCGACAGCGTCGCCATCGACGGGGTCGGCTTCTCCTCGATCGGGCGGCTCGAGCTGCTGCGGTTCCTGCAGCAGCGCGCGCTCGACGCTGGCGTCACCCCGCGCTTCGACACGCAGATAAATGCGATCGACCAGCTCAACGGCCACGATCTGATCGTCGCCGCCGACGGTTTGAACTCGCAGGTGCGCCGCGCCTTCGAGGGAGATTTCGGCACCTCGCTGTCCTACTCCTCCAACAAGTTCGTCTGGTACGGCACCTCGAAGCGCTTCGACACGCTGTCGCAGACCTTCGTGAAGACCGATCGCGGTGCCTTCAACGCCCATCACTACCGCTACTCGCCCGCCATGAGCACCTTCCTGGTCGAATGCGACCACGCAACATGGCAGGCCTATGGCTTCGCCTACAAGGACGTCGAGCAGTCCAAGGGCGTCTGCGAAGAGGTGTTCGCGGACACGCTTGGCGGCCATTGCCTCGTCTCCAACAAATCGGTCTGGCGCAACTTTCCCTGGGTCTGGAACGAGCACTGGTCGTTCAAGAACATGGTGCTGATCGGCGACGCCCTGCATTCGGCGCACTTCTCGATCGGCTCGGGCACGCGGCTCGCGATCGAGGACGCCATCGCGCTGGTCAAGGCGCTGGAATCGGATGCGCATCTTGCAACCGCCCTGCACCGATACCAGGCCGCGCGAAAACCGGTGGTACAAAAGCTCGTCAACGCGGCGCGCACCAGCGCCTTCTGGTACGAGCATTTTGCCCAGCACATGCAGCAGGGTCTGATGGACTTCGCCTACAGCTACATCACCCGCTCCGGCCGCATCGACGATGCACGCCTGCGCCACATGTCGCCGGGCTTCATGGCGCGTTACGAGGCTGCCAAGAACGGCGGGGACGAGGCATGAGCAACGAGATCTTCGACCAGGTTCCCGCCGATAGCGAGGGGGCGCGCGAGATCGGCTTTGCCGTTCCTGAAATCTACAACGCCAGCCGCGTGCTGTTCGACAATCTCGCCAAGGGCCGTGGCGACAGGGTCGCGCTCATGGGTCCGGCAGGCACGCGGACTTACGCCGAGCTCTGCGACGAGACTTGCCGCTGGGGCAACGGCTTTGCATCGCTCGGCCTGAAGCGCGGCGACCGCGTGCTGCTGTTTCTCGACGACACCCCGGCCTACCCGGCCGCGTTCTTCGGCGCGGTGCGGGCAGGCTTCGTGCCGCTCCTGATCAACACGCTGACGCCGCCGGATTTGCTGCAATTCTACCTCGCCGATTCCGGCGCCAGCGTTGCGGTGGCGGACGCCGAATTCGCGCCACGCTTCAATGCCGAGGCCTGCAAGGACACGCGCCTGCGCACGCTGATTGTCGCCAATGGCGAGGCGGGCGATCACGCCGCGCCGAGCGCGCTCGCGGCGACGGACTGGCTCAGGCAATTCCCGGCCGAGCTGGCGGAAGCGGAGACGCATCGCAACGAGATGGCGTTCTGGATGTATTCGTCCGGCTCGACCGGCCGGCCCAAGGGCATCGTGCATCTCCAGCACGACATGGCCTATAGCGAGCTCGCCTTTGCGCAGAACGTGCTGAAGCTGACGCCCGACGACATCTGCTTCTCGGTGCCAAAGATCTTCTTCGCCTATGGCTTCGGCAATTCCGTCACCTTCCCGTTCTCGGCGGGCGCGGCAACGCTGCTGCTGCCGGGCCAGCCGAAGCCGGCCACGATCTTCGCGGCGATCGAGCAGCACAAGCCGACGGTCTTCTTCGGCCTGCCGACGCTCTACACGTCCCTGACCAAGGCCGAGGGCGCGCAACAGACCAACTTCTCGTCGCTGCGCATGTCGCTCTCCGCGGCCGAGGTGCTGTCGGCCGAGGTCTTCAACGGCTGGAAGACGCTCACGGGCCTGGAGATCGTCGAAGGGCTCGGCTCGACCGAGGTGCTGCACATCTATCTCTCCAACAGGCCCGAGCAGAAGAAGTTAGGGGCCGCAGGCCTGCGCGTGCCCGGCTACGAGGTCGCGCTGCGCGACAAGGACGGACGCGATGTCGCCGACAACGAGGAAGGTATCTTGTGGGTGCGCGGCGATTCCAACACGCCGCTGTACTGGAACCGGCCGGACAAATCCGCGGAGACGATTCGGCAGGGCGGCTGGATCTACACCGGCGACCGCTTCGTGCGCGATGCCGACGGCTTCCACTTCTTCCGCGGCCGCGCCGACGATCTCATCAAGATCTCGGGACAGTGGGTCTACCCGCTCGAGGTCGAGCTGTGCCTCGCCGACCATCCCGATATCCGCGAATGCGCGGTGTTCGCCGCCGAACTGCCGGACCGGCGCATGACGCTGAAGGCCGTGGTGGTGATGAACAGCCGCACGGTCGACCGGGGTGACGCGACGCGGCGGCTGCAGGACTACGTCAAGGGCAGGCTGCTTCCTTACAAATATCCGCGCGAAGTGATCTTCACCGACGAGCTGCCGAAGACCGGCACGGGGAAGATCGACCGGCAGGCGTTGCTGCGGATGTGAAGACGAGACGTCGCCACACCACAGGTGTCGTCCCCGCGCAGGCGGGGACCCATAACCACAGGGAGTGGTTTGGTGCGCGACTGGTAACCGCGAGTCTTCGCCAAATTTCTCCCTGGGGTTATGGGTCCCGGGCTCGCGCTACGCGCGCCCCGGGACGACAGCGGGGATGAGGCGTGAGTATCGCCTCACACCACCCTCACCCCGCCTTCCCCAGATGCTCCAGCGCATCCTCGGCACGCAGCGGCACGCGTGAGGCCTCGTTGTTGAGATCGACGAGCTGCACCAAAAGCCCCATCAGCGTCTTGCGATCGGCGGGCTTCAGCGGCTCCAGCATCCTCGCCTGGGCGCGCTCGACGGCGGGAATGATCTCGCGCAGGATCGCGGCGCCGGATTTGGTTAGATAGAGCAGCTTGATCCGCTTGTCCTCGGGGGCCGGCTTGCGCTCGACATAGTCCTTGGCCTGCAGCCGCTCGATCACGCTGCCGAGCGTGGAGCGGTCGAAGGCGATCACCGCCGACAGCCGCGTCGCGTCGATGCCGGGATGGGTGTGGATCGCGATCAGCGCCGCATATTGCACCGGGGTCAGGTCGAACGTCTTGCACTCCTCCATGAAGATCGAGACCGCGATCTGCTGCATGCGCCGGAACAGATAGCCCGGCGCGGCATAAACCGCGTCGATCGTGATCGGAGGAGGAGGCTTACTCGGCATCGGGCTGCTTCTCCGGCGCAGCGTTGGCAAACGCGGCGAGCGCCTTTGCGGCCGCCTCTGCCGCGAGCAGACGCGGATAGGCCGACACGTCGACGCCGAAACGGCGGGCATTGGCGAGCTGCGGCACCAGGCAGAGATCGGCGAGCGTCGGCGCATCGCCGAAGCAGAACGGGCCGGGCTCGTCCTTGATCAGAGCCTCGCAAGCCGACAGCCCTTCGCGGTTGACCCAGGCCGCCCAGTCCTGGACCTTCTCCTCAGGCAGGCCGAGCTCGCGCAGCCGCGCCAGCACTTTCAGGTTCTGCACCGGATGGGTGTCGCAGGCGATCGCCATTGCGAACGCCCTCACCTTGGCGCGCCGCAGCGGATCCTTCGGCAGCAGCGGCGGGTTGGGATGGGTCTCGTCGAGCCATTCGATGATGGCGACCGATTGCGTCAGCACCGCCCCGCCGTCGTTCTCCAGCGCCGGCACCAGGCCCTGCGGGTTGATGGCAAGATAGGCGGGCGCGCATTGCTCGCCCTTGCGCAAATGATGCGGCAGGTGCTCGGCACCAAGTCCCTTGAGGTTCAGCGCGATCCGCACCCGATAGGCGGCGCTGGAGCGGAAATAGCCGTGCAGCTTCATTGGGACCCTCCCTGTTAGTTTTTCTCCGTCATTCCGGGGCTCGCGAAGCGAGCGCCCGGAATCCATACTCCCGATCGGGGTTATGGATTCCGGGCTCGACGCTGGCGCGTCGCCCCGGAATGACGACGACCTTACACGTCACCCCTCGCATTGACGCTACCTAGATCGTCAGTATACTGTCAATCAACAAAACGAACGGGAGCGCCGCCATGGAAGCCGTGACCAAGACGCCGGAACGCGAGGCGTTCTACAAGAAGATCGACGGCGAAAACCTCACCGCGCTGTGGACGGTGATGAGCGATCTGATCACGCCGGAGCCGAAGAGCGCCTGCCGGCCGCACCTCTGGAAATTCGAAATCATCCGCGACTACATGACGGAGGCCGGCAAGCTGATCACCGCCAAGGAAGCCGAGCGGCGCGTGCTGGTGCTGGAGAACCCCGGCCTGCGCGGCCAGTCCAAGATCACGACCTCGCTCTATGCCGGCGTGCAGATGGTGGTGCCCGGCGACGTCGCGCCGGCCCACCGACACAGCCAGTCGGCGCTGCGCTTCGTGCTCGAAGGCAAGGGCGCCCATACCGCCGTCGACGGCGAGCGCACTGCGATGGAGCCCGGCGATTTCATCATCACGCCGTCGATGACCTGGCACGATCATTCCAACGAGACCGATCAGCCGATGTTCTGGCTGGATGGCCTCGACATTCCGCTGGTGCAGTTCTTCGATTGCTCCTTTGCGGAAGGCTCCAAGGAAGATCAGCAGAGGATCACAAAGCCGGCCGGCGACAGCTTTGCCCGCTACGGCCACAACCTGCTGCCGGTCGACGTCAAGCGGAGCTCGAAGACCTCGCCGATCTTCAGCTATCCCTACGCCTACACGCGCGAGGCGCTGGAGAAAGCCAGAACGAGCCAGGAGTGGGACGCCTGCCACGGCCTCAAGCTGAAGTTCAGCAACCCCGAGACCGGCGATTTCGCGATGCCGACCATCGGCACTTTCATCCAGCTGCTGCCAAAGGGATTTACGACCGCGCGCTATCGTTCAACCGATGCCACCGTGTTCTGTCCGATTGAGGGCCGTGGCCGCAGCCGCATCGGCGATGCCGTCTTCGAATGGGGTCCGCGCGATCTGTTCGTGGTGCCGAGCTGGCACTGGGTGACGCACGAGGCCGATGAGGACGCCGTGCTGTTCAGCTTCTCAGATCGGCCGGTGCAGCAGAAGCTGGATTTGTTCCGCGAGGATCGCGGTAACGCGTGAGGCCACGCTGCCGGACAAATACTCAACTGTCGTCCCGGCGAACGCCGGGACCCATAACCACAGGGAGTAGTTTGGCGAAGACTTGCAGTTATCCAGCCGGTACGAAGACCGCCCACACTCGATAGATCACGCGGTATGGGTCCCGGCGTTCGCCGGGACGACGGCGGAGGTTGTGGCGCATCTGCGCCCCGCATCATTGCGGACGCGCCTACCGCCAATGCAGCAACCTTGTCTCCAACCAGCCGATCACCTTCCCGACCGCCAGCCCGAACACCGACAGGATCACCACGCCCGCGAGCAGCTGATCGGTCTGCATCAGATTGCCGGCCTGGAGCACAAAGGCGCCGATGCCGTATTGGGCGCCGATCATCTCGGCGCTCACGACGAGCAGCAGCGCCACCGACGCCGTGATGCGGAAGCCGGCGAGGATCGCGGGCAGCGCGCCGGGCCAGATCACCTTGCGCACGATGGTGGCGAAGGGGACGTTGAAGCTCTGCGCCATGCGGATGAGGTTGCGCGGCACCGCATCGACGCCGCTATAGACCGAGATCGCGGTGGAGAAGAACACCCCCAGTGCAATGGTCGCGATCTTCGGCTCTTCGCCGATGCCGAGCCAGAGGATCAACAGCGGCAGCAGCGCGATCTTCGGGATCGGGAACAGCGCCGAGATGAAGGTGATGCCGACGCTGCGCGCGAGCCGCGACAGGCCGATGGCAAAGCCGACGGCGATGCCAGCCGCCGTCCCCAACAGCCAGCCGACGCCGATGCGCAGCAGCGATGCCGACAAATGCTGCCAGAGCGCGCCTGAGATCGCGAGCTGATAGATCGAGCGCGCGATCGCCAACGGCGCAGGCAGAAACAGGGGATTGACGAGGCCGGTGCTGCCCGCCGCCTGCCAGATCGCGATGACCAGTGCGAGCGCGATCCAGCCGCCGAAACGGCTCGACGCGGGCACGAAGCCGGCGCCACGAAAGCGGACGCGCCGCGTCGCGCTATCCTTCGCAGTGTCAGTCGCCGCGCGATCAAGCATGCTGGACCTCGCGCTCGGCATCGATGGCTTCGTTGCGGATCAGCGACCAGATCTGGTTCTGCAGCGCCAGCAGTTTTTCGCGCGCCGCCGCTTCGCCGCGTTCAGTGCGCGTCATCGGCACGGTCACGACCTCGCGGATGCGGCCGGGCCGCCGTGACAACACCACGATGCGATCGGCCAGCCGCGCAGCCTCTTCGAGATTATGGGTGACATAGACCGCGCCCATGCCGCCATCGGCGAGCAGGCGGACGAAATCCTCCATCAGGAGTTCGCGGGTCTGCGAATCCAGCGCGGAGAGCGGCTCGTCCATCAAGAGGATCGCGGGCTTCACCGCGAGCGCGCGCGAGATGCCGACACGCTGGCGCATGCCGCCGGAGAGCTGCTTGGGATAGGTTTTGCGAAAATCAGTCAGCCCCGTGCGGCGCAAGGCATCCTCGACCAGCTCACGGCGCTGAGTGGCCGAGAGCTGAGTGTGCAGCAACGGGAATTCGACGTTCTCCTCCACGCTGGCCCAGGGCAGCAGCGCAAAATCCTGGAATACGAAGGTCAGCGGATTGAGGCTGTCCGCCGGCGGCGCGCCACGCAACTCGGGCTCGCCTGAGGTCGGCTGCAACAGCCCGCCGAGGATGGACAGCAGCGTGCTCTTGCCGCAGCCGGAGGGCCCGACGATCGCCACCACCTCCCCGGCGCTGACCGTGAAGGAGACGTCGTCGAGCACGGCGAGGTCGCCGAAGCGGTGGCTGATGTGGTTGGCGATCAGGTCCATCTCAAACTCCGCTCTTCAATCCGTCACCCTGAGGTGCTGGAGCGAAGCGGAGGCCTCGAAGGGCGACGGCCCCGCTGCATCCGGGCCGCGCATCCTTCGAGGCTCGCTTCGCGAGCACCTCAGGATGACGGGGAGAGAGTAGGACTCGCATCAATCAATCCGCCTTCACAAATTCCTTGGCGATGATCGCGTTGGCGTCGAAGCCCTTGTCGGCAAAGCCCTGCTCCTGCAGCCATTTGATCTGGTTGTCGACGTTCTTCACGTCGAGCTTGCCGTCGGGATCGATATAGGCGCAATTGCCGACCACCTGCTCGACCGGCAGGTTGGTGTATTTGGCGATGATCTCCAGCAATGGCTTGGTCTTGTCGTTGATCGGGGCGACGCCGTCCTTCATCGAGGCGAGGATGACGTCGTGATATTCGCGGTCGGCCTTGGCGAGTGCGCCGAGCAGCTTCGTCACCAGCGCCTTGTTGGTCAGCGTCTTCGGCGAGGCGAACACGGCGCCCAGCTGCCACGGCGTCTCGTCGCCGACCCAGCCTAAGAATTTCGCGCCGCCTTCGTCCGTGAGCTTTCGCGCGGTCGAGATCGGCAGCAGCGCCGCATCGACGGTCTCGCCCTTCAGCGCGGCGGCGGCGTTCGACAACGATTGCAGCGGCACGATCTTCACCTCAGAGAGCTTGAAGCCGTATTTGTCGGCGAGCAGGCCGAGCGAATAATGAAAGCTCGATCCGACCTGCGTCATCGCCACGCGTTTGCCGGCGAGGTCCTTCGGCGTCTTCAATCCGGCCGCGTAGGCGTTGTTGCTGGCGAAATAGCCGATCAGGGGATAGCCGGCCTTTTCGCGGCTCATCCCGCCAATCACCTTCAGCACGCCCTTGCCGGCGAGATTGTAGAGACCGGCGGTGAAGGCGGTGATGCCGAAATCGACGTCGCCCGAGGTCGTCGCGACCGCGATCGGCTGGGCCGCTTCGAAGAATTTCAGCTCGACCTCGAGGCCGGCCTCGCGGAAATAGCCCTTGTCCTGCGCGATGAAGACCGGCGCGGAGGAGGACAGACGGAGCACGCCGATCCTGGCCTTCAGCGCGTCCTCGGCCCGCGCCGTGCCCATCGCCGTGATCGCCACCAGCCCCGCAAGCGCGAGCCGCATTATCCCGATCATCCCGTTTCCTCCGCCGTCGTTGTCTTGCAGTGCGTTACAGGCCTTCGGGCACCATCTGGTCCCGGCCGATGAAGGCGCCCTGTTGTTTCAACGTTTCCTGCAATTTTTCAATGGGGATATCACGGGGGATGCGGTTTCCGGACAGCGCCAGCGCGGCGGCGGAACCGGCCGCCTCGCCCATCACGAAACAGGCCCCCGACACCCGCGCCGCGGACTGGCCCTCATGGGTCATGGAGGCACAGCGGCCGGCGACCAGGAGGTTGTCGACGCCTTCAGGCACCAGCATGCGGTAGGGCAACTCGTTATAGCCGCGCGATTCCGGGATCGGCGGAAAAGTGAAGATCACGTCGCCGGGCACGTGGGCCTCGATCGGCCAGCCATTGACGCCGATCGAATCCTCGAAGGAGGCGCAGCCGAGCACGTCCTCGCCGCTGAGCTGGTAGCCGCCCTTGATGCGGCGGGTCTCGCGGATGCCGAGCTGCGGCGGCAAATCGACGATGTAGGATTTTTCAAAGCCCGGCACGGTGCTGCGCAGGAACTCGTAGGCGGCGAGCGCCTGCTTGCGGCCCTCGATCTCGCCGCGGGTTAGATCGTCAGGCTCGACGCCGTTGATGGCATGGCCGTCCTCGCGCGCCACTTGCGTGAAGTTCACCCGCCATTCGATGCCGGATTTCTGCGGCCGCACGATGGCGCTCTTGCGCGGAAATGTGTGGGTACCGGCGGCGAGCGCCTTCTCCATCAATTGCGGAATGGTGCGCCAGGCTTCGCCCGCCTTTGCGGGATCGATGCCGTTGAGGCGGAGCATCATCGAGGGGTACATCGGATGGCCATGCTCGTCACCGATCTCGAACGGCGCGCCGGCCCAGACGGCGAGATCACCGTCGCCGGAGCAATCGATGAAGATCTCTGATCGCACCGCCTGCCGCCCGGCCTTGGTCTCGACCATCAGCGCGTCGATGCGGCTGTCGTCACCCATCACGACGCCGGCGCCGAGCGCGTGGAAGAGGATGTGCACCTTGTGGCTCGCGAGCAACTGATCGGCCGCGATCTTGTAGGCCGCGGTGTCGTAGGCCTGCGCAAAGACCTTGTCGAGGATCAGATGCGGCGTGTTCAGGCCGTTGAGCCGATCGATCCGCGCCAGCAGCTCGGACGCCATGCCCTGCACGAGGCGATGGGCCTGGCCGTAGACATTGCCATGCAGACCGCAAAAATTTGTGACACCGGCAGCGGTGCCCATGCCGCCGAGAAAGCCGTAGCGCTCGATCAGAAGCGTCTTTCGCCCCGCGCGCGCGGCTGAGGCCGCGGCAACGATGCCGGCCGGGCCGCCGCCAAGCACGACGACTTCATATTCGCCATAGAGCGGCACCTGTCGTGCCGGTTCTTCGATCGTCATGGCCCGCATGGCGCGTCCCTTCCCAAATCTCTTGCTTGGGTTCGACTATGAATTAACGCGAGGCGGGCTACAATCTACCAAAATACGCGATCAGCTTTCGCGAATCGAGAAAGGTCGAGATGGACATCCTGGTGAACCTGCAAGCGTTCCTGGCGACCGCCGACGCCACCGGCTTCTCGGCCGCAGCGCGAAAGCTCGGCGTCTCGACCTCGGTGGTGGCCAAGCGCGTCACGCAGCTGGAGGCGCGGATCGGCACGGCGCTGTTTCACCGCTCGACCCGGCAATTGCGGCTGACCGAGGCCGGACAGCGCTATGTGCATCGCGCACGCGGCGTGGTGACCGATGCGACCGATCTGCTCTCACGCATGGGCGAGAAGGGCCACGACCTCGTCGATCATCTGCGCATCAAGGCACCGACCTCGCTGACCGTCGCCCGGCTCGCCGACGCCTTCAGCGCGTTTCAGACCCAGAACCCGAAGCTGAAGCTCGATATCGTGCTGATCGATCGCCCGGTCGATCCCGTCACGGAAGGCTTCGACATCGCCATCGGCGCCTTCCCGCATTCGTTCGGCGGCGTGGTCGACGAGCCGCTGTGCGCGCTGAGGCGGCTGCTCTGCGCCTCGCCCGCTTATTTGAAGAAACATGGCACGCCAAAACATCCGCGCGACCTCGTCGAGCATCGCTGCCTCAGCTTCATGCCGACCGGCCCGGAATGGATCTTCGACGGACCACGCGGCCGCATCAGCATCCAGGTCAGCCCGCTGCTCTCCACCAATGAGGGACACGTGCTGGCGCGCAGCGCGATCGCCGGCAACGGCATCGCGCTGATCTCGCATTATCTCGTCGCGGACGCCTTGCGCGACGGCACGCTCAAGCCGGTGCTGCGCGACTTTCCAATTCCGGAGCTGTGGGTGAAAGCCACGATCCCCGAGCGGCGGCGCAATGCCGCCGCGGTGCAGGCGCTGCTGACGCTGCTGAAAACGTCACTGGCGCCGTCGCTGTGAAGTGCAGTGCCGTAGCCCGCCAAAAGACGGTTGCCCGGGAATGGCGGACCTGACAGAAGTGGCCGCATGGATTCGACGCTCTTGAAATTCGCCCTGCCCGCCGTGATCGCTCTCGCGATCTCCGCCGCTCCCGCCGCAGCCGTGGAGCAAAACTGCCGCTTCATTCAGGCCAAGCCCGAGCGCGAGGCCTGCTACAAGCGGCAGGAGGACGAACTGGCCGCGAAGCGCAGGCCCGTTGCCCCCGCCAACGACGGTCAGACACTCGAAACTCTGCGCCAGATGCGGCAGGACGACGACGCCGTCTATCGCAGCATCAACAACATCTGCCGCGGCTGCTGACACTCAACCTTTCCCACCGCCCCAATTCCCCGCCCGCTTCTCGGCGAACGAGGCCAGCCCTTCCGCCGCTTCCGCGCTCTGGCGCTTGAGCGAATGCAGGTGGACGAGCCGCGCATACGCGGCATCGTCCACCGCCATGCCGCCGAACGAGCTCTCCAGCGCGAGCTTCTTGGTCTCGGCCATCGCCTCCGGCCCGTTGGCGAGCAGCTGCTCGACCACCTTGGTTCCGGCGGCTTCGAGATCGGCGAGCGGCACCACCTCATGTACGAGACCGATGCGGCGGGCGTCCTCGGCGCCGAAACGCTCGCCGGTGAGCGCGTAGCGGCGGACCTGGCGCACGCCGATGGCGTCGCAAAGCTGCGGGATGATGATCGCCGCGGTCAGGCCCCAACGCACCTCGGTGATCGAGAACAGGGCGTTGTCCGCGGCGATCACGACGTCGCAGCCTGCGATCACGCCGGTGCCACCACCGAAGCAGCCGCCCTGCACCAGTGCGACCGTCGGGATCGGCAGCGTGTTGAGTCGCTGCACGGCCTCGAAGGTCGCGCGCGAGGCTGCCTCGTTCGCATCAGCCGATTGCGGCCGCACGCCGTTGATCCATTTCAGGTCGGCGCCGGCCTGGAAATGCTTGCCATTGCCCCTCAACACGACGACGCGAAGATTCGGCTTTTTGCCGAGATCGTCCATGGCCGCGAGCACGCCCGCGATCAGCGCGCCGTCATAGGCGTTGTTGACCTCCGGCCGGTTCAACGTGACGGTCGCAACCCCACGCTCATCGAGGGTCCACAGCACGGGGCTGGCAGTCATCGGCGATCCTCCGGTCATTGTTTGCCGTGCACTATGGCCGAGGCAACGCATCCCGATCCATATCTTTCCAGCGTGGGGCGGTCGCGCCCATCGCATGGCGGCTTGTGTCATGGTGGCGCCGGGCGGCAGTTTGGGACCAGGGACGGAATCATCATGCGCATCTGCATTTTCGGCGCGGGCGCCGTCGGCAGCCATATCGCGGTCCGGCTGGCGCGCGCTGGTCATGACGTTTCGTGCGTGATGCGGGGGGCGCATCTGGAGGCGGTCCGGGCGGGCGGCCTCAAACTGCGCGTCGGCGATTCCGAGGTCTCCGCCAAGGTGAACGCCTCGGGCGACCCAGCCCAGCTCGGTCCGCAGGACGTCGTGATCTCGACGTTGAAGGCCACTGCGCTCCCGGGGCTGGTCGCCAGCATCAAGCCGCTGCTTCGGGACGACACCGCCATCGTCTTTGCCCAGAACGGTATTCCCTGGTGGTACGGGATCGGCCTGCCGCCGCGGCACCCGACACCGCCGGACATTTCCTTCCTCGACCCCGGCGGACGCTTGCGCGCCTGCATCCCGAAGGAGCGGATCATCGGCGGCGTCGTCTTCTCCTCCAACGAGGTGACCGCGCCCGGCGTGGTGCACAACCTCACCCCGGACCGCAACCGCCTGCTGATCGGCGAATGCGACGACCGCAATTGCGAGCGCATCACCAAGCTGCGCGGCGTCTTCAACGACGCGCGGCTGGAGTCCCCGCCGGTCGCGGAAATCCGCGAGGCGATCTGGTCGAAACTGCTGACCAACATGTCGCTGTCGGTGCTGTGCCTGCTGACCGGCCAGACCGCACGCGGCGTGCGCGACGACGCCGCCTTTGCGGAGGTCATCCCGCGCATGCTGAACGAGGCCAACGACATCGCGCAGCATTTCATCCCCGAGGTCAAGCGCGTGACGCGGAGCGGACCCGCCCCCAATCACAAGCCATCGCTGCTGCAGGACTACGAGCTTGGCCGCGCCATGGAGATCGACGTTCTGGTGAAGGCGCCCGCCGCCTTCGCGCGCACGGCAGGCCTGTCGACACCGACGCTCGATCTCATTGCCGCGCTCGCGATCCAGAAGGCCCGCGACAAGGGGCTTTATTCGGCGTGAGCCTCAGGCGAGCGTGTCGATCCAGGCTACGAGCGCGTTCAGTACCTCTGTAAGCGCCTCGTCATTGCTACGGCCGGATTTCTTCAGCACCGCGAACGAGTGATCGCCGCCTTCGATCTCATGCAGCGTCGCCTTCTTCGGACCGAGTTTCTCGACGACAGGCTTGAGGTAGCTCAGATCGGCAAGCCCATCGCGCGTGCCTTGCAGGAACAGCATGGGGATGGTGACGCCGGCGAGGTGCTCGGCGCGCTCGGACGACGGCTTCTTGTCGGCGTGCAGGGGAAAGCCGAGGAAGGCGAGCCCTTTGACGTCAGGCAACGGCGCCTTGGACTGCGCCTGCGAGGTCATGCGTCCGCCGAATGATTTGCCGCCTGCGACGAGCGTCACCCCGGGGCACAGCCGCGCCGCCTCCGCGACTGCCGCGCGGATCGCAGCGTGCGCGACCGCCGGCTGGTCGGGACGTCCCTTCTTCTCTTCCATGTAGGGGAAATTGAAGCGAAAGGTCGCGATGCCGCGATCGGCAAGGCCGGCCGCGACCTTCTCCATGAAAGCATGCCGCATATCGGCGCCCGCGCCATGCGCCAGCACGTAACAGGCACGCGCATTGTCCGGCTGCGTCAGAATCGCCGAGACCGTGCCGATGCGCTCGATCTCGAGCTTGAGCTCTTGTGTTTTGGTCGCCAAAATCAGACATCCCGACAGACGCCGCCCCGGCCGCCTTGGTAGCGTCACCGGCGCAGCCTGAAAACACAATAATTGCCGCGGCCGACTGGCCTACCAAGCCGGAAACGCGCATCAACCGAGGTAACCATGTCCTACCGCTCCTCCTGGATGACCGAAGAGCTCGATGTCTTCCGCGACCAGTTCCGTAAATATCTCACCAAGGATCTGGCGCCGCATGCCGAAAAATGGCGCGAGCAGAAGATGGTCGACCGCTTCGCCTGGCGCGGGCTCGGCGAGATGGGCGCGCTGCTGGCGAGCGTGCCGGAGGAATATGGCGGGCTGGGCGCGACCTTCGCCTATGACGCGGCGGTGCTGGACGACCTCGAAAGCACGGTGCCGGAGCTGACGACCGGCGTCTCCGTGCACAGCGCCATCGTCGCGCATTACATCCTCAACTACGGCTCGGAGGAGCAGAAGAAGCGCTGGCTGCCGAAGATGGCCTCGGGCGAGATGGTCGGCGCCATCGCCATGACCGAGCCCGGCACCGGCTCGGATCTGCAGGCCGTCAAGACCACGGCCAAGAAACAGGGCAATTCCTACGTCATCAACGGCCAGAAGACGTTCATCACCAACGGCCAGGCCGCTGATCTCGTCATCGTGGTCGCGCGCACCGGCGATGCTGGTGCCAAGGGCATCTCGCTGCTCGTGGTCGAGACCGCAGGCGCGGACGGCTACAAGCGCGGGCGCAACCTCGACAAGATCGGCCTGCATGCCTCCGACACCTCGGAACTGTTCTTCGACAACGTGACCGTGCCGCCGGAAAACCTGCTCGGCAAGGAGGAAGGCCAGGGTTTTGTGCAACTGATGCAGCAATTGCCGCAGGAGCGGCTTGCGCTCGCGGTCGGCGCCGTCGCCGCGATGGAGCGCGCGGTCAAGCTCACCACCGACTACACCAAGGAGCGCAAAGCCTTCGGCAAGCCGCTGATGGATTTCCAGAACACCGCCTTCAAGCTCGCCGAGCGCAAGACCGAGGCGATGATCGCGCGCGTCTTCGTCGACTGGTGCATCGAGCGCCTGGTCGCCGGGGATCTCGACACCGTCACCGCGTCGATGGCGAAATACTGGTGTTCGGAGAAGCAGGTCGAGACTGCCGACGAATGCCTCCAGCTGTTCGGCGGCTACGGCTACATGCAGGAATACCCGATCTCGCGCATCTTCATCGATTCCCGGATCCAGAAGATCTATGGCGGCACCAACGAGATCATGAAGCTGCTGATCGCGAGGTCACTGTGATCCGGTTGCTGTGAGCAGCTACTTCATCCGCCTGTCGGCGGCGATGAAGTCGATGAAGGTCCTGACCTTCGCGGAGAGATATTTGCGGCTCGGATAGACCGCAAACAGCTTTCCGGCGAAGATGATGTGGCCAGGCATGACGTGCTCCAGACGACCGCTGGCGATGTCCTCGGCGACCAGCCATTTCGGCAGAAAGGCGAGGCCCATGCCTTCGATTGCTGCCATGTGCAGCAGCGTTTCGTTGCCGCTGCGCAGCACCGGGTTGAGCTTGACGGTCTCGGGGCCGTGCTCGCCCGTGAAGGAGAAGCTCTCGCCCGGGTAAAGCGCGTAGTGCAGCAGCGGCTGGCCGGCGAGATCGGCGAAGGTCGATGGACGGCCCGCGCGTTTGAGGAAGGCGGGAGCCGCCACCATGTAGAACGGGACGCTGGTGATCGGACGCGCGATCAGCGCCTCGTCCGGCGTGCCGGTCGCGCGAAGTGCAAGATCAAAACCCTCCTCGACGAGGTTGACCAGGCGGCCACTGAGATCGACGTCGAGACGTACCTCGGGATAGCGCGCCTGATAGTCCGCCAGCACGCCCGCAAAAATCGCGTTCGCCATCCACACCGGTGCGGTCAGGCGCAGCGTGCCGTGCGGAACGACGGTGGCATTGCTGACGGCGGCCTCGACCTCGTCGAGCGAATCCAGCATCTGCCGCGCCTGCTCGAAATAGAGCGCGCCGCTTTCGCTCAGGCTGACGCGCCGGCTGGTCCGGTTCAGCAGCCGCGTGCCCAGGCGCTTCTCGAGCTGCATCACATGCTTGCTCGCCATGGCCGGGGAGATGCGCAGGCGCTGTGCCGCGGTCGCGAAGCTCTTCAGCTCGGCGACCAGGCAAAACACCCTCATGCTGACCAGAGAATCCATGAGATCATCAACATCCAGGAAATGAACTAATCCCAGAGCCGATAATGATCAAAAACGGTGAAACTATCAAATGGTGGCAACCCTCACATTCCGGAGAACCACCATGTCCACCGCCACCTTCGGACCCCCGCCCCCGGCCGCGCCCTCCGCATCGGCATCTGGGCCGCGCAGGTCCTCCTCGCCTTCGTCTTCATCTCGGCGGGTCTGGTAAAGCTGACCACGCCGATTCCCCAGCTGGCCGCGATGATGCCCTGGGCCGGCCAGTATTCGGAGACCTTCGTCCGCTCCATTGCCTTGGTCGACCTCGCCGGCGGCATCGGCATCCTGCTGCCGGCCCTGACGCGGATCCTGCCGCGGCTGACGGTGCTGGCCGCGCTCGGCTGCGCGGTGTTGCAGGTCATTGCGCTGGTCTTCCACCTCTCGCGCGGCGAAGCTGACGTTGCACCGCTCAACGTCGTGTTGCTTGCGCTCAGCCTGTTCGTGCTGTGGGGACGCAACGGCAAGGCGCCGATCGCGCCGCGTCAGTTCTGATCGACGGGAACGCCGCACCATGATCTCTGCCAATGGATGGTCTCGCAGGGGGCTGCTGGCGGGCGCATCGATCCTCACGGCCGCCGGCACCGCCGCGGCCAAGGAGGATCGCCTCACCGAGGGCGTCGTGATCCTGATCGACAGCAACGAGCCCTATGTCATGGGCCACGCGATCAGTTACTCGGCCAATCTCGCCAAGCACTTTGCCGACAAGGGCGCGAAAATGCTGATCGAGGTCGTGGCCAACGGCAAGGGCATCGACATCTTCCGCGCCGACAAGACGCCACTGATCGAGCCGCTGGTGACGCTGCGGCAATCGCTGCCGAGCCTCAGTTACAGCATGTGCGCCTCGTCCAAGGTGATCGCGGAAGCCAAGGAGCAAGTCTCGATCCCGCTGATTGCGGGCGCGAACCTCGTCCCGTTCGGCATCGGACGCGTGGTCGACCTGCAACTCAAAGGCTGGGCCTATATTCATGCGTGAGAAGCCTCGCGCGTTGTCGCGGCGATCGCTCCTGATCGCCGCGCCGGCCTATCTCACTGTCCTGCGCACCGCCGGCGCGCAGGACAGCTGGCCGCCGGTGTTCGAAGCTGGCCGCAGCCAGT
Source organism: Bradyrhizobium ottawaense (assembly GCF_002278135.3). Lineage (NCBI taxonomy): Bacteria > Pseudomonadati > Pseudomonadota > Alphaproteobacteria > Hyphomicrobiales > Nitrobacteraceae > Bradyrhizobium > Bradyrhizobium ottawaense. Next base: position 865,651 of record NZ_CP029425.2, on the reverse strand, counting down.
TCACAGTGGTGCGGCCGCACGCGTTGATGCCACAACTGCGGCTTCAGGACCCGCACGGCAAGGACGTCGTCGTGGCTGCCAAGCCGGGCAGTATCACCCTGGTGAACTTCTGGGCCACCTGGTGCGCGGCCTGCAAGCTCGACCTGCCCATGCTGGCAAGCCTTGCGGCCTCGCGACCCGAGCGGCTTGACGTGGTCGCGATCTGCACTGACACCAAAGACCTGCGCAAGGCCCGCACATTTCTCGGCGGCCTCTCGTTGCAGAACCTCGCCTGCTATGTCGATGCTCATGGCGCGGCGGCCCAGGCCTCGACCGAGATGTTCTCGATCGTCGGCATGCCCATCACCTATCTCGTCGGAACGGGCGGGCGCGTCGAAGGCTACATCACCGGTGCGCCGGACTGGCTGTCGCCGGCGGGCACGCGCCTGCTGCAATACTATCGCGAGCAGAGCTAGCGCCGCCTCAGTTCGGATGCCACCAGCGGCCGCCGATGACGACGCCCTCCGAGACAATCTTGCGGTCGCCGATCAGGTGCTCGCCGACGACGTCCTCGTAGTCGAACTGGCCTTGCTTGACCGTAACAAGCGTGGCGTCGCCGACGCAGCCGGGTTTGAGGCTGCCGAGCTCGGGACGCCGCAGCGCCATCGCCGCGTTCACCGTCGAGGCCGCAATCACGTCGGACAGCTCCATGCCCATGCACAGGAACTTCGACATGGTCGTGACCTGGTCGAAGGCGGGGCCGTCGATGCAGAGCTGGTGGATGTCGGAGGAGATGGTGTCCGGATAAAAGCCGTTGGCGAGCATCGCGCGCGCGGTCTTGAACGCGAATGAGCCCTTGCCGTGGCCGATATCGAACAGCACGCCGCGCTCGCGCGCGTCCAGCACCGCCTTCTTCACCGTGCCCTGCGCGGTCGCCGGCGTGTTCGGAAAGGGGCGGAACGCATGGGTCAGCACGTCGCCGGGACGCAGACGTGCCAGCACCTCCTCATAGCTCGGCGGCGGATGGTCGATATGCGCCATCAGGGGCATGCCGACCTCGTTGGCAACCTCGAGCGCAATGTCGAGCGGCACCACCCCCGACGTGCCTGAGGAATGCAGGCCGACGCGCACCTTGATGCCGACGATGACATCGCGGTTGGCATCGGCCACCTTGGCCGCCTCGATCGGATTCATCAGCCGCAATTCCTCGCTCTCGCCGACCATGATCCGGTGCGAGAAGCCGAAGATGCCGGCATGCGAGACGTGCAAATAAGCGAGGATGCGGACCTCGCTCGGCTCGATCACATGCTTGCGGAAGCCGGCGAAATTGCCGGGTCCAGCGCTGCCGGTGTCGACCGCCGTGGTGACGCCGGAGAGGCGGCAGAACTCCTCGGCATCGATGCCGAGCGAGGTGCCGCCCCAATAGACATGGGTGTGCAGATCGATCAGTCCCGGCGTCACGATGAGCTGCGAGACATCGCGCACCTCGGTGCCCGGGTCGGCCTTGAGGGCGCCGCCGACCGCCGCCACCTTGCCGCCGGCAAAGGCGACATCGGTCACGGCATCGAGCTTCTGGGAGGGGTCGATCACCCGCCCCCCGCGCAGGATCAAGTCGAAAGGCATCGTCGTCTCCGGATGAGGCAGTGAGGTGCGGCGGCATCGCAGCCGGGCCAGCGAGGAAGGAAGCCGTTCGCTTCTAGCAATATTCACGCCGAATGGCGCGGCAAACCGTAACGGTGGCCCATGAAAAAATGGGGATCCCGGGAAGATTCGAACTTCCGACCTGCGGTTTAGGAAGCCGTAGGCGGGGGATCACCCCGCCGTCGAGCTTCAGTCGTGGCCTTGTCGGAGGATCCCCCAAAGGATCCTCCGAGGCAGTTTGTCGAGTACCAGCTTGTGCTGGCTGACCGTCCCTTACGCGAAGTGGAAGTCGTGGCTGTTCAGCTTGTCGAGCTGCGTGTTCTTCAGCGTGAGGGTGTCGCTCCCGGTCGCGATCACGACGTCGTGGCCTGACTGGGCCGCGTGGGAGAGAACGCTCGCAAAGCTGTCGAACACGCTCTTGCTGAATTCGATCGTGTCGTGCGTGGGTCCACGGGCAGCGAAGTCCTTGATGACGTCCTGGCCGAAGTTCGACGCAAACGCGAACGTATCCGCACCCGCCTTGCCCACCATGACGTCGTTGCCGGTGGTGCCGGTCAGCGTGTTGCTGCGGCCCGAGCCGATGATAGCCTCGCCCGAACTGGTGCCGACCACGTGACCTGTGGTGTCGACCTGTTCCGCGGTGAAGGCATGAGACTTGCCCGACAGGTCGGAGGTCTGGAAGCTCCACTTGCCGTCGGCATTCGTCGTGGCCGAACCGACCGAGGTCGTGCCGTCATACAGCTTGATCTCGCTGTTGGGATCGGCCGTGCCCTTGATCGTCGCGGTGTGATCCCAGTGCTGGCGCACATTGGTAACCTCGACGGTCGCAGCGTCCTTGGTGCCGCCATGACCAATCGGCGGATCGATCGGCTGCGACAAGGCGCTGGTGTTGCCGGCGGCATCGGTCGCGGTCGCGGTGAAGGTGTGGGACCCGTGCTTGAGATTCGGGGTCGTCACGCTCCAGTCGCCATCACTCGCGACGGTCGCGGTGCCAAGCAGGGTCGTGCCCTCATAGAGCTTGATCGAGCTCCCCGCTTCCGCCGTACCGGATACCGTTGCGCGGTTATGCGTGGTGGGATCGCTCAACAGGATCGGAGCATCGGGGGCAGCGCTATCCACCGTGACATCCAGCGCAGCCGATGCCTTGCTGGTGGCGCCGGAGACCGTGTCGGTCGCGGTGAAGCTGTGCTTGCCGTCAGGCAGTGCGACGGTGGTGTAGTGCCATGCTCCGTTCGCATCCGCCGTGACGGTGCCGAGCTGGGTCGTGCCGTCGAGCACCTTGACCGTGCTGTTGGCAACCGCAGTCCCCGCCAGGGTCACCGTTTTGTCGCTCGTGATGTGATCACCGGCGGTGCCGGTATCGCTGGAGAACGAGGCGATCTTCGGCGCGGCGGGCGCAGTGGTGCCCGAACCGGTGGAGCCCGGGGTTCCAGAACCGACGACCGCATCCACAGCCGCCGACGCAGCACTGACGTTGCCGGCAACGTCGGTCGCCTTTGCCGTCAGGGCGTGCGAACCGGCCGACAGTGCGGACGTCGTGACGCTCCACGCGCCGCTCGCGTTGGTCGTCGCGGTGCCGACCTGGGTCGTTCCGTCGAACACCTTGATCGCGCTGTTCGCTTCGGCAGTCCCCGACATCACGACCTGATTGGCGGTGTTGACGGTGTCACTCGCGATCGTCGGTGCAGCTGGCGCCTTGGTATCGACGGTGACCGCCACCGCAGCCGATGCCACGCTGGTTTGCCCCGACGAGTTGGTCGCGGTCGCCGTCAGCGTATGCTTCGCATCGGTCAAGACCTTGGTGATGTAGTCCCAGCTTCCGGTCGAAGTCGCGGTCGCCGTGCCGATCTGCGTCGAACCGTCATAGACTTTCACGGTGCTGCCAGCCGCGGCGGTACCGTGCAGCGTGATCTGACTGGCGTCAGTGATGCCATCGCCAGTCTTGCCCGTATCGGGTGACCAGGATGCGATGCTCGGCGCTGCCGGGACATCGGGCGTTGCGGGGGGCGTCGGAGACGACGTCTGCCATCCCGTGCCGAGTTCGTCGTTGTTCGTCAGGACGGGCGTGTTGTTCCTGAAGTAATAGTAACCCCACTTGCCCTCACCAAGTTCGTTGTTGGTGAACGAGACGCCGGAAATCTTGTCGGTGCTGCTGAAGCTGCCATCGGAGTAAAGGGTATAGCCGCCCCCTGCAAGATAGTTGCCGTCCACCTGAATGTTGGAAACCGGACCGAAGTCATTATTGATCATCACGGCCGAGACGTAGCTGTTCTCGTTGATGACGGTGTTGTGCCGAATGATGACGTCTGAAACGCCGCCGTCGATCTCGATGCCATCATAGTGCGGACCACCCAATGACGTGCCGAGACGCACATCGGGCGCATTCATGGCATGGATATAATTGTCCTGAACGAGGCTCGACCCGGTGACAATAATACCATTCTCCACGTCATGGATATCGTTACGCAGGAATGTGCCTGACCCGACGATGCCGTTCGCACCATCCGGGCTGCTTCCAACATTTAAAATCTCGCTGTCCTTGACGACAGTTCCTGTAATGCCGTCCTTGATCCAGATCCCTGTCCAATCGCTGGACGTGATGCGACTATTCTGAATCGTGACGTTATCGGCGAGGACCGAAATCGTGCCTTTGACATCGAGAGCGTCGATGACGGTACCTGGTTGAGTGACAGTTATATCGCCCGATGGAGTCAGGATAACGCCATCAGGAAGACCGGTGCTATTCGCGTCTGGAAATCCAGCAATTGCCATGTTTGTTCATCCCCTCTGCAATGCACGCGCAGACTGAGTCTCTTGCGCATACGGTTCGATATGTCGCGGCTCAGTCCAACTCGACTGGTTCTTTGCCGCCCCATCGGGAGCGTGTTCGAATTCGCACGCGCCTTTTTTGAGACGATTCATTGACCCGAGGATGGAGTTTTTAAATCGCGCAGCCGCAGTTCCCGCCGCCGTCCAAAATTAATATTATCACTGGACTGAGAATTAATGATCGCAATTTAATTTCGATCGAGCGCGCTATTTAAATCGGCGACGAACCTGTGAGGTCTTCGTCAACACCAATATGTATTGCGCCCTCACGTCGCGTGCCTTCGCTTCGCCAATCATCGACGGCGGGCTGCACACATCAATCGGCGCCGCCGACTCTAGCGACGTCGCGGACGCCTGCCCGAACCTCGTCTCTCGAAACGAGAATGACTTCCGCGGATTTCCGATCTCTGCCGAGGGGCGTCCGGCCACACGGCCATGACGTCCTGCGTGCCGGCTCGCGTACACCCGTGACCATACGCCTGCAGTTGGCAGGGAGGCCCCAGGGCTGTAATGACCGGCAAGAGACTATGAAGATTGGCGATCCCGGGAAGACTCGAACTTCCGACCTACGGTTTAGGAAACCGTCGCTCTATCCGGCTGAGCTACGGGACCGCGGAACCCGCAAGTCAGGCGGGTTGCCTGGAGGTGTACATATCAAAGCGGAGACGGGATCGGAAGCCCTCCACGTTGCCCAATACGAAGGGCTGCCGCTCGGCCTCACGCCTTGATATTGTTGTCCTTCACCACCTTGCCCCAATAGGCGACCTGCTTGTCGAAGAAGGTCTTGAAGGCCGCGCCGTCCTGGAGCAGCAGCCTCATGTGCTGGGTGTCCTTGAGCTGGGCGGCGGTCGCGGGCTCGCTGAGGATTTCCTTGGACGCCGTCGCCATGGCTGCGACGATATCGGGCGGCGTGCCTGCGGGCGCGAAGATGCCCCACCAGGCCAGCGTCTCGAAATCGGGAAAGCCCGCCTCGATCGCGGTCAGCGTATCCGGCAGGGCCGGCAGCCGCTCACGGCCGAGCTGCAGGATCGGATGCAGCATGTTGGTGCCGAGCTGGGCGGCGACCAGCGCGGCCGATCCCGCGATGAGATCGACATGGCCGCCGAGCACGTCGTTCATGGCCGGACCGCCGCCGCGATAAGGCACGTGCATGATCTCGACCCCGGCCTTGCTGCCGAGCACGGTCATGGCGAGATGGCCGAGCGTGCCGATGCCGACGGAGGCATATTTCACCGCGCCCGGGGTCGCCTTGCAGGCGGCCACCACGTCGGCAAAGCTCTTGTAGGGGCGGCCGGCGCCGGCCGCGATCACATAGGGTGCGGTGCCGATCAGCAGCACCGGCATCAGCTCACGCTCGACATCGACCGGCGGTTTGTCGAGGATCGACGGAATCACCGCGTGGGAATCGAAGGTGACCAGGAACGAGGTGCCGTCGGCCGGGCTCTTGGCGACTTGAGCCGCGCCGAGCGCGCCGGCGGCGCCGGACTTGTTCTCGACCACGACGATGCGACCGAGCTTGGTTTGCAGGCTGGCCTGCAACAGCCGTGCCATCGCATCGGTCGAGCCGCCCGGCGGAAACGGCACGACCAGCGTGATCTTGCCAGCCTGCGCCGCCGCCGGTGCCATTGCGAGAATGGCCGGTGCAGCCAGCAGCGTACGTCGTGTGATCGTCATGGTCCCCTCCCTTTTTGCTTTCAGCGCCCGGCTTTTGCTCTTTGGCGCTACAGCATGATCCGGAAAAGTGTGCAGCGGTTTTCCGATAAGATCATGCTCAAGAAGATACCCTAAGCGCGAAGCGCTTAGGTCGTCCCGAAGCCCGACCCCGCTTTTCTGTATTCTGGCCGAGGCGGACTGAAGATGTCCAGCACCCGGGCCCCATTGGGGCCGGCGCGCATGGTGTGCGGCACATTGCCCGGCGTGCGCCAGAAATCGCCCTTCTTCACGGCAATCTCCTCATCGCCCTGGACGCGGATGGCCGAGCCGTCGAGCAGCACGCCCCATTGCTCCTCGGGATGATGGTGCAGCGTGCCCTGCGCATGCGGCGCCAGCGTCACCACCGACAGCATCGCCTGCTCGCCGGAGAAGATGCGCGTAGTCACCCCCGCCGCGAGCTCGCGAAACAGCCCGTCGCTGGTGTCGTCGATATTGTGGAATTCTTCCCTCTGACTCACGCCATCCTCCCCTTCGTTCTCGCCTGATCAGGACTTGCCATACGAGCCCTGGTAGCGGCCCTCGCGGATCGCCTTCATGGTCTCCTCCTCGCGCGCGACCTGGGCGCGGACGGCTTCGAGCAGCGCCGCGGCGCCGGCGGCGGGAAACGACACCACGCCATCCTCGTCGCCGACCACGATGTCGCCGGGCGAGATCACGCTGCCGCCGATCGTGACAGGCACGTTGATCTCGCCGGGGCCGTTCTTGTAGGGACCGCGATGGATCACGGCACGGGCGTAGCAGGGAAAGTCGTCGGCCGCGAACGCCGCGACATCGCGGATCGCGCCGTCGATCACATAGCCCTCGGCTTTGCGCCACTGCGCGATGTTCTTCATGATCTCGCCGACCAGCGCGCGGGTCTCGTCGCCACCGCCATCGACCACGATGACGTCGCCGGGGCCGACCAGCTCGAGCGCGCGGTGGATGGCGAGATTGTCGCCGGGGCGGGTGCGCACCGTGAAGGCCGTGCCCACCAGCTTAGCCCCGCGGTGATAGGGTTTTAGCCCGACCGCGCCGGGCAGCCGCGCGAGATTGTCCGAGATGACCGAGGTCGGCGCACCGCGAAAGCCCTCGATGATCTCGGCCGGCGGCTTCGGCACGCTGTTGGCTGCGATGGTAATGGTCATGTCCTGGAGTCCTTCCGTCAATCAATCGGCGTGCGCCCGCGCCTTTGCCGGCCAAATCCGGAAGGCGCGCCCTTCCTTCATCCACGTTGCGCGCTCGTCGCGCAACAGCGTGCGGCGGACTTTTCCGGAATCATCGCGCGGCGGGGCGCCGACGATCTCGAAGCTTTCCGGATGCTTGTAGCGGCTGAGCCTGTCCTTCAAGAACTCCGCCATGGCGTCGGCGATCGCCTGGCCGTCGGCATCGCCCTCCGGCTCGATGATGGCATGCACGCGCTGGCCCAATTCCGGATCGGGCAACCCGACCACCACGCAGGAGCGCACGCCGGGAGCCTCGGACACGGCAGCCTCGACCTCGGCCGGATAGATGTTGGCGCCGCCGCGCAGCACCATGTCGGCGAGGCGGTCGCCGAGATAGAGATAGCCTTCCGCATCCAGCCTGCCGATATCGCCGAGCGATTCCCAACCATCGCTGCGGCGCTTCGGCTCGGCGCCGAGATAGTGATAGGTCGCGTCCCTGCCGTCGTTGTTGAGGAAATAAATCTCGCCGGTCTCGCCGGGCGCGACGTCGTTGCCGTCCTCGCCGATGATGCGCAGCTTCGCCATCTCGCCGATCTTGCCGACCGAGCCCTTGTGCGTCAGCCATTCCGTGCCGGAGATGATGCATGAGCCTTGCCGCTCGGTACCGCCATAGAGCTCCCAGACCCGCTCCGGCCCGAGCCAGGCGATCCAGTTCTCCTTCAGCCAGGGCGGCATCGGAGCTGCCATGTGGAAGACGGTCTGTAGGCTCGACAGATCGTAGGCGTTGCGCACCTGCTCCGGCAGCGCCCAGATCCGGTGCATCATGGTCGGCACGAAATTGACCCATTGCACGCGCTCGCGTTCGATCTGCCGCAGCGTCTCCTCGGCGTCGAATTTGACGAGACCGGTGAGCTGGCCGCCGGTGAACAGCGCGTAGTGCGACACGATGAACGGCGCATTGTGGTAGAGCGGACCCGGATTGAGCAGCGAGACCCCGAAGGGGATATTGAGCGGCGGCGCGGCGACCGTGTCGGTCACGGCCGGCTGATGATCGAGGATCACCTTCGGCCGGCCGGTCGAGCCGCCCGAGGTCATGGCCTTCCAGTAGCGCGCCACCGGCGGCGTCAGCGCCTGGTCCGAAAATCCTTCCGGTACGAAATCCGCCGGGAGGCGGTTCGGGGCGTTCCAGTCGGCCTCGCCGCCGACCACCAGCGACGGCCTGAGAATGTCGAGCACGGCCGCGGCCTCGCCGCGCGGCAGCCGCCATGACAGCGAGGTCGGCGTCGCACCACACTTCCACACCGCAAAGGAGGTCTCGAAGAACGTATTGCCGTTGGGCAGTCCGATTGCGACGAAATCGCCGGGCTTGACGCCTTTGGCCATAAATGCCCGCGCGCGCCGGTTGGCGCCGCGCTCGAGCTCGTCCCAGGTCAGCGTGTCCTGCCCGTGACGGACGGCGATCGTGCCATGTGGTTTGCGTTCAGCGTACCAGCGCGGCACGTCGGACAGGGGCAGCAGCATCGGGCGTTTCCATTTCGTTTTCTTGGCGTCTTTTTTGGCGTCGCCTCAGATGAGGCGCTCGCAAGGCGAAGTGTAGCAGCCCGCCGAGGCGGCGCTGTGACTCATGCGCCACGTCAAGCACAAAATGTCAGCATCCCAGCCATGAAATTCCCGAGTTCCATGGGTGACAAGCCGGCGATAAAGAGGCAAAAATCTGGCTCGACTCAGTTCGGGTTGAGTTTTGCAAGGAATGCTCTCGTAGAATGTCGTCCGTGATAGCATTGCGTCGTGCGGCGCTGGTTCTCGTTGCCGCGGCAGGATTTTTCCTGCTGACGCACGCGCATGCCCAGGCGCAATGGTGGAAACGCGCGCCGGTCGATTTCGAGGAATGCGCCGACGCCGCCGAGAAGGCCGCCACCAAGTCCGAGAAGACATCCGCACTTGCCGATTGCAACGCCAAGTTCGCCGGCCGCCGCAAGGCAGGCGGCGGATACTCCTATTACGACTTCCTGCAGGATCGCACCTTCGACATCGCCGGACCCAATCCGACGCCGGAGGAGCAGAAGAAGATCGACGCAGCCTATACCGCCTATCTCGCCAAAGAGCGCCGCAGCAACGAAGCGGCCGAGGCCGCCGCCCGTCAACAGCGCGAGCAGCAGGAACTGCAAGCGCGGCAACTCCAGCAGGTCGCGCTGCGAACCGACGTCGCGCGCGTGCCCGTCCCGGTCGAGCGGCCAAAGGTGCAGCAGACCGTCGGTCAGCGCTCGAAGGGCGCGTGCACCAAAGGCTCATTCTCCTGCGAATGGCCGCGGCTGTCGGAAAGCTTGAACGATCTGAAGAAGCTGTTCAATCCGACCCCGAGCAAGCCGGCGAAGAAGGGCTGAGCTACAGCCGTCATTGCGCGATGATCGTAGGGTGGGCAAAGGCGCAAAGCGCCGTGCCCACCACCCTGGCAAGACAAAGAAGTTGGTGGGCACGCTCCGCTTTGCCCACCCTGCGACAGCGGGTGCGGAGCGTCAGTTCGGTTGCTTCTTCTTGCCGCGCTTCGATTTGACCGTTGGCACATCCACCGGCGCAGTCGTCGGCGAACTGCCCAACTGCGACCTGCTCTCCTGCAACCGCCTATCATAGCCGGGCGAGTTCACGACCGTCGGCGGTCTCGCAAGAGCGAGCGTCGATGCGCCGCAAAGCGCGGCAAGCGCGAGCCCGATCATCAAGCTACGTTTCATCGATCCCTCCTTGCACTCAAACCACCGCGCGAATCTGCTGCGGCGTCAGACGCGGCGGACCGTTGCCGGCTGCCTCGGCCTGATTGATCAGCGCAACAATGCGGCGCATCAGCGGCACCTCGACATGGTTTTGCTCGGCGAGCACGATGACGGCGCCCTGGAGATAGTCGATCTCGGTCTTGCGTCCCTGCTTCAAATCCTGCCACATCGAGGAGCGCGCCTCGGGATCGATCTTCATGGTCCGCCCCAAAATCGCGTTGAAGATCGTGTCGGGCAGCCGCAGCAAGGCCGGCGTCCAGTTCATCGGGATCGGCGTTGCCGAGACCGGCGCGATGCCGGCGGCCTTCAGCGCGGCGAGCCCCTCGGCCATCTGGTCGGCGAACAGCCTGCGCCAGTCGCGGTTTGACAGTTGCGCGGCGAGCGGCAAGTCGGACAATGCGCTGAGCGCATTGTTGAGATTGATGATCAGCTTGCCCCATTGCACGCCGGTGATGTCACCGCTCGCGCGCACCGTGAGGCCGGGCACCGAGAGCGCCGCGGCCGTGTTCCCAGCGTCCTCTCCGACATGGATGTCGCCGGAGGTCGAGCGGTGGAAACGGCCCTCGCCCATCGCGATCACATTGAACGGCACCATGCCCGCGAGCACGTGGCGGCCACCGAGGCGGTCGCGCAGCACCGCGATATTGCCGATGCCGTTCTGCAGCGAAACGATGACGGCATCCTCAGGCGCATGCGGCGCGATCTGATCCGCGACATCGGCGGTGTCGGCGCTCTTGACCGTGACCAGCACGATGCCGGCGCTGTGGAAGATCGCGGGGTCCTCCGACAGCGCGAGCTGCCCTGCGCCAAGCTTCGTCTCGGAGCCGTCGAAATCCGTCAATCGCAGGCCGAACCGCTCGATCTCGGTCTTCACCCGCGGCCGCACCAGCAGCGCGACACGGCGGCCCGAGGCCGCCAGCATGCCGCCGACGAAACAGCCGATGGCGCCCGCGCCGGCCACCACGATCGGTCGATCCGTCATCACCTCGCCTTGCTCCCTGAACGACCCGCCCTCGATAGCAGAGGCGAGGCCGGCAACCAATCGCGGCGCATCCGCCTTGTAACCGTCATGAGAGCCCCATATGTTTTCGGCCCGGGGGCAGCCAGCGGCGAGCGCTCGCCGACGAGACGCCAAAGGAGAGCACCATGGGTCTACTCGACGTCCTCAACGGCATGCAGAACGGCCCCCGCGGCCCCTCCACACCCAGCTCCGAGAAGTCCTCCGGCGGCATGTCGCCGATGACCATGGCGATCATTGCCCTGCTTGGGTGGAAGGCCTTCAAGCATTTGACGGCAGGCCAGCCCGGCGCGGCGCCTGCCCCGCAGCAGCGCTCTCCGCTGCCGCCTCCGACGCCCGTGAATACCGGCAGCAGCGGCGGCCTCAGCGATTTGCTCAAGGGCGGGCTCGGCGGCTTGCTCGCCGGCGGCGCGGCCGGAACCGTGCTGAGCGGCGGCCTCGGCGATCTCCTCAACCAGCTCCAGCAGGGCGGCCACGGCGAGGCTGCGAACTCCTGGGTCGGCAAGGGCGAGAACAAGCCGATCGCGCCCGGCGACCTTGCAAGCGCACTCGGCGCCGACCAGATCGAGAGTCTGTCCGCCCAGAGCGGCCTGCCGCGCGACGAATTGCTCAACGGCCTCAGCCAGTATCTGCCGCAGGTGATCGACCATCTGACGCCGGACGGACGGCTGCCGACCGAGACCGAGCTCTCCGGCAAACTTTAATCGGACGTTGATCGACGCGCTTTCGGGAAGGGGAGCACAGTCATGAGCATGGGCGGCCTGTTGTGGATCATCGTCGTCGGCTTCATCGCCGGCCTCATCGCGCGCTGGCTGGCGCCGGGACCGAACAACCCGAGCGGCTTCATCCTCACGACCATCCTCGGCATCGCCGGCGCGTTTCTCGCGACCTTCATCGGTCAGGCCATCGGCCATTACAGCCCCGACCAGGGCGCCGGCTTCATCATGGCCACGCTCGGCGCGGTGGTGGTGCTGTTCATCTGGCACCGGCTGGTGGCGAGCGGCGTGATCAAGGGGTAGGCACTGTCACGAAGCGCTGATCTCGCCCCTCAAACTCCCTGTCGTCCCGGACAAGCGAAGCGCAGATCCGGGACCCATAACCCCAGGGAGTGGTTTGGCGAAGACTCGGAGTGACCAGAGTCGCGCGGCAACTTCTCCCTGTGGTTATGGATCCCCGCGTTCGCGGGGATGACAGCGGAGATTGGAGCGCGATCTCACGTAATCAAATGCATCCCCGCATCCATGCGCACGACCTCGCCGGTCATGTTGCTGGAGGCCGGCATCGCCAGGAAGCAGACGAGCTGCGCGATGTCCTCGGCGGTCGACGCGACCCTGAGCGGCACCTTCGCCACCACGCTGTCGCGCACCTGCTTGGCGCCGGCTTCGCCGCGGCCCTTGGTGAACCAGGGCGTGTCGATATAGCCGGGGCAGACCGTGTTGACGCGGATCAGCGGCGCCAGCGCGCGCGACAGCGAGAGCGTCATGGTGTTGAGCGCGCCCTTGCTCGCGGCGTAGGCGATCGACGAGCCGACGCCGCTGATGCCGGCGACCGAGGACACGTTGACCACGGCGGAGGGCCGCTCCGAGGCCTTGGCACCGGCTTCGAGCAGGCTGCGCGCGGCACGCACCATCTGGAACGGGCCGATGGTGTTGACACCATACACGCGCTGGAAATCTTCAGCCGACAATCCGTCGAGATCGGCATGGGCGACATGCTTGGTGGTGCCGGCATTGTTGACGAGGATGTCGAGCCGGCCCCAGGCGCTGGCTGCCGCGACGATCTTGCGGCAATCGTCGTCCTTTGAAACGTCGCCCTGCGCGACCAGGACTTCCGGAGAGCCCGCCTTGCGGCAGACGTCCGCGGTGGCCTCGGCTTCTTTCTGGCTAGAGGAATAGTTGATGACGAGCCGCGCCCCGCTTCGCGCGAGGATTTCCGCGGTTGCTGCGCCAAGTCCGGATGCGGACCCCGTCACGATTGCGCACAGACTATCTTTGGCCATCCGGATTTCCTTCCCCTGTATCTGATGCGAGCCTTAAGTCGCTGGCCTTGTTTAGCGAGTTTGCCGCGCCCTGCAAATCAAGCAAACTCCGCTAAGCGGAATTAGCCTCCTATTGATCCTTGCCCCCATGCCCGCGCCGCAGGTTGACCTGCGATCAACGCTTGTCAGGGCCATGGCTTTTTCGGATCATCGGGCGCAAGAAGACCTGCGCGGTTCGCTCCACCAGGCGGGACGCGCCAACGGCAAAACACGGGGAACGCTGTGGCGGAGAGTGATAACATCGTCGTCGAGACCGCGGAGAAGATCTTCGCCGATCTCGCCGATCCGCAAACCATCAACAACGACAAGAAGGATTCCTGGCAGGCGCCGCTGTGGCGGGCGCTGAGCGAAGCCGGCCTGCCATTGTCCTGGGTGCCCGATGATCTCGGCGGCTCCGGCGCGAGCCTTGCCGACGGCTTTGCGCTGCTGAACGCCGCCGGCCGTTTCGCCGTCGCGGTGCCGCTGGCCGAGACCATGCTGGCCGGCTGGCTGCTGGCGCAGGCGAAGATCGCATCGCCCGAGGGCGAGTTGACGGTGCTGCCGGCCTCGCCGAAGGATCGCATCACCCTCGATGCCGATGGCTCGCTTTCCGGCCGCGCCCGCGGCGTGCCCTTTGCGAAGGCGGCAAAGCATTTTGCGGTGCTGGCGCACGGCAAGGATGGCGTCTCGATCGCGCTGGTCGATGCCGGCAAGGTCCGGATCGAGTCCGGCCTCAATGTCGGCTACGACCACAGCGACACCGTGACGCTCGACAAGGTCCAGCCCGTCGCGCGCAAGGCCGCGCCCAGGGAGTTTGACCAGACCACGATGATGCTGATGGGCGGCGTTGCGCGCAGCCTGCAGATCGCCGGTGCGCTGGAATCGATGCTCGACATCTCCGTGCGCTATTCCAACGAGCGCGTCGCCTTCGAGAAGAAGATCTCGAAATTCCAGGCCGTGCAGCACAATCTGGCGCGTCTCGCCGGCGAATCCGCCGCGGCCCTTGCGGCTGCGACCTCGGCCGCCGACGCCATCGCGAATGCGACGCGCTTCGACGACGAGGTCTATCTCGAAGCTGCCTCGGCAAAGATCCGCTGCGCGGAAGCCGCGGAAAAGGGCGGTGCCATCGCGCATCAAGTGCACGGCGCCATCGGCTTCACCCTCGAGCACATCCTGTACCGCTATTCGCTGCGGGCGCTGGCCTGGCGCGACGACTTCGGCTCGGAGAGCCACTGGGCCGTCGAACTCGGCAAGCTGGTCGCGACCAGAGGCGCCGACGAATTGTGGCCGCTCGTGGCGTCGCGCTGATCAGGGAGAGAAACACATGACCGCTGCACTCCGTTTCGATCCGATCCGCCTGCCCGAGAAGTGCGAGCAGCTGCGCAAGGAAGTGCGCGCCTTCCTCGCCGAAGAGATCGCCGCCGGCACCTTCGATCCGCACAAGCCCAATCGCGAGGACACCGACGCGCCCGAATTTTCCCGACGGGTCGGCGCCAAGGGTTGGCTGGGGATGACCTGGCCGAAGAAATATGGCGGCCAGGAGCGTTCCTTCCTCGAACGCTACGTGGTGACCGAGGAGATGCGCGTCGCCAACGCGCCGACCCGGCGCTTCTTCGTGGCCGACCGCCAGAGCGGACCGGTGCTGCTGAAATACGCGCCCGAGCACATCAAGATGGACATCCTGCCGCGGATCTGTCGCGGCGAGATCTGCTTTGCGATCGGCATGAGCGAGCCGAATTCCGGCTCCGACCTGTTCGCGGCAAAGACGCGCGCGACCAAGACCGATGGCGGCTATCTGATCAACGGCACCAAGATCTGGACCTCGTCGGCGCACATCGCCGACTACATGATCGCGATCTTCCGGACGTCGCAGCCGACCAAGGAAAACCGCCGTCACGGCCTGACGCAATTCCTGGTGAAGATGAAGCAGCCGGGCATCAAGGTGAACCCGATCGGCCAGATCACCGGCCAGTACGAGTTCAACGAGGTCGTCTTCACCGATTTCTTCGTGCCCGATGACCACGTGCTCGGCGAAGTCGACGGCGCCTGGAAGCAGGCGACGAGCGAGCTCGCCTATGAGCGTTCGGGCCCCGAGCGTTTCCTCGAAACCTATTACGTGCTGACCGAGCTCGTCCGCGCGGTCGGCCCGAACCCGGATACGCGTAGCGCCGAAGGCATCGGGCGCCTGGTCGCGCAGCTCCACACCATGCGGCGCATGTCGGTCTCGGTCGCCGGCATGCTGCAGGCCGGCAAGGAGCCGGTGGTCGAGGCCTCCATCGTCAAGGACATCGGCACGGTCTGGGAACAGCAGCTTCCCCACCGCGTGCGCGACCTTGCTGCTTTCGTCGAGGAGACCGCGACCAACCGCGAGACCTTGGAGCGGCAGCTCGACTTCGCCATCAAGACCGCGCCGAAGCTCACCATCCAGGGCGGCACCACCGAGGTGCTGCGCGGCATCATCGCCCGCGGACTTGGTTTGCGCTAATCATCAAAGGATCATCATGACCACATACAAGGACATCGGCGTCGAGAAGGTCGGGCACGTCGGCACCATCGAGATCCGCCGCCCGCCGCTGAACTTCTTCGACATCTCGCTGATCAACCAGATCGCGGATGCGCTCGACGAATTCGACCGCGATATCGAGATCCGCGCCTCGGTGCTCTCGGCCCAGGGCAAGGCGTTCTGCGCCGGCGCCAATTTCGGCGATCCGGCACGGCAGGCGCAGGAGGCGCGCGAGGCAGAGAAGAAGGGCGACCCCGCCGACAATCTCGGGCCGATCAACCATCTCTACATCCAGGCCGTGCGCATCTTCCGCGCCAAGAAGCCGATTGTTGCCGCCGTGCAGGGCGCCGCCATCGGCGGCGGATTGGGCCTCGCGGTCTCCGCCGATTTCCGCGTCACCTGCCCCGAAGCGCGTTTCTCCGCGAATTTTACGAAACTCGGCTTCCATCCCGGCTTCGGCCTGACGACGACGCTGCCGGAGCTGATCGGCAAGAACAACGCCGAGCTGATGTTCTACACCAGCCGCCGCGTCACCGGCGAGGAAGCCGTGAAATGGGGCCTCGCCAACGAGCTGGTGCCGCAGGACCAGGTCAAGGCGGCCGCGATGAAGCTCGCCGGCGAAATCGCCGAATGCTCGCCGCTCGGCCTGCTCTCCACCCGCGCGACGATGCGCGCCGGATTGGCCGATCGCGTCATGGCCGCGACCAATCACGAGCTCGCCGAGCAGACCCGGCTGCGCGCGACGGAGGATTTCAAGGAAGGTGTGAAGGCCACGGAAGAACGTCGCGCGGCGAATTTCAAGGGGCGATGATCACGGCGGCGCTAGCCGTATCACTCCACAGCGACCACAACCTCCCCTGTCATCCCCGCGAACGCGGGGATCCATAACCACAGGGCGAAGTTGTGGCGCAAGCTGGTCACTCCGCGTCTTCGCCAAACCGCTCCCTGTGGCTATGGGTCCCGGATCTGCGCGCGCTTAGGGCGCGCTTGTCCGGGACGACAGCGGCGGCTTTAGCGGCTTACTTCCTTCCCACCACCAGCGCATCGACGATCGTCACGCCCTGCCCCTCGGCGTGCACCAGCACCGGGTTGAGCTCGATCCCCGCGATCTCCTTTCCCTCCCGCGCGGCGAGCGTGGAGATATCGGCGATCAACCGTGCCAGAGCCGCAACGTCCGCCTTCGCCGCCCCGCGAAATCCACTCAGCAGCGGCGCCGCCTTCAGGCTCGCCAGCATCGCGCCCGCCGCCTCCGCGTCGACCGGCACGGGGCGGTAGACGACGTCGCGGAACAGCTCGGTGGTGATGCCGCCGAGACCCACCATCACCATGGGACCGAACGTCTCATCCAGCATCGTGCCGACGATGATCTCGACACCGCGCTTCGCCATCGGGCCCACCAGCACGCCTTGAATGGTCGCCTCAGGCCGGTGCCGGCGCGCATTGTCCAGCAGCGCCTCGAATGCCAGAAACACCTCGCCCTTGGTGGTGATGTTGACGCGCACGCCGCCAACTTCGCTCTTATGGGCGATATCAGGCGACTGGATCTTCATCGCCAGGGGAAAGCCGACGCGGGCGACCGCCTCGTCGAGCTCGCTCTTGTCTCTCACCAGCACCTCATCCGGCATTGCAATGCCGGCGGCGCGGAGCAACGACTTGCTGTCGGCCTCGGACAGGACCGCCGATTTCAGATGTACAGAAAGGTCGCGTGCCGGCAGCCGGGTTTCGTCCAGGGGTTTCGGCAGACTGAACTTGGCGAAGTCGACGAGCCGACGCATCGCGACGCCGACATGGGTGAGGCCCGAGAGTACCACGACGCCGGATTTGGCGAGCTCACGGCGCGCGAAGTCGGACGGCACCGTGTAGGAATAGAACACCACCGGCTTGTGCTGTGCCGATAGCACCGGCGTCAGTTCCTCTTCCTTGAAGGGCCTGCGCACCTCGCTCGACAGCGACAGCACCACCAGGATCGCATCGACCTCGTCCGAGGCGGCGAGGACGTCGACGCTCTTCTGCAAGCCGCCGGAGGTGACGCCTTGCGCGGTGACGTCGATCGGGTTGCGCGCCGTGCCATAGGACGGCATCAACTGCTTGATCCCAACCTGGACCTCTTCGGACAGCTCCGGCACCTGCAAGCCTTGCAGCGCCACCGTATCGGCGCCCCAGATGCCGGCACCGCCGGAAACGGTGACGACGGCAACGCGATCGCCCTTCGGCAGCGGATTGCTGGCAAGCACCGCGGCGATCGTCAGCGCTTCGTCCAGGTCGTTGGAGACGATGAAGCCGTATTTCGCGAACACCGCGTCATAGGCGGCCGACCAGCCGGCCATGCTCGCGGTATGCGAGGCCGCCGCGCGCTGGCCTGCGCCGGAGCGTCCGACCTTTGTCACGATCACCGGCTTCTTCATCTCCGCAGCGCGCCGGGCGGCGACCAGAAATTTGTCGACGTCGCGGATGCCTTCGATGAACAGCAGGATCACCTCGGTCGAGGAATCCTGCACCATGTAATCCAGGAACTCGCCGGCGCCGAGATCGGATTCATTGCCGGCGCTGACGACATAGCTGACAGCGATTCCGAGGGCCCGCGCCCGATGATAATAGGCAAAGCCGATGCCGCCGCTCTGCGCGACGATGCCGATCCGCTTTTTGGTGGCGACAAGCGGCACTACACCTGGCTTGACATCGACCGCCGGACTGAACGTCGCCGCCACGTGCTGCACCTGGCTGAAGAAGCCCTCGGCATTCGGCCCGGATATCCGCATGCCGGTGCGCCTCGCCAGCGCCGCGATCGCATCCTGCATCGCCGCGCTGTCGCCGCCCTCCTCGGCGAAGCCGGAGGAGATGATCACGGCATTCTTGACGCCGGCGGCGGCGCATTGCTCGAGCGCGGACAGGACGGCACGGGCCGGGATGATGATGACGGCGAGGTCGATGGGCGCGCCGATGTCGCCGATCGATCCGTAGCAGGCCAGCCCGTCGATATCCGCGTAGTTCGGGTTCACCGGATAGATCTTTCCGGGATATTCGTTCTTGCGCAGCATGGACAAGAGCCGCCCCGGGATCTTCTCGTGATCGCGCGAGGCGCCGATCAGCGCGATGCTGGCGGGAGCGAAGAAGCTGTCGAGCGGATGTGGCATGGCGGATGTGTCCTTCTTCGCAGAGACGTGCTCTCTCTCGCCGTCATCCTGAGGTGCGAGGCATGGGATGCAACGCGTCCCATGAGAAGCCTCGAAGGATGAACGGCCCCGCCGGTGGCCGTCGCCCTTCGAGGCTCGCCGAAGAGGCGAGCACCTCAGGGTGGCGGACAACGAGAAGACCATCAACCGACGCGGAACGTCACCCCACCCAACAGGAACTCGCTCCCGGCAACCGCAAGCCCCCTCGCCTTCGCGGCATGCAGCACGCTCGCCCGATCCGCCACCCGAAACTCGAGCGCGCTCATGATCTCGCTGGCGCCTTTCACGAAGCGGAAGGTCGCATTGGGCAGCTTCAGCTCGGCACCTTCAGGCGCAACGCCGATGATCTTGCCCCAGTGCTCGGCCAGGCCTTGCGGATCAGGGCTCTGCATCTCCACGCCCGTCAGCGCCTGCGTCACGTCCTTGCGGATGAATTTTTGCCAGTCCGGTCCTGCCGGCGGATAGGCGCCAAGAATGTCATCGCTGCCTTCGGTGTGGTTGAACTCGATGAAGGCGGCACGGCAGTCGCGGGGGTGGAGCTGGACGCCGTGATAGGGCGCATGATCGATGACGTTGGCGGTGCGCACGCCAAGCGCGTTGGCGTTGCGGCCACGCTCGTCGGGATCATTGCAGCAGAAGATCGCCATGTAGCCACCGCGGCCGCCGGTCTTCTCGATGAAGCGGCCGGCCGTGGTACCGCCCTTGAAGGGTGCCACCACCTCCAGCATGATCGTGTCGACCGGGAGCAGCGCATTCTCCAGGCCGTATTTGGCGACATTGCCGTCGCGATAGCACACGGCGAGGCCCATGATTTCCGCGATGTCGGAGATGACGGGCGCGAGCTGCGGCGCAACCAGGCAGATCTGCCGCAACCGCATATAGGGCGCCATGGTCAGGCGCCCCTGAAGGTCGGCTTGCGCTTCTCGACGAAGGCCTTGGCGGCCTCCTTGTGGTCCTCGGTGTCGCCGCAGCGGGTGTGGTGGATCGCCTCGCCGTCGAAGCAATCCTCCAGCGCCAGATGCTCGGCATTGTTGATGTTGCGCTTGATGAAGCCGAGCGCGATCGACGGCCCCTGCGCCAGCGACAGTGCCAGCTCGTGGGCCGCGGCGTCGATCTCGGCGTCGGGCACGACCTTGGTCACCATGCCGATCGCATGCGCTTCCTTCGCGGTGAGCACCGGCGACATCAGATAGAGCTCGCGCGCCCGCGCGCTGCCGAGCAGCTGGGTGAGAAAATAGGTGCCGCCGTAATCGCCGGAGAAGCCGACCTTGGCAAAGGCCGTGGTGATCTTGCAGGATTCCGAGGCGATACGGAGATCGCAGGACAGCGCCATCGACAGGCCGGCGCCGGCCGCGGCGCCGTCGAGCTGCGCCACCACAGGCTTCGGCATCTGGTGCAGGATGCGCGAGACCTCCATGCCGCGGCGCAGATTCGCAAGCTTCTGCTCGAACGGCAGCGGCGCGCGGCCCGCGGCCATCGACTTGACGTCGCCGCCGACGCAGAACGAGCCACCAGCGCCCTTGAGCAGCACCGCGCGCACCTCCGCATCGTCAGCCGCCCGCCGTGCCGCTTCGACCAGCCCGGCCACCATCTCGGGGTTGAGCGCGTTCTTCCGCTCCGGCCGGTTCATCGTGATGGTGAGCAGCCCGCCTTCGAGCTTTTGCAGGACCATGTCGTTCATGGGGCGCCTCCCTCGTTGTTTCCTTCGTCATTCCGGGGCGCGCGAAGCGCGAGCCCGGAATCCATTTGTCGACGATCACTGCGGCCCGATGGATCCCGGGTTCGCGCTCATGCGCGCCCCGGGATGACGCTTCGCGTCATTTCTTCACCAGCGGGCAGCGCGACTGCTCCAGCGACTGGAACGCCTCGCTGCCGGGCACGGTGGCGAGCAGCTTGTAGTCGTCCCAGCGGGCCTTCGATTCCGACGGCTTCTTCACCTCGAACAGGTACATGTCGTGGATCATGCGGCCGTCCTCGCGGATCTTGCCACCCTTGGCGAAGAAGTCGTTGATCGGCGTCTCCTTCATCACCTTCATGACAGTCGCTGCATCGGTCGTGCCGGCCGCCTTCACCGCCTTCAGGTAATGCGTGACGGAGGAGTAGACGCCGGCCTGTGCCGAGGTCGGCGGCCGCTTCACGCGCTCCTGAAAGCGCTTCGAGAATGCGCGCGTGTCGTCGTTGAGGTCCCAGTAGAAGGCTTCCGCCAGCAGCAGGCCCTGCGCGGTCTCCAGACCGATCGAGTCGATGTCGGTGACGAAGGCGAGCAGCGGCGAGACCTTCTGGCCGCCCTTGGTGATGCCGAACTCGGCCGCCTGCTTGATCGCGTTGACGGTGTCGCCGCCGGCATTCGCAAGCCCGATCACCTTGGCCTTGGAGGCCTGGGCCTGGAGCAGGAACGAGGAGAAATCCGACGTGTTGAGCGGGTGGCGCACGCTGCCCAGCACCTTGCCGCCCGTCTTGATGACGACGGCACTGGTGTCCTTCTCCAGGTCCTGGCCGAAGGCGTAATCGGCGGTGAGGAAGAACCAGCTGTCGAGGCCAGACTTCACGGCCGCAAGGCCGGTCACATTGGCCTGGCCGTAGGTGTCGAACACGTAGTGGATGGTATAGGGACCGCAGGCCTCGTTGGTGAGACGGATCGAGCCCGGGCCGTTGAAGATAATGATCTTGTTGCGCGCTTTGGCGATCTCGCCGGCCGCAAGCGCAGTGGCGGAAGCCGCGACGTCGTAGATCATCTCGACGCCCTGGTTGTCGAGCATATCGCGGGCGATGTTGGCGGAGAGATCGGCCTTGTTTTGATGGTCGGCCGCCAGCACCTGGATCTTGCGGCCCAACACCTCGCCGCCGAAATCCTCCACCGCCATCTTGGCCGCGGTCTCGCTGCCGGGACCGGTGATGTCGGCATAGAGGCTCGACATGTCGAGGATGCCGCCGATCTTGAGAGGTGGCTTGTCCTGGGCCTGCGCGGTGGCGCTCGCACTGAGGGCAAACGCGGCGGCAAAAATGCCCGACAAAACAGTCTTCATGGAAAACGATCTCCCTTGTCGCGCCGTACTCTGATGGCGGCTTGGTTGTTGCTCTTGGCAATCGTTATTGGCAATCGCTGTTGCCGCAATCATGCCGCATGCGCAAGAGCGCAGCAAGCGCGGGCTGCGATGCGCGTCTGCGATTGCGTCATGTTTTCCGCAAAGCGGAATGGTGGAATGACGCAAGATCTTTCCGCGTCATTGCGGGCGTGTGACGTAACAGCAAATCCCCACACGCGCTGCCGTAGGGTGGGCAAAGGCGCGCTCTTCGCGCCGTGCCCACGGCCCGCGCGATCGGCAAAGACGTGGGCACGCTTCGCTTTGCCCACCCTACGAAGGCCCCTTCGTCGTTGGCATCGTTTGAGTTATGATCCAGGCATAACGCAACCTCTCCGGGCAACGTGGCGCAACGGCTTCATCTCACCGTCGCAATTCTTCTCCTCGCGGGTCGCACCGCGTCCGCCGCACCGTGCCAATTCGAATCCCAAGGCGAAGGCCGTGTCGCTGCCATCGTCGATGCCCGCAGCGTGCGTCTCGATGACGGCCGCGAAATCCGCCTCGCAGGCATCGAGACGACGGCGACCACGAAGCAGGCGCTGGCTTCGCTGCTCGCCGGCCGCGACGTGACGCTTCGCGGTAGCGACGACACGCCCGACCGCTACGGCCGGCAAGGCGCACTGGTCTTCATCGGCGAAAGCGACACCCCGTTGCAGGCCGTGCTGCTCGCCCAGGGCGACGCCATGGTCTCCGCCGAAATCACGGACAAGGACTGCGCGGCGGCCCTGATGACGTCGGAGGCCGAGGCGCGGCGCCAAAAAAAGGGCAACTGGGCTGACCCGTCGGCCATAAAAAACGCGGAAAGTCCGGACGATATTTTGGCGGGGATCGGGCGCTTTGTGGTGGTCGAGGGTAAAGTCCTGTCGGTCCGGCAAGCTGGGGCAATGACCTACCTCAACTTCGGACGGAACTGGACACGTGGCTTTGCCGCGACTATTTCAAAGCGCACGCTGCCGGCGTTCGAAAGCGCTGGAATCACCATTAAGTCATTGGAAAGTAAGCGTATTCGAGTCCGGGGCTGGGTCGAGGGAAGTACGGGGCCGCGGATCGATGTGCGGCTCGTGGGGCAGGTCGAGTTGCTGGGCGCAAACGAGCCGACAGGGGTAAGGCCTTAAATCAGGCCAGGCACGGGTTAAGCGACGTGAATGGGGTGCTAGAACGGCACGTACGGAATGAAGGCCGCCGCCTGCGGGCTGCGCCGGCCGCGCTTTGCCTCGTGCTGGGTACGGCCCTCGCCGGCTGTGGCGACATGGGCCGGTTCCAGGCCGCCGCGACCCCGCCGACCGTTGCGATGCCCAAGCCCAAGCCGGCCGTCGCGCAGACACCCGCCACCGAGAAGGAGCACGAGCGCATCCTGGCGAGCTATGGCGGCACCTATGACGATCCCAGGCTCGAATCACTCGTCAGCAAGACCGTCGACCGGCTGGTCGCTGCGTCCGACCGTCCCGATCAGGGCTACAAGGTCACCATCCTCAATTCCGGCGCCGTGAACGCCTTCGCGCTGCCGAACGGCCAGCTCTATGTCACGCGCGGACTTCTCGCGCTCGCCAGCGACACCTCGGAATTGTCCTCCGTGCTCAGCCACGAGATGGCCCATGTGCTGTCCAAGCACGCCGCGATGCGCGAGGACCAGGCGCGCCAGGCCGCGATCGTCACCCGCGTCGTCACCGACATGAGCAACGACCCCGACCTCACCGCGCTGGCGCTGGCCAAGACCAAGCTCACCATGGCGAGCTTTTCGCGCAAGCAGGAGTTCGAGGCCGACGGCATCGGCGTCGGCATTTCGGCCAAGGCGCATTTCGACCCCTACGGCGCGGCGCGTTTCCTCTCGGCGATGGAACGCAATGCCGAGCTGAAGGCCGGCAAGAGCTCGCTCGATCCGCGCGCGCAGGATTTCACCTCGTCGCATCCGGCGACCCCGGAGCGCGTGCAGAACGCGCAGACCATTGCGCGGCAATATACTGCGCCTGAAGGCGCCGAGCGCGACCGCGAGACCTATCTCGCTGCGATCGACAATCTCGTCTACGGCGAAGACCCCAGCGAAGGTTTCGTCCGCGGCCGCCGCTTCCTGCATCCGAAGCTGGGCTTCACCTTCCAGGCGCCGGACAATTTCACGCTCGACAACACCGCCCAGGCCGTGATCGGCGTGCGCGAGGGCGGCGCACAGGCGATGCGTTTCGACGTGGTGCGGGTGCCGGCCGAGCAGTCGCTCGGCGACTACCTCAATTCCGGCTGGATGGAGGGCGTCGAGAAGGCGTCCACCGAAGACATCACCATCAACGGCTTCCCGGCCGCGTCCGCCGCCGCCAAGGGCGACCAGTGGCAGTTCAAGGTCTATGCGCTGCGCTTCGGCAGCGACGTCTATCGCTTCATCTTCGCGGCCCGGCAGAAGTCGACCGAGAGCGAGCGCAATGCGCGCGAGACCGTCAATTCGTTCCGCCGCCTGACGCTGGACGAGATCCAGGCCGCGCGACCGCTGCGCATCAAGGTCATCACCGTGCAGCCCGGCGACACCGTGGAATCGCTCTCCCACCGCATGGCCGGCGTCGATCATCCCGCCGAGCGTTTTCGCGTGCTGAACGGCCTCGATCGCACCGCGCAGGTGAAGGTGCGCGATCGCGTGAAGATCGTGGCGGATTGACGCTGCCGTAGGGTGGGCAAAGCGCAAGCGTGCCCACGCATCTTTTGCGATCGAGAGAGATGGTGGGCACGGCGCGAAGCGCGCCTTTGCCCACCCTTGTATTAGCGCGCCGGATTAGAATGGCCTGGTTCCGTGAGGAATGGCCCAGCCCGGGTGGCCGCCCGAGCTGGGCCGCCGATCGATCGGATCGATGCCCACCGAAGCCTTGAGGGCTGCGTTTTGTAGCAAGATCGCGGTCGGCACTTCATCGGGACCCGCATGGTTGAACGAACTTCAGGTTCGCATCACAAGGGAGGGTCGAGGAAGATGGCCAAACGTAACACGATCTGTGCTGGAATCGATACCAGCAAAGATAAGCTCGACGTGGCGCTCGATGGCAGTTCGGAGGAGCTGCAGGTCAAGAACACGGCGGAAGGCCACCAGGAGCTGGTGGAGTGGCTGAAGCGCCACAAGGTCAAGCGGGTTGGGATCGAGGCAAGCGGTGGTTACGAGCAGGCGGCGGTCGCCGAACTGCGACGCCAGCGGTTTGTCGTCATCGTGTTTCAGCCGATCCAGGTCCGCGCCTATGCCACGTTCCATTTGCAACGGGCCAAGAACGACAAAATGGATGCCGCATTGATTGCGGCCTGCACCGCCGCGGTCAAGAAGATCCATCCCGCTCCAGACCCCCGGCTGCAGCCTTTTGCCGTGCATCTGACGATGATCGACCAGATCAAGGAGGACATCGCAAAGCTCAAGAATCGGCTGGAGAGCTGCCCTGACGAACGTGTCCAGAAGTTCTGGAAGGAGCAGATCGCTCTGTTGGCCAAGCACAGACGAGCCGAGTTCAAGGCCCTGGTGGCAGCGATCCGCAAGCATCGCGATCTCGCCGCACGGCTCGATCTGATCTACAGCGTTGGCGGCAGCGGTTTGCCGACCGCGGTTGCCATCTTGATCAGGATGCCCGAGATCGGTCAGATCACCCGCGAGCAAGCCGCAGCCCTCACCGGGCTTGCGCCGTACGATGACGACAGCGGCAAGCATGTCGGCGCCCGCAGGATTGACGGCGGACGCCAGCGCTTGCGTCAGGCGCTCTACACCGCAGCTCTTCCGGCATCCTTCCGCTGGAATCCGCAACTCATGGCCCTGTACAGCCGGCTGATCGCCGCCGGCAAGGGCCACAAGCGCGCGCTGGTCGCCTGTGCCAGGAAGCTGATCGTCATCATCAACGCCGTCGTCGCCCGCGGAACACCGTGGGTCGCCGAACCGCCCAGAACCGCGAGTGTGTCCGTCACCTGATCTCGTTTCTTTGTTCGATCAGGCGACCGTTTCTTCGTCCCGACCTGCCGTCAAGACGACGCCGCGCGCCGCGGCCGTCAAGGATGGCCGTCGCGCTCGTCTCACCTCACGTCGACTGCCGCCAGGCCACGCCTTGACGGCCGCAAGCACGGCGTCATGCTCGCGGAAATCGGGCGTGCTTTAATGGTTGCTACGACAGCTGTTGTGTGGCGACCGCTTGAGCCTCAGCGCCCCGCGTCCATGTCGCCCGCCTCGCGCTGGCCGCTGAGCCAGAGCGCAAGCAGGGTCCAGAACGCACCGGACAGCAGGTACGCACCCGAGGCGATGACACCGAGATTGGTGGCAAGCAGCAATGCGACCAGCGGAGCGAAGCCGGCACCGAACAGCCAAGCCATGTCCGAGGTCAGCGCGGACGCCGTGTAGCGGTACGCCTGCTTGAAGTTCGAGGCGATCGCGCCGGAGGACTGGCCGAAGGACAGGCCGAGCAGGATGAAGCCGATCACCATGTAGATGGTCTCGCCGAACGCGCCGGCATCGAGCAGCTGCGGGGCAAAACCGCTGTAGATCGCGATCGCGATCGCCGATCCCATCAGCAGCGACTTGCGGCCGACGCGGTCGGCGATGACGCCGGACAGCACGATCGCACCGACACCGAACACGGCGGCGACGATCTCGATGATCAGGAAGCGCACCGGGCTTTCGCGGGTGAACAGGAACACCCAGGACAGCGGAAACACCGTGACCATGTGGAACAGCGCGAAGCTCGCCAGCGGCGCGAACGCCCCCAACATGATGTTCTGGCCTTCGCTCGCGACGGTGTCGGAGATGCGCGCGGGCTGCAATTCGCGGGTCTCGAACAGCGAGGCATATTCCTCGGTCGTCACCATGCGCAGGCGCGCGAACAGCGCCACGACGTTGATGGCAAACGCGACGAAGAACGGATAGCGCCAGCCCCAGTCGAAGAAATCGTCGGCCGAGAGATTGCCGGCGAAATAGGCGAACAGCGCGCTCGCCACGATCAGCCCGAGCGGGGCGCCGAGCTGCGGCACCATCGCGTACCAGCCGCGCTTGGAGGGCGGCGCGTTCAGCGCGAGCAGCGAAGCCATGCCGTCCCAGGCGCCGCCCCAGGCCAGACCCTGCGCGATGCGCGCCAGCGCCAGCAACCAGATCGCGGCAACGCCGATGTCGTGATAGCCCGGCAGGAACGCCAGCGCGACCGTGGCGGTGCCGAGCAGGAACAGCGCCGAGATCAGCTTTGCGGTCTTGCCGTAGGCACGGTCAACCGTCATGAAAATGACGGTGCCGATCGGCCGGGCCATGAAGGCCAGCGCGAAGATCATGAAAGAATAGAGCGTGCCGGTCAGTTCGCTCGCGAACGGGAACACCAGGCGCGGGAACACGATCACCGAGGCGATCGCGAAGACGAAGAAGTCGAAGAATTCCGAGGTGCGGCCGATGATGACGCCGATGGCGATCTCGCCGGGACTGGCCTGGTCGTGGCCGTGCTCGCCCGTGTGGAGGTCTGCCATTGCGGGGGTCTGTGCCGTCGCCATTCGTGCGCCCTTAACGTCCTGAAACCAAAGCCGACCGCCCGGCGGGCGCCGGGCAATCTGGCCTTCTCTGGCCCAACATTCCGCACTGCAACATTGGACAAATTGTCCAATGTCCGGATTGTTGCGCCGCAGCTACCCGTTGGCCCCGCAAAAGAAACTCATTCTCAAAGGCTCGGCCCGTGTCTCGTCTCAAGATCCTGGCGCTACTACCTCTGGCTGCCGCGCTCAGCGGCTGCGACTACGTCGTGCTGGCGCCAGCCGGCGATATCGCCGCCCAGCAGCGCGACCTCGTCATCATCTCCACCGTCCTGATGCTCTTGATCGTCGTCCCCGTGATGGCGCTGACGGTGCTGTTCGCCTGGCGCTATCGCCAGTCCAACACGGCCGCTCGCTACGAGCCGGAATGGGACCACTCGACCAAGCTCGAGCTGGTGATCTGGTCCGCACCGCTGCTGATCATCGTCTGCCTGGGCGCGCTGACCTGGATGGGCACCCATCTGCTCGACCCCTATCGCACGCTCGGCCGCATCCATGCCGACCGCGCCTTGGACCAGTCCAAGGCTCCGCTCGAGGTCGACGTCGTCGCGCTCGATTGGAAGTGGCTCTTCATCTATCCCGACTACGGCATCGCCACCGTCAACGAGCTCGCAGCTCCGGTCGACCGTCCGATCAAATTCCGCATCACCGCGTCCTCGGTGATGAACTCGTTCTACATCCCCGCGCTCGCCGGCCAGATCTACGCGATGCCGGGAATGGAGACGAAGCTCCACGCCGTCGTCAACCACGCCGGCACGTATAAGGGCTTCTCGGCGAACTACAGCGGCGCCGGCTTCTCCGGCATGCACTTCAACTTTAGGGGACTTGACGACAAGGGTTTTGACGCCTGGATCGCCAGCGCCAAATCCGCCGGCGGCTCGCTCGGCCGCGCCGAATATCTCCAGCTCGAAAAGCCCAGCCAGAACGAGCCGGTGCGCCGCTACGGCACGATCGACTCCGATCTCTACCGTCTGATCCTCAACATGTGCGTCGAGACCGGCAAGATGTGCCAGAGCGAGATGATGGCGATCGACGCCAAGGGCGGCAACGGTCATCAGGGCCTGAACAACATCCTGCCGCTCACTTACGACAAGTACGCCCGCCGCGGCACCCCGCTCGGGCCGGAGCCGACTTTCGTGGCCGGCATCTGCACGCCCGATGCGCCGCAGGGCAAGACCACGGCGTCCATCACGGCTCCCGTCGACACGGCGCCGTTGCTCGGCGCCGGCCTGAAGCGGCCGAGCTTCGCGCCGCTCAAGTCCTCGTCCTTCTTCCTCGGACTGCGTCCGAAGTCAGACTCCTAAAGAGATCCCCGCATGTCTCCTGATCTTCTCAAGCTCATCTTCGGCCGGCTCGGCTTCGAATCGCTACCGCTGCACGAGCCGATCGTCGTCGGCACCTTCGCGGTGGTCGCGCTCGGCGGCGCCGCACTGCTCGGCGGTCTCACCTATTTCCGCCTCTGGGGTTATCTCTGGCGCGAATGGTTCACCACCGTCGACCACAAGCGCATCGGCATCATGTACATGATCCTCGGCATCGTGATGCTGCTGCGGGGCTTCGCCGATGCGCTGATGATGCGCGGCCAGCAGATGCTCGCCTTTGGCGGCTCCGAAGGCTATCTCAACGCACATCACTACGATCAGGTCTTCACCGCCCACGGGGTGATCATGATCTTCTTCGTGGCGATGCCGCTGGTGACCGGCCTGATGAACTACGTCGTGCCGCTCCAGATCGGCGCGCGCGACGTGTCGTTCCCGTTCCTGAACAATTTCAGCTTCTGGATGACGGTCGGCGGCGCAGTGCTGGTGATGGCTTCGCTGTTCATCGGCGAGTTCGCCCGCACCGGCTGGCTGGCTTATCCGCCGCTGTCGAACATCGGCTACAGTCCCGATGTCGGCGTCGACTATTACATCTGGGCGCTGCAGGTCGCCGGCGTCGGCACGACGCTGTCAGGCATCAACCTGATCTGCACCATCGTCAAGCTGCGCTGCCCCGGCATGACCATGATGAAGATGCCGGTCTTCACCTGGACCTCGCTCTGCACCAACGTCCTGATCGTCGCCTCCTTCCCGGTCCTGACCGTCGTGCTCGCGCTGCTCTCGCTCGACCGCTACGTCGGCACCAACTTCTTCACGAACGATTTCGGCGGCAGCCCGATGATGTACGTGAACCTGATCTGGATCTGGGGCCATCCCGAGGTCTACATCCTGGTTCTCCCGGCGTTCGGCATCTTCTCGGAGGTGACCTCGACCTTCTCCGGCAAGCGGCTGTTCGGCTACACCTCGATGGTCTACGCCACGGTCGTCATCACCATCCTGTCGTACCTGGTCTGGCTGCACCACTTCTTCACGATGGGCTCGGGCGCCAGCGTCAACTCTTTCTTCGGCATCACCACGATGATCATCTCGATCCCGACGGGCGCGAAGATGTTCAATTGGCTGTTCACGATGTATCGCGGCCGTATCCGCTACGAGCTGCCCATGATGTGGACGATCGCCTTCATGCTGACCTTCGTGATCGGCGGCATGACCGGCGTGCTGCTGGCGGTGCCGCCGGCCGACTTCGTCCTGCACAACAGCCTGTTCCTGATCGCACACTTCCACAACGTGATCATCGGCGGCGTGGTGTTCGGCGCCTTCGCCGGCATCTCCTACTGGTTCCCGAAAGCGTTCGGCTTCAAGCTCGATCCGTTCTGGGGCAAGATGTCGTTCTGGTTCTGGGTCACCGGCTTCTACCTCGCCTTCATGCCGCTCTACGTGCTCGGCCTGATGGGCGTGACCCGTCGCCTGCGCGTGTTCGACGATCCGTCCTTGCAGATCTGGTTCGTCATCGCCGCGATCGGGGCCTTCCTCGTCCTCCTCGGTATCCTCAGCATGCTGATGCAGTTCGCGGTCAGCTTCCTCAGGCGCGAGCAGCTCAAGGACGTCACCGGCGATCCCTGGGACGCGCGCACGCTGGAATGGGCGACCTCCTCGCCCCCTCCCGACTACAACTTCGCCTTCACCCCCGTCGTTCACGACAATGACGCGTGGTGGGACATGAAGAAGCGCGGCTACCAGCGTCCGCTCACCGGGTTCAGGCCGATCCACATGCCCAGCAGCACCGGCACCGGCATCATCCTCGCCGGCCTCGCCACCGCGATGGGATTCGGCCTGATCTGGTACATGTGGTGGCTCGCCGCCGTGAGCTTCGCCGCGCTGCTCGTCGTCGGTATCGGCCACACCTTCAACTATCACCGCGACTTCGACATTCCGGCTGAAGACGTCATCCGGACCGAGGACGCGCGCACCAAACTGCTCGCCGGAGCCAAGTAAATGACTGTCGCTGTCAATCCCGCCCAGACCGGCGAGCCGGTCTTCTATCTCGCCGACGAGCACCCGCATCCGGAAGGCTGGAGCACCTCGCTCGGCTTCTGGATCTACCTGATGAGCGACTGTCTCATCTTCGCGATCCTGTTCGCCACCTTCGGCGTGCTCGGCGGCAACTACGCCGCAGGTCCCGCGCCGAAGGACCTGTTCGACCTGAACCTGGTCGCGGTGAACACCTCGATGCTGCTGCTTTCATCGATCACGTATGGTTTTGCCATGCTGACGATGCAGCAGAACCGGGTCGCACAGACGCAGGTCTGGCTGGCGATCACCGGCTTGTTCGGCCTCGCCTTCATCGGCATCGAACTCACCGAGTTCGCTCACATGATCCATGAAGGCGCCACGCCCCAGCGCAGCGCCTTCCTGTCGGCGTTCTTCACCCTGGTCGGCACCCACGGCCTGCACGTCTCCTGCGGCCTGATCTGGCTGGTGACGCTGATGGTGCAGGTCCAGAAGTTCGGCCTGATCGAAGCCAACCGCCGCCGTCTGATGTGCCTCTCGATGTTCTGGCACTTCCTCGACGTGGTCTGGATCGGCGTCTTCACCTTCGTCTATCTCCTGGGAGTTCTGCGATGAACACCGATACCCATGCCGCCCATGCGGGCGATCATCACCACGAAGGCGGCCACGCCCACGGCTCGTTCTCGACCTATATGCTCGGTTTCGTGCTCTCGGTCGTGCTGACCGCGATCCCGTTCTGGCTGGTGATGAGCGGCGCACTGCCGAGCAAGCAGATCACCGCGCTCGTCATCATGGCCTTCGCAGTCGTGCAGATCGTCGTGCACATGATCTACTTCCTGCACATGAACACGACGTCCGAGAACGGTTGGAGCATGATGGCGCTGATCTTCACCATCGTGATGGTGGTGATCGCGCTGTCGGGTTCGCTGTGGGTGATGAGCCACCTCAACAGCAACATGATGCCGATGCACCAGATGAGCGGAATGAAGTGAGCGAGTCAGGGACCGAGACAAGCCGGGCGAACGGAGCGCGCAGCGAGGCTGCGCGGTCCCCGTCCCTGTGGCTCACGGTCCTCTCGCTGACGGCCTTTGTTCTTCTGATCGCACTCGGCGTCTGGCAGATCGAGCGCCGCGCCTGGAAGCTGGCGCTGATCGACCGCGTCGAGCAGCGCGTCCATGCCCCGGCCCAGCCGGTCCCCTCGCCCGATTCATGGCCTGCGGTTTCCACGGCAAATGACGAATACAGGCATGTCAGCGTCACCGGCCGCTTCCTGCATGACCGCGAGACGCTGGTCCAGGCGGTCACCGAGGAAGGCCCGGGCTATTGGGTGCTGACACCGCTCCAGCGCAACGACGGCACACAGATCCTGGTCAACCGCGGCTTCGTGCCGTCCGAGCGGCGCGACGCATCGACGCGCCGGGACGGCAATCCGGACGGCCAGGTCGAGATCACCGGCCTGCTCCGCATCACAGAGCCGAAAGGCGGATTCCTCCGGAACAACGTGCCCCAGCACAACCGCTGGTATTCGCGCGATGTCGCCGCGATTGCGACGGCCCGCGGTCTGCACGATGTCGCGCCGTTCTTCGTCGATGCCGATGCCGGATCACAATCCGGCAGCGGGCCGATCGGCGGATTGACCGTGGTCAGCTTTCCCAATAACCACCTGATCTACGCGCTGACGTGGTTCGCCCTGGCTTTCATGCTGGCGGGTAAACTCTTCGTCACATTCGGCGGCGGGCTGTTCCGCCGCAAACGCTTCGTCCACGAACCGGCCGGCGGCTCCGATGCCGTCGCCCGCAGGACGGGATCAGATGCTGGAACGATCGTCGAACAGGCCTGACGACGGGAAGACGCTTTCCCAACCATTTGCGCATGACGGGCTGGCCGTCACGCTGCAATCGCAGGCCGACGCGCGCAGCGAGCTGATCGGCACGACTCCGACCGACGACGAGACGAACCGCAAGAACATGGCGCTGCTGATCCAGCTGCGCTGGACCGCGGTGGTCGGCCAGATCGTGACCATCGGCGGCGTGCATTTCGGGCTCGGCATTCCCCTGCCGCTGGAGCGGATGGGCGCGGTGATCGGCGCGCTGGTGCTGCTCAACGTCTCCAGCCTCGTCTGGGTGCGCCATCGCGCCGCGATCACCAACAACGAGCTGCTGGTCGCCTTGATGCTGGACGTCGCCGCGCTGACCGCGCAGCTCTACCTCTCTGGCGGCGCCACCAATCCCTTCACCTCGCTGTTCCTGCTCCAGGTGACGCTCGGCGCGGTGCTGCTCGATGCCCGCTCAACCTGGTCGCTGGTCGCGCTGACCTGCGCGAGTTTTGTCTGGCTGACGCTGGCATACCGCCCGCTGGACCTGCCGCCCAACCCATTGAGCGAGACCTACACGCTCACGGTCGCCGGCATGCTGCTGGGCTTCGTGCTCAACGCCGTGCTGCTGGTCGTGTTCGTCACGCGCATCAATCGAAACCTGAGGGAGCGCGACGCGCATCTGGCAGCCTTGCGCCAGCATGCCGCCGAGCAGGATCACATCGTCCGCATGGGCCTGCTCGCCTCCGGCGCGGCCCATGAGCTCGGCACGCCGCTCGCCTCGCTCTCGGTGATCCTCAGCGATTGGCGCCGCATGCCCGATCTTGCCGCCGATCAGGAGCTCGCCGAGGACCTCGCGGAGATGGAGACCTCGCTGCAACGCTGCAAGTCGATCGTGACAGGGATCCTGGTCTCGGCAGGCGAAGCACGCGGCGAAGGCTCATCGCCGACGACGGTGACGGCCTTCGTCACCGCCCTGGTCGACGAATGGCGCGACGCGCGTTCGGCGCGGACGCTCTACTTCGTCAATACGTTCGGCGCAGACGTCGCCATCGTCTCCGACATCGCGTTGAAGCAGGTCATCTTCAACGTGCTCGACAACGCCTACGAGGTCTCGCGGGAATGGGTCGAGCTCGTCGCCGAGCGCGAGGGCGACAATCTCGTGCTGTCGATCAGCGATCGCGGCCCCGGCTTTGCGCCGGAGATGCTGGCGCAGCTCGGAAAGCCCTATCACTCGAGCAAGGGCCGCGCTGGCGGCGGGCTCGGGCTGTTCCTGGTGGTGAACGTCGTGCGCAAGCTCGGAGGCAGCGTGACCGCCGAGAACCACAGGAAGCGCGGCGCCACGGTCCGCCTCACGCTGCCGCTCGCAACGTTGGCGATCGGAGGGAATTTTGACGCCTGACCGTTCGCTCATCGTCGTCGAGGACGATGCCGGCTTTGCGCGCACGCTGAAGCGCTCGTTCGAGCGCCGCGGCTATGATGTCGTGCTCGCCGCCTCGATCGAGGACGTGCGGAACGTGCTGGAGGAGCGCTCCTTCGGCCACGCCGTTGTCGACCTCAAGCTCGGCGGCGCCTCGGGCCTCGCCTGCGTCGAGCTCCTGCACACGCATGATCCTGACATGCTGATCGTGGTGCTCACAGGCTTTGCCAGCATTTCGACCGCCGTCGAGGCGATCAAGCTGGGCGCCTGCCACTATCTCGCAAAGCCCTCGAACACCGACGACATCGAAGCCGCCTTCAACAAAGCCGAAGGCAACGCCGAGGTCGCGCTCGATGCACGGCCGACCTCGATCAAGACGCTGGAATGGGAGCGCATCCACCAGACCCTGATCGAGACGGATTTCAACATCTCGGAAGCGGCGCGAAGGCTCGGCATGCACCGGCGCACGCTGGCGCGCAAGCTCGAGAAGCGGCCGGTGAAGTAGGCGGCCACGCGTCGTTTGACGAAGACTCTCTCCTCTCGTCGTCCCGGCGAACGCCGGGACCCATACCGCGGAATCTATCGTTGCGATCGGTAGGCGTACCGAGCGACTAGTCTTCGTCAAACTTCTCCCTGGGGTATGGGTCCCGGCGTTCGCCGGGACGACACCGAGTTTGTCGAGAGAGCTCTTGCACAAAGCTTCCGTCATCGACTTGGAAAACGTCCCCAAACAAAAAGCCCGGCGCGAGGCCGGGCTTTTGGTTGCTTGCGCAGAACGAAGCTGCTTACGCGGCTTCGTCGGCGACCGTGGTGTCGTCGCCATCGGTATCGTCGGCATCGCCCTCGGCATCCGCCTCGCCCTCGGCGGCTTCCGCCTTGGCGTTGCGGCGCGGGCTCTTGGCGAGCTGGGCCTCGATCTCCTTGACCGCTTCGGTCTCGGTCGAGTGCTGCACCACCGCGATCTCGCGGGACAGACGATCGAGCGCCGCTTCATAGAGCTGGCGTTCGCTGTAGGACTGCTCCGGCTGCGACTCCGAGCGATAGAGGTCGCGCACGACTTCCGCGATCGCGACGATGTCGCCCGAATTGATCTTCGCTTCGTATTCCTGGGCACGGCGCGACCACATGGTGCGCTTGACGCGGGCGCGGCCCTTGAGCGTCTCCAGCGCCTTCTTCACCAGCGCCGGCTCGGACAGCTTGCGCATGCCGACATTGGCGACCTTGGCGGTCGGCACGCGCAGCGTCATCTTGTCCTTGATGAAGTTGATGACGAACAGCTCGAGCTTCGCGCCGGCGATCTCCTGCTCCTCGATGGCCAGGATCTGGCCGACGCCGTGAGCGGGATAGACGACGAATTCATTGGCCTTGAAGCCCTGACGCTGGGTCACGACCTTCTTTTCCTCGACCTTCGGCGCAGCGGCCGCCGGCTTCACGGCGGGCTTGGCGGCAGCAACGGGAGCCTTGGCAGGAGCAGCAACGGGAGCCTTCGACGCGGCGGGCTTGGCAGCGGGAGCCTTGGCGGCAACGGGCTTGACAGCAGGCTTGGCAGCGGTCGCTTTCGCGGCCGGTTTGGCAGTCTTGTTAGGCATTGCGCTTCTTTTGTTCTTCGAGGACTTTGCAGCCGGCGCCTTCGTCGCGGTCCGACCCTTGGATGCGCTACGGCTGGCCGCGGCGACTTTTTTGGCCTCCTTATGGGAAGCCCTCGCTGAAGTACTCTTTTTACGCGTTTTCTGTGACACAGCCTGCGCGCGGAAACTGCCACGCCCCTGTTCGACATTTGGTTTCACGGGAACCCAGCGGGGCCAACGGGGCTGACGGGTTCGGCTTAATGTGCCCAATATAGCACATTTCCCGCAAAAATCAATGATTTAGGGGTCTTGAGGGCTGGTTTTCAGCGACAGCGCCGCTATTAGGGTTAAGTTTGAGCCCGATTCAGTCGCCGGAGCCGGGGTTCGGAGAAAAATATTTCTCGAACTTGCCTTCCATGCCGTCGAATTCCTTGGCGTCGGCAGGTGATTCTTTCTTCTGGGTGATGTTCGGCCAGCTCTTGGCGTAGTCGGCGTTGACCGAAAGCCACTTTTCCAGGCCCGGTTCCGTGTCCGGCTTGATGGCGTCGGCGGGGCATTCCGGCTCGCACACGCCGCAATCGATGCACTCGTCGGGGTGGATGACGAGCATGTTGTCACCCTCGTAGAAGCAATCGACCGGGCAGACCTCGACGCAGTCGGTGTACTTGCACTTGATGCAGTTTTCAGTGACGACGTAAGTCATCCAACGCTCCGAAAAGCTCTTTTAAAAGTCGCGGCTTGCGTAGCGCGGATGGCCGGGCGCCGCAAGGTCGGGAAGGCCCGATCATGACCGCTTTGTGTGTTTGATCGACCAAGAAGTGAATTCGAAACGCAATTAATTGCGTTTCGCTTCGCTTAGCTCCTCAAAGAGCACCCGCGCCGCGGCAGCATCGCCACGGCGCTCGCTGAAGCCGGTGACCTTCAACACCCGCACGGTGCGATCGAGCGCGACGGTGATGACGTCGCCGATCTTGATCGCATGCCCCGGCGACTTTTCGCGCTCACCGTTGACGCGAACGTGGCCCGACCCGACGAGCTCGGCCGCGGAGGTGCGCGCCTTCACCACCCGCGCGTGCCACAACCATTTGTCGAGGCGCTGCCGCTCGGTCGTGGGATTACTCCTTCCGACCAGACAGCTGCTCTTTCAGCGCGGCGAGCTTGGCGAAGGGCGAATTCGGATCGGCCGGGCGATCGCGCTCGCGCGGGTTTGCGCTCGAGGCGTAGGGACGCAGCGACGGTCCGCCCTGGCGGTCGCGGCCCTTGTCGCGATCACGGCCGCGGTTGTCACGGCCCTTGTCGCGATCTCCGCCGAACTTGCCCTTGTCGCGATCGCGTCCCTTGTTGTCGCGATCCTTGCCCTCGAAGCGGCGATTCCTGTCGTCGCGCCCCTCGGGACGCGGCGCGCCTTCGCCACCTTCGCGCGGCTTGCGGAAGTCTCTGCCGCCGTCCCTGCGATGGCCGCCATGACGCTGGCCCGGCTTCGCGCCGTCGGCGGCTTGCGCGGCCCCGCCTTCCGCGGGCGCGGCACCTGCCTCGGCGCCTCCTTGCGGACGCGGCTGATGGTGATGACGCTGATGGCGATGGCGCTCGTGGCGTGGCTTGCGGTCCTCGTGACGGCCGCCGGGACGCCAGACCTCGATCAGTTCGGGCTCGGCGGGCGTCGCCGCAGCTTCAGGCGCGGCGGCGTCGGGTGACGCGGCAGCTTCGGTTGCGGCGGTCTCGGCCGGAGCGGCTTCGAGGCCGGCAGCCTCGACGGGCGCAGCGGGCTCTTCCGCCGGCGGCGCAATGCCGGGGGCGTCTTCGGGCGTGACGGGGGCCTCCGGAGAGGCTTCCAGCACGGGCTCGGCCTCCTGGGCCGGCTCGTCCTGCACCTCCATGCCGGGCGCATCTTCGACGGTGACCGGCTCGGCGACCGCTTCGGTGGAGGCCTCCGCCGGCAGGCCGGCAACGGCCTCCGCCGCGGTCTCGGTCGAGGAGTCGGCGCTTCCTTCAGCCGGCGGCGTCTCGGCCGCGACCGTTTCCACCACGGCCGGCTTTTGCGGCAGCGGCGGACGCTTCTCCATGCGATAGCCGAGCGCACGCAGCACCGAGGCGAAATCCTCGCCGGCAGATCCGGTGAGCGAGGTCATCGCCTGCGTCACCACGAAACTGCGGCCGTCGAAGGCGCCGGCCGGCTTTTCGCCGGACGCGTTCTCGCGCCAGGCCAGCGCCGGGCGGATCAGATCGGCAAGACGCTCCAGGATGTCGACGCGCACGGCGCGTTCGCCGGCCTGCTTGTAGCCGAGCACGCGATAGGCATCGCGCGGCAGCGCCTTGTCGACCGGGAACGAGGTACGGCCCGAGCTCGCCAGATGCTGCGCGCCCGACAGCGAGGACAGATCGACATTGTCCTGCTTCAGCGCCCACAACAGCGCTGCGAGCGCACGCGCGGCAGGCTTCAAAAGGCCGGGGAAATAGATGTGGTAGGCGCCGAACCGGACGCCGTATTTGCGCAGCACCGCGCGCGAGGGCTGGTCGAGATCCTTCAGCTCGTTCGCGATCTTGGGCCGCTCCAGCACGCCGAGCGCCTCGACGAGCTGATAGGCGATGCCGCGGGCGATGCCGGTGACGTCCTCGGCCTTGGAGAGCTCGAACATCGGCCCGAGCAGCTTCTCGACATGCGTCTTGAGCCAGAGCTCGAGCCGGGCCTGCACTTTTTCGCGCGGCGCCCCGGTGAGACGCTCGTCCGAGATGATGCGGATGCGCGGATGCAGCGCCTCCTCTGCGGCAGACAGCCGCGCCACGGCGTCGCCGGTCCAGCGGATGGTGCCTTCCGAGGTCAGCACGAACTGATCGTCCGGCGCGTTGCCGAGCTTTTCGGCGCGCGTGTTGATCTCGCCGGCGAGCACTGCTTGCGCTGCAGCCTGCAAGGCTTTCGCATCCGAACCAGCTTCCGCCGCATCCGGTGCAAAGGTGAAGCCGTCGAGGCGGCCGATGACATGGCCTTCGACGATGACTTCGCCGGTCTTGCCGATTTCAGTATTCAAGCTCGTGTTCTCCCGCAGGCGGCGCATCAATACACTGGTCCGGCGATCAACGAAACGCTCAGTCAAGCGTTCATGGAGCGCATCCGATAATTTATTTTCGACCTCGCGGGCGATCCCCTGCCAGCGTTCGGGGTCTTTCAGCCAGTCCGGGCGGTTGGCGACGAAGGTCCAGGTGCGGATCTGCGCGATCCGGGCCGACAGCGTGTCGATGTCGCCGTCGACGCGGTCGGCCTGGGTGATCTGGGCCTCGAACCAGGCGTCGGGGATGCAGCCCTTCCGCATCAGGAAGCCGTACAACGTGGTCACCAGCTCGGCATGGGCGGCCGGCGACAGTTTCCGGTAATCGGGGACCTGGCAGGCCTCCCACAGCCGCTCCACCGCCGCCTTGCCATGCGCGATATCGCGCACCTCGACGTCGCGGGCGGCATGGTCGAGCACGCGCATGTCCTCGGCGACAGGGGCGCGCGTCAGCGCCTCGTGGCCGGGGGCGAGGTTCAGGGACACCTGGAGCGCGCCGAGCGAGGAGAAATCCAGCCTGGCGTTGCGCCATTGCAGCATCTTCACGGGGTCGAAAGTGTGGTTCTGCAGCGCGTTGACGAGCTCGGGCTCGAACGGTGCGCAGCGGCCGGTGGTGCCGAAAGTGCCGTTGCGCGTGGCGCGGCCGGCGCGCCCCGCGATCTGCGCGAATTCGGACGGCGTCAGGCGGCGGAACTGGTAGCCGTCGAACTTGCGGTCGGAGGCGAAGGCGACGTGGTCGACGTCGAGATTGAGACCCATGCCGACGGCGTCGGTGGCGACGAGATAATCGACATCGCCGTTCTGGAACATCGCCACCTGCGCATTGCGGGTGCGCGGTGAGAGCGAGCCCAGCACCACGGCGGCGCCGCCATGCTGGCGGCGGATCAGCTCGGCGATGGCGTAGACTTCATCGGCCGAGAACGCGACGATCGCGGTGCGGCGCGGCTGGCGCGTGATCTTGCGATCGCCGGCGAATTCCAGCTGCGACAGGCGCGGCCGCGTGATCATGGAGACGCCCGGCAACAGCCGCTCGATGATCGGGCGCATGGTGGCAGCGCCGAGCAGCAGCGTCTCGTCGCGGCCCCGGCGGTTGAGGAGCCGATCGGTGAAGACGTGGCCGCGTTCGAGATCGCTGGCGATCTGGACCTCGTCGACGGCAAGGAAGGAGACGTCGAGGTCGCGCGGCATCGCCTCGACGGTCGACACCCAATAGCGCGGGCTCTTCGGCTTGATCTTCTCCTCGCCGGTGACGAGCGCGACCGCCTCGGCTCCGACCCGCGCGGCGATCTTGTTGTAGACCTCGCGCGCCAAGAGGCGCAGCGGCAGCCCGATCATCCCGGAAGGGTGCGCCAGC
The DNA here is from genome assembly GCF_002278135.3 of Bradyrhizobium ottawaense. Lineage (NCBI taxonomy): Bacteria > Pseudomonadati > Pseudomonadota > Alphaproteobacteria > Hyphomicrobiales > Nitrobacteraceae > Bradyrhizobium > Bradyrhizobium ottawaense. The sequence continues at coordinate 825,749 of NZ_CP029425.2, read as the reverse complement.
ATCCGCTCGATGGCGAGATGGGTCTTGCCGGTGTTGGTCGGCCCGAGCACCGCAGTGACGCCGGCGCCAGGCACGCGATCGGACGGCGCGCGCTCGGAAGCGAAGGGGGAGGAGGAAAAGGGCATCTGGGGGATTAGGTAGTGGCGATTTGGGCGAATGTCAGTGCTGTTGTGGGCGGGGGCGGGCAGCGCTTGGAAGTCACCTCGCCCCGCTTGCGGGGAGAGGTCGGCGCAAAGCGCCGGGTGAGGGGGACTCTCCGCGAGTCCATCTGTCACCGCATCTGTGGAGACTCCCCCTCACCCCGACCCTCTCCCCGCAAGCGGGGCGAGGGAGAAAAACCTCGCGCAACTGTCTCACTTTGCGACGCTTTTCCCGTTAGTCTTAAGCTTCGGAACGACTCTAGAACGAATCGCGGCCGAATCGCTGACTCCCCCCGGAGTCATGTTCCGTTCACGCAACATGTCGCGGGAGTCTTATTGGCCGCAACTAGATGGAGTTTTGGGCCGCCGTACAAGTGACGTTTCGATGGCGCAAAGCCTTAAGTTGGGGACGGCGCGGAGTCGAATCAGAATCAGGGAGGAGTCAAATGGATTCCGGGACCGGAGCCGCCGGGACCAATTTTTGCGAAAACAACCCCATGCACAGTAGGCAAGTGATTGAATTTGCAAAACCTTCACGCAGCCAAAAACTCTGCTCGTCATTCCGGGGCGCGCCTCTTGGCGCGAGCCCGGAATCCATCGTGCAGCGGAGACTGTCTCACGATGGATTCCGGGTTCGCGACTGCGTCGCGCCCCGGAATGACGGCCGAGAGAGAGGGTAGAGAGAGAACGCGCTACGGCAGCCGCCGCTTACTGCGTCTTCGCCACCCTTGGCGGCTGGGCCGTGGTGATGAAGCTGGTCGCTTCCAGCATGGCCGGCCCCAGGGGCGTCGGCACTTTCAGCCAGAACGGGACCAGGACGCGGGTGCCGGCGACGGGGGCAAACGCAATCTCGATGTTGCGCTGGGCGGCGAGATATTTGATCACGGGGCGGTCGGGGATGTAGCCGGCGACGGGCACGAAATAGAGCGAACAGACCACCACCGGGCCGTGATAGCCCTTCTCCGCCTTCACATTCTCCATGCGCTTGAAATCAAGCTTCAGATCGTAGCGCATGCGGCCGTCGAACACCGGGGCCGAGTTGTGGCAGGCGTCCGGCGAGACTGGGTCGCCATTGCCGGGCACGCGCAGCAGCGAGGCCGTCATGGGGTCCCAGACGCCGCGGCGATGCGCGTCGGTGACGACGATACGGTCCGGATCGACCGGCGGCTCCGGCAGAATGGCAAAATCCTTCACATTGCCCTTGTCGAGCGTGATGCGGATCTCTTCGGTCTTCTTCGAGGTGGTGGTGGAGGCCTGGTAGCCGGTCGCCACCAGCGCGCCGTTGACGATCCGCCCTTGGCTAGCGCCGGTGCCGGACCCGCCCGTGAACGACTTCAATAGCCCCGAGGTGCCGCCCGCGGCCGCCGCCGAGAACACGTCGTCCTGGATGTCGATGTTCCAGCCGCCCTTGCCGACGGGAATGCCGGCCAGCGAGGCCTCATATTGCGCCTCGAGCTTGCCCTGCGCCGCCGCGGGCACCGCGCCCCACGCCACGGCCAGGCCGCAAAGCGCCGCCAGCCAGCCGGCAAAGCGCGGGCGGACTGAGCGCTCTTCTGGCGCAAGAGGGGACGTTGTGAGCACGAAACAATCCAATCGGGGCGCGACGGTTGTTACTTAAGCCAAAAACCGCGGCAAACAATGTGTCCGGGCGTCTCGAGCCGGGAACTCCACCGGAGTCTTCGGTCGCGAATACGCCCTTTATGTGATGGTAAGGCGCGACAAACATTGCCGTTTTGGTGATCGGCTTCGCCTCTCCCGCTGCCTTTTCCCCCTCGCCCCGCTTGCGGGGAGAGGGTCGGGGTGAGGGGGGCTCTCCGCGAGGGCGGTGATAGTTGAGGTCATAGGCGGCCCCCTCCCCCGCGGAGACGCCCCCTCACCCGGAATCCGCGCTATTCGCGCGCATTCCGGCCTCTCCCCGCAGGCGGGGAGAGGCGAAAAGACCGCCCAAATCCTTGACTACCCGCCCCTTCCCCCCTATACGTCCGCGCGCTCCCTGCAAGGACGAAGAATTAGCCCCCGTGGCGCCCCGAATGGCGGCCGCACTCGTTAGGGGTTCGAAACTTAAGGATTTCTACCATGTCTCGCCGCTGCGAACTCACGGCCAAGGGCCCCCTCGTCGGCCACAAGGTCAGCCACTCCAACATCAAGACCAAGCGCCGCTTCCTGCCGAACCTGGTCAACGTGACCTTCATCAGCGAAGCCCTGGAGCGCAACGTGCGCCTGCGCGTCTCGACCAACGCGGTGAAGAGCGTCGACCACAATGGCGGCTTAGATGCCTTCCTGCTCAAGGCCAAGGCCGACCTTCTGTCGCCCCGCGCCCTCGAGCTGAAGCGCGCCATCCAGAAAAAGGTCGGCCCGACGGCTGCACCGGCCAAGAAGGCCAGCTAAGTTTTTCCAGAATTGGGCGGGGGCTAGATTGCGTCGCGTGGCGTAGACTTAGCCAGTAAGAGTTTGCGTTGCGGCCGGATCGGAAGATCCGGCCGTTTTTGTTTGTGGACCTGCAATCTTCGCCCAAAGTGGAATTACGAGAAGTTGTGCTATGAAGTAGCTCTCGCAATCAACAATCATCTCTTGCTGGGGGAGACGTGGGGGCGGTCAACACCAAATCGAAAGCTGTCGCGAATCTTCCGCTTCCTACGCCTTGGCCTAATGCGAACGCTAGGCTACTGGGACTCGGCGTCGGCCTTCCTGTCGATCCTTTAGATCGACTAGCGCAGTTTAGCCCAGAGGAGTTTGAGCGCTTCACCCTCGAATGGGCCTCTGGCTATCTGGCTTCGAAAATTCCGGACGTTCATGAGGTACAGCAGCGGGGTGGCGCTGGCGACAAAGCGCCTAGACTTTATTGCGGAAGGATCGCACTTTTTCAATGGCCTTCAAGAAGTTAGATGTCCGCTTTGCGATCAGCCGATGTCGCCCGATCATACACACAAAGTGACAGTGGCGACAAAAGACATCTATGAGGCCTCCAAAGCAGAGGCGTCAAAAATCTTGGGCCGCCAGACTGATCTGGCCGCTGCAACCGAGAGCCTTAGAAATCGCAGAAAACTCAGAGAGGAAGAGCAAACCGATAGCTCGGCAGCAACGAGGGAGATCGATTCTCGTATCGCCAACGTTCTTATCCCTACAATGCGAGAGGGGGCGCAGCGCCTGGAAAAGCTAATATCGAGGCGGATCGAGTTGGAAGCGATTCGAAACGACCAAGATCAAGTGTCTAGCCTGCGCCTGGCAAAGCAAGCCATCGAAAGAGCATCGGCTAACAGCAAGGGCCCCGCCAAAAAATGGGAGCCGCTGCCGTCAAAGCTACTTCTGACGTTTTGTAAGGAGGTGGAGGCTGTTCTGAAGGAATGGAATTGGAAGGGCGAAGGACGAGTTGACTTTGATGAATCAACCTATGACATCGTCATCGACGGTCAATCTAGACGTTCGCATGGCAAAGGCTTTCGAGCCATCCTGCATTCGGCATTCGTGCTGGGGCTACTCAGGTACTGCGGAAAGAATGGTCGCCCCCATCTAGGCATGGTGCTCCTCGATTCGCCTCTCACGAGCTACAAGAAGGGAAATATTGGCGACGGGAATCAGGACGGACCAATAGATCCTGGAATGGAGAGTGGATTTTGGCGTTCGTTGACCAGCTTCAATACGAATCTGCAACTGATCGTACTTGAGAACAAGGAGCCGCCGAAAGATGTCGCTGCAGCGGTCCACTATGAGTGGTTCGCTGGAGAGAATGCGTTGAACGGTGAGCGTGCGGGCTACATTCCAGTCTAGCCTGCAAACTATTTGTTGCAATTCTGCCATACTCGCCCCGGTATCATCACCCCGAGGCGCATCCCATGGACCATCGCGCACACCCCGCACCCAACCCCTCGCCTAAAAACCTCGTCATTTGCTGTGACGGCCGGCAACGAGATCTCGGAGAACATCTCCAGCGTCCTGAAGCTCCATCGCTGCCTTCGGAAGAGAAACAAGACGCAGCCGCGGCAGATGGTGCTCTGCGATCCCAGGATCGGCCCGCTGCCGCCACCCGTAAACACCCTCCGCGCGCGTTAACCGTTCATTAACCAACGCACCCTAGCCTGCTGTAATCGTCCAGCCATCATTAGCTCGAAATGCCTTCCCGGTTCGCTCCAGGAGAAGCGCCGATGTGCGTTGCGTTGTTGACGTATGCCGATCTCAGTGCCCGCCTCAACATCTCGCGCGAGGCCGCGCGGTCGCTGGCGAGACGACGCCGGCTGCCGCGCTCGCGTTCGGATGACGGCAAGGCCCTGGTGAGCGTTGATCTCGCCGAGCTCCGGTACACGCCCCGCCCGCGACGTGCCGGCCGGGCAGACCCCATCGCCGCCTCCATGGCAAGGATCGAGGCCGTAGAGCCATTTCCGTTCCGACGGCGTCGGAACGGGGCTCCAGATTCTTATTCTGACGCGTTTTCTTCACGCGAACCGGTATCCACTTCGCTCGAAAACGCTCTAGAGACCGAGTCCTTCAAGGCGGAGATCGCGCGGCTCGAAGACGTCGCAACCGCCTACAGGGCCGTGTTCGAGCGCGAGCGGGACCGCGCCGATCGCCTCGCCGTCGAGCTGCAGCAGGCGACCGCCGAGACCATGGCAGCCAATGCGTGGGCGGCACGACTGGAAGACGAAGTGACGGCGCTGCGGAGCGATCGCCGGGACGGCTCGATCGCGGGACACGCCGCGCGTCGATTGGGACATCTGGCGGCCGCCATCGTCAAAGCAGATCGCGCGGCTAGCAGGTAGCGCTCGAGACTTTCTTCAATCCCCGGCTTGCCGGACCAATCGCGAGGGAAAAATGGCTGGCAATATCGATATCCATGAAATTGAAGGCCCGTATCGTCGTGTTCGGCGTCGGCGGCGCAGGCGGCAATGCCGTCAACAACATGATCACGGCCGGGCTGCAAGGGGTCGAGTTCGTGGTCGCCAACACCGACGCGCAGGCGCTGGCCATGTCGAAGGCGAAGCACCTCATCCAGCTCGGCACACATGTCACCGCAGGCCTCGGCGCCGGCTCGCAGCCGGAGCTGGGCCGCGCCGCAGCCGAGGAGGCCATCGATGCGATCCGCAATCAGTTGACCGGCGCGCACATGGTGTTCGTGACGGCGGGGATGGGCGGCGGCACCGGCACCGGGGCTGCACCCGTCGTCGCCAGGACCGCGCGCGAGCTCGGCATTCTCACGATCGGCGTGGTCACCAAGCCGTTCTACTTCGAGGGCCAGCGCCGCATGCGCTTTGCCGAGGCCGGTATCGAGGAGCTGCTGAAGACGGTCGACACCCTCCTGATCATCCCGAACCAGAACCTGTTCCGGGTGGCCAGCGACAAGACCACATTCGCCGATGCCTTCGCCCTTGCCGACCAGGTGCTTTATTCGGGCGTAGCCTGCATCAGCGACCTCATCGTCAAGGAAGGCCTGATCAATCTCGATTTTGCCGACGTCCTCTCCGTCATGAAGGAGAAGGGCAAGGCCATGATGGGACGGGGCGAGGCCTCCGGCGAGAAGCGCGTGCTCGCCGCCGCCGTCGCCGCGATCTCCAATCCGTTGATCGAGAACCCCTCGATCAAGCGCGCCAGCGGCCTCATCATCTCCATCACCGGCGGCAAGGATCTCATGCTGTACGAGGTCGACGAAGCGGCCAGCCGCATTCGCGACGAGGCCGACCCGGACGCCAACATCATCGTCGGCGCGTCCTTTGACGAAAGCCTCGAAGGCATCGTCCGCGTCTCGGTGGTGGCGACCGGTATCGACAATCTCGACCCGGCGCAGGCGCTGCCGGTGGAAACCGCCCTCACGCAGCTCGCCGGCAGGCTGCGCAACGACAGCCGCCGCATCGCCGATCGCATCGAGCGCAGCGCACCCATTCCGCAAGCGGGCAGCCCGCCGCTCCGCCCGCAGCCGCACCACCCCGTGGGGCCACCGGCACGGCCGGGCCTGGACCATGCGCGGCAGGCGGCGCTTCAGCCGCTCGATCCTTACGGCCGCGCGCCTGCGCGCAATGCGCCCGACGAGGCCGTTCTCGATATCCCGGCCTTCCTGCGCCGCGCCGCCAACTGAGGGGTCGAGAGAGCCGCGGTTGCTTGCATGTCGACTACGGAGTCCAACAACAGGTCGTCATCCCGGGGCGCGACGAAGTCGCGAGCCCGGGATCCATAACCACCATCGTGAGTATGGATTCCGGGCTCGCGCCAAGAGGCGCGCCCCGGAATGACGGAGTAAAACAACAACTCTCCCGCTTTGGCGGGCGCCTCACCATGAATGTTTGATATCTCGCCGCGGAAACGAGTCCTCATCCTGAGGAGCCCGCCTCGATCGGGCGTCTCGAAGGATGCGCCGCAACGAAACCAGCCGCCGATGCTTCACGCTGCCGTGCTGCGCGGGCTCTCCGCGGTTTCCTTCTTGTCCGGTTCCTTGTCGCGCGACAGCCAGGCCGGAAAGCGAAGCAGGCGTTCGTTGGGGTCTTTCGGCAGCTCGATGGGCGGCGCTTCAACGGCCGAACTCGGCAAGTCCAGCGCTGCCTGTCCGGATCGCACCGCATCCGCACGCTGATCCAGTTCGCGCAAGAGCGGATCGAGCACGCTGTCGATCTCGGTCGCCACCGACACGAGGAAACTATTGAGCTCGCGCGCCTCGGGCACGACGGCCGCAGCCTGCTCGATCGCGCTGGAGAGACCGTCGACGACGGGCGCAAACGCGCCGGCGGCCTGCTTGACTCGCGTCTTGATCAATTCGATCTCGCTCAGGACGCGCTCACGCTCCCGCCTTTTCTTCTCTTCCGAAAGGCGGGCTTCGATTTCGGCGATCTGGGCCGTCAGGGTCGTGGCTTCGGATGCGAGCGCATCGCGTCGTCCGCGCGCGCGATCGAGATCGCGGCTGAGATTGTCCACTAAGTCGTCCTTTCCGAACATGGCTTTGCTCCGTAGGACAGGCGCTTTGCCCTGTAGGACGGCCCTGGCGCGAACCGCCAGCCTCGCCACCGACCGGATGGCCGGATCGGCCGAAACAGGCATCAACCTCGGTCGCGTCACATGGGCCGACATGGTGATCCCCCCATCGTCAACATTAGGCAACCGCATGGTTAACAAGGGGTTAATATCAACAGATGAGGGGCAATGGGGCCGTCCGTGTCCCCTACCCCCGAAAATCAATGCTCCGCAGCACGATCCCCGGCGGAGTGCCTTCGAACTCCGTCGCCTGGTACTTCCGTCCCGCGCAGGCTTCGATGCGCTCGCGCAGGCGGGTGAACTGGGCTTCGCGCTCATTGGGGCGGGCGCGCGGGCCGCGCTCGAGATCGTCCATGGCGGAGGTCGAGATCGCGCAGGCGAATTCCTTCGCGCCGTCCTGCATCGAGAACTGGACGATGCCGCGGTCCTGGTCGTGGCCGATGAAACGGCCGCTGGTGAGCGTCATGGGGTTACTCCTGTACTGCGCGCGTCCCGGCCTGGTGCGCCATTGCGCACGGGGGGCCGGGACCTGTGACCCGGTCGGCTTGATTCAAGCACGCCGTGGCACGAGCATCTGCAACAACTCAATTCCGTGGCTATGGGTCCTGGATCTGCGCTTCGCTTGTCCGGGACGACACCCGTGGGGCGGCCGCCTTCAGCCGTCGCCGTTGAGCCTTGCGAAATCGTCGAACAGGGCGGCCACCAGCGCGCGGTGGCGGGTGTCCTCGGCGGGCAGGCCGGCGGCATAGAGGTTGAGCAGATAGCGGGCCTTCACCGCGGCTTCCGGCCACGACATCGCCGGCACCGTCAGCATGCGGCTTTCGAGATCGGCCTCGCGCTCGCGCAGCTCGCGGACATTGTTCTCGACCTCGGACAGCGCGCGGCGCAGATCGGTGGCCTTTTGCGCAGCCATGCCGCGATGCTTGTCGAGCTCGACCGGAACATCAGTCATGGGCGGTCGCATCGATGCGTTGAGCGTCCGCGAGGTCGACCGAGCCGATCGCATGCACTTCCGTGGTGCCGCCGCGCGCGCCCTCGGTGGGCACCGTGATCATGGTGGCGACGCGGCGCCAGGCGGCGAACGACAGGCCCTCGATCATCTCCTCGTCGGTGACGACCTCGTAGCGGCCCGCCGGCAGTTCGCGCGCAATGCCGCGGATGTGAAACGGATGCTTGAACGTCACGAATTCGTGCCGCGAGCGGATGGTCATGCGCGCCTGCCTTTCAAAAAGAGGGGCCCCACCGGACGCTGGCGAGCGCGAGCATGCGCGCGTTGCGCGGCAATAGCCAGCGTTATTGTCGGCGGCGCGCGCGGCGTTTTAGCCCTCGCTATCGGCGCGGTGCAGGCGTAGAGTCATCGCATCACCGCACATCTCGCAACGGCTTCGACCGGTGACTGAGGGTCACGTGCGCTCCCGCCGCAAGTTCGAGCAGGAGCAAGCATGTCGCAGTTTCGCCTTTCCGAATGGATCGTGCCGCCGGTGGTGGTTCCGCTGTTCCTTCTGCTGCTGGTGTGCGCGGCGGCCATCTTCAATGGCTAGGGCCATTCGCGTGCCCTATCTCGTCAGCGCCACCACGAATATGGCTGCGCCAATCTCGGCCGCGGCAGCGCCAGCCTTGCGCTGCGGCTGGCGCGAAAATTTCTGCGCGACGGCGCCATCGACGTGAGGGTCTGCACGCCGCGCGGACGCGTGCTGCAATCGGACGAACTGGACGAACTCGCACCCCCAGATAAATCTCAGAAGGAGACCGACATGGCCAAGGGACAGCAACGCGGCAATCGCGAGACCAAGAAGCCGAAGAAGGACAAGGCCAAGGTGATCGCGGCAGCGCCGAGCCGCAAGGATGTGGCCTGGCAGCCGGATTTCGGACCGGGGAAGAAGAAGTAGGCTTCCTTCGCCCGCCCCGCCTGCGGGACGAGGGAGCGTAGCGCCGTCGCGGCTGAGTTCGCCGGCTCCTCGCCGTCGCGCTTTTTTGCTATACTCGTCCCGGTAGCATTACCGGGAGGGGATGACCCGTGGAGCACGACCGCACGACCGCGCCGAAGAACCTCGTCATCTGCTGTGACGGCACCGGCAACGAGATCTCGGAGAACATCTCCAACGTCCTGAAGCTCTATCGCTGCCTGCGCAAGACCGACAGGACGCAGCCGCGGCAGATGGTGTTTTACGATCCGGGCGTCGGCACGGTGACGGAGCCGACGACGTGGCACCGCTTGAAAGCCAATATCAACCTGGTGCTGGGGCTCGCCACCGGCTACGGGCTCGACGACAACGTGCTGTCGGCCTATTGCTTCCTGGTCGAGCATTACGCGCCGGGCGACCGCATCTACCTGTTCGGCTTTTCGCGCGGGGCCTACACGGTTCGCGTGCTGGCGGGGTTGATCCACAAGGTCGGGCTGATCAGGCCGGAGCAGGCGAACCTCGCAGGCTCGGGCCTCGTCGCCTACAAGCAATATTCCGGCACCGGGCGTGGCAACGACGTCGAGGATCTCTCGGACGTCGCCTTCGACGACCAGGGGCCGCTGCCGAAGGACGAGTTTGATCTCGCCGCCCAGTTCGCGCGCATCACCTCGACGCGCTGGCCGACCATCCACTTCATCGGCGTGTGGGACACCGTGGCGAGCGTGATCGTGCCGCGCGCCGACCGGCTGTTCTGGCCGAGCCTGGAGGAGCTCGCCTTCACGTTGCGCAACCCCAGCGTCAAGATCTTCCGGCAGGCGATCGCGATCGACGAGCGGCGCTGCATGTTCCGCCTCAAGAAGTACTGGGAGCCGCAGGAGTTCTGGAGCAACCGGTATGTCCCCGACGAGAAGAAGGTGCCGCAGGACATTCTGCAGGTGTGGTTCGCCGGCGTGCACAGTGACGTCGGCGGCGGCTATCCGGAGGCGCAAAGCGGGGACTCGAAATATCCGCTGATCTGGATGATCGCGGAGGCGGAGAAGGCGGGGCTGAACTTCAACCCCGCGACCATCAAGCAGCTCGCCTGGGGCATCCAGCGCAAGAACTCACCGTTTCAATACGTCGAGCCGGCCTACACTGGGAAGACGGGCGTGCTGCACGATTCGATGACGCCGGGCTGGCGGGTTCTGGAATATCTGCCGAAGAGCGCGAAGTACCGGGAGTGGCCGGAGCGGAAAGTGTTTCCCGGCTTCTACATCCCCGATTGCGAGCCGCGCCCCATCCCCGAAGGCGCGCATGTGCATGAGAGCGTGTTGAAGCGGATGGCCGTGGAGCCGGACTATCGGCCGGTGAATTTGCCGAAGGAGTACGTGACGGTGCCGATGCCGGTGGGGCCGCAGCATGCGGAGATGGAGACGGCGGAGATGTGAGGAGGGCGGCGCTCTCATTAACGGGTGTGGAGGCAGGTGCGCCAACATCACCGCTGTCGTCCCCGCGAAAGCAGGGACCCATAACCACAGGAAGTGGTTTGGCGAAGACTCGTTGTTCGGGACTGCTTTCGGGCGCAACCGAGACATCACGCGGTATGGGTCCCTGCTTTCGCAGGGACGACGACGGAGTTTGAGGCGGCCCCACCCCGCTACCGCCGCTTTCTTCCTTCGCCGCTACTTTTCATTAAAATTCTCCCGCCCGCCTTAGCCGGATCGCATCAACTCATCCGCATCATCCTGCACAGGATCCGCCGCTAGACCTGCGGAATTGGAGGAGAGTGCCAATGTATCCGCGTAAATATGCCCGCGTGAAGCCTGCCGGGCTGGTGTCGCGCCAGGCCAAGATCATCACCGACCCGCGCGCGCCTGTGATCAACTGCACGCTGATCGACTATTCGCCCGGCGGGGCCTGCGTCGATCTCGGCGGCCAGGTGAACATCCCCGACAGATTCGAGTTGCTGCACGTCAACACCAAGAAGCGCTGCCGCATCGCCTGGAAGCGCGGCACGCGGGTGGGCGTGGTGTTCTGAGGGACATCTTGCTTGCCCTCCCCTTGCGGGGGAGGGTCAAGAGGAAGCTACTTCCGCATCCTCGCTTTCGCGCCGCCGACGATCTGCATGGCGACGCCGGCGATCCAGCCGAGCAGAGCGAGCCAGGTCCAGGCCATGTGCGGGTCGAGACGGAGCACGATGACGGCGACGGAGGCGAGCGCGGTGAGCGTGGCGCAGAGCGTCCCGGCCGCGCTGAGGAATTCGGCGGCGTCGATCGCGCTATGCGCCTCGTCGAACGGCAATTGCGGCGTGTCGATGCCGAGATAGAAGCCGACGAAGCCCAGCAGCATCATCACCATCAGAAACCCCTGCGTGGTGAGCGCTGATATCGCCGATCCCACATAGGCGCCGACGAACAGCCCGCACGCCGCGCCGGCCATCGCAAGCCCCACGCGCTCGAACACATGGGCGGTTTGGCGAACACGAAAACGCATGGCGGGCCTCCGCGAGGAGTGGGGTCGCGCAAGGTTAGGCCAGTTTTGCGGGGGGTGGAAGCTGGGGAGATTTACGGAGGGGGAGGGGTGGGCGAAAGCGCCGCGCGACATTCTCCGCTGTCGTCCCTGCGCACGCAGGGACCCATACCGCGTGATCTATCTATAAGACGGCGGTGCTTGTACCCCGGGAGGACTCTTCCACAACCAGTCTTCGCCAAACTGCTTCCTGGGGTTATGGGTCCCTGCGTTCGCACTAGGGCATGCACATATCTGGTGCGGCGGATTGACTCGGGTTCGCCCTGGGGGTTCCAGAATCGGAGATCTATGTGATTCCTATTGCGGCACTCCATGGTTTGGACGGGGGTGCTGCGATGTTGTCACGGATTGACTGGACGCTGGGCCGGTTCGGGGATCGTCGTCTCGATAAAGGGGGGCGGCGCTCGCTGAACGCATGGTTGCGGGCAAAACTGTCTGCCTTCGGCAGCTCTCCAGGGGGAACCGCGCGCTGGAAGTGCGGTTCAACCGCTTTCTTGGCCATGACAAGGTGACGGTGGATCGGATCATCGAAAGCTGGAGCAATAGCACGGGCCCTGCCGTGGAAGGCCGCCACGTGCTGGCCATCCAGGACACCAGCGAGATCCACTTCAACACCACGCCGCAACGCCGGCGCGGGCTCGGAGAAATCGGCAAAGGCAATAACCACGGCGTGCTGCTGCACCCGCTGCTGGCTGTGGACGCCGACGACGGCAGCTGTCTTGGGCTTTTGAGCGGGCAGATATGGACGCGCGCAGGTCGCCGCACGACCTCGCATGATGATCGGGAATTATCGGACAAGGAATCGCAACGCTGGATATCGACTGCCGTGGCGGCAAGGCCGCTGCTCACCAAGGCCGCGGCGGTGACGGTGCTGGGTGACCGCGAGAGCGATATTTTTGCCCTTTATGCCAGCTCGGCCAAGCAACATTTCCACGTCATCGCGCGCAGCATGCATGATCGCAAGCTTGCCGACCGCAGCAGCCTGTATGAGGCCAGCGATGCCATGGCCGCGGTGGACCAGCGTATGATCCAACTGCCTGCGCGCGCCGCGCGGCCGGCTCGCCTGGCCCACCTCGAACTTCGCTTTGGCGCAATCGAGCTCGCCCGCCCGCAGAATAAGTTCTTGCACCATCTGCCGAAAAGCTTGCCGCTGGCGGTGGTCGATGTGCGCGAGATTAACGCCGAAACCGGCATAGAGCCGCTGCACTGGCGGCTTCTCACCTCTCACGAGGTCACCAGCATCGAGGACGCCTGGCGCATCGTCCAATGGTACAAGCAGCGCTGGATCATCGAGCAGTTCTTCCGCATCCTGAAGACACAAGGCCTCAAGCTCGAAGACAGTCAGATCGGATCCGCCGATCGGCTTCTCAAGCTGGTTGCGATCGCCGCCAAGGCGGCCGTCATCACCATCCAGCTTCTGCAGGCCCGCAATGGTGGTCGCCAGCCCATTCTCGCGGCCTTCGACAACGGCCAAATTGGCGCGCTCACAGCCCTCAACCGGCAACTCGAAGCCGCGAGCAAGCGACTAAAGAACCCACATCCGCCCGATAGTCTCGCTTGGGCCGCCTGGATCATCGGCCGTCTCGGCGGGTGGGATGGCTACCCATCGTCCAAGCCGCCGGGCCCGATCACCTTCAAAAACGGCCTCGAATACTTCAACGCCGTCGCAGCAGGATGGAGCCTCAGAGATATGTGCATGCCCTAGTGCATGCGCAGGGACGACAGCAGAGTTTGTGGTGCGGATATCGCGCCACACGTGCAGCACGCACACGCGGCCCCTACCTCGCCCCGAACGTGGTCTTGCCGAACAGCGCCTTCTGCGTCGAGGGCTGCGAGCGCCAGTATTGCGGCGGGGCTTCGACCTCGCCGCCGACATCGGCTGCGGCGTGCCAGGCCCAGCGCGGGTCGTAGAGCATGCCGCGGGCGAGCGCGACCATGTCGGCCTTGCCGGATGCGACGATCTCTTCGGCCTGCCTGCCGTCGGTGATCAGGCCGACGGCGATCGTCGGCAATCCGGTCTCGCGCTTGATCGCCTCCGCAAACTGCACCTGATAGCCGGGGCCGAGCGGGATCTTCTGCAGCGGCGAGACGCCGCCGGAGGAGGCATCGATCCAGTCGACGCCGCGCGCCTTCAGCGCGTTGGCGAACTCGATCGTCTGCGCCAGATCCCAGCCGCCCTCGACCCAGTCGGTCGACGACACCCGCATGCCGACCGGCTTGTCGTGCGGGAAGACGGCGCGCACCGCATCAAAGATCTCGAGCGGAAAGCGCATGCGGTTCTGCAAAGACCCGCCATATTCGTCGGTGCGCCTGTTGGAGATCGGCGACAGGAACTGATGCAAGAGATAGCCGTGCGCGCCGTGCAGCTCGATGGCGTCGATGCCGATGCGCTCGGCGCGGCGAGCTGCATCGACGAAGGCCTCGCGGATGCGCTTGAGGCCCGCTGCGTCCAGCGCGAGCGGCGCGGCTTCGCCTTCCTTGTGCGGCAGCGCCGATGGCGCCACCGTCTGCCAGCCGCCCTGCTCCACCGGGATCAGCTGGCCGCCGTCCCAGGGCCGCGCGCTCGACGCTTTCCGGCCCGCATGGGCGAGCTGCATCGCGATCGCGGTGGAGGAATGCTTGCGCACCGAGGTCAGCACCTGCTTCAGCGCGGCCTCGGCGGCATCGCTGTAGAGCCCGAGGCAGCCCGGCGTGATGCGGCCGATCGCCTCGACATGGGTCGCCTCGATGCAGAACATCGCCGCGCCCGACAGGCTGAGATTGTTGATGTGGGTGAAGTGCCAATCATTGGCAACGCCGTCGTCGGCCGAATATTGGCACATCGGCGACACCACGATGCGGTTCTTCAACGTCAGGCCGCGCAGCTTGATCGGGGAAAACAGGACGCTCATGCGGGGGAGTTCCGGGGGATGAGAGGGGCAGTGGAAAGAGTGTAGTATGCGGACAGACGATTGCTAGGCGCGCTGGGGAATGGCGGCTCGCCTCGGCGTGCATTCCCGCAATGTGGTCGCGAGATGACGCGGCAAATTCCCCTGTCATCCCGGACAAGCGTCAGCGCAGATCCGGGATCCATAGCCACAGGACAAAGTCGTCGAGCGAACTGCCACTCCGGGTCATCGTCAAATCACGCCCTGTGGGTATGGGTCCCGGGCTCGCGACTTCGTCGCGCCCCGGGACGACAGCAGTGGCCTACTCCGCCAGCGTGAATTGCAGCAGCAAGGTCCGCTGCAGCATCGAGAAATTGTCGTCGGAGATCAGCGTCAGCACGGTCTCGCCGTCGGCCGTGACGTGGGCGTCGATGCCTTCCATGTTGTCGACCTCGTGGCCGAGATCGGCGGCGAACAGCGCGGGGCCGTCGACCAGCGCGCCAGGGGCGATCGACTTCAGCGGGATCGAGCGGATGCGGATGTTGACGCCGGTGAACCAGGAGAATTTGCGCTCGAGGATCAGAAGCTCGCCGGAGGGCAGCAGCACGGCGTCGCTGATGTCGTATTTTTCGGTGCGGCGCACGCTGAACTGGCCGGGCGAGGGACCGCCGATCAGGAAGGCTGTGAGGTTGCCGTCGGCATCCAGCCCGCGCTCGGAGAAGGCGATCAGAGTGCCCGCCAGCGGCATGTTCTGGTCTTTGCCCTTGTCCTTTTCTTTGGGCACGACGACCAGCGCCTCCAGCCCCTTGTTGGAGGGCAGCTTGCGGATCCCCGCCGGCACCGGCACCACCTCGCCGCGCGCGCGCGTGCCGCCCTTGGAGAAATCGTAGCGCAGGATCTGGTTGACGCGCTCAAGCCCGACATAGACGAAATTGCCGTCGCGCGCGATCGATTCCGAATCCCACCACAGGCGCTTTTCCGTGATCGGCCGCCCCTCGGCGCCGAGCAGCGGCGCGGCCTCGACGTCGTCGAGCCCGGTCATCTTGCCATTGGCGTAGCGGATGCGACCGGTGAACCAGCCGCCCTGGTCGGAGACCGCGAGGAAGCCCTCGCCCTTGGCGTCGAGCCGGATGCCGGACAATCCGCCAAAGCCGCGATAGCGCGAGGTCAGCACCAGGCCGCTGCGATAGTCCAGCGAGCCGAAGCGCGTGCGCGTGCGGTCGCGCGGCTCGAAATCGGGAATGGCGCGCGCGTTGACCTCGACGCTGACAGGCTCGACGACGGCGTTCTCGACCTGAAGCGCGCGCGGCGGCGGCTCGGCCGCGGCTTGCGCCAGCGCGAAGCGAGAGACTGCGAGTGTGGAAAATCCCGCCGCTGCAAAGCCGATAAAGCTGCGGCGGGATCGATGCGTGCTCACGAATGCAATTTGCGTCGCGGGCGACCGGCCGGCTGGGTGGGTGCGGTGTTGGTCTCGCTGAAGAGTTCAGCGAGCTTCTCGGTGATGGCGCCGCCGAGCTCCTCGGCATCCACGATCGTCACGGCGCGGCGATAATAGCGCGTCACGTCGTGGCCGATGCCGATCGCGATCAGCTCGACCGGCGAGCGGGTCTCGATCTCCTCGATGATGTGGCGCAGATGCCGCTCGAGATAATTGCCGGGATTGACCGACAGCGTGGAATCGTCGACCGGCGCACCGTCCGAGATCATCATCAGGATCTTGCGCTGCTCGGGCCGGCCCAGGAGGCGCTTATGCGCCCAGTCCAGCGCCTCGCCGTCGATGTTCTCCTTGAGGAGACCCTCGCGCATCATCAGGCCGAGATTTTTTCGCGCACGACGCCACGGAGCATCCGCCGACTTGTAGATGATGTGGCGGAGATCGTTGAGGCGGCCGGGATTGGCCGGCTTGCCGGCGGCAAGCCACGCTTCGCGGGACTGGCCACCTTTCCAGGCGCGCGTGGTAAATCCCAAAATCTCGACCTTGACGCCGCAACGCTCCAGCGTGCGCGCGAGGATGTCGGCGCAGGTCGCCGCGACCGTAATGGGCCGTCCGCGCATGGAGCCCGAATTGTCGAGCAGCAGCGTCACCACGGTGTCGCGGAACGTCGCCTCCTTCTCGTGCATGAAGGACAGCGGATGATAGGGATCGGTGACGACGCGCGACAGGCGCGCGGGGTCCAGAATGCCCTCTTCGAGATCGAACTCCCAGGCGCGGTTCTGCTGCGCCATCAGGCGGCGCTGCAGGCGGTTCGCGAGGCGGGCGACGATGCCCTGAAGATGCGCGAGCTGCTTGTCGAGATAGGCGCGCAGGCGCTCCAGCTCGTCATGGTCGCAGAGGTCTTCGGCGGCGATGATCTCGTCGAATTTCGGCGCGAAGGCGTGATATTCCGGCCCGCGCGGCTCGTTCTTGCCGTGCGAATTCGGACGCGTCGCCTCGCCCGGCGTCTCGTCGTCGCCGAGCTCGCCGTCGTCGAACGTGTCCGAGGTCGAGGCCTGCGCGCTTTCCATCGCGCTCTCGCTCATCTCTTCCGAGCTCGCCTGCGCCTGGTCGGCGCTCATCTCCTGCGCGGCGTCGGAATCGGGCGAGCCTTCGGCGCCGGACTGGTCGTTGTCGCCGTCCTGGTTCTCGTCGTTCTCGTCATTGTCTTCGCTGTCGGCGTTGCGCTCGTCGCCGATATCGAGCGCGGTCAGGAGATCGTGCACGGCGTCGCCGAACCGGGTCTGGTCCTCGACCAGGGTGTCGAGCCGGTCGAGCCGCTTGCCGATCTTGTCTTCGAGAATGGGACGCCAGAGATCGACCATCTTCTTCGCGGCCGTCGGCGGCGCCATGCCGGTCAGGCGCTCGCGCACCAGCATCGCCAGCGCGTCGGCCAGCGGCGCGTCGGCACGGTCGGTGATCTCGTCGAACTTGCCGCGGTGGAAATGGTCGTCGAGCATCGCGGTGAGGTTTTTCGCAACGCCCGCCATGCGCCGCGCGCCGATCGCCTCCACCCTCGCCTGCTCCACCGCCTCGAACACGCCGCGCGCCTGCGGATTGCCGGGCATCAGCTTGCGATGCAGTTTGGCATCGTGACAGGCGATCTTGAGCGCGATGGAATCGGCGTGACCGCGCACGATGGCGGCATCACGCTTGGTCATTTTGCGCGCGGGCTCGGGCAGCCGCGCCTTGCCGGGCGCGAGGCCCGGCCGCTCGGCCGCGAAACTGACGTCCAGCTCCGGCGTCTTGGCGATCGCCTTGAGGCAGGAGGCCACCGAGCGCTTGAACGGCTCGGTCGGCGCTTCCTTGGTGCTGCGGAATTTGGAGTTGGAGGTGGTCATCTGACCCTATCTGTCGTCCCGGCGAACGCCGGGACCCATAACCACCGGCCGCTCTCGTGTCAGGAAACTATCAGCGTCGTTTCAATCGAAACATCACGCGGTATGGGTCCCGGCGTTCGCCGGGACGACACACCGTGAGAGATCAGCTCAGCGCCACATTCACCGCCGATTCCGGCAGCTCTGCGTTGAAGCAGCGCTGGTAGAACTCGGCGACCAGGGGACGTTCGAGCTCGTCGCACTTGTTGAGGAAGGTGACGCGGAACGCGAAGCCGATATCGCCGAAGATGTCGGCGTTCTCGGCCCAGGTGATCACCGTGCGCGGGCTCATCACCGTCGACAGATCGCCATTGGCGAAAGCGTTACGGGTGAGATCGGCGAGGCGCACCATCTTGTTGACGATGTCGCGGCCTTCCTGCGTGCGATAATGCTTGGCCTTGGCCAGCACGATCTCCACTTCCTCGTCATGGCTGAGATAGTTCAGCGTGGTGACGATCGACCAGCGGTCCATCTGGCCCTGGTTGATCTGCTGGGTGCCGTGATAGAGGCCCGAGGTGTCGCCGAGGCCAACCGTATTCGCCGTGGCGAAAAGCCGGAACGCCGGATGCGGCTTGATCACCTTGTTCTGGTCGAGCAGCGTCAGGCGGCCCGAGACTTCCAGCACGCGCTGGATCACGAACATCACGTCGGGGCGGCCGGCGTCGTATTCGTCGAACACCAGCGCGACGTTGTTCTGCAGCGCCCAGGGCAAAATGCCATCGCGGAATTCGGTGACCTGCTTGCCGTCACGGACAACGATCGAGTCCTTGCCGACGAGGTCGATACGGCTGATGTGGCTGTCGAGGTTGACGCGGACGCAGGGCCAGTTCAGCCGTGCCGCGACCTGCTCGATATGGGTGGATTTGCCGGTGCCGTGATAGCCGGTCACCATCACGCGGCGGTTGCGGGCGAAGCCGGCGAGAATGGCGAGCGTGGTGGCGCGGTCGAAGCGATAGTCGGAATCGACTTCGGGCACGTGAGGATCGACTTCGGAATAGGCAGGGACTTCGAGATCGCTGTCGATCCCGAACACCTGCCGCACCGACACCTTCATGTCGGGCAGACCGGAAACTTCCTCAACTTTGGACAGGGCGGCGGTCGTCATCAATCCTCCGAGGTCCCGGGCGGTCCCGAAACCGGTTATTTGCACGTTGGCTGCGGCTGGGTGCTGAAAATCAACCTATCAGAGACCAGTGGCCGGCAGAAGCCCGTGCCACAATCAAAGTTCCATTGTCTTTTCATTTAGATAGGCAAGGAACGCAGTTTTTGGAGGGCTGCCTTGCGAATCACGCTCGAATTTCGCGCCGGGGCGGGCGGTCCTGTCGACGCGAATGGCACTTTCGCCGCACGCCCTTACTTATGTAGGGTCGAACGGCCGTCATTCCGGGGCGCGCACAGCGCGAACCCGGAATCTCGAGATTCCGGGTTCGATGCTTCGCATCGCCCCGGAATGACAGCGCCCTGGAGACGACGTGACATCCTTCCTCGATCCCCTCATCTCGTTCGTCTCGGCCCATCCGTGGCTGGCCTATCTGACCCTGTTCCTGGCCGCCCTGCTCGAAGCGGTCCCGGTGGTGGGGTCGGTGATCCCCGGCTCGACCATCATTCTGGCGCTGAGCGCCCTGGTTCCTGGCGGTGAGCTGAAACTGCAATGGGTGCTGCTCGCGGCGGCGGTCGGCGCCGTGCTCGGTGACGGCTCGGCCTACTGGATCGGGCACCGGCAGCAGCGCGAGATCCTCAACACCTGGCCGCTGACCAATTATCCCCGCGTGGTCGCCGAGAGCGAAAGCTTCTTCCACCGCTTCGGCACCTGGGCCGTGTTCTTCGCCCGTTTCGTGCCGCCGATCCGGGCCTTCGTGCCGGTCACGGCGGGCGCGCTGGGCATGGCGCCGGCAAAATTCTACGCGGTGAACATCCCGGCGATCCTGGTCTGGGCCCCCGCGCACGTGCTGCCGGGCGTGCTGGCGGTGTCGGCCCTGCACGAATATGCCGGGCTGCATCACCACGGGCATGTCGGCAAGCACATCTGGATGCTGACCGTGGTGGCGGTGGCGATCGTGGGCGGTCTTGGCGTGTGGGTCTATCGGAGGCGGAACGGCGGCGGTGTCGTGGAAGCGAAGCCGCGGGTGTAGGAAGTCGCCACACCAAAAGTGTCGTCCCTGCGCACGCAGGGACCCATACCGCGTGATCTATCTATAAGACGGCGGTGCTTGTACCCCGGGAGGACTCTTCCACAACCAGTCTTCGCCAAACTGCTTCCTGGGGTTATGGGTCCCTGCGTTCGCACTAGGGCATGCACATATCTGGTGCGGCGGATTGACTCGGGTTCGCCCTGGGGGTTCCAGAATCGGAGATCTATGTGATTCCTATTGCGGCACTCCATGGTTTGGACGGGGGTGCTGCGATGTTGTCACGGATTGACTGGACGCTGGGCCGGTTCGGGGATCGTCGTCTCGATAAAGGGGGGCGGCGCTCGCTGAACGCATGGTTGCGGGCAAAACTGTCTGCCTTCGGCAGCTCTCCAGGGGGAACCGCGCGCTGGAAGTGCGGTTCAACCGCTTTCTTGGCCATGACAAGGTGACGGTGGATCGGATCATCGAAAGCTGGAGCAATAGCACGGGCCCTGCCGTGGAAGGCCGCCACGTGCTGGCCATCCAGGACACCAGCGAGATCCACTTCAACACCACGCCGCAACGCCGGCGCGGGCTCGGAGAAATCGGCAAAGGCAATAACCACGGCGTGCTGCTGCACCCGCTGCTGGCTGTGGACGCCGACGACGGCAGCTGTCTTGGGCTTTTGAGCGGGCAGATATGGACGCGCGCAGGTCGCCGCACGACCTCGCATGATGATCGGGAATTATCGGACAAGGAATCGCAACGCTGGATATCGACTGCCGTGGCGGCAAGGCCGCTGCTCACCAAGGCCGCGGCGGTGACGGTGCTGGGTGACCGCGAGAGCGATATTTTTGCCCTTTATGCCAGCTCGGCCAAGCAACATTTCCACGTCATCGCGCGCAGCATGCATGATCGCAAGCTTGCCGACCGCAGCAGCCTGTATGAGGCCAGCGATGCCATGGCCGCGGTGGACCAGCGTATGATCCAACTGCCTGCGCGCGCCGCGCGGCCGGCTCGCCTGGCCCACCTCGAACTTCGCTTTGGCGCAATCGAGCTCGCCCGCCCGCAGAATAAGTTCTTGCACCATCTGCCGAAAAGCTTGCCGCTGGCGGTGGTCGATGTGCGCGAGATTAACGCCGAAACCGGCATAGAGCCGCTGCACTGGCGGCTTCTCACCTCTCACGAGGTCACCAGCATCGAGGACGCCTGGCGCATCGTCCAATGGTACAAGCAGCGCTGGATCATCGAGCAGTTCTTCCGCATCCTGAAGACACAAGGCCTCAAGCTCGAAGACAGTCAGATCGGATCCGCCGATCGGCTTCTCAAGCTGGTTGCGATCGCCGCCAAGGCGGCCGTCATCACCATCCAGCTTCTGCAGGCCCGCAATGGTGGTCGCCAGCCCATTCTCGCGGCCTTCGACAACGGCCAAATTGGCGCGCTCACAGCCCTCAACCGGCAACTCGAAGCCGCGAGCAAGCGACTAAAGAACCCACATCCGCCCGATAGTCTCGCTTGGGCCGCCTGGATCATCGGCCGTCTCGGCGGGTGGGATGGCTACCCATCGTCCAAGCCGCCGGGCCCGATCACCTTCAAAAACGGCCTCGAATACTTCAACGCCGTCGCAGCAGGATGGAGCCTCAGAGATATGTGCATGCCCTAGTGCGTTCGCAGGGACGACAGCGGAATATGATGCGCTCGCAGTGCCGCTAACCCGCAGCCCCCACTCTCCGCCCCGGCGCAGGTCCCACATACCTTGCCCTCGGCCTGATCAGCTTCCCGAACTGCAATTGCTCGCTGGCGTGTGCGATCCAGCCGACGCTGCGGGCCATCGCGAACAGAGCGAGCTCGCCGCCGGCGGGCAGGCGCAGCGCGTGCACGAGCACCGCGAGCGCATAGTCGATATTGACGAATTCGCCGGTCGCCTCCGCGATCCGCTCCGGTACCTCGCGCGTGAATTTTCGCGGCGCGCCGGCGCGGGAGAGCGCATTCAGCAGCGATTGCGCGCGGGGATCGCCGCGCTTGTAGACGCCATGGCCGAAGCCGGCAAACCGCTCGCCGAGCGCGACGCGCTCGCGCACCATCGGCGCGACGTCGCGATCGATCAGCGTCTTGACGAGCTGCGAGGCCAGCACGCTCGCGCCGCCGTGCTTCGGCCCCTTCAACGAGGCGAGACCGGCGATCACGGCATCATAGAGGTTGAGGCCGGTCGAGGCCGCGCAGCGCGCCGTGAAGGTCGAAGCATTCAGCTCATGATCGGCGAGCAGAACGAGGGCGCGGCGGATCAGATCGGGCGCGTGCTTGTTGTCCGCCGCCCAGGCTTTTGCGATCTGCTGATGCAGCGGCTCGGCTGAGGGTTCGGCATTGAGCATGGTCGCGACCAGCAGCCGGACGATCCGTCCGCCGACCATGGCACGGCCGTCGGGCGCACGGGTGAACGCACGAGGATCGACGCTCGCGGCCAGCGCGAGCACGGCGATGGCGCGGTCGATCGGCGCGGCCCGGCGTGCAGCTTCTGCGATCGTGCGCATCTCTTCGGAGAGCGCGGGCTGATTGTCCGGAGCGAACGGATCGACCTCGGAGACATCCCACAGCAGCGTCGCGGTGTGCTCCAGCGTGTCGTTCTCGGCGAGATCGACGCAATTGACGCCCCGATAGATCGCGCCCTCTTCGGTGATGGTCGAGATTTCCGTGTCCATGACAGGCAGGTCGGCGTCGAAGCTGCGCAGGCCGCGCGGCTCCGGGGACGGCACCCGGCGCTCCTTCAGTGCGCGAACGTCCTCGGCGCGGTAGCGGTTTTTGCGCGAGTCCGGCGTCGGCTCGGAGCGGATCAGGCCGCGGCTGACATAGGCGTAGAGCGTGGCCGGCGAGATCGCGAGTTCGGCCGCGGCTTCCCGGGCGGAGAGATAGAGCCCCTCGGAATTTTTCATATTGATTTATGTAATCAAGATTGATCAATCTGTCGAGAGGCCCGAATTTCCCTTGGTGCAACGCAAAGGGAGATTTGGGCCATGAACATCCACCTCACCAAAAGCCAGATCGGGCTGGACGGCGTTCCCGCGGCCGAGACCGTGCTGAGCCATGTCGACGGCGAGCGCGGCGAACTGATCATCGCCGGCGAGCATGTCGGTCGACTGGCGAGCCAGTCGAGCTTCGAGGGCGTCACCGCCCGGCTCTGGAACGGCGCCAGCAAGACCACCCTCACCGAAGCCAATGTGCGGGCGAGCCTCGGCCTTGCGCGCGAGCGCGCCTTCGCGCGGCTGCCGGACCTGCTGCCGGCAACGCGCGGCATGGGCGTCATCGACGGGTTTCGCGCGGCGGTCGCAGGACTTCGCGCCGAGCACGGGCTCGAGCACGAAGCGACGATCGTCGGCGCGTTTCCGGTGATCGCAGGCGCGCTGGTCCGGCGCGCAAAAGGACTCGACCCGGTCGCACCCGATCCCAATGTCAGCCATGCCGCCGATACGCTGCGCATGCTGCACGGGCGCGCGCCTGAAACCGGCGAAGTCACCGCGCTCGATGCCTACCTCGTCACCGCCAGCGACCACGGCATGAACGCCTCGACCTTCACCGCGCGCGTGGTGGCCTCGACGCAAGCCGATCTGTTTGCCGCGGTGACTGCGGGCTATTGCGCGCTCACGGGCCCGCTGCATGGCGGCGCGCCGGAGCCGGTGCTGGAGATGCTGGACGCGATCGGCTCGCGCGAACGCATCCAGCCCTGGGTGGATGCGGCGCTGGCCCGCGGCGAGCGGATGATGGGCTTCGGTCACCGCGTCTACCGCGTGCGCGATCCGCGCGCCGACGTGCTCAAGACCGCAGTCGAGGCGCTGGCGTCCAACGGCACCGATTTGCCCTTCGCCGGCGAGGTCGAGGCCTATATCCGCAGCGCGCTGCGCAAGAAAAATCCGGAGCGGCCGCTGGAGACCAATGTCGAGTTCTTCACCGCGATCCTGCTCGATGCGCTGGCGATCCCGAGGCAGGCGTTCACGCCGATCTTCGCGGTCGCGCGCGCCGCAGGCTGGACCGCGCATGCGCTCGAGCAGCGGCGGACCGGGCGGCTGATCAGGCCGAGTTCGTCGTATGTGGGGGCGATGCCGGAGGCGTAGGCGACCAGCGCGCGGAAAGAGGCGCAACAGCGGAGTCAATCACTCCGCTGTCGTCCCTGCGAAAGCAATGCGAAAGCAGGGACCCATACCGCGTGATTTATCGGTGAGAGACAGGTGTGAGGACCACGGGAAGACCATTTCACTATGAGTCTTCGCCAAACGTCTCCCTGGGGTTATGGGTCCCGGATCTGCGCTCCGCTTGTCCGGGACGACACCGAGGGTTTGGCGCCGAGGTGCCTCGCACCTACACAGCGCCCGCGAGGCCCTACGCCTCCCGCACCACGGTCTTCAGATAATTATACGCCTTGATGATCTCGATCAGGCGATCTTCCGTCGAGCGGTCGCCGCCGTTGGCGTCGGGGTGGTGCTGCTTCACCAGGGCCTTGTACTTGGTCTTGACGTCGGCGAGCGTGGAATCGGGGCCGAGCCCCATGACCTGGAGCGCCTTGCGCTCGGCGTTCATCACCTTGCGCGTCTCGGCCTTGGGCGCGGCTTCGGGGCCCTTCCGCCAGCCCGCGCGGCCGTTGATCTCGCTGAACATGCTGAACGGATCGGCCGCCATGTCGATCTCGGCTTCCGCACCCTTCTTGCCGCCATTGGCGCCCATCTTCCAGGTCGGACGGTGGCCGGTCAGCGCATCCTTCTGGTAGCGCGCGACGGCATCGGCATTCATGCCGGAGAAGAAATTGTAGTTCTGGTTGTACTCGCGCACATGGTTCAGGCAGAAGTGCCAGTACTCGCGCTGGTTCTCGCGGCCCTTCGGCGCGCGATGCGCGCCCTTGTTCTGGCACCCGGCCCATTCGCAACCGACCGCGGTGTCGCGCGGCTTCACTTCCGGCTGCTTGCCCCGCGGCTTCACGCGGATGGAGTCGAAGAACTTTGATGAATCGATCGGCATGGCTGACTTTGACTACGCAATGCAAAAACCTTCAAGTCTTGACATTGCAATTAGCTGCGAACCCCGGCAATTGACGGGTGTGATCTCTGCACCCGGATGGCACAACATGGCTATGCGCGACACTATCAGCAACAAGTTGCAGGAAGCTTTCACGCCGGAAAGCCTCGATGTCGTCGACGAGTCACATCTGCATGAAGGCCACGCCGGCCATCGGCCAGGCGGTGAGACGCACTTCCGTGTGTATATCGTGTCTGATGCCTTCAAAGGGAAGAGCCGGGTCGAGCGCCACCGCATGATAAATTCGGCGCTGGCCGCGGAACTCTCCGGCAGCGTGCACGCGCTGGCGATCCAGGCGAAGGCGCCGGGGGAAAACTAGCTTCGTCATTCCGGGGCGGCTCGAAGAGCCGAACCCGGAATCTCGAGATTCTCGGGTGCGCAAGGGCGCACCCTAGTTCGATGCTCCGCATCGCCCCGGAATGACTGGGGGCTTAGAACGACGTCCCCGCCCGTCTCGGCTTCGCCTCTTCCAGCTCCGCCTCGCGCGGCACCGGTGAAATACGGAGCGCGGTGATGCGGTTGCGCTCGCGGCGCAGCACGCGGAAGCGGAAGCCGTGGAACGTAAAACTCTGGCCGCGGTCGGGGATCGAGCGCGCCTCGTGGATGACGAGGCCGGCGACGGTGGTTGCCTCTTCATCGGGCAGGTGCCAGTCCATGGCGCGGTTGAGATCGCGGATCGGCACCGAGCCGTCGACCACGACCGAGCCGTCCGGCTGGGCGCGCACGCCGGCGACCACGACGTCGTGCTCGTCGGAGATGTCGCCGACGATCTCCTCCAAAATGTCTTCCAGCGTCACCAGACCTTCGACTTCGCCATACTCGTCGACGACGAGCGCGAAATGGGTCTTGCGGCGGCGGAAGGCCTTGAGCTGCTCGGCGAGCGGCCGCATCTCCGGCACGAACCAGGGCGGCAGCGCGATGGTGGAGACGTCGATGCGCGAGGTGTCGCCGTCCGCAGCACGGATCGCGCGCAGGAGGTCCTTGGCATGGAGCACGCCGATAATGTTCTCCGGCTTCTCGCGCCAGAGCGGGATGCGGGTGTATTCGGTCGCCAGCACCTCGCGCACCAGCTCCTCCGGCGGCAAATCGGCGTTGATCATCATCATTTCGGTGCGATGGATCATGACGTCGGAGACCTGGAGCTCGCGCAGGTCCAAGAGGCCGCCGAGCATGTCGCGGTCCTGCTTCTCGAACTTGCCCTCGTGGTGCAACAGGTCGACCGCGCCGCGCAGGCGCTCGGTCGGCGACAGGATCGCCTGGTGCTCGCCGGCGAGGCCGAACAGGCGCATGAGCAGGCGCACGATGACCTCGACGATGCGCAGCAGCGGCCCCAGCACGTACATCGTCAGCCGCATCGGGCGCGCGACCGCAAGCGCGACGCGGTCGGGCGCATTGATCGCGATGGTCTTGGGCAGCACCTCCGCGAAGATCACGACCAGCGCGGTCATCACGCCGGTCGCATAGAGCACGCCGACATCGCCGAACCAGGCCGTGAAGATGGCGGTGGCGATCGCCGAGGAGCCGATATTGGCGATGTTGTTGCCGAGCAGCAGCGCCCCGATCAGGCGCTCGCGCATGTCGAGCAGATCGGAGACGACATCGGCGTCGTGATTACCCTGCTTGGAGAGGCGGAGCATGCTGGCGCGCGAGGCGCCGGTCAGCGCGGTCTCGCTCGCGGCGAAGAACGCCGAGACCAGGAGGCAGAGGACGACGATGGTGAATCCGAGCCAGTCCATGCATCACTCGACAGCAAGTATCACGCCCTGAGGGCGAGCTTGTCCTTCAGGAAGTCCCGCACCGGGGCCGGCTCGACATCCTTCGCGATCACCGCGCGCCCGACGGCCTCCAGCAGGATGAAGGTGAGCTTGCCGCGCGTGACCTTCTTGTCCTGCGCCATCAAGGCCATCAGCGCGTCGGCATCGGCAAGCCCTTCCTGCGCAAAGCCCGCGATGTCCTGCAGGCGCGTCGGCAGGCCGGCTTCGATCAGATGCCGCTCGACGCGCGACGCATCGGCTTCGCCGATCATGCCGAGCTTTGCCGAGAACTGCGCCGCCAGCGTCATGCCGATGGCAACGCCTTCGCCGTGGAACAGGCGGTCGGAGAAGCCGGTCGCAGCTTCCAGCGCGTGACCGAAGGTATGGCCGAGATTGAGCAGCGCGCGCTCGCCGGTCTCGCGCTCGTCGCGGGAGACGATTCCGGCCTTGGCGCGGCAGGAGGTCGCGATCGCATGCTCGCGCGCCGAGCCGCCCTTGAAGATGTCGGAATGGTTCTTCTCCAGCCAGGTGAAGAAGGCTTCGTCGCCGAGCACGCCGTATTTGGCGACCTCGGCATAGCCGGCGCGGAACTGCCGCGGCGACAGCGTGTCGAGCACGGCGGTGTCGGCGACCACCAGCACCGGCTGGTGGAACGCGCCGAGCAAATTCTTGCCCTGCGGCGAGTTGATGCCGGTCTTGCCGCCGACGGATGAATCGACCTGCGCCAGCAGCGAGGTCGGCACCTGCACGAAATCGACGCCGCGGCGCAGGATCGCCGCGGCAAAGCCGGCGAGATCGCCGACCACGCCGCCGCCGAGCGCGATGACGAGATCGTTGCGCTCGATCTTGGCGGCGATCAGGGCCTCGCTGACCTTTTCGAGGCCGGCATAGGTCTTGGAGATCTCGCCTTCCTCGACGACGACGCGCGAGGTCGGGATGCCGCTGGCGGCAAGCGAAGCCTCGGTGGGCTCGAGCCAGTGTTTTGCAACGGTTCGATCCGTCACGATCGCGGTGCGCACGCCGGGACGCAAGGCCGCGACCCGTTCGCCGAGCGAGGCCAGCACCCCGCGGCCGATGACGATGTCATAGGCGCGATTCCCCAGCGCGACCTCGACGTTGACGGGATCGGAATGTTTCAACGGCGCAGTCATCGTATGGCACTCGCAACGTCGGCAGGTGGTTGGGTGGCTTGCTCACCACAGAGATGCGCGCGTAGCGCCTCGATGGTCTCCTCGACGATTCTGTCGTGCGGCACGTCGCGCGAGGCGATGGTGAGATCGGCATGGCCGTAGACCGGCTCGCGCTCGGTGAGCAGGCGCGTCACGGTTCCCTCGGGGTCGGCGGTCTGGAGCAGCGGGCGGTCGGCACGGCGCCGCACGCGGCGCATGATGACGTCGTGGTCCGCCTTGAGCCAGATCGACACCGCCTTCGCCGCGATGCGCGCGCGCGTCTCCTCGCGCATGAATGCGCCGCCGCCGGTCGCCAGCACCACCGGCCCGCTGTCGAGCAGCCGCGCGATCACCCTGGCCTCGCCGTCGCGGAAATATTGCTCGCCGTGGCGCTCGAAGATCTCCGGGATGGTCATCTGGGCCGAGGTCTCGATCTCGGTGTCGGCGTCGACGAAGGGAAGCTTCAGCCGGGTCGCCATGCGGCGGCCGATGGTGGATTTGCCCACCCCCATCATGCCGACGAGCACGATCGAGCGCGCCCCGAGCGCCGACAGGATGTCGGCTTCGGGCGAAGCTGGTATCGGCAACGCGGCGTCGGACATGGATATTGCTCTGGATCTCGCTCTGGATCTCGCTCGATCTGCCGCCAAAGGCGGCATGCTTTGGCCACCTATACGACCCCGCAGGGGGCCTCGCCAGTGGACTCTTGCCACGAAACGGCGAACATGTTGGATGATTTCATTGGTTAATTTGCCTGCCAGTCCCCTGCAGAGACCCCAGAACGATGCCCAGCCTCTTCCGCTTCCTGACGGTCGTCGCCGTGATCGCCGGCATCGTCTATGGCGTGGTCTTCGCACTGGCCAATTTCGTCAGTCCGAAGTCGCGGGAAATGACGGTGACGATCCCGCCGGACAAGTTTCTCAAGAAATAGACGCTGGTTGCACGCGTCAGGCGCCCGGCGAACTTCGCGTCAAAGCGAGGCGCAGCAGGCGCAAGAATAGCTGCGTATCTTCGAGAAGATTCTGGCCCGCGGCCTGCGCCTCCTTGATCCCTTCCATCGCCGCCACGATGATGCCGGCGAGGTCTGTCGGCGAGGCCTTCAAAGCGTCCAGGGTGATCGCATTCCGCGCTTGCGCATCGGCCAGTGCGCGAGCAAGCAAAGCCACCAACCGGGCGCGTGCGGCCAGCGTGATGTCCTTGGCCAGCGTCATATTGGCGTCGAACAGCTCTGCCGCGTCCGCGCTGCCGGCGAACGGCACGATCAAATCGCGCTGGAACGCTGCAATCGCCAGCTCGATCCGGCCGAACACGTCGCCGTCGCCGGCGAGCGCGGCTTCGACGCTGCGCATCGTCTTGGCATGCGCCCGCTCCGACCCGGCCCGAAACAATTCCTCCTTGCTGCCAAAGCTCAAATAGAGCGCCGCGCGCGAGATGCCCGCCGCCCGCGCGATGTCGGCCATCGACGTCTTGCGGAAGCCGTGGCGGACGAACACCGGCAATGCCGCCTCGAGAATTGCTCCGGCCTTGTGATCGCTGTCCTTCATCGAGACATATTGACAGTTCGAGTCCAATTCGTCAAAAGACGATTAGACAACTACAGTCTAATTGTCTAATTCGACTTGACCGGAGCAAGAGCTTGAAAAATCAAATGGATTCTCAACTTCCTCAACCGACCGCCACGGTCCTGGTGACCGGCGTCGGCGGATTTCTCGGCGGCCATGTCGCCAGCCAGCTGCTGGCGAGCGGCTATCGCGTGCGCGGGACCGTCCGCAGTCTGCACGCCTGCAACCGGATCCGGAGCCAGATTTGCGCGACCGCGCCTGCCGCCGGTGCGCTCAGTTTTGCCCGGGCGGATCTTTGCTCCGACGACGGATGGGACGACGCTCTGAAGGGCTGTCGCTATGTCATTCACACGGCCTCGCCATTTCCGGCGGGATTGCCTGACAACGCAGACGAGCTGATCCAGACCGCGCGCGACGGTGCACTCCGCGTGTTGCGCGCGGCCCATGACGCCGGCGTGGCACGCGTGGTGCTGACATCCTCGATCGCCGCCACCAATCACGGTAGCGGCCAGCCTCCCTACACCGAGAACGATTGGACCGATCCGACCAGCGCGCGGGCGACGCCCTATTACAAATCGAAAACGCTGGCCGAGCAGGCCGCGTGGAGCTTTGCGCGGAACAGCGGGCTCGATCTGTGCGTGATCAATCCCGGCATGATCTTCGGACCGCTGCTCGGCCCGCAATACGGCACGTCCGTTGGACTGATCCAGCAAATGATGAGCGGCAAGTTGAAGCGTGTGCCGCGCTTTGGCTTTGCGGTCGCGGATGTGCGCGATGTGGCCGACGCCCATATCCGCGCGATGACCTGTCCTGATGCCGCCGGAGAGCGCTTCATCGTCGGCGGAGGTTTTTTCTGGTTGAGGGACTTGGCCGCGGTGCTGGCGACATCGTTTCCGGCTTATGCGGCCCGCTTGCCGCGCGGCGACGTGCCGAACTGGATGGTGAGGGCGCTGGCCCCGTTCAGCGGGCGCTCCCGCATGATCGTGCATGAGCTCGACCGCGACCTCAGCGTCAGCGCCGCCAAGGCGCACCGCGTGCTGAACTGGCAACCACGGCCTGATGAGGATTGCATCCGGGCCAGCGCCCAAAGCCTGATCGACCATCGCTTGATCGCCACGCCGTAGACGGCTGGACCCCCTCGCCCACCCTTGCAGAACTGGAGAACCACCAATGACGACGCACGCGACCGACACGGACTCACCGCAAGCCGAGCACATCCGCAACACCGAACGGGCCCGGCTGCGCGCGCTGGTCGAGGGAGACATTGCGCAGGCGGAGCCGCTTCATGCACCGGAGTTTCAGTTGATAACGCCCATCGGCATGCCGCTCTCCAAGGGCGAATATCTGGGTGCGATCCAGAGCGGGCAGATCCAGTACCTGATGTGGGAACCCGGCGCGATCGCCGTCCGCCAGCAGAACGATCACGCCGTGATCCGATATCGCGCCAGGCTGGAGATCGTTTTTGCTGGCCACCGCGTTGCCCCTGCGGACTATTGGCACACCGACACTTACGAGCACCGCGAGGGGCGTTGGATGGTGGTCTGGTCGCAGGCGACGGCGATCAGCGAAATGGCCTAGAATTTCGAAGAGAGCGTTCGGGCCCGCTCCACATTGCTGGTGAGTTTCTCAAGAAATAGGAGCTAGCCTCCCGGGCATGCGCACCAAGCCCTCAGATGCCAAGCTCACCGGCCTGTTCCTCGACATGCTCGCGGCGGAACAGGGCGCCGGACCCAACACGCTCGACGCCTATCGCCGCGACCTCACCGATTTCTCGGAATTTTTGGGCCGCGTCGGGCACAGCTTTGCCGACGCCGAGACGCAAAATTTGCGCGATTATCTCGCCGATCTCGATGCCCGCGGCTTCAAATCCACCAGCGTCGCGCGGCGGCTGTCGGCGATGCGGCATCTCTATCGCTTCCTGCTGAACGAACGCATCCGAGCTGAGGATCCCGCCGCGATCCTGTCCGGCCCCAAGCGCGGCCGCGGCCTGCCGAAGGTGCTGTCGATCGCCGATGTCGATCGCATGCTCCGCCGCGCCAAGGAATTGAGCGAGGCGCAAGATGCCTCGCCGTCGAAGCGGCTGCGCGCCTTGCGGCTGTATTGCCTGCTCGAGGTGCTCTACGCCACCGGCCTGCGCGTCTCCGAGCTGGTGGCGCTGCCGCGCTCGGCGGCCAAGCGCGACGCCCGCATGATCGTGGTGCGCGGCAAGGGCAACAAGGAGCGCCTGGTGCCGCTCAACGAGGCCTCGCGCCAGGCGATGGCGGATTATCTCGCGGCGACGGAAGCTGCGAAGACGGAGAAGAAGAAGGACAGCCTCGCCGCCTCCAAGTGGCTGTTCCCCTCGTTCGGCGAGAGCGGACATCTGACGCGCCAGCATTTTGCCCGCGACCTCAAGGAGCTCGCGGTCGCCTCGGGGCTGCAGGCGCGGCTGGTCTCCCCGCACGTGCTGCGCCATGCCTTTGCCAGCCACCTCCTGCACAATGGTGCCGATTTGCGCATCGTGCAGACCCTGCTCGGCCACACCGACATCTCGACGACGCAGATCTACACCCATGTGGTGGAGGAGCGGCTGAAGAGCCTCGTGCGCGACCTGCACCCGCTGGCGGAGAAGTGACTGTCGTCCCTGCGAACGCACTAGGGCATGCACATATCTGGTGCGGCGGATTGACTCGGGTTCGCCCTGGGGGTTCCAGAATCGGAGATCTATGTGATTCCTATTGCGGCACTCCATGGTTTGGACGGGGGTGCTGCGATGTTGTCACGGATTGACTGGACGCTGGGCCGGTTCGGGGATCGTCGTCTCGATAAAGGGGGGCGGCGCTCGCTGAACGCATGGTTGCGGGCAAAACTGTCTGCCTTCGGCAGCTCTCCAGGGGGAACCGCGCGCTGGAAGTGCGGTTCAACCGCTTTCTTGGCCATGACAAGGTGACGGTGGATCGGATCATCGAAAGCTGGAGCAATAGCACGGGCCCTGCCGTGGAAGGCCGCCACGTGCTGGCCATCCAGGACACCAGCGAGATCCACTTCAACACCACGCCGCAACGCCGGCGCGGGCTCGGAGAAATCGGCAAAGGCAATAACCACGGCGTGCTGCTGCACCCGCTGCTGGCTGTGGACGCCGACGACGGCAGCTGTCTTGGGCTTTTGAGCGGGCAGATATGGACGCGCGCAGGTCGCCGCACGACCTCGCATGATGATCGGGAATTATCGGACAAGGAATCGCAACGCTGGATATCGACTGCCGTGGCGGCAAGGCCGCTGCTCACCAAGGCCGCGGCGGTGACGGTGCTGGGTGACCGCGAGAGCGATATTTTTGCCCTTTATGCCAGCTCGGCCAAGCAACATTTCCACGTCATCGCGCGCAGCATGCATGATCGCAAGCTTGCCGACCGCAGCAGCCTGTATGAGGCCAGCGATGCCATGGCCGCGGTGGACCAGCGTATGATCCAACTGCCTGCGCGCGCCGCGCGGCCGGCTCGCCTGGCCCACCTCGAACTTCGCTTTGGCGCAATCGAGCTCGCCCGCCCGCAGAATAAGTTCTTGCACCATCTGCCGAAAAGCTTGCCGCTGGCGGTGGTCGATGTGCGCGAGATTAACGCCGAAACCGGCATAGAGCCGCTGCACTGGCGGCTTCTCACCTCTCACGAGGTCACCAGCATCGAGGACGCCTGGCGCATCGTCCAATGGTACAAGCAGCGCTGGATCATCGAGCAGTTCTTCCGCATCCTGAAGACACAAGGCCTCAAGCTCGAAGACAGTCAGATCGGATCCGCCGATCGGCTTCTCAAGCTGGTTGCGATCGCCGCCAAGGCGGCCGTCATCACCATCCAGCTTCTGCAGGCCCGCAATGGTGGTCGCCAGCCCATTCTCGCGGCCTTCGACAACGGCCAAATTGGCGCGCTCACAGCCCTCAACCGGCAACTCGAAGCCGCGAGCAAGCGACTAAAGAACCCACATCCGCCCGATAGTCTCGCTTGGGCCGCCTGGATCATCGGCCGTCTCGGCGGGTGGGATGGCTACCCATCGTCCAAGCCGCCGGGCCCGATCACCTTCAAAAACGGCCTCGAATACTTCAACGCCGTCGCAGCAGGATGGAGCCTCAGAGATATGTGCATGCCCTAGTGCGTTCGCAGGGACCCATACCGCGTGATCTATCTGTGACAGCCGCTGTGAGTCCCACGGAAGGGCCGCTTCACTGCCAGTCTCCGCCAAACTTCTCCCTGTGGTTATGGGACCCCGCGTGCGCGGGGACGACAGCAGGGACCGAAACCGCCTTGACTTCGGCCACATCTCCGCAGAAAGAGCCGGGGCCTTCGCATGATTTGACGGCCCGCCCGCAGCACACAGGTCAACTCATTGAAGAAGCTACACTTCTTTCCGCCGGTCTAAATCCGCTTCGCCGCCTCGCCCCGTTCTCCCTATATTGAGTTGATGCAAGACCAGATGCGCAGCTATCTCGACTTCGAAAAGCCCGTCGCCGAGCTCGACTCCAAGGTCGACGAGCTCAGGACGCTGGCAGCCTCCGGTACCGACATCTCCGATGAGATCGGGCGGATCGAGGACAAGGCGGCGCAGGCGCTGGCCGACCTCTATCAAAACCTGACGCCGTGGCAGAAGACGCTGGTCGCGCGGCATCCGCAGCGACCGCATTTCAACGATTTCATCAAGGGCCTGATCACCGAATTCACCCCGCTCGCGGGCGACCGCAAGTTCGGCGAGGACGAGGCGCTGGTCGCCGGCTTCGGCCGTTTCCGCGGCGAAGCGATCTGCGTGATGGGCCAGGAAAAAGGCGATTCCACCGAAAGCCGCATCAAGCACAATTTCGGCATGGCGCGCCCCGAGGGCTACCGCAAATGCGTGCGGCTGATGGAGATGGCCGAGCGGTTCGGCCTGCCCGTGCTGTCGCTCGCCGATTCCGCCGGCGCCTATCCCGGCATCGGCGCCGAAGAGCGGGGCCAGGCCGAAGCGATCGCACGCTCGACCGATGCCTGCATGGCGCTGACCGTGCCCAACGTCGCCATCATCACCGGCGAGGGCATGTCGGGCGGCGCCATCGCCATCACCACCGCCAACAAGGTGCTGATGCTGGAGCACGCCATCTACAGCGTGATCTCGCCGGAAGCGGCGTCCTCGATCCTCTGGCGCGATGGCACCAAGGCCCAGGAAGCCGCCAACAACATGAAGATCACCGCCCAGGACATGCTCCGCTTCGGGGTGATCGACAGCATTTTGAAGGAGCCGGTCGGCGGCGCCCACCGCGACCCCGCCGCCATGATCGCCACCACCGGCGACGCCATCGCCAAGGCCTTCGACGAGCTCCGGGGCCTCGACGGCGACGCCATCCGCAAGCAGCGCCGGCAGAAATTCCTCGATATCGGCAGGAAACTGGGCTGATTCGTCCCGATTCCGGTGCCGTAGGGTGGGCAAAGGCGCGAAGCGCCGTGCCCACGTCTTCGCATCAATGGGGCAGAACGTGGGCACGCTGCGCTTTGCCCACCCTACGAAACCTGTCGGGCCGCCCCGGTAACCCCGCATTAACCCTTTTTTTGCCCAAATCAGCGATCTGAGTCCGGGTCGGGCCGAAAAGCCCAAGTTCGGTCCCAAAGTAAGGCCCAAAGTCGCGTCCATTCAGTCTTCGTTGACCATGCCGATGGGCCAACGGGCTCGTGATCCCCGCTCGGGTTGCGACCACATGACCCAGAGGTTAGAATTTTAATCAATGGCTTCAGGGCATAAGCGCTGGGGCGTGAGCTGAAAAAGCCCGTTCACGACGGGTCCGGTTCTCCGGTCGGATCATGCTCCATCAGAATTGGGGTTCGCGCTTTCTGCCCGGCACGGTGTGGGGTCCATCTTGATTTCTCGTTCGCTTGCTCGCGCGCTTTTGGCTTCGGTCGCGCTGATGACGGCCAGCGTCCTGCTGGCCGGCTGCGATACCGACCAGGTCTCGCTCGCGACCAACGCCAAGGCCAACCAGCCGGTGCCGCCAAAGCTTCTCGCCGCGATGGTCGAGAAGGACATGGATCTGCAGTCGCCGATCCTGGTGCGCCTGTTCAAGCAGGAGGCCGAGCTCGAGGTCTGGAAGCAGGCCCGCAACGGCCAGTTCGCTCTGCTCAAGACCTATCCGATCTGCCGCTGGTCCGGCGACCTCGGACCGAAGGTGCGCGAAGGCGACCGCCAGGCGCCGGAGGGATTTTATTCGATCAACCCGAGCCAGATGAATCCGCAATCGGCGTACTACCTGTCTTTCAACACGGGTTACCCGAACGCGTTCGACAAGGCTCTCGGCCGCACCGGCTCGCAGCTGATGGTGCATGGCGACTGCTCCTCGCGCGGCTGCTACGCGATGACGGACGAGCAGATCGCGGAGATCTATTCGCTCGGGCGCGAATCCTTCTTCGGCGGCCAGAAGGCGTTCCAGCTGCAGGCCTATCCGTTCAAGATGACGCCGGTGAACATGGCCAAGCACCGGAACAATCCGAACATGCCGTTCTGGAAGATGATCAAGGAAGGCTATGATCATTTCGAGGTGACGCGGCAGGAGCCGAAGGTCGATTTCTGCGAGAAGAAGTACGTCTTCGACGCGGCGAAGCCCGCGGACGCAAAGCGCGATCCGGTGTTCGACGCCTCGGCAAAGTGCCCGGCCTATGTGATCCCCGAGGACGTCGTCGCCGCCGTGCGGGGCAAGCAGGCCAAGGACGAGGCGGAATACGCCAAGCTCGTCGCCAAGGGCACGCCGGTGGCGCGCATGAACACCGGCATCGACGGCGGCATGAACAAGATCTTTGCCGCGAAGATTCCGGAAGGCTCGACCGGCCTGTCGGAAGGCGCCGAAGGCACCACGCTGCAGATGCTGGCGATGGCGAAGGCGCCGGGCACGATCCCCGGACACGTCAATCCGCCCAAGCCGAACCTCGATTCCGTGGCGTCCGCGCCTGCGCCGCAGGAAGAGCCGGTGGTCGCCGTCAGCGCCCCCGCGACCAGCGCCCGCGTCGCCACCGCCGCGCCGGCTGAAAAGTCCGGTGGCTTCTTCTCTAACCTCGGCCGCAAGATGGGCATGGGCTCATCCGACACGACCGCGACCACCCCGCCGCCGCAAGCCACGGCATCCGTGGCCCCGGCCACCACGACCACGACGCCGCCGACCGCGGCGTCGAGGCTCAAGGCCGCAGTGACCCGGTTCGTGCCGGGGCATGACAAGTCCAAGGAAGCGACAAAGGAAGCGGCGAAGGACGCGCCGAAGCCGGCCGTCGCGGCCAAGCCTGCCGAGCCGGCAAAGCCCGACACCCGCCTCGCCCAGACGCGGCCGGCGCTGAAGCCGTCGGTGAGCGATGGTGCCGGTGAAGCGACGCAGATCATGGGCGCCGCACCGGTGATCTCGTCGAACTCGTTCGACAGCCGCTTTGGGGCGGTGAAGTAGGGGCGCGGCAGGAGCCGCGCTTTCCTCGATATAGCCGAGCTGACACCGTCATTATCCGCGCAAGCGGAGGATGCTCGCTGCTGCGCTCCTAGTGCCAACCTTGCGCCCGATTGATCTCTTGATACGCTTCGGGTTCGAGAGGCAGAAGCTTGGACCCCGAGCAGATCGAAGGCATTTCAGGGACGCCTTGGACGGAGACTGAAATCTCCGCCGTGGTCGATAGCTATTTCCGAATGTTGGCCTCCGAAAAGGCGGGTATCACAGCAAGGCTGACAACCGGCGTCGTCTCATGACGACCGTGCATCGATCTAAAGGGTCGATCGAACGCAAGCTCCAGAGCATCTCTGGGGGAGTCCTGGACGTGCTGGGCGCGCAATGGATCAGCGGTTACAAACCCCTGGCGCACTATCAGGACTCGTTGGTGCCGGCCGAACGCACGCCGTTTTGGCTCATGAAACGGGAGGTCGACGTCGCTGAAGAGAGGAGCGACAGATGTCGAGTTCGACGCCTCTTTCGAAACCATGCGCAGATGTTCGAAATCGTCCCCCCTTAAAAATGCGCTCTTCATTATCATAGACCACCAGGGCGCGACCTACTAAGAATTACCGAGGCGCTCTCGGCGCAAGCCTTGCCTTTCAAGATGCACCCTTAGATTACAAGCGAGCTTACGGGCAGATTTTTTGTTGCGCTATCGCAACGTGAGATAAAAGGTCAGAGGCGAATGCTTCAGACTACAGGACTATGCTACCATGGTTTACAACATGGGATGCAATGATCGCTCGCTAAGGAGTGCCCGTAAGCTCACATTTTTTTCTTCCTTTGGGCGGTCTATTGAGCGTTCTAGATGATTTGAAAAATGCAGAGTCCCTTAGCGATCTCGCTAAGGTGCTAGGCTATAGGGCGAGCGCGCTTGCGTTCATAGTCCATCAAATCCCTCCGTCTTCGAAGTACACTGTTTTTGCGGTCCCGAAAAAAGCGGGAGGCGTTCGTACGATTAGCGCCCCTATCGATCGACTTAAGACGCTTCAACGCCATCTCTCTACGATCCTTTATGAATGTCGCGCAGAGATCGATTCAGCTCACAAGCTGAAACCACTATCGCACGGGTTTCGAAAGTCGCAGTCCATCATCACGAATGCGCACCAGCACATCAAAAGCCGATATGTCCTCAACGCCGACCTCGAAGACTTCTTTCCAACGATAAACTTCGGTCGAGTACGAGGGTACTTAATCAAAAATAATGACTTCAAACTTCATGCCGACGTTGCGACCGTAATCGCTCAGATCGCTTGCCATAACAATGAACTTCCGCAAGGCGCGCCTAACCTCAGCGCAAGGGTCGAAAGCGAAGTGGCATCAAATGCAAGCAGGCCTGACGAAATGGCGGACGATATGCCGTTTTAGGGCACCGGTAGACTGAGGGAAAAAGGATGAGGCTTCGACTGGCTGCGGTAGCGTCGTTGATGCTTCTGTATGAACCACAACGCGCATTGGCTCTTAGCGGAGCAGAGCTTTATCAAGCCTGCAATGAAAAGAACGATTCTGCCGGGGACCTGTTCTGCAATGCTTACATGCGCGGTTTTCTGGAAGGTATGACCACCGGTATCGGCATTAGGGAAGCATTGGGCGCTAGTGCCTACTGCCCACCCCAGGAACAGGCAATCTCTGTTACCCAAGGCCGCTTGATTGCTAAGCAATATTTTCGCGAGAATCCGCAGAAACTGCATACGGACGCAGCGCTTATACTTGGACTTGCGCTAATCCAAGCCTTTCCGTGCGGGGATGCAAATTGGAATAGTCCACGATGACAACGTACCGGCACACGTTAACGATTGGGGATAGCGAGTACATCGCGCTAGAGGCAGCTCCACGGTGATGATCGATCATCACGACGTGCAGGTCGCAGCGGGGGGAAGACGCCCCGTATTGGGCGCATAAGAAGAGCTGCACGAAATGCTTGAGCAGCTACAGTCAACTCCGGAAGATATGACAAGCGAGAGTAGCCTTTTCTGGCCTTCGAAGGAGTATAATTCGGATAATACATATTTTCTCTTTACCCGAACCGCGACACACCCTATACTCCCACGCCATCTCATCCCGCCGGAAGGGGCGGGTCGCGATCGTCACGGTTCGTGGGGTGAGTTGCGGTGGACGCGGGCGGTGTTGGCGCCAGGTGCGGTCGCAGGGCGGGGTCTCCCCGTGAGCGATCAGCGGGCGCGGTACGACAGCGCGGCCATGCCCTGCGAAGCCCGAAGGGCGAAGCGGGGCCGCGTACGGCAAAATCGTGTGGTCCTGGCGCCCGCAGGCTGGCGTCAAGTCTCCGCGGTGGTGTGCGTGCCCGACCGGGTAGCGCACATCAGCGATCTCGCGAGGCGACGGGGGCAAGAGTGCATCGCTCCCCGGGGAGAGCGCGACATAAGCCGTCAAACCACTGCGCAGGGAAGGCCGGTTATCGGGCTGCACCTGTGTCTCCCCTGTGAGCGTTGACTTACGCATCATTGCACAGGGGCTCGCGGGTGCCAGCCGGTACCCGGCCTTCCCTGCGCCCTTCCGATTCCGAAGGGCGCCAGAAGCGAAGCAAAACCCGGGCGAAAAGCGCTGCGGGATCGCGATGTCATGTCGGCTGTTTGACACTGGAAGAACCGGAGCGGGTGAGCGCAGCCCGGATGAGCGAGGTGTCAGCCGTAGCTCGGAGAGCGAAGGCGGGAAGCGCTATCCGGCAATTTCGCGAGCGGCCCCCCGCATCGTTCGCCAGCGCCTCTCGCTCGGCCGAAAGTTGCGCGTGCAAACCGCGTTGCCAGGACGTAATCAGATATCTTTCGACTGCCTCCGATAGAGCCCAAGGCATGCTGCAACGCACTTTCCTTCGTACGGTGATTTTTCTTTTCGTTCTGTCGGCGGTCGCAGTCGCGGACCAGCACGCGCTGGCGGGACCACGCGACGATTTCAGGGGCACCGCCATCGTCGAGCTGATGCAGAAATACGGCCACCCCGATCAGATCGTCCCTTTCGGCCGCAAGGACCAGGACCGCGCCTATCACTGGCGAATGAAGACGACGGCCTCCTTCGAGGCAGCCGACCAAGGCGAGCGGCGCGAGGATTTCTTCTGCGACGTGACCGCCATCGTTGGTCAGAACGGGCGGGTCAAGACCTTCGAGGCCAGGCCCGCCGATGTCGGCGCCGGCGTCCTCGCATCCATCGAAGCCTTCGGGCCGCTGTGCCGCAAGGCATTCGGCTCACGACCGAGCCGGACTCGCGGCGAAAAACTCGCCAGGATGCGGCTTTGAGCGGCCGAGGTTGAACAGAGCGGTCCATGGCATCCTTCTACGCAGAGAACCACCTTCGACACATCGCCGGGCTGGAAAAGCGCCACGGTCCGATCAGCGACGAGGTCGTCACAGCCCTGCGCACGCTGATCAAGCTGATCTGTCGTAGCGAGGACCCGGTCGAAGCCATCCCCTTTCTCGACCGCTGCATCTCGATCCAGGAGAGCCTGCATGGGCCGCAGTCCATCCTGGGCGACCTCGATGAATGGATCGGCCATGCAGGCCGCGTCGACTTCAAATTGGTCGAGCCGTTTCAGCTGCGGCGGCTGGCTATCAGGACCAGGCTCTCCGGCGAGCACAGTTGGCAGGCCGCCGAGGAATGCGAAGCCATCGCCCGGAAATGGGCCTCCGCCGGAGATTATTCCCGCGCCAGGGCTTTTCTGGAGCGCAGCATCTCGATCCTCGAGAAGGTCCACGGCGCCGTCAGCATCGAAGTGGCCGCCGCCGTCGACACGCTCGCCGAGATCGGCGCGCGCCTGACGAAATGGGCGGACGCCGAGACGAATCTGCTGCGCAGCCTGCGTCTGAAAGAGAAGATATTCGGGAAGAGAAGCGAGGAAGCGGCCCGGACGCTGCTCACCTCCGCCATCGTCCATGCCAATTCCTGCAAACTGCAGCGACACGGGACCAAATTCGAGAGTCTGCGCAAGGCCGTGACCGCCTTCGCGTCCGGTCTCGACATCATCGAGGAACGATTTGGACCCGACAGCCTGGAGGTTCAGAAGGCTCTCGAAGCCATGATATCGGCCTATCTCGACTGTGGAGAGTTCTGGAAGGCCGAGCCTTTGCTGAAGCGGCTGCTGGAGATCTGCGAGCGGACTTATGGAGACGACGCTGCGGCCCTGCTCTGGATCCTGGCGGAGCTCGCCACGGGGTATGCGCGCGAACGGGTGGAAGATGCCGAGCCGGTCCTGGAGCGGGGCTTCGCGGTGCTGCGGACCTTCCTCGATGCCGGCAAGCCGATCTTTCGTCGCAGCATCCTGGACATGGCCGGCAACCGGAAGGTGCTCTACGGCGGCAGTCAGAGAGGCGTGCTCGAGACGCTGGTCCAGGCGTCGGAGACGTTTCGCGACAATCTGCGAAAGCGATGGGGAGCGTAGGTGGACCTCGGATGACAGATTACGACACCAGGAAGCTGCAATGCCATTGCTGCGGCAAGACCTCCGAGCATTCCGTGCTGATGAGCTCGAACTCGTTCGGCTCGCGCGACCTCGACCAGAGGCCGCCGAAAATGTACCGCTGGACCATCGCAAGCTGGCTGCAGGAATGCCCCTATTGCGGCTACGTCGCCCCGAGCATCGACAAGGGCGATGCGAGGGCGCGGAGCTTCCTCGATACCGCCGAATTCCGCGCCGCCTCGCTCGACCCAGCGCCCGACCCGGTATCGCGCCGCTTCCTGGTGCGCGCCGCGCAGCACGCCTATGACGGAGAACGGAGATCGGCGTTCCTGAGCACGCTGTCGGCGGCATGGGTGGCCGACGACAGCAACCGGCCGTCCGACGCGGCTGCACTCCGCCTCAGAGCCGCCGGTCATCTCGAGAGGCCCCGGATCACCTCGATCGATACCCGCTTGCTGCTGCTCGACGTGCTGCGACGGGCATCGAGCTGGGAAGCCGCCGAGGCGCTGACCGCCGAATTGACAGCTGAAGAGCTGGACTATCCCTTTGCCGAGATCGTTGCCTTCCATCGCGACAAGATCGCGGCCAGGGATGACCAGCGACATACGATCGGCCAGGCGCTCGAGGGCAAGCCGCCGCCGCCGGTCGCGGTCGAGGACCCGGAGCTGCTCAAAGCCATCGCACGGCACATCAAGATCGTTCCGAACCCGCGAAGGACGTGACCATGAAGGCCGCCGGCCTTGCCTTTGCCGTTGCACCTGCCTTGGCTCTCCTGACGGCTCCTTCTCTCGCTGCGGGAAGCTGGAAGCTGGAATTCGACAATCGCGATCTTCCCTCGCTGAGCTACAGGGATCAGGGCAAGGTGACGTTCATGCTGGGCTGCGGACGCGCTCTGGGCCTGCATGCAAGATATCCCGGCGAGGCCGGCCGCGCCGGAAAGGCAACGATCACGATCGGAAACGGCCGCAAGTCAATCAAGCTCGCTGGCGAATTCGAGGAGATTTCGGCCGACGACGACGCGACCAATTT
Source organism: Bradyrhizobium ottawaense (assembly GCF_002278135.3). NCBI lineage: Bacteria > Pseudomonadati > Pseudomonadota > Alphaproteobacteria > Hyphomicrobiales > Nitrobacteraceae > Bradyrhizobium > Bradyrhizobium ottawaense. Next base: position 783,481 of record NZ_CP029425.2, on the reverse strand, counting down.
TGTCCAATGGGATCTGGGCTACTCGAGGCCGGACCCGGAGCTGTTCGGCAAGCGCTGGAAGCGGGCCCAGGCGCGCCTGCTCGGCCTGATGGAGAGAGCGTCGCCGCTGACGATTTCGAGCAGGACGACGAGCTACCAACTTCCCAGGATCGATGCGGCCGGCTGGCGGGCCGCCATTGAAAGGTGCGGCGGCCTTGGGGCGGTGAAGTAACCGCTCGACTTTCGTGCCGGTCCCCCTCGATCGACAATCTCTGATCGTCACCCTGAGGTGGCCGCTTCTTCAGCGGCCCTCGAATGGCGACGGCCCGACTGACAGCTCGGCCGTTCATCCTTCGAGGCTCGCTACGCGATGCTACGCATCGCGCTGCTCGCACCTCGGGATGACGGGACTGAAGGGCGCGTTGCGAGGGGTTTGGAGCTGGTGGCAAGTGACACTCTACGGCGCCAGATATCGCATCAGCTCCGGATTGCCCCGCACCTCGCCCGCCTCGCCTTGCAGCGCGACGCGGCCGCGGTCGAGCACGTAGGCGTAGTCGGCGACGCGCAGCGCGAGGTCGAGGTGCTGCTCGACGATGATGACGGCGATGCTCTTGGCGAGCTCGATCAGGCGTTCGGTGATCTCCTCGATGACGCCGATCCAGACGCCTTCGGTCGGCTCGTCCAGCAGCAGCAGTTTTGGATCGCCGAGCATGGCGCGGCCGATCGCGAGCATCTTGCGCTCGCCGCCGGACAGCGTGCCGGCGGGCTGGTCGAGGCGCTGGCCGAGCTTCGGGAAGATGGTCAGCACCTGGTCGACCGCGTCTGCCTTCTTGCTCGCGAGCGAGCCGACGGCGAGATTGTCGCGCACCGACAGGCGCGCGAACACCGAATGCTCCTGCGGCACGTAGCCGATGCCGGCGCGCACCCGCTCCTGGGTGGCGCGGCGGCTGATGTCGCGGCCGTCGAAGGCGACCTCGCCCTTCCACGCCGGCAATTCGCCGACGATGGTCTTCATCAGCGTGGTCTTGCCGGCGCCGTTGCGCCCGAGCACGGCAACGCCGCCGCGCCAGGGAATGCCGAGGGTGACGTCGAACAGCACCTGGCTGCGGCCATAGCCGGCATCGAGATGTCTGATGTCCAAAAATTCAGGCACGGCGCAGATAAATCTCCTGGACGGCTTTGTTGGCCTGGATCTCGGACACGGTACCAGACGCCAGCACCTTGCCCTGGTCGAGCACGGTGAGGCGATCGCAGATGTCGCGGATGAAATCGAGGTCGTGTTCGACGATGACGAGCGAGCAATGCTGCTTGATCGGCTGAAGCAGCTCGCCGGTGACGCGGCGCTCCTCCAGGCTCATGCCGCCGGTCGGCTCGTCGAGCAGCAGCAATTTCGGCTTGCCGGCAAGCGCCATCGCGATCTCCAGCCATTGCTGCTGGCCGTGCGACAGCGCCGCTGCGGCCTCGAAGGCGCGATTCGCGAGGCGGAACTGCGTCAGCATGGTCATGACCTGGTCGTGCAGCGCGGCTCTCGTGCGCGAGAACACGAGGTCGACCAGCGAGGACTGCGCCTGCAGCGCGAGCAGGATGTTGTCGTACAGCGTCAGCGACGGCAGCACGCTGGTGATCTGGAATTTCAGGCTCATGCCGGCGCGGGCGCGCTCGGTCGGCGTGAAGGCGGTGATGTCGGTATTGACGAACGACACCTTGCCCTGCGTCGGCACCTCGGCGCCGGCGATGCACTTCATCAGCGTGCTCTTGCCGGAGCCGTTCGGGCCAATCAGGCCGTGGAATTCGTTGGCGCCGACGCTGAGCGCAGCACCGTCGAGCGCGGTGAGCTTCCCGAAGATTTTCGTGATGCCGGCGGCCTCAAGGAGCATCGCGATGCTCCCCGACGTTTTCCTTGGCCTTGGCACCGAAGCTGCCGACCCGCTCGCGCTCCCCGAGCACGAAACTGATCAGGCCCAGCGGCCGGAACAGGATGACGAGCAGCAGCAGCAAGCCCAGAATGATCGGCCAGATGTCGCGATAATTGTCCGAGAGCCAGAAGCTGACGCCCTCGACGATGACGGCCCCGATGACGGCGCCGATCAGCGTGCCGGAGCCGCCGAACAGCACGTAGAGCACGACCTGGGTCGAGACGACGACGCCGACCATGTTGGGCCAGACGAAACCCTCGTGGAAGGCGTAGAGGCTGCCGGCAAGCCCGGCAACGCCGCCGCCGATGGTGAAGATGATCGCCTTGAGGTGCTGCGCCTTGTAGCCGAAGAAAGCGATGCGCTGCTCGTTCTCGCGCAGGCCGGCGAGCGCGAGGCCGAACTGCGAACGCACCAGGAAGCGGCAGAGCAGGTAGACCACGACGAGGATGCCGAGCACGAGATAATAGAAGGAAGGCCCTTCCGTGAACTCGTACGAACCGAGCGACATCGGCGCGATCGAGGGGATGCCGTTCTGGCCGCCGAGATAGTACCAGCCGCGCGCCAGCCGATCGGCGGCGTAGGAGCCCGTCAGCGTGCCGAGCGAGACGAAGATCACGCTGGAGGGATGCCGCCCGAGCAGCAGGAAGCCGCCAAGCAGCAGCGCGAAGGTGAGGCCGATGATGGTGCCCGCCGGCAGCACCAGGAAGATGTTGGTGATGTCGAGGTCGCGCGCGAGCAGCGCCACGCCATAGCCGGCCGAGCCGAAGAACAGGGCCTGGCCGAAGCTCATGATGCCGGCATAGCCCCAGACCAGATCGAACGACAGCGCGAACAGCGCGAGAATGATCACGCGCGTCGCGAACACCGTGAGATAGTCCTGCAGCAGCAGCGGCGCGAGCAGCGCCGCGACCAGCACGACGCCCTCGACGATCGGCAGCACTTTCCGCGCCGACGCTCGCTTCGCCGTCCGACCGCTATCCATGGCGACGTCCGCCTCCCCGCCGATCTCGGCGGGGATCGCCTGTTTCACTGCGCCCATCGACTTCAGCATTCCACTTCAGCATTCCTTGGGATCGACGAGGCCGTTGCTGCGCCCGACGATCTCGTAGTTTCCGCCCTTGGCGACCGCGGTGTACATCTTCATCTTGCAGTGCCGCTTGCCTGGCACCATCTCGGCAGGTCCGCCCGGACCTTCGGCGATCTTGGCATGGTCGAGCGCCGCCGCGACCGACTCACGATCGATCTTGCCGGCTTCCTTCACCGCGGCTTCCCACAGCTTCAGGCCGCGATAGGTGCCGGTCGCCGCACTGCCGGCGGCGAAAAGGAAGTTGCCGGGAAAATCCTTCTCGTAGGCCGCCTGGATTTTGGCGTCGAACGGGTTCTCCTTGGTCAACACCTTGAAATAGTCGAGGCAGCTTGCGAGTCCCTCGATCTCCGCGGCCTGATTGATGTTGAGCGTGTTCTCGTCATAGTAGACGCAGGCGAGCCGTCCGCCGTTCTTGAGGAAGCCCGCTTCATAGAGCTGCTTGAAGAACGGGCCGACGCCCGGCGGGATGACGGTGTTGAAGACGACGTCGACCTTGTTGGAGATGATGCGGTTGACGGTCGCGGAGAAATCCACCTGGTCGAGCGGGTAGTATTCCTCGAACACGACCTCGCCGCCATTCGCCTCGATCACCTTGCGGGCATAGACGTTGAGCGTGTGCGGCCAGACGTAGTTGGCGCTCGGCAGCGCGAACTTCTTGCCGCCGTTCTTGATCAGCCAGGGAATGAACTCGTCACATTGCTGCGCCGGCGTCGGACCGGTGCAGAACAGATAGGGCGTGCACTCCTTGCCCTCGTAGAGCTGCGGATAGATGTAGAGCGTCTTGCCGCGCGCCACGATGGGATCCTTGATCGCGTTGCGCATCGAGGAGGTGATGCCGCCCAAGACCATGTCGACCTTGTCGCGCTGGATCAGCTTGCGGACATTGCCGACAGCGACGGATTCGTTGGAGGCGGTGTCCTCGATGTAGAGCTCGACCGGACGGCCGAGCAGACCGCCGGCGGCATTGATCTCCTTGATCACCATTTTGGCGACGTTGGCGTCGGCATTGCCGGCATAGGCGATCGGGCCGGTGAGGTCGGTCGCGATGCCGACCTTGATCGGAGCCTCTGCGGCATTGGCCCAGGGCGCCGGAATCACCCAGCTGCCGACCCCGGTTGCGACCGCGCCGGAGGCAAAGGCGAAATTGGAGAGGAAGCGGCGACGTGAGAGCTGCGTGCGATCGAACATGACTAAACCCCTTTTCCAGCGATGAGGCCCTGCGGGCGGAATTTGATGAAGACAATGGCAAGGACGAAGACGAGCACGTCGGCGACGACGGGCGCCATTACCCAGGGCAGCGCGGCGCTGAGCGTGCCGATGACACCGGCGCCCGCGACCGGCCCGATGAAGGAGCCGACGCCGCCGACCATGACCGCGACGAACCCCTGGATCAGGAAGCGCAGGCCGAGATCGGCGTAGAGGCTGAACACCGGGACGATCAGCGCACCGGCAAGGCCGGCGAGCGCGGAGCCGAACGCGAAGGTGGCGCCGTACATCAGGGGCGTGGAAATGCCCGAGGCCCGCGCCAGCGATGGATTCTCGAGCGTGGCGCGCATGCGCAGACCAAAGTTGGTGCGCGACAGCAGCAGATAGCAGCCGGCCATCACCAGAAGCGTGATGATGATGATGGTGAAGCGCCAGGCCGAGATGTGCATGGCGCCGATGTCGATCGAGCCGCCGATCGGCTCGGGCACGGTGAGATAGAAGCCGCCGATCAGGCCGCGCACGGATTCGCGGATGATCAGACCGAGCGCATAGGTGCCGAGCATCGCCACGATCGGCGCGGCGTAGAATCTCCGGATGATCAACGCCTCCAGCACGAAGCCGAGCGCGCCGACGACGAAGGGCGCCGCGACCATGCCGGCCCAGATCGGCAGGCCCTTGGCGTAGGCGAGATAGGTGATGTAGGCCCCGAGCAGGACGAACTCGCCCTGCGCGAAGTTGAAGATGCCCATCATGCTGGCGATGATCCCGAGCCCCAGCACGATCAGGACGATGATCGCACCGAAGCTCAGGATCTCGAACGCCGCGACGAACGCGTTAGCCATGCTTTGCTGTTCCGCTCGTCTTCACTGAGGCCCCGCTCACATCTTCTTCCAGTCGCCGATCTGCTCGAAGGCGTGCGCGGCGCGGTAGATGGTGGATTCCTCGAACATCCGGCCGACCAGCATCAGCCCGACCGGCAGGCCATCGACCATGCCGCAGGGCAGCGACATCGCGGGATGATGGGTGATGTCGAACGGCGCGGTGTTGGAGATCATCTCGAGTGCGCGGGCGACGTATTCCTCGCGGCTGGCATTGGGCTCCGGCAGCTTGGTCGCCTTCATCGGCGTGGTCGGCATCAGCAGCAGATCGTAGTCCCCGAACGCCTTGTCGTAGGCCGCGGTCAGCCGGCGCGAGATGTTGAGCGCCTTGCCGTAGAAGCGTGGACCGAAATTGTTGTTGATGTAGGTGCCGAGCATCATGAACAATTTCGTGGTTTCGGACAGCGAATCGGCCTGGCGGCGCCAGCCGCGATGGAAATCCATCAGCGAGGTCGAATAGAGATCGCCGCGGCTGAGGCCGTAGCCGTCGCCGAACATCATGGTCTGGGTCAGGCCTTCGGTGCCGATCGGGGTCCAGATCGCACCGCCCAGGAGGTGCATCGGGATCGACACCGTCTCGACGGTGGCGCCGATATCCTTGAAGCGCTTTGCGGCCTCGCGCACGCTTTCATTCACGGCGGCTTCTGCAACCGGCTGTTCAAAACCTTCCTTGACGATGCCGATCTTCATGCCCTTGACGCCCTGGCCGAGCGCCTTGGTGTACTCCTCGACCTTTGGCGACTTGATGCGCGGATCATAGCCGTCGTCGCCGGCGAGCACTTCGAGCAGCAGCGCGTTGTCGGCGACCGTCGCCGTCATCGGCCCGGTATGGTCGACATAGATCTCGATCGGCATGATGCCGGTATAGGGCACGAGACCCCAGGTCGGCTTCATGCCGTAGATGCCGCAGAACGAGGCCGGCATGCGGATCGAGCCGCCCTGATCGCCGCCGATCGCCATGTCGACCTCGCCGAGCGCGACCACGACGCCCGAGCCCGACGACGATCCGCCGGCCGAGTAGCCCATCTTGTGTGGATTGTGCACTGGCCCGTAGGACCCGGTGTGGCTGCCGCCGGACAGGCAGAAGTGCTCGCAATGCACCTTGCCGGCGATCTCGGCGCCGGCATCCAGCATGCGCGTGACGATGGTGGCGTCGAAATCGGGGACATAGCCTTCCAGCGTCGACGAGCCATTCGTCATGGGAACGCCGGCCAGCATGATGTTGTCTTTCAGCGCGACGGTCTTGCCCTTGAGCTTGCCGCTCGCGGCGCCCTTCACGGTCGACTTGCGATACCAGGCGTTGCGGGGGTTCTCCTCAGCCGAGGGGCGATAGCCCGGGGTGCGCGGATATTTCACCTCGGGCACCTCGTCCGGCATCGCGGCAACGAGATTGTAGGCCTCGATCGAGCCCTGCATCAGGCCGCGGAACGAGGCGACGTCGTCATCGGTGAGCGAAAGGCCGCATTGCTCGGCGACACTGCGCAATTGGGCGGGGGTGGGAAGGACAACTGTCACGGCGCTCTCCTCTGAGGCTTCTTGATCCCTGGCGTTGGACGGAGTCTCGCGGTCGCGCTTGCACAAGCGCGGCCCGTTCGGCTTCGCGTCGATATTACAGACGGAAATATTTTCCTTTTTTCGCGAAGCCGCTGCGACGTATCAACAGCCGCCCCTCAAAGCGTCTTGATGATCTTGAAGTCGAGACCGTCGGCTTCAGCGAGGTACATCGGCATCTCGGCGCGCCCGTCGCGAAGAACCACGGGACCGCGGCCCGCCGAGTAAACGGTGTTGCGTGCGGCCTTCAGCAGCGGACGAAAGGCCAGCGACCCGGCACGATTGGCCACCGACTCCAGGAACCGCAACCCCTCATAATTCGACTGGCCGACCGAGCCGACCGGCGGCGCGTGCGGGCCGAACATGGCCTGGTAGCCACCGAGGAACTCGTCATTGGCACGCGAGGCCATACAGTTGAAATAGCCGGAGGCGCAGAACAAATTCTCGGTGTTGTCGGCGCCGATGCCGAGCAGCACGGTCTCGTCCATCGCGCCGGCAAGCCGCAGCGTCGAGGTCGCAAGGCCGGCTTCCGCGAAGGCGCGATTGAAGGTGATGCTGTCGGTGCCGATCAGCGAGATCAGCACGACATCCGGCTTGGCGGCGCGGATGCGCGCCAGATGCGGCTCGTGATTGTCCTCGCCGACGGGGACAAATTCCTCGCCGACGACCTGGCCGCCGGCCTCCTTGATGTAGCGCTTCACCGCGCGATGCGACTGCCACGGCCAGACATAGTCGCTGCCGATCAGGTACCAGCGCGCCGCCCTCTTGACGTCCGCCAGCCAGTGGATCGACGGCCGGCTCTGCCAGCGCGGCGTCTCGCCGATCGCCATCACGCCCGGCGTGCGCTCGCCGCCTTCATAGACGGGAGTGTAGATGTAGGGGATGCGGTTGCCGGTGACCTTGCGCAGGGCAACACGGACGGCGCTGATATGCGAGCCCATGATCAGGTCGACCTCGTCGAAGGCGATCGCCTGCTCGGCGCGTTGCACGACGTCTTCGATCGGGCCGCCGGAATCGTAGATCGAGAGCTCGAGCTCGCGCCCCAGGATGCCGCCGCGCTTGTTGATCTCGGCGACCGCGAGCATGGCGCTGTTGGTGGAGGTCGGGCCCCAGATTCCGGGCGAGCCGGTGAAGGTGAGGAAATTGCCGATGCGCAGCTTGTTGCGCGCGCCGCGGCGTTTCATGACATGCGTGTCAAACGGCGACAGGTCGAAATCCGCTGCCGCGGACGACAGATTCCTGAACAGCAAAGACGGTGGCAACGCCGGACCGCCATGAGCCGGGAAGTTTACCGTCGCGCGCACGCCAACTCCTGTCTGGCACCAGACCTGAAAGCACATTGAGCAGGCGGCCGCGGCTTCCGCCCTTTTGTTGTGCAATGATCCTATTTTGAAAATATTGAATATTCAAGAATTGAAGTGCATATAGATGCAGCATCGATTGCAAGACATTCACTCAATTAGGTCAAGACAAAGTCTTAGCCGTGGCAAAACCGTCGAAAGAAAACACCCCGATCACCGAACACCTCGCTTATTTGCTCGCGCAAGCCAACCGGGAGATCAACCGGCAGCTCGAGCTGCGGTTGAGCAAGGAAGGCGTGCCGGTCGAGCAGTGGCGCATCCTGAAGGTGCTGTCCGATGGCAACGGCCATTCGATGGGCGAGCTTGCGGGCGCCGTGCTGCTCAACCATCCGACGCTGACCAAGATGATCGACCGCATGGTCTCCGACACGCTGGTCTATCGCGTGCAGGACCCGGGCGACCGCCGCAAGGTGCTGATGTTCATCTCCGACCGCGGCAAAGTGTTGTGCAAGAAGCTCAACTCGCTCGCGGTCGACCAGGAGGAGCACATCCTGGAGAGCTACGGTGACAAGTCGACGAGCGAGCTCAAGCGGCTGCTGGAGAGCTTGATCGACAGCTCGAATTAGACCTCGTGAATTGGAGCGTGGGGGCCCTGCGAAGCCGACACACTCATCTGCCATTCAATGCATGGAGAGAGGACCTCCATGAAAGCACGCGCGTTGGTCACGCTGGCATTGGTGGCGCTCACAGAGCTCACCAGGCCTTATTCAGTTCTCAAGGCTCGCCCTCGCGTCCAGGCGGAGAATGAGCAGGCGCCGCATAATTGCATCATCGCCAGCACGAGAGGGGATAGCGTTGGCCGTTCCATGTCGTCCAGCCCGCGGACTTGTTGCTGACCGGTTTGGCTAAATACCATTTATTGCCGTCGGCATGGTTGAAGTACACGCCGCCCTGCGTTCCGCTGCGTGGATTTGTTAACTTCACCCATCGCGAGCCATTATCCGAGAAGCTGCCTGCCCAGCGTGCTCCGGAGCTGGTGGTGCAAGTGTCGCCGTTACAGCTTGTCTGACTGTCATCAACGGCGGCCCATTTCATCCGGGCCGACCGGCCGTCTATGTTGCACGACCATGTTCCGCCCCACCATCCGCCCACTTGGCTCGCAGGGGCGGGACCGCAAGCGTAGAAACTCAGGGCAAGAACACACAAGGTGGTTGGCAGCACGCGTTTGGACATTTGTCTGGCTCCCAATTTTCGGCCCCCGTGCGATTCAATCAAAACACGGATTGAGCTCATTAGAGGTGATCCAGATCACAATGAGCAGTGGCAAAATATTGGATGGTCTACCCGAAGGCGATCTCCGAGACACGATGCCGCGCTTTGACCGTCGGCTTTCCAGGCTTCAGCTGCGCAGCCGGACGAGCGAGTGGCCGCCGACAATCTGCTGCAGCGGCACCCGGGAGTGACCAAAGGAACAGGCGCTGCAGGCCACGCGCATGGAACAGGGCGATGCTTCTCACGAGGGTGATGAACGGGCCAAGTACCTGTTCGCTCAACGTCGGGGCTGGTTGCCAGGTGGGCAAAGCGTGCTCAGCCGCGCGTGACGGAAGCCAGCCCCCCTGACAAATGTGAGCCAGCCATCCTCAATGGCGTGTGCCTACCATTCGTGATGCACCTGAAGATCAGCAGGCACCAGATGGATCGGAAGCATTTCAATCCCTCGCGAACTCGAAGGCCAATACAGCACCGCGAGTTCGCTGGGTATTGAGATCATCGATCAGGCATACCGCCCGTGGCAGTGCTTGTACTTCTTGCCTGAACCGCACGGGCAATCCTCGTTGCGGCCGACTTTGCCCCAGCTTGCCGGGTTCTTCGGATCGCGCAACGCTGCATCGCTGGCCTGAGCGCCGAGCGTGACGCTGGCGAGCGCCATTTCGTCCTCGCCGGTGTTCGGGTCGAACTTGTGCGCCTCCATCGGCGGCAGCACGGGCGCTTCCTGCTCCGGCGGAACGATCTCGACCCGCATCAGCTGCGCTGTGACCGCCTCGCGCAAGTGAGCGCTCATCTCCTGGAAGAGATTGAAGGCTTCGGTCTTGTACTCCTGCAAGGGATCGCGCTGGCCGTAACCGCGCAGCCCGATGACCTGGCGCAGATGGTCGAGCATGATCAGATGCTCGCGCCAGAGATGGTCGAGCGTCTGAAGCAAAATGGTCTTCTCGACGTAACGCATCACGTCGGGACCCCATTGCGCCACCTTGGCCGCCATGTGCTCGTCGGCCTTGGTCTCGATGCGCGTGAGCAGCTCCTCGTCGGCGATGCCTTCTTCCTTGGCCCATTCGTCGACCGGCAGGTCGAGATCGAGCACGCGCTTCAATTCGTCCTTCAGGCCGGCGACGTCCCACTGCTCGGCATAGGCATGTTCCGGCACGTGCTTGGCGACGAGGTCGTCGATGAAGGCGTGACGCATGTCGGTGACGGTCTCGGCGACGCTCTCGTCCTTCATCAAGTCGACGCGCTGGTCGAAGATCACCTTGCGCTGGTCGTTCTGGACGTTGTCGAACTTCAGCAGGTTCTTGCGGATGTCGAAGTTGCGCGCCTCGACCTTCTGCTGCGCCTTCTCCAGCGCCTTGTTGATCCAGGGATGGATGATGGCCTCGCCCTCTTGCAGGCCGAGACGCTGGAGCATGCTGTCGAGGCGATCCGAGCCGAAGATGCGCATCAGATCGTCTTCCAGCGACAGGAAGAATTTCGAGCGGCCGGGATCGCCCTGACGGCCGGAACGGCCGCGCAGCTGGTTGTCGATACGGCGGGATTCGTGGCGCTCGGAGCCCATGATGTAGAGGCCGCCGGGCTTGGTCACGGTCTTGGCGGGCTTGTTGCCCTTCGCCGGCTCGATCTCGACGATCTCTTCAGCCTTCAGCACGATGTCGCGGAAGCGCTCGACGTCGGCCTTGATCTGCTCGATCTTCCTGGCTTTCTCGGCCTCGTCCTCGATGCCCGCGGTCTCCTTCGGGATGCGCATCTCGAGCGAGCCGCCGAGCTTGATGTCGGTACCGCGACCGGCCATGTTGGTCGCGATCGTGATCGCGCCGGGCACGCCGGCTTCCGCGACGATATAGGCTTCCTGCTCGTGGAAGCGCGCATTCAGCACCGCGAACAGTTTCGCCGGCTTGCCGGCGCGCGCGGCAGCGTAGAGCTTGTCGAGCGCGTTCTCCTTGCCGAAATCGATCTGCTTGTAGCCGTTCTGCTTGAGAAACTCGGCCAGCACTTCCGACTTCTCGATCGACGCCGTGCCGACCAGCACCGGCTGGAGTCGCGAATTGGCCCGCTCGATCTCGGCGAGGATGGCCGCGTATTTTTCCTTGTGGGTGCGATAAACCTCGTCGTCCTCGTCGAGGCGGCCGATCGGCACGTTGGTCGGGATCTCAACGACTTCGAGCTTGTAGATGTCGAAGAGCTCGTCGGCTTCGGTCAACGCCGTGCCGGTCATGCCGGCGAGCTTCTCGTACATCCGGAAATAGTTCTGGAAGGTGATCGAGGCCAGGGTCTGGTTTTCCGGCTGAACCTGCACGTGCTCCTTGGCTTCCAGCGCCTGGTGCAGACCCTCGGAATAGCGGCGGCCCTGCATCATGCGTCCGGTGAACTCGTCGATGATGACGACCTCGTCGTCGCGGACGATGTAGTCCTTGTCGCGCGTGAACAGCGTGTGCGCGCGCAGCGCCTGGTTGATGTGGTGCACGACGGAGACGTTCTCGACGTCGTAGAGCGACTCGCCCTTGAGCTGGCCGGCATCGCGCAGCAGGGTCTCGATCTTCTCCATGCCGGCTTCGGTCAGCGTCACCGTGCGCTGCTTCTCGTCGACCTCGTAGTCGGTCTTGTCGAGCTTGGGCAGGAAGCCGTCGATGGTGTTGTAGAAATCGGAGCGGTCGTCGAGCGGACCGGAGATGATCAGCGGCGTGCGCGCTTCGTCGATCAGGATGGAATCGACCTCGTCGACGATGGCGAAGAAGTGCGGGCGCTGGACCATGTCCTCGAGCCGGTACTTCATGTTGTCGCGCAGATAGTCGAAGCCGTATTCGTTGTTGGTGCCGTAGGTGATGTCGCAGGCATAGGCCGCCTTGCGCTCGGCATCGTCGAGGCCGTGCACGATCACGCCGGTGGTCATGCCGAGGAAGCCGTAGATCTGGCCCATCCAGCCGGAGTCGCGGCGGGCGAGGTAGTCGTTGACGGTGACGACGTGGACGCCCTTGCCGGCGAGCGCGTTGAGGTAGACCGCGAGGGTCGCGACCAGCGTCTTGCCTTCGCCGGTCTTCATCTCGGCGATATCGCCCTCATGCAGCACCATGCCGCCGATCAGCTGGACGTCGAAATGGCGCTGGCCGAGCGTGCGCTTGGCGGCCTCGCGCACGGTGGCGAAGGCGGGGACCAGCAGCTCGTCCAGCGTCTTGCCCTCGGCGAGCTGCTTCTTGAAGTCGGCGGTGCGGGCCTTGAGCGCCTCGTCGGAGAGCTGCGAGACCTCTCCTTCCAGCGCGTTGATCGCGTTGACGCGGGACTGATATCCCTTCACCCGCCGGTCGTTGGCGGAGCCGAAAAACTTGCGGGCGAGCGCGCCGATCATGCCTAGTTCCTGTGTTCGCGATTCAAACGCGTTGCAGCCAAGAAGTTGTCACCCGCCTGCCTATCAACTCACCGTGACGCCTGATGGCGTCAGAGCCCGGACTGCGGGGGGTCATCCGCCATATGGGTGGGAATTGGGCAAGTCTGGGTTCAACGGCCAAAAACGCAGCAAAATAAACGCCATCGCCATGGTCGCGACCGGGCAGAGATATGGCCCGGTCAGGGCCTTGTCAACGGCGGGCGCATTGCGGCTAATTCATCATTTTGACAGACTTTTCGCGTTGCCAAGCCCCCCTGTATTGGGCGAGTGTCCGCCCCGCTCGAGCAGCCCCCTGCTTCAACATAAGGATTTTCCATGACCACCTCGTTCCCGGTAACCAAAACCGGCCTGCGCTTCGGCCTCGCCACCGCCCTCGTGGGCTGCCTTGCGCTGGCGCTGATCGCGGGTCCCGGCCGGGCCGCCGACGATCCGGTGCTGGCGAAGGTCAATGGCGCTGAAATCAAGAAGAGCGACGTCGCCATGGCCGAGGAGGAGCTCGGGCCGAGCCTCGCCCAGATGGACCCGGCGACCAAGGACGAGAACGTCCTGTCCTTCCTGATCGACATGAAAATCGTCAGCAAGGCTGCCGAGGACAAGAAGGTTGCCGATAGCGAGGAATTCAAGAAGCGCCTGGCATTCGCCCGCAACCGGCTTCTGATGGACAGCCTGCTCGCGGGCGAGGGCAAGGCCGCCACCACCCCCGACGCCATGAAGAAGGTCTATGAAGAGGCCTCCAAGCAGATCACCGGCGAGCAGGAAGTGCGCGCCCGCCACATCCTGGTCGAGACCGAGGACGAGGCCAAGGCGGTGAAGGCCGAGCTCGACAAGGGCGCCGATTTCGCCGAGCTCGCCAAGAAGAAGTCCAAGGATCCGGGTTCGGCCGACGGCGGCGATCTCGGCTTCTTCACCAAGGAGCAGATGGTGCCGGAATTCTCGACGATCGCCTTCGCGCTCGAGCCCGGCAAGATCTCCGACCCCGTCAAGTCGCAGTTCGGCTGGCACGTCATCAAGGTCGAGGAAAAGCGCAACCGCAAGGCGCCAGACTTCGAGCAGGTCAAGGCCCAGATCGAGCAGTACGTCACCCGCAAGGCCCAGGCCGACTACGTCGCCAAGCTGCGCGCCGAAGCCAAGGTCGAGCGGCTGGACCAGCCGGCGGCGGACGCCAAGCCGGCGGATGCGGCGAAGCCCTCCGACAGCAAGATGGCGCCGCCTGCAAAGAAGTAAGAATTCGCTGTCACTTCGGTGACGTGAAGAGTATCTAAGCCTTCGTGATGCCCGGCCCCCGCGCCGGGCATCTGCATATTCAGATCCCACCAAGGCGCCCCGCGATGTCCTCCTCCGTCTCCCCGCTCGCCCCGAAAACAGTTCCCGACATGCCCACCATTGCGGGCATCCGTCTCGCGACGGCCGAAGCCGGCATCCGCTACAAGAACCGAACCGACGTGTTGCTGGCGGTGATGGACAAGGGCACCGCGGTCGCCGGCGTCTTCACCAAGTCGAAATGCCCCTCCGCACCGGTGGAATGGTGCCGCGCCAAGCTGAAAGGCGGCAAGGCGCGCGCGCTGGTGGTCAATTCCGGCAACGCCAATGCCTTCACCGGCAAGACCGGCCGCGCCTCCACCGCGCTGACCGCGAAGATCGCGGCCAAGGCGGTCGGATGCAGCGAGGGCGAAATCTTCCTGGCCTCGACCGGCGTGATCGGTGAGCCGCTGGACGCGACCAAGTTCGACGGCGTGCTGGGCCGACTGGCTGAAGCCGCCGAGCCCGGCGACTACCTCGCTGCGGCCAAGGCGATCATGACCACCGACACCTTCCCGAAGGTCGCGACCGCGACCGTCAAGCTCGGCAAGGCCAAGGTCACCATCAACGGCATGGCCAAGGGCGCCGGCATGATCGCCCCCGACATGGCGACGATGCTGTCCTTCATCTTCACCGACGCACCGATCGCGCCCGCGGCCTTGCAGGCGCTGCTCAAGAGCGGCGTCGAGGACACCTTCAACGCGGTGACGATCGACGGCGACACGTCCACGTCGGACACGCTGCTGGCCTTCGCCACCGGCGCTGCCGCCGAGCACGGCGCACCGAAGATCAGCCGCGCCAGCGATCCGCGCCTGAAGGCCTTCGTCAAAGCCTTCAACCAGGTGCTCGCCAATCTTTCTGAACAAGTGGCCCGGGACGGCGAAGGCGCGCGCAAGCTGGTCGAGATCACCGTCGAGGGCGCCAAGACCAAGACCTCCGCGCGCAAGATCGCGATGTCGATCGCCAACTCGCCGCTGGTCAAGACCGCGATCGCCGGCGAGGACGCCAATTGGGGCCGCGTCGTGATGGCAGTCGGCAAGGCCGGCGAGCCGGCCGATCGCGACAAGCTTTCGATTTCCTTCAACGGCATCCGCGTCGCCAAGAGCGGCGCGCGCGATCCGGATTATGACGAGGCGCAGGTCTCGGAAGCGATGAAGGCCCCGGAGATCGCGATCAAGGTCTCGCTCGGCCTCGGCAAGGGCCGCGACCGCGTGCTGACCTGCGACCTCACCAAGGAATATGTCGCGATCAACGGCGATTACAGGTCGTAGTTTCGCTACTCTCAGACCGTCATCCCCGCGCAATGGCGAAGCCATTGTCGCTGGAGGTGCGGGTGATGGGGCGCGAAGCGCCCCATCGGGAGCCTCGAAGGATGCACGGCCACCGCTACAGCCGCGTGGAGAGAGCCGGGCCGTCGCCCTTCGAGGGCCGCCGAAGGAGCGGACACCCCAAGGGTGACGGTAAGAGAGCGCGAGAGCCGTGCTTCAAATCACCCTGAAATCCGCGCGTCCGCGACCGCTTTCTTGAACAGCGCGTTCATGGCGTCCGAGATGCCTTGCGTCGGGCTCACCTCGAAATAGAGCCCGGACGACGCGCAGCTCTGCATGTTCTGCGCGATCTCGCTGTTCGGCGACGGCCCGTAGGGGCCGGTATTGAACGGAGCGACCCATTTCATGTACCAGCTGTTGGTGGGCAGCGCGAGGTACGTTGTGTACAGCACGGCAATCTTGACGCCCCGGTCCTTCATCGTCTTGCAGAGCGCAGCATTGAGCGGCGATTGGCACCGCGTGGTGCCGGAGAGCGGTTTGAGGCATCCGGTGTTGCTCTCGTCAGCGACCCCGTCGGAGACGAAGAACAGATATTTGAGCGGGCTGGACGACGTGCCGGTTCCGGGGGAGCTGATCTCGCCGTTGATCGCAGGGAATATCGCGGTGAATGCCGTGTCCTGGTCGTTATTCTCGTTCTGACCGTTCACCGACATCAGGTCGATATTACCCGCCGCCGATTTGGCGCTGGAGAGAGAGCCCGACAACGAAAACAGATTGCGCAGGCCGAGCGTGCTTGCGGAGCCGCCGAAATCGTAGATCGCCATTCTGAACTGGTTTGAATAGGTTTCAGTCGCACTCGCAGTATCCATCAACGACTGCGTTGCGGTCCGCAGCACGTCGATCCGGGTGGTCACGCCAAGCTTTTTGGCAAGGTCGTAGTAATTGTTCTTGTCCTTGAGGTCGTGGCAGGCGAAAGCGCACTTGTCCGATGTGTTGTTGACCATCGTCTGCACGTCGGTCGGCGTGGCGCCGACACCCATCGACGGCGAATTGTCCAGCAGCAGGTAGAAATCGATATAGAGCGGCATGCTGGCCGTCGCTTTCGACGTACCGGTCAGCGTCAGCGCGGTCTTGCCGATCAGGCCGAGAAACATGGTGTTCACGGTGGCGTTGAACGCGACGGTCGAGGTGACGGTCGATCCGGTTTTGACCACGGTCGGCGTGACGCTGTTGAGAGTGTAGCCGGTCTGATTGGCGCGATTGGCGTCGAAGATGTTCTGGGCGTCGGTGACGCCGACGGAGATCGCGCCATCCGACGTCATGGAGCCGGCGGCCTTGAAGGCCGGCGATGCCTTGGCGATCGAGCCGACGCTGGCAGCATCGGCTGCGGCCTGAAGCTTGGCCCGGGTCTGCGTCGCGCGCGAGTAGTCGACCGCGCAGCCGACCGCCGTGATCAACGGGACGCAGGCGAGGGCGAAGATCACCGCGATATTGCCGCGCCGGTCTTGGACGAACCGGCGGATGATGGTGGAATTCGCAGCGCGCATGGCTTGGGCCCGAGTGGTTTAAGCGTTTCCACTCTAGGAACCGTCGATTAAATATGACTTATGGGAACCTCGAAAACATGGGCCGCAATAGGGTTAATAAACCGTTGCGGATGATCTTCAGCGAGCGACATCGCGTATGGCCGATCTGAAACTGACACTGGTTGTGGCTTGCGCGCTGATCGACCCCGACAAGCGCGTCCTGATCGCGCAGCGCCCCGCGGGCAAGACGCTGGCCGGCCTCTGGGAGTTTCCCGGCGGCAAGCTCGAGCCAGGCGAGCGGCCGGAGCAGAGCCTGATCCGCGAGCTGCACGAGGAGCTCGGCATCACCGTCGCCGAGCCGTGCCTGGCCCCACTGACCTTCGCGAGCTACGGCTACGAGACCTTCCACCTCCTGATGCCGCTCTATGTCTGCCGGCGCTGGGAGGGACAGGTGACGCCGCGCGAAGGCCAGACCCTGGCCTGGGTCCGTGCCAACAAGCTGCGCGACTACCCGATGCCGCCCGCAGACATTCCGCTGATCCCGCATTTGATTGATCTATTGATGTGAGATGCACTGTGCCCCGGACGCAGCGCAGCGCTCCTTCAGCGATGCGCTGCAGAGCCGGGGCCCACGCTTGCCGCGGAGCTGGGTCCCGGCTCTGCGCAGCAGCGTTTCACGCTGCAGCGCGTCCGGGACACGCATCACTCTTTCCCCGCCTTCTTCACCGCCTCCGCCAGGCTCGCTTTCGCCGATCCCGGCTTCAGCGGCTGCTGCTGGCTCGCATGCGGGGCCCAGCCGGAGAGCCAGATGATGTCGAAGGTGGCACGGATGCGGCCGTTGGCATCGGCAAAGCGCTCAGTGTAGATCTCGGCCATCCGCAGCAGCGTCGCGCGCCGGCTCGGTGTTCGCCGCCGCTCGATCAGCACATTGGCAGCGCCCATGCGCCGGAGATCCTGCATCAGCGCGAATGCGTTGGAATAGCGCACCACGACGCGGTCGACGTCGGTCACCGGCAGCGCAAAGCCCGCGCGCTGCAACAGCGCGCCGATGTCGCGCAGGTCAGCAAATGGCGCGACGCGCGGCGAAACGCCGCCCTCGCATTCGGCTTCCGCGGCGGCAAAGGCCTGGCGCAGCTCGGTCAGGCTGTCGCCGCCGATCATCGCCGCGAGCAGCAGGCCGTCGGGCTTGAGCGCGCGGCGGATTTGCGCGAGCACGCCCGGCAGATCGTTGACGAATTGCAGCGCCAGCGCGGAGACGACGAGATCGAGGCTTTCGGGCGCGAAGGGCAGCGTCTCTGAACCCGCAGCATCGAGCGCGATCCGTTGGAGGGAAGGCAGGCGCGTGCGCAACGCCGCCAGCCCCTCACCAGGCGTCCAGAGATCGACCGCCGCGTGAAACTCCCGCATCACCGCAGCCAACCGGTCGGACATGTCCTCGGCGACGCGATCAAGCAGGAAGGTCACCTCGCCCTGTGTCTGCGCACGCCGCTGCCGCGATTGCAGCAAAGCGCGATCGAACAGAGCGGGCGGGGTTTGCGGGGACTGAACCATGCCGCTGGTTACGCCGATCATGCTGGTTCTGGCAATCGCTCCCGTGTCCCGGACGCGCCGCAGCGCTCTTGCGCTGCTGCGCAGAGCCGGGACCCAGACACCAACACCGGACGATGCCGTGAGATGGGCCCCGGCTCTGCAGCGCACCGCACCGGACGATGCTTCGCATCGCCGGGGGCGCTGCACTGCGTCCGGGGCACGAGAGCGTGGCTTGAGCCCGGAGCCTCAGAACGCTAGCCTTCCCGCATGGACGCCGACGCCGCCCCCACCCGTTCCATCGCCGCCCCCTTCCGGGCGGCGTGGACGGCCGGCCGCCACGCGCTGTCGCGCGCGGCACGGCTCGCGCTCGACATCGCGCTGCCGACGCAGTGCGTGTCCTGCCGCGAACCGGTCGATGGCGAGGGCGTTTGCGCTTCGTGCTGGGCGCGGCTGTCATTCATCGAACGTCCCTACTGCCCGCGGCTCGGCATTCCCTTCGTCTATGATCCCGGCCCCGACATGCTGTCGATGGAGGCGATCGCGAGCCCGCCGGCCTACCAGCGCGCCCGCGCGGCCGTGCGCTATGACGACGTCGCGCGCACGCTGGTGCATGCGTTGAAATACCAGGACCGCACCGATTTGGCGCCCGCCATGGGCCGCTGGATGGCGCGCGCGGGCGGCGAGCTGCTGGCCGGGGCCGACATGCTGGTGCCGGTGCCCCTGCATTGGCGGCGAGCCTGGCGCCGCCGCTACAACCAGTCCGGAGCCCTGGCGCAGATCATCGGGCGGCAGAGCGGTGTCAGGGCGAGGGCTGAGGTGCTGCGCCGGGTGCGCGCCACCGAGCAGCAGATCGGCCTGTCGCGGGCCCAGCGCGCCACCAATGTGCAGGGCGCGTTCCAGGTATCTCCCGACCGTCAGGCCGAAATCCAGGGCCGCCGCATTGTCCTGATCGACGACGTCCTGACGTCGGGGGCGACGCTGGATGCCTGCGCGCGGGTCCTGCTCCGGGCCAAGGCCGCCCAGGTCGACGTGCTGGTCTTCGCCCGGGTTGTCGAGAGCGGCCCCCGTCCCATATAATTCAATGACTTCATGAGATGAGAGCGCCGGACGCCATGACTGCTGCTGTCGAGATCTACACCAGGCCGGGCTGCGGCTATTGTTCCGCGGCGAGGTCCCTGCTGACCCGCAAGAAGGCGACCTTTACTGAATTCGACGTCGCCAAGAACCCCTCCTGGCGGGACGAGATGTACGACCGCGCCGGCGAAGGCTCGACCTTCCCGCAGATCTGGATCGGCGGAACCCATGTCGGCGGCTGCGACGATCTCTACGCCCTCGATCGCGAAGGCAAGCTCGACGGCATGCTGGACAGCGTGAAGGCGGTGTCATGAGCGAGAACCGCACCTTCACGGCCGCCATGGTGCAGATGCGCACCGGCCTGATGCCCGGGCCCAGCCTCGAACAGGCCACGAAGCTGATCCGGCAGGCTGCGGCGGGCGGCGCCGACTACGTGCAGACGCCCGAAGTCAGCAACATGATGCAACTGAACCGCAAGGCGCTGTTCGAGCATCTGCAGAGCGAGGAGGACGACACTTCGCTGAAGGCCTACCGGGCGCTCGCG
Source organism: Bradyrhizobium ottawaense (assembly GCF_002278135.3). NCBI lineage: Bacteria > Pseudomonadati > Pseudomonadota > Alphaproteobacteria > Hyphomicrobiales > Nitrobacteraceae > Bradyrhizobium > Bradyrhizobium ottawaense. Next base: position 763,668 of record NZ_CP029425.2, on the reverse strand, counting down.
GCGGAACTGAAGATCCATCTCCATGTCGGCTCGCTGGCGCTGCGCTTCTCAGCCGAAAAGGCGGTCAACCGCTCCTTCCTGATCGGGCCCGAGGGCAATGTGCTCGCGAGCTACGACAAGATCCACATGTTCGATATCGAGCTGCCGGACGGCGAGAGCTATCGCGAATCCGCCAATTACCAGCCGGGCGAGACCGCGGTGATCTCCGACCTGCCGTGGGGCCGGGTGGGCTTGACGATCTGCTACGATTTGCGCTTTCCCGCGCTTTACCGCGCCCTCGCCGAGAGCGGTGCATACTTCATCACCGTGCCCTCGGCCTTCACCCGCAAGACTGGCGAAGCGCACTGGCACGTGCTGCTGCGCGCGCGCGCGATCGAGACCGGCTGCTTCATCTTCGCAGCTGCCCAGGCAGGCACCCACGAGAACAAGCGCGAGACCTATGGCCATTCGCTGATCGTCGATCCCTGGGGCGAGATTCTCGCCGAGGGCGATGTCGAGCCCTGCATCATCATGGCCAGGATCGACCCGGCCAAGGTCGAGACTGCCCGCCGCGCGATTCCCTCGCTCCAGCACGGCCGCCGCTTCGGCGTGTCCGATCCCAAGGCTGGGCCGGATCATTTGCACCTCGTGCGGGGATCGGCATGATCCGCTACGCGCTTCGCTGCGACCGCGACCACGGCTTCGAGAGCTGGTTCCAGAGCTCGTCGGCCTATGATTCGCAGGTCAAGCGCAAGCTCGTGACCTGCCCGATCTGCGGCTCCGCCAAGGTCGACAAGGCGATCATGGCCCCGCGCATCGTCGGCAAGAAGGGCCGTGGGCGCGCGGCGCCACCGCCGGAACCGGCGGCTGCCCCCACGCCGGAGGCAACACCATCAGGACCGACCTCGCTGATGCTGGCGCAGGAGAAAGAGCTGCGCACCAAGCTGAAGGAGCTGCGCGATCACATCGTGAAGAACGCCGACAATGTCGGCGAGCGCTTCGCCAATGAAGCCCGCGCGATGCACTACGGCGACAAGGAGCACCGTCCGATCTACGGCGAGGCCTCGCCGGAGGAGGCGAAGTCGCTGATCGATGAGGGCATCGAGGTGTCGCCGCTGCCGACATTGCCGGAAGACCGGAATTAGGCCCCCACCAGCACCGCCACACCGATGATGATCAGCGCGATACCTGCAAGCTCGCGCGGCGCGATCGGCTGCTTGAACGAATAATACGCCACCGCTTGCGCGAACAGCACCTCGATCAGAGCGAGCGTGCGGACATTGGCGGCGGCCGTCAGCGCGAACGCCAGGAACCAGAATTGTGACGCGAAGGCGCCCATGAAGCCGGCCAGCATCGACGGCTTCCACAGGCCGAGGATCGCCTGCAGCACCTTTGGCGCGCGCCAGAGCAGATAGATCGTCAGCACCAGCGTCTGCACGAACAGGCCGAGCACCAGCGTGAACGAGGCCGAGGTCACGAATGAGACGCCGGGAACGTTGATGATCGCACCGCGAAAGCCAACCGCAGACAGCGCGAACGCGGCAGCCGCAACGAGGCCGGTGATGGTCGGCTTCAATTCGGCAAAACTCTTCTCGCCGCCGGGCCTGAGCGCGGTGATGACGACGCCGACGGTCGCGATCACGATCGCCAGCACCTTCAGCCAGGTCAGGTGATCGCCGAGGAAGACGAAACCGAAGATCGCGGTCTGGATCGCCTCGGTCTTCAGGTACGCCGTCGTCACCACGAAGGAGCGATCGTTCATGGCGAGCAGCATCAGGCCGGTGGCGACGATCTGGCTGAGCGCGCCGAGCAAGAGCCACGGCCAGAACACGGTCGGCGGCATGCCCAGACGATCGCCGGTGGCGACCAGCACCACGCCGAGGAACAGCACCGAAAACGGGAAGCCGAACAGGAAGCGGATATTGGTCGCGCCCCAGGTCCCCAGCGGCTTCGTCAACGACCGCTGCATCGCATTGCGCGCGACTTGGCCGAGCGCAGCAACGAGGGTGAAGGGAATCCAGAGGCTGGCGATGGTGAGCATGGGGTGGGCGGGCATTAGCGGGAAATAACTGCGGCCAACCTGCAAGTTGAGGCCAGCGCGGTCAACCACACGGACGTCATGGGAGCGATGCTCTCGCCACAAACTCGGTGTCGTCCCTGCGCACGCAGGGACCCATAACCCCAGGGAGCAGTTTTGCGACGACTGCCAGCCCGCGCATCCAACACCGCGCCCCACCGACAGATCACGCGGTATGGGTCCCTGCGTTCGCAGGGACGACAGCATTTTCTGGGCCGCGTCACACCGTCAAACCAACAGATCACTTGGATCCCGCCACTCGGGATTATCGCGCTCGATCAGCTCGATCTTCCAGTCGCGCTTCCAGCGCTTGAGCTGTTTTTCGCGGGCAATTCCGCTCGCTCGAAGGATTCGGTGTAGACGAGGCGGTGCACGCCATAGCGCTTGACGAACTCCGAGCCCTTGCCGGCGCGGTGCTGCTCCAGGCGTTTCTGGAGAGAGTTGGTTACGCCGATGTAGAGCGTCCCATGATGGCGGCTGGCGAGGATGTAGACGTAGTACATGCTCGGGGCGCCTGATTGGGCTAACTAGACGGGCCTGTGGTTATGGGTCCCTGCGTTCGCAGGGACGACATCGGCAGAGGAGTCGCAACTCGCATCACACTCACACCATCCCTTCCGCCACCACCATGTAGTTCACGTCCATGTCCGACGAGAGCGTCCATTTGTCAGCGAAGGGGCTGTAGACCACGCCGGTCTGCTCGGTGATGACGAGGCGATTGTCGAGCAGGTATTTTGTCAGCTCGTCGGGGGTGACGAACTTGTTCCATTCGTGGGTGCCGCGCGGCAGCCAGCGCAGGACGTATTCGGCGCCGACGATGGCGAGCGCGAAGCTCTTCCAGTTGCGGTTCAGCGTCGAGACCACCATGAGGCCGTTCGGCTTCAGCATCGCGGCGCAGCGCTTCAGGAAGACGCCGACATCGACGACGTGCTCGACCACTTCCATCGCCAGCACGATATCGAAGCGCTCGCGCGGGTCGATCTCCTCCACCGTGGTACAGCGGTAGTCGATCGCAAGATGGCCCTTGTCGGCGTGCAGCTTGGCCGCGGCGATGTTGCTCTGGGAAGGGTCGACGCCGATGACCTGCGCTCCCAGCCGCGACAGCGGCTCGCACAACAGGCCGGCGCCGCAGCCGATGTCGAGCACGCGCAGGCCGCCGAGGCAGTTGAGGCTGCGCACGTTGCGCTCGAACTTGCGGCAGGCGGCGTCGCGGATGTAGCCGAGCCGCAGCGGGTTGATCCGGTGCAGCGGCGCCATCTTGCCGTTGGGGTCCCACCACTCCGCCGAGAGCTTCGAGAATTTTGCGATCTCGGCGGCGTCGACGGTCGAGCCCGGCTGCGGGCTGGCGGAGAGAGAAGTATTTTGCTGCATGCTCATGGTTACGCGCGGTCCTACCGCGTGGTGATCGAACTACGGAAGGCGAGCGGCGAGGCGATGGTCTTGATCGTCTCGATCCCCTCGCCGACGCCGCGAATCGTCACGTCGCCGTAGTTGAGAATACGTCCAAGGATGGTCTGATCGACATCGACGCTCTCGACCTTGTCGAGCGCCATCTCGAAGGTGCGGCGCTTGATGAAGCCGGTCTTGTGCACGACCCTGAGATTGGTGACGTCGGTCTCGGTGGTGAAGCGGTGGAACCAGCCCTTGAGGGTCCAATACACGGCCGCCAGCGCCGCGACACTTGCGGCTCCCAGGCAAAGCAAAACGAGCCAGTCGACGGCCGCCTGCCGCGACAGGATCAGCAGGCCCAAAGCCGCGATCCAGGCCAAAATCGCCGGAAAATAGAAGATCCAATGCGCATTGGTCGAATACAGCACCCGCTCCCCGGGCTGCAGGATTTCGTCAATATAGCGCGCCATAACCTCTGATAACCCATTGCCCGGATTGGCCGCAGCAGGAACCCGCTTGCCCCCGGCCCCGCCCCTCTGTATACGCGCGGTCGGGCCTGCGGCATCGCCTCGCGCGGGTCACCATACTTATCCTTATGAGGGAATGCACGCGTCGTCATGAGCCGCCTCGTGATGAAATTCGGCGGCACATCCGTCGCCAACATCGAACGTATCCGCAACGTCGCACGCCATGTGAAGCGTGAGGTCGACGCCGGCCACGAAGTGGCCGTGGTCGTCTCGGCGATGTCCGGCAAAACCAACGAGCTGGTGGCCTGGTGCACCGAGGCCTCGCCGATGCACGACGCGCGCGAATACGACGCCGTCGTCGCCTCCGGCGAACAGGTGACATCCGGCCTGCTTGCCATCGTGCTTCAGGGCATGGGCATCCAGGCCCGCTCCTGGCAGGGCTGGCAGATCCCGATCAAGACCAGCGACGCCCACGCCTCGGCCCGGATCGAGGACATCGACGGCAGCGAGATCATCAGCCGTTTCAAGGATCGCAAGGAAGTCGCGGTCATCGCCGGCTTCCAGGGCATCGACCCGAAGACCAACCGCATCACCACGCTCGGCCGCGGCGGCTCCGACACCTCGGCCGTGGCGATCGCCGCCGCCGTCAAGGCCGACCGCTGCGACATCTACACCGACGTCGACGGCGTCTACACAACCGACCCGCGAATCGTGCCGAAGGCCAAGAGGCTCGACAAGATCGCATTCGAAGACATGCTGGAACTGGCCTCCCAGGGCGCAAAAGTGCTCCAGGTCCGCTCGGTGGAACTCGGCATGGTCCACAACATGCCGATCTTCGTCCGCTCGAGCTTCGACAAGCCCGAGGATATCGACCCGCATGCCAACCAGCCGCCCGGCACGCTGATCTGCAGCGAGGAGGAGATCATGGAAAGCCACGTCGTCACTGGTATCGCCTTCTCCAAGGACGAGGCCCAGATCTCGGTGCGCCAGATCGAGGACAAGCCGGGCGTTGCGGCCTCGATCTTCGGCCCGCTGGCGGATGCAAACATCAACGTCGACATGATCGTGCAGAACGTCTCCGAGGACGGCAAGACGACCGACCTCACCTTCACGGTGCCGGCGGCCGACTATACCCGCGCCAAGGACACGATTACCGCCGCCAAGGGCAAGATCGGCTACGCGCGGCTCGATACCGCCACCGACGTCGCCAAGATCTCGGTGATCGGCAGCGGCATGCGCAGCCATGCCGGCGTCGCCGCCCAGGCGTTCTCGGCCCTCGCCGGACGGAATATCAACATCCGGGCCATTACAACCTCCGAGATCAAATTCTCGGTTTTGATCGATACCGCCTATACCGAGCTCGCGGTGCGCACCCTGCACACGCTCTACGGTCTCGATCAGGCCTGAAACGCGACCATCGTCGCGCTTCAGGTTGTTGTTTGAGCATGGTCTTTCCGGAAAACCGTTTCGCACTTTCCGGACCATGCCTGGACTAATTTTCTCTTAGCGGTCGCAGCAAACGCGAAGGTGTACACACCTTCGCGTTTGGCAGGCGTTTTGCTTGGCAAAACAAGCCTCAATTCGCTATACGGCGAACAGGGTGGGCTGCCGCAGACTGTGTCCCAGTTAGGCGGCGCTGATTCGGTGCAAGCGCTAAATCTCCAGTGGATTTTGGGCTTGTGCCGGCGCCGGACAAACAAATTGGTTGTTTTTCTGGAATTTTAGGCCAGCCGCCGGCCGATACGGCCGGGCCGGGCACACGGAGGAGATTGACGGGACATGCGGAGCGCGTCGGGAGGTCCCCGCGTCTTGTTGAGACGGCTCCGCGAAACCATGGCGGAACAGGTCTCGGCCCAGGAGCGGCTGGACAAGATCGTGGTGCTGATCGCCGCCAACATGGTGGCCGAGGTGTGCTCGGTCTATGTGCTGCGCATCGACAACACGCTGGAGCTCTACGCCACCGAAGGCCTCAACCGCGAGGCCGTGCATCACACCGTGCTGAGCGCCCATGAGGGCCTGGTCGGCCTCGTCGCCAGCGAGGCGACGCCGCTCAACCTGAGCGATGCGCAAACCCACCCGGCCTTCTCGTTCCGCCCGGAGACCGGCGAAGAAATCTACCACTCCTTCCTCGGCGTGCCGATCCTGCGGGCCGGCAACACGCTTGGCGTGCTGGTGGTGCAGAACCGCGCCAAGCGCAACTATGTCGAGGAGGAGCTCGAGGCGCTGCAGACCACCGCGATGGTGCTGGCCGAGCTGATCGCCTCGGGCGAGCTGTCCGCGCTGGCCCAGCCGGGGCTGGAGCCTGCCGCGCGCCATTCCGCGCAGAAGGTCGGCGCGATCCTCTCGGAGGGCATCGCGCTCGGCCATGTCGTGCTGCACGAGCCGCGCGTCGTCATCAAGGACTACATCGCCGAGGACCTGCCCAAGGAAGTCAAGCGGCTCGACACCGCGCTGGCCAAGCTCCGCGCCGATCTCGACCGCATGCTGGAGCGCGGCGACGTCGCCGAGGGCGGCGAGCATCGCGAGGTGCTGGAAGCCTATCGCATGTTCGCCAACGACCAGGGCTGGTCGCACAAGCTGCACGAGGCGGTCGCCACCGGCCTCACAGCGGAAGCCGCCGTCGAGCGCGTGCAATCCGACACCCGCGCGCGCATGCTGCGCTCGACCGACCCCTATTTGCGCGACCGGCTGCACGATCTCGAGGATCTCGGCTACCGCCTGATGCGGCAGCTGGTCGGCCAGGACCACGCGCCCTCGCGCGAGCAGCTGCCCGACAACGCCATCGTCATCGCCCGCGCGATGGGCCCGGCGGCGCTGCTCGACTACGACCGCAAGCGCCTGCGCGGCATCGTGCTGGAGGAAGGCACTGCCAACTCCCACGTCTCGATCGTGGCGCGCGCGCTCGGCATCCCCGCGGTCGGTGAGGTGCCGAACGCGCCCGGCATTGCCGATCCCGGCGATGCCATCATCGTCGACGGCACCTCCGGTTCGATCTATGTGCGCCCCTCGCAGGAAGTCGAGGCGGCCTTCGCCGAGCGCGTGCGCTTCCGCGCCCGCCGCCAGGCGCAATATCTGGCGCTGCGCGACCTGCCCTGCGTCACCAGGGACGGCCAGAAGGTCGAGCTGATGATCAACGCGGGTCTTGCCATCGACCTGCCGCATATCGAGGACACCGGCAGCGCCGGCATCGGCCTGTTTCGCACCGAGCTGCAATTCATGGTCGGCCAGAGCCTGCCGCGCACCAGCGACCAGCTGGCGCTGTATCGCACCGTGCTGGATGCGGCCGGCACCAAGCCCGTCACCTTCCGCACCCTCGACATCGGCGGCGACAAGGCGCTGCCCTATATGGAAGCCGTGATCGAGGAAAATCCCGCGCTCGGCTGGCGCGCGATCCGGCTCGGGCTCGATCGTCCCGGCCTGCTGCGCGGCCAGATCCGCGCGCTGCTGCGCGCCGGTGGCGGCCGCGCGCTGCGCATCATGTTCCCGATGATCTCGGAAGTCGCCGAATTCGATTCGGCGAAGGCGCTGGTCGAACGCGAGCTCACTTATCTGCGCCAGCACGGCCACACGCTGCCGGAGCGTATCGACATCGGCACCATGGTCGAGGTCCCCGCTTTGCTCTATCAGCTCGACGAGCTCTTGAAGAAGGTCGACTTCATCTCGGTCGGTTCCAACGATCTGTTCCAGTTCCTGTTCGCGGTCGACCGCGGCAATGCCAAGGTCTCCGAGCGCTTCGACACCATGTCGGCGCCGATCCTGCGCGCGCTGCGCGAGATCGCACGCAAGTCACAGGCGGCGAAGAAGTCGCTCTCGCTCTGCGGCGAGATGGCGTCCAAGCCACTTGGCGCGCTGGCGCTGATTGCGCTGGGCTACCGCTCGTTGTCGCTTTCGGCAACCGCGCTCGGTCCGGTGAAGGCCATGGTCATCGATCTCGATGCAAAGAAGGCCGAAGCCGTGCTCGGTCCGCTCCTCGACGCGCCGGCGGGCAGCGTCTCGATCCGGCAGAAACTGACGGAATTCGCCGAGGCCGAAGGCCTGGCGTTGTAGCGGGCCTGTCGCCGCTCCCTGCCGCCTCGCCTCCTTCCGCCATTTGAGACTGAACCGATGTCGTCACTCCCCGAAGCCAAACTGGACGTGCTCCTTGCACATCATGCCTCTCTCGAGGCCGAATCGTTGGGACAGCTCGCCTCCGAGCGCTACGTGCAGATCACGCGCGAGCTCGCCGAGATCACCCCGCTGATCGAAGCGGTGAAGGCATATCGGTCTGCCGTCAAAGAACTCGCCGACACCGAGGCGCTGATCGCCGATCCCGCGACCGATGCCGAGATGCGCGGCATGGCGGAAGCCGAGCGCGACGAGCTCGCGCCGAAAATCGAGGAGCTGGTCCAGAAGATTCGCGTTGCGCTGCTGCCCAAGGACGCCATGGACGACCGCAACGTGGTGCTGGAAATCCGCGCCGGCACCGGCGGCGACGAGGCTTCGCTGTTTGCCGGCGACCTGTTCCGGATGTACGAGCGCTTCGCTGCCTTGCAGGGCTGGAAGGTCGAGGTGATCTCGGCCAGCGAAGGCACCGTCGGCGGCTACAAGGAAATCATCGCGGAGGTGCAGGGCCGCGGCGCGTTCTCCAAGCTGAAGTTCGAGTCCGGCGTGCATCGCGTGCAGCGCGTGCCGGACACCGAGACGCAGGGGCGCATCCACACTTCGGCCGCGACGGTGGCCGTGCTGCCGGAGGTCGAGGACGTCGACGTCGACATCAAGAACGACGATTTGCGCATCGAGACCATGCGCGCGCAAGGCGCCGGCGGCCAGCACGTCAACAAGACCGAATCGGCGATCCGCATCACCCACATCCCGACCGGCATCGTGGTGATGATGCAGGACAGCCGGTCGCAGCACAAGAATCGCGCCTCGGCCATGAACATTCTGCGCTCGCGCATCTACGACGCCGAACGCCAGCGCGTCGATGCGGCACGGTCGGCCGAGCGCAAGGAGAAGGTCGGCTCAGGCGACCGCTCCGAGCGCATCCGCACCTACAATTTTCCGCAAGGCCGCGTCACCGACCACCGCATCAACCTGACGCTCTACAAGCTGCCGCAGGTGATCGCGGGCGAAGCGCTCGGCGAGTTGACCGACGCGCTGACCACCGAACACCAGGCCGCGCAGCTCGCCGCACAAGGCGCGGCAGCCTGATCCCTGCTCAGCGCACCTTTGCCAGGAACGATCGCAGGATCTTGCCCAATGCGGGTGCAGCGGCGCTCAGCTCGTCCAGGTGAATGCGCGAAAGCGAGCGAAGCTTCTGCTCGCCCTTGGCCGTCAGCTTGACCAGGACGCGCCTTGCATCCTCGGGATCGGCCTCCCGGCCGATCAGCTTCAACTTCGCCATGCGGTCCACCAGCTCCACCGCCGTATGGTGCCGGATCAGGAGGAAGCCGGCGATGTCGCCGACGCTGGCGCCGTTGGGGTCGGCCAGTCCCTTGATCGCCAGCAGCGCCTGGTGCTGCTGCGGCGTCAATCCGGCGTTCTGGGCCGCCGCTTCGCTGAAGGCGAGGAAGGTGCGCAGCTGGTAGCGGAATTGGGCGAGCGCGGCGTAGTCGGCCTCGCGCATCGCGCCGCCCCTCGAGGGCGCAGCACGCGCCGTGCGTCCAGTCTTCCGCTTCGAGTCAGCCATTCCGTGCCTTTCGACCTCCGCCCGCCGGCGGAGCGGGCGCTGCCGAGACTAGCAAGGAAGGCGGGGCGGAACCACCGATGGGCCTCGCAGATGCACAAATATAGCGGGCTTTGCAGCCCTCCTATTCGAAGTTGGAGAGCAGGATCTTCACCAGGATGACCTGAAACGCGATCGGAATACGAACGCTCTTCCGCCTGATCGAGCGCTGGAGCGCACTGGCGATCTCGGCGCTGGTCAAGGCGCCTTCGGATGCATTCGTGATCAACTCGCCCCACATCTGCGACAGCGAGCCGCCGGGCGGGATCACCGGCTTGATGGTCACGCCGCAGCCCTGCGCCCAGTCCACGATCTCCCGCATGGTGTGAGGACCGCAATTGCGCGTCGTCGCAAGCCGCTCCGCCGTCAGTGCGAGCAGCAGCTCGCGCGAGGGCGACCAGGTCCCCTTCGGCGGCTGCTCGCCGGTGAGCTCGACCGCGAGCTCCTTCAGGACATTCTGGGCCCGCACGCTCAGTCTCTGCATCGGCACCGGCGTGCGCTTGGCCTGAACGGAGCCGATGGCCGGCCCCCGCTGCCCGGCGGACCGGCCGCGCGACTCCGGCATGCGCGAGGCATCGCCGGACTGCGGCGATGCGCGCTGGTCACTTCCCTCCCCGGCAGGCCACGCCGCCTCCTGCCGCTCCGCCTCTTGCGGCCAGGACCGTCGCTTCCGGGTACCCGCTACTGTCGTCTGCCGCGGCATCTCTCTCGCCGAACCCGCCAATCTCGTACTCACAAAGACTAATATATATCGTGATCCGATATGTTTTCACGCGATAATTTTCGTCGTTCGACCAAAGGCGAAATTGACAGATGGTGCTCACGAGCAATGTTTAGGTCCAGGAGCTACACGCGGATGTGACGTGCCCGGTGCAGGCAGGCCTTTCGAGGCCGGTTGCCGCCGGACAGGTCGTGTTTTGCCTGCAAACAAGAACGATATCCGGAGGAAACGATCATGACCGACCATCTCATTCGCCGTGGCCTCTCGCGCCGCGGCCTGCTCCAGACCACGGCAGGCCTCATCGGCGGCTCGGTGCTGCCTGCGATGCCGGCCTTCGCCGAGGACAAGCCGGCCGTCGGCTCCTATCCCGCGGGCGTTTCGGGCTCCACCGCCTTCATCGGCATCTCGGTGCCGCGCACCGGCACCTATGCCGTGCAGGGCGAGGACGAGCTCAAGGGCTATCAGCTCGCGATCGAGCACATCAACAGCGGTCACGACCTGATCAAGAAGATCTCGCCGAAGACCAGCAAGGGCGTGCTCGGCAAGGAGCTTAAATTCGGCGTCGCGGATTCCGCGGCCAAGCCGAACGAGGCGGTGCAGGCGCAGCAGCGCTTCATCAGCGAGAACAAGGCGATCATGATCACCGGCGGCACCTCGAGCGCCGTTGCGGTCGCGCTGAACAAGCTCGCCCAGCGCGAGAAGGTGATCTTCGTCTGCGGCATCTCCGGCTCGAACGACACCACCGGCAAGGACTGCGTCCGCTACGGCTTCCGCCAGAATTTCTTCGGCCAGACCGCCGCGGCGGCGATCGGCCCCGTCATGGTCAAGGAGTTCGGCAAGGGCAAGAAGGCTGCGTATCTCACGCCTGATTACACCTACGGTCACACCGTCACCAAGTCGATGCAGGACTTCCTCGCGACCGCCGGCTGGACCACCGTCACCAACCAGGTCGCGCCGCTCGGCGCGCCCGACTATTCGTCGTATCTGCTGAACGTCGCGAATTCCGGCGCCGACGTGCTGATCAACGTCAACTGGGGCCACGACGCGGTGCTGTCGACCCAGCAGGCCAAGCAGTTCGGCGTGCTCGACAAGATGAAGCTGGTCGTCCCCTACCAGGTGCCCTTCATCGCGCGCGAGACCGGCGGGCTGATGCAGGGCGTCTACGCCGCGACCGACTATTGGTGGACGCTTGAGGACAAGTTTCCGCTCGCCAAGATGTTCAACGAGGCCTTCGAGAAGAAGTACGGCTACAAGCCGGAATGGGGCGCGGAGAACGCCTATGTCAGCTTCGCGCACTGGGCCCGCATGTGCGAGCAGGCCGGCAGCTTCAACCCGCCCGACGTGATCAAGGCCTATGAGAAGGGCGAGACGCTGCCGTCCCTGGTCGGCGACGTGCATTACCGCCCCGAGGACCATCAGTGCGTCCGCCCCGTGATCATCGTCAAGGGCAAGCAGCAGAAGGACATGAAGACCAAGGAAGACTGGTACGATGTGGTCGAGATCGTGCCCGGCGAAGGCTTGATGCAGAAGCCGGACGCCTTTGGCTGCCATCCCGGCGACTACAGCTGAGCTCGCGCTAACCCCCTGCGACGCCGTAGGTCGCTTCCGGCTCCTGCGGCGTCACCCTTTTTTTGCGCACCGCCGGAACGCGCCACAACCGTGACCATTGCATGATTAGTTGGCCCAACCTCGTCTCGCAGCTCTTCAACGGGCTCGCGCTCGGCGCGCTGCTCGCGCTGATCAGCTCCGGCCTGACCATTATCTACGGCACGCTCGGCGTGCTCAACCTCGCGCATGGCGCGATGTTCATGATCGGCGGCTATGCCGGCTTCGTCGCCTACCAGTACACCGAATCGTTCATCCTTGCGGTGATCGCCGGCTCGCTGTTCGTGATGCTGCTCGGCGTTGCGATGGAACGCGTCATCATTCGCCATTTCTATCATCGGCCGCACGAGGACCAGTTGCTCGTGACCTTCGGGCTCGGCATCTGCTTCGTCGAGATCATCCGGCTGATCTTCTCCAGCCAGTCGCAGCTGGTGCCGCCGCCGGCGATATTCCAGGGCATCACCAATCTCGGCTTCATGTTCTATCCGACCTACCGCCTCGCGGTGGTCGGCATCGTCGCGATCGCACTCGGCGCGCTGTTCATCATCCTCTACCGGACCCGTCTCGGCATGATCGTGCGGGCCGGCATCGAGGATTCCGTGATGGTGGATTCGCTCGGCATCAATGTCTACCGGGTCTTCATGGTGGTGTTCGGCATCGGGGCGATGGCCGCCGGCTTTGCCGGCATCGTCAACGCGCCGGTGGTGTCGCTGACGCCGGGCATCGGTGACGACATCCTGGTCCAGACCTTCGTGGTGGTGGTGATCGGCGGCGTCGGCTCGTTCCCAGGCGCGATCCTGGGCGGCCTGATCGCCGGCGAGATCATCAGCGTCACCTCCATGTTCAACCCCGGCTACGCCTATGTGATGCTGTTTGCGGCGATGACGCTCGTGCTCGTGGTGCGACCGCATGGCCTGCTCGGCGTCCAGGGCCGCGAGTGAGTGATCGCCTGATGCTCAAGCAACGCCCCTTCCTGATCGAGGCACTGACGGCCATCGGCCTGATCGCGGCTCCCTTCGTGCTGCCCCATCTCGGCTTCGCACCCAACACCGTGAACCGGATCCTGGTCTGGGGCCTGTTCGGCCTCGGCTTCGACATCCTGTTCGGCTTCACGGGCCTGTTGTCGTTCGGCCAGTCCGCCTTCTACGGCACCGGCGGCTTCGTCGCCGCCTACCTCCTGACCCGCGCCGGCTTCGGCAACGTGCTGGGCGCGCTGATCATCGGCATGATCGCGGCGGCCGCGACCGGCTATCTGATCGGCCTGATCGCGCTCCGCCGCACCGGCATCTACTTCGCCATGATCACCGTGGCGATCGCAGAGGTGTTCTTCTTTGTCGAGTTCAATCCGCTCTCCGACTTCACCGGCGGCGAGAACGGCCTGCCGGGCGTGCCAACGCCGAGCTTCAATCTCGGCTTCACCACCGTCCACTTCACCAATGGCTGGTCGCTCTACCAGTTCATCGCGCTGTGCTATTTCATCGGCGTCATCATCGCACTCAGGATCGTGCGCTCGCCGGTCGGCGCCATCCTCAGCGCAATCCGCGACAATCCGCTGCGCGCCACCGCGGTCGGCCACAACATCCACGGCTACAAATTGACTGCTTTCGTGATCGCAGCCGCCTACGCCGGTTTCGCCGGCGGCCTGCTCGGCGTGCTCCAGGCCTTCATGCCGCCGGACGCCTTCACTTTCGACACGTCCGGTCAATTGGTGATGCAGACCGCCATTGGCGGCCGAGGCACGCTGTTCGGGCCGCTGGTCGGCGCGACCGTCTGGCTCTTCCTCCAGGATTTCCTCCAGTCCGCGCTGGGCCTGGGCGCCGCCTGGAAGCTGGTGCTCGGCGTCGTGTTCGTGCTGCTGGTCTGCTTCCTGCGCGGCGGCATCATCGGCGGTCTTGCGGACCTTTATCGCCTTCTCTCCGGCAGGCGTAAGCGAAGCGATACGGAGGCCGAGCCTGACACTGAGACGACACTGCACCTTGCGCCCGCGCCGATGCAGGCCAAGGAGGTCGCGCACCCCGCCTATTCCGGGCCGATCCTGAAAGCCACCGGTCTCACCAAGCGCTATGGCGGCCTCGTCGCCAACAGCGACATCGATTTCAGCGTCAATCAAGGCGAGCTGCGCGGCATCATCGGCCCCAACGGCGCCGGCAAGTCGACCTTCTTCAAGATGCTGACCTGCGAGATCGCGCCGACATCGGGCCAGATCGTGTTCGAGGGACGCGACATCACGGGATTGAAGGTCACCGAGGTTTGCCAGCTCGGGCTCACCAAGAGCTACCAGGTCAACCAGCTCTTCACCGGGCTGACGGTGCGGCAGAACCTGACGATTGCCGCGCTCGCCGAGCTGCGCGGCAAGTTCCGCCTCGATCTCTTCCGCAAGCTCTCCAGCGTCAAGGGCCTGGCGGAGCAGGTGGAGCATACGCTCGCTTTGGTCAATCTGACCCGCCGCGCCGACACGCCGGTCGCCGAACTCGCTTATGGCGAGAAGCGCCGGCTCGAGATCGGGCTCGCGCTGGCGACCTCGCCACGCCTGCTGCTGCTCGACGAGCCGCTCGCGGGCATGAGCCCGCGCGAGCGGGTCGAGACCGTCAAGCTGCTCAAATCGATCGCGCGCGGCCGCACCATGATCATCATCGACCACGACATGGATTCGCTGTTCGAGCTGGTCGAGCGCGTGACGGTGCTTCAGGAGGGCAAGGTGCTGCTCGACGGCACGCCGGAGGAAATCAGGACCAACGCCGCGGTGCAGGAGGCCTATCTCGGCGGCGTGCACGGGGAGATCGCCGCATGAGCCTGATCGAGGTCAACGGCCTGAACAGCTATTACGGGGATTCCCACATCCTGTTCGACGTCGCCATGCACGTCGAACGTCACGAGGTGGTGGCGCTGCTCGGCCGCAACGGCGCCGGCAAGAGCACGACGCTGAAGAGCCTGATGGGCGTCGTGACGCCGCGCAGCGGCAGCGTGAAGTTCGACGGCATCGATATCGCCGGACGCAGGAGCCACAGGATCGCGCAGGCGGGCATGCAGCTCGTGCACGAGGAGCGCCGTATCTTCGGCAGCCTGTCGGTGGAGGAGAACATCACCCTTGCCGGGATCACCGCGCCGCAACGCTGGCCGCTCGACCGCGTCTACGAGATGTTTCCGCGGCTGAAGGAGCGACGGAGCAACCGCGGCACCGAGCTCTCCGGCGGCGAGCAGCAGATGCTCGCGATCGCGCGGGCGCTGGTGCGCGATCCCAAGATCGTGCTGCTGGACGAGCCGTTCGAGGGGCTCGCGCCCGTCATCGTCCACGATCTCGTCAAGGCCTGCCGCGAGCTGGCGGCGGCCGGCCAGACCATCGTGCTGGTCGAGCAGAATTTGGCGGCGACGCTGGCGCTGGCAAGCCGGATCTACATCGTCAACAACGGCCACATCGTGCACGAGGGTCCGGCGCAGGAGCTCAGGGCCCAGCCGGAGCTGCTGCAGCGCTACCTCGGCGTTTAGTCAGCCGCCATTCAACGACCGGGCTCAGCCGCCAAGCGCCGCGATCATCCGCTTGGCGTGATCGGCGAGCACGGCCATATCTTCCTTGCGCGTCTGCGCCGGCAAGAGATCGACGCCGGCCCTGACAGGCATGACGTGCATGTGCAGGTGAAGCACCACCTGCCCGCTGGCCGGCTCGCTGAACTGCTGGAGGATGATACCCTCCGCGTCAAACGCCTTCATCGCCGCAATCGCGATTCGCTTGGCCGTCCGGGCGACGGCGGCCAGATCGTCCTCCGCGATATCCAGGATGCCGCGCGCCGGCGCCCGCGGAATCACCAGCGTGTGTCCGGGCGCGCGCGGCATGATGTCGAGGAAGGCCAGACTGCGGTCGTCCCTGAAAACCTCGAAGCAGGGAATCTCGCCGCGCAGGATCTTTGCGAAGACGTTCTGATCGTCATAGGCCGTCATGGACCCCTCCGTCGCTTGCGGGGCGCGATCAAACGCGCTCCTTTCCGTTGACGCAAGCGAGCCGGCCGATCTATCCACGATGGCAGGCAGGATGGCTCCATTGGCGACAAATATCGATCCCGGACATAATGTCGAGAGTGCGCGGCGCGCGCTCGGGGCACGGCTGCAAGCGGCCGGCATCGAGCAGGCGGCCCTCGATGCGCGCCTGCTCGTCGGCGCCGCGCTGGAGCTCGATCTGACCGGTATGGTGACGCAGGCATCGCGACAACTCACGCCTGAGGAGACCACGCGGCTCGAACGATACGCGCAACGCCGGCTCGCGCATGAGCCGGTCGCCCGCATTCTCGGCGTGCGAGACTTCTGGGGCATGCCGTTGCGGTTGTCGGAGGCGACGCTGGTACCGCGGCCGGACACCGAGACTGTCGTCGAACTGGCGCTCGAGATCTTCTGGGGCCTGTCGATATCGGGGCGGCGCCCGCGAATCGCTGATATCGGCGTCGGATCGGGCGCCATCCTGCTCGCATTGCTGCGGGAGATTCCCGACGCGTTTGGCGTCGGCACCGATGTCAGCCCGACGGCGCTCGATACGGCGCGCGACAATGCGGCCGCCCTCGGCCTCGTCGATCGCGCCGGCTTCGTCGCCTGCTCCTATCTGACGGCGCTGCGCGGCCCGTTTGACCTCATCGTCTCGAACCCGCCCTATATTCCCTCCGCCGAAATTCCGAAACTGAGCATCGAGGTGCGCGAGCACGATCCGCATCTGGCGCTCGACGGCGGCAATGACGGATATGACGCCTATCGCGCCCTGATCCCGCAGGCCGCCGAACGTCTCGCCCCCGGCGGAGCGCTGATCGTCGAGGCCGGACAGGGGCAGGCCAGAAATATTGAAACCTTGATGATAGCAGGCGCGTTAACGGTGGACAGGCCACCCAAGGCCGACCTGGCGGGCATTCTGCGGGCCGTTTCGGCCCGAAAAATGCCCCCATAAAAGCCGGATTGGCTTGCAAAAAGCTCTTGGAATATCCCTTGGGAACGACTACGTTCCGATCAACACATCGGTGCCGGCCCCGTAGACCTACGGGCGAAAGCCGGGCTCTCGGGCGAGAGCTTTACTGATAAAGGTTCCAAGCCGCAGGTCCTGTGAAGCGCGATAGCCATTGGAGCTGCGCTGCTCTCCGACCGCAAAGTGAACGAAAGCCTGATATTGCGCTTGAAGACTTACGCAACACAGCTGGGCTTGTTTCGGCAGGCAAAATGAATGGGTTCGCTGGCGATCAGTGCTGGCGGGTGGGGAACGCGTCCTTGTTTGAACGCGACGGTCGACGAACATCGGCAGGGTTCGATCCGCTCTTGGGCGCGGTGCGCGCGAGCGATGTGAACCGCTGTCCAGGTCACTCCTAGCAATCAAGTAATGCGTGCAACGTTTAGGGCTGGAATTAAAGGCAGGACATGAGAAACGGTCAGAACAAGCAGCGGATGCGCAACCGCAACAATAACAATAACAACAACAACCGGCGCAGCCAGAACCCGATGACCCGGGTCTACGAGTCCAACGGACCCGACATCAAGATCCGCGGCACCGCCTCGCACATCGCTGAAAAGTATCTCCAGCTCGCGCGCGACGCGCGCTCTTCCGGCGACCCCGTTGCAGCCGAGAACTACTACCAGCACGCCGAGCATTATTTCCGTCTGATCGCCGCGGCCCAGGAACAGTTCCGCCAGAATCAGCAGCCGCGCGGCGACGAGCCGATCAGCAGCAACAGCGACGACGGCGACGACGACGGCGAGAATTTCTCGAATTTCGGCCAGGAGCCGGGCTTCGTCCCGCAGCCGCAACAGCAGCAGCCCTTCGCGCGCGACCGCGACGGCCAGCGCGATCATCACCAGCGTGACCATCAGCAGCGCGAAAACCAGCCCTATCAGCGCGATCAGCAGCAACCGCGCGAGCACCGCGAGCGCGACCATCGCCCGCAGCCGCAATATCAGCCCCAGCCGCAACCGCAGAATCAGCCGCAGCCCGTCGTCACCGACACCGGCAGCGTCGATCGCCTGCCCTCCTTCATCACCGGCGCGCAGCCGCAGGTGAACGGCGGCGCGAATGGCGGCCAGGCCGGTTTCGAGGGCGGTGCCGGCGGTGGCGAACGCTTCCCGCGCCGGCGGCGCCGGCCGCATGGCCCGCGCCCCGAGCGCGAAGCAGCTCCGGCCGCGTCGGGCGATGATCTCGCGCCCAGCGAGTAAGTGAGCTTCTTCTGATCGACTGATCTGGAATCGTCCCGGCCTCGCCGGGACGATTTTGTTTTTGACGACCACCGGTCGCGGCAACGCTTGTGACCTAGCTGCGCGTCACCGTCGTCGAGGATGGCACCAGCACGGGCTTCGCGAGTGAGGGAATGAGCCGCGCCCGCTCGCGCTTGGCGGGGATCGCGCGGTAGACCTGCTTGGTCGCCTCCACGATATGGACGCCGGCAAAGGGCAGCGACAGTGCCGCACCGGCGCGCTCCCACATCTGCGCCGATTTCAGCACCCAGCCGCCGGCATAGGGCGGCATGAACAGCGCCTCGCCCCAGGCGGTCGGCGTGAACCAGGTCTGGCGCAGCAGGTCGGTGATCTGCGAGCGTGAATAGGGCCGGCCGTGACCGAACGGCGTGCTGTCGGTGCGGGTCCACACCCCGCGCCGGTTCGGGATCACCGCGATCACGCGCCCGGACGGCGACAGTACGCGCCAGACCTCGCGCAGCAGCGCGGCCGGATCGTCCGACATCTCCAGCGCGTGGACCAGCAGGATGCGGTCGACCGCGGCGTCGGGAAGCGGCAGCGAGAATTCGTCGACCAGAGAGGCCAGCGCCGGCCGTCCCGTCGGCCATTTCAGGACGCCCTGGGCCGCCGGCATGAAGGCGAGGCAGCGCTCGGCGTCTTCGCGGAACAACCCCAGATAGGGGGTGGGATAGCCGAGGCCGAGCACGCGGTGGCCCTCCGCCCTCGGCCAGCGTTCCCTGATGCCGCGATTGATCATTTGCCGCGCCACGATCCCGAGGCGGCGGGAATAGAACTCGCGGAGGTCGACGACGTCGATGGTCATGACGGCAATGTAACATGCGCGAGACCGCCGCCGCGCGCGGAATATTGCATTGCCTGCGCAACGTTAACGCCATATTTGTCTGGCGGGGCTGAGCCCGATGGAGATGACATGGCCGCCGAAATTCGTACTTTCAGCTGTTTAAACGACAATTTCGGCTATCTGATCCACGATGTGGAAACCAAGGCGACGGCGTCGATCGACGCGCCCGAGGCCGGCCCCATCCTGGCAGCGCTGGAGCGCGAGGGCTGGCAGCTCACAGACATCCTGATCACCCATCATCACGGCGATCATGTCGGCGGGGTCGCCGAACTCAAGCAGAAATACAACTGCCGCGTCGTCGCGCCGCACGACAAGACCACGAAAATTGCGGACGTCGATCTGCGTGTTGCCAATGCCGACGTGATCAAGATCGGCAATTTGCTGGCACGCGTCCTGGAGACGCCCGGCCACACGCTCGACCACATCTCCTACGTGTTCGACACCGAGAAGACGGTGTTCGCCGCCGACACGCTGTTCTCGATCGGCTGCGGCCGGGTGTTCGAGGGCACCTATCCGATGATGTGGGATTCGCTTCTGAAGCTGCGTGCCCTGCCCGACGACTTCAAGCTCTATTGCGGCCACGAATACACGGCCTCCAACGTCAAGTTCGCGCTCACCGTCGATCCCGACAATGCGGCGCTCCAGGCGCGCGCGGCGGAGGTGACGAGGCTCCGGGCCGAGAACAAGCCGACCATTCCAACGCTGCTTGGCGACGAGAAGCGGGCCAACGTGTTCCTGCGCGCCGATGAGCCACAGGTCGCGGCAAGGCTGCACATGAAGGGCGCGGATGCCGCCGCAGTCTTCGGCGAGCTGCGCGAGCGCAAAAACAAGTCCTGAAGTACAAGTCCTGCAGAAGAAAGTCCTGACTGGATCGATGCCGACTGCAGCCGAGATCATCGCGCGCCTCGAACTCCGTCCGCATCCCGAGGGCGGCCACTATCGCGAGACGTTTCGCGACCAGACCACGGACGCCAACGGGCGTTCGCGCTCGACCCTGATCTACTTCCTGCTGGCACGCGGCGAGCGTTCGCACTGGCATCGCGTCGATGCGGTCGAGACATGGCACTATTACGCCGGTAGTCCCTTGATGCTGCGCATCGCCCACGACGGCTGCTCGCAGCACCAGGTGCGGCTCGGCACTGACCTTGCGAATGGAGACCGGCCGCAGGCGATCGTGCCGGCACAGGCCTGGCAATCGGCGGAGACGACGGGCGAGTGGACGCTGGTCGGCTGCACCGTGGCCCCGGCATTCGAATTCGCAGGCTTCGAGCTCGCACCACAGGGCTGGGAGCCGTAGTCCCGCACCGTCATTCCGGATTCGCCCGGAATGACGATCACCGCTTCCGTAGCACCATATCCTTCGCGGCAATCAAACCGCCGCCGGCAATCAGGATCGCAGCAATCGCGATGTTGGCGCTGGCCTTGGCGAAACCGGCGGCGATGAGGAAGCCGGTCGAGAGCAGCGGCGTCGCGTAGGAGGCAGCGCCGAGCACGCGGATGTCACCGCGCTTCATGCCGATGTCCCAGGCGTAGAACGCGGCACCGACGGGACCGATGCCGAGCGCGATCACCGAGAGCCATTGCAGCGTGGTCTCCGGCCAGACGGTGGTCTCGAGCAGGCCATGCATCAGCGCGGCAAGCACGGCGGTGGCCAGACAGAATCCGGCGACCGCATCCGTCGGAACGGCCTTGAGCCGGCGCGACAGCACCGAATAGGCCGCCCAGACGAACGCGGCGATGAAGGCCGCAGCCAATCCCGGCACCTGCCCCGCCACGAAGCCGGAGGTGTTGCCGGCGAACAGCAGCACGGTGCCGACAAGGCCGAGCATCGCGCCGACGATGTGATGGAGGGCGAGCCGCTCGCCCGGCAGGAAGGACGAGAACAGCACGATCAGCAGCGGCCACAGATAATTCAGCAGGCCGGCTTCGGCCGGCGGCGCAAAGCGCAGCGCGAGAAAATACAGCGCGTGATAGCCGAACAGGCCGCCGACGCCGACAGCCCAGACGACCAGCGGCTGACGCAGGCTCTTCGCCGCCTCGCCGCGGCCGATCCAGGTGAGCAGGCCGACCAGGCCGCCGATCGCGAAGGTCATCGCGGCGAGCTGGAACGCCGGGATCGTTCCGGTCGCCACCGTCATCACCGACAGCAGCGACCACATCAGGATCGCGGTCAATCCGATCAGCGTGGCTGTGCGCGGGGTCATTGACGAAGGCTCTGAGGACAACGATGCCCGGCACGAGGCCGGGCATTGTCGTCTTCACTAACGCCTTGTCGCGCCTGAAGCTACAGGCTTTTGACCTGAAGGCTTGGCGCCATATCAGGCCTGATACTGGCCGCCATTGATGGTCATCGTCGAGCCCGTGATGAAACCGGCTTCGTCGGCCGCCAGGAACACGACCGCCCGCGCGATCTCCTCGGGCTCGCCGAGCCGGCTGACCGGGATCTGCGGGATCACGTTCTTCTCCAGGACGTCCTTCGGCACCGCCTGCACCATTTCGGTGTTGATGTAGCCGGGGCAGATCGCATTGACGGTGATGCCGCCCTTGGCATTCTCCAGCGCGAGCGCCTTGGTGAAGCCGATGTCGCCGGCCTTCGCCGCGGAATAATTGACCTGACCGAACTGCCCCTTCTGGCCGTTGATCGACGAGATCGAGATGATGCGGCCGAACTTGCGCGAACGCATGCCCTCGATGACCTGGCGCGTCATGTTGAAGAGCGAGCCGAGATTGGTGTTGATGACCGCGTTCCACTGCTCCAGCGTCATCTTGTGGAAGGCGGTGTCGCGGGTGATGCCGGCATTGTTGACGAGCACCTCGATCGGTCCGAGTTCGGCCTCGACCTTCTTCACGCCCTCGGCGCAGGCATCGAAACTGCTGACGTCCCATTTGTAGACGGCAATGCCGGTCTCGGCTTTGAACTTCTCCGCCGCCGTATCGTTGCCGGCATAGCTCGCCGCAACCTTGTATCCCGCCGCCTTCAGTGCCTTGCTGATCGCAGCACCGATGCCCCGCGTACCACCCGTGACCAATGCAACACGTGCCATGTCGTATTCCTTCCCTTGGACTCTTCGGACGTTTCTGAAGCGATTGTTTTTTAACGTTGGATTATGCGGTTGGTTTGACGGACATCAAGAACAAAACGCCCGGCGTTGAGCCGGGCGTTTGTATTTAGTCGAGGCCTGCAAGATTGCGAAGAATATTTGATTTGCAACCGCTGCCTTTTTAGTCGCGTGCAACGCACTCACTGACGTGTGCAGCGCACGCGCAAACTGCGCGTAAGCTACGTGTCAGCCATCTTCAGTCGCGCGCGATGCACATCGCGATGCCCATGCCGCCGCCGATGCACAGCGTGGCGAGGCCCTTCTTCGAATCGCGCTTCTGCATCTCGTGCAGCAGCGTCACCAGGACGCGTGCGCCGGACGCGCCGACCGGATGACCGATCGCGATCGCGCCGCCGTTGACATTGACCTTGGAGGTATCCCAGCCGAGATCCTTGTTGACGGCGCAGGCTTGCGCCGCGAAGGCCTCGTTGGCCTCGATCAGGTCGAGATCGCCGACATTCCAGCCGGCCTTCTTCAGCGCGGCGCGCGAGGCCGGGATGGGGCCGGAGCCCATGATCTTCGGATCGACGCCGGCCTGCGCCCAGGACACGATCCGGGCGAGCGGCTTCTTGCCTTCCTTGGCGGCCTGCTTGGCGGTCATCAGCACCACGGCGGCGGCGCCGTCATTGATGCCGGATGCCGAGCCCGCGGTGACCGTGCCGTCCTTCTCGAAGGCGGGCTTGAGCTTGGCCATGCCGTCGAGCGTGGCGCCATGACGCGGATATTCGTCGGCGCTGACGACGATGTCGCCCTTGCGGGTCTTGATGGTGACGGGAACGATCTCGTCGGTGAACTTGCCGGCCTTCTGCGCCGCTTCGGCCTTCTGCTGCGAGGCGACCGCGAACTCGTCCTGCTGGGCGCGGGTGATCTGCCACTGCCGTGCGACGTTCTCGGCGGTGTTGCCCATGTGGTAGCCGTTGAAGGCATCCCACAGGCCGTCCTTGATCATGGTGTCGACGAACTCGACAGGACCCATCTTGACGCCGCCACGCAGATACTGGGCGTGCGGGGCCATGCTCATGGATTCCTGGCCGCCGGCGACCACGATCTCGGAATCGCCGTTGAGCAGCGCCTGGTAACCGAGTGCGACCGTGCGCAGGCCCGAACCGCAAAGCTGGTTGACGCCCCAGGCCGGGCTCTCCACCGGAATACCGGCGGCGATCGAGGCCTGACGGGCCGGGTTCTGGCCCTGGGCGGCGGTCAGGATCTGACCCATGATGACTTCCGAGACCCGACCGGGCTCGATGCCACCGCGCTCCAGCGCGGCCTTAATGGCAATGGCGCCGAGATCGTGGGCGGGAAGTGTCGCGAACGCTCCGTTGAAGCTTCCGACCGGGGTGCGGGCGGCGCTGACGATGACGACATCGTCTGACATGGGCATCTCCTGAGGCTTGAGGTTTCTTGAAAGGGGCAGGCGGGGCTTTGAGAAAACGGCTCGCCAGTCTCGTCAGCCATCCTGTTAACGTCGTTGAGGCATGTCAATCGGCCGGCGACCGAATTCATACCGCAGCGCATTCAAAATAGTGTTCTTGGCGCTTTCGCAAGCAAGATTTTGCTCTGCGATTAACCGTGCCGCACAAAACGGTAGCGTGAGCCCTTTGAAAATGCTTATTTTGTTGCGTTGCGTACTCTTCCCGCCCTGCGGCATAGCCCGCTCGGTTCCCGTTCTCCGCGCTTGCAAGTGAGAGCCCATGGCGAAATCAGACCAACCCACGACCATCAAGAAATACGCGAACCGCCGGCTCTATAACACCGGAACGAGTACCTATGTGACGCTGGAAGACCTCGCCGCGATGGTCAAGGATGGCGAAGATTTCCTGGTCTATGACGCCAAGACCGGCGACGACATCACCCGCTCCGTGCTCGCCCAGATCATCTTCGAGCAGGAGAACAAGGCCGGCCAGAACCTGCTCCCGACCACCTTCCTGCGCCAGCTCATCCGCTTCTACGGCGACAGCATGCAGATGGTGGTGCCGAAATATCTGGAGCAGTCGATTGCGACCCTGACCCAGGAGCAAGAGAAGTTCCGCAAGCAGATCGCCAACACCCTGTCCGGCACTCCTTTTGCTCCTCTGGAAGAACAAGTCCGCCGGAACATGGAGCTGTTCCAGCAGACCTTCTCGATGTTCAAGCCGTTTGCTCCCAATGCGGGCCGTCCGGCGGCCGCCGCCGAGCCGGAGTCCGACGCGAACGCCGAGACGCCGAAGGACAGCAACATCGACGATTTGCGCCAGCAGATGAAGGACATGCAGGAGCGCCTCGAGCGCATGTCGAAGAAGGACGAGTAGGACCTTTCGCGTCGACCAGCGCGTCCGCCCGCGGCGGGCGCGCGATTGGCAATTTCGCGCGCGCCTACCATTTCTTCCTCACCGGCTTTAACCCAGTCATCCTCGCGCAACGGCGAAGCCGTTGTCGCTGGAGGCCTCCGCTCCGGCGCCTCAGGATGACGGGTTGACACGCACGGAGCGCGCGATGCCCGACCGCACCATGCATTGGGACAACGTCTACGCCACCAAGGGCGAGGCCGAGGTCAGCTGGTTTCAGGATAGCCCGACGATCTCGCGCGACATGATCCGCGCTGCCAATCCGGATCGCGACGCGGCGATCATCGATATCGGCGGGGGCGCTTCGCGGCTGGTCGATGCTCTTCTTCAAGACGGATATCGCGATCTCACCGTGCTGGACCTCTCCGCCAACGCGCTCGACGCGGCGAAGACGCGAATCGGTCGGGCCTCTTCCGCGGTCGACTGGATCGTCGCCGACGCCACGGCTTGGCGGCCGGCCAGGACTTACGATGTGTGGCACGACCGCGCGGCGTTTCACTTCCTGACCGACCCGCACGACAGGGACGCCTATGTCCAGCGCCTGCGATCCGCGATTGCGCCTGGCGGCCAGATCATCATCGCGACCTTTGCGCCCGACGGTCCGGAGAAATGCAGCGGCTTGCCGGTGCAACGCCATGACAGCGCCAGCCTTGCTGCGGAGCTCGGGCCGGATTTCGAGCTGGTCGAGACGCGCCGCGAGACGCATCATACGCCTTGGGGCTCGACGCAGGCGTTTCAGTTCAGCCGGTTTCGAAAGCGCAACTAAGATCAGCTGTCATGCCCCGCGAAGGCGAGGCATCCAGTACGCCGAGGCCCATCGGTTCAATCACTGCCGTCTCTGGAATACTGGATGACAGCGGAGTAAATGGCAGCTACGCCGCCAGCTTCACCGCATGCGCGAAGTCCCAATAGAGCTTGCGCGCACGGGTGTAGAACGGGCCCGGCTTCAGCTCACGCTCGTCGATGCGGATCACCGGGGCGACCTTGGCGAAATTGCCGGTGGAGAAGATCTCGTCGGCAGCCAGGAAGTCGGCATAGCGCAGCGTCTTCTCGACCACGGTGACGCCGTCGCCGCGAAGCAGGGTGATGACGCGCTGGCGCGTGATGCCGTTGAGGAAGGTGCCGTTCGGCACCGGCGTATAGACCACGCCGTCCTTGGCCATGAACACGTTGGAATTGCCGAACTCGGCGACGTTGCCGAGCATGTCGAGCATCAACGCGTTCTGGAAGCCGCGCGAGGCGGCTTCCGCGAGCGCACGCGAATTGTTCGGGTAGAGGCAGGCCGCCTTGGCCTCGACCGGGGCGCATTCGGCGGTCGGCCTGCGGAATGGCGACAGGGTGATGGCGTTGCCGACGGGTTTGGGCATCGGCGCCTCGTAGATGCACAGGCACCAATTGGTGGTCTCGGGGTCGAACAGCACGCCGCCGCCCGAGCCGTTCTGCGCCCAATACATCGGACGGACGTAGAGCTCTGCATTGGCCGCAAAGCGGGCAATGCCTTCGGTTGCGAGCGTGAGCCAGGTGCCGGTATCGACTACCGGCTTCAGGCCAAAATTGATCGCGGATTGATTGGCGCGGGCGACGTGACGATCGAGATCGGGCGCAACACCCTCGAACGCGCGTGCACCGTCGAACACGATCGAGCCGAGCCAGGCCGCATGCGTGCGCGGGCCCATGATCGGCACATTGCCGTCGTGCCATTTACCCTCGAAGAAGGTCCAGCTCGGCGAATATTCGATCGGCTTCCTGATCTCGGCCATATCAGGCCTCCCTTGGCATGCTGCCGCAATATAGCGCCACTATTGGACGCAACATCTAAATGATTCCCTGCGCGGAATTGGTGGTTTACCCTCTCCTGCCAGGGGAAAAAGGAAGCAGCATGTCGCTCGATCCGCTCGCAAAGCGCCTGTTGACCATGATGGCTGCGGCTGGGCCGCGGGCGAGGGGCCGGCCGAGCGTGGAGGCGCGGCGGCAATCGCTGGCGAAGCTGATGCAGTTCGCGCGCACCGATGCGCCGGAGGTGACGGTGCGCGACGGTATGATGCCCGGCCGCGCCAGCGAACTGCCCTATCGGCTCTACACGCCTGCAAATGCCGATCAGCGTGCGCCTGGCTTCGTGTTTTTCCATGGCGGCGGCATGGTCGCGGGCGGCATTGCCACGCATGATCGCATCGCGGCGGCGCTGGCGCATGCCACCGGCTGCCGCCTCGTCTCGGTCGACTACCGGCTCGCACCGGAGCACAAATTCCCTGCCGCCGTCGATGACGCGATTGCCGCCACCGAATGGGTCGCGCGCGAGGCCGAATCGCTCGGCATCGATGCGGACCGTCTGGTGGTCGGCGGCGATTCCGCGGGTGCAACGCTCGCTGCGATCGTGTGCCAGGAGGCAGCGCAGACCGCCGGCCTCGCCATCGCCGCGCAATGCCTGATTTGCCCGGTGCTGGATTTCGAGGAAACCTCGCCCTCACGAGAGGCCTTTGCCGAGGGCCATCTGATCGACCGCGTCACGATCGAGGCCGATCTCTCCGACTATCTGCCTGACGGTATCGACACCGCCGATCCCCGCGTTTCTCCCTTGCGGGCAACACGGCTCACGGGTCTGCCGACCGCGATCATCCACACGGCCGAGTACGATCCGATGCGCGATGAAGGCAATGCCTATGCCCGCAAGCTGCTCGCCGCGGGCGTCGCCGTCGAGCATGTCTGCCACGACGGCATGGTTCACAATTTCCACGCCATGGGCGCGATCCTGCCGCAGGCGCAGCTGGTGCTGTCGCAGATCGGCGAGCAGGTCCGACGAGCGGTTGCGAGGTAAGAGCGCGAATCAGGCGCGCGCATCGATAACGGCCCTGGCTGCCACAACATAGTCAGGCCAATGCGCGTCCGCATAACGTTCGGCCTGCCGGGCGCAGGTGACATCGGGCGCATGCGCCGCGGCGATCATGCGCGCAAAACGTTCTTCGGCAACCGTCGCGTCATCGCGCACTGGCGCGGGTGCGGCCGCGACAGCGGTCGGAGCGACGGCGAGCCCCGCCATTCCGGCGAGCAGGATGCGGCGTGACGTGGTCATGGCTGTCGTCCTCCATTGCCCGGCCTGCACTCTGGCCGGCGAAGCGTATCGGTGCAATCACGACAGGGTAGCCGCGCCCGTCGATGCCGTCCATCGTTTGCGGATAGCGCTTGACCACGGGAGCGATCACGTTCCATCTAGCACACGATTTCGCCACACAGTCCCCGCGCGTCGGATTGTCACGTGCCCCATCACAGCCCATCGCATCGTCCGGCTCTGCGCACTGTCGCAATGGGACTGGCCTGTCTGGCGATTTCGGCCAGCGCCGCCTTCTCCGCCGAAGCCGAGGAGGACGCACCGGCAAAGCCGGCGGTCCCGAACATCTATCTCGATCTGCGCACGACCTATGCGACGATTCCGGCGGGCACGCTCGGGCTCGGCTTCGGCAACACGTCAGTGTCGGCCGCGCTCGGGGCTTTGGCGGTGCGCAGAGGCGCAGCGCCGTCGAACGGCTTGCCGGCCGCGAAATCGATTGCCGTCGACCTGCCGCTGACCGTCGACGTCAACGACCGCGTCTCGCTCTATGGCGGCGTGTCGGGCTCGACGACCGACATCGGCGGCGGCTGGTCGACGTTCGACGTCACAAGCTGGAACATTGGCGTGCAGGCCGACCTCTATCGGCAGAATGGCGGCTCGATCCCGACCATCACTTTGCAATCGACCCTGACGCAATCGGTGCCGAACGATCAGGGCATGACCAATTCGTTCAACAACATCCTGGAATTCGACTACGCCCTCGACGAGGACGAGACGCGCGGCGGGCTGGCCGGCGTGCAGTACACCACCACCACCATCGCCAGTCCGTTCGCCAGCATCCGGCCCAACACGATCCTCTATGCCGGCGGCTATTACCAATGGCCGAG
The DNA here is from genome assembly GCF_002278135.3 of Bradyrhizobium ottawaense. NCBI lineage: Bacteria > Pseudomonadati > Pseudomonadota > Alphaproteobacteria > Hyphomicrobiales > Nitrobacteraceae > Bradyrhizobium > Bradyrhizobium ottawaense. Next base: position 735,314 of record NZ_CP029425.2, on the reverse strand, counting down.
CAACTGGAAGTTCACCGGGCGCCTCGGCATGCAGTCGTTCGGCGGGGCGCAGCTCGCGGGCCGGACGCTGGCGGAGTCCTTCACGCAGCCGATCCTGCGGCTCGACCTCGATCGCATGGACGACAACGACAACCGCCTGTTCGGCATCACCGCGCAGATCGCCTGGATGCCGAAGCCGTCCTACCAGGTGACCTTGCGAACGCCGCTCTATGCGGTCCGCAACTGACTGGGATCATGGTGGATAGGTGGTAAACCGGATCTCCCGAGACCAGCCTGTCTCGTGCAAGGACCGTGGCCGATCGCATCCGCAAACGTGTGATGAGCGCGCAAATCGTCGCCGGCGAAATTCAGTTCGGCCTCACCGTGAGCGTCGGGATCGCCGAGGCCGCCGTCAGCATGTCCGGCATCGACGCGCTGATGGGCGCGGCCGATCATGCGCTCTACCAGGCCAAGGCCGAGGGCCGCAACCGCTGCATCGCCTTCGCGCCCCCGCCGCCTGCAAGCAAGGCGGCGGAGTGATCGAAGGACGCGGCTTTTAGTCCGGCACCGGCACGTCGAACGTGTTGAGCGTGACCGAGACCATGCAATAGACGCCGACGAGATAGGACAGCTCGGCCGCGCCGTGCTCGCCGAACTCCTTCACGGCGGCGCGCCAGGTCAATTCCGGCAGCACGCCGCCACTGACCAGCGCGGACGCCACGTCATACGCGATGGCCTCCTGCCTGGTGAGATCCACCGGCCGCTGACCGGCGACGATGGTCGCGAGCTTTTCGTCAGACAGGCCGCGCTGCTCGGCGACCAGCACATGGGCATAAAGCTCGTAACCGGAGCGGAAGTGCGAGCCGGTGACGAGGATGGCGACCTCGCGCACCGGGGCCGGCAGCAGCGGGTTCGACGCGATCGCCTTGACCAGCTCCCACACCGGCTTGCCGAAGCGCGGCTCGCGGACCCAGGGATTCCAGGGCCCGAGCAGCGCCCCGTCGTCGCGCATGTTCACGAAGCCCTTGAAGTGGTCCTTGATGCCGGCTCGCATGTCGTCATAGAGCGGCTTCTGTTCGTCGGTCAGATCCTTCGGATCGAGAATGGGAAGGCGCACGGTGGAGATCTCCTCGTTGAGAATACGAGGCTTGCCCGCAGGTGCGCGCAACGCAAGTGAAGTTGCCGTGACATCGCACGCCAGGCGGGCGTTCCGACAAATTCGATTATGTCGCCTCGGGGCCTCGTGCGCTCTGGGGATTTGCGAAATCGTCGACGGCGAGCGTCAGCGGCTCACCTGTCGCGAGAAACGACGACAAATTGGCCTCGAACGGCGTCGGATCGAGCCCGCGCGCCTTCAGCCAAGCGGGCTCGTAATAGGTCTGCCGATAGCGCTCGCCGGAATCGCAGATCAGCGTCACCAGCGATCCCGTCGCGTTCGACTGGCGCATCTCCGAGGCAAGCCGGCACAGCGCCAGGAAATTGGTGCCGGTGGAGCCGCCCACCGGGCGGCGCAGCCGGCGCGACAACACGTTCATCGCCGCGATCGTGGCCGCATCCGGGATCTTCATCATGCGGTCGACCACGCCAGGCACGAAGGAGGGCTCGCAGCGCGGACGGCCGACGCCCTCGATCAGCGACGGGCGGTCGCACACACGGGAGCGGTCCTGCGAGCGGAAGCAATCGAAGAAGGCGGAATGCTCGACATCGGCGACGCAGAGCCGCGTCGGATACTGGCGATAGCGCAAATAGCGTCCGATGGTGGCCGAGGTGCCGCCGGTGCCCGCGCCCATCACGATCCAGTCCGGCAACGGCCGCGGCTCGCCCTGCAATTGCGTGAAGATCGATTCAGCGATGTTGTTGTTGCCGCGCCAATCCGTCGCGCGCTCGGCGAAAGTGAACTGGTCCATGTAATGGCCGTTCAGGCGCGCGGCGAGCGCGGCGGCCTCCGCATACAGCGCGCGGCCGTCGTCGATCAGATGGCAATTGCCGCCATAATGCTCGATCGCGGCGATCTTCTCCGCCGAGGTCGTGCGCGGCATCACGGCGTAGAAGGGCACGCCGATCATCTGCGCGAAATAGGCCTCCGACACCGCGGTCGACCCGGACGAGGCCTCGACGACGGGCGTGCCTTCACGGATGTGGCCGTTGCAGAGCGCGTAGAGGAACAGCGAGCGCGCGAGGCGATGCTTCAGGCTGCCGGTCGGATGGGTCGACTCATCCTTCAGATAGATGTCGATGCCTGATAGCGCCGGCACGATCAGCCGGATCAGATGCGTGTCCGCTGTGCGGCACTGGTCGGCCTCGATCGCGGCAACGGCCTCGTCGACCCAGCCGCGCCGATAGGCCGGTCCGGCCGGATTGTGCGGGCGGAAGGGAAATGTCTGCATCGAGCGAATCTCTCACGACACGCATTGCGCATCAAGGGCGCGCTCAAAATTCCAGCGGCGCGTTGTCGACGACTTCCTTCATCACGAAGAAGGTGCGGGTCTGGCGCACGCCGGGCAGTGCGATGAGCTGCTCGCCATGGATGCGGTTGAAATCCTCCATGTCGCCGACGCGGATCTTGAGGAAATAGTCGAAGTCGCCGGCGACGAGGTGGCAGTCGAGCACGAATTTCAGCTTGGCGATCGCCTGCTCGAAGATCGCAAAGCTCTCCGGCGTCGAGCGGTCGAGCACGACGCCGACCATCACCAGCGTGCCCTTCGCCACCTTCTTCGGCGCGACCATGGCGCGCACAGTGGCGATGAACCCGCCCTCGAACAGGCGCTGGGTGCGGCGATGGCAGGTGGCGGGGCTGATTGCGACGGTTTCGGCCAGCTCGGCATTGCTCAGCCGACCGTTGTTTTGCAGCAATCTCAATATCTTAAGGTCGGTGCGATCGAGCCGGGCAGACATGAAAGAAGCTTTCATAAATAGGTGATCTTTCGGAAGGATTATTAGCCCTTGCCACTATTTCCGCAAGAAATGGCGCAACATTGGCGCAATATTCGAGAGCACATTTTTCCGACGCGATGCTAGGCAGCTGCCAACACCAACGCCAATCGGGATGACCCATGAAGCTGGACAAATTTCCGCGCTACCCGCTGACCTTCGGCCCCACGCCCATCGAGAAGCTGGAGCGGCTGTCGAAGCATCTTGGCGGCAATGTCGAGGTCTACGCCAAGCGCGAGGACTGCAATTCCGGCCTCGCCTATGGCGGCAACAAGCTGCGCAAGCTCGAATACATCATCCCGGATGCGATCGCGTCCAACGCCGACACGCTGGTCTCGATCGGCGGCGTGCAATCGAACCACACCCGCATGATCGCCGCCGTCGCCGCCAAGATCGGAATGAAGTGCCGCCTGGTGCAGGAAGCCTGGGTGCCGCACGAGGACGCGGTCTATGACCGTGTCGGCAACATCATGCTCTCGCGCATCATGGGCGCCGACGTGCGCCTCGTCGACGACGGCTTCGACATCGGCATCCGCAAGAGCTGGGAGCAGGCGATCGACGAGGTGAAGGCGGCGGGCGGCAAGCCCTACGCGATTCCCGCCGGCGCCTCCGTGCACAAGTTCGGCGGCCTCGGCTATGTCGGCTTCGCCGAAGAGGTGCGCAAGCAGGAAGCCGAGCTCGGCTTCAAGTTCGACTACATCGTCGTCTGCACCGTCACCGGCTCGACCCATGCCGGCATGCTGGTCGGCTTCGCCGCCGACGGCCGCGCCCGCAAGGTGATCGGCATCGATGCGTCCTTCACGCCGGCGCAGACGAAATCACAGGTGCTCGAGATCGCGCAGAACACCGCAAAGCTCGTCGAGCTCGGCAAGGACCTCGTCACTGAGGACGTCGTGCTGATCGAGGACTACGCCTATCCCGCCTACGGCGTGCCGTCGGAAGAGACCAAGGAAGCGATCCGCCTCACCGCGCGTCTCGAAGGCATGATCACCGACCCCGTCTACGAGGGCAAATCGATGCAGGGCCTGATCGACCTCGCGCAGAAGGGCTATTTCGAGAAGGGCGCGAAGATCCTGTACGCGCATCTCGGCGGCGCGCCCGCCCTGAACGGGTATGCCTACGCGTTTAGGAATGGGTGAGGCTGCGCCGTACCTCGCGCCTCCACTCGCTGTCGTCCCGGGCAAGCGGAAGCGCAGACCCGGGACCCATAACCCCAGGGAGACGTTTGGCGAAGAACGTCTCCCCGTGCCCCAAGATAAATCACGCGGTATGGATCCCGGATCTGCGCTCCGCTTGTCCGGGATGACGAGAAGCCCTACCGCGTCCTGACGATCTGCAGCAGCTCGTCGCCGTAATGCTCGAGCTTCTTGTCGCCGATGCCGGGCACGTTGCGCAGCTCGTCGAGTGTCGTCGGCCAGGCCCGGACGATGCCGTCGATGGTGGCATCGTGCAGCACCACATAGGCCGGCACACCGCGCTCGCGCGCAATGTCCGAACGCCACGAGCGCAGCCGCGCGCGCAGTTCGGGATCGACATCGCCTTGCGGGGCGTTGGCGGCGGGCGCAAGGTCGCCGCGGCGGGATTTGCCGCGGCTTGCGCGAAGGCGCGTGCCGGGCGCTTCCTCGCGCAGCCACACCTCGGTCTCACCGCGCAACACGCCGCGCGCGGTCTCGGTCAGCTTCAGCGCGCCATAGGCTTCGCTGTCGCTCTGCAAATGCCCCATCGCCACCAATTGCCGCAGCACGGTGCGCCACTGCTTTTCGTTGAGCTCGCGTCCGATGCCGAACACGGACAATTTGTCGTGGCCGAACTGCGTCACCTTCTCGGTCAGGCGCCCGACCAGCACGTCGATCAGATGCATCGCGCCGAAACGTTGCCCGGTGCGATAGACGCACGACAACAGCTTCTGCGCCAGCACCTTGCCGTCGCGCATTTTCGGCGGCGTCAGGCAGTTGTCGCAATTGCCGCAGCTCTCGCCCATCACGATCTCGCCGAAATAGGCGAGCAGCCGCCGACGCCGGCAGTGCGGCGTCTCGGCAAGGCCGACGAGCGCATCGAGCTTGCCGATCGAGACCCGCTTGAATTCGTCGGAGGCGCTGGATTCGTCGATCATGCGACGCTGCTGCACGATGTCGGAAAGGCCGTAGGCCATCCAGGCCGCCGACGGCTTGCCGTCGCGGCCGGCGCGCCCGGTCTCCTGGTAATAGGCCTCGATGCTCTTGGGCAGGTCGAGATGGGCGACGAAGCGCACGTCGGGCTTGTCGATGCCCATGCCGAACGCGACGGTCGCGACGATGACGATGCCGTCCTCGTTGAGGAAGCGGTCCTGGTTGCGCGAACGCACCTGGCTGTCGAGCCCGGCGTGATATGGCAGCGCGGCTATGCCGGCCTCGTCGAGCGCGGCGGCGACCTCCTCGACACGGTTGCGGGACAGGCAATAGACCACGCCGGCGTCCCCGGCATGGCGCTCCCGGATGAACTCCTTCAGCTGCGACACCGCACTGCGCTTGTCGACGATCTCGTAGCGGATGTTGGGCCGGTCGAAGCTGGAGACGAACTGCGGCGAGTCCGTGAGCTGAAGCCGCGCGACGATCTCCTTGCGCGTCAACTCGTCGGCGGTCGCGGTCAGCGCGATGCGCGGCACGTCGGGGAAGCGTTCGGCGATGATGGAGAGGCCGACATATTCGGGGCGGAAGTCGTGGCCCCATTGCGAGACGCAATGCGCCTCGTCGATCGCGAACAGCGCCACCTTCGCCTGCGCCAGCAGCGACAGGCACCGCGGCGTCACCAGGCGTTCCGGCGCGACATAGAGCAGATCGAGATCGCCCGCGAGCAGGCGCCGCTCGATGTCGGAGGCCTCCTGCAGCGTCAGCGACGAATTCAGCGCGGCGGCGTTGACGCCGGCCTCGAGCAGGCCGGCAACCTGGTCGCGCATCAGGGCGATCAACGGCGACACCACGATGCCGCAGCCTTCGCGCAGCAGGGACGGCAGCTGATAGCACAACGACTTGCCGCCGCCGGTCGGCATCAGCACCAGGCAATTGCCGCCGTCAGTGACGTGCCGGATGATCTCGCCCTGCGAACCGCGAAAGCCCGGCAGGCCGAACACCGAATGCAGCACCGACAGCGCATCGCGGCCGTTGGCCGGCGCAGGTCGCGGGGCGGTGGAAGGGGCATTCATGGGCGTTCGGGGAACAAGGCCAAGAGATTCGTCACAAGGCCAGTCGCATGCTGGCGTCGGCGTGGCAAGAGCGTTTGAGGGTCGAGGCGCGGCTGCTTCCTCCCTCTCCCCATTCCTACGGGGAGAGGTGAATAAGCCCTACGCCCCGATCCTGCGCAGCGCTTCTGCGACCGTCACGATCGGCATGTTGCGCTGTCCGGCGGCTTCCAGCGCATGACGCATCAGGTCCGGCGTGCAGCCATAGGGGCTCGGCGCGTCCGCGACGTCATGGCCGTAGAAGATCAGCCATCCACCGCTCGCCACCGCCTCGTCGAAATAGCGATCGACGCCTGCCTTGTCGATCTCACAATTGACCAAGGGCGACGCACGCAGGAACTGGAGATCGATGACGTCGCTGTTGACGCCGGGAAGGATGCCGCGCGCAGAACGGAAGGCCTTGGCGAGCTGCGGCTTGCGCCAGACCGAGGCAATCCCATAGGGATAGGCGAAGTTCTCCAGATTGATCGAGGAATCGATGCTGCGAAAATAGGTGCGGTTCCGCTCGATCTCGCGAGCCATCGCGGCCTCGTCGAGATTGGCCGAGCTCTGGTGCGAGAAGGTGTGGCAGGCAATCTCGTGACCGGCGCGGTGAAGCCGCACGATCGCATCGTCCGACAGGCCATTCCAATGGTCCGACGGCTGCCCGATCAGGCTGCCGGCGAGATAGAACGTACCGCGGCCGCCATGCTCTTCCAGTAGCGCGGCGCCCTCGCCTGCGGCGCTATCCGGGGCATCGTCGAAGGTAAAGCTCACGATCGGCGCATGCGCAGGCAGCCGGTGCGACGCGGCGCGGAAATGCCGGGCCAGCCGATTGCTCACGCGTCCCTGGAGTGCCGACCACACGACTGCGTTTCCCGTGATTCCGTATGTCTGTACTGAAACATTCGCGCGCTGGTCGAGGCAAGCCTAACGCCTGGGTAATCCTAACGCGGAACCAATATCCTTCGCTAACGCGCAAGGGCCGGCGCTTCGGTTTCCACACTGAGATATTGCAACCAATTGCGGAAAAGCACCGCGGCCGCACTGCCGGCGCCGATATCGGCGCGCAAATTCAGCCCGGGCAGTTCGTTGGTGAGCGCCGGATGGCGTTGGTGCGCCGCCTTCTTCTCGAAGCGGACCAATTTCTCTTCCGTCGCTGCGTCAAAATAGCTCACGGGCAGGCGCGGATAGTTCTCACGCTCCCGCGCAAGGTAGCGGCCGATGTCGCGCAGATATTCGCGCTGGAGCGACAGCGCGTCATATTCCGGATGCCCCTGGAAGAACACGAACCGGCTGTCATATTGGCGAACGAAAACGTCGACGCCGGCCTCCGCCGAGCGTGTCAGCACCTGATAACCGGCCTGCACCAGGTCGCTCTCCGCGAGCTCGTTGAGGCGCGAATGCGACACCTTCAGCGGCGCCGGCGCGGCACGCGTCAGGGCATCGCTCGTCACGGCGTCGCAATCGAAGATGCCGTGACATTTGGCCGGCAGCCGCCGCCGTTCGATGCCGTCGAGATGCAGCACCGCCGCATGCGCGGCAAGGCACGACCAGATCGTCGAGCGCGTGTTGGCCTTGGCCCAGTCAATGAGGTCGGCGAGGTCACGCCAATAAGGCTCCCGGTCGAGCTCGGGCGCAACCGGCTCGGCGCCTGTCACGATCAGCCCGTCGAATTTCTGGCGCTTCAGATCGGAGAGGTCGGAATATTCGCTCTCGACATGCCACTTCGCCTCCGGCGAGCGCTTCACGCTGGGCAGCGAGAAGCAATGGAAGCGGATGCGGCGCGGACCGGCCGCCGCCTGAAGCAGCTTCAAGAACTGACGCTCGGTCGCCTTCAGCGCCGGATCCGGCATGTTGTTGACGAGCCCGATCGTGAGCTCAGCGCCGTGATCGCGCGCGAGATCGCGCTCGGCCGGCACCAGCGCCGGGCTCGATATGACTTGATCCCTGTCGATCAAGATCGTCATTGACGCCGCCGCCTACTCCGCGGCCTCGAGGCGCGCCGAGAGGCAGGCCTTGTCCAGCGCCTGGTCGATGTCCTCGATGATGTCAGAGACATGCTCGATGCCGATCGAGAGCCGGATCGTTTCCGGCAGCACGCCGGCGACGCGCTGCTGCTCTGCCGACATCTGCCGATGGGTGGTCGAGGCCGGATGGCAGGCCAGCGACTTGGCATCGCCGATATTGACGAGGCGCGTGATCAGCTTCAGCGCGTCATAGAAGGACTTGCCGGCCTCCATTCCGCCCTTGATGCCGAAGGTGAACAGTGACGAGGCGTTGCCATCGAGATATTTCTGCACCAGCGGATAATAGGGGCTGTCGGGAAAGCCGGTGTAATTGACCCAGGCAACGCGCGGATCCTTGCGGACAAATTCGGCGACCTTGCGCGCGTTCTCGACATGGCGCTCCATGCGCAGCGCCACGGTCTCGATGCCCTGCAGCAGCAGGAAAGCGTTGAACGGCGACAGCACCGAGCCCATGGTGCGCTGATAGACGCTGCGCGCGCGCTCGATATAGGCGGTCTTGCCGAAGCGCTCGGCATAGACGAGGCCGTGATAGGAGGCGTCGGGCTTGTTGTAGGCCGGGAAGCGATCGGCGTATTTCGCCCACGGGAAGTTCCCGGAATCGACGATGGCACCGCCGAGCGTGGTGCCGTGGCCTCCCAGAAACTTTGTCAGTGAGTGCACGGCGATGTCGGCGCCGTAGTCGAACGGCTTGAGCAGAATCGGGGTTGCGACGGTGTTGTCGACGATCAGGGGCACGCCATGTGCATGCGCGATTTTGGCCAGCGCCTCGATATCGCAGACATTGCCGGCGGGATTGCCGATGGTCTCGGCGAACACAGCGCGGGTGTTCTCGTCGATCAGCTTCTCGACCGCCTCCGGCTTGTCGCTCTCGGCGAAGCGGGCGGTGATGCCCTGCCGCGGCAGGATGTGTGAGAGCAGCGTGTGCGTGGTGCCGTAAAGCTGCGGCACGGAAACGATGTTGCCGCCGTGATCGGCGACGTTGACGAAGGCGAAATGCAGCGCCGCCTGTCCGGTCGCAACCGCAAGCGCACCGACGCCGCCTTCGAGCTGGGCGATGCGCTTCTCCAGCACGGCGCTGGTCGGATTGGCGATGCGGCTGTAGCGAAAGCCTTCGGCCTCGAGATTGAAGAGCGCCGCGCCGTGATCGGCGCTATCGAAAGCGTAGGCCGCGGTCTGGTAGATCGGCACGGCGACCGCGTGCGTGGTCGCTTCGGGCTCGTAGCCGGCGTGAATAGCGATCGTCTCGTTGCGCATCGTGCCACCTCCGCGTGGGGCGGGCCGCACTTATTGGCCTGTATGAGGCATGTGCGTTGTCCGCCGCCCCCGTGTTAGAGGCGGGTGGTAAAGCGGACAATAATTCGCTTAGAGATCGAGGAAGTAACCCTAATGCTTGTCGGCGAATTGGCCGGAATCCGGGTTAAAGCGGATTAACGAAGTGCGACCTGCACGGCCGTGGCGGCGCCATGCCTTCTCCTTGCGGAGAAAGATGGCGCCGCCAATGCGGCGACAATCATGGACTAAACCATGCTCTCCCACAGCCGATGCGCGAGCACGCCGGCGCGCTTCTCGACCGCGGCCGCCGCGTCGAGCGCGAGGTCCTCGCGATAACGCCCGGCAATGAGCTGCACGCCGATCGGCTTGCCGTCGTGCACGGCCACCGGCACCACGGCGCCGGGCAGGCCCAGCACGTTGATCGCCGAGATGAAGCGGATCTCGCCCCAGAAGATCTCGCGCACGCGCTCGGGGCTGACGGTATCCTCGCGCGGGCCCGGCGTCGGCTTCACCGTGGTCGGCGCCAGCACGACCGGGTACTCCTCGAAGAACAATTGCCAGGCGCGGATGTGGCCGTTGCGCGCGGCGGTCGCCTGCATCCAGGCCTTGAGATCGAGCACATTGGCCTTGGCCTTCATGCCGCCCCAGGCCTTGTGGAAGTCCTCGGAGGTGACCTTCAGCATGCCGGCCTCCTGCATCACCACGGTCTCGTTGGTGATGATGTCGCACCAGGTCTGCCAGACGCCGTTGATGTCGGGCACCTCGACCTCGCTGACGCGATAGCCGGAACGTTCGAGATGATCGGCGGCCTGGCGCAGTGCGGCGCGTACGGAAGGGTCGACCTCCATGTCCTCGGGGATCTTGGCCAGCGCCACCTTGATCGGCCCCTTCGGCCTCTCGCCGACCAGCGGCGCCGGCACCCACCAGGGATCGCGCGGATCGCGCCGGCTCATCACCTCGAGTGCAAGGCGAACGTCCGCGACATGGCGCGCGAGCGGCCCCTGCGCCGACATCAGATGCGCCAGCATCGGCCGCTCGGCCGTTGCGCTCGCGTTGAACGCGGGGATGCGCCCCTGCGTCGGCTTGATGGTGGCGACACCGTTGCAATGCGCGGGCCAGCGCAGCGAGCCGCCGATGTCATTCCCATGGGCGATGGTGCCGATGCCGGCGGCGACCGCCGAACCCGCACCGCCCGAGGAGCCGCCGCAGGTGATATTGGGATCCCAGGGATTGAGCGTCAGCCCGTGCAGGGGGTTGTCGGTAAAGCCGCGAAAGGAGAATTCCGGCGTGTTGGTGAGCCCGATGACGATCGCACCTGATTTCTTCAGGTTGCGAACAACAGGCGCATCCGACGGCGCGACCAGGTCCTTGTTGGCGGGCACGCCGTTGAAATTCGGCCGCCCCTCGTAATCGACGTTTTCCTTGATGGTGATGGGCACGCCGTGCAGGAGGCCGAGCTCGCCGCCCTTGGCGCGCTGCTTGTCCGCGGCATGCGCCGCCTTCAACGCCTCTTCCGAGAGATCGACGACGACCGCGTTCAGCTTCGGATTGACGGCGCGCATCCGTTCGAGATGGGCTTCGACGGTTTCGACTGCGGAGATTGCGCCGGAGCGGATTGCAGCCGCGGTCTCCACCGCCGACCACTGCCAGGCCGGTCCCTGGGGACGGCGCGATGAAGCCGGCTTGAGCTGCGCGGCCTTCTTCGCCTTCTTTGCAACGACGGCCTTGCGGCTTGCGCTGGTCTTGCTGGAGGTCTTCGCCGGTTTCTTCGAAGCAGTCTTCTTCTCGGCAGTCTTCTTGGCCGTCTTCTTCGCCACGTCGCACCTCCTGAAATTGCGCCGAGGAAGTTACGGATGGCGAAAGGATGTGTACAGGTGCGTTTTCTGCATGGGCCAACGGCGCGACGCGGCGAATTGTCCGCGATCGCGCCGCTTGCGCTATTCCGCGGGGCAGGCCGCGACGGCCGCCGGCGCGCGGTCGAGCCGCAGGCTCCACAGCGCCAGCACCAGACCGACAGCGGTGATGCCGGCTGCGACCAGAGGCAGCGCCGAGAGGCCGAGCCCGCGGTCGATGGTGACGCCACCGGCCCAGGCGCCGAGAGCGTTACCGAGATTGAACGCGGCGATGTTGAGGCTTGAGGCGAGCGTCCGGCCGCTGGGGCCGGCCGCTTCCAGCACGCGAAGCTGGAGCGGGGCGACGGTCGCAAAGGCCGCGATACCCAGCAGCAGGATCAGCACGATCGCCGCGATCTTGACCGACAGCACGGCGGCAAGCCCAAGCAGCACGATGGCGAGCGCGGCAAGCGTTCCGATCAGCGCGCCGGCGAGGCCCCGGTCGGCGAGCTTGCCGCCGGCAACGTTGCCGATCGCGAGGCCGACGCCGAACACCAGCAGGATCGGCGACACCGCGCCTTCCGAAAAGCCGGTGAAGCGCGTCAGGATCGGCTGGATGTAGGTGAAGACGACGAACAGGCCGGCAAAGCCGAACACGGTCATGGCAAGGCCGAGCAACACTTGCGGGCGGCCGAGCACCGATACTTCCTCGGCAAGCGAGACCGGCTTGTCGCCGTTGCCGACATGGCCGGGCACGAGGGCCGCAACCACGGCAAAGGCGATCACGCCGATGACCGTCACGGCCCAGAACGCCGCGCGCCAGCCGAGCATCAGACCGAACCAGGCGCCGAAGGGCACGCCCAGCAACGTCGCGACGGTGAGACCGATGAACATGGTGGAAATCGCGGAGGCCCGCTTGTCCTCGGCGACGAGGCTCGTCGCCACCACCGACCCGACACCGAAGAAAGTACCGTGGGCAAGCGAGGTCAGCACCCGCGCGGCCATCAGCAATTCGTAGTTCGGCGCCAGCGCACAGGCCGCATTGCCGAGCGTGAAGATCGCCATCAGCGCGAGCAGCACGGTTTTGCGCGGCATCCGCCGCGTCGCCAGCGTCAGGACGGGCGCACCGACGAACACGCCGAGCGCATAACCGGAGATGAGCAGGCCCGCGACCGGTACCGAGACATGCATGTCGGCGGCGACCTGGAGCAAGAGGCCCATGATGATGAATTCAGTGGTGCCGATGCCGAAGGCACCGGCGGTGAGCGCGAGGACGGCGGGAGGCATGCGTGGGCTCCGATGGATGAGACGAGCCACAGATAGCCGTGCCCGTGCAAAACCATTAGAATGTCCTCAATCCAATCATTTGTGACGTGAATTCAACATGGCCCGCTTCGACACCAACCGCTCCGCCGAGATGGAGGTCTTCGTCCGCGTCGTCGATCTCGGCGGGTTCACCCAGGCCGCGCGAAAGCTGCGGCTGACGCCGTCGGGCGTGAGCAAGCTGATGTCGCGACTGGAGGCCCGCCTCGGCTCGCGCCTCGTCAACCGCACCACGCGCAAGCTGACCCTGACCGAGGAAGGCCAGGCGTTCTATCAGCGGGCCGTGCGGATCCTCGCGGAGATGGAGGAAGCCGAGCGCGAGGCGGCGTCAGGCGCGGCGCCGCGCGGCCGCCTCACGGTCAACTGCAATATCCCGTTCGGCATGCTGCATATGATGCCGCTGATCCCCCGCTTCCTGGAACAGCATCCCGAGGTCACGCTCGATCTCGTGCTGACCGACACGCTGGTCGACTTGATGCAGGAGCATGCCGACGTTGCGATCCGTGTGGGACCTCTGAAAGCGTCCCGCCTGATCGCGCGCAAGCTCGGCAGCAGCCGCATGGTGGTCGTCGGCACCCCAAACTATCTGGCGCGCTTTGGCACGCCCAGGACGCCGGCGGATCTCACTGAGCACCGCGGCATCGGCTGGACCTTTCCGCGCATCCGCGGCGGATGGCCATTCCGGCGCGGCGATCGCACCGAGGAAGCCGTGCCGCCGCCGGTCGCACGCGCCAGCGACGGCGAAGTCGCCCGCCGGCTGGCGCTGGGCGGCGTCGGCCTCGCCCGCCTCGCGCTCTTCCATATCGGCCCCGACATCGAATCCGGCCGCCTCGTGCCGGTGCTGCAGAACTACAATCCCGGCGACCGCGAAGACATCCACGCCGTCTATGTCGGCCACACCGCCCCCCTGCCCGCACGCGTCCGCGCGTTCATCGATTTCCTTGCCGAGCATGTGCTAGTGAGCGATCCCGCGCTGAAGCGGGCGGGGGATGGGAGGTGGAAACTGGCGGGATGAGGCTGATGGCGGAGAGAGCGTCAGTCAATCCAGACTGATGCGATCGTGTTCCGCGTGGCTGGACCGTTGAGGACGCACCGCCGACGCTTGCGCGAGGGTGCCGAAACCGCGAAAGTCCTAACTGTTTCAGAGCTTGTCAGGGGAATTCCACACAAATGCAGTTCGATGACGTCATCCTCGGTCGCCGGAGTATCCGCGGCTACAAACCCGATCCGGTACCCAAGGAGCTGATTGCGGAAATCATTGGTTTGGCGATGCGCGCTCCCTCGTCGATGAACACCCAGCCCTGGAATTTCTATGTCATCACCGGCGAACCGCTGGATCGGATCCGCGCCGGCAACACCGAACGGATGGTGGCGGGCATCCCGCAGTCGCGCGAGTTCCGCACGGGCCAGGCCTTTGCAGGCAAGCACCGTGACAGGCAGGTCGGCGTCGCCAAACAATTATTCTCCGCGATGGGAATCGAGCGCGACAACACGGAAAAGCGCCAGGACTGGGTGCTGCGCGGCTTCCGCCAGTTCGACGCGCCCGTCTGCGTGATCATCACCTATGATCGCGTGCTTGACGGTAGCGACGATACGCCCTTCGACTGCGGCGCCGTGGCGACCGCCCTGGTCAATGCCGCGTGGTCGCGCGGGCTCGGCGCCGTGATCAACAGCCAGGGCATCATGCAGTCCCCCGTGGTGCGCGAGCACGCGGGCATAGCCGACGATCAAGTCATCATGAAAAGCATCGCGCTGGGCTGGCCGGATGAAACCTTTCCGGCGAATGCCGTGGTGTCGGAGCGGAAGTCCGTCGAGGAAGCGACGGTGTTCGTCGGTTTCGAGAAGTAGCGGCCTGCGGTCGGAAGGGCTGGAGGCACAGCAGTGATCCGCGCCATGGTCCGACGTGTACTTGTGCTGGCGGCGGCTTTTGCCACTGCCTTGACGCCGGTCATTTGTCTTGGCGAAAGCAGCAAGCCGTTGCCAGCCAAGGCAACGAGGGAGCTACCCGCTGAGCTGCTCTCGCTGCTCGAACAGAAGAAGATGCCGAAATATTCACCTATCGTCGTGCGCCTGTTCAAGGAGGAGGCCGAGCTCGAGGTCTGGAAGCAGGACGCGACCGACCGTTTCCAGATCCTCAAGACCTATCCGATCTGTCGGTGGTCGGGCGATCTCGGGCCGAAATTGTACGAGGGCGACCGACAGGCTCCGGAAGGGTTCTATACGATTACACCCGAGCTGATGAATCCCAACTCCAACTTCCATCTTTCGATCAACCTCGGCTTTCCCAACACGTTCGACAAGGCGAACAAGCGCAACGGCAGCTTCCTCATGATCCACGGCGACTGCTGGTCGAGCGGTTGCTATGCCATGACCGACGAACAGATCAGCGAAATCTATTCGCTGGCACGCGACTCATTCCTCGGCGGCCGGCCGTCGTTCCAGGTCCAGGCCTATCCGTTCCGCCTGACGCCGGCAAACCTGGCGCGGCATCGA
Organism: Bradyrhizobium ottawaense; assembly: GCF_002278135.3. Classification (NCBI taxonomy): domain Bacteria; kingdom Pseudomonadati; phylum Pseudomonadota; class Alphaproteobacteria; order Hyphomicrobiales; family Nitrobacteraceae; genus Bradyrhizobium; species Bradyrhizobium ottawaense. Next base: position 720,258 of record NZ_CP029425.2, on the reverse strand, counting down.
AATAGCCCCAACCTGGTCTTCTGGAAAATGCTCAAGATCGGCAACGATCATTTCGAGACGACGCGACTCGAACCAAGGGTGGATGTGTGCGACCGCCGCTATGTGTTCGATGCGCGACCTCCCCTGAATTCGCCGTCGCCTCCAGTGTTCAACCCTACCGAAAAATGTCCCCCCTTCGTCGTCAATCCGGAAATCGCGCGGCGGGCGCTGGAGAAGAGGCGCTCCGACGAGCTCGAATACGCGCGATTGCTTGAAGACAACGTTCCGGCTGCCCCGATATACAGCGGACTGGACGGCGGAATGAACAAGGCATTCCTCACACAATTTCCGGGCAGAGTGACGCTTGCGAAAGTCATGCCGTATGCATCCTACCTGCCGCAATTGCCACCGATCCCCTGGATCGACAATGATGGCTCGTTGGCGAGTAGATGGTTTGGCAGCTCGTTGGACAAGCTGCCGGAGTGTAATCCGACGCGTGTCGGCTTCCCGTCAGGTCGGTGCTGAACGCTCGTGCGGCGTCCGCGGTGGATCATCAGAAGAGGATGGCATCGGCATTCCGTCCAGGGAATGCTGGCGGCGTCGGAGCGGAGACCTCGAAAAAAAGTTCGTCCCGGCTTGCTGAACCAAAGCAAACGGCAACGAGTCCGCCTCCGCCCCGCGGGCTTCGGCGCGACAGCCTTGCGCAAACTTTGTTTGCGAAGGCTGGCGGAGGGAGAGCAACCGAGTTCCAACATTCTCCATGTGAAGGACCCCATCTGGCCCCAAAACGCGTTCAATTCCAATCCCTTAGGTTTGGCCCCGGGGCAAAAGGTAAGATCGCTTAATTGATCCGGTCTACGGACGAATCAGGTCGCTCAAGTCATCGAGCCAGCCATACCTCCGGCGATTTTCAGCCCTTAATCCCGAACATTTCGGCATGCAGCCAAGGAGTACCGAAAAAATCATGTCTCACACCCCTCCAATGAGGGCTGCGAAGATTCTGTCTTAGATCGCATCGATTACGATCTGCTCTCCGTAAGAGACAAACTAGGTGCCGGCACCGCAGCGACAAGTGTCCTCGGTTGGCGCCTAGCGCTCCTTCACGCGCCCACAACCATCTGCTTTTGACCCATCTCGGACGTCGGATGGTCCCTGCCGCTTGCGGGTATCCCTAGCTCGCTTCGCGGCCCGTGAACGCCATTAGGGCGCGGCCCGGTACGACCCGGAGATCTCCTAGTGTGGTCTTGCCGGACATCACCGCATCCGCAACGATACTCAGCGAACATCGCTAAAAAGAACAGGCGCAAAAGCGGCGGAACGATCAGCTCGCGGCCGCATATTAGGAGATTATGTTGCGAGCATTCACGTGACCGAAAGGGACGCCCATAGGTTCCGCGAAGAAGCAGAAGAGTGCAGAGTTCTGGCGGCGCAAGCCGTCAGTCCCATTGACCGAGAGCCCTGGCTTCGGCTCGCCGAGGACTGGGAAAAGCTTGCCGACCGTATCGCAAAAGGTCACGGTTTTTTGGCCCGGCGAGACCGCCCGGCGAATTGACTCGGAGATCGCCTCTAAACTCGTCCCGGTTCTGGAACATAGCGGGTTTTGGCCAGGATCATGCCGGACTTTCGCGCTTACATCATCGATGCCGATGGGCACATACAGCTTCGGGTCGATCTTACAGCTTCGGGTCGATCTTGATGTCTAAGACGAAGCAGCGGCAAGGGATAGGGCTAGGCACCTCGTGGACGGGCATGCCGTAGAGCTTTGGGAAGGTGCAACCAAGCTGGCCCGGTTTGCCAATACGCCGACATTGAGTCGGTCCATCAACGCAAGCGCCTTCGCCGGAGATCCAGATGCTCGTATCAGCACAACGAGGGCCGATCAGGCCGCCTGCTACCTTTTCCGATTCAACAATCCCTTAGGTATCAAGTTCGCTATGACCCTTGTTCTGCCCTTCCAGGAAAAATGAGGCCGACACCATTCGAACGCATCGGGGATGCGCGCCCGGTTCGAGCTGCTTCTATATGCTATTGTCGATTACGCCATCTTCATGTTGCACAGAGGGCCGCGTTCAAACGTGGGAGTGCCCGGCGCAGAAAGGCTCAAGGGTTATTCGGCTGATGAGATATCAGAAAGTCCTTCCCGACGTTCTATACGCCTGAAGAGAACGAGACAAAGAAGCGCAGGGCGGCATTTGCGGCTGTACGCGAAACTGGCCTTTTCCATTCGGAGGCATGGCGAGTACACAAGGACGGCAGCGGTCCTCGGCGCTTGTTGTCGACACCATCGTGATGAATCGGGAGAGTTAGTCGGCTTCGCAAAGCTTACTCGTGACATCACCGAACGTCATCAGGCCGAATCTTGGAGGTTGAGCGCCGTTATCGCCCGCCGGTCGGCGTCGATTTTGCTGTCAGCTGCCCAAGCGGAGAAGATGGCGCTGCGCTGGGCGTGGCCAGCCCGACATTAATTTGCAGTGCGGCTTCAGCCTGCCTCACCCGCTTCACCAACAACACTCAGGCGGTGCCGGGCGGCAACTCTTCAGCGGCTTTTCAACGGCTTTCCGGAACCTCGCAGCTTCCTGCGAGCCCGCTGATTGAATGAGAAGGACTGCTTAATGCGGCGACGCATACCAGATCTCCCCGAACCGGCTTGCGCCGGCGCCGATCATTCCAACGCCTTACGTTCAACTTAGGTTCTGCCGTAGGAAACGGCCCGCTTGCGCTACCCCACCCAGGAAACCATCGGCGACGATCTGATGCGAGGTACGTGGAACCATCAGCTTTCCTATTTGTTATGGCTTGTTCGGCGGCCCAACGGGGGCGTCCGCCAGTTCATCCCGAACAGAACGGCCCGCCTGGGGTCCCCTCGCCCCGAGAGACGCTTCGATGTCCAATGTCGAGGAATTTCCGTACTCCCCACGTCGCCAACCGACTGAGTTCGAGGCGCTGGTTGCGGCCGGCCAAACTGCACTGGATGCCATTCCTGGCGCGGTTTGCCTTTGCGATGCCGAGGGATTGCTGATCGCCTTCAATACCGAGGCGGTGCAATTGTGGGGAAGGACCCCCAACCCTGCCAAAAAGGAACGCTTCTGCGGTTCGCACCAACTGTACCTTCCCGACGGAAGTCCGCTGGCCCGCAGTGACTGTCCCATGGCCACCGCGGTTAGGGCTGGAACGCCCATACGCAACGCCGAAGTTATTATGGCGCGGCCGGACGGCTCTCGCTTTACGGCCCTGATCAATATCCGCGCTCTGCGCGACCACTCCGGGAATATCCAGGGCGCCATCAACTGCTTTCAGGACATCACCGAACGGAAGCAGATCGAAGAAGAAGTCCGGCGAAGAACGCAGGACCTGGAGGACTTTTTCGAGAATAGCGCGGTCGGCCTTCATATCGTCAGCGGTGAAGGCATTATCCTTCGCGCCAACAAAGCCGAGTTGACTCTGCTCGGGTACAGCCCGGAGGAGTACATTGGCCGCCACATCGCGGAGTTTCATGCCGACGCCCCGGTGATTGGCGATATCCTCCAGCGCCTCTCCTGCGGCCAGCCGCTCGACCGTTATCCGGCGCGGTTGCGCGCGCGCGACGGCTCAGTGAAGCACGTGTTGATTACGTCAAACGGCCGATTTGTGGATGGCAAATTCGTCAACACACGTTGCTTCACTGTCGACACCACAGACTTGCAAGCCGCCAACGAAGCACGCCAGGCCAGTGATGCCCGACTTGCGGCAACATACGAGGCTGCCATCGTCGGGATATCGGAAGCGGACGAGAGCGGCCGCTTCTTGCGGGTGAATGATTCACTTTGTCGGATCACTGGGCGCTCGCGCGGCGAACTGCTGGCAATGACGTTCTATGACTACACTGATCCAGATGACCAGGCGAAGGACGCCGAACTCTATGCGGCTCAGGTGCGCGGCGAGGTCGAGAATTATACGATTCGCAAGCGTGCATTGCGGCCCGACGGCTCTGTGCGCCATCTAGACATCTCCAGTTCGTCCGTGCGCGATCCAAATGGCCGGTTTCTTTACGGCGTGCGTGTCGCCCAGGACGTCACAGCCACCAAACAGCTGGAGGATCGTCTCCGCGAAGGCGAGCAGCGCATGCGCGATCTCCTTGAGGCTTTGCCCGCAGCGATCTACACCACCAATGCCGAGGGCCGCATTAATTTCTTCAATCGAGCAGCGGTCGAGATGGCCGGCAGAACTCCCCAGCCTGGCGATGAATGGTGCGTAACCTGGAAACTCTATTGGCCCGACGGTTCGCCTCTGCCGCACGATGAATGTCCGATGGCAGTGGCGCTGCGTGAAAACCGCCCAGTTCGCGGTGCCGAGGCAATTGCCGAGCGTCCAGACGGCAAACGCGTGCCTTTTATTCCTTATCCGACTCCGCTCCGTGATGCGAAGGGACACTTGGTCGGCGCCATCAACATGCTCGTCGACATCAGTGAGCGCAAGGAGGCAGAGAATGCTCAGAAGGTGCTCATCGACGAACTGAATCACCGTGTAAAGAATACGCTTGCCACGGTGCAGTCACTCGCGAGCCAAACCGCTCGACATGCGGCGGATCTGCAAGAGTTTTTGCCGACGTTCACAGGAAGGTTGTTGGCCCTTGCTCGTGCCCATGACCTTCTTACGACCCGCAATTGGCAAGATGCCCCTTTCGAGCAACTAGTTCACGATATCGTCGCGCCTGTGTCTGGCGGACGGGTTGTCACAGGCGGTCCGAACGTCAATTTAGACGCGCGTACCGCACTGAGTGTCACCATGGTTCTCAATGAGCTTTTGACCAACGCGGCAAAATACGGCTCACTATCCGCACCTGATGGAGCCGTGTCGCTTACCTGGAAGATCGTCGACAGCGGACGGCCTCAAATCACACTAGAATGCGAATGGAGCGAACGCGGAGGTCCACCGGTTACCCCACCTAAGCGGCGAGGGTTCGGCACGCGGCTAATGGAGCGTTGCGTCGAACATGATCTCGCCGGTGACTTCGACTTGGTCTTTGAGACGGAGGGTACTCGCTGTCGCATGGTATTTCCAATTAGGGGCGCGTCCACCAATGTCTGAGGTATCCGGCGCCAGGGTCCTCCTCGTTGAGGATGAAGGATTGGTCGCCCTTATGATTGAAGACATGCTGGAGGAACTGGGGCTCAAGGTTGTTGCCTCTGCGGCTCATCTTAAAAAGGCATGCGAATTGGCGACCACCGGCTCCTTTGATCTGGCGCTTCTGGACGTCAACTTGGCTGGAGAGTTTGTTTTCCCCGTTGCTCGCGTTTTACGCGAGCGAAGGATTCCCTTCCTGTTCAGCACGGGCTATGGCGCCCCGCCCGTAGAGGAGGAGTTCAGAGACGCCCCCGCAATTGGTAAGCCCTTCTCCGTAGACCAACTGAACGATATGTTGCGAACGCTTCTGTCGCACTCCTAAGGCCGCCACGGATCAAGGACTTCCGTGCAATGTCTGCCCCGCCATCACATTGCGCTCTGCGAGGATCACCTCAACCGTGATCATGGTCAAGTTCATCCATAACTATATCGCCCCCGTGCTGGAGCAGCTGCGCATCCTCTGGACGGCATCGAATGCGCGTCCATAATTTTACGCTGCCGCCGCGCGATCCTCTTGGTTGACCCCGCGCATGACAATCCTGAGCGGGTCTTCCGTCAATGGCCGCTGCAATGCCTTCTTCGTCCGACAGCGCGCATCCATACCTCTCGTTCTTCATCTGTCGTCAGGACCATCGTCATCGCTTTCGGATGGATCGGCTCGACCATCGAATTCGGCGCCGTCGTCAGAAAGCCGTAGACCTGATGCGGCCCCTGTATCGGCTTCGACTTCGGTCCGCGATCACCGTTGAACGTCGTCCAGATACCAGCGAAGGCGAACAGCGGACGATCCTCGCTGGGCCCGGACCAAACAACGGTCCTTCTTCTTGGTTTCGGGTTCGGCTCCCAAAGTATAGGTCGGGAACAACTACTAGCAGGGGCATTGAGCGTAGGCGCTACGAACATCAAGCGTAGCGCGGACGGCCTGTCAGAGCAGCTTGTGCTCGGGGCTGCGCAGCCGGTGAATGCCCATGAATCGCATTTTCCTCGCCATCATCGCTTCGGCGTTGATATTACTTCTCGGCGCAATCGGCCGTCGTTGATCAATGCTGACCTGTCTCACGGCCGCACCGTCGGTTTCGTCAGCTCACGACAGAACAGCCGGCGAGCGCCCTCTGCTACCCTTCTTGAGCAACATACGTTGCGGCGGGAATGAGCTGCAGTAAACCCTCGCTTATAATTCCTAGCGACATCGGCCCATTCTGAAAGAGTAGGAAGTCTCAGGAACGGTCTCATCAGGATCGCGTTTCTGCACAACAGGCTGAGGGAGTCATCGACACAATCATTGGAGAACTAAAGATGGCAAACCCGCGTCCGGAAGAGAGATCGACACAAAACATGGAAGACGCAGCCCGCCGTACAGGCGAGAGGGCTGCGGAGCAGACCACGCGCATCGGGCAAGCTGCGGCTGAAGCCGGCGAAGAAGTGGCACGGGCCAGCGCTGATATGCTCAAGCAAAATGTTGAGACGTTACAGCAGACTTGGCGCTCCAGCCTCGAGGCGGCGACCTCGGTAATGGGACGGTCAAGCGAGCAGTTTAGCCGCACGCTTGGCATATCTGAAGAAGATGCGCAAAAGGTAACGGCGGCAACCGAACGGTCAGCTCGCAACGCGCAGACGCTCCTCTACAGTGGTACAGCCGCCGCCAAAGTGATGGGGGGAATGTCCCAAGAGTACCTCCAGATGGTTCGTCAACAATTTGAGAAGCACATGGACCACTTGAACAGGTTGTGGACGTGCCGAACTCCACAGGACTTTGCGGCGGTGCAGAGTGACATGGTGCGGGAGACAGTGGAGACCGCTCTGGAAAGCAGCCGTCGTATCGCCGACTTGTCGCTCAAAATGGCCGACGATACTGGGAAGCAGATTAAAAAAAACTATGGATCAGATCCCACGCTAAGCAGGGCGGACTTGTTCAACGGAGAGAGCGGCAGGGCAAGCCGCTCTTGCCGCCCCGGCGAATTCAGCGCGATTTTCATTTGCGCGTTCGCTTGCGACTGAGCCGTTTGGCGTTTGCCGCGACCTTCCTTCGGTATTGCTCAACAATCTTGTCTCCCGATGCGCCAGCCATCAGGCTTGTACCGGCCTTCGCCGCCGCCAGCACTTTTTCACTCACCATGCGCTGGGCTTCACGTTGGGCCGCTTTGCCCCCGCGCATCAACTTCGCTAGGCGCAGTCCGATCACGCGATTGCTTTCTAGCCCCAGCATCATCCAGTTCCACATGCTGCGATATTCCTAGCAAGGCGAATAACTTCGGATTACATCAACGACCACGGCGTGCGCGGTGTCCAATCAAAGCCGCGTGGCTTGCTACGACGAGCAGCAATCTACATCAATCCGCTGGCGCCATGGCTAGCGCAAGGGTACTCGAACTGATTAGGAGAAGACGAGAAGCGCCCTCGCGCCGGACAACTGCGCGCTCAGGATCATCAAAGCGATAGGAAGCAGCAGCCTCTGCCGAAAGGAATAAACATTCCAAATCTTCTGAAATTCGTACTCCTTTTGCCAGGTCGCTCCACGTCCCGCTCAGATATTTGAACCATTAAAGTGCTCGCGACGTTCTCCACAACTGGAGGAAGCGAGCACGTGCAAATGAGGACCAGATCGAAATGCGGGTACTAATCGTCGACGACCATCCCGTTGTCGTGACCGGCTGCCGGGCCTTGTTCACATCGGACCCTTCCGTCGAGATCCTGGAGGCTTCCGATGCAAAGGAGGGCCACCGTGCGTACTTGCAGAAGCATCCCGACGTCACCGTGATTGACATTTGGCTTCCCGACCTTACCGGCTTCGAGTTGACCCGGCGAATCCGCAGGGATGATCCGGCCGGCAAAATTGTCATGCTCAGCGCGAGTGAGGATCCGGCGTTCGTGGTGCGCGCTGTGGAGATGGGCATTCAGGGATATGTCTCAAAGAGCGATGATCCCCGGCTCCTGGCCAAGGCCATTCGGAAGGTTGCAGCCGGCGAGCGCTTCGTCTCACCGCGTCTGGCGGAAGCGACGACTTTCGCGGGCGCGGCGATCAAGGCCAGTCCTTTGACGCAGATGAGCCCACGCGAACTCGAGATCCTGAGGCTTTTGGGTCGTGGCGACCGCATTTCAGAAGTCGCGTCCGAACTCGGCATCTCCTATAAAACCGTTGCCAACACGACCTCCGTGCTGAAGTCCAAGCTCGGCGCTCGAAATCACTCCGACTTGGTCCGGATCGCAGTCGAGATCGATTTGCACCAGTGACCGGAATCCTGCTATTTTGGAAGTTTTTGCACAGCAGCGACATCGGAGAGTGCCCTGCTCACTGTGCGCACTTGAGCGGCACGACCTCTGACGCGCGCGACGGCAAAAGGGGCGAGCTATATGGAGCTATCCCGACGAACTGATTGAACTCATCGTCAGAAGCGTCCGCACGAACCCCATTATGACAATTTGGAACGCAACCGGCCGAGCGGAGTTAAGTCGCGGCCTCTCATGTTGTGTTGCAAGGCCGAGCGAAGGAAGCCCATGCGTCGCGTTCGACTTGTGATAGCAGATAGACGTCCCATTGTTCTGCAGGGCTTTGTATCGCTGCTCGAAGCGCAGCCAGATTTCGAAGTGGTTGGGTGCTGTCTCGATGGCGCTAGTTGCCTTGCGGCCCTTCGCCGCTTGACGCCCGATGTGGTGTTACTGGAGGACGGGTTCACTGATGTAACCGCCTCCGACATCCTCGCCGCCGTGGACGACGAAGGTCTTTCCTCCCGGCTTGTGTTCTTCACTGCTACTGTCACCTGCGGCGATCTTGCCAGAGCACTGGCGACCGGCGCTTGCGGCGCGATTTCGATGAACGCCAAGCCAGAAGCGCTGGTGCAGTCGCTGAGGCTGGAAAAACGGGGGTCTGACCAGGCGAGGGTCGGTAACGAAGCCAATGGAATCGCCTCATTCGGCAATAACGTTCTGGCGCTTCTGACCGTCAATGAGCGGACGATCATGGATCTCGTCGCGGAAGGCTTGTCGGACACTGAAATTGCGCGGGTGCTTGGTGTCTCCCTGGAGATCGTCAGGATTCACATCGACCACGCGCGACAGAAGCTGGGAATCAACAGCCGAACGGAGCTCGCCGCGCTGGCACTGTCGCGCCGTTATGGCGCGATGAGTATCCTGGCTGCTGCGATCCTGGCAGCGTTGGATGATTCGCCCGGTCACGCCGCAACCGAAAGTTTCACGGTCGAGGCCGCAAATGGCGGCGCGGAGGTCGTCACCATTAAAATCAGCCGCAAGGAAGCAGTATCAGGTGGCACCCCGGCCAGAGGCGCGAGCAAGGACCGCGCCGGCGTCGCAACTGGGACGCCATCGCCGACCGGCAAACTCGTCGACGCTGAGATTGCCGCGAGCCTATTTGCGCTGGCAGCACTCAACGCGCCGAGACCGGGTTCGAGCGGCTACAGCATCTTCATGGTTGCAGCTTTCGCCGCCTTGATCTACGAGCTCGATGGTGCCAACCACGCCGTGCAGGCGTCCGATTTCGGCGATGACATCGTCACTTCATCTACCGCAAGCGACGCCAACGGACTGGCATCCGCACTTCCCGGCTTCGCAAATTTCGGCGGCACGGCCGAGTACGATCGGGCGTTCGCATTCGAGTTGGCCCTAGGCGATGCAATCGCCACAGACGGCCGCGAGCTTTATGTCGGCAATGCCCATGCAGAGGATGGCGGTAGTGACCGGGAAGTCCCTATTCCCCGAGGTTCGGGGGCCGTTGATGTTGTTGCGGCGGCCGCGAACGAAGCCTCGCAGCGGGGCCCCGCGGAGGCAGGCCGGGACAGCGGGTCAAATCACGGTCGATCCCAATTCGATTTGCGCCCTTCCGACGAAGCCGCTAAGCGTGAGACCCCGGGAGACGATTTAAATCACGGTCAATCGCAGAAGACCTTACATGAGTCCGACCACAGCTCGGGAGCCGCCAAGGGGCATGCCAAGCATGACGCTGCGGGCGACGGTTTAAATCGCGGTCAATCGCAGAAGGCTCTGCATGAATCCGACAACGGCTCCGGAGCCGCCAAGGGGCACGCCAAGCATGAGGCCCCGGGAGAAGATTCGAATCGCGGACAGGCTCACGGCGATTTGCAGACTTTTGAACATGGCTCCGCGGCCGGCGAGCAACACGCACAGCATGCACAGGCAGCTGATTTAGATACTGGCAAACCGCAGCAGAATATACCAACGGCGTCCGTAAATTCTGCCAATGACGCACATTCGGCCACTGAAGGAAAGGGCGGGCCTTCTTCCGACAATGCAGATCAGGCCAAATCAGCGGTTGGCACTGAACTGGGCGATTCCTTTCGTTTTCAGAGTTTCGCCGACAATACGTCTTCAGACGTGTATGACCTTCAGCAACTGAGCCACGGAGATGGAAAAGCCTATGGAGATGGTCAGCATTCCGTTGCGCGCGAGGGGCCGGAGCCGGTCCAGGATGCTGACGGAATTGATGTTGCAGATGCGCACCACGATCACTCATGGCACGCCAATCTCCATGCGGCTCACGATCTGATTGTTTAGCATTCACTGATCGAATGGCCGGGCCGTGGTTCAAACGCTTTTTGCCCTGCTGACATCGCAACGCGCAGTTGACGCGACCATCGCCGAGACACCCAAGCGCTCCGATGATGGAGCAATCGAACAGGAGGACATGGCTGCATTCGATCTAGTGCTCGACCTGTTCAATCATGCCGTCGCCGATAGGCGAGCCGGCGCTGCAGAGCGGCACCTCCGATCAGGGCGCGGATAGAAGGCCCGACCCTAGCGTGTCGGCGATAGCGCGCCTCACATGAATTATGCGATATCGGTTCTGGCGCCGATAGCGGCGCTCGCTGTTCGGCATCCAAGGCGACGGCCACGCTGGCTCGTTCGTTGGGCATCGCTATCTGCGCGTCGCCAGCCCCGCCTGGCCAATCTCCGACAAGTCCTCCTGATCCCATCCGAGCTCTTTGCGGTCCTTCTCGAAACCGGCTCGAGGTCGGCGGCAGACCTGGGAGAGAACATCACCACCGCCGGCCTGGACCTCGAGCGGCTGCCGAAGTCGGACCCGGGCCGATCGTGGAGCTAACCGGCCTACGGACGCCCTGCATCCTCATTGACGGGCTTAAACGACAGATGCTCTCGTCGGCGGAGAAGGGCCCTCCGTTCCAATCCGAGGTGCTGGGCGTGGTGCGGGTCGGCGGGACGGTCGAGGCTGGCGATACGGCGCGGGTTCGGCTGCCGTCCGCCTCCCTTCGCGCCTTAGCGGCTAAGAGCCCGGTGCACAACTCGGCTGCCCGATAGCAGAAATGAAGCTTGTTCTGTAGGTCGGACGGGCATGGCCGCAAACAAGGTAACGGTGGTACGCTTGGGGCCAAGGAGGCAATCGACAGTCCGGGACTATCTAAGCCGCGGCGTTAAGCTGGCGGCTTCTTTCTTGGACTCAGGAGGGGCTTGACCTCGCCCGTTCGCGCGCCTCTCAACGACGTTCACGGCGCCGCTTGGCCCGATCGGCGGGCTGCCGCAGCAGGGCAAGTCTGGTTAGTCCGCCTATTGGCCCGCAGCGGACCTTCACGGTGATGCCCGCTGAAGGCCGCTCGTGACCCGAGCCGACCTCCGCTCCGGCAGAGGTGCGCCGCGGACACTCAGCGAAGATGCGCAGCGTGAGGCCATGGCCACACGGCCATGAGGGCAAAGACCCCGAGCTTAAAGGGCCCCGAAAAACTTGTCCGGGACGTGATGGAAAAGAAAAAGCCGCCCTGCGGCGGCTAGTTTCAGACCTTCCTTTTTCTACTTATTTCTTGAGGGCGTCAGCGGTATCCCGCGCGGCGTCCTTCACGTCTCCCGCAGCGTTGTGGGCGGATCCCTTGGCCTTATCCATTTTGCCTTCGGTTTCCAGGTCCTTGTCGCCGGTAAGTTTGCCGGCACCCTGTTTGATCGCACCTTTTGCCTTGTCGGCGGCGCCCTTCACATGTTCACGGTCCATGATCATTATCCTTTCTTGTCCGGAAGACGAGCACAACGAAACCGTTGCGCGGTCGTTCCTGCGAGGCGCGCACCGCTCTTGCACACCAAGACTTGGCTATAGCGGACGAAGGAACGGATTGCGTTTCTGTCCTGCTCGTTTCTGTGTGCAATGTGTCAGCGCTCCAGTCGCAAGTTTTCACCAGTTTGGCGGAAATGTTCGGGGATGCGCACGTTGATGAAGCGGCGGGGCCTAGATGGAGAAACAGCCAGGTGAGCAGAATAGCGTCCTGCGGACAGACGAGGGCAGCCTTTGCCCCGAAGCGGACCTGCGCGACACTCGGTGGGAATCGCTACCTATAACTTCATTCTTCCGACACCCCCGCCAGCCGCAAACCGTCATAGATGCGCTCGCGTTTGACGAGGTAAACTGGGTGATCACTGTACGCGCCGTCCCGAAGGCGGCGAATTGTGAAAGTTGTAACAAGCTCACACAACGCCCTTGCAGTGGCAAAGCCTACTATCATGAACCAGCGATGAGCGAAGATATCGCGGGAGAGAGGCGAAATGCTTCTTTGATATGGGCTTCAGTCTCAGCCCCGCGACCCATATACAGCTTTGCGCCGCCAATTTGCGCGTGTGCCTCAGCCAAATTGCAATCCAGCGCCAACGCTCTTTCAAACTCAGCTGGCGCGTAGCCTGACTTTCACGGTGATGCCCGCTGAGCGACGCTTCTGGCCCATAGCCGACCCACAGCGTCTCCCGCCAAGGGGCGCTCGTGACCCAAAGCGGGACACGATGAGTGACGAGGCAGAAGGTCTGCTCTCATTCACCACATTTAAACCTTAAGATTTTACGAAGGAGGACGCACCACCGGCCGCAGGAACATGCGAACAGCCTTTGTACAGAAGCCATCCGTGGACTTCGGGCAATGAAGGTTTGGCAGACAAGCTGCATCGCGGCTGCGGTCGCATCCGTGGGACTTTATCTAGCCGCCGGTAACAGGCCGGCCGGGACGGGGCCGGATGTCATGACGGGCGCTGCAGCGAACATAGCGGCTCCCGCGAACATGACGGCTCCTGCGAACATGGCGACGCCCGCCTTGTACGCCGAGGCATCGGCCAGACTTGCGATAGCGCTTCGGGCAGAAAGAGCCGAGCTGGGCTCGGTGACGACAGCAGGTTCCGGGCCGTTGAGCACCGGAGCGGAGATCGTCGATGAACCCGTCGCGACCAAATTGGCGTCGTTGGGACAGGATATCGTCCAACCGCTGCCGGCAGGACGCGATGCTTCCAACGATGCTCCGAAAGTGGCGTCGACGCAGGATTTCCGTTATCTGGTCTACTACGTCTGGTCTGAACTGCCGCCCGCCGAGAAACCGGCGGAGATCGTCTTGCGTTCGTTCAAGGACATCCCGGTCGGAACGCCGGCCGAAGAGATCAAGCGCGCTTCCGACGCATTTGGTCTCGATTTTAATTTCATGATGGCGGTTGCCAAGATCGAATCCGGTTTCAATCCCAATCAACGCACCGGGTCGTATATCGGCTTGTTTCAGCTGAGCCAATATGAGTTCGGGAAGTTCGGTTTCGGGCAGATTCGCAGTCCGCGGGATAACGCCGTTGCGGCCGCCTATAAGGTCATTACCGAAGGCATCCTTTTCGAGTGGATCACGCATCGGAAGCCGGACTTGAGCGATCTTTACCTGATCCATCAGCAGGGCTGGGAAGGCGCCGCTGAGCACATCAGCCAGCCCGCTCGCATCGCTTGGAAATCCATGTGCGCCACCAGCGAAGGCAAGGAGAAGGGCGGAAGGTGGTGCAAACGCGCTATCTGGGGCAATGCACTTCCAGCGTTCAAGCGTACTTGGAAATCGGTGGACAACGTGACTTCAGAGGCGTTCGTCGGTATGTGGCGCGGCCGGGTCGCCGAATTTTACACGAAATATGTGGCGACTGCCGCTGCGGCGGCAAGCCAATAAATTCGTTTTCGGCAGGCCCTGCCACGCTTGCGGGCTAGACCAAGTCCGCTCATGGCCCTGAGCCGAACAACGAACGCGCCGTCGCCACGTCCGCTGTTTGAGGGAGATCTGACCTTGCGCGATGAGACGTGGTGAGCAGCTTTTGACCCAAGGCGGACATATCGTCGCGCCGCTTTGCGACGCAATATTGCACTCACCAAGTGCCACCTCTGTCGAGAACTGATATACTGCACCGGTCGTCCTCAAGTTGTGATGAGGGTCGAATGAAGCGGCGGGACTGCGGCGTTACTCGTTTCGTCACGGGGTTTGCGGGCGCAGAGCCGACGCTATCGACTTGGCTTTCTCGCTGTAGGTGACGGAAGCGGGCGGACGCTCAATCAAACCGAACTGGCGTTGTTTGATGGGCTGCGAAACCACGGTTGGATAGACGGAAGAAATCTGATTATCGATTATCGTTTTTCCCAACCTCCGGATCGACTGCCCGCTTCGGTTGCCGATCTGGTTGCCCTCAGTCCCGATGTGCTCATCGTCGCGGCACCGCAGGCAACCAAGGCTCTGAAATCGGCAACTGCTACCATTCCCATCGTATTCGTAGCCGTGGCTGATCCTGTGGGACTTGGCCTCGTGCAAAGCCTAGCGCGGCCCGGCGGCAACATAACGGGACTTGCGACTTACGTGCCGGGAGATTTTGTCGCAAAACGAATAGAAATCCTCCGGGAACTGGTGCCTGGTGCCTCGCAGTTTGCAATCCTGGCCAATCCAGGCAACCCGATGCATAGGCTGTTGTTAGCCGACGAGGTACCCAGTACGGCCCGTAACCTAGGTGTGGCTCTGCCGATAGTTCAGGCGACCACGGCCGAGGAGCTTGATGTGGCCTTTGCCTCGGCTGCCGCCCAGCGCGCTGATGCAATCATTGTTTTTGGCGATACTCTGACTGTTGTCGAGGCCCCCCGAGTCGTCGCGCTCGCGGCGAAACATCATCTGCCTGCCGTTCATTTCTCCCGACAATTCGCAAATGGGGGATTGATCGTCTACGGCCCCGATTTCGCCGATCTCTTCCGCCGTGCAGGCGGCTACGTGGATAAGATACTTAAAGGCGCCAAGCCGTCCGATCTGCCGGTAGAGCAGCCGACAAAATTCGAGTTCGTGATCAACATGAAGACTGCCAGAGCACTCGGCCTCAGCGTGCCGACCTCATTACTGCTTCGCGCTGATGAGGTGATCGAATAGAGATCCTATTGTTGCGATGCACGAGTCTCTTGTTGGCCCCGAGCGGACCTTCACGGTGATGGCCGTTGAGGGCCGCTTGTGACCCTTACCGGACCTGCCGTGGGCCACGTTCCCGAATCTGTATTCCAGTTGGTGGTCAATATTGACCAGATGTCGGTTACCGGACATGCCAGACTTCCATGATCACCGCACGGCCCTTGGCTTTCATCGGTGATGAGAACGCCACTAGCGCTCCCGCCTCCTCTAGAAAGGAGCAGCGCCATGCAGCGACGCCGTTTCAAGCAAACCACGTCTCTTGAAGAGCGCCTTGCCGAACAAGCCCAACGCCTCCGTCAGGAAGCCAAATCGCTTCCACCTGGTATCGAGCGGGAACGCGCGATCCGCAAAGCCCGGCAAGCCGAGACCGGCGCTCACATCAGCGAATGGCTAAATTCGCCCGGATTGCAGCCGCCGAGGTGAACGTTGAAAAAGCCAGCCTCCTGCGTTGCGTCTCCCGGCAGCCACTCTGGGAGCGTTAGAAACATGACTAAGTCCGAACAGCAGAGCGACGTAAAGCAACTTACGCCCTCCCGCGTGGAGGAAGCGCAGCGGGTGATTTCCGAGTACATGAGCGACCTCCGCGAGATCATCTGGAAGCTGCATCGCAAAATGAATTAAGGCCGCCTGGCGGCCTCTTTCACTTAAAGACGAACCGCATGCCGTCTTGGCCCATCAGCGAAGTGGAGCGTTTCGTTGAGGTCCGCTCAGTAACTCAGATTGAGTTGTTTGCATTTTGACCCTCACCGGACGTTCCCGGTGCTTGAACGATGGCTTCTGTCCGTCGTTGGACCCCTTGTCACACGTCTGAGCAAAACAGAACAGCGCGGAACTCGCGACAGTTGCATGGTGATCTTATCACCATTCACTTATCGGCAACTACCGGTGACTGAGAGTTCTGTAGCGCTCCCGCCTGATGAAGGCAAAGCACATGATCACGGTTCACGAGCCACGATGTCCAAAGTGCAAGAGAGCAATTACAATACTGGCACGGATTACCTCCGGTGCCTCCGGCTTTGACATCCGAACATTCAAGTGCCCCGCTTGCGATCACGTTCATCAGCGCGTGGTCGAGCTTTTCGATCCGATGAAGTCCGGCGAACTTGCAGGATGGCTCCGGGGTGAATTGCGAGCGCCGACGTAAGACTTCGTGCCATTTCGACGAGCAAACGCGGCGTTGTGATCGAGCCCGCAGATCGGGGCGTGATTTTCGGCACCCCCTAGGCAGCGAAGACGTAAGTGACATGCCGGCGCTCAACCGCTATAACGATGAGAACGCGCTCATCGGAGTAAAGGAGACTCCTGTGGGGAAATCGACCAAGAAGGCGTTCGATCCCCAAGCCTTTCTCGCAAAGGTAGGGGCAGGCAAGGCAATCCTGAAATTTGAGAGAAGTCAGCACGTCTTCACGCAAGGAGACGTGGCAGATGCAGTTTTTTACATTCAAAAAGGCCGCGTCAAGCTCACCGTCGTGTCCGAGCAAGGAAAGGAAGCGGTCGTCGGGATTTTGGAACCGGGCCAGTTCTTCGGCGAAGGGTGCCTCAATGGTCATCCACTGCGGATCGCGACCGCAACTGCGGTGGAGGAATGCATGATCACTTCAATAAGCAAAGAAGCGATGATCCACACCGTTCAGTCCGAGCCGAAATTTTCCGAGCTGTTCATGGCCTATCTCCTGACGCGAAACAGCCGCATCGAAGAGGATTTGATCGACCAGCTTTTCAATTCAAGCGAGAAGCGACTTGCACGCCTTCTTCTTCTGCTCGCGCATTTCGGAACGGAAGGCACAACTCAGCCTATTCTGATCGATATCAGCCAGGAAACGTTGGCAGAGATGATCGGCACGACGCGATCCCGGGTGAGCTTCTTCATGAACAAATTCCGCAAACTTGGACTCATCAGCTATAATGGGAAGATAGAAGTTCACAATTCGCTGCTGGATGCCGTTTTGCACGAAAAGCCCGAAATAGAGCGGGATGACGATCTATAGCCTAGCCCGACATGCTCGATGAGAAGATGTTCTCAGAGCGGCTTGCGTCGGCGATTTCTGCTCTTGGCCCATCGCTTCCGTTAGGGCGTAGCGGCGAGTTGTCCGGAGTCGGTGGTAAACCGGAAGCGCCCGACCGCTGGTCAAATCGGCGCTTCTGACCCATTGCGGGCCTCGCCTGTGGCTAACCTGACGTCGTTCTAGGTAGCCGGAAAAAGCTTGAGCAATGAGATGGGGCGGGCGATCAGCGCTTGTCTGCCGTTTGGCCGTTGGCCTTCTTCTCGAGTTCATCGATTCGGTCGAGTGCGTTGCTAAGGAGCTCGCCTAACACCAGCAGTGCTGAGTAGAGCTGCTGCGACATACCGGGTGTCGCAGCATGTATCACTCGCTTTATTTCCTCTCGCATTGCCATGGCCGTTCTCGCAGTGCCTTTCCTGATCGGAGCTAAGTTAGACGCGACTTCGTTGGATCTGCGCAAGTCGAAGTCACTTGCGGCGATTTTGCTCAATCCGGTTGGCAGTCGCGAGTTTTCCCTCGATGTGCTGCTTTAGATCACCGACCTCTTTTTCAAGGGCCTCTCGCGGGATGTTTTGATTTTTGGCCCCCTCAACGAGGCGGTCAACCAATACGTCCACGCTTTGTGAAGCGCCCGGCGTCCCATATTGCTCCGCGGCGTGAACGCTGTTCTCGACCCAAAAATCAATGTACTCGCGTGTCGTCGTTGGCATGTGAAGTTTCTGCCATTATCGAATTGAGCTTCGCGTGGAGAGTAACTAGTGGAGAGTAACTATATCCAGAGCTGGGGGCAAGGCGGCGCCCGCACAGTGGAGCCAGGCTTAGCTATCGCACGTTCTAGTTGTGGGCCAGGTTCTGCCGGCTTCACCGGCTATCCTGCTTCCCTCCTCAACGGCCTAGTTCAATCTTCGCAGTGGCCTGTTTCGCCTTTTGAGCGCATAAACGGGAATGCCCGATTCCCACTACCGAACCTGCCACTGTGGAGCAATCTATACCCGAACCGAGGCGATGGCCCCGGGTCGGCAGATCGCCAGCTTCGAGTGCTCGGTTTGCGGCGCGACCATGGAATCGTGGAACACCGCTTGGGTGCCCACCTATAGATTGATTGCTGACCCCGTCCGCCTTCAGCGACCCAGCTAGTTATTGCAACTCTTAGCAATTCCGCGGATTGGCCAGGGATGGCAGAGTCGTTCGGCACTTCATTCACTATCGTTGAGGTGACCTCGGACGACGCTCCGCAGCCAACGAAGCAGATGTGGCTCGCCTTAGCCAAGCCTAATCAGGCATTGACGCTAGTCCTTGCTGCCGTTCCCGAAGGCTGGACTGCGGCAGTTGTGCCAGCGGTCCTCACTGAAAACCAGCAGAGGATGTTCGAGGAACTCAACCTCAAACCCGGCGATGTTTACAGGATCGCTCCAGAGTAAGGCATCCTCGGGGGCCAACGTCTGCTATTTACTCTAGGCCGAACATGGCACAACCGGGTTCCCTTTTCGGCCGCCTTCCTACATAATTCGGCATGGCAAAAATAAAAGTGAACTTCAAACCAGTTCGTAAATCCGAGGGCGACTGGGCTATCATCGCCGAGTACCCGGGCGCAGAAGCGCGAGAGATTACGGGCTTCACGAGCAAAGCCGATATTGACGATTGGACGAATGGAGAGCGTCGGATCGCTTGGCTCCGATCACAGGGTTACGCGAAGTGACTCGATGACACCTTCAGGTGTGCATCCGGTGCTTTTGGCGTGGCTGAAGGTCTGGACTCACTTGTACTATTCCAGCTCCCTCAACCAAAGCGCCATTCTCGCGGAGATCAGTGAAGATACGAAAGCTGATCTTCCGTAACGACGCGCTCAATGTTCTCGGACCTGCACTTGATGCGATATCTTACTCGTCCATCGGACTCGATCGGCATGCACTGTACGATCGTGTAGATCCTCGGCAGTTCAGTTGCGGCGCGTCCTTGGGGACCCTGAGCGTGGTGCCGAACCTCTTCATTTAGCTTATAGGCGTATGACATATTTTCCTCGACGTTTACGGCTCTATCGGCGGTCTTGCTAGTCTTCAAGAATGGATTTTGTAGCCTCGAATATCTGTTCCGCGGTGCCCTTTATCGTGCCCTTTGCCCAAGCTTGGAACACTGTGACGTATGCGTTCTTGTAAGCCGCTTCGTCCGCGGAGAAGTAGACTTCGTCTGTGGCAGTATCCAAGACAAGCGCTCCTGTATCGATACAAATTTCCTCGATCAGGACCAGGCGTTCTTCTTGCTCGGCTAGATGACGTTTAACTATGCTCATTGAGTCTCCTGCTTGGCACTGAGGAATCACGTTCCCGATGCGGCTGGTGAACACGCTGACGCAGTCATCGGGCACAGGCGCAACAGTCAAGGGAGCCGCAGTGGCGCCCGCTGTTCGATCTTTTACCTGCTTGAATGAAAAGCCCCGCCCCGATAACTCGGGAGCGGGGCGTGACCACAAGCTCTACCAGTACATCCGTGGCTAGAGCGACAGGTCTGTCGTGCTCTTAAGCAGCACGAAGATTTTCGGCAGCGGACTTGCCCGTGCGACGGTCTGCGACGACGTCATAAGACAGCGTCTGACCTTCGCTCAGAGTACCCATACCGGCACGTTCGACCGCGCTGATGTGAACAAAGACATCGTTGCTGCCGTTTGATGGCTGGATAAAGCCGAAGCCCTTTTGGGTGTTAAACCACTTCACTGTACCTGTGTTCATCAGGTCTTCCTTTCGTATGCGCGCAGGACCTGGCGCACAGAGTTGCGGCCAGTCGTCCGGTTAGTCGATGTTGGAGAATGTCTGAAACGTGCGCGCCGTCAGGATCTGAGGCGAAAGCGGAACAGTTGTTCGGCCAGTATCGATAAATGAGACAATACTCTAGCAGTTGAGAAACTTCAAGAAGAAAGCCAGCGGTGCATCACACGGTGCTGCACGAATGCGTTGTGACGATGCCGATGAGGTGGCATTACGAGAACCGGCCCATCGCCTAACGCGCGTCGGACGATGGGCCGTTCCGGGTGGATGACGAAAAACCTAGAGGGGTCCAGGTATCGCGCCACAGACCGATATCTCAAATCAACGGAGCGCCGAGTCGTTCCTGTCAGAAGCGCCAGACGCTAACTTACACGTTCACCAAAGGTAACAGGACGAAGGACAGAAGCACCGCGACCGTAATCGGAACGAGCACCTCACGAGCGACGTATAGCGCAGCTACGATGACCACGCCGATCTGCAACGACAAGAAGTTCGAGGCCGGGCTCGAGGCCGCTCGGACGTTTTCCTCTTCCCAGGACGGGGTGCGATCAACATTCGACATGGCAGCCCTATGAAGCAGGCGCGTCGGCAAGCGGCGCGGCGCTTAGCCGAACCCGTCGTTCTGTCAAACGTTCCCGTGAGGCTCGCGACCGGGGCGAGCAGCTTCGTCCTTCGTGCCGATCTAGGACGCGCCTCTCACGTCTATCGCGTCTTCCGGAAGTACGGATAGCGCGGCGCTTCCAGTGCCGGCGCATAGGAACAGAGCTGGCTCCTCCGAGTTCGAGCTGTCAAAGCCGTTGAGGAGCCATAAAGATGAGCCGCGGAATGCCAGCCATGACTGCACTTCTCGGGATGCTGGCAATCGCCGGGTATCAGAATCGGGACAAGTTGGCAGAGTTGCTCAGAGGGCCGGGTGCTGGATCGCTTCAGCCAGCCAACGCCCAGCAACCGCTTGGTGGCCTACTCGGAAATCTCACAGGTATGTTGAGTGGCGGAGGGGTAGGGGGACTGCTCCAAGGAGGAATTGGCGAACTCCTGGAGAAGTTCAATCAAAATGGCCACGGAGACGCGGCTAGGTCTTGGATCAGTTCTGGGCCAAACAGGGAGCTCTCGCCGCCGCAGTTGCGGGAAGCAATCGGGCCCGAGGTGTTGGACAAGCTCGAGACGGAGACCGGACTCTCTCAAGAGGAAATACTCGCAAGATTGTCGCGCGAGCTGCCTCAGGCAATCGACAAGTACACGCCCGAGGGGCGCCTACCGACGACATAACAGCTGAACTTTCGCCGGTATTCGAGAGGAGGAGAGAATGAGCATTCTTTGGACGATTATCATCGGCTTTGTTGCGGGCGTGATTGCAAAATTCATCATGCCTGGTGACAACGAACCCTCCGGGTTCATCCTCACGGCGATCCTGGGCATCGTCGGTGCCTTCGTTGCCACTTACCTGGGTCAAGCCTTAGGCTGGTACCGTCCTGGAGAGGGTGCCGGGCTGGTCGGAGCGGTCCTCGGCGCCATCATCGTCCTCTTTGTGTATGGTCTCTTCGCCGGACGACAACGGCGCGCCATATGAAAGTTAAGGCCGCGCGCAGCGATCTGCGTGACCATGTTGCCTGACGAGCTTGGAGGAGCGCGCCATCCTCCGCGCGCTCCTCCTATTCCGTTCACGAAGGCAACTTCACCTCGGCGCGCGCAGCTGCCGCAGCGTCCATACCCGCTTGCCTAACCCGGTCCACGACTTCGGCCCCGGTATCGCCGATTTCTGCGACGACGGTATCAGAAGCTTCCCGCAGCGCCTGCGACACGGCACCAGCGCGTCGATCCAGATCGGCCTTCAGGTTATCGCTGACTTCGCCGATATACTTGTTCTCCATGTCGGACGCGCGAAACGCGCCTGCAACCGCTGCACCGACCGCGACGCCCACGATTCCCAGGACGAGGGGTTGCCGTTCCAGCATGTCTGTGAGTGACGACTTCGCGCTGTTCACGGTGTCCTTGTTCGGAAGCGGATTGCCGAGCTTGCTGAACTGCTCCTGCGCGAAGGCGACGCCTTCATCGAAACGATCCCGGACGCTGCCGGCGGCCTGCGAGACGGTATCGGAAAGGGCTGCTGTCGCACCAGGGAGACTCTCGCCGCCCCCTCGCGCGCTTTCGTTGTCCATTTCGGGTGCGGTCGGCGGCGCCTCGGTCTGCTTGATCGCGGATGCTGCCGACCTGAAAGCACTCGTCCCTATGTCGGCGACGGGTTCGACGGCTTCGGCAGCGGAACGCGCAACAGTTTTCAGCCTCTGGTCGCCGGCCAACAGCCAGAGCGCTCCGCCTCCAATGAGCGCCGCGGCAAGCGGGTTGTCCTTGGCAGCCGCCACCAGATTGTCGATAAAGCCGGTCTTTGTGCTACTCATCGCACCATTCCCTTCACGGTGTCCTTGTCCTTTTCCAGCTGGCCGATCGTTTCGCGGGGGGCCAGCTGACGCATATCAAGGCGGCTCATGCCCATTGCGACCAGCGCGGCGGCGGCGACGGCGGCGATGACTGCCGAAGTCAGATACGACAGCGGCTGCGACCATCCGGCGGAGATGAGTGCCGCGGACAGTGCAAACAAGGCCATGACGATGGCTGGGATCACTAGAACGGCGCCGCCTATGATCAAGCCGAGGGCGCCGCCGATCTTCTGGAGCTTGTCGCCAACCTCCGCTTTTGCCAGGTCGATTTCATTCTGAAACAGCTTGGCGAACTGCGACATGGCGTCACCAAGCAGCGTCGAGATTTCCCTGAACTCGCTTTGGCTGGTTTTGATATCGCGCTCGATGCTCATGGTACGGTGCTGCCCTTTGAATATGAATCTTGTTGCGTATGAGGGCGACCGTTCCTGGTCTCCTGACTCCAGTTTTGCTCTCCCGACGAAAACGAGGTCCCACGCGACGCCTGTCCGCTCCCCGAAGTGCTGCCAGTGGTGTTACGCTGCCCTTGGGATGACGACGGTCCGCCCGATGCCTTCAGGAAGCGCACGGCCGCAAAGCCTGCCAGCACCGATATTCCAAGAAAGGCCGCAGGCTGACGTCTTGCGAAGTCGGTTGCGCCTTCGACGAGATCTGGGAAGCTCCCATCCCGGATCTTCTGCGCAGCGTCTTTGACATAGTCGGCGGCGGAGCCGATGCCACGTGCTGCAAACGGAACATCGCTCTCGAAAGCCCTGCCGGCTTCGCGGATGTTGTCAGCGAGGCGCTCTACGAAGTCTGCTCCCGAACGTTGCTGCTCGCGGGCCTGGCTCTGGATCTGGTCCAAGGTTCCTTCCGCACCCCCCTTTGCTGCATCCGCGGCCTCACCGAATTTGTCGCGCGCGACATCGGCCGAAGCCCGGAAAGCGTCGCCAGCGCGCTGCTTCACCTCCGCTGCGGCATCACTCATCTGCTCCTTCATGTCTTTGGCGGTGCCATTGTCTTGGTTCTTTGAGAACTGTGTCACGTTGTCCGGATCGAACTCGCTCATGATGGTTTCCTTCAAGTGTTGGGTTGAGAGGGGCTAAAGGCAGCTTTGACGACGTCCTCGGCAGCCTCCTTCAATTTGTCAGCCATGTTCTGCGTCACGCGGCTGGCATGGCTGCCGAGATCTGCCTCGGCGACCTTTTGCGTCGCAGCATCGGCCGCGGTCGTGGTCGCGTCTCTCGCTGCCTGGACTCCGGATTGCATCGCGGCGGCCGCAGCCTGCCTCACTCCATCGCTTGCTCCGCCCATCACTTTGCCTTCAGCCTTGGTCTCTGGAAGAGCCGCAGCAATGATGGCGCCGATCGCGATGCCTAAGCCCCCGATCAACGCGGCATTGTCGCCGATGGTCTGCCGAGCCTGATCGGGCGCGCTCGCAGCGGCATCCTTGGCAGCGTCCATGCCGCTCTTGAGCTTTTCACTTGCGAAGCTGGCAGCCTGCGCCGCGTTTGCCCGCAGATCAGCGGCGAGACCAGCGGCCTTCTGAGCGTCATCTGCCATGCCGGCCGCTCGGCTTTGGGCGAAGGATAGCGTCTCCTTGACGTCGCCTGGCATGGATCGCGCGCCCTCCGTCACCTCCTCAAGCAGGCGCCCCGCCTTGTCCATGACTAGACCGGAGGCGTCCGCAGCGCGATTCCGCACCGTCTTCGAGGTCAGGGCCAGCCCGGCCCCGATCATGAGAAGCGGCAGCGGCGTGCCTCGTACCAAGCGGAGCAACGGGACACCCAGTGCGGCGCCCGCGGCCACTGCGCGCATGGGATTGTCCATGATCTGTTGCTTAAGCCCTTCGACCCAGCTCTGGGTCTTTTGGCTGACATAGTCGGTAACTTCAGATTTGATGTGCTGCGGCGAAACTTTGTGGCGAATGTCGTCAGCAGTGTCCGATATCTGCTCCTTCAACCGACCTACCGTCGCCGCCAGCTCCGCACGGCTACGCTCGGACTCGCGTCTCAACTCCTCCACGGATCGTGTCATCGCGTTACCCTTTTCGTGTTTCTTTAGATTTGAGATCGAACTCACGCTTTCTTGAATCGTTCCTCGTGTCGCTTGGCAGCCTGCCGAGGCGACAAAAACGGTTTTTGCTCAAACGCGAGGGGAGTGCCGGGCGACAGCGATAAAGCTGCCTGCCAGATGTCCGCGGAGAAGACGCGGCCTGAAAAGACGCGGTCGCGAGGAACGTCAGCAAGCAATTTAGCGTAGGGCCAGAGATGGCTTTTCGCCGTCTGGCCTACGAATAAAAAGGGCCGCTATGAGCGGCCCTGGTTGTGATTCACCAACGATGGTGGTGGCTCCAGCCATAGTGATGGCCACGGCCCCTTCCCCACCCGTAATGATGGCCACGGCCGCCGCGGTGCCCCCACCCGTGGCCGCCGCCATGACCGTGTCCACCGTTGCGGCTGTAGAGCGCGACCCGACCACCCCGGATTTCCGCGACCATACGAAAACCATCGAATTTGTCCTCGAAGACCCAATCGGGGTCGTCGAACGGTGAATCGGTCAGCGTGGCCAGCATGGGCTGCAGGCGGTAGGGCAGGGTCGATTTTCGTGCCATGGCAGGGGCTCGCTACAGGGCCGGCAGAGGCCGAAACGGGGAAGACGGGACGCGAGCCCGCGCGATATCATCAGCCGCGACCGTCCCGCCGGCCCGTACCACGCCCAGCACCCCGGATTTGAACGGAGGGCCCGTTTCCGCCGACGAGAACACCTGCCGCTTGAGGCCGGCTCGGAAGCGGTCGATGAGCACGCAGGGCGTCCGGAGGCCCGTCAGCTCGACGACCGCGGACGGCCCGAGCTCGATCAGGGTCCCGAGCGGCATCCGTTCGAGGGCCAATCCCGCGGTGGTGACGTTCTCGCCGAGGTCGCCGGCGCCAACCTCGAAGCCAACTTCGAGGAGAGACGGGAAGAGTTCGGACGGGATCAGGTGGACCTGCCGTAGATTGGGCTGGCGGGGCCCGCGGCGTGCCAAATAGCGGTGCCGGACGAACGGGCCGGCGTGGGCGTCGCCTTCGACGCCCTGGCCTTCCACCAGGATTATGCGGTCCTGAGTTGGTTTGCTGAAGTGGTGCCCGCGATCGGCGGCGACCGCCACGACCCTCCCCTCGAGCGCCAGATCGTGCCCCTCTGACATCAGGCCGCCCGGGCGAGCGAGCGCCGCTTCTGGCGGAAGTAGCGCGTGATCTCGGCAAGCGTCATCGCGTTCAGGACCCGGTCGGCAGAGACCCCGCCCTTGCGGGCCATCTCGACGCCCCAGTGCATGTGGTCGAGCTCTGGAATCGAGTGCGCGTCCGGATTGATGCTCAGCATGCAGCCGAATTCCAGCGCCGCCTGGTGCCAACGCCAGTCCAGATCTAGACGCCAAGGATGGGCGTTGATCTCGACGACAACGTCATGCTTGGCGCAGGCCCGCAGTACCTTTTCGACGTCGATTTCGTAGCTCGGCCGCCGCTGGAGCTGTCGCCCCGTCATGTGGCCGATGATCGTGGTGTGAGGGTCGGAAATAGCCCGAAGCAGGCGCTGCGTCTGCGCCTTGCGATCCAGCTTGAAGCGCCCATGGATGCTGGCGACCACGAAATCGAAGCGCTCGAGAACGTCGTCGTCATAGTCAAGCGACCCGTCCGCCAGGATGTCGGACTCGATACCCTTGAGGATCCGGAAGTCCTTGCCGAAGCGCTTGTTCAGACGGTCGGCTTCCCGGTGCTGCTGCGCTATCTGCTCGACGGAGAGGCCGCCGGCATAGTGGGCGGACTTGGAATGGTCGGCCACGCCGAAATACTCGAAGCCCCGCTGGCGCGTGGCCTTGGCCATGGTCTCCAGCGTCTCGGTGCCGTCGGAGGCATCGGTGTGGCAGTGAAGGATGCCGCGCAGGTCCTGGTCGGTGACGAGCTTCGGGAGCTTGCCTTTCAGAGCCACCTCGATCTCGCCGCGGCCCTCCCGGAGCTCAGGGTCGATGAAGGGCAGACCGAGGGCGCGGTAGATTTCCGCCTCCTCCTCGCCGGCGATCAGGGTGCGTCCCTTGTGCAAGCCGTCGGGCTCCAATCGCATTCCCTTCTCCGCCGCCAAAGCCCGGAGTTGTTCGATATGAGTGGCGGAGCCTGTCGCGAAGAGGAGAGCAGCGCCGAAGTGGTTGCGGTCGGATACTCGGATTTGCAGCCCGTCGGCCGATGGCGTCGATGACTTGTCCGGCTTGGCAGCCTCCGCAACGATCGCGAGATCGCCGACGAGTTCGTTGCCGCGGCGGAAATCGCCGGCGATTGTCACACGCTTAAGTTCGGGGCGGGACTTGCGGATCGAGTCCTTCGCATGTGCGAGCAGCGCGGCGGCTCGGTGGAGGTGGAGGTGGAGGTGGCCTTCTCCGCTTTTGGCGATCGCAAGGTTCTGTAGGATCTTGGTCTGAAGCGCGGCGCCAAACCCTTTCGCCTTCTTGATGCGGTCATCCTTGGCGGCGGCCTCCAACTCCGAGAGCGAGCCGATGCCGAGATCCTTGTACAGGCGCAGCACCTTCTCCGGACGAAGGCCAGGTACACCGAGCATCTCGAGCACGCCCGCGGGAATCTCCTTCCGCAGCTTCTCGAGGCTGGGATGACTGCCCGTCTTGTGAACCTTGGTGATGATGTCGGCAATAGCGTCGCCGACGCCCGGGATATCAGTAAGTTGATGTTCGGCGACGAGCACGTCCAGAGGAACGGCTAGGGCCACCAGGCTGTCGGCGGCCCTAGAGTAGGCTTTCGCCCGATAGGGATTGCCGCCTCGCAAGGCAGTGCGCTGCGCGTACTCTCGCAGGAGACTTGCCACACCGCGCGCGTCAAGCGAAGGCATTCAGCCAGCCTCCCGGTCCGAGCTTTGCGGCGCCGCCGGAGTAAGGCGACCGCCGGAGCGGTCACTTGGCCGATCGAGAGAGGCCTCGAGCTTCTGGGCTGCGCGAAAGTCCTCAAGGTGCTGGACATTCGGGCCGTAGGCAGCCTCCTTCTTGAGGAGATTGTAGATCCGACCGGCCACCAGTTGCAGATGCTTCATCTTGCCCCGCGGCAGGGCTCTCGCTTTGCAGAGAGCTCGGACGGCGTAGGCGCGGAAATAGTCGAATGCGTCTGACATGATGTCAGTAAACGCCGGCTCTCGCCGAGAGTTCGATGGGTTCTGAGAAGGACTGGACCGCCGGTCGGCGCCCGTCGGGCCTGGCGCAAAAGTCGAAACCTTGCGAACAGAGAGGTCGCTGGAACTCCTCGCCGCTTTCGAAGTTGCGAGACTCGTTGATTGAGGTAGGTAGACTGCCCGCCGTCGGCTCCAACCCGGCGGCGGGTTTTTTGCGAGTTGAGTAGCGTGGCAAAGCGTACAAAGCCTCGAGCCGAAAAGGCCGAAGTCCCTACAATGCCAGGGTTCATTGGACCCCAGTTGGCGACCCTGAAGTTGAAGGCGCCTTCGGGATCCCAATGGATTCACGAAGTCAAATACGATGGCTACCGCATCCAGCTCCGGATCGACGGTGACGACCGCCGGGCCTACACCCGCAACGGCTACAATTGGGTCAATAAGTTCTCAAGGATTGCGGGCGCCTTCGGTATCGAAGGACAGGCCATCGTCGACGGCGAGGTTGTCGTCATCCATAATGGTCGGACGAACTTCTCCGAGCTGCAGGCAGACCTTGGCAGAGGTGATCAGGATCGATTGGTATACTTCGCTTTCGATCTGCTCTGGCTGGACGGCAGAGATCTGCGGAAAGAGCCGCAAATCGAGCGAAAGAGGCTGCTCAAGGATCTGATCGAGGAGCACGACCTCAAGGAGCCCGTCCTTTATAGCGAGCACCACGAAGGGGACGGCCAGGCTCTGTTCTCCGCAGCCAGCAAGCTGAATTACGAAGGCATCGTCTCCAAGCGCGTGGATGCCCCATACCGATCGGATCGGGTGGAGGCTTGGCAGAAGATCAAGGTCGTTCAGAAGGGAAAGTTTCCCGTTGTCGGCTTCATCAAGGACCCATCCGGCGTGGCCGCGCTCTATCTGGGCAAAAAGGAAGGCAAGGATCTAGTCTACATGGGAAAGGTCGGGACCGGATGGAGCCGAACCACCTCAGCGCAGATCCGCAAGGCGCTAGACACCGTGGTAAGCCCAAAACAGAAGCTGACCAAGACCATCAGGAAGCCGAAGGCCACGTGGGTCGAACCCAAGTTTTATGCCGACATTGAGTACCGTGACATTACCTCCGAAGGTCTGCTGCGGGCCAGCTCGTTCAAAGGGCTGAGCAAAGGAACGCGCTGATCATAACCGCGTTTTCCTATAAGTAAGTGGAGTACCGGTCATGGATCCGGAACAGCGAGTGGCGAAGGCCTTGGAAGACGCACAAGGCATTTTGGCCCGGCATGTCGAGCCCGGCCCCAGAGATTGCGAGCAAACCATAAACAATCTGCTGGATGTGCTCGACGACGAAGCCGTTGTGCAGGCCCTCAAGGATTGGAAAGTGGAAAAGCCCACAAAAGAACAAGTCGATGAGCTCAAGAGGCTCAGTGCAATCGCGCGCATGCCGGATGAATCGGAGATCGTGACTTCGAGGGAAGAAGCCGAAGCCCGGATCCGCGATCTGAATGACAAGGCTCGGATGGAATGAGACGATCCCAGGACGACATCCAGGGCTAAGAGCTTCTCAGTCGGCGAAGGAAGTCAATTGGACATCCGGCATGAAGTCGATGGACACGTTCGATCCCGATATGCCGTGCCACGTTCACGATGGTCTCAACGACCAAATCATCGAATGTAGTCCCCAGTGGGCGTGGATGTACCGCCAACACGCGTCGAGATGGGATGAGGGCGTAATAGCCGGGACGGTCTGTTATTCAACGGATGCTGCCACCTTTTGGGCATCGAGCCGCGTGCGAGAGCTGATGCTGAACCTGCGAATCCTTGCGGCGTTGTATCGTCATCAGTTCGCATAGGATGGCGGTAGCGAAGAAGACAGCTCGCGGACGCAAGCAGGACCGGGCACGCGTACCCAAGGGACAGGAAGATGCAGTCCGTTAGGAAGCGAAGAAAACCCGCCGCTCGGCCTCGGCGGTGAAGAAGGCCGTCAAGAAAGTGGGCAATTCCCGAGCGTCGAATAGCCTCTCGGCCGCTCAGGAGATCCGGCCGGAAAACCATGTGTAGGCGGTCAGCCCTGCAGGTTGCTCGGCGTCCTGTAGCCGAAACAAGCTAACGTCTGCAATGACTCACTAGCGGACAAAGCATGGGGCATTGCGGAAGGTCGCCTGAGGGCCAGTTCCGGACTCACGTGCCGCAGCAAGCGAGACCATATTCTTTGAAGAATCCGCCCGTGCTAACCTCGCAGTGCGAACTCAAGGAGAGACACATGGCTCGTTCAGTAACGCGTCGTGCCTTGCTTACGACAGCTTCTTTAGTTGCCATTGGCGCCGTGGTGCACGCCCAGCGATCGCAGCCATGGCGCGTCGCGCTGGTTACCTCCGGACAAGGCGACCGGATCATCGGCTGGTTCAGAGAAGCTTTGGAAGCCAAAGGATATCGGGAGGGAAAGGACCTTATATTCGAACTGCGCGAAGCGAAGGGACACTACGCGCTGTTACCGAAATTAGTCGAGGATCTCGTTGCACTAAAGCCGGACATCATAATTGCCGAAGCGACGCCTGCTATTGCAGCTGCACAACGAGCGACCTCGACGACTCCGATCATCATGGCGCCAGCCACCGATCCGATCGGCTCTGGCTTCGTCAGAAGTTTTGCCAAGCCCGGTGGTAATATCACCGGCGTTGCGAATATGTTCGGTGATCTCACAGCGAAGACGCTCGACATTATTCGCCTTCTGTTTCCCAAGGTCCGGAAAATCGGTGTACTCACTTCAAACAACCCGACGCATCCGGCTTTGGCCGACGTAGCGGCCAGGTCGGCGGGCGTCATCGGCATTTCAGCCCAACGGTTCGTTGCGCCCAACCCCGAGGACGTCGAAAAGGCGTTCGCCGACATGCAGGCCGCGGAGTGCGAAATCGTCTACGTACTTGCGGACCCGCCGCGGCCGTCGTTGCCATCAATCGCACTTAAGTACCGCCTGCCGACAGTATATCAGGTCACCAATTACCCGGACCTGGGTGGGTTGATGGCTTACGGGCCGGACATCAAGGCTCTATTTGTTTTAGCGGCCGATCACGTGGACCGCATCCTAAAAGGTGCGAATGCAGCGGACTTGCCGGTTGAGCAACCGACGAAGTTTCAGTTCGTGATCAATCTCCAAACGGCCAAAGCGTTGCATTTGGCCGTCCCGGAGCAAGTGCTCCTGTTGGCAGACAGAGTGATCGAGTAGATTGAGGCACCGAAAGTCCGCTTCGGGTCAAAAGCGGCGGCAGATGCCAAGTCAGACCGTAGTCCGGTTTGCCCCTGAAGCCGGACATGACGCGCGTTTAGGCCACTTTCGGCTACGGGCCAGAAGCGGAAGTGGGCTGCGTCCCCTTTTACTGCTATTTCGCCGGTACTTTGATCAAGTCGGCAGTATAAATCACCACAGCATCATCGCCGGTGTTTTTATGCCAATGCACTGTACTGACACCCTCAGCCGTGGTGTCGCCTGGGTGGAATGTTTTTGAACTGCCGTCTTCGTTTGTGACGGCATCCGTCCCTTGATGGAAATAGACAACCGCGGGCCGGTCCTTGTGGTTGTGCAACCCGATGTGTCCGCCCGGCGCGATGTTCAAAACACGCAGCCTCAGTTGCCACCCTGCCATACTTGGAATTTCCTTGCCGAGGTCGATGACGACGGTCTTAGGGGTGGTGTATCCTTGGTTGTCCTTCGGGGCATCTTCCGCGAATGCGATGTGGGCGGAAGCCGTGAAAGCTAACGCAATGGCAGCGCGTAACGTCAGCGATTGACGCATTTCGTTGTCCTCCCTTTGGAACTGCGCGGGTTGACGCCCGCATTCGCGCTGGAATTGCCAGCGTTCTCTGATCAGCAAGCAAATTGAACGCAGCAACCTCTCATCTGTCTATTATACGTTCGCAGCGGCACACCGTAGGAGACGCTTGTCTATCCAGACTGGTCCGCAACGGGGGAGAAGGCAAAACTTGGCCGCGGCCTCGGGTGCGTGGCCTACCGGCCGAAAACGGACGTAGCTAGGACGGTGTGCGCCACGTCCGCGTCAAAATAGGAAGAACTCAGGTTGAGCAAATCTGGTCCGGTTCGCCGCGATGAGCGGACCTCCGTCAGACGCGGCGCAACTTCGCAGATGGGCCGCTGACGGACTCATGCGGTGCAGCATACCCTATTCGATGACCATATCCGCACTAGAGATCAATGTGGCAGGCACCTCAAGGCCAAGTGTCTTCGCGGTTCTCAGGTTGATTGCAAGCACAAGCTTCGTGGGCTGATGAATTGGAATGTCCGCCGGTGCGACGCCGTTGAGAGCTTGGCCGACTTCATCCGCCCAAATCCCGAAATAGTACGGCCAGTCCGGCGCATAAGCCAAAAGCACTTGTTTGCTTTCGGCGATGTCCGTCCACCAAGTAATCGACGGCAGCCGATGTTGCGTCGCCAGTTCAAGTATCAACTCACGGTGCTCGGAATTCGGCGGAAGTCCGCTAACCATAAGCGCTTGAACCGATTGTTGCGCCATGGTCCTGAAGGTTTGGCGGTACTCCGTCTCTCCTGCCGAAAGCTCCATCGGCGCACCTATGATTGTAGCTCCCGACCGCTGTCCTGCTTCTCTGACCGCCTTGCCCCAACTCCCTTCCCATCCTGCGCGGTCCGAGAGATATGCAACCTGCGATGCTGAAGGGACAGCCCGCCGAAGAATTTCCAAATGTTTTCCTTGCATCTCGATTCCAGCGTCTAACGAAACGCCGGTGATGTTGCCCTCTGGCCTTGCCATGTTCTTTACAATTCCAGCAGCCACCGGATCACCAAAACTTGCAACGATGGGAATCGTAGTTGTGTATCTTGCGACCTGTAAGATGAGCTGATGATCGAACCCAAGCGCTATCACGTCAGGCTTTGCTTGCACCATGCTCCAAGCAATCTCTTCATACCGTTCAGGTCGGCCCTCGGTCGAAAATCGATCCACGATCAGATTCTTGCCCTCGGTGAACCCCATCTGAGGCAATCGATTAAATAGGATCGCCCAGTGGGTCGTCGTGAAGCTTTCCAATCCGAACTGGCTGCAAACGGCGAGACGATAGACCACCTTATTTCTTTCGGCGGCCTGCAATGCGCTCGCCGTTGCCGTGGCCAGTACGCCTGTGAGAAGGTCTCGCCTTCGCATGGTCTTTATCCCGATGACCACATTTCTCGGCCGATCAAAGCATACTGAGTCAATGCGTGGCTAGAAAAATGTCTGCTCAGGGTCAAAATCGGCGGTCCGGACCGCTGCAATCAGTTTCCGCTCCACACCCGACAGCCGACGCCCCAACAAGCATTCCGCTGGGCAGCGATGGGCCATTAGGCGACATTAGCGGTATGGCCCGGTCACCCGATCCGTCGTACAATATCTCGTCGGTTGGGTTGAGAGCCATGGTGCAGGAGCGGCCGGTCCGATTCGAGCGCAGGTTAGCCGCAATATTGGCCGCTGACGTGGCTGGTTACTCGCGGCTGATGCACAGCGACGAAGAGGCTACGCACGCCAAACTGAAAGCGCTCCTCGCGGGCAGTGTCGAACCCGCGATTGCGGAGCACGGCGGCCGCATCGTCAAGAACACCGGCGACGGGTTCTTGGCGGAGTTTCCGAGCGCGGTCGAAGCGGTTCGGGCTGCTATGCAGTTCCAGACCCGCATTCTTGAACTGACAATCGCCGACGTGGAGGACACGCGTATTGCTTTCCGCGTGGGCATCAATATTGGCGACGTAATTGTCGAACCGCACGATATCTTTGGGGACGGCGTGAATATTGCCGCTCGTCTTGAGAGCATTACAGAACCGGGCGGAATCTGCATCTCGTCTGCCGTCTATGATCATGTCCGCGGCAAGGTCGCAATTGAATTTGCTGATCTTGGTGAGCAGAATCTCAAAAATATCGCTCGCCCGGTCCGGGCCTACGCAGTCATCCGGGATGGGCCAAGCTCGGCGATAGAGACCACGCGCGCGGTGCCAGGCCCGCTTTCACCGCCTCATCTTTCCATCGTTGTGCTGCCGTTCGCCAACCTCGGCGGCGATCCCGAGCAAGATTACTTCGTGGATGGTGTAACCGAAAGCTTGACCACTGACTTGTCCCGCATCAGCGGCTCATTCGTCATCGCCCGCAACACCGCGTTCACTTTTAAGGGCAAGGCCGTCGATGTGAAGCAGGTTGGGCGGGAGTTAAACGTCCGCTATGTGCTCGAAGGCTCTGTGCAGCGAGGTGGCAAGCGATTGAGGGTGAACGTGGAGCTGATCGATGTTCGAACCGGCAATCACTTATGGGCGGAGCGGTTCGACAAGCCGGTCGCCGACCTCTTCGATATGCAGGACGAAATCGTATCGAGGATTGCCAACATGCTTAGAGCCCAGCTCGTTGCGGCTGAGGCAACACGCGCCGAGCGCACGTTACATCCTGATGCAATGGACTTGGTGTTCCTGGGCAGGGCTTACCTTTACAAGGGGGTCGCCCCCGAACACTTGACGCAAGCACGTGGGTTTTTTGAGCGTGCCTTGGAGCTCGATCCCCGCAACGTCGAGGCATTGGTCGGCGTGGCGAGTGTCGATGCCACGATTGGAGCACTATCTATGAGCGACGACGGGACCGCGCGGTTTGCGGCAGCCGAGTCGGCCTCGATCAAAGCACTTTCCCTCGCGCCGAACCACGCTTTGGCCCATCTGACCTTGGGCTGCGTGCAAATGTTTACGAAACGAGCGGATCAAGGCATCCGTGAATTTGAGCAGACGTTGGCGCTGGATCGAAATTTTGCCAACGCCCATCCGCTCATCGGTTTTGCCAAGTATTTTCTCGGCCGTGGCGAGGAAACCGAAATACACGTTCAAGAGGCATTCCGCCTTTCTCCTCGCGATACCTTGGGATCCCGATGGATGGCTTGGGTCGGCTTCGCCAAGATGCAGCTCAACCTTGATGCCGAAGCTGTCGTCTGACTGCGCCGGTGCCTCGACGCAAACCGGAACTACGCCGTCGTGCATTTCTGTCTTGCGGCTGCTTTGGCGCGTCTCGGCGCGCTAGACCAAGCGCGGGCTGCCGTACAAGCAGGACTTACGCTTGATCCGAACTTCAACATCCGCCGCTTCCGTGCCTTCGCCGTAAGTGACCATCCGGTATACCTCGCCGGGCGCGCGCGCGTCTATGAGGGCATGCGCGTGGCCGGGGTGCCGGAGGGGTAAGCGACCGCGATACGGTCATGTCTGTTTCGGGTCAAAGGCTGCCCTCGTTAGCCAGCATGCCCTTGGTGGGGCTATCTCTCGGAAGCGGACATCGCCGCGCTCCGGGCTGAGGTCAGCCACCGGCCATCAGGCGACACCAAGGATTTGCGACTCGACCCCGCGACCGCGGTCGGATCTCTGGAACTCCCGGGACCTGCGGCTGTTGTAGCGCACAGAGGGCCTCATGCATGGACATGGTCACACGCGTTCGCGGTCCGGATGCCGTCCCATCGGGCCAAGTTTCTCCGGTGAGCTCACACGACGAGTGGGGCATGCTGGAGGAAGTGATAGTCGGAAGGCTTGAGGGCGCGGTTATCCCGTCCGATCATCCGGTTGTGACCTGCAACATTCCGGGCATGGCGGCGCGTGCCCAGGCGCTGTTCGCAGGCTTCCGTTACCCAAAGATCATGATCGAACCGGCTCAGCGTGAGATTGATGGCTTTGTGGCGCTGCTACAGTCGCTGGGTATCATCGTAAGGCGGCCGGACGCCGTCGATCACAGGAAACGTTTCAGCACGCCGGAATGGTCCTCGCGCGGCTTCTGCAATTCCTGCCCGCGTGACAGCATGCTCGTGATCGGCGACGAGATCATTGAAACCCCAATGGTTTGGCCCTGTCGGTACTTCGAGACGCATTCCTATCGTCCGATTCTGAAAGACTATTTCCAACGTGGCGCGCGGTGGACGAGCGCGCCCAGACCGCAACTGACGGACGAATTGTTCGATCCAGAATTCCGCGTCCCTAAAAAAGGCGAGCCGATCTCATACATCCTCACCGAATTCGAGCCGGTCTTTGACGCCGCCGACTTCTTTCGCTGCGGGCGCGACCTATTCGTGACCCGCAGCAACGTCACGAATGCATCTGGTATCGAATGGCTGCGTCGCCACCTTGGCGACGGTTATCGCATCCATGAGATTAAGAGCTGCTGTCCCAATCCAATGCACATCGACACCACCATATTGCCGCTTGGGCCCGGCAAGATTCTGATTAATCCCGAATACATAGACGTCGACCACCTTCCGGCCATCTTGAAAGGATGGGACATCCTCGTGGCCCCCGAGCCCGACCCGATAACCGATCCTATGCTCAGGATCACTTCGCTATGCGGGAAATGGCTCAACATGAACGTACTGATGGTAGATGAGAAACGCGTCATCGTAGATCCACATCATATTGCGATGACGC
The DNA here is from genome assembly GCF_002278135.3 of Bradyrhizobium ottawaense. Taxonomy (NCBI): domain Bacteria; kingdom Pseudomonadati; phylum Pseudomonadota; class Alphaproteobacteria; order Hyphomicrobiales; family Nitrobacteraceae; genus Bradyrhizobium; species Bradyrhizobium ottawaense. The sequence continues at coordinate 684,235 of NZ_CP029425.2, read as the reverse complement.
GTGCGTTGGAGAATTGGGGATTCGAACCGATTCTCTGTGAGTTCTTACATTATGCCGCATTTGGTGGCGGCTTCCACTGCGCCACACTCGACGTCCGACGGCGCGGCACATTGAAGAGCTATTTTTGAACCGACTTCCAACACGTCTCGTCGCACCGTTCTGCCTAAGTGGTGACAGACCGGCTTTATGCGTTACGTCGCGATGGGCAGCGCAGTGCGTCCACGACGAGCATGCTGCGGTCGCACAGCTTCAGTGCCTCGTCGCTCCAAGGGGCACCTCATCGAAGGTAACGAGCGACTCCTGCGCATCGCCAACTTCAGCATAGGGAGCCTTAGTCCATCGATGCCTCCCGTATCTTCGTTGAATGCGTGAGGGACGAGCCTAGCCAGAATTTACGCAAGGCCTTATCATCAAGACTGCCGACCGGAAGGACAATCGGCGGACCGGCCAGGAGGAGTCAATCATGCGAAAGACGTCACTCCGTTCTTTGCAATTCGCTCTTGCACTCGTCGCCTTGGGTTTCACCGTGAGCCAGTCGCTGCCGCAGGCTAAAGCTGAGGAAGCCGGCTGGATCACGCTGTTCGATGGCAAAGACCTCGAACAATGGGATCAGATCGGGAAGTCCAATTGGCATCTGGCGGACGGCACGGTGATTGCCGACAAGATGGAAGACAAGGAGGCCGGTTATCTCGTTAGCAAGAAGCCGTACAAGGACTTCGTGCTGCGCATCGAATTCTGGCCGAGCGATGATGCAAACAGCGGCATTTACTTCCGCTGCCTCGATGCCAAGAAGATCACCGACCGTACCTGCTACGAAGCAAATATCTTTGACCAGCGGCCCGATCCAAGTTACGGCACCGGCGCGATCACACGTTACATCGAGATCAATCCGAAGCCGAAAGCCGGCGGCAAATGGAACACATTCGAGATCACGGCGAAGGGGCGCGACATCACGGTCGTGCTCAACGGTCAGAAAACAGCCGAACTGCGGAACGGAATGTTCGATGAAGGCTCGATCGCCCTGCAACACGGCGCGGGAACGATCAAATTCCGTAAAGTAGAGATCAAGCCTTTGTAAGGCGGGTTTGCGCGACGGCACGAGACTGCTGCACCGCGAATTTCGAGTAGGCGAATGTCGCCTAAGGGTCACAAGCTGCCCATGCCCCGCTGTCACGACAGGTCCGCTATTGAGACAGAACCGGCCCGGTGCGGCGCCTCGACGATGGGCTACCAAGCGTGTTAGGCACCGCCACGCCCCTATTGATTGCGTTCCTTAAGCTCTGCTGCTCCAGCCGATCGATCGCTTCATCGCGGTCGACTTCTTTGTTTCACGGGTCCCTCTGGCTATCCGCCCGACCGCGGGTAATTCGCACCCCTCAGTATCGCCAGCCGGAGCACTCCAAAAGTTAGGTTGACACGGTTGACAAGGTTGACGCCGGTTGACACCGAACCTGCCCGACACTTCGGTGTCCTGAGCTAGTCCTTCCTGCGCGCGCGGGCGCGCGCTTAGGGAGTTATGTGCAAAGAAGTGTCTAAAGTGTCGAAACTGTCGGGAAGCCTCAGTTTTCTCGGGCTTCTTTAGCCTCGACACTTCCTGGACTCTCGCATTCCCCGACACTTTCAACTGTCGTTTTCCGCTTCGTCGCCGTCTAAATCGTCCTCAGCCGCGGCGCCAACCGCAAAGTCACCCGCCGATTTGGTGGCCACGATGTCCTTCCAATAGCGCTCCTCCCCTCGGGACTGCTCGTAATCTCGCTCCTTCATCGCGCTGGTTAAACTCTTCTTTGTCCACGGCCGCTCACCATTCTTTCTGCTCCAAACTACAAACAGGTTATGGAGCTCTGCGTTGGACAGACGCTGGCCCTCCGCCCGCATAGTGCATTCTTGGAGGAAGCGACCAAGAACGTCGCTATCACTGCGGTACTCCTCCGTCGTCTCCTTGATCTCATCGGGGACGAGAAGGCCACGGTCGATCCAATCGCGAAGGCCATCAAGTAATCGATTTAAGATGCCCGAGGCTTCGGCCTTGAGCTTCGTCGATAGCTGCCGATCAACGTCTTGCTCCGGAACCGTAATCGCCCACCGGACCATGATCAGGCGGCGCCACGTCCCCTGAGACGCCTCACCACCGTCCACCTTCGGCCGGTAGTTGCCCGACATCGTCAACTTGAACTGCGGCTTGAAGCTGAAAAAGCCCTTGTTCAGCTCACGGGCTTGGATGGTATCGCCTCCTGTCAGAAGCTTTACATGGCTTTCCGACAGACGCGCGTTGCGCGCCGGCTCGTCAGTATGAACGAACCGGATCCCCGGCAGGAGCGCGAGATCCGGCGTCGCCTGGCCTCCGCTGCGCCCCCTGCCATTGTCCATGAAAGTTTCAACCGCAAGCGAGCACGCATAGTCGCCATAAATCGACGCCCACGCCTCCACCAACGTCGTCTTGCCGTTGCGTCCCTTTCCCCAGAAGAACAGCAGCTTTTGTTCTGACGTGTCGCCGGTCAGACCGAGGCCAGCCCATTGGTGCAGGAAGCGCTGCACTTTAGATGAGGGCTGAACCTTCTTCAGGAAGGCGTCATACACTGGACACGTCGCGCTTGCCTCGTATTCGGCATCGATGACCTTTGTGATTAGATCGGCGGGATCATGAGGATAAAAGCTGATCGGATCCTCGTCTGCGCAGCTGCGATTGACCTCAAGCGTCCCGTTTTTTGTGTTGATCTTCATCGGATCCGCATCGAGCCGCGCCTGATCGACCGCCATCATCGGCTCGGCCTGCTTGCGCAATGCGGTCAAATGCCGATCGTTTTCTGTCTCTCTGCCCCAATCCCTCAGCTTGTCGGATAACCTGATCTCCCGCTCACATTTTGCACCAGGAGAGCGAACTTCGACGATCGCGTCTTCGTCACTTCTGGAGAGCGCATCCGCTTCGCGCTGGATCGACCGCGCCACGTACTGCGCCGCAATTCGCGCCGCGTCCTCTGCGCCGTTCATCGTCCAACGCCAGCCGTCCCATCGAAACCACCCCCGCGTCGGGACCGCCATCAGCCGATCCTGCATACGGCGAGCAAGACGCTCCGCGTTTCCCAGGTCAGTCAGGGGGCACTGAGCGAGTTCTCTGTCGAGCTGGAGCTGGTGATCCTCATCCAGTCCGAGGCGCTCGAGGGTAGAGGCGGCGATCTTCCGTGCCGTCGGCGCGACGACAGCAATCCGCTCAGCCGGTCGATTTCTGGCTGCCCGCGCCGGGACTGACCTCGGTTCCGCGAGACCACGAGCAAAGCCGGAGGCGATTGTCGTTTCTGACTTTTCAATGTTTGGCCATTGCCGAGCGACCGCTTCCAGGGAGGAGCGGGCCAAAAGCTCATCAAGATGTCCCGAGGCTGCAAGTTGCGCCAGCTTTATGGAGCTATGAAAAAGCGTATCATTGCGAGTGCCATCAGCCGCGTTTCGCAAGACACTGATTTCATCGGCGAGGGCCTTTAGCCCGTAGGCCTCCTTAGCCGATGCTCTGGCGGTCTGGGGGAAACTATCGCGTCGAGCTGGTGTCGCCAAGAAGCGCAGTAGTTCGGCGGGAGCGCAGGCCTCGGCAGCATCCTCCTCGCTCTGCCAAACATAGTCGGCGCCGTCTGACCGCAGTGAAGGAGGAACAATGACATATCCGCCCTCCCCTCTCACATCGACCCTCTTCAAGATGCCGGCACGATTACGTGGCATCGCCCCGCCGCCCTCTGGCAATCCAAAGTACAGATGCAAACCGCCGCGCGGAGTGCGGCAGGCCCGTGTCGGCGGCAGCGGGCAGCCAAGCGCGGCTTCGAGGCGACCGAGGATTGCCGCGGCGTCATAAACCTCGCCTGTTTTGCTATCAGTTCCGGCGTCGATATCGACCACGAAGGCGCCAATGGTCGCGCCTGTCGGCACCCCGATCATCGCGTTGGGATACTTTCGCCACCAAGCTTCAATCTGCGCCTTGTCTGTAGTTGCCTTCTTGAGACCGCCAGACCCCGGGATGGCTTTGCCGGTGGCCGGCTCCGCGTCTCCCTTGACGAGCGGCTGCTTAGTCTCGGGATGACACGGGAAAACCGGCCAGCCCTTGGCAGCGTACGCCAGGGCCGCGGCCTTCATGCCGCGGGGTTGTCCAGACCGCTCCCGTTCCCGGCTATCCATTGTGCTTCCTTCCACCTCGTAAACGAGGTCGAAGAAGGCCGTTACCCGGATGATTCGCGCCCGCGGCCTACTTGCCGGTTTTTTGAGGGGGTCGGCCTTTTTGAGCGAGGGCTGGGACGAGCTTCCTTTGGTGCAGCTCCATCTGCTTCTTCGCTTCCCTTTGGCGCCTTTCGAGATCGCCCCTGGTTGGATCGTCTTGGTCGCCGGAGTTGAGCATCAGCTCAATGCTCCAATACTCAGCCTTTGCTCGGCTAAAACCGTGCAGCGCGCTAATCAGCTCTCGCAACTTATATCCGAGGGCCATCTTATCTTCGTCATGCTCCCCGGTCGCAAACTCAAAGACCTTGTGTACGAAGCAGAAAAACGGCGAGCCGTCTGACGAGCTCGCGCTTCCTGGGTGATAGGCATCGAACACATCGAAGGCCTCCCGAATGAACCTGTTCTTCACCGGGCCGAGAAATCGGTCTTCATAATTTTGAGCACCGCCGCGGTCAGCGATCTGACCGTCGCCAAACACCTTTTGCAGCATGTCGACAACCTCGTTCATCTGATCGGCTATGCGCGAGGCTAGTCCAACGAATTCACCGGCATTTCCGTCTTCGTAGGAAGGCAGCCAGCAAGGCTCGACACCATCGTCATAAAGTTCGGAAGGCGTTCGAAGATGGAAGCGGGACCATCCCCCGAGAGAGACAATCGCCGAATTGGCTTCCCGAAGAAGATCTCGGGCTCGGCCGAGCTCGGCCACCACATCCTTGACCCTTGGTGCCTGACGAGCCCGATACAGCGCACTATTGAGGTCCTCCGCCAAGCTATGGACTTCCGCAGAGGCCAAAAGGCGTGGATCCTGTGCCGCCATCGCCTCTCGTGCATCCGCTGGCGCATGCGCCTCGAGCCGGCGTTTGAAGGGCGCCAGTAAGGCTGCTGCTCCTTCAAGTGCATGTTGCGGGCCCTTCGGCTTGATTTCTGCGTCAGGCGCTGGCGCAAAGTGATGGTTAGACATGTTCGTCCGCAGACTGGGAATCGATTCTGTAAACCTACCCCATAACGGGTGGGGTTGACCGCCGGACACCTTCCCGAATCATCTCCAAACAGTGCGGATGATCACAGGATCTCCACACATTCCTTCCGCCGACGACCGAATTGCCGAAATCGCCGAGCTTTTGGCGCTCGGCCTCAGCCGGATCCAGGCCCGAAAGGCAAGCGGATTTTCCGACCACACGGGAGATGTTTCACTCGACATCTCGCCTGACCAGAGCGGACATGCCGCGCCTTTGGAAAGGAGAACGGCAGATGGCTAGCGGCGGCGTTTTGGCGCAGATTTCGGCTCTTAAGAGCGCCCCCGTGGGCACGCTGAAGGCGCGCTGGCGCGAGCTGTTCGGCTCGGAGCCGCCTCCCTACAACCGCCGTTTCCTCGAAAGCCGGTTGGCGTACCGTATCCAGGAGCTGGCTTACGGTGGACTGTCAACCGACACCGTCCGGCGGCTGGAAGCCCTGGCGGCCGACCTGCCGGCCAAGGGCAGCAAGCCCATTCGGCACAAAAATTCTGACCGGCCCGTCAGCGGCACCCGCCTCATTCGGGAGTGGAAGGGTGTCGAGCACCGGGTGACGGTCCGCGACGCCGACTTCGAGTACCAGGGCAGGCCGTACAAATCGCTTTCTGCGGTCGCCAGAGCCATCACGGGCACGCGGTGGAATGGCTTGGTGTTCTTCGGCCTGAAGAGCCAGCGGGCGTCCGTATGAGCAAGCCGGTTATGCGCAAGCTGCGCTGCGCGGTCTACACCCGCAAGTCCAGCGAGGAAGGCCTGAACATGGAGTTCAACTCCCTGGAGGCCCAGCGAGAGGCATGCGAAGCCTACGTCGCAAGCCACAAGCAGGAAGGTTGGCTTCTCGTTCCCGATCACTATGACGACGGTGGTTTCTCTGGTGGCACGCTGGAGCGACCCGCCCTCAAGCGCTTGCTGGCCGACATCGAGGCCGGCAAGGTCGACGTCGTCGTGGTCTACAAGATCGACCGGCTATCGCGGTCACTGATGGACTTTGCCAAGCTTGTGGAAGCGTTCGACCGACGCACCGTTACCTTTGTCTCTGTCACGCAGGCCTTCAACACCACGACGTCTATGGGGCGCCTGACGCTCAACATCTTGCTGTCCTTTGCCCAGTTCGAGCGCGAGGTCACCGGCGAGCGCATTCGCGACAAGTTCGCGGCGTCTCGCAAGAAGGGCATGTGGATGGGCGGTTGGGCCCCATTCGGCTACGAGGTCAAAAATCGGAAACTGGTGATCAATGACCAGAATGCGGAGACTGTCCGGTGGATCTTCCGCAGGTTTGTGACCTTAGGCTCAGCCACCCTCCTCGCCCGAGAGCTCAAGCAGAAGGACGTCCGCAATCGCTATGGCCAGGCCATCGATAAGAGCGTGCTTTACAAGATGCTCAACAACCGGACCTACATTGGAGATGCCGTACACAAGGGTACCGCGTATCCCGGCGAGCACGATGCGATCATCGAACGCAAGCTTTGGGACCAGGTGCACTCCATTCTTCAGGAAAGCCCTCGTAAGCGTGCCGCAAAGCACCGGGCGCAGACCCCTGCCCTGCTCAAGGGCCTGATTTTCGATGGCGCGGGCGTGGCGATGTCCCCAACGCATACTCGGCGCCGAGGAAAGCTATACCGCTACTACGTCAGCCAGCAGACCATCAAAGGCGCGGCTGCATCCGGCGCGGCCTTCCGCGTCCCGGCAGGCGAGATCGAGGACATCGTTGTCGACCAAGTCCGGCGCGTACTCGCGTCGCCCGAGTTGATTGTCGCGACCTGGAAGCAAATGCGCATCCACATGCCCGGGGCCACTGAGGGATGGGTCCGCGACGCCCTCGTCGATTTTGACCAGGTGTGGGGCGAGTTATTCCCTGCCGAACAATCCCGCATCCTCCAGCTTATTGCAGCTAAGGTGGTCGTCGACACTGCAAAGGTTGATGTGCACCTTCGGGTGGACGGCTTCGCCTCGCTGATCGCGGATCTCAAGGGCAACGGGTCTATTGCGGAGGCGGCGTGACAACCATATCCAAACCGAATGCGCGGCTCAGCCGCGATGGACGCGAGCTAGTCGTTAGCATTCCGGTTGATTTCCGGCAGAGCGGCGGACGGAAGCAAATTGTAGTTCCAGCCGGTGTAGAGGCTTGGACCTCACCTCGATTGCGACCGAGCAACAGCCTGATTACTGCTCTCGCGAAAGCGCACCGATGGCGGCGACTCATCGAGACTGGATGCTATGCTTCCGCAGCAGAACTTTCCAAGCGCGAAGCTGTCAACGAGTCCTACGTCTGCCGAGTGCTCCGCCTTACCTTACTCGCTCCGGATCTAGTCCAGTCCATATTGGACGGTCGACAAAGCAAAACACTTGAGCTGAAATCGTTGCTGACGCCATTCCCTGGGGACTGGGCGGCGCAGCGCACTCATTTCGGTCAATGAAGTAATTAAAGAAAGCTCGCCCGATATTGCGGCCGGCATGCGGGTTGGGCGTCTAACTCAAGAAGAGATTGTTATGCCAGTCTACTTCGACTGCATAGCTTGTAGGTGAGGATTGTGCGCGGAACAATTTGAGAGGCCGCTGACGTTTTGCGAGAATCGCCTTCAATCTTTCAAGGTGATCTTGTGGAAATCGAGGGCCTACAATTATTGAAACAAGCTCCCGATCCTGGAAGGAAATCTCGGAAATTCCTCCTTGCTTGATGATCCTTTGCTCCTCTTCATAAGCCCATTCCATGGACTTTGTTAAAAAGCAGCGCTGTTCGAACGATAGCCACCTTAGAGTGAAGCCACCACCTGACTGAAATGTACTTATGTGGTCCATCATCTCGCTCAGCAAAATAATCGGACGCTGTAGTGAATAGCGAACCGGCCGCGCCAGCTTGAATCCGCTGTTGTGGGAAGGCCGGGTAACGAAATGGTATGCGAGCCCTTTGTAACTATCCCCGTAGTGGCTCCACTGAAGCTCTGATGATATCCGCCGAGTGAATGATGCGATGTGACATATTTCATTCCGCTGCTTGAAGAGGGAGTGGATAAGAGACGTGGCCCGCTCTTCCAGTTCTTTCTTTGATACGCGCTGCCCTTGCTCGTTGACCACCTTCTCTAAATCGAAAATTTGGCCTTGTTGACGCAGCATTTCCTCTGCGAAGCCGAAGATATCTGACGTCACTACGTCGTTGACTATGACAGGATTGGTGTCAAAGGGATCGTTCAGCGTCGTGGCTCGCGACAACGGGAGGGTATCGGTTAACAAGGTTTTTTCGATGAATTCCCACGCATTGCCTCGTATTCCCACATACCTAAAGAGGGAGGTGTTCGCTTGTGGGAACAAGCCCGTGTTCGTTGCCGCGAAAAGAGCGGCGTCCCGTACTGCTTCGTTATCGGCGTTGTCGATCATGACCACTAGTTCTCAGGCAGGTTATTCTGTTTACGTGTTGAAGCGGGCATGCTTGACGCCACGCACGTAACCTTACGAGACTTGCGCTTCTTCGAATTCGTTTTCGGTCAGCAGCGACTTACCGCCTCGCGAGCGTCACCGCCATAGCCCGATCGACAGCAGACTCTAAAGTCGTCGCGTCCGAAAGCGGAGGCCGCGCGGAGGTGTGGGGCTTTGGATTACTCATATTGATCAGCTGGCATGTGCTCAGTATGTTCTTAACAAGTCAAGATTGCAACGCGCGAAGAGCGAGCCCAATCAATGGGGGAGATAAACTGGACCCGTGAGGCGCCTGGCATAGATAGCTGGAGGGCTGAATCGGCAGACGAATTTGTTGCAGCGATACGACGGTCGAATTCAGTCTGGTGGGATAATGGCCACTGCCCGTGGGTGTATCGAGGACACGCCGAATCAGCCTGGAAGCTATTACCTTCCGCGTGGCGTCCTAATGCGGTCATCTCTGCGGCAAGGCGTGAGGCTCAGAAGAGATTCGAGGCATCCAATCCAGCGCAACAGCTCATATGGAGTTGGCCCCCCACTAACTATCTGACCGGCCCCGCGGTGTTCGGGCCGAACGACACGGAGTTGGCGAAGCAGCTTGCGATCTCTACAACTTCTGAACTGCTACCCATTTGGGACTTTGGGCTAGGGTGCAATGATCTTGGGTTGTCAATTCCGCTGTTGAATTTGCCGCCTGAACCGGCGGTCTCTCCGAACTGGCTTTGGTTTGCGCATTTTCCTCTCTTAGGCGACGAGTTTTCGATTTACTCCGATCTTCCCCCGATGATTGCTTTGGCCCAGCATCACGGCATTCCAACTCGATATCTTGATTGGACTGCAAACCCTATGGCGGCTGCATTTTTCTCGGTCGAGCATCTTTTCTCACCTAAGACAAACGAGAGCATCGTATTTTGGGCTTTGCACCGTGAAAAAGCTTCGCGGGTGAGCGTTGCTGGAATGCAATTTCCTAACGGACCTCACGGGGCTCCGCGGCTCGACCCAACGTTATCGGTAGTGAAGCCGCCGGCCGGCGACAACGAATATCTTACGGCCCAGTCAGGTCTTTTCACCACACTGGCGCATTCGGGAATTCACTTTATGCAGAACGATGGGACGCGATTTCCGGTGGAGGACTTTGTAGTCCAATCTAATGCGACTGATGTTATTCTCCGAAAGATCGCCATGTCTCACGAGCACGTAGGCGGGCTGAAAGAAATATTAGAACGCGAGCAGATGTCTCGCGCCGCGCTGATGCCCACTCGGGACAATATCGCGGCAGACGTACTCCGTCGATGGCAATCGAGAAGCGACAACTAATTGCGAGATTGTCCAGTATTGTGGATTCTGGTCCGAGTTTTCGCTATGTAGTTCGTGATGAAGGCGGCCGCCGTGCGAGCGACACGGACAGGTCAGCGTTATTGATGGGGACACGCTCGGCACCCACCGCACCCGCATTCGCCTTTATGGCATTGATAGAAGATAAAGCTTGCAGCTCTGCCGGCGCGAGTACAGTTTGCCGTATCGTGGTGGGGGGCAAAGACAGGTGACAGGTTGTAGCGAGAAGGCCGGTTATGGAAAACGGAGTCGCAGAGATTTCGAATGACTGGTCTAAATCCTAAGTCGACTGCTGTTTTTGGCGATCTTGGCTGCCAAGAGAGAAAGGAATTCTCCTGCTTTTCCGACGATAAAAACGCTCTGAGTTCAATGGGTCTCATGGTCCGTTACACCCTCTGAAGTGCAGAGGTTTGGAGAAATCAGCGCACTTGGAGAAGGTGTGAGGGATAAACCTGATTGGCAGAGTACGGTTCAGCGTAAAAAAGCGCTGGAAACACGCGCCATCGGGTACTTAGGCTAGAAATAGGGAGGATGTTCAAAAAAGGAACTGGCGGAGGGAGGGAATCTCGAAAGAAAGTTGCTCGACTGCTGCGGCTCAGGTTCTCTCGCTAGGAAAAGAAAGCCGATCTAACCGCTTCTCGGTTCAAGAGAATTCGCTACGGCTTTTGCTGATGCCGGACCGTGGGCGTGCCGAGTGGCGAGGTGTTCTGCACAGGCTCTGAGGAAGACGTGGACAAACCCAGCCCTGTCGGTTGCGAATCCCTGCCCCGTGCTAACCGCCTGGAACGATCAACTGGGCGGATTGATTCGTCCCGGCAGGAGCGATCTCGATGCTGATGACGAAGCAAAGGCGGCCCGCCATCCGAACGTTGCATGGATGGGCACTCAGCTTGCTGCAGGAGGCCGGCGCTATCCACGAATGCCAGGAGCATGGCTGGGCAAAGGACCGAGCTGACCCCTACGCCCGCGAGCACGCCATCGATCTCGCCCGTCAGGATCCGCCCGCCGGCATCACCAGCGACGAAGCAGCTGCGGAGATACGCGACGTCTTGGATTCGATCGGAGACACATGTCCGGAATGTCCGGACAACGATTGATGAGGCGGGGATGATTGCTGTATCGGTTCGACATGGATGGGACGTTCATTCTGACAGCCGAGTTGAATCGTGTCAGTTTCGCCTGGCTGAACGGACTGCGGTGTAAGCATTTCCCTCCGGAGCGCAACCCGCTGCCAGCAGACCGGCCCCCGTTCGCCTAGCCCTTTTGGCTCCGTCTACGGCACGATGCGCGGCGACTTCGGCTTCCCGATCTTTCGACGCCTTGGCGGGCCCCGGACTGCACGCCTGGCGGACATCAGCCGCTTCGTCAGCGTAGAGCGGCGTCACCGGATGCTTCACGCTCAAGCCGACTTCCGCCTCGCACCTGCCGCCGGCTTCTTCGCCGGCGCTTCCTTCGCAGGCTTCTTGCCGGCGATAGACATCAGCATTTCCTTCTGTCCGGCTGGCGCCTTCTTCGGCTTCTTGGCGGGTTTTGCTTCCTTCGCCGGCGCAGCTTTCCGACCGACGCTCTGTCGCAGCGCCTCCATCAAGTCGACCACGTTCTCGCCCTTGGGCCTTTCCTTAGGCCGTATGACGTTGCCGGAGCGCTTCTGGTTGATGAGGTCGATCAGCGCGGTTTCGTAATGGTCCTCGAACTTCTCCGGATCGAACCGCCCCGCCTTCTGGTTCACGATGTGCTTGGCGAGATCCAGCATGTCTTTGGTGACCCTCACGTCCTGGATCTCATCGAAATATTCCTGCTCGCTGCGAACCTCGTAGGGGTAGCGCAGAAGCGTACCGACCAGACCCTTATCCATCGGCTCGAGCGCGATGATGTGCTCGCGGTTCGTCAGCACCACCCGACCGATCGCGACCTTGTCCATCTCCCGGATGGTCTCGCGGATCACCGCGAACGCGTCGTGTCCGACCTTCCCGTCTGGGCGAATGTAGTAAGGGCGGATCAGGTAACGGGGGTCGATGTCCGACCTGTCAACAAACTCGTCGATCTCGATGGTCCGTGTGGACTCCAGCGCAATTTCTTCGAGTTCCTCTTTTGAGATCTCTATGTATTGCCCTTTCTCCAGCTCATAACCTTTGACTATGTCCTCGTTCGGCACCTCGTCGCCGGTGTCAGCGTCGACCTTCAAGTACTTAATACGATGGCCCGTGGCCCGGTTCAGCTGGTTAAAGGCGACCTTCTCGCTCTCCGACGTCGCCGGGTAGAGCGCTACGGGACAGGTGACCAGGGACAGGCGCAGGAAGCCTTTCCAGTTGGCGCGGGGGGCCATTGACGCGGAACTCCGTTTGGTTGGCTCCGATTCAAGACGAACGGGCCGCCCGAGTTCCGACAGCGTCAGAATGAAAATCTATCGCGCTCTACTATCTCTTAGGTGCAGGAAGGGCCGAAATATGCCCCGCCGCCCTCGCTAGTCTGGCACAAATCTGAACTGATATGTTCCGTGCTCGCGGGGATCCGGGCTGCGTTCCGCCATCCGGTAACCCTCATGGGCCCTGATGAAAGCTTGCTCGGGAATCCAGGTCCGCTCGTATCTCACGAGCTTCTCCGCGAGCGAGGGTGCCTGTCCCGGCCCATTGTCGCTCAAGTAGGAGGTCTGAACTTCTCGCCTGCCTTCTCCCTCGCTGATCGGGACGCGATGCCAAATCAGCTTCGCCGGGGCGACTGCGCAGAGTGATCGGATGGTCCTGACAGGATTGGGCACGTACTGAATTGCGCCATTCGAATGAATCAGATCGACATTTCCGAGCCAATCGGCCGCCTCCTCGATCCGCTCGAAAAACCTCAACCTGTCGGTCGCAAGCTCCATCGCGCGCCTTACCATGGCAGGCGTCTCAACGACGGCCCATCGAATGTCAGGCGATTGCTGGCGGGCGGTCTTGTAGTGAACGCCGGCGCCACCTCCGAAATCGAGTACTGTTGTTAAATCTGCGACCAACGGCCAGTTGGCCTGCCCCTGATAAGCAGCTGTCTTACGACAGATGGTGTCGACCAACTCCTCGTTTTCATAGCCTTCGATCGCGTCGCGCGGCGGAAAGAGCCGCCTTCGGAGCCTCTGAGTGAAACTCATGGTCGTCCCGGTACTTCGTAGGATTCCGGTTGACACAATCAGAAACATTCAGAAATGTACAGCCAGAAGGCGAAGTCTTTTCTTGATCAACTCGCGCGGCAGCCCACGAACGACCGGGTCACATGTTGCGGGCCTCTTCATTTGCAGGTGTTGGCAATGGGCGTTCTGCATACGATCGAGCACAGCCTCGTCAGACCGGCGCTACGTCGAATAAGGCCTGCGAAGCGGGTCGACTTGGGTGGGGTCACGGTCGAATACAAGAGCGAGCTCGATGGAGGCGGCCTCGAGTTCGGCCAAGACTTCATTCCGTTTCTGCGCTCCCGTGGAATGCCTAAACAGCCTCGCCTCTTCGAGTGGTGCGCCGGACCAGCGTTTATTGGCTTTTCCATGTTAGGCCACGGCTTGTGCGAAACGCTGTGCCTGGCCGACATTAATCCGGCGGCGGTGACCCGCTGCAAGAATACGGTCAGGCTGAATCATCTTGAGGACCGGGTCTCAGTTTACGAGTCCAACAATCTTCGGAGCATACCCAGGAGCGAGCGGTGGAATTTGGTGGTGAGCAATCCGCCCCACTTCATCGACCAGTACGAAGGTGATATCCGCGCGCACGACCCTGATTGGGAGATCCATCGCGAGTTCTTCAACACGATACATCCCTACTTGGCCGACAATGGAGTTATCGTGCTTCAAGAGAACAATCGCGGTTCGACCGTGGAAACTTTCCGCGAGATGATCGACGCAGCCGGCCTCGAGATCGTGTTTACTCACGGCGACCACAAAGAGCTTACGCGCGAGAGCGTTTTCTATTTCATCGGCATCGTGAAGAAAGGCGCCGACGCTCCCGCCTGGGCGTCTCAGCAAGATAAATAGATCGTAGTCCGTTACGTACAGGCTGTCCCAGCTAGCGGCTAAGTCGGCGCTTCAACGCGCGGATCAAGTCGGTCGAGCGCCTGAACCTGTTCCGAAATCGTTTTCTCACGACCGCCTCTGTCATTATCAGCGGTCGCTCGGGCATGCGGTCTCTCGTCGTCAGGATGTAGTCGAGTGGTACTTTGTTCTGCTCATCCAACCTGACCAAAACGGCGATACCCGGATGCTGCTTGGCGCTACGCCGTAGCGTCCAGACGCGACAGTGCCGCTGAGGGTGCTCCCAGCATCGAATGACGCGCAATGATATGAAGGACCCATCCTTCAGGGCCAAGCAGCCTCCCGTTCGTTCCGCAATGAGCTGGGAGTCCGCCCCGCGCACCCTAGCACCAATCCCGACGGCGAGTTGTTGGACCAGGCTCAGGCACTCGCCACGCGTGTCGATGTAACTATAGTCTCCCGGCGGAGCGAAACCAATCAGCTCATAGGCTTTGCGGAGGCTGCCGAACCGGCGTTCATATATGGATGCGCAGGGCATCCCTTTCGCCCGGTTGATCGCATCGGCGGACAGAGTTCCTAGCCGGAGCTGTAAGACGCGCAACTTCTTAAGCAACAAATCGGACGACAAATGCTGTCGCACCCGACGCTCGATAATCCTCTGGGCGTCATCGAAAACGTTGCGAGGTACAATTTGCTCAAGGGCGCCCTCTTTGCGGATCCACTTGGCCTTGCCGTTGATAACGCGACGTTGCCGCAGGTAGCTCGATGTCCGGTAATAGACGGTGTTGCCAATGTAGTTTTCGTTGCGAAGGATGCGGCCGATCATCTGGAGATTCCACGGGACGCCGCAATGGTTGACTGCGCCCCTAGCATTCAACTCGCGGGCGATGTCGGTTTCGCCTTTCCCGCGAACGAAGCTTTCGAATATCCACCGCACGATCGCGATTTCATCGGGAGACCCCGCCCGGAGCAACACTCTGTCGGTGTGCAATGCCTTCTGCTCGCCACTCTGGAGAAAGCCCCTCGAATTGCCCGTTGCGTCGATCAGTTCTCTGAGAGCTGGCCCCGCAAATTCGGACAGTAGCTTGAGTGGATTTTCTGCCTGACAGCGGCGAGGATTCTTGCTGCGAATCAGGAGCGAAGATGACGAAGAAGAGCCGCCGGACGCATTCTCCGGCATTCAAGGCGAAGGTTGCTTTGGCTGCGGTCAAAGGAGACAAGACACTGGCGGAGCTGGCGCAACTGTTTGATGTTCATCCGAACCAGATCACGATCTGGAAAAACCAGCTCCTGGAAGGCGCCGCCGGCGTGTTTGGGCATGACAAGACATCGGCCGAGACGCCGGTCGATTTGAAGGCGTTGCATGCCAAGATCGGCGAGCTGGCGTTGGAAAACGATTTTTTGTCCGGCGCGCTCACCAAGGCGGGCCTGCTGAGCGCAAAGCGATGATCGACCGCGGTCATGATCTTTCTATCGTGCGCCAGGCGAAGGTCCTGAAGCTGGCTCGCAGCACGGTCTACTATGAACCTCGGCCAGTTTCGGCCGAGGACCTTGCCTTGATGCGTCGGCTCGATGAGCTGCATCTCGATTATCCCTTCGCGGGAGCGCGTATGCTGCGATCGTTGCTGCGGCGGGAGGGGGTATACGCCGGTCGCCGCCACATCGCGACGCTGATGAAGCGCATGGGGATCGAGGCGGTCTATCGTCGCCCGAACACGAGCAAGCCGGCTCCGGGTCACAAGATCTACCCGTACCTGTTGCGCGGATTGAAGATCGAGCGGCCCGACCATGCGTGGGCAATGGACATCACCTACATTCCGATGCGGCGTGGCTTCGTCTATCTCGCGGCGGTCGTCGATGTGTTCAGCCGACGGGTCCTGGCCCATCGCGTCTCGATCACAATGGAGGCGGCCTTCTGCGTCGAAGCGGTCCAGGAGGCGTTGGCGAAGCACGGCAGGCCCGCGATTTTCAACACGGACCAGGGCAGCCAGTTCACCAGCCTCGAGTTCACCGATGTGCTGCTGGACGCGAAGATCGCCATCAGCATGGATGGCAAGGGCGCCTGGCGCGACAACGTGTTTGTCGAGCGGCTCTGGCGCACGGTCAAATACGAAGAAGTTTATCTCCGCGCCTACGACAGCGTGTCCGAGGCGCGAGCGTCAATTGCCAAGTATCTGGCCTTCTACAATCAGGGACGCCCTCACTCGAGCCTTGACGGGCGCACGCCCGACGAGGCTTACTTCGGCACGCAAGCTATGGTGATGGCCGCATGACCGTCGCCGACGATTTTGTCGTCGCTCTGGTCGGGCTACGCCCTCCCGACGCAACGACAAAATCGTAAAGCCCCGCGTTCAGCATAACCCGGCAGGAATCCACTTAAATCCAGCGGGGCGCTGTCCAAACAACCGGGGCCAGCTCTCTGCGCAGTGCAAAACCGGGCCGTCCGCCCACTCGATAGCCAAGTCCAACGATCCGGCAATGTCCTGCAAAGACCTTTGCCGACTTGTCGCGGCTGTCTTCGGCCGCCATCAAGCGCTTCATGCTTTTCCACAGGCCGGACATCGGGCTTCCATCGTTCTCGAAGATTTCAGCGCAATAGATCACCTTTACGCCAGCCAACTTGCAGATAAACTCATAGTACGCGCTTTCATCCGTGTCCTGAAACCGGCCCCAGCGGCTAACGTCCCGCACGAGGATGCTGGCGAAGTCCGCGGCTCCCGATTGCACGTCATTGAGCAGATCGATAAGTCCCTTGCGGTTGTTGATTCTCAGTCCGCTAATGCCCTCATCGATATACGTGCGCACGATCTCGAGCCGATGCTCAGCCGCGTAGCTTGCGATCAAAGCCATTTGATTTGCGATCGAATATAGTTGTCGATCCGTCGACATCCGGATGTATTGCGCCGCCCGCGGTTCATTTTCGCGTCGTCGTAACATCCTGGCATTCTGGACAGTGAGTGCAGTTCCCATGGAACGCCCCTACCGTTGGCCAGGTCCAGCCTAACCTAGCCAACCTGAAAACCAAGATGAACTGTGCTTCCCGACCCAGTTCAGTGCGAGCGAACCCACCACCGACGCCAAGGCAGACCAGAGCCAGGACCTCCGGCGCGCAGCACTGATCGAGCGCAGATACAGAAACGCACCGAGCACGGTCCCGTAGTTCCTGCGGAAATCTCCATTCAGCTTCGCGATTTTAGCTAGTTCGGAAGAGGCCTCGATTTCGCCGCCCATTACGCTGGTCCTCTCTTGATTAGAGCCAGCGCCCTACAAACTCCTGTTTTGCCCGACGGAGCAAACGAAATTCGGTATATCAAAAATATTTTGGATTTGACGTTCTAAGCATTGGCCTGACCAAGCGCGAACGAACGCGATAATCTTTGCTGCTTAGCAAAATGGCCCTCGTGCTGAACAACGCTGTCCTGGGACTGTCGAAGGCATAGGTGTCGGCAGATCAGAGGACTGCACAACTACGTTCGTTTGAGCCGGGGTAGCACTATTAATGGCCGTAGCCGTTGTGCGCGCGCTATCCAACTGAGCGCGACAGTTTACATAGGCATCTGTGCCCGGCCGAGCCCCATAGCCCTGACACTTTTGATCGTCTTTGACATTGCGTTCCGCAATAAGCTGCTCGTTGGTGAGGCATCCGCCCAAAGACAGGCAAAGCGCCAAGATCGCCACAACGCGCATTAAGATGTTCCCCCAGCAAGAAAATAGCTCGCATACAACCGCAACCGCAGGGCGAAATCAACAGGCCGCATCGTCCAAATATGGCTAGGCGCACCAGCGTGAACCGGGCGGACATTTGCTATGTCCATAATGATGGTTGGCGTAGATGGGCTCAATATCACGCTTGACCGAGTTGAGGTGTGGGGTCTCGGCTGCGCCTCAAAATCTAGCGGCTTGCCTCCGCGCCGTTCGCCGGAATCTGTCTCGCATGAGCACCATGTCGCGAGAGGTCATCTGGGGCGGCCGTATCATGGGCGCGAGGATTCACGCTGAGGGCGCCCGCGGGCGCGCCGAGCGGGCTATTCGCGAGGTGGACCGGGCCGAGGCCGAAGCTTGGTCTGTCTATGGAGGGCTATGGCGGGCCCGCACAGCCGTCGCCGACGATCGGTCAATGCCTCAACGGCGGATTTGCATGGCTGGAGGTCGTGTGCGCCCGCAGCAAGACACGCGCGAGCCTGCCAGAAGACGCGATAGGGATACGCCGCTCTGGAAGTTGGAGGCTTCGCTCAAGTGCCGCTCCTGCCGGTCCACACTCTACCCCGGCGCCCACCCGCATGCTCCAGCTGATCAAGACAAGGCAGATCACACCCTATAAATGGGTACATCTGACTGAGGAGTGATGGCCTGAGCCGGGGATTAGTGGATCGATGTGCAATCTCTATTCAATCACCACCAACCAAGCCGCAATCGGTGCGCTATTCCGCGCGGTCAATCAACACGTCGGAAACCTTGCGCCGATGCCAGGCGTATTTCCGGACTACAAGGCACCGATCGTCCGGACCGGAGCCAGTGGCCGCGAGCTCGCGATCGCGCGCTGGGGCATGCCATCCTCCTCAAAAGCGCTCATAGATGCGACCCAGAAGCGAGCCGAGAAACTGCAAGCCAAGGGCAAGGCGGTAGACTTCAGGGAACTGCTCCGGATGGAGCCGGATTCCGGTACCACCAACATCCGAAACGTGAAGTCGAAGCACTGGACGCGCTGGCTTGGCGTCGAGAATCGCTGCGTGGTGCCATTCAACTCATTTAGCGAGTTCAACAAGGCCGAAGGCGGAGACATCTGGTTCGCACTCAACGAGCCCCGTCCGCTCGCCTGTTTCGCCGGCATCTGGACCAACTGGACCTCGGTCCGGAAAGTTAAGGAAGGCGAGACCAACAATGACCTTTTCGCGTTCCTGACCACGGAGGCGAACGCCGAAGTCGGCGCAATCCATCCGAAGGCGATGCCAGTGATCCTGACGACTCCCGAGGAGGTCGAAACCTGGATGAATGCGCCCGCTGAGCAAGCTCTCAAGCTGCAGCGGCCCCTTCCGGACGGATCGCTCCAGATCG
Organism: Bradyrhizobium ottawaense; assembly: GCF_002278135.3. Classification (NCBI taxonomy): domain Bacteria; kingdom Pseudomonadati; phylum Pseudomonadota; class Alphaproteobacteria; order Hyphomicrobiales; family Nitrobacteraceae; genus Bradyrhizobium; species Bradyrhizobium ottawaense. Next base: position 665,233 of record NZ_CP029425.2, on the reverse strand, counting down.
TAGCCCGCGGCGTGAAGGAAGACGTAGTGTTGCCCATTTAGCCGGACATCAGCGGGGGCGGCCTCTGACCACTATGCTGAAATCGTCCGGTAGATTGATCGATTGGCGCTCCGTCGCAGACGGAAACGCTGGCCACCCTGGGGTCCGATCTGCGCAAATAGCCTGCGCTGCGCGCCCGAATCGAGTTTTACTCGGTTTGGCCGTTCGCAGAGGAGCGCTCCGCGTGGGAGCTTGTCCGCGTTCAAGGCCCCACAAGGCGATCTTGATAAGGCTGGCGCTAAGAGTGAGCTTGGCCGGGTCTGGCCGCGACGGCGACTTCTTGAACATCGGCTGACAAATATCACCTGTCTAACGGGGTCGCCTAAGGCGGGGTGACGTTACAAATTGTCGGTCGTGGGTTCTATGACTTCCGAGAGTAGGTCAGCCGTATTTCGCAGGCTGTTTCGTACCTCCTCCAGCCTCTGATTCGATGGAAGGGCGGGCCGCCGCGACAGCCTCAAGACAAACTCAAAAACACGATCCGAATTGCGCATGAGTTGCAACAAATGCTCGCCGCTCGGCCCGTTTGAGCCGGAAAGCCAATTCTTAGCAGTTCTTTCATTTGCCCCCGTCCACCGCATTAGGGTCTTCTGGGCTTGATGGCTGTTGCCGAGTTCGGATCTCAGAATGTCGGCGATCAAGCTCGCGTAAGTAGGCGATTGCTTTCCGCCGTTTGGAAACTTCTTGCCCGTTTTCGGAAACATGTTTCCCCCCGAGCTAAGCTATAGTTTCAAAAACTCGACCATGCATTCTTGACGCTAGTAGGGCGACGATGTTGCAGGGCACGTCTCATTCAGGCGTTGAACCGGAGAGCCAGGCCGCCCGATCCGCGGCCGAATACGTTCGGATGTCGACGGACCATCAACAATATTCGACGGCGAACCAGTCACAGGCCCTTCGCGAGTACGCCGCTCGTCACGGCTTTCGGATTGAAAAGACCTACCAGGATAGTGGCAAAAGCGGTCTCAATCTTGATGACCGGCAGGCTCTCAAGCAGCTCATCGAGGATGTCCAAAATGGCGTGGCCGAGTTCGCGACGATCCTCGTCTACGATGTCAGCCGCTGGGGGCGCTTCCAGGACGCCGACGAAAGCGCCTATTACGAGTACATCTGCAAGCGCGCAGGCATTTCGGTGCGATACTGCGCCGAGCAATTCGAGAATGACGGCAGCCCCGTATCGACCATCGTCAAGGGCGTCAAGCGCGCGATGGCTGGGGAGTATAGCCGAGAGCTATCAGTCAAGGTCTTTGCGGGACAGCGGCGCCTAATCGAGCTCGGCTACCGTCAAGGTGGTCCGGCGGGATTTGGCCTAAGGCGGCAGTTGATCGATCAAAACGGCATGGCCAAAGCGGAACTAGTTCGCGGCGAGCACAAGAGCATCCAAACCGACCGGATCGTTCTCATCCCTGGTCCGGAGCAAGAGATCGAAACTATCCGCTTCATTTACGAGGCCTTTGTCGCGCAAGGCAAGAGCGAGCGAGAGATCGCGGACAGCCTCAACGCCAAGAGCATTACCACCGATCTCGACCGCCCTTGGTCCAGAGCGACCGTGCATCAAATCCTGATCAACGAAAAATACATTGGAAACAATGTTTGGAACAGATGCTCATGCAAGCTCAAAGGTCGCCGAGTCCACAATCCTCCTGAGCGCTGGATTCGTCACGACCAGGCCTTTGACCCCATTGTCGACGAGGAGACATTTAGATCCGCGCAAACCATTATATTCGAACGCTGTAAGCGCTACTCCGATGAAGAGCTTCTGGATGTCCTTCGCGGCTTATTGGAACAGCACGGTTATCTCTCGGGCATCATCATCGATGAACTTGAGGTGGGGCCATCCAGCAGCGCCTATCGCGCGCGCTTCGGCAGTTTGGTTCGCGCCTATGAACTCATCGGCTTCACCCCAGACCGGGACTACCGCTATATCGAGATCAATCGCGCATTACGCCGAATGTATCCCGACTTTATTGCAGCAACGGTGCGCGGAATCGAAGAGATCGGGGGATCAGTCCGCCAAGACACCGAAACCGACCTCCTCACCGTCAATGACGAATTTTCCGCTTCGCTTTGCCTGGTCCGATCTCAACAGACCATAGCTGGCTCCCATCGCTGGAAGATCCGGTTTGATGCGGGGCTGCGGCCGGACATTACGGTGGCGATCCGGATGAACCAGATGAACAGCGCCGTGCTCGATTACTACCTCTTGCCACGCTTTGAGATGGAAGCAGAACAGGTTGCTCTCGCCGAACACAACGGCCTGGCACTGGATGCCTATCGTTTCGACACGCTGGATATGCTGTTTGAACTTGCGGCGCGCTCGCAACTGATGGAGGTCAGCTATGGGATCGGCTCAATGCATTGAGATCATTCCAGTCGGAGCCATCGACGTCGTCAATCCACGGGCACGCAACCGCCGAATCTTCAAGGAGATTGTGACCAGCGTCGCCGAACTTGGCCTGAAGCGGCCAATCACAGTCAAACGGAAGACTTGCGAAGGTGACCCCCGTTACGATCTGGTATGTGGCCAGGGGCGCCTTGAGGCCTATCAAGCTCTCGGGCAGCGCGAAATCCCCGCGGTCGTGGTGGATGCGACGGCCGAAGACAGTGCCATTATGAGCCTGGTCGAAAACTGCGCACGGCGTCAGCACCGTGCCATCGACCTTCTTCATGACATCGAGGGGCTGAGACAGCGTGGCTATGATTTCGACGATATTGCGCGCAAGACCGGCCTTAGCCTCGAGTATGTCAAGGGCGTGAGCAGCCTGCTGGAAGGCGGGGAACACCGCCTCCTCCGCGCGGTCGAAGCGGGGCAAATGCCTGTCAGTATCGCGGTTATGATTTCGCAGGCCCAGGACAACGACATCCAGGCCGTCCTGCAACAGGCTTACGAAGAAAGGCTGCTAAGGGGCCAGCGCCTGCTATCGGCCAAAAAATTGATCGAGCAACGGCGACGTCGAGGTAAGGGCTATAAGACTGGTCCACGCCGGACCGACGGCACTCCGATCAGTTCGAACGCTCTTTTGCGGGCGTATCGACAAGACGTCGACCGCAAGCGGATTTTGATCCGCAAATCCAATAGCACCAAGGCACGGCTGGTCTTCATCCTGGAAGCCCTGCGCAAGCTATTGATCGAGCCGGAGTTCCTCTCGATCCTGGGAGACGAAAAACTCGATACCTTGCCCAAGAACCTTGCCCTGCGGCTACATGGGCACGGATAGACCATGGCACGCCGGCCTCACATCGCGGTCCGGATGGGCTTTGAAGAACGAACGGTATCGGTCAGGCTCGCCGACATCCAGCCGTTGAAGCTCGTGTCGGAGGAGGTGAAGCGCTCGCCGAAATATCGCCAGATCGCAGCCTCGATTGGCGAGATCGGGCTCGTCGAACCACCCGTGGTGGCACGCAGCCGCGACGGCCACGGCAAATTCCTCCTGCTGGATGGCCATTTGCGGCTCGAGGTGCTGCGAGACCGCGGTCTGGTGGAGATCGAGTGCCTGGTGTCGACCGAAGATGAGGCTTTTACCTACAACAAGCGCGTCAACCGGATAGCCATTATTCAGGAACATCGGATGATCTTGAAAGCGGTCGAAAACGGCGTCTCCGAAGCGCGGATTGCCAAAGCGCTTAATGTTGATGTCGTCAGCATTCGTCGGCGTCGCAAGCTGTTGGACGGCATTTGTGCTGAGGCCGTCGAATTGCTCAAAGAAAAACATCTGACGCTCAATTCGTTCTCGGAACTGCGCAAGCTTGCCCCGATCAGGCAGATCGAGGCGGCCGAGCTGATGATCGCGATGAACAATTTTTCCAACAGCTATGTGCGCTCGCTGGTGGCGGCAACGCCTCGAAACCAGCTCGCCAGCGGCTACACACCGCGCACGCCTAAAGGGCTATCAGACGAACAGCTTGCGCTGATGGAACGGGAGTCAGCTTCGCTCGCGCGCGAGTTCAAGGTGGCCGAACAGACCTATGGCACCGACCACCTCGATCTGGTGCTGGCGGTTGGCTACCTTTCAAAGCTTTTGCGCAACGGCAAGGTGGTCGGCTATCTCGCCAAGCACTTTCAGGAATTGCTGTTCGAATTTCAGCGGATCACCGAGTCAGAAGCAACAGCCGCCTAACGCCCACTCCGCGCGACATTTTTCGTCAATTCCGCAGCATTCGCGTATGCGTGGTTATGGAAGAAGTCAGCCAGCGGATGAGCCGGCTCGGCCGATGAGTCGGCGTCCCCAGCCGACGAGTTCGAAGCCCGACACCCCGCCACGCGCATATCTTCAAGCCGAGCCCAGCTCAGTTAGCTAACCATCCCCAAGCATCGACGCTCGGACTGGCTGGCGAACCTTATGCACCGCGATCGCCGCGGGGGCCGCTTGTGTCCCGATCCTAACCTGGCTACAAAAACATAAATACAACTGGGGGATGCAGATGATACGGGGTCTTTTCATTGGGGTCGCCATTGCGATGTCACTCGTAAGTGAGGGCGCTCAAGCAAGTTCGGCGGACACCGACAAAATCCTCGAAAAATTGGCCGTGCTGGAAGCGCGTGTTGCGACCCTCGAAGCAAAGAACCTGGAATATAAACGAGAGCTAGAAGGGACGCGCGCTGCCCATGCTCGCATGGATCCCTCTAAAAACTTCCGAACCGCAAATGCCGCCGTTCCTCTGCAGCCCGGGCCCCTTCGCTCAAGGGATGATCATCCTGGTATCGAGCCCGGTTGGACCGGTATCTTCTGGGGCGCCTCCGCTGGCGGCGCTGCCACCAAATCCAGCACCACCTCTGCTGGGCAGGCAACGATCGCATCCCCCGGCTTCCTAACTGGCTACAATACCTCAGATCTATCAGCGCCAACGAGCAATGCAGGAGCGTTTATCGACCTGTTTGCGGGAGCAAATGTGCAGGTTTCTCGCCTCGTTTTCGGCGGACAACTTGAAGCAACCGCTTCTGACCTGAACTTCAGCTCCTCTGGGGCGCGCTCTTACAGCTATTTCGACCAGAACGGCGCAACAGGGGCAACGGCGACCGGCAATTATCGCCCGCAACTCACCTCTCGGTGGATGGCATCGGCCTTGTTGCGCGCCGGCGTGCTTCTCGACGACGACACCCTGCTTTACGGGCTTGGAGGCTGGACCTTTGCGCAGTTTGAGGCCCGCAACGTGACTGACAATCCCTTCTATCAGCCCAACGAGACGTTTCGGGCTAGCGGGCCGACTGGAGGCGTCGGCATCGAGCGCAAGCTCTATTCGAATTGGCGGGTACGGGCGGAGTATCGCTACACTAAATTCGACACAGCACACACGCAGGATCAATTCGGGTTTGTTTCGGGCACGTCTTCGCAGGGTTACTCGCGTTCGACCCAGTTTGATCAGTCAATGCAGTCCGGTCGGATCGGGGTTGCCTACTCGTTCAATCCGCTTAGATAGGTTCGGCGGCGGGCCAAGATGCTTTCTGACGAGCCGATGAGGCAGAATGTAGGTTCGCGTATTGAGAGGTTGAGGACGGATTGAGAGGTGCAGCGCAACATCCGCTGACTATTTTGTAGAAAGGGCTGCATAGTTCGCGCACTTGCAACGATCCTTCCAGGACATGCCGGCGTCGCGGCGCATTGCTAGAGAGGAAGCAATTAAGTCTCTACTGATCGAGAACAGTGCAGAAAATTATTGTTTCATGGGTGGTGAATGGAATTCGATACTGGAACTCAGTATACACGAGCACAGATTCAGCAACTGCTCGGCGTGCCCGAAGACCGTCGCGGCGGTGATTGGGCAACTGGCTACACGAAATTTGGCGACGAGCTATTCGTGTTTTGCAACGTCGGATCAGCTGGCCGAACCGGCCACGATTATCCAAATCGGTGGGATGGCAACCAACTCGTCTGGTCGGCAAAGGGCCGCTCAAATGTGTCTCAACCTTTGATGCGGGCTATCGCGAACGGCTCGTTAGTAACGCATATTTTTCATCGGTCCGCCGATCGTTCACCGTTTACGTATGCCGGGCGAGCGAAGGCGGTGGATATTCAGAATACCAAGCCTGTGGTTGTCCGTTGGTCTTTCGAAAATGCCCCGACGAAGCGCCTCGTTAATGATCTTAACAGGGAAACGGTTTGCAAAGAGCTTGAAACATTGGGCTTCAATGTGGCTCCGGTCGGCGTAAAAACGCGGCGCGCCACGCGCGGCTCAATCACGCTTTACATCAAGTTCGACAGCAACAGGTCAGTATTGGTAGTCGACCCCTCTTACGAAGAGGGCGTCACAGCCCTGTTGCAAATTCCTGGCGTACACAGGTTGAACCGAAATCTTTTCTATCACAATTCGACTATGAGGGCCTTTCCAAAACGTATTTGGTCCGGTCAAGATCCAATTCCCTATGGGATTGATTTTGGTTTCACATCAAAACAAGCCTTGCAAAGCTTCATCGACATCCTTGAAGGAATTCCCGTAGCGGGTTCCACGAACTCCATGGATAAGATGGATGTTGATCCTCGTACAGAGACTGAAGCCAAACGCGCGATTAGGTTGGGCCAACAGAACTTTCGTAGAGAACTCTTAGAACTTTGGGGCGCGCGTTGTGCGCTTACAGGTTTGGCAATCCCAGAATTGCTTAGGGCCTCCCACATCAAGCCCTGGTGTGAAGCAAACTCTTATGAGCGACTTGATCCGAATAATGGATTGCTGCTCGCCGTGCACATTGACGGGTTGTTTGATCGGGGTTTTGTTTCATTCGACGAGGGCGGGTTGATTCTGATCTCAAATAAATTAGACGAAGAAAGCCTGAAATGTTTTGGAGTAACCTCTGATTTAAAAATTTCCAATCTCAATTCGCATCATCAGAAATACTTAAGGCACCACCGCTCGCGTTACGGCTTCTGAGCGCAGTTCAAGATTTGTGTCTTATAAGAGAAGGGCTAACTCCAAATAGCGGCAGAAGGCATTTGCCAACACCATCTGGCGGGGCGTTCGGCATTCGACCTCGAACAAACGCGGACAGGCAACCATAATGCAGAGGCACTTCGCACGCGACGTGGCCACGTTCAGCCGGTTCGCGCTATAGAGAAACTCCATCCCGCGTGGGGCGTCGGAATGAGAAGAGGTAGTCATCGAATAGATCACGATCGGTGCCTCCTGTCCCTGAAACTTGTCAACCGTGCCGATGCGCCGCCCGGCAATCGCTCCTGAAGCTCGAACACCTGCGCGTTGTAGGGAGTGATGATCAGGATGTCCGCCAATCCGATCAAAGCCGCCTTCCCTTCACCGTCGACCCACTTGGTGTCGCTCCCCAGGATTTCATCGACGAGCCTTTTGATCTCGTCTGCCTCTTGGGGAGAGGAATTCTGGTTACCCTCATGCTGCACGGCAAGATAGCGAAGGCCGGACCCATTCACTCGGCTCGATGACCTGATTTCCTGCCGCTCCAAGCCGGGTCGCGAGCGGAGGCGCTCCTCATAGAACAGCTCGGACGTGAAGGCACAGATATCGGGGTGCAAGCGCCAGGTTTCTCCAAGGAAAAGCCCACGGCCAGCCTCGATCGTTGCGTGCTCACCCAGGACGTGGTCAAGCGCCGATGTCGCAACGCCATCCGGATGACTCCCTTGCATCGGCTGCTCAAGCTGCCTTGGATCGCCGAGGAGGACAATGCTCTCGGCCGCCTGCGACACGGCTAACACGTTTGCTAGCGACATCTGCGCTGCTTCGTCGACGAACAGAACATCTACAATGCCCGCCGCATCCGGACGCGCCCAAAACCAGCTGGTAGCACCACCAACCTGGTAGCCATTACCGAGCCCGTCGATAAACTCTGGACTCTTGGTAGTCAGTTGAAGTCCTGGCAGAGATGCCGGCTCATCGCTGACTTTTTGAATGCATTGAGTTACCAATTTCTGCTCGGCAGCCGCCTCCAGCGACTTATCGAGCAAGTGGCGAATGACCTTATGGCTATTGGCCGTTACGCCGACTGTCCGGTTGTCGCGCACGAGCGCACAGATCATGCGCGCGCCGGCATGGGTCTTGCCTGCCCCAGGCGGCCCTTGCACCGGAAAGACGCTCTGATCAAGTGAAAGCGCGGCGCGCATCGCGGCCGCCAGCAGCGGCTCGCCAGGCTGCTCCAACTGCTGCCCACGAATTCTTGGAGCGACTTTGAGCACCAAGTCGCGAGCAGCACGATATGCGCCCGGCCCAATGATCCCATGATCGGCCACATATTCTCCGATCCTGAAGATCGATTCTGCGAGAACTTGGTTATCGACGAACTTGTGTGCGAACGCAGCTTCGGGATGAACGCCTGCCGAGTCCTGGCGTTTTTTAATGTCGATCGTCCTGTTATCAATGCAAATCGCGACGACCTTGCCAAGCTTGTCGCCGCCAACACTTTTCAAATCGTCGTCTGCACGAACGTCGGTCTCCTGGACCGTGAACTTGTAGCGGTGGATCGGAGCCTTCAGGGTCCCACCAAAACTGCCGAGAAACGTCAGCCCTCCTAGTCCGGCGCGCTCATACAAGAGATCCTCCGCTGACAAGTCACTCAGCCGAAAGTACTCCCACCACACCGCCTTGTTCTCGCGGCCGAAGAAATCGATCAAATGAGCCAGTAACCAACGGGCCAGCTGCTCTGCGCTGCGCTCGGCCACATCGTCCGGAACGTCGCTGGTCAACCTGGACACAAGCCCAGCGACCCGGCGTTTCCAAGCGCTTAGATCCTCGCCGATCTCGGCAGCCTTCGGCTGCGGCCGATCGATCGCCTTCCCTTGCGCGATTAGCCCGCCGCGCACCCCCTCAAGCCAGTCCCGCAAAGCGCGCGTCGAGGCGCAGTCGTCGCGGTTGTAACCGATGATGGCGACCCGATCCCCCGCGTCAATTCCGCCGGCGTCGGCCAATTCGAGGCAGGCCTGCACCCGCGCCATGGCGCCGCCGACATCGATCAGCGGGACGGTGCGGTCAAACCCGTACAGCGGCTCCAGCTTCTTAATCGAGTAACTTTCGACGCTGGCGCGGATGCTTTGCCGGACAATGGCGTACAAGTCCACGAACACGCCGGCCCGAAGCAGGTTGTCGACCTCGTCCTCGCGCGTCGCGTACCGTCCCATCAGGCGCTTCAACGCGGCTGGCTCATAGGGGGCGAAGTGATAGATGTGCAAGCCAGGGTGCTTGGCCAGCCGCTCAGTGACGAAGTCGATGAAACGTTCGAACGCCGCCCGTTCGTGCTGCCGTGTCGTGACCCAGTCGCCGACATAGGCTTCCATGCCGGCGTCGTTGGCATAGAGATAGCCGAACAGGAACTCGAGCCCGCCGCCGTCCACGAACGGATCGCCCTCGAAATCGAAGAAGATGTCGCCGGCCGAAGGCTCGGGCAGCCGGAACAAACCAAATTCCGGCACCTGCGGTAGCACCTCGTGAAGGAGCCGGCCCCCTCCGCGGCCTTCAACCTGGAGTCTGGCTTGTTCGCGCACCCTCTCGTAGCTTGGCGCACTGCCCCGATCAGGCCGCCATTGCAGCGGGATGGGCAGCGTGGCAAGGGCGGCCATGGTGCCCACGCCTCGCCGGGCCAGTTCCTCAATCTGGGTCTTGGTGATTCCTGCGACAAGCGAAAGGTGATCGTCAGCGCGCCGCCTCGAAGCACAGGGCTCACGCCATCGGCAGACCTCGCAGTGCTCGATCGGGTTGGGATAGAGACTGTCATGCAGAGGCGAAGCCGCAAATGTCTCCAGGCTTCGCCTGATGCGTCGATAGAACGCCGCAAAATCGGCCACGCGGTAGGCCTCCGGCAGGTACTCCGTCCCGGGCGTCACGACATGGGCGGTCTCCGGGACCTTCTGCTGCATGGTCGCCAATAGATCCGAGTAGAGGCTCAGCTGCAGGACCGTGTTGCCCTTTGTTTCGCGAGCCAATTTAGTGTCGGTAACCTCGTATGACCAGGCACCCAAACCGCTCGGGCTCTCGACCCGACGCAGCACGTCGGCTCGGCCGCTCCAATTCTCATCCCGTAAAGCCGCCTGAACGATCACCGCGTCGCCGCGCGCCATCGCCTGCCGCGTCTGGACAACCGAGGCGTAATCGATGCCAACGCCGGCAATGGCGGCGACGGTCCCGCCCTGCTTGGCGAGATGGTCGACAAAACCCTGCTCATGGATCTTGCCGCGCTCCACCAGGGCATCGAGGGCCGGGTCATCGCGGAGCTTTGGCTTGGCAAGTTCGCCCTCGGCGACCTTAAGGTCGAGGTGTGTGAGGTAATGACAATTCAGATGCCCAATGAGGTCGCCAGCGCTGAAGACGATCGCCGCACCGTTCTTCTGCATCCATCCCCCGAGAATGCCGCCGGGCCCTGGGGACACGGCTTCCGCAACAACGATACAGGCCTTCGAACGAACGCGAAAGAGCTTCGCGTCCGGGCCGCAACCGCCGAACGCAGCGGCGTGCCAGCGAGGGTGTCGACAGGGACAGCCGCGCGTTCGCACATCCGATGTTATGGAACGTGCCGCAGGGCGTCGCTAAAAGGCAATCAGAGACCGAGCGAAAGCGGTGCGCTGCTTACGCGCCAGCGGAGACTCGGAGGATGATACCAGACAGGCAAGCGTTTGCAGCTCTACAGGGCGCATGACTACAGATCCCGCACTTCCGAGCGAATGATGACGAATGTCAATCCGCTCGTCGCGCGCTTCCGGAGATGTCGTCGCATACAGAATAATGCTCTGCTGATTTGGAGACGCTAACGCGTACACGGACAGCTGGTAGAGCCACTCAGCGGGATACCCCTTCTGCCAAATGTCGCGGTATTTCGCGTCGAGGAATCCAACCAACTTTTTAGCTCTGAACAGGGCAAAGTCTGGTCGCGGCCGAGGCAGAGGCCGCCCCCTGGGATTTCCATGAGCCGCATATGCGAAAACGTCTTTAGCGACATACTCATCCCGAATGGACTCGTCCACGAGATTTTCGCCTAAGAATCGTGACAGTAGAAGTTGAAAGAAACGGTTCATGTCGAAAAGAAAACCGGAAATAAGATGGGCAGGCGCAACGACATCAAATGAAGTGCCATGCATTTCCAGGAGCAGCCGGATAAGACGCAAGGCAGGCTTACTCGTTGCGGTAAGACGCGTCAGCCCACGCTCGACCTCATCGAGATCCCTTTGGTGCAGGCTTGGTCGTGCTTCCACCTCATGGAACGCGTCGATCCCCCTCCTAACACGCAAATATAATTCGCGGTCTGCTGTCATGCTTCCAGCAAGCTCGAGCCCAGACCGAAGAACTTGATTCAGCTTCCAATTGGAATGACGATGAAAATGCCGGCAGGGCACCGATCCATCGATGATACCGCCGCGGGATGCTATGCTTCCAACAAGGATACGTCCCCTAGGACTTGTCAGCTTCTCTGAAACGGGAATGTACCGCCGCAGCAGGCCCGAGCGCGATAACTCCTCAATTTCTGCTACGAGTAAGGCAATCAGAATATCGCGGAATCCTAACTTTGCGGTGGGGGCGACTGCATCTCCGAGCATTCGTAGGTCGCGCAGTCCATAGGCATACTGAAGAAGCGTTGCGAGGGGTGTACCTGATATCTTTGGATTGATCGTAATCCGAAGTGGCCCTACAGCTACGTGCCCCACGAAAGATGTAGTCGATACTTCGAGCCCTCTGTATCCTTCTCGAATATCGACGCAGCTTCGAAGCACGTCCGCTGTTTTTTGAGCCTCTGGGTTACTTCTGAATGTCGTGCCCATGAGTTGAGGGCGCGAGGTCGGGTCACAAGAAGCCCATTCGTTCATCACGATAGGCTCAATATTCCTGCAAGGATCAAGACGCTTCAGCATCGTCTACTTCGTCGGAAGTCAATTCAACCGCATCTTCCGCATCGGTATTCTGATCACCCTTCTGAACTAGGGTAAGCGTCATTTCTTCGTAAGTAAGAGCCTGAACCAGACTATCCTCATTCTTCGGATCGAAAATTTCATCCCGAATACGCCCACCTTTAACGTCGACAAGGCCTGGCCCCAGTATCTCACTCAATGTACCAAAATCATCGTAACAATACTCCTCGACGAGCGGGATGATGTCCTCCCGAAGCACACGCGAGAACTCCGCTACGGATGTGATCGGGTGACCTAGCAAATAGGCGTGACCAATCTGAAGATTTCGTGCGTCTCGCTTCAGGTGCCTGCGCAACCGTGAATTGAGCGTGTCAAGCCAAGCGCCGAGAGGCAGATCGCCGACCGCTCGTTTGTCGAGAAGGGAGCTGTCAGGCATCAGCTCAACAAACCCAAAGCGCCTTCTCAAAGCTATGTCGAGTAACGAAATCGACCGATCCGCTGTATTCATAGTGCCAACAATGAAAACGTTCGACGGAACGCAGAAACTTGTACCGCTCGCAAGCGTAACGGGTTTGTCTCGCTTGTCATGTTCGAGCAGTGTTATCAGCTCGCCAAAGATTCTAGGCACGTCACCCCTATTTACCTCATCAACGATGAGAAAGAAGTGCTTGTCGCCGGCCTTCTCAGCCTCAGCACACAATTGCTTGAAGATTCCCGCATGTCGTTCAAAGACCATTTGTCCAGCAACAGTGTTCGGACGAAATCCTTCTATGAAATCTTCATAGCTGTAACCAGGATGAAAGGTGCACGTTCTCACTAAGCCTTGTGGACCAGAAACTTGCACCCGTTCTGCTTCTGAAAGCTGGGAGTAAGGCTTACGGAATGATTGCCGCGCGGCGAGATCGTTTGCTACTCGATGCGCAAGATAAGTTTTTCCTGTGCCGGGCGGACCATAGAGCAGCACTTGCCCCTTCCGGCGCAAGATGCCGTCTATTCTTGCCGCGAACGAATCTAGCTCAGGCAGTGGCGTAACACTGACGGTTGTCCGATTGCGAGTCTCGGGGACACCAGATGAGCCAGTTCCACCATCAAACAGTCTACGTTCAAGTGCGAGCAAGTTCTCGCCGTTCTTGCCCAACTCATAAACCGTGGTGCGCGGCCCCTCAGACTGAGGCAGCTGCCAGGAATCAAGCAGTAGCCACTTAACTGGACGTTTATGGGGGAATCGGAGGCCGCCCTCATATTCATAGGGCCCAATAACCCGTCCTATGCCGAGAACCGTCTGCCCTTCGCATGCGAGGATGAGATCATTTTCTGCCATGTCACGGGCGAACTTAACGATCTCGCCCGCTTTCCGAGAAGCTACTCCGGAATTTGCATAAGCAGGAATCAACCACTCCGTTATCCGATCTTTGAGGGTGACCTTTTCTTCTCCAATGTAAGAAGAAAGGTCGGGGACCGTATCTGGCCAGCCGATGGAAACGTAATTGCCGTCGCGCATCGGAGACCACTGGCTATCACCGGAGCTTCCTTCGGTCGTACCAATTCGCCAGTACCGATGAAATCCGCCCGTTCTTTTATTTAATGCCGAAGTCAACACGCTAACCGGAACGCCTAGACGCCGAGCAATGGATACAAACCGACCGGCGCAGAGGAATCGTGGTGCTCCCGCGTCGAGTATGCCCGCCTGGTCCGGCGGCATCTGCAGCAGCTTGTAGAGATGAAATCGCTGGTAACGTGGGCTATGATAGTCATCTAGCTTGTCGGGATGCGCCAAGAACCAGTATTTATGCGCCCAGCCATCGCGGGCTAGATCCGGTGCGGCGGCCTCTATCAGCCCTTGCAACTGATTGTAAACTTCGTCGGAGTGGTCGATCGAAGTCAGAGAGCTCAACACCCTATCTCCGGCAATCAATTCGTCACGTTGGCGACGCGCGATCTGGATCGCTTCGTCCATGCCGATCGCCTTCGGGCTTGTCCCTTTGCCTCCAATCCAGGCTCCATCCGTTGGTCTTTGATACACACCAAATTTTAGTGCCGCCCCTCCGCCAATGCCGCCAAATGCGTTTGTTACGAACGTTTCGTCATTCTTGAACTCTAACCAATAACTCAGGCAGCGCGCGTCACTGTCACGGCGACCGTGCATCGCCAGCAACAACGCTTCGCCGTCCAAACCGCGAAGTACGTCCGGACCAAATCGCTCGCTGAAAGTGTGAATGTATTGGTCGTGCTGTTCGGTCGTGATTATGTCGCCCGAGGCCTGGCACCGATCTTTGATTTGATGAAGATCCGCAAAAAGCCGATCGTTTATTGGTTGCCCATCCATCGGATTTTCTGACGCTCCCATGACAACGAGATGTTGTGACAGAGTCGAGGCCGGGCTGTCCACCCTCGACCGTCCTGGACGGTCCGACTCTGGATCGTTCTGGTGGTGGCGCTGCGGCCTCGCATCAGCTTAGAGAACGCTTGCTACTTTCGATCGTATCTGTGCCGAGAACAGTTGCTATGGAAGAAGTCAGCCACCGGCCGACATTCGCTTCGACGTCTTCAGCAGACCTACAAACACGAGGGCCGAAGGGCCGAGTTGGGCCAATCGAGATTACAGGTCACCTGCTGAAGCAGCTGACCTATAGATGGGGTTCAAGCAAGCCCCCGCACGCGGGCGATTAACCATATCAGCAACGCAAGCGCACTTCCCTCGCCATTCGCTTAAAAAGTGTAATAGACTGTTAACTATCGAAGATCGGTGCAAAAAGGGGGGATCTTTGCGGTGTTGGCTGGCTGTCGCGGCCCTTTTCCTGATCAGCGTGCATGCCGCATGCGCCGGGCAGGTGCGCGGCGTACCGCAAATCGTCGATGCAGATACCGTTTACATCGGCCAGACCAAGATCCGGTTCAACGGTATCGACGCTCCGGAGACTGATCAGGTCTGCCTCGATGCTGCGGGCAAGACATGGACATGCGGCATCGAAGCGCGGGAGCGGCTGCGGACCTTCAGCAAAGACCGCGAGTGGTCTTGCGAGCTGACAGGCACGGACATCTACAGGCGATCCTTGGGTTCCTGCACGGTCGGGGGCGAGAACGTATCGCGCTGGCTTGTCCAGAACGGCTGGGCTCTGGCGTTTCGAAGATATTCCACGGAGTACGTGGCCAACGAAGATTTGGCACGCGAACATCAGCGCGGGCTTTGGAGCGGCGCGTTCATCGCGCCGTGGGATTGGCGCCATCGCAGCAATTTGACGGTAATAATGGGTGCACTTACCGTCCCCACCATGGCCCAGCGCGCCTTGATCTCAAATTCGACAGCTAATCCGGCGCCGCCTTCCGGCAATTGTTTGATAAAAGGTAATTTGAGCAGCGCGCCGCAATGCATATATCACGTCCCGGGCGGCCGCTTTTACGACCGGCTGAACATGCAGCCGAGCTCGTCGCACCGCTGGTTCTGCACAGAGGCCGAAGCACAGGCCGCCGGCTGCCGTAAATCGAAGCTTTAGTTGCGAACCACAATGGACCGCTCCCAGACCCGGCTTTCCCCTATCGCGCGGCTATGGGCCGTGCTTAACAAGCCGCCGCACGACTATCATCCGGCCACAACCGTCTTCGTCGATCTGAACGTCGACCGCGTCGCGGACGAGCTAAGGCTCATCAATCTCGGCAAGGAGCGCGGTTCGCAGAACCGGCCCGGAGCGGACGAGCAAACCCTGGACGACGTCGAGCACCTCATCATCGAACGGGTAGAGGCCCACAAACAGGATTCCCATTCGGTCTATCAGGATCATCTGCATACCTACGACGAACGGCTGACCTCGCTCAGCTTCGAGGAACGCTTCGCGATCATCCAGCAGACCGCGCCGGAAGCCGTCGGCGATTTCGAAGCGGAAGCGACCATGGGACGTGACGAGCTGTTCGTCCACCGCCGCCGCCTCCATGAATCCGAGTTGGAGCGTGAAGCGTTCCGCAAGCGGCACCGCCTGCAGCGGCCTGCCCGGCTGGCAACTCCGGGAAAGATCATCCTGAAGGTTGGATTGCTCGCCATTCTTTTTGTCATCGAAGTCGCCGTCAACGCGGGCTTCTTGGCAAAGGCCAACATGGGCGGCTATATCGGCGCGGCGATCCAGGCGGCAACCTTTGCCGCCCTGAACATCCTTGCGAGCTTCCTGTGGGGCTTGGTCCTTATCAGGCCGATCTTCCACCGCAATTTTTTGCTCAAGCTGATCGGCGCGATCTTCTTTGTCGGCTACCTCGCCTTCGCGGGTACGCTGAACCTAACCCTCGCGCATCTGCGCGAAATGAAGCCAAACCTGGGCGGCGACGTCGGCCAAGATGTCTTGCACCGCCTCCTGACGGCGCCTTTCGATCTGACCGACGTCAATTCATGGGTGTTCATCAGCATCGGCCTGGTTTTCTCGCTGGTCGCGATGGCGGACGGTCTTACGTTCTTTGATCCTTACATCGGCTATGCTGGCCTTGAGCGACGCTGGAACGACGCCAGCAAGCAGTTCACGGATCTCAAGAGCGACCTGATCGAGCGGCTCAGAGACATCCGGCAGGATGCCACCGACGTCATGAACGCGGCGTCGACCGACCTTTCAAAGCGGCGAGCCGAATACGATTCGATTCTCCAGGGCCGCAGCCGACTCAATCAGCGCTTCGTTCAGCAGCAAAACCAGATTGAGATGGCCGGCCGCACACTGTTGGGCCTGTACCGCGAGGCGAACCGTAAGGCCCGATCAACTCCTCCCCCTGCCTCATTTAGCAGACCGTTCGTCCTGGAGCGCATCGTTTATGCAAACGCCGAGCCCGACTCGACCGCGCGCGATCGGCTTCGCCAAATGATCGAGGAGACCCAAGGTCTGTTGAAGGACCAGATTAATGCCATAAATGAGGCCTTCGAGCGGGCGATGCGGTCATACCGCGAAATCGACCAGTTCTTTCCGGAGAAGGGCAACAAGAGTGGCTAGACCCAGACCCAGGCGGCGCAGCTCGCCCGGCATCGGTTGGGCAGGATACCTCGGTATCGTTCTTTTTCTGGTTGCGGTCTCGTGTGGGGCGGGGTTGGCCTATTTCGCGTTCTTCACCGAGCGGCCACCGACTGTCGCAGAACAGACCCTATGCCCAGTCGATGGGCCTCGCGGCGTTACGGTCGTCTTGATCGACACGTCGGATGATCTGCCTGACGCCACCCGGCGCGAGGTTCTCGGACTTCTGGAGGAGATCGTCACCACGCTGCCGCCGTACCACAAGCTCGATATCCGGGTGCTAGATGTCGGCGGTCTGCGCAGCCGCTCGCTGTTCGCCAAGTGCAATCCCGGCAACGGGGCGGGCCTGAGCGAGTGGACCAACAATATCGAGGTGGCGCGTCAGCGCTGGATCGAGAGTTTCCGCAAGCCCGCACTAGAGGCGATCGACAAGAGCGTCACGCCGGCCCGGGCCTCCGCCTCGCCGATCATGGGTGCGATCCAGGATATCGCGATCAGCGAGTTTTCCGGGACCGCCAGGCAAAACATCAAGAAAACGCTCTACGTCATCTCCGACATGATTGAGTCCACAAAGGACTACAGCCAGTATCCCCGATCCGGCGACCTGTCCTATCAACGCTTTAGGCAATCTCCCGCGTACCTGAAGTACCGGACCGAGCTTCATGATGCGACGGTCTTCGTGCGGCTAGTCAGCCGCCAGATCAACGGCAAACCGGTTGTGGATGACACGCAGCTCATGGGATTCTGGCGAGAATGGATCTCTGACAATCGCGGTCTGGTCGGCAGCCTCAAGCGCCTGCAGGGAGCATAGCTGATGGCGGTCGACAATAAG
Organism: Bradyrhizobium ottawaense; assembly: GCF_002278135.3. Classification (NCBI taxonomy): domain Bacteria; kingdom Pseudomonadati; phylum Pseudomonadota; class Alphaproteobacteria; order Hyphomicrobiales; family Nitrobacteraceae; genus Bradyrhizobium; species Bradyrhizobium ottawaense. The sequence goes on along the minus strand of NZ_CP029425.2, from coordinate 647,594 downwards.
GACAGGCTTTTGCCACCAGGCTTGCTGAGCGGCTTGTTGTTCTTCGCGGTGGTGCTGGCAGGCAGCGGATACATTGTCTTTTCAAAGCTGCACGACTTCGCCCCTCAGTTGGTGACGACAGTGCCGGTCCTGATCATGATCGGGTACGCGCTCCTTCTCGGACTAGCGCGGCTCTTTCGCCTGCGAGACGACCAGTCCGGCGATAATCTGTACTATATGGGCTTCCTGTTCACCCTGACCAGCCTCGGCGTGTCGCTCTATCAGTTCTCCCCCGAGGGGGGATCCGAGCAGATCGTCAAGAATTTCGGCATCGCCATCGCCTCGACGATTGCCGGCGTCGCTCTTCGCATCTTCTTCAATCAGATGCGCCGCGACCCGATCGAAGTTGAGGCGACGGCGCGCCTGGAGCTTGCCGAGGCCTCCCGCAAGGTGAAAGTCGAGCTTGAGAGCACCATCCTTGAGTTCAGCTCCTTTCGCAGGATGACCCAGCAATCCTTGGGCGATGCGCTCGATGAGCTGAAAGAGACGCTTGGGGAGACCCGTAAAGAGCTGGCGGGCGAGATCAAGGATTTCGCCGTTACTGCCCGCCAGCCTCTTGAAGATGCGTCGAAGCGTTCCGGCGAAGCTCTCAATATGATGAACAGCCACGCCACGAGAACGTTCGAGGCTATGTCCAAGCAGCTGGAAGAGCAAGGGGATCGGCTATCTAAAAGCACGGCAGCCATGATCAAGGCCATCGACACCGTCGTCGGCAAGTTGACGTCACTGCAGACGCCCGAGCAGATTATCGAAATCAAGCTCGCGCCGATGATCCAAGGCCTTTCGCGCGCCGTAAATTCGTTTAACAAGAGTGCCGAGACACAGGCAAAGGCAATGGATGAGAACCTGCGGCAGACGCAGGCTCTTGCGGCAGCGCTAAATGGCCTGATGAATGAAATCCGCGCGGAGAATGCGGAGCGGTATGCGACCGGCCCCTGGGCCGGCCGGGGGCACAACACCTAGGCGGCAACCATGTCAGTCTTGAACGGCCAGATCACCAGGCAGGGTTCCTCGTACCGGCAAGGCTTGGTCCTCGGCCTGACGATGGCGGAGATCATGCTTCTCCTGGTGTTCTGCCTGCTCATGGCGATGGCGACCTTCATCCTGAAGGAGCAGGAGAAGCGCGCTGCGGCGGACAAGCGCATCGAGCAGCTGCTTGCCGATAATCAACGCAGTCAGGACCTGGTTCAGACGCTGAGCAAGAATGAGGCGCTCGTCGAAAAGCTCAAGGCTATTGCCGGAAGCGGCAATCCTCAAGCAATCGATCAGTACTGGCGGGAGTTGGTTGAAGGCCGCGCAACCGCCGACGAACTCCAAAAGTCCGGTCTGACGCTAAAGGAGCTCCGCGACCGTATTGAGCAGGTCAAAACACTCAATGCCAACGGCATCGATGTCGACAAAGCGGTCACGGATGCAAGCGCTATGGCGGCAATCAGCCGTGCGCTAGCCAAACCGGGCGAGCCTCCTCTATCAACAAAGTCCATCATCGACGCGCTCAACCGTACTACCACGGCAGGAGGCTCGGCCGGCCATCTGTGGCCGCCGATCATCAGCCTCAGCGAGGCCGACGGCAATTTCTTCAAGAGCGGCAGCGCTGATCTTTCCGCACCTTTCCGTGAAAGCCTTCTGACCAAAATACCAGCCAAGGTTCTTGAGTACATCAAACAGTACGATGTGGATGTCGTCGAGGTGGTCGGTCACACCGACGAGCAGCCCCTTGGTGTACATCAGTCCAATCTGGACCGGGATCTGCTCCCGGTCTTGAAAGGCAAGGCGGACGTCGGAAAACTCATCCCGGCAGACAACGCCGGCCTCGGCTTGGCTCGCGCTGTAGCAGTCGTGAGCGTCCTCAAGCAAAACGCGGAGCTTGCGAACTACAAGATCCTGCCACTCTCAGGCGCTCAACTCGTGAATACTGACGAGACCTTGGCGACTGAAGGAATACCCGCGAGCATCCAGCAGCGACGGCGTATTGAAATTCGACTCCGGAAGTCGAGCGCCCATGAGGCCACTGCGAGCATTGCGCCGCCCCCTCCCGCTCCGGCACCAGGCGTTACGCCCCGTGCGCCTGTCGCTCCGGTGGCCCCACGTCGTGCGGCATATCCTGCGCCCATATCCCTGCTACCACGGGCACCTTCCTCATCACCCAAGCCGGCGCCGCCCGTTGTCCGGCCAACGCCGGGTACGCTCGCGATTGCGCATTGAATAATCGCATCCGTGAGATCGTGTAACCGCATTCAGGATTGCACCGGATCCACGACGCAGCATAGTTTGCCGCGAGATCAACCGCTTCACTCAGGTTGCGGCTGCTTGCGACCTGCCCAAATTGAGTCGAGCGTTTCGCTCGCGCCTTAGCGACAAACGCGGGCCTGATTACCGCGCGCCGGTCAGGATAGAGTCGACTAAACGCATCGCCAATGTCCGGAGCGGGCACTAAGGGACAGCCAAGCCGGACTGACGGCGCGTCCACTTTCTCCCCGAACATCTGACATCGCTCGGATATGAGATGTTATGGAAGAAGTGAGCCGTCGACCGACTGCCGAATAGGCTGCACGCCACAATCGACCAGGTAATCAGCCAGCCGGTCCATCTCGAACGGCGATCTGGTCGGGTCCTCCTCATCTCCCATAGGCACCCAAATCACCATGCCCTCACGTGCCCTGGTCAGAAGAACACGATACTTGTTGATCGTGTACTCACGCTCCCTCGGCCGCCTCACGTTGGTCCAGTTGGTCCCGCGGAACGTCCGCGGCAGGAGTTCACCATCGCCAACGGTTAGGTCCCACCCCCAGCAAACGGCCACCCTGTCCAACTCGAGGCCCTGGCACTCGAATTCCGTTGCCGCGGTCTCCAATGCAAATGACGATCGCAAATCACCTCGCGGCGCGGTGAACCACTCAGCGTAGTCCAATTCCTTCCTGAACCCGGCCGAAACTTCGAGCCCATATGGCCTCAAGCGAGAACAGCCCGAACTTGCGACCAAGCCGAAGCGCCTGGAGCCGAGGGTCGTCTTGCGTAACCACGCCCTGGCATCATCCGGGCGCCTGACGAGGGCTATCGGGAAACCGATATGATCTATGTGGCGGCGCGCATCTTTGGGACGTCCCGTCAGTACAGCATCAACCCAGTCAGCATGCTCCAACGCACGATGGCTGCGGATTGAGCTACTCAGATGCATACTCGGCCACACCTCCGCGTTCGCACCTGCGGCGTCGACACCCGCTCGCTCGATTGCGGAAGGGCTACAAATGAGCCGCCAGTTAGCATAGGACTGATTTCGCGCGGCAATCCATTCTCCAACGCCAGCTTCCCCATCATGGATCTCTTGCCCGCTTCCGCAGAGAGCCACGACCATGACGCCGCCCGCATGGCGGTTCATTACTTCCAGAATCTGAGCCGGTTCGGAAGTCGCCGTAACAGGTGAGGACAATTCAGACACGGCACCGAAGCTGCGCTGTCGCGCCGCCATCTTCTGCATCTTGGCTGCATCCCAGGCGCGCTGCGCTTCGTCAAAAATTACAATGCTCTCTGACGGCGGCGATTGGGTCTTTTGCGCTTCGGCAAGGTATGCATGCACGCTATGGAGCAATGATTCGGCATGTCGCTGCGCGATAGCTTTAGTGCAGCCTTGACGATCTTTATAGTCTGCCGCCAAAGCGGCTTTTAAGACCTTCAACAGTGGACCGTTTCCTGACAGGAAGACGCTCCGCCAACCCGCCTGAAGAAAGGCCGGGCTATGCGCGATACGAAGTCCGGTAAGCGTCTTACCGGCGCCAGGAACGCCCGTGAGAAGGCACAAAGTCTTTTGGCTCCGCTCGCGAGACTCTCGCGCGATACCCTCAATAGCGTGCATGGAGCGATCGATCGTATCGCGATCGGCCAGCGCGGCGCTGATGTCGTCTGAGCCGTGCTTGTTGAACAAACTCACCGTGGTCTCGATGACTCCAGGAATCGGACGATAGGAACTCGAGCACCACCGTTCGCGCGAAATATTATCCGAAGGCCTTTTCCTGTCGTCGTTCGCGATGCGAGTTAGCAGCGCTGCGAAATCGGCTTCCCCGACGCACTGTGTGTCCTCAATCAACGTCGCATCGGATGTCGGCACCACCTGGCTGGACTGGGCCTCCGTTGAGCACACGATGGGAACAATCTTCAGCCCTTGGCTTTCCGCGTGATAGTAGGCCAGATCGAGACAATAGTCGGCGACTTGAGCCAAAGCGTCGCTCGTCGCGGAGGAACTCCCTGCTTTAAACTCAACAACTGCGATTGTTTCGCCAAATAGGAAGGCAGCATCCAACCGCTTTTCTCGGCGGGGGATGCGGTATTCTAAGACGACGCCGACATCGGAGTATCGTATGTTAGTGGCGATGAGCTGTTCGCAAGCCGATTTCATAAGCCGAACGGCTTCACCCCACGACCATCCTTGTTTATGAGAGAACTGGCTGAACCCAGAAACTGCATCACTTCGAACCAGGCGGGCGAAGATTGCGTCGTCCGGCGAAGTGAGAAATTCTTGAGCCGTATAGCTCGCATATGCGACCATCTCGAAAGTTTATCCCGTCTTATTTGCACGACCGTTTCTAAATTACTGACCACTAAAGGCGCGAATGTCCACAGGGCGCTCAGATCTCTCCATCCTCCCCATCAAAAAGTGGTAGCTGATCTTGCGGGGGCAAGGATATCCGACTCCGGCTTGCAGGCGTGAAACCGAACTCCGACGCGATGCGCATCATGATCTCCGCCTGTCGATTGGCAATTGCTAGGTAGGGTGACTGTATCGGATATCCTGTCGGTGATTTGACCATCGTACCGAACTTCTGGATCTGCTCCATCGCTTCTGCCCACATCGCGTAAGCGCCGCAGTAGGTAGCTAGCGCGCCGCGATCGAGGTGAGTTATGAGACCGAGTTTTGAAAGCTCGCCGGTCAGCCGCGCCCATTCACGCTTGGCAACCGAATTGAGTTCCGGTGGGCACTCAGGTAGCGCGGGTTCAGGCCGCGGCTCGTGCACATTGAGGGGACGCTTCCCCGGATTTCCCGTCAAAGCCTTGATCCTTGTTGGTTTTGGACGACGGCCACGCATGTCCGTTCCGATCACACCAGCGGATCACGAGCGTCACCCGCGGATTGCGTCCCCTGCTCCAGCGTTTCAAAGAACGCGCCATCTCGTTCACGAATTGCCTTCTCACCTGTGAAGGCCTGCCATCGGCGAATCGCGACATCGACGAACAATGGATCGATCTCGGATGCCAAGCAGATGCGCCCACATGATTGCGCCGCGATCAGGGTCGTTCCGCTTCCAAGGAAGGGTTCATATACCGCCTGTCCGGAACTCGAATTGTTCAGCATTGGCCGGCGCATGCATTCGACTGGCTTTTGGGTCGAATGCTTGGTTTCGGCATCCTGCCCACGGCTGCTGATATTCCAGACGGTGGTTTGCTTGCGATCGCCAGTCCAGTTGCCCTTCTTCCGGACCGCATACCAACAGGGCTCATGCTGCCAGTGATAGTCTCCCTGGCTCATGACCAAGCGCTCCTTGGCCCAGATGATCTGCGCGCGAATCGAAAAGCCGCTCTTTAGAAGGCTTTCGGCTACGATGGTCGACCGTAAAGCACCATGCCAAACATAAGCGATTTCGCCTGGATATAAGCCCCAGGTAGGCGCCCAGTCGGCGATCTCGTCGTTGCGAATTTTGCCTGTACGCTTCGAATTGTTGACGCCGCGGCGATGACGCCATTCCGGGTCGTACTCGACGCCATAGGGCGGATCGGTGACCATCAATTGAGGCAAAGCACCAGCCAGCAGCGAGTGGACGAGAGCTGCATCTCGACTATCGCCGCACGCAACGCGATGAGGGCCGAGCTGCCAGATGTCACCGGGTCCGGAGACCGCGGCCTCGACGATAGAGGGGGTATCGTTCTCGTCCGTTAAGCCGCTCTCGACCCTTGACAGCGCTGCCGCCAACTCCTTTTTGCTGAATCCAATGGATGCGAGATCGGCACCCAACGCAGACAGGTCAGCCAGTTCGAGGTTGAGCATCTTGCTGTCCCAACCTGAATTTAGCGCAATCCTATTGTCGGCAAGCACCAACTGGCGGCGTTGCACCTCCGTCAATCCTCGGAGGACCACGACCGGCGCCTCCTTCAGTCCAAGCTTGCGAGCAGCGGCCAGCCGGCCGTGTCCCGCGATGATATCTGCGTCTTCGCTGACGAGGATCGGATTCGAAAAGCCAAAGGCGCGAATGCTGCCGGCGATCTCGGCGACCTGGGCCGGACTATGGGTGCGCGCATTGCGCGCGTAGGGGATCAGCCGATCAAGCGGCCAGTATTCGATTTGAAGTCGTGCGTTCGCTTCTTCTGGGTACGTCGCGTGTGTCATGTCTTGTCTCGGCCTTTTGCACATTGCCATGTCATCGGGCACCCCTCCCCCCTAGGGAATTTCGCGACAGTTTTTTCCAAACCACGGCCGTTGTTTTGATTCGTCTTTTTTGCCCTGGTCTGCTGGTGTTCACCTTGCCTCGAAGGAAAATAATCGTCGATTTTGTCGGCTGCTTACGACGTTGAGGCAGACCGCGAGGGAGGCAGAACGAACTGCGCCGAAAATGCCTTGCACCTTCAGAGCGTTACAGTCTTTAGCAGCCCATGCAGATGCTTCGTTAGGTGATGCGCCCGAAATACATCCCTCCACAGGCCCAAAAGTTTGCCTGCGCAGGAAAAAAATCCCTGAATGAGAGTGGCGCCGGTTTGTGCTTGCACACGCCCCTGAGGTTTGACCCGCCCCCCGGCCTGCCTATTCACCACGATCTCCCATCTTCGCGGCACTATCGCGGTAACGCTGCAGGACAAGTCGCAGCCCAGCACCGCGACAGTTGAGTTCAGCTTCCGTGGCAGCAATACGCAGTGGCTCGTCAATGAAATCGACGATTGCTCCGTACACCGCGACCTTCGTCGACAGCTCACATCGAAGATTATCGCTCCATCGCCGTTCGGCAGCGATACGCGCCACGTTTGCGGAAGACGTCGTCGGCACTCTAGAATTGGATGCTTCGAACTCTTTCCTCGGCAACTTCGTCGCCAAGCCTTTACTCCGTGACGTAACTGGCGCTGCTCGCGCGGCAGAACCCTCAGGACGTTTGGCTGCTAAGGTTTTATATAGTGGATTGCTAGAATAGGTTTGGTAGCCATACCCGTCACCCTCAGGGTGTCGCGTCTGTTCCGTCGAAGGTGACACATCGAGGGACGCAAACTTCTGCTGCCGAAACTTGCGACGAGCATTCCATCGATCTTCGGCCTCTCTAAACGAGGACCAGATTGGTTCGTAACTATTGCGGTGGAACTTCCCACCGTGACGCACCTTCCGAAAAAGGCTCAACCGTTCCAGACGAGCGACCGCGCGCATAACCGTGCGACGGCTCATGCCAATAAGATCAGCGAGCGTATTGAGGCTCGGGTCGCACTGTCCTGTGCGACGGTTGAAATGATCAATTAGCGCCCCGGCCACCCGCTTTTCTGCTCCCGAGAGCTCGGTAGCCAGATTTATGACCTTGTGAGCGAGGAGCGTCTCTAGTGGAGTGACTGACATGCGAATCCCGTCTGCATTACGGACGCAATCAGAGGCCCCTTTGTGCCGAATGGAAATTGTGAAGATCGACTACTACTATGTAAAAGGATTATTCTTGCTCACAGGCGCTCGAATATTATCGTGATGACGAATCATTACGGGGGCTTCGAGCCATGGAAGTGCACCGAACGCGCTTGGCAGCTGACGGCCCTAAACAGCGTCAGCTCCATAAATTGCAAATGGCGACCGATGCCGGCATCGAACTCGCGCCAGCAGCTGCGCTTTTCTTCTGCGATCGTCATAAGGTACCCGTTCCCGACTGGCTAGTCAGTCATGCTGCTCGAGGATACTGCCAGCAATTGGGTCCCAGTCGACCCCGGAACCGAGGCCGCTCGTCTGGCATCCTGGACCGTTGCCGACAGGATATGATCGATTTCATGCGCTGGGATTCAGTTCGAGAAGCGCGCTTTCAGCAAAAGCACTTTAGCGAAGCGCTCAAAATGGATGCGGACGCACCTGCAAATGCGCTCGAGCATCCAATGAGAATGTCAATCTGGTACGGACACGACTGGCTAAGGGCCTACGAATGCGCATCGATGATCCTCAGAAACACGCCTGCGTTCGGCGGACCAGATGCAATGAAGGCAAGCTACTGCCGCGTCGAGCGCAATATGGAGCACCCGAAGGAGTCTTGGCGCTACTTCCTGTTCGAGCCCGAATTTCTCGAAAACATTGGACTCGAGCATCCCAGCCGCTGGGGTCAGTCTAGCAAATGGGCGCCTTTGTATGACCTGACGCTATAAGCAGCTTCTGACAGTTTCCTTGGCACGAGACGAATCATAGTGGCCAAGGAGCATGAAGGTGCATCAAGAACAATGCCGACGGCTGCGAGCCATTGAAGCAGCAAAGTACCTCCGCGTAAGCCGATCCACGCTCGCCAAGTGGCGCATGATCGGGATCGGGCCGCCCCATCATCGCTGCGGAGCTCGCCTGGTTTACTATTTCGTACATGAAATCGATGCCTGGTTAGCCACCTGCGACGCCGCAGCTAATGGTCAACCGCAATGATTCCGCTGGTTCGTTCAGCTCCGAGGATCAACCTCGCAAGTGATGATTGCTTGTCCGAAATTGCTAAGATTTTGGCATGCGGTCTTGCACGCTTGATGAATCGAAAGTCCAGTCAAGTTTCGGAAGTGAACGGGGAAAACTCGCTTTACTTCTCGTCTTTCCAGAGCGTTGGTCGACCCGTTCCGCAGAACGGAGAACGGCCATGAAATCGTCCATGCTGGCGCAATTGGCCGCCCTTAAAGGCGCCGCTGCCCCCGTACTGAAGGCCCGCTGGCGCGAACTATTTGATACCGAGCCGCCGGCCTATAACCGCCGCTTCCTTGAGAGCCGGTTGGCCTACCGTATTCAAGAATTGGCCTATGGCGGCCTGAGCCGGGAAACCACCGCGCGGCTCAAAGCCATGGCCAAGCAATATGCCGACCAGAAGCCGGCGGACCGCAAGGCTCGACCGCTTTTGCGACCGGTCGCCGGCACGAAGCTGATCCGCGAATGGGAGGGCGTGGAGCACTGCGTCACCGTTCGCCACGACGATTTCGAGTATCTCGGGCGTCCCTACAAGTCCCTGTCCTCGGTCGCCCGTCAGATCACGGGCACGAAATGGAATGGTTGGGTCTTTTTCGGGCTGAAGAATTCGCTGAGCAAATGACCTCCCGTAAATCGCCAAAGCGCCAGGCGAGGCCATTCGCCAGTTCGTTCGACCCATCAGGGTTGGACCGATCTTCGGCCCGAAAAGTCCGTTGTGCGGTCTATACCCGCAAGTCGAGCGAGGAAGGTCTCGACATGGACTTCAACTCGCTCGATGCGCAGCGAGAGTCCTGCGAGGCCTACATCACAAGCCAGCGAGCTGAGGGTTGGACACCCGTCCGGGATCGCTATGATGACGGTGGCTTCTCGGGTGGCACGCTCGAAAGACCGGCGCTGAAGCGGCTTCTGACAGACGTCAAAGCAGGCAGGATCGACGTCATTGTTGTCTACAAGATCGACCGGCTTTCGAGGTCGATGCTCGACTTCCTCAACCTTGTCGAATTGTTCGAAAGCTATGGGGTGACCTTTGTGTCCGTCACCCAATCCTTCAACACCAAGGATGCCATGGGCCGCATGGCGCTGAACATCCTGGTGACTTTCGCCCAGTTCGAGCGCGAACTGATTGGCGAGCGGATCCGCGACAAGGTCGCGGCCTCTCGCAAGCGCGGTAAGTGGATGGGCGGCTGGACGCCGCTCGGCTATGAAGTCCGCGACCGCAAGTTGCTGATTCACGAAGCCGATGCCGAACGGGTCAGAGCTATTTTTCGGCGGTTCGTGCAGCTCAAATCCGCAACTCTCTTAGCCCGCGAACTCGTCGCAGCTGGCGAGCGGAATCGTTATGGGCATGTATTGGACAAGGGCGTCCTCTACAAGATTCTCAACAATCGCGTGTACATTGGCGAAGCGGTCCACAAAGGCACCGCGTATCCCGGCGAACACGAGCCGATTATCGATCGCAAGCTCTGGGATCAGGTCCATGCCATTTTGAAGGTAAGCCCGCGCAAACGTGCCGGCAACGCCCGCGCGCAGACCCCCGCACTCCTGAAAGGTGTGCTGTTTGGGCCCGACGGCGCCGCGATGTCGCCGACACACACCCGCAAGTCTGGTCGCCTCTATCGCTACTACATCAGCCAAACGGCAATGAAGCACGGTCGATCGGATTGCCCGGTCAAATTGGCACCCGCGGCCGAACTCGAGCGGATCATTGTCGACCAAGTTCGCTTGCTTTTGCAAACGCCGGAAATCATCGTCCAGACTTGGAGCGCTTTGCGCAAGCAGCGGATTGACATCAGCGAGACCGAGGTCCGCAACGCGCTCTTCGGGTTTGACGAGCTCTGGAACGAGCTTTTTCCTGCCGAGCAGGCCCGCGTCATTGAACTGCTTGTGGAGCGAATCGATCTTGGGGCGGAGAAGCTCGACATCACCTTGAAGATCGAAGGGCTAACCTCGCTCTCCTCGGAATTGCAGCCACAGACTACATTCCAGGAAGCCGCCGAATGAACCGGCCGACGACGATGACGCTTGGCGAGATCGGCAGGCCCAAGCTGAGCCGCGATGGTCGCACCATTGTCGTCAGCATCCCGATTTCATTCCGTCGTCAGGGCGGCCGCAAGCGCGTGGTAACACCCGCGAACTCACCCTCCTGGTCACCTCCGCAGCCCAACGTCGACAATACGCTGGTCAAGGCCGTGGTGCGGGCTCATCGCTGGCGTAACATGCTCGAAACAAACCTCTTTGCCTCGGTGCGCGAGCTGGCGAAGGCGGAGAAAATCAACGAGTCCTATCTCTGCCGCGTGCTTCGGCTCACCCTGCTCTCGCCGACCCTCACCGATGCAATCCTGAATGGCCTTCAGCCAGACGGACTCGATTTGGCGCAGCTGTTGAAATCCATTCCGGCCGAGTGGGACCAGCAACGAAGACTATTCGAGACCAATTAGGACCGGTACGCGCAGTCGAAAAGAACTGTTCCGATTGAGAACAGTTCTTTGGCCAGATGGCTTCGCTCATCGGGATGTTATGGAACATCGAGTCCAACTGGTAAGTCACTAAGCCTATCAGGGACTAAACTAACCCAGAACTGGCTGTGGGTATCTGCGGAGGCCTTGCCCTCTTTCTGATTTTAGCCTTGCAGGGACTCGCCTACGGGTTGTTCCCTCTCGCAAAGTCTCCCAGAAAGAGGACCACCCGATGTCAGGGACGATTGACCCACCAGAACAACCTCCAGCCGCTCCAGATTTATCGAATTTCGATCGGCTTCAGAGCTATTTGAAGCCCGACACGCTCGCCGCCGCGTTGCTAGATGCATGGCGCACGAGTCCTCATGATCAGGCGAAGGAACGCATGTTGTCGGCCATGAAAGATCATGCTGCCAAGAAGGCGAGCCAAGATGAAGCACCGCATTCGACAGATTGATCTTCAAGGCTTCCGCGGTTTCGGCGCGAGCCTGCAATCCTTCACGCTGCCGGAGTCGGTCGTCGCTCTGTGGGGCGGGAATAGCCAAGGTAAAACCAGCCTGGCCGAAGCGATCGAGTTCCTACTCACCGGTCACATCGCGCGGCGCGAATTGCTGGCGAGCGCAAAAGACGAATTCTCTCGCGCGCTCCGCAACGCCCACATCCCGGACTCAGTGGCGGTCTTCGTCGAAGCTCATTTTGTCTGTCCCGATGGAGTCTGCCGCCGGCTCCGTCGCACGCTGACTACCGATTACGATGGCAGTACAGACTGCGTTAGCAAGCTTGAAATCGATGGCGCTGGGTGCAGCGAGTCCGATGTGGAAGCGCGCCTCGGTTTGCGCCTTCTCCATCCGCCTTTGCGCGCTCCCGTCCTGGCCCAGCACACGCTTAGTTACGTTTTTACGGCGTCACCCACGGAACGCGCGGCATACTTTCGCGCCGTGCTCGATACGCAAGACCTCGAAGATTTCCGGGCATCGGTGTCGATGCTTCCTGCAGAACTTCCCGCACCTTCGTGCGCCGGAATCAAGCACCTGTCCGCCTTGGGGAACATAGCGGAATTGGCGACCGTGTTAAAGGCCATCCGCAACGCGAAAACAAAGCAGACTATCGAGCGCGCGCTCGCAACTGCCATACAGACCATCCTCGACTCGATTGGCGTTACCGCCAAAGCGAGTTTCATCGAACGTATCGAGCAACTTGACGCGGAACTCACGGGCCGCCGGGCGCAGGCGTTTCCAATTGAGCTTTTCTCTCGTAAGCCGCTGGCTCCGTGGACTGATCCGATCGGTGGCCTTGCGGATGCACTGACCATCTATCGCCGCGAGAAAGCTGCGATTTCGAGCGAATCCCAGCGGCTTGTCGCCCTTTTTGAAAGTGCGCTTGCCATTCCGACCATTCACGCGTGTTCGGAACCAACAGACTGTCCTCTTTGCGGGACGGCCAGCACGCTTACCCCGGAGCGCGTTGCCTTCCTGAAAGAGCAGCTGACCGCCAATGAAGCCTATCAAGCTGCCGAAAAGGCCGCGCTTGAAGCGCTACGGGCGACCAATGCCCAATTGCTGACTTTGAGCACCGCAGCTCTCGCGGCGCTGCCGCGGTTTACGACGGTTACAGCCGCCGACAGACGAACGCGGGGATTTACGGTTAGGCGCGCGGAAGCCCTCTCGGGTCATGCCGAAGGGTCGCGCCGTTGGGCCGCGGCCTCCCGCGCGCTGTGGCGTACAACGAAGAGATACTGCGACCACATCGCGGCATTGCGCGTCGGCATCGAAGCCGCAATCAATGGTATCGCGGCATGGGACACCGACACCGATCTTCTTAACGGCGTGGCGGATGCTGCTGATCGTTTTGCTCAGCTTGAAACTGCGACGGCGTCCTACACAGCCGCCGTCGACACCATCAGCGGCGCCATAATGGCGGCCGTCGACCAGAGTGTTCAAACGACCGGATGGGAGGAGCTTATCGCCCTCGCGCGCGACCCCGCCGCCGCGCTCCAAGCTCTCAATAAGCTCCGTGAGCACCAGCAAACCGTCAAGGCCCTTGAGAAAGCGCTCCGCGAGATCGACGTCGCTATCGGCAAAGTGGCCGACGAGAAATTCAGCGACCTCAGCGTTCAAGTCCTTGCCTGGTGGGAGAGACTTCGCCCCGGCGAGCCGACTTTCTTCAGTGGGGTCCAGCGCCGCGGCACCAAGACACGGAGAACGGTCGACGTCAAAGTCGCGCTTTCCGCTAAGGAGGATCGCAGCGATATCAAGCTACGCGATGCGGTTGCGGTCTTCAGTCAATCGCAACTTCACTGCCTAGGCCTGTCGCTCTTTCTTGCCCGCGCCATTGACGGCGGAGCCGGCTTCGTCGTGCTGGACGATCCTGTTCTCACGAGCGACGACGATTTTCGTCCCAATTTTGCATCTTCCGTCATCGAAGCGCTGCTGGATGCAGGTGTACAAGTCGTCGTCATCACCCAAGATCATAAAAGCTGGAAGGACATTGGCCACCGCTGGGAGCACCGCGGTGCCGCCCAATTCCAGATCGTGCGCGAGAACCCCGTTGCCGGAAGCGAGATTCGCGGCCAAGGCGATGCCCTCGCGACCATGCTCGCGCAAGCCCGCCCGTTCATCAATTCTCAAGACAGCGAGCAGCGAAAAGAAGGCGCCACGCGCCTGCGCCGGATTATCGAGCGTTTCTGCAAGGAACTTATCGTGAAGTCGCGCCATGCCAACGGCGACGCCATGGCCTCGATTACTGACTACGACGGCAAAGCCTATGGCGACTTCAGTGCCCAGGCACTTGCGCTCCTGACCCTAGACCCTTCTCACAGAGGCAAACTCAATGCCGCCTATGGTTACGTCACTCCGGGGCCTCATGACGATACGCCGCCGTCCACAGCCCAACTCAAAGTCGCCGCCGGCGACTTAAATCGATTGAAAAAGGACTACCTTCCGTAGCATGTGCACGCTCTACAGCATCACCACCAATCAGGGTGCCATCAAGGCGCTCTTTCGCGTCCCGCGTGATGCCGCAGGCAATCTGCCCGGCATGCCGGCAGTGTTTCCCGATTGGGAAGCGCCAATCATTCAAAACGTCGACGGCGAGCGCGAGCTGATCAAGATGCGGTGGGGCCTCCCCAATCCACCGCAACATCGTGGCATCAATACCAACATCCGCAATCCGACATCTCCGCATTGGCGCCATTGGCTCAAACGCGAGAACCGCTGCCTCTTGCCGGCGACCCGCATTTCGGAGCGCAACGATAAGCCCAATCCGGCGTCGCTAAAGAACGCCGACGGCTTTAAGCACGCCATAGATAGGAAAAAGGACGTGGTCTGGTTCGCGCTCAAGCCATCGCGGCCTGTCTTTTCCTTTGCGGGAGTTTGGACCGGCTGGAGGCGAGGCGCGCGGCACCAAGGCCAATCCGACCGAGGGAAACCATTTTATTTGTGCGTCTCCAACGTGCCCGGCGGATGGCGTGGTCGCGCCAGTTCGCGCTAAGACTATGCCGGTCATTCTCACTACACCTGAAGAATATGATCTTTGGATGCGAGCGCCGTGGGACGAGGCGGCATCGCTTCAAAAATCGATGCCTGATGCGCACCGATCGAACTTACGCGTTGCGCGAACAAGGAAGACTGCACTCAATTCCATTCATCCGACGGGTTACCTCTTAGAAAGATAGCACCCATGTATCAGCCAATCTCGACGATTCTCCGCCCCGCCTACGTGTTCAATAGGCAGGAAGCCTCTTGGCGGCTGCAAAGTGGCCAAACCAACTAACCGCTCGCTTGGACCGCTCCGATGCCGACCTATGACTTCAAGCGGTTATCCGCCTTCGACTTTGAACAGCTTGTCGCCGATTTACTCCGCGCCGAGTGGAAGTCCGATCTTGAGATTTTCACGCCAGGCCCTGACGCGGGAATCGATCTACGAGCCTTTTCAGACTCAAAGAAAGAAGCGCTCGTTCAATGCAAGCACTTTCCGCAGACCACTTTTTCTAAATTGCTCGCGCATTTGAAGAAGGAGGAGCTGCCGAAAGTACGTCTCCTCGCGCCACAACGTTATGTATTAGCAACATCCCTCGGATTGACACCAGCCAATGTGAAAACCCTTGTCGGGCTCTTTAAACCGTACTTGAAGCGGCAGTCCGACGTTTTTGGCAGGGATCGGCTCAACAGCCTGTTACGACGGCACAAGGCCGTCGAGACTGCCAATTTCAAGCTCTGGCTTACCAGCACAGCCGTCATGCAAAGGGTATTGCACAATGCCGAACACTCTCAAACCCAATTCGAGGTCGACCGCGTCAATCGCAAGGTGCCGCTTTTCGTCCAGAATGAAGCGTTCCCTCGCGCCCAACAAATACTAGATGACAGCCGTGTTGTGGTCATTTCGGGCGAGCCCGGGATCGGAAAAACGACGCTCGCTGAAATGCTGCTCTTCGCGCATCTGGCGCAAGGCTTCCGACCTGTCGTAATTGAAGGGGGAATTGAAGAAGGCAAGCGGCTATTTGACCCGACCGCAAAGCAGATCTTCTACTTTGACGATTTCTTAGGAGAAACATTTCTTCCAGAACGTCCGGAATTGCTGGCCAAGAATCAGGACGCTGCACTCCTTCACTTCATGGAGGCAATACGTCGATCGAAAGCAAGTCGGTTTATCCTGACCACCCGCGAGCATACTCTACGAACGGCGCTGAGTTCATCAGAACGACTACGCCACGGATCACTCATTAGTCACCGGTGCCTATTGGAGCTCCGTGATTATTCGTTCGGTCAGAAAGCACGTATCCTCTACAACCACCTCTTTTTTAGTGAGCTTCCTGCCGGGTATAAAGCGGCAATCGTGCAAGGCGCATTTTACATTCGGGTCATTCGCCATCGAAATTTCAATCCGCGGCTTATCGAATGGCTTTCCGGCTACGCCCGCGTCAAAGATATCCCGGCAAGCGGCTATCAGGAACACGTTAGCGCCCTTCTGAACAATCCCGGAGAAATTTGGGCCCACGCATTCGACAATCAGATTTCAGAGGCTGGCCGCAACATCCTCTTCACGTTAGCTACCGTGCAATGGAGCGCTGAAGTCGATGTCCTGGAAGCCGCGTGGCGAACGCTCCATGACTTCAAATCAAAAAAGTACAACTTCCGGACAACTGCGAATGACTTCAAACACTCTCTCAACAATTTAGAGGGTTCATTTGTTAAATTTTCCGACCGGAAGGTCAGCTTTATTAACGCGTCCGTTCGCGATTTCGTTCAGAACCTGTTTCGGAACAATGCAGAGTATGGCCACGACCTTATCGGTTCCGCCGTTCATTTCTCCCAAATTCGAGTACTGCGTGATTTGCAGAAGGAACGGGATTCCGAGACTCTCAACGCGATCTTGATGCCCAGTCTGCCGTTGCTTGAGGCATTGAAGCGCGTCATCACAGTGCCGCATCTGCGCTGGCATAAAGACAGCAACGGTCGTGCGACTGGCACTTATATCGACGACGCTCCGGATAGCCGCTTGCGCACGATCATACGGTGGGCCGACGACACAAAGTCCATGGAACTCCTGGGCTTAGTCTCGTTGGCTTATGACCACCTGCAAAAATCGTTTAGTGTTTTTATCCCGGGTATGCTCGAGGTGTTGCGTACCCTCGAAACGTCGGCGTGGGTTTACGCTAACGGCGGAGCCGACCTTCATGCCGAAATAATGGACATTGTTCTGGGAATGCTTGGCCAGGCTCGAACCTATGATTGGAGGTCAGTTTTCGATTATCGAGCAACGGCCTCGGGCTGGACAGCGAAAAGTGAGGCTCGCTTTGCGACTGAATATCAGGACTACCGACGGAAGGGCGTGTTCGATGAAGTGGAGGACTGCAACGAGCTCTCGGATCTCGAAAGCATGCGTGACACACTTCGCGACATCCAGAAGTCGCACAAACAAGTGTTCAAAAACGTCATCAAGCGGCTGAACGTGGCTATCGAGAAAACCCGAAAGTCGATGGACGAGGGCGTTGATGACGACTATCAGCCGATCTCTCAAAGCAATTCAGCCGGTCCCGACGATATCGACGCTGTGCATCGGCTTTTTGGCAGCTTGCTTTGATCCGTTGACGGCCCAGCGTAGGGCGTCAAAACCGCCCGGTGGTAATCGACCCTGGCCGCAGCATACGCGCCTGACGTCGACCGGCTCGGTATCTTGTCAACGTGCTGGACAGCGGCTGAGGTCGATGATTGGGCCTAAGCGGCCGGCCACCGGGACAAAAGTATAATGACTTCATTGCTGTAACTGAGTCACTCAAGCCGATGCCGGCATCGAACTAACAAATTCCGCTATGACCGCTTGGTCGGGCGAGAGAGATTCAAAACGCGACTCAAATAAGCCGTTGGTTTTCCCGGAAATCCCGTACTGGACCGATCTTGCGGGTTCTAAGATTCGGAGAAAATTCGGTTCTCCGGACCTATCCGGCGATAGCTTGGATGGGTGAGCGGACTGCTCCGTCGGTAAAAAAGCAGGAAAACGGCCGCGTTTATGGCTCCCTCCAGATCGAAGTACGAGATCATTTCGGTGGGATGGCGGAGGGAGAGAACCCGGGCTCGAACATTCTCTATTGGACCGCTCGAGCCATCTTCAAAAACTTGTTTGATTTCAATATCTTAATTGAACGGATGGAAGGCACGCAAATCGCTCACATAGCAGGTCCCAAACCAGCGGCACGTATGAAAGAGCCCAGTTATGGCGTGACATACACCGGTCCCCCCTTGTACTTCCCAAACAGAAGACCGTTTTGACCCCCCTCTACGAACGATCCCTGGCGCTGTCTCGCCCGCTGGATCGCGCTACGGCTCGAGCATGCGGGCCTACATCGCAGCGGTCAGCCGAATAGGCAGAACGACGCCGCCGATCCGCAAAACGGCACTGGCGGGGTCGCAGCGGCCTGCTGATCTCAGCAATTCGACCGCGGGCCCAAAAGCCCTTTGCCGGACGCGTTAATCCTGCTCTGCGGCAAAGAGCGTGATCATCACGCTCAAAGCGTGGTGACGACAGCAACCATCCCCGGCCGGAGGCAGGCTGCATGAAGACGCATCCCCGGCTCACAGGCCCTTCTGGCGCCGGGGTTTAGCGGCGACGCGGCGTCCGTCAAGCACCACCATGCCGAGCGGTCAGCATGGCCGACCAGATGGGGCGCAGTCACGGGGACGCCCGCCTGCGTTTCATGGCGCCTGCCATTCGCCATGCCCAGCAGGGCGAGATTGCGCTGACGCACGACGCGGGCGGCGTTTCGGCGGTCGCCATCGCCTCCGCAACGTGCTCGGCGACAACGCCAATTTAGGGCGCTAGGAACCTTGGTTCGGCGAGTCGCTTTACGCTACCAGTTCCTCAATTCAAGCGAACAGATGCAACGGATGGCCGGCGTTCTCCTTGGTGTTTCAGCCGCTTTGGCGGGATGCCAACGGGAAGAGCGGCAGTTGCGGCTTGACCCGCCCGTTGCCGATGCGCTCGACAAGATCGCTCTGATGCCGAGCCGCATCGGCGGCGCGCCGCCGGAGGTGTATTTTAAGCTCGGCAAACCCTACGAGGCCAATGCGTATAATCTGAGCCAGGGTAAGCGGCTCTATACTTGGTTCGGCTGCAAGAGCTGCCACGGCGACGGCCAAGGCGGCAGCGGCCCAGCCTTTCTCGACGGCTGGTGGTATTACGGCCCCGAGTTGGTCTCGATCTTCGCCTCGATCCGGGACGGGCGGCCGCATGGAATGCCCGCGTTCGGCGATAAGATGACGACGGATCAGATCTGGCAGCTCGCCGGCTACGTGCAGACCATCGGCTCTTACGAAGGCAAGACCGCCGCACCGAGCCGCAACGACGAGAAGCAGACGCGGCCAGCCGAAAATCGCGCACCGGCCAAGCTACTGTTCGACGAAGGTCCCTCGCCGGTGCATCCTGACCAGGGACCGACACCGTGATCCGCGCCGCCACCAGAGTCGGTTTGAGCGCGATGCTCGCCGTCCCACTGACGGGATGCGGCGGCAATTGGCAATCCGTGCTCGATGTCGAAGGCAGCGCGGCGATCAGCCTGAAACATCTGATCATTCTAATCGTCGCGGTCTGCTCTGTGGTCTGGATGCTGGTGATGGTCGCGCTGATCGCGGCTTTGTGGCGGACACGCGATGCGCATCCGACCACTCCCGAACCGGTGCGCGAGCGACGCATGACCCTGGCCGTCACCGGTGCCGTCGTCGCCACCATTCTCATCATCAGCACTTTCACCGTGTTGAGCTTCATTGCGACCCGCACGCTCAATGTGGCCGGTCAGGACGATCTGACGATCCGGGTGCGCGGTCTGCAATGGTGGTGGGGGCTCGAATATATCGGCCCCCATCCATCCCAGCGGTTCGAGACCGCCAACGAGATCCACATTCCGGTCGGCCGCAACGTACGCCTCAAGCTCGAAGGCCTCGACGTGATCCACTCGTTCTGGGTCCCGAGTCTCGCAGGCAAGCAGGATCTCGTTCCCGGCCGGTCCAACGAGCTCACCATCCGCGCTGAGCGCGCCGGTGTCTATCGCGGTCAATGCGCCGAGTTCTGCGGCATGCAGCACGCCCATATGGCGCTCCTGGTGATTGCCGAACCGCAAGAGGATTTCGAGAGATGGGCGGCCGCACAGCGACAGACGGCAACTCCACCGATTGACGAGGAAGCCGCTGCCGGATTGCAGACGTTTCTGACGAAGCCATGCGCCGCCTGCCACACCGTTCGCGGCACTGCGGCGGCCGGCACCACAGGGCCCGATCTCACCCATGTTGGCAGCCGCCGCACCATCGCGTCCGGCATGTTCGAGACTACACGCGGCTCGCTCGCGGCCTGGATCGCCGATCCGCAGACAATCAAGCCCGGCAACAACATGCCTTTGGTGCCGCTGAAGCCCGACGAGCTGCGCGCGATATCCGCATATCTGGCGAGCCTGAAATGACCCGCCCCGCGACGGCGCCTGATACGCGCGACATCGATATCGAGCGCACGCGCCTGACCAGCACGCTGGCCGAAACCTGGAAGACCCCGCCCGGCTTCTGGGGCGCACTTACGACCGTCGACCACAAGATCATCGGCCGCCGCTACATCTTCACCGCCTTCGTCTTTCTGGCTCTCGGCGGCGTGCTCGCCGCGCTGATGCGCCTCCAGCTCGCCCAGCCGGAGGCACGCCTGATCGGCCCCGACCGCTATAACCAGATCTTCACGATGCATGGCGCGAACATGATGTTCCTGTTTGCCGTGCCCGTGATGGAAGCCGTGGCGGTCTATCTCGTGCCGCTGATGGTCGGCACGCGCAACATCGCGTTCCCGCGCCTGAACGCATTTTCGTACTGGATCTATGTGGCAGGCGGTGCGCTGCTCTGGATCGCGTTCGCGCTCGACATGGGGCCCGACGTCGGCTGGTTCGCTTATGTGCCGCTGTCCGGCCCGCAATACGGTGCCGGTAAGCGCGCCGACATCTGGGCTCAGATGATCACCTTCACCGAGCTCTCGGCGCTCGCCATCGCGGTGGAGCTGGTGGTCACGATCTTCAAGCAGCGTGCACCCGGCATGACGCTCGACCGCATACCGCTGTTCGTCTGGTCCATGCTGGTGACGTCGTTCTTGGTGATCATGGCGATGCCGGCCATCATGATTGCGAGCACCGGACTGATCCTCGACCGCCTCTTCGGCACGCATTTCTACAATCCTGCCGAAGGCGGCGACGTGCTGCTGTGGCAGCATCTGTTCTGGTTCTTCGGCCATCCCGAGGTCTACATCATCTTCTTACCCGCCGCCGGCATGGTCTCGACTATGATCGAGCCATTCGCGCGACGTCCCGCCTTCGGTTATCTCGGACTGGTGATGGCGCTGATTGCGACCGGCATCCTCGCCTTCGGGCTTTGGGTGCATCACATGTTCGTAGCGGGATTGCCCCGGCTCGGCGACAGCTTCTTCACCGCATCCAGCATGGCGATCGCGATTCCCGCAGGCATCCAGATGTTCTGCTGGCTCGCCACGCTGTGGGACGGCAGGCCGGTGTTCAAGACACCCCTGCTGTTCATCATCGGATTCATCGTGACCTTCGTCATCGGCGGGCTGACGGGGGTCATGGTGGCGTCGGTCCCGTTCGATACCCAGGTACACGATACCTATTTCGTCGTCGCGCATTTCCATTACGTGCTGATCGGCGGCGCCGTGTTTCCCTTGCTGGGTGCCGTCCACTATTGGTTTCCAAAGCTGACCGGACGCATGATGAGCGAAACACTCGGGCGGTGGTCGTTCTGGCTCATCATCGTCGGTTTCAACGCGACCTTCTTTCCGATGCACATCCTCGGTCTCGAAGGCATGCCGCGCCGGGTGTACACCTATCAGCCCGACCTGCCCTGGCACGGGCTCAATGTGTTCATCAGCCTCAGCGCAGTCGTGCTCACCGCCGGATTCCTGCTGTTCTTCATCAATGTCCTCAAGAGCGCACGCTTCGGCGAGGTTGCGCCGGACAATCCCTGGGATGCGCCGACGCTGGAATGGGCAACGACATCGCCGCCCCCCAGCTACAATTTCGCGATGATCCCGGTCGTTGGCAGTCTGCATCCATTGTGGGACGAGCGCGACACCCTGCCTGTCGCTGATGGCTTGCGCACCGATCGCCGCGAACTGATCGTGACCACGCTCGCCGCCGCCGAACCGCAGGCGCGTGAAGCCTCGCCACGTAACTCGATCTGGCCGCTGCTGGCAGCGGTCGCGACCACGATCATGCTGATCTGGTCGATCTTCTCGCCCTGGGCCGTCGTCTGGGGCTCCATTCCGATCGCTGTCGCGCTGATCGGCTGGTTCTGGCCCAAGGGCACGCCGGAGGATGAGTCATGAGAGAGAAGATCGTGCTCGACCTCGGCCGCCTGCCACTGCATGGCATGGGCACGGCGAGCGTCACCTGGTGGGGAACGCTGGCCTTTATGCTGATCGAGGCCACCGGCTTCGCGCTCACCATCGCCGTCTATCTCTATCTGATGAGCCTGGCCACTGTCTGGCCGATCAACGCGCCGGCTCCCGACCTGCTTCCCGGCACCCTGGTGACCTTGATCCTAGGCATCAGCCTCGTTCCGAACATCCTGATCTCGCGCTGGGCCGAGCATCAGGATCTGCGCAAGGTGCAAATCGGGATGGTGATCATGTCGATCTTCGGTATCGTCCCCCTGATCGTGCGCATCTTCGAATTTCCGGCCCTGAAGGTCAGCTGGGACAGCAATGCCTATGGCTCCGTCGTGTGGATACTGCTGGGCCTCCATACCACCCACATCATCACTGACCTCGTCGACACTCTCGTGCTGGGGGTGCTCATGTTCACGCGGCACGGCCCGAATAAACGGAGGTTCGGCGACGTCCAAGACAACGCCATGTATTGGAACTTTGTCGTCGCGACCTGGCTTCCGATCTATGGCTGCATCTATTGGCTGGCACGGCTATGAACGCGTCACGGTTCTTTACTTATCTCTCGATTTGGGCGGGTCTCTGGTTCGCCGCGTTGACTTGGGCTGTGAACATGCAGCTTGGACAGATCCTGCCCTACGCCGACTGCCGCTCCCAGCTGTCTTTGTCCGCCATCATCTCATTCGTCGGAGCGGCGCTCGCGTCAACGTCGGGCCTGGCCTCCTGGTGGTCCCTGCGCCGCGTCGCTGGCGTGGCAGCCGAGCAGAGGAATGCCCATCTAGGCGGGATCGTCAGTACGCTTTCCGCAAGCGTCTTCACCTTCGCCCTGCTGATGCAGGGCGTCGCGGCCGTGGTGTTGAGCGGATGCGAAAAATAGGCCTTGCGACGATTGCCTGGTGGGTGCCGCACGCGGTCTATGCGCATGGGGCACCGCCGGAGGCTGCAGCACCGAGCTGGACGTTCGATCCGTGGATCGTCGCGCCGCTCATCACCTTTGGGCTCATGTACGGCATCGGCAGGCTGGTACTGGCAACGAAAGGGCGCAAACGCATATGGCAGGACGTCGTCTGCGCTGCAGGCTGGCTGACGCTTGCCGGCGCGCTGGTGTCACCGCTGCATTGGATCGGAGAGCGCCTCCTCTCATTCCACATGATCGAGCACGAGATCCTGATGGCCGTGGCGGCGCCCCTGCTGGTGATTGCGCGTCCGGTTGGAGCGCTGCTCTGGAGCCTGCCCCGACGGCTGAGGCTGACGATCGGCCGCGCAATGCGGCATGCGCTTGCGACAAAGCTGTGGGCCTTCTCGAGCACCGGCCGCAATGCGACGGTGCTGCACGGGATCGCGATCTGGGCCTGGCACGCGCCGGCGCTGTTCGATGCTGCTGTCGAGAATATCCTTCTGCATCGTCTGCAACATCTGAGCTTCTTTCTGACCGCTATCCTGTTCTGGTGGTCGGTATTCCGGCGGAGCGACACCGGCAGCGCCGCCTGGCATGTGTTCGTCACCATGCTCCACACCAGTATCCTCGGCGCGTTGATGGCACTGGCCCCGCACCTGCTCTACCGGCAGCAGGCGGACGCCGCTGCGGTCTGGGGTTTGACACCACTCGAGGACCAGCAATTGGCCGGCATCATCATGTGGGTACCGGCCGGAACGATCTATGCGGGCGCCGCGCTCGCGCTAATCGCGCTCTGGATCCGACGGGCCGGCCAAGACCGGGAGAGAGCCGATGCGCTTCACGCTTCCTAAGTGGACGGCTCTCGCATTGACGACAGCGGGCCTCCTCGTTGCCGCAGCCGTCGGAGCCGGCTTCGCGTGGAGTGGGCGCCAGCAGACGGAGAACATCGCCCGCGCCATGACCGGGGGCGATCCGACTCGCGCCCCGGAGTTGATCCGCCGCTATGGCTGCGCCGGCTGCCACACCATCTCAGGCATTCCCGGCGGCGACGGAAAGGTCGGTGGTCCGCTCGACGGCCTTCGGGCGCGCGTCTACATAGCAGGCGTTGCGAGCAATACGCCGGACAATCTGATTCAATGGATGGTAACACCACAAGCGTTCTCGCCCCGGACCGCGATGCCCGCAACCGGCATCACGGAAGGCGAGGCACGCGACGTCGCCGCCTACCTTTTTGCGCAGTGAAGCCGTGCTCAAGGGCTGGGCGTCGGCCGTGACGGCAAGGATTTCACGAAAGAGGCAATCGCCTCCCGGTCGCTTTCGGGCAGCACGGCCAAATTGGTGACGACGTCGGACATCGACGAGCCGACGCGGCCGTGATTTGGCGTGTTCCCCGTTTTCAGCATCGCCGCCAATTGGGCTTCCGACCAGTCGCCGAGACGCGCCGCCGTGATGTTGGGATAGAAGCCGGTGCCGGCAGGATCCTGCCCGCCGGCATAGCGCGTGCTCGGCTTGATCCCACCCAGCATGTCGCGCGTGGAATGGCATTCCGCGCAATGGCCGAGCGCCTCGGCCAGATAGCGCCCGCGATTCCACTTCTCGTCCCGCGCCGGGTCTGGCGCGATCGGGCCAGGCTTGAAGTACAGCATCTTCCAGAATGCCAAGGCACGGCGAATGCGAAATATCGGATTGATCTCATGATTCGGCGGCCGTCCCTTCACCGCGGGCAGCGTGCGCAAATAGGCCATGAGATCCCGGACGTCCTCGGGCTGCGTGTGGGTGAAGCTGACGTAGGGAAAGACCGGATAATAGTGGCTTCCGTCCGGAGACACGCCGCGCAGCAGTGCATTGGCGAGATCCTCGGCGGTCCAGTTTCCGATGCCGTCGATCCGATCAGGCGAGATGTTGGGCGCGCGAAACGTTCCGTACGGCGAGGCCAACGCTATCCCGCCGCCAAGACGCGAACGATCAGACTGGCCTGGCGAGGCATGGCAGGACGCGCAATCGCCGGCCGCGAACACGAGCTTGCCGCGCTCGGGATCTCCTTCCGTCTCGGATACGACCCGCGCTTCGGCCGCGGTGATGCGCTGTGGCGCGCTCATCCACCAGCCGGCAACTGTTGCGGCGCAGCCGGCAAGGACCGCTGGGATCAACAAGAGACGCGCGCGCATCCGGTTCTACTCCCGCCAAAACTCCGTGAGCTCTTCCGCTGTCACCAGATCTACCTGACCATGAAAGCGGGTGCGGTACATCGTCATGAGCGCGTCATGACCGATGTCGGACGAACTGCACAACGCGTCCTCGACGATGACAATCCTGAAGCGAGGTCGACCGCGCTCATCACCGTCGACAGAATGCAGACGTCTGTCTCGGCGCCTGAAACCACGATCGTGCCGACGTTCTTCTCGACCAGCAGGCGCGCAAGGCCGGGATTGCTGAATGCCGAATAGGCCAGCTTGTCGATGACGGCAGCCGGCGGCACAAATCTGTTCAGAGACGGTACGAGTTCGAGAGCGGACGACGGAAGATGCCTGCGGGTTGCCTGATACCAGCGGCGGAAATAGCTCTGCCATTGTCCGGGTCGATCCTGGGAGTTCTCCGGCGTGACGAAGCGCGTGAAGACCGTTCTCGCTTCGCATCGCGCAACGATCGAGACGATCGTCGGCAGGACACGCTCCATCCAGGGCGTCGCCCACAGGCCGCCGGGAGCAAAAATGTTCTGCATGTCGATGCACAGATGAACCGCGTCCCTGATCTCCGCAATTTCCGAGGCGCTGTCTCTCATCGTCCTCCAGCCCTGATCTTGCTGTCGTCACCCATGGCGCGTCACGACGCCGAGGTCAGGGCCTCTGCGGCCTCGACCAATTCGACAGGAGTGTCCTTGTAGAGGCGCACCGGAACGGATTTGGCCGCGGGAACCTTGCTTCCCTCCGCGTAGTGCCAAAGCGGGATCAGCACGTTGCATTCCGGATAATATCCCGCAATGCTCCTGCGCGGGATGCCGTAGGGGACCACCTGAAGTTCGCTCAAGCTGCGCTCGACGCCATCTCCCGCCTCCGTGAAAAGCGTGACGGTGTCTCCCGTTTTCAACCCCTCATCCTCCATGTCGGCAGGGTTCATGAAGACGACGTAGCGACCGCCGGTGATGCCGCGGAAGCGGTCGTCTTCGCTGTAGATGGTCGTATTGAACTGTCCATCGGCGCGCATCGTCATCAGCTCGTAGATTCCATCGCTTTCGAGGGGTGGCGCAAAGGCCGACTTTGGAACGGTGAAGTTCGCCTTGCCGTTCGGCGTCTTCCACTTGCGCTCGCGGGCCGCAAGCGGCCGCGGAAAACCGCCGGGCTCGAACATGCGCTTGTTGAAGTCCTTGAACTGGTCGGGATAGGTACGCTCGATCGCGTCCCGAACTTTCGAATAATCGCCGCGCCATGCGTCCCAATTGACCTTCGGATTTGAATTCAAGGTCGCCTTCGCGAGCGCGGCGACGATCGCCGGCTCGGACAGCAGGTGTTCGGCCACGGGCTTGCGTTGACCCCGCGAGCCGTGGATGCAGGCCGTCGAATCCTCCATCGACACGGCTTGCTCGCCGCTATCCTGCCGGTCGATCTCGATCCGGCCAAGGCATGGCAGCAGATAGGTCACCTCGCCCGGCACGAGGTGGGTGCGGTTGAGCTTGGTCGCGATTTGCACGGACAGGCGCAGGCCGGACCATGCGGGCTCCATCAACGACCGCTCCGGAACGGCGCGCAAAAAATTGCCACCGAGACCGACGAAACCGCGAATGCTGCCTTTCAGGATGCCCTCGCAGGCATCGACGGTGGACACCCCATCCCACCGCGGCGGCTCGAAATCATAGAGCTCGGCGAGCTTGTCGAGCGGCACCAGCTTGGTCTTCTCGGAGATGCCGACCGTGCGCTGGCCCTGGACGTTAGAATGACCGCGGATCGGCGAAACCCCCGCGCCGGGCTTGCCGATATTGCCGCGGAGCAGCAGCAAATTGATGATCATCTTCGCCGTCTCGACGCCGTGCTTGTGCTGGGTGATTCCCATGCCGTAATTGGCGATCACAGCGTTGGCAGCCATGTAGGTATTGGCGGCCTCGCGCAGGGCCATCCGGGTGAGGCCCGACGCCCGCTCGATCTCATCCCACTCCTGTGCCCGGCAGAAGGCAGCGAATTCCTCGAAGCCCGCAGTGTGCTCCTGAATGAATGCGACATCGACGACCCGCGCATCCCCATTGTCACGGGCGAGGTCGTCCGCCTCGATCACCCATTTGCAAATGCCGGTGATGGCGGCGGCATCGCCGCCGACCCGCACCTGATAATATTGCGAGCTGATGCGCGTGCCGCCGGCGATCATCTGCACTGGATTTTGCGGATTGACGAAGCGCTCCAGGCCACGCTCGCGCAGTGGATTGAAGGTCACGATCGGCACGCCGCGCTGCGCCGCCTCCTGCAAAGGATGCAACATGCGCGGCGCATTCGTGGTGGTGTTGTGCCCGAAGAAGAAGATGCAATCGGTGGCCTCGAAATCATCCAGCAGAACCGTGCCGACTGGAACTCCGATTACCTCCGGCAATGCGACCGAAGTGCTCTCGTGACACATGTTGGAGCTGTCGGGAAAATTGTTGGTCCCGTACATGCGACCGAACAATTGGTACATATAGCTGGTTTCGAGCGACGCGCGGCCGGACGTGTACATAACGACCGAACGGGGATCGAGCCGGTTCAGCTCAGCGCCGATGTCCCGGAAAGCGTCGTCCCAGGCGACCGGCAGGTATTTGTCGCTGGCGCTGTCATAACGCATCGGCGTGGTCAGGCGTCCCCGCTCCTCCAATTGATGATCCGACCAGGTTCGCAGCTCACCCAGCGTATGTTGCGCAAAGAAATCCGGCGTCACGGTCTTGTTGGTCACTTCCCAGGCGGTCGCCTTGGCGCCGTTCTCGCAGAACTCGAACGGCCGCGGCTTGGCCGGCTTGGCCCAGGAACAGCTCACGCACATGAATCCATCGGGCTTGTTCTGCCTGAGCAGAATCTCGCTGCCGAGGACCGCAACCTCCTCCTGCGTCAGGATGTGAGCCACGGCGTTGAGAGAGCCCCAGCCACCGGCGGGAGAATCATAAGTCTCTACCTTTGCCTTTTGCCGCATGACGCATCCTTCAATCGCAGACCACACACCCAGCGCCCTGCACCCAAAACCCGAGATGCCATCGCGAGTTCCTATGCGTTCGGAACCTTGCCTTGGCTCTCGCGTCGTAACTCAGCCCTGGGACGCATCCATGCATGGCTCTCAACTCGACGTATGCGATAGCGCATCCACACCTCGCGCCTCGGTCGCGATGCCCAGGCTCACGTCGAGCGGTGCGCGGGATGCGCGCATCGTGGCAGAGGAATGCCCCGTCGCCCTCGTCTATGACGGGACCACCGTCGCAGTGCTGATGGCGACCCCCGCCGATCTGGCCGACCTGGCCCGGGGCTTCAGCCTCACGGAGGGAATCATTGGGGACATCGGCGAGATCGAGGAACTCTCCGTCGTCCCGGGTCCCGACGGCATCGAACTCCGGCTATGGCTCCGACCGGACGCCGGCCGGCGGCTCAAGGAGCGACGGCGGCTGCTGGTGGGGCCAACCGGCTGCGGCCTGTGCGGCATCGACAGTTTGCGCGAGGCCGGCCGGATCGTTCGGCCCGTCGAGCACCCGGCGTGCCTCTCGCCCGAACAGATCCGCATGGCGATTGCCGCTCTTACGGAGTCACAGATCCTCAATCACGAGACCCACGCCACCCATGCGGCAGGTTTTTTTCAGCCGGGCAGCAAGTCCATGGTGGTTCGCGAGGACGTTGGTCGCCACAACGCGCTCGACAAGCTCGCCGGCGCAATCGCCGTCGAGGGAATAGCCGGGTGCGCTGGCGCCATCATCCTCACGAGCCGGATATCGGTCGAGATGGTGCAGAAGACGGCAGCAATCGGCGCTGGAATCGTCGTCGGCATGTCAGCGCCGACCGCGCTTGCGATCCGGACGGCGGAAGCAGCCGGCATCGCGGTTGTCGGTATCGCGCGCGGAGAGGCGTTCGAGATCTTCAGCCACTCGGAGCGAATTTACGCTCACACCCCTGGGCGTATTTAGCCGGCGTATCCCTGCAGAAAACACTTAAGGACCGACCGGACACTCGTCGACAACTTGTCCAGGAGGATCCGCGCGGTGAAGTTCGCGAACGATCTCTCAAAACCGCACGGTGCTTGTTAAGAACATTCCTTCACGAGTCGTCATGTATCGCCATGAGGACGATGGCTGTTGGCCGTGTGCGACTTGGCCTGCTCAGCCAGGGACGGCCCATGGCGAAGACTTCGGAGAAAGCTAAGTTTCTAGAGGCCGCTTGCGGATGGAGCCCTGCAGATCATTGCAACCGGCGATAAGGAAGACGCAGGACCTGGGGAGAAGGCAATGAGCCACCGCCTCACGAAATGCAACAATTGGCGCGGTTGAACATCGAATCGCGGCAGTGATTCGCGTATTGAAAGTTATGGAAGAAGCAGGCCAAAGACCCACTCTGGCTTGCGTAGCCAGACTCACGCGCTTGCGAAGCACTGCCTCCCTTGGCTCGTAGACCAACAGTACGCCATGCGCCGAAGGTGAGCGGACCTAGGTCGACCTTCCCTCTCTTGTCTCAACGGCCGTGAGAACGCTCCGCACTCTCCCGGCAAGGTCGCTCTGCGTAAACGGCTTTTGAATGAGAGAAACGCCGCGATCGAGCCTACCCTGATGAACGATTGCGTCGCGCGAGTAACCGGTCATGTAAAGCACCTTCAGACCAGGCCGCCGACGCTGCGCTTCGGCAGCTAAATCGCGTCCGTTCATGCCCGGCATCACGACGTCAGTCAGGAGCAGGTCCACCTGGCTTGTGGCAAGCACGTTAAGCGCTGCATCACCATCTTGCGCCTGCATGACTTCATAGCCTAGCTCGACCAATGTGCCTGCCACAAACTGCCGCACCCCTTCATCGTCCTCTGTGACCAGCACACGTTCACCATGCCCTCGAGGAACGCCTCCGATTGACTGCTCTTTACGAGCTGGTTCACTGACATCCGTTCGTCGCGGGAGAAAGATCGTGACTGTCGTGCCTGCACCTGGCGCTGAGCTAATTCTAACGTCACCATCGCTCTGCTTGACGAAGCCATAGACCTGGCTCAGCCCGAGGCCGGTCCCCATCCCGGGCGGTTTGGTTGTAAAAAACGGCTCGAAAGCTTTGTCTGCCACTTCCGGCGCCATACCTGTTCCTGTGTCCTTGACTGAAATGGACACATATTGGGTGGAGTTTAGTTGACCAGATGATGCGGAGAGCTGCGTGTCCAGAGACGCGTTTGCCGTTTCCAGTATGAGCGTGCCTCCATTCGGCATCGCGTCTCGGGCGTTGAGCGCCAAGTTCAGAACCGCAGATTCAAGCTCCGTTACGTCAGCCTGCGCCTCCCACAGATCAGGCGCGAGGTTTGTTTCAATTGAGATTGTCTCGCCCAGCGTTCGAGCTAGCATGTCCGTTACATTTCGAACAAGTCTGTTCAGATCGACCGGCTTTGGGTCGAGAGCCTGCTTCCGAGAGAACGCCAAAAGACGCTTAGTGAGTTCGGCTGCCCTCAAGGCGCCCCTTTGAGCGTTTTCGAGCAACGCTCTTGGCTTTTCGTCGGTGACCCTACGGCTCGCCATCTGCAGATTGCCAATGATGATCGTCAGCAGATTGTTGAAGTCATGCGCGATGCCGCCGGTGAGCTGACCGACCGCCTCAATCCGCTGCGAGCGACGCATTTCCTGCTCCAGAGTTTCTCGACGTTCTGCCTCTGCATAAAACGCCGCTGTGCTGCGGGCGGTTAGGACAATGAAAAAGCAGACCAGAGCGAGGGCGGGTGCGCCGATGGCCAGATACCCACCTAGTTGGCGGAGCCACGCGCTTCTTATCTCCGACGTTTCCATGCTGGAAGAAACATATACAGGCAGTCCTACAAGCTTTCTAACTGCAAAACGGCGTTCTAGTCCGTCCACATTCGATACCGTCGTATATCTTCCCCCCTCCGGGCTACTTTTGATCAATTGACCAAAGCCACTCGACGGATCCAAGACGATGCCAGGACGAGCCGCGATCGGGTGACGGGCGAGAACTGCACCATCGTCTCTAATCAGGGCAAAGCTTGCGCTCGACGTGCCGCGCAAGGTTGCATAAAGATTCTCGAAAGCAGAAGGGAGGACAGAAATTAGCGTGTAGCCGTTGAAAGTACCTGAGCTATCGTGCCGTCGTTTGCTGACTGGAAACAGGATTGCACCCGTCAGAGAAATGCCGACCACACGTCCAATATAAGCTTCGTCGTTTTGAGCTAACTCTGCTTTTAGGTGAGCGCGCTCTGGTGCGTTGAAGGCAGCCGGCACCGGAAAAAATAGAGACGACAGTATTGCATCGCCGTTGTGGTCTAGCACCCAAATTGAACTGATGTCGGGAAATGTATGCGCGAATTGCTTCAGGCGCTCACTAAGCTCAGCCCCGGAATCCTTGATCGTCGAGTCCGTCTTGCCGCGCGTGATCTGGTCGATACTGTCCAGCGTTACGTTGATCGAGCGAAACACTCGAAGAGCCTGTTCCGCTGAAACCTCCAAACTACGTTCGATTCGCTCGTCTGCCAGTTCGAAGGCATCTTGATAGGCAGAGTATGCAGCATAGGCGAACACGAGCGCCGGGGCGATGATCGAGGCGGCCAGCGAAAACCACAGCCATCGGAGGGCTGCATCCTTCCGCTGTTTCATTTGTTAATGGGCCTCCCGGCCGGCAGTAGGTCTCAACATGCCCTTCTAATTAGAGGTCCTTTGATGCCTGTGCCAGCGCGTTTTTGAGTTCCTCCCTAGGTGGCTTGGCCGAGATCTTCCCGTGCACGTGCCCTTGATTGGGATTCCGCTCATCTGTGGCCAGCAATGACCGTTGCGACCTGAAGAGCTCCTGACCGCTGTCTGCCAATAGAAGTGCAAGCCGGTCTGACGCTCCAGCCCAACGTTCAATTCATCCGCCGCCCGGGTGGCGGCGCAACGGGTCCCATCGAGAGTGATACCGCATTGACTGTAATTCCGCGCCGTCGATGCCCCGGTGAATTTCCCCAACGTGCCGCGAAGGTGATGCCATCGAAGAGGCTTCACCGGGCTACTCGAAGATGCTGATACCGCTAGCAACGGCGTCACAAAACTCCAGTGCGGAATCGACAATACCGGAAGCATGCCGACCCTCCCGCCATCTGCCGAGCCAGATCGGGCGCTGCAACTCTCGCGCGAGGGATCGGTTCGACCTGCGGGCCGCCTCGCAAGCTCCTCGGTAATGCAGACCGCGGCTACACTGACTGGATTGTCACTTGCGAACCTCATCAAGGGTATGAACAACAGCGGTCGGCACCAACCATACTAATCTTAGCCTATCCGCTCCTCCGGTCCTGAAAAGCGCCGGTCTCGGCCACGGGCGTCGGCCATTGAATTGATGCGGATTCGCTCGCGCGCGTGCTTGAGGACTCCCCGTCTCAACCTGCTCGATATGACCCTGGTGAGCAGGTGTCGCCTCTCGTCTCGAGACGCACAACAGACTTCAGCAGTCGCGGCGATCACTGGAACCGTTGCTCGCCCCTTTCGGTCGGCAGCAACTGTCGATCAAGATTCCGCACTGCACATACTCCAAAACTTAAAATGTCTGAATTCCCAAGTTGGGCGGAACCAGGATAGAATAGGGCTTTCCCTTAAAGGGGCAACTCATGTTTGACACCGCAACCACCGCGCTGTTGCGCGCGATTCTCGATGAAGTCTGTGAAAGGGTCTCGCACCGCGAGATTGGAGCCCGTGCCCACGTCGCATCGAAAATTTTGGAAGCTGCGTCTAGAGGCGAAGTCTCGCCCGAGGGCCTTAGGCAGATCGGCCGCGACGCCCTCTCGTACGCGCCGACGATGTGGCGCTGATCGTAGGTGCGGGTGTGAACTTCCAGATCACTGTTTTGAAGATCTTGGCGGCATACCCGGACGGGTTTGCCGTGATGGAAGACCTGAAACGTGACATGGCTATCCTGGCGACGAGTGGCCGCGACTGGGCGGACCGGACCCAGCGGCTCGCGGCCAAGGTGCCGGACCTCAACATCTTTTCACAAGGACTGGTCGAGCGCATAAGCGGAGGATGGAAGATCTCGGCCAAAGGGCGGGCGGTGCTTGAAATGATGGAAGCGCGGCCAACGGCTTTGGAAACGGGGCAGGTGCCTCTAGTTGAGGACACGACCACGACGTCGCCGGCGCCAGTTCCTCCGCTGCGGCAACCCGCCGACCGTGCGAAGCGGCGGCGCCAGCGCCGCGAACGTCGGCGCGAGGCCCGTGAACGAGCAAGAGCGAACGCCTCCTGAGGGAGGGCGACCGAAAAAAAGCCGCCAGCGGTGGCGGCTTGATAGTTCCGGACCGTCGGTTGCCTCCCCAGTCCCAAGCGTACCGCCGTTACCTTGTTTGCGGCCATGCCACTCCGAGCTACCGAACACAATTCGATTCGGCTATCGGGCCGCCGATTTATGCACGGGGCATTCGACGGAGCCGGCAAGGGGCTAAATGTGGACAGGAGCCTAACCGAGCGTGGCCAGCCGCGACCCTTCGCGCCCGACTGACACCAGTACCCCAACCTGAACGGGGGGCCCATTTCCGCGACGAGAGCACGGTGCCTATTTAGGCCAACTCGGCACCATGGCGGTGGGCGCGGTCGTCCAAAAAACTGGTCACGGGACTAGGCGGCGGCCTTTAGAGCATCTAGACGTTTGCGGAGAAACGCCAGCACCATAATCTCGTCGGACGTAAGCTTGGCGTACTGGCGCTTGAACTTCTGCGCGATCTTGGCTTCGATCATCTTCACGAGATCACCTGACATGTAGGCGTCCAAGACTTCCGGGTGCACATAGCACTTCCGGCAGACGGCCGGCGTGTTGCCGAGCTGTTTCGAGACGTTCTCAATCGCGGCGACCACGTTGCGCTTGGCCTCGGCTTGGCTATCGTACTTCTTGAATTCGGCAAGGGCGAACGCCGCGAGAACCGTCCCCGCCCAAGTCCGGAAATCCTTGGCGCTGAAGTCCTCTCCCGTGATGTCCTTGATGTAGGCGTTGACGTCGCCGGAATCGACGGTGCGCGGCTGTCCGTCATCGTCGAGGTACTTGAAGAGCTCGTGTCCCGGGATCTCAGCGCATCGCTTCACGATCGCGGCTATCCGTTTGTCCTCGACGCGAAGCTTCCACTGCTTGCCCGACTTACCCGTGAAGTCGAACCGAAGGACACCGCGGCCGACGGAAACGTGCTTGCGTCGCATCGTGGTGAGCCCGTAGGACTTGTTCTTCTCCGCATATTCGGCGTTGCCGACCCGGATCAACGTCTTCTCCAGCAGACTGACGATCGTGGCCAGCACCTTCTCGCGAGGTAGTCCGTCCAGCTTCATGTCGGCTTCGACCCTGGCGCGGAGCGCCGGCAGCGCAGCCGCGAACTGGATCATGTGCTCGTACTTGTTCTGGTCACGAAGTTCCCGCCACTTGGGGTGATAGCGATACTGTTTGCGGCCTCGCGCATCGAGCCCGGTCGCCTGGATGTGACCGTTGGCGGAGGGGCAAATCCACACGGACTCGTATGCCGGCGGGATACCGATAGACTTGATGCGGCGGATGACGGCAGCGTCGGTAATTCGCTTACCATCCTTGTCGTAGTAGCTAAACGTTGTCCCCGTCCGCTTGCGCGTGTAACCGGGGGAGGAATCGCTGACGTAGCGAAGGCCTTCTTCCGCGATGGCAGCCGCGACTTCGGCAGTGCGGTCCAAAACCTGTTCTTCGTTGCCGGTCTCTCGGAGCATGGGCCTGTCCCTCGGAAGCACCCTGGGATCGAGGCTCCACTCCTCGTAAAGGGATGAGAACACCGGTTAGTTCCGTTCTGAGATCGGTGGATGCGATCCATCTCAGGTGAAGGCCGGGCCGGTTCCTTTCGAAAGGCGCTGCGAGCGGTCGGGCGGCGTAGCACAGCTTCAGACAATCGCCACAAAGTTTACCGACACGCTCCCACACAGTCAGTCTCCACGAAAGCTTCCATGTCCCAGTATTCACTCGATGTGCTGCGTCAGCGCTATGTCGTCGAGAAAAGACCGCTCGAGGCCAGCGTCGAGCAGATCTTGCGGGCCGACAGCCGCGCGGGAGCCCGCGCCATCCTGGCTTCGATCGATAAGCGCCGCTTCGAAAACAGGTCCGAAGGGCAGCGCCTCCGCAAGATGTTTAATTTTGAAACCTCTCTATGGGAGAGCGGCGTTCATGCCGTGGCAGGCGTGGACGAGGCCGGAATGAGCCCTCTCGCCGGTCCGGTCTCCGCAGGCGCTGTGATCCTTAAGCCGGGTACCCGGATAGTCGGGATCGACGACTCGAAGAAACTCGACGCTGCGGCCCGCGAGGAGCTCGCGAAGGAGATCAAGGCAAAGGCAGAGAGTTGGTGTGTGGCGTTCGTGGAGGTCGAGGAGATCGACACGATCAACATTTATTGGGCGGGCATCCAAGCCATGCAGCGGGCGGTCCGGGGACTCGCGTTGACGCCCCAGCACTTGCTGATCGACGCGAAGCGGTTGAAGGAGATCGATATCCCTCAGGAGGCCATCATCAAGGGCGACGCCAAGTCCGCCAGCATCGCGGCCGCCTCCATCCTCGCGAAAGTCGAGCGCGACATGGCCATGCGGACGCTCGACGAGCGCCATCCCGGTTACGGTTTCGCGGATCACAAGGGTTACCCGGTGCCGGCTCATTATGATGCGCTTGCCAGGCTTGGTGCATGTGCAGCTCACCGGAGGTCGTTCGGACCTGTACGCAAGGCTCTCGGCTTGCCGCCCCTGCCGCCGTGGCCTTCGGCATCCGAGCGAGGCTGAACCCAGGTCCCTTCCTCCGCCTCAGCTGCCTTAGTTTCGCGACCAACTCCTTTCGCGAATGACGTCCTTGGCCTTTTTGTCGGACCGCAGGCCGAGATAGACCGGCTGGCGCAGCTCGCCCTTGCTGGTCCACTCGGCGAACTTCACTTCCGCAACCAACGAAGGACGCACCCAGGTCGTGACCTGCTCGTCCTTCACCTTGGCGGCAAAGGGCGACTTGGCCGTCTTGAGCTTCACGAGCTTGCCGTGAAGCTCTTCCAGAACCTGGTGGCTGAAACCAGTGCCGACGTGGCCGATGTACCGCCACCCGTCGTCCTCGCGTACGGCCAGCACGAGGGCGCCGAAGAACGGCCGAGTTCGCCTCGGCGCCGTGAAGCCGGCGATAACGACCTCCTGCCGCTGCGCAGTCTTCACCTTCAGCCAGTCGGCGGTCCGGCGTCCGGAGGCATACGGGCTGTCGGCGCGCTTGGCCATGACGCCTTCGAGATGCTTTCGCTCGGCTTCTGCGAAGAACTTCGTTCCATTGCCTTTGCGGTGGTTGCTAAACGCGATCAGCTTGTGGCGCGGCAGGATGGCCTTGAGCCGCTTCTTGCGCTCCAGGAGCGGCAGCGCTCGCAGGTCCTTGCCGTCCGCGAACATGAGGTCGAACACGCAGTACAAGAGCTTGGCCTCATGGCGCAGGGCGTTCTGGAGCAACTGGAAATGGGATGCGCCGTCCTTGCCGATTGCGATGAGCTCGCCATCGATCACGGCGTCGGACTTCGCGCCCTCTAGCGCTTTCGCGACCTCGACGTAGGAATGGCTGATGATTTTCCCATTACGGCTGTAGAGCGCAACCCGACCTCGCCGGATCTCCGCGACCATGCGGAAACCATCGAACTTGTCCTCGAAGACCCAATCGGGATCGTCGAACGGCGCATCCGTCAGCGTGGCCAACATGGGCTGCAGGCGAAGAGGCAAGGTCGACTTTCGGGCCATGGCAGGGCTCTCTATAGGGCCGGCAAAGGCCGAAATGGGGGAGACGGGACGCGAACCCGCGCGCTGTCGCCGGCCATGAGCGGTCCCCCGGCCCGTACCACGCCCAGCACCCCGGACTTGAACAAAGGGCCCGTTTCCGCTGACGAGAGCACCTGCCGCTTCAGGCCCACCCGAAAGCGGTCGATCAGGACACAGGGCGTCCGGAGGCCGGTCAGCTCGACGACCGCGGACGGCCCAAGCTCGATCAGGCTCCCGAGCGGCAGCCGTTCGAGGTCCAATCCGGAGGTGGTGACGTTTTCGCCGAGGTCGCCGGCGCCGACCTCGAAGCCAGCTTCGAGGAGAGGCGGGAACAGTTCGGATGGGATCAGGTGAACCTGCCGGAGATTGGGCAAGCGGGGCCGGCGGCGTGCCAAATAGCGGTGCCGGACGAACGGGCCGGCGTGAGCGTCGCCTTCGACGCCGTGGCCTTCCACCAGGATGATGCGCTCCTGAGTTGGTTTGCTGAAGTGATGCCTGCGATCGGCGGCGACTGCGACGACTCTGCCCTCGAGCCCCAGATCGTGCCCCTGCAACATCAGGCGGCGCGGGCGAGCGAGCGCCGCTTCTGACGCAGGTACCGCGTGATTTCAGGGAGCGTCATTGCATTCAGGACCCGGTCGGCAGGGACGCCGCCCTTGCGGGCCATCTGGACGCCCCAGTGCATGTGGTCGAGTTCGGGGATCGAGTGCGCGTCCGGATTGATGCTCAGCACGCAGCCGAACTCCAGCGCCGCCTGGTGCCAGCGCCAGTCGAGGTCGAGCCGCCATGGGTGGGCGTTGATCTCTACGACAACGTCATGCTTGGCGCAGGCCCGCAGCACCTTCTCAACGTCGATTTCGTAGCCCGGCCGCCGCTGGAGCTGTCGACCCGTCATGTGGCCGATGACGGTGGTGTGAGGGTCGGAAATAGCCCGAAGCAGGCGCTGCGTCTGCGCCTTGCGATCCAACTTGAAGCGCCCATGGATGCTGGCGACCACGAAATCGAAGCGCTCTAGAACGTCGTCGTCATAGTCGAGCGACCCGTCCGCCAAGATGTCGGATTCGATACCCTTGAGGATCCGGAAGTCCTTGCCGAAGCGCTTGTTCAATCGATCGGCTTCCCGGTGCTGCTGCGCGATCTCCTCAACGGAGAGACCGCCGGCATAGTGGGCAGACTTGGAATGGTCGGCCACGCCGAAATACTCAAAGCCCCGCTGGCGCGTGGCCTTGGCCATGGTCTCCAGCGTCTCGGTCCCGTCCGAGGCATCGGTGTGGCAGTGCAGGATGCCGCGCAGGTCCTGGTCGGTGACGAGCTTGGGGAGCTTACCTTTCAGAGCCACCTCGATCTCGCCACGCCCTTCCCGGAGCTCAGGGTCGATGAATGGCAGACCGAGGGCGCGATAGATCTCAGCCTCCTCGCCGGCGATCAGGGCGCGTCCCTTGTGCAAGCCGTCGGGCTCCAATCGCATTCCCTTCTTCGCCGCCAAAGCCCGGAGTTGTTCGATATGCGTGTCGGAGCCTGTCGCGAAGAGGAGAGCAGCGCCGAAGTGCTTGCGGTCGGACACTCGGATTTGTAGCCCGTCGGCAGATTGCGTCGATGACTTGTCCGACTTGGCAGCCTCCGCAACGATCGCGAGATCGCCCACGAGTTCGCAACCGCGGCGGAACTCGCCGGCGATCGTCACACGCTTAAGTTCGGGACGGGACTTGCGAAAAAAGTCCTTAGCATGCGCGAGCAGCGCGGCGGCGCGGTGCAGGTGGAGGCGGCCTTCTCCGCTTTTGGCGATCGCCAGGTTCTGCAGGATCTTGGTCTGCAGCGCGGCGCCGAGGCCTTTCGCCTTCTTGATGCGATCATCTTTGGCGGCGGCCTCCAGCTCCGAGAGCGAGGCGATGCCGAGATCCTTGTACAGGCGCAGCACCTTCTCCGGACGAAGACCGGGCACGGCGAGCATCTCGAGCACTCCCGCGGGAAACTCCTTCCGCAGCTTTTCGAGACTAGGATGACTGCCCGTCTTGTGAACCTTGGCGATGATGTCGGCAATAGCGTCGCCGACGCCCGGGATCTCAGTAAGTCGATCTTCGGCGACAAGCACGTTCAGAGAAACGGCTAGGGCGGCCAGGTTGTCGGCGGCCCGCGAGAAGGCTTTCGCCCGGTAGGGATTGCCGCCTTTCAAAGCGGAGCGCTGCGCGTACTCTCGCAGAAGACTTGCCACACCGCGCGCGTCAAGCGAGGGCATTCAGCCAGCCTCCCGGTCCGAGCTTTGCGGCGCCGCCGGATCAAGGCAACCGCCGGAGCGAACACTTGACCGATCGAGAGAGGCCTCGAGCTTCTGGGCTGCGCGAAAGTCCTCGAGGTGCTGGACATTCGGGCCGTAGGCAGCCTCCTTCTTGAGGAGATTGTAGATCCGGCCGGCCACCAGTTGCAGATGCTTCATCTTGCCCCGCGGCAGGGCTCTCGCTTTGCAGAGAGCTCGGACGGCGTAGGCGCGGAAATAGTCGAATGCGTCT
Organism: Bradyrhizobium ottawaense; assembly: GCF_002278135.3. Lineage (NCBI taxonomy): Bacteria > Pseudomonadati > Pseudomonadota > Alphaproteobacteria > Hyphomicrobiales > Nitrobacteraceae > Bradyrhizobium > Bradyrhizobium ottawaense. The sequence goes on along the minus strand of NZ_CP029425.2, from coordinate 608,212 downwards.
GACATGATGTCAGTAAACGCCGGCTCTAGCCGAGAGTTCGATGCGCTCTGAGAAGGACTGGATCGCCCATCGGCGCCCGTCGGGGCCTGAGGCGCAAAACCCGACACCTTGCGAACAGTGCAGTCGCTGGAACTCCTCGCCGCTTTCGAAGTTGCGAGACTCGTTGATTGAGGCAGGTAGACTGCCCGCCGTCGGCCCCAACCCGGCGGCGGGTTTTTGTGAGTTGAGTAGCGTGGCAAAGAGTACAAAGGCGCCTCGGGCCGAAAAGACCGAGGTCCCCACCATGCCGGGGTTCATCGAACCCCAGTTGGCGACCCTGAAGATGAAGGCACCTTCGGGATCTCCATGGATTCACGAAGTCAAATACGACGGGTACCGCATTCAGCTCCGGATCGACTGCGACGATCGCCGGGCCTACACCCGCAACGGCCACAATTGGATCAGCAAGTTTTCGAGGATCGCTGCTGCCTTCGGTATCGAAGGACAGGCCATCGTCGACGGCGAGGTAGTCGTCATCCATGATGGGCGCACAAACTTCTCAGAGCTGCAGGCAGACCTCGGCAGAGGCGATCAGGATCGACTAGTCTACTTCGCTTTCGATCTCCTATGGCTAGACGGCAGAGATCTACGGAAAGAGCCGCAAATCGAGCGGAAGAGGTTGCTCAAGGATCTGATCGAGGAGCACGACGTCGAGGATCCCGTCATTTATAGCGAGCACCACGAAGGGGACGGCCAGCCACTGTTCGCCGCAGCCAGCAAGCTGAATTACGAAGGCATCGTCTCCAAGCGCGTGGATGCTCCATACCGATCGGATCGGGTGGAGGCTTGGCAGAAGATCAAGGTCGTTCAGAAGGGCAAGTTTCCCGTGGTTGGCTTCATCAAGGACCCATCCGGCGTGGCCGCGCTCTATCTGGGCAAGAAGGAGGGCAAGGATCTGGTCTACATGGGAAAGGTCGGGACCGGCTGGAGCCGAACCGCCTCGGCGCAAATCCGCAAGGCGCTCGACACCGTGGTAAGTCCGAAACAGACGCTAACCAAGACCATCAGGAAGCCTAAGGCCACGTGGGTCGAACCTAAGTTCTATGCCGACATCGATTACCGCGACATCACCTCCGAAGGTCTGCTGCGGGCCAGTTCGTTCAAAGGGTTGAGCAGGGGAACGCGGCGTTCCTGACGGCGTTTTCTCAGCGAATGTTTGGAGTACCGGCATGCCGGATCTCGTAACCGAGGCGATGAAAGAAGCACAAGCCATTCTGGCCCGGTATGTCGAGCCTGGCCCGAGGGACTGCGAGAAGACGATCAACGATCTGCTAGCCGTTCTCGACGATGAACGGCTTTTACAAGCGATGGAACAGGAACATGAGCGACAATCTTACGAAGCGGGACCAGCGCGACCGTAGTAAGATCAACATGAACGAAGACTTCGAGGTCAAGTATTGGACTAAACAGCTTGGCGTCTCGAAGGACGAGTTGCAGAAGGCCGTCGACAAGGTCGGTAATTCGGCCGCCGCGGTTCGCAAAGAATTAGCTTAACCGAGGGGGCGCGGTGTTGCTTGCGGTCTTTGGAGCAAGGCCTACGTTTTGCCATGATCCATCCTAATGCCCGATCCGCTAACCTGGGCTTTTGTTTGCGAGAGCTCTCAATCGCGCCTGGAGCGAAGAGGTAAGTTGCCGGTGGTCCCTTAGCCCTGATCAAGGAAGATCCTTGGTCTTCAGTTTGACGGTGATTTCGAAAAGGGGCTTTAGCTCTCCCCTGACCACAACGCGAACTTCAGAGCCTTTAGCCAAGAAAATGTCGCCTGCGATCTGAGTTGCGATTCGGACGGCCTCTCGACGTGCAGCATCGATGTCCGGTAGATATTCTCCGGCATCATCATCTGCGGAGTAGGAGTCATCGCGGATGTCGAAAAAGTATCGCATCAAGTTGCAGGGTTCAGATGTAGGTAAAGGGGGTCAAACCCGCCGATCGACGAATCTCTGCGCGTCGGCGCGGAGCCAGATAGAGACGATCTCCGGAGAAAAGCCGGGTGCCAACCAAACGATGCAAGCTCCATTCAAGCGTGGGACAAGTGTTATCTGCCGAAGAGGCTACGTTTTGGCTAGGAACAGTCGATGCGGCGAATAATTAGGTAATTATGACCAAGGCATACACCTTTTCATGTACGTCTGATTCATGGACGTCTGAGCAGACAGAGCGGCTTCGCACCCTCGATGGAGGCCCCTCGATCTTTCGCGCTTGTACCGTTCTGAATAGGGGCCGCCGATCAATTCGAAAACGGGCGCGCGAAATTGGGATGGCATTTCCTAGCGGTTCTGAAGAAGGACGACGGAGAACGGCGAAAGAGGCAAGCGCGCGAGCGGCACTAGGCCTTGAACAGCGTCCAAAGATTTTTTAGCGCGGAAACGTGAGGCTAGAAGAACGGTCGGTGGCCCACCCGGTGGGTGCTTTACAAGGAGAACCGAATGGGCAACAGCGGGGTAGGCATGCTATTAGGAGGCGATACGTCAGTCTCGCTCCTTTGGCTGTGGTTCATCGGCGCATTTATACTTGGCGGCGCCATCCTTTATGGAACTCTGAAATCAGGGCGCTTGAACCGGCGCCACCGCGCGCAGCTGGATCGCAACACCGAAGCGGCACAACGGCGCGACGATCCGCAAAAAAGATAGTCTTCAAAATTCTGGTGTGGTCAGCGGATAACCGCAGCCACGTCGTCGTTGCTCAGGACAAGCCAATCAAGCGCGAGCAGGCAAGCTTCGGTGACGATGAGGGCAGCCAGGCCGCCGACCAATAGGGTTCCTGATCACCGGGACTGGTCTCATATTTCACTTAGAAGTTTTCACCCGGGTTTTTTGACAGGCGCGGGCCGTAGCGAATGAACCTCCCGCTGCGGCCTTCGCCGTTTTCCGTAGCGATACAGATAACGCTCTGGTGAACGAAACCATCCACAGAGCGCCCGAAACAGTCCTGAAACGAGCTGGGCCTATGCTCCTCTGATTAACGGGGAGTTTTCGAGATGATTACCCTCAAAGCAATTGTAGTCGCCCTTGGAGCCGGGTTTCTCTTCACAATGTATTCCGGCGACCTAGGAGCGGACGTGGTTCTCGCAATCATTGCCTGCTTTGCATAACAAGACCAGTGTAAGCCGGCGGGCCACGCGGTCGGGAGCGGATCGTTTTGGCCTTTCCGAACCCCCAAGTTAGCCCCCAAGGCCGGTGGCAAGGCGGCCCCTGTGCCTGCTCCATAGATCGTGTGGAAAGGTGGAGCGAGACCGCAGGCTCACAGCCGGGATAGTCTGCGGTCGTCGCTCTTATTTGAATCAGGCCACTCCCAAAATCAATTAGGCCACCGCGCGCGGAAACAGGCCAGCGCCAACCGTTGAACGAGAACAAATCCCGACGTCAGGCGGTCAAAAATCCCCTCAGGGTCCAAAGCGCCGGTTTGAACGGTGCCGCGTCAGTTATGGTGTGCCCCGACAGACCATATCCGAGCCAAACGTCGCCCGCGAGCCAAGCGGACTACGTGTCGTATTTTGAGCCTTCGGAACTGGCCCAGAATTAGCCGAGATTAGGGGATGCCTATTTTTCCCGAGCCAGTTACCTTTCCTTAGTCACCCCTTGCTTAGCATCGGCAGAGTGTTTCTGTTTGCCCATGCCAAAAGACAAAGAACAAGAAGGCCGAAGGGTCACATTCGAGCATAGCTTGCCCGTGCAGTTGATGGGCATCGATGGAACTTGGCGGCGCTCCTGTAAACTCAAGGATGTCTCTGATGCGGGTGCGACCCTCCAAATTGAAACCTCAATTGAGGGTTTATCCCTAATCGAGTTCTTTCTTGTTCTCTCCTCTACCGGCCTTGCATATCGCCGATGCCAACTCGATGGGGTGAACGGTGATGAGCTGAAGGTCAGCTTCATCCGCCAGAAAAATAAGAAAGCACCCAAAGCGTCCTCTTAGAGAGATCACTTAACGTTTTCCCGAGCGCAACTTTTTCCTTGTGTGTGCGCTCTGTAGCGCCCAGCCGGATTCTGGGTGTTGGGGGAAATCTTGATCGACCGCGCCGGTCCTTAACTTTAGGCACCGAAGATCCGCTCCCCACGAGGGTCGCTTCATGGACCGAGAGCACCGAATGTCCGCGATGGGTCAAACTGAGAAGTCCGGGCGCTCAGCCTACAGGTCGGCTTTGCTCCCAACTCCAGACAAACCGCTGTATCGAACCAAGCGGCTGCAAACAGGCCATGCGCTTACCTTCGCATCAAAGGCCTCGAGTAGTTCGTCTACCATCGCAGAGGCCCTTCCTTTGCTATGACCTAATTGCCGAACTCGTCGAGCACGTGCTTGATGGATCATTATGATACTTGGCTTGCCGAACGGCTTGGTGTGTATGTCAAATAAACTGACATAGATTGGGATTGCCGATTTTTCCCGACAGCAGTCAGATTCTTGTTGGCAGAAGCGAATCAACTTGGCATGCTTCTGAGGACCGGGGCTGGCGTTCATCTCGCATCTATTTACACCCGGGTTCTGAAGCAACGGCAACGCTGCGGCAGGGGTTTTAGTACGTGTTATTTAGATCAGCAGTGAACTCCTGAGGCCGCCCTTGAGGTGGCCTCTTCGTTGAGAATTCAATTCTGCGGGGACATTGCAATGGCAAAACCAGCCGTTTCCCGTGATGCTTTTCGTGGACTATTCGCCTTCTACGCGGCGAAAGCTCATCACGATCACAAAGCCGGAGCCGAGGAATGCCTTTTGAGGTTGTTCGGGTCTGCGGAATATATTTCTGATCGCCTGCTGCAGCAATGGTCCGAAAAAGCTGACCTACTCGGTCCAGAAACAGTAGGCAGTGTAGTGGAGCCGCGGGCCCGTGAAATCGCGAGCGGCGGCGCGCGGTACGACCATGCGAGTGATTTTCTCCACTCGCTCCTAAGAGACCTCGGGCGAAAAGTGCCGTGAGCAGATGCGCCGTTTCTGCGGCGCTTGGCCTACCTGCTCGCATCCCTTGAAAGAGGCCATCCACCGAGGCGGCCTCACTTCGGCCCCGGGAGATCGTCCTTCTTCGGCGGCCGTAGGCCGGGCGAGTTGAGCCAGTCTTCCATATGAGCGGCAGTCTCTGCTTGCCTCGCTCTCAATAATGCCGCGTCGCGCACCGGTCCGTGCGGCAGCAATCTGGCCTCCTCCAAGAGCTTGTGAGCTTCTTCGAGAAGCCGTTCCTTGAGTGATTTTGTTTGTTTGAAACGACGCCGAGGAATGATCGTCACAGCGCGCTCCTTTTCCGTTTGAGAAAGGCGGGAGCGCAAGGCGCGTTCTCATCACGGACAAAAGCCGAGGTCCGCTCCGTGATGAAGGGATAATGACTTACCCCCGGGGTTGGTTCTGCATCTTTTGATACAAGGCTGGAAACAATTAATCTTCTAAACCTACTCAAACTGAGCGACCTACTCAACTGAGCCACTCGCAAATTCAAATTACGCCACCGAGGTCAGAAACAGCTAGCACCCGGCGGCTTTGCGCACTCAAAAAGCGATCCAAAAAGTGTCAGCTTAGGGTCAACAGCGCCGGTTTTCGGCCGTGGGCAGTCAGGTCCGTCATGGCAACGGCCGAGCATCGGGAGCCGTGTGACTCAAGAGTGTCATGCACGTTCTGGGAGCGCCCGGAACTGAAATTCCTCCGGGCGAGTCGTCCATCGCGCCGATCTCGCCTGAGTTCGGGAATTCCGGCCCACTCCGGGCTTTGAACATGTCGCAGCACTTCTGACAGTTCAGAAGGCGCTTGATCCCTTTCCGGGGCGAAGTCTAGCGACATTTGGTGAATGCTGAGGTGGCGTCGCCTTCACAAGCGCACCAGTAGTTGCTTAGAAAATCGGCATTTGCCTATAATTAATGCTAAAATTTACTCGCTCTCAATGAGAACAAACCTACGCTGCTTACAAGTTGTACAAAATTCAGCCAAGTAGGTACTATAATGCGCCTCACCGACATTTCGATTCGAAACAAGGTTTTCTCGGCATTCTCCGTCGTGGTCCTCGCGGCGCTAGGCTTAGGCGCCTTCGCCGTTGATCGCCTGGGTTCAGTGAATGAATCGGCGGCCGAAATCCGCGACAATTGGCTGCCCGCGACTGGATGGCTTGGCTCGCTCTCCAAGTCCGCCGAGCAAGTGCGGCAGCGCCAAGGGCAGTTGGTCCTCTCGTCAAGTGCGAGCGAGGTAGCTCGCTCGGAAGGCCTGATAGGAGAAACGCTCCAAGATTTTGACCAGGTCTGGAAGAAATACGAGCCCACGGTCACTACACCGGCTGAGATGGCTATCGTGGAACCTCTCAAGAGGGCTTGGGCGACCTATCTGCAAAACGGCAGGCAGCTTGCCGATCTCGCGAAGAAGAACCGGGATGAGGCCGCGCAATTCTACATGAGCAAAATGGCCGAGGACTTCAGGCTCGTCCGCAAGGGGTTCGCCGATGTTCTCGCCTTCAATGTAGATGCGGGCAAGAAGGAAGCGGACAAAGGCGCCGAAGTTTTCCGATCCGCCCGGATGTGGATTTTGGGCGCCTTGGCGGTAGCCGCCGGGCTTTGCGCTCTGATGGGATACTTGATCATCGCGAGTGTCTCGAGACCAATCGTGGCGATGACAGATATCATGAGGCGACTTGCGGGCGGCGACCGGGCTGTCGCAATCGACGGCGTCGATCGCAAGGACGAGATCGGCAAGATGGCCGGTGCGGTTCTGGTCTTCAAGGAAAGCGCGATTGAGACTGAACGACTGCGGGAAGCACAGGCTGAGGGGGAGAAGTCGGCCGCCGAGCAGCGCAAGCGCGACATGCGCAATTTAGCTGACGCCTTCGAAAGCGCTGTTGGTGAAATCGTCGAGACGGTCTCCACAGCTTCAACGGAGCTTGAAGCTTCCGCCTCAACGTTGACAAGAACCGCCGAGCGGTCGCAAACATTGACGACGATGGTCGCCTCGGCGTCCGAAGAAGCCTCCACAAATGTGCAGTCTGTTGCTTCCGCGAGTGAAGAGCTGGCATCCTCCATCACTGAGATAAGCCGACAAATTCAGGAGTCTGCGCGGGTTGCTAGTGAGGCCGTGCAGCAGGCTCGGGCTACAAATGAACGCGTCGGCACGCTGTCCAAAGCCGCGTCTCGCATTGGCGACGTCGTGGAATTGATCAACACAATCGCGGGTCAAACCAATCTGCTCGCGCTAAATGCTACAATTGAGGCTGCCCGCGCGGGCGATGCCGGACGCGGCTTTGCTGTTGTAGCCTCCGAAGTAAAGGCCCTGGCGGAACAGACCGCAAAGGCGACTGGAGAAATCGGTCAGCAAATTACGTCTATCCAAGGCGCAACTGATGAATCGGTTGCCGCGATCCGGCAGATCAGCGGAACTATCGAGCGGCTTTCCGAAATCTCATCTACGATTGCAGCGGCGATTGAAGAGCAAGGTGCTGCTACGCAGGAAATCTCGCGAAACGTACAGCAAGCCGCTCAGGGTACGCATGGTGTCTCGACTCACATCACCGACGTGCAGCAGGGGGCGACTGAAACGGGTTCCGCGTCGTCTCAACTGTTATCGGCTGCTCAGTCACTCTCCCATGACAGCAATCGACTAAAGCTCGAGGTTGGCAAATTCTTAAGCTCAGTTCGGGCAGCTTAGCGGAATGAACGCCAGATCACACGCTAAGGCTGGCCCTAGAGTCCGCTGTGGGTCACAAGCGGACTGACCGGGAGATGTCGCGGTACGTCGGCTAAGGGCCAGGAGCAGACAAGTTGGCGGCCGCGCGACAAGGTCTGCCACGGACCAGGGGTGGACACTCTCAGGAAAGAGCCGCCTAACCACGGTCTTACCTCTTCGGATTTGTACGTCCCAAAGACTATGCTCGCCTTAGGTATTTAAACAGCCTTCGGAGAGTTGAAGATGACTGATGAGGAGCGATCAATCTTCCGAGTTTACTAGGCGCTCGGCGACAGATGGAGATAGGTCCGATCGAAGCCCGCCAACTCTTCCAGTCGTCCCTGGTCCAGCAAATGGAATCCGGATCGGTCCGTCTCTATCAACCCCTCCTTGCGCAGAGCTTGAAGGGTACGGTTGGTATGGACCACTGAAAGTCCCAAACAATCGCCGAGTTCGACCTGCGTGATGGGCAAGCTGAAGTCTCCCTCCCGGGTGCGGCCGATGGCTCGAAGCCGCTCGTGCATCTCCATCAACAGATGAGCCATTCTGGGCAAAGCGGTTCGCCGCCCTACATTCACGATCCACTCCCTGAAGATAGAACCATCGATCAAGGTCTCTCGCCACAGGGCTGCGGCGAGGTTTGGACGCCGTGCGGTCACTTCCCTCAAATCGCTGTGCGAAATGAACCCCAGTGTGCAAGGTGAGATGGTGACAAGGTCATGGTCCATGACCTTGAGGTGGAGGCTTTGAAGGTCGGGTATGTCGCCCGGGATGTGCAAGGACAACACCTGTCGCGCCCCATCAGCCGTCGTCTTCGAGCGCGAGGCAAACCCCTCAACGATCAGGCAGCACTCGCCGGGACGAACGCCATCGGCCACAATGACTTCCCGGGCGCCAACGTGCCGCTCGCGAAACCTCAGGCTCTCAATGGCGCGGATGTCGTCGCCATCCAGATGGTTCGAGACGGTGAGTTTGGTAACAAGCGCTGTTGCAAGATTTGCCGACACCGGATCATCCCCTTGCGACCCGAATGATGGCAACCACTCCGGCCAGGACAGGCGGGAGTCCCTCGAACTCTCAGCTCCAGCGCCCAATGGTATCTGCCGGGGATAGAAGTAACCTACAGGAATAAGACCGGCTTTGCGAGCCTCAAATCGTCGGACGTTCCGCTGAGTTAAGCGTGAGCCCGCGTGGTCCAAGTTAAGAACGTGCCGCCAATTGGCACGCCGGCAGGCCCCGACCGCCGCTCAATGAGCCAGCTGATGTTCGATCTCGAAGCGAAGCACAACGCGAAGCACGGGCCCTGAGGAATCTCGAACCTCGATTGACAGGATGCGGACGACTGAACCCGGCAGCACGTCCTTGGCAAAGTCCGCCATCGCCTGAGAGGCGGCGAGCTTGACCTGGTCGAACGTGGCTATCTCGACACCGATGTCATCGGGGACGAAGTAGTCATTGTCGCGGGTATCAAAGTAGTAGAGGGCCATCGGTTCAGATCGGATTGTGCTGCCAGCCTATAACGGCGGGGCCTCGGAGCCAAGTACGATATCTCGCGCATACGTAGGAACGACGCGCTATCGCCAATCTTCACCAAGGGCGATCGGTACCAACATTTGTTAAGGCTGATCCACCTATACAACGCTTGAAGCGAAGAACGTTAGGCGTGACAACGCACGGCGCCTACTCCGTCGCTGTCACTGTCAGTTTGAAGTGTATCCGGCCGGTGTTTGGATTTGGGCTATCGTTGACGACCATCTGCCAAGGCTCGACTGGCCAAATGTCGTCCGCTCTGTGGTCTCTTAACACCGCACCAGCAAACTGGATGGCCTCGCACCTGATCGCGGCGATGTCGGGCAGCTCCAATCCTTCATGGTCGGTCAGAGCCTTTCCGTCGAGAATGTGAAAGTGGAATCGGGGCATAAGCTCACTCCCTTGGGCGGGAGCGCTGTAGCGTCTCTCAGTCAGAGGCGGCCGTTGAAGTCCCTTTGATGCACGACAACTAGCATGGAAGGGCCGCCGTTCCTAAAGAAAAGCGGAGGCACTCCAGTTCCGCTTCGGGTCATGAGCACCCTTCGTCGCCGCTCCTTCAGGATTGTTCTCATTAGGCCACGTTGCCGACCCGGGCCATTTTGGAAAAGCAGTCTTCGTGATCAGGTCCTGTGGGCCCGGGACGCAGAATCGCCGGCGTCGTCTTCAGGGCAGCATTGAGTTTCCGCTGGTGGAGACGCTGTTCAGCAAACTTGCGACGGCCGTAACGACTTGAGCGGGTGCGAACGGTTTCCGTAAGAGCAAGCTGTTGGGAACACCCATGGAAGGCCACTGATGGGCCGCGTCGCCTGTCATGTAGACGACAGGGATCTCCGGATTAAGTTCTCGGGCTTCTCGGGCAACGTCCCAGCCTTTGAGCGGTCCAGGCATATTGATGTCTGTGATCAGCGCGCGATACTTGCCGACGTTGGCACGCAGAAGCTGCACCGCTTCGGTGCCGGATGCAGCCAGTTCCGTTTGGAAGCCGCCGTCGCTCAGGGCATCTGCAATGAACTCTCGCACCAACGGCTCGTCCTCAACGACCATAGTGAAGACGTCGCTTTGCTGGGCTATTTCGTCGATGGAAGAGTGAGACATTCGGCCTCCCGGTTGGCAGGCGGGAGCGCGAACGTCTCTCAGCCGCCGACGCCTACGGACGAGCCCTCGGTCGGCGATACCCTGTGGTGCGCCACAATCGGCGGAACTACAATCCCGTACTTTTGCGGGCGTATTAGCTTAAGTTAAAAGCCACTCCGTCAGGGGAGCTCGATGCGCCGGAGTCCGCTGTGGGTCAGGAACGACAAAACTCAAGGTGAGCATAATAGGTCTGCTTTCGAGTGCATAGCGACCAGTTGAGCCCGACAGCCGAGCCATGATTCAAGCCACACAACGGAAGGGGCCGAATCATGCGCTACGAACTCACGGACTATGAGTCGCCCCGTCGTTAAGCCGATGTTGCCGAATAAGTCGCGCGGCGTGCCGCGGGTGAATGACCGTCGTGTCCTCAACGGTGGACTGTCAACCTTGTCAACCTTGTCAACCTAACTTTTCGATGCCTTCGGCTAGCGAAGCGGCGGGGTGCGAATTACCCGCGGTCGACCCAAGTGCCAGAAGGACCCGTGCGAAAACGACGCTCGCGCACTCCCAGGACTAGGTCGATCATGATCGGAATGCGTCGGACCAGTTAAAACGATACTTATCGCGCGTTTAGTTTACAGTGGTCTGATCGTTGGAGGTGAGCATATGGATTTCGGTGGGGGTGCAAGGAGAGATACTGCTGTCCATGAGTCTGGCCATGCCGTTGCCCGCGTTCTCTCGATAGGCCGTGTAGGCATCACCAATGACAACGCCATCCGTTGGATAGAAATGGACCGGGGCAGTCCACACTGCTCCGTGTTCGAGCTACCGCTCAACATGCCCGGGCTAAAGGAATTTGGGGAGCGCGAAGGCATCCGGGAGGGCATTTGGCCGACGGTGGAGGAGTGGCGCAAGCTCTTTTCTTTTATGGGCATCGATCCGTTGGAATGGGCGAGCGTACGGCTTTTCGAGATTGCTGCCGGAGCAGCGGCACAAGCAAAATTTGCAAACGTCCCATTCGAATTGGTCTGGTATGACGGCGGGTGCAGCGATGACCGCCAGAAGGTCATTGAGACTTGTCAACGGGTCGGCTTGAACGAGGCAGAGGCAACAGGACTTTTCGCGGAACGATCTAAAGAAGTTTGCACCGTAATGGATAAGACCGACGTATGGCGGGCGGTGCTAACTTTAGCCGAACGATTGCCCACCACCGGCCGAATGCCGGGCGACGCCGTTATTTCTATTGTCCAAAATGCATTGCATGCCTTGTGAGGAAGACGCATTCGGAGACGATCTCGCTGGCAGCTTACACCTGCTCTTAAATCCGTGGCTGACCTCAACCTGGAAGATCGAGATGTCTGCTTCCTGTAGTGATTAGGACAGAGCAGGGCCAGCCACCCGAGGCAGCCGTCAACGCACGGCGCCTCCTTTGAAAGATTTGGTCCACTCAGAGGCCAGCTCCGCTGCGGTACAACACCCCACGAGCAACAAGCTCTTCAATAATGTAGGCCATTCCACCTCCCCTCTGTTTCATTTCTGCCGCCGTCGCAGTCTCTTGCATGGGAAGGTCCATTGCATCCACGATCAGGGCTAACGTTGGCGTCGAGCGGAATTCATTCAGTAGATCGTTATTCCACCTAAGAGTGGCTGACCCCTCCGCCGCCGCTGCTGCAGCACTCATACGCTGCCCGCTATGGCGACCGAAGGCGTCAGAAGCCTTTCCTTCATCGCTAAGCCTGCTTCTATTCCAGCGCGGGAGATGTTCATTGCGAGTGTCGGTCTGCAAGGTTGATGAGATATGATTAGTGGGCTCCATTCCTTCAATAGAGTTGATGGAAGAGGTTTGTATGACATCGTTGTCGGGCTGACTGTGACGCGATTGACAGGTTGAGGAGCCGAAAGTGTCAGTCTGAGAGTGACAAGGTTGGCAATGTGAAGGCGACAAGTTTGGACGCTCAAAGCGAGCAGCCCACTTTTTGCGCCGGAGCTGGTACTGGTGTTCGAACTCGCGAAAGGCTTCCCAGTTCGGCTCGTAGCTATTGCAGTGCCGGTTGCCTGCGTGCTTGCGCTTACGGAACAACTTGGCTTCCACGAGGCGATTGCCAGCCCTGATGATCGTCCGCGTGCTGCATTTGAGAATGTGGGCGGCAGTTTCTTCCGAAGGATCACACCGGCCGGTCTTCCGATTGAAGCTATCGACTAAGAAAACTGCGAACTGCTTTTCGGTACCATTGAGCAGTTCCGACATCGCAATGTGCTTGAAGGCAAGCAGCATATCGTTTTTTTGAAAAGGCATCGGCCAGCGCTGTTGGGCGCTGGCCTACAGGCGGACGATTCCGCGATCCAGCGCGTCGACAGCTAGCCAAGATAAGATCGCCCAGTCTCGGAAGTTAAATGGAGGAGAAAAGCAGATAAACGGGTGGTCAGGCGGGATAGCGCTCGGAATATCTCGTTGTAAGACGCTTTTCCTTAGATGCCTCGCTGCCAAACCCGGCTGCTCGCGACACTCGAGCCCGGGCCGCGGCGGCGATCGATGTATGTTTGCCTGCAAGGATATCAGCCCGCATCTCCTCGACCAGCTCTAGATCACCTGCTTGATAGGAGCCGGAACCGGGAGGACGGCCGGCGCTCCGCCTGCTCTGCGAGTCAAACACTTGAACTGGCTCAGTGATTACCTCGAACGCAGGCCGTGCCGCTGTATCGACGATCTTCCATTCGCGCCCGTGTTCGCCAGGCTTTGCGGGTTGGCCGGGCTCGTCACCTGCTTCGATCTTTGGGCCATGGTCGCGACAAGGATCGAGTTCGCGTTCGGGCGCCCTTTCGATGGAATGCTGTGCAGCTGCAATGAGATATTCCGAAGTGTCTAAGCCGGCCGTCGCCCAGTCGATCGCTTCTCGACGGACCGCAGCGGCGGGCCCACCGGGACAATCGGGAGGACCGAGGTGTCGCGGCTTTCCCACCAGACGACGTAGGCTCGATTTTAATGACCTGACGCCGGGAGGTAGCTCCACCCCGTGTTGTTCACAGAACCTGCGTATCCCAGACTTGCTAACGATGATCCGATTGATGAGCTTAGTTCCGTAGTCCCGATCGATCGGGGCGTGCGCTCCGATCTCTCTTTTCATCGCCCAATACAGCTCAAGAAGGTCGATCGGCTCGCCGTTCGGCAGCACAAATGTTCCTTCTGGAAAATGGCCAGAGATCGCCCCGTCGCAGATGCGGCGCAGGGTGAGCAATGGAAGCTCACCGCTTTGCTCCGACCACCCATCAACGAGGTCCACGAAGTCGATGTATTTTGAGACCGCCATGACTCGGGAGAGAATCTCCAAATCAACAGACAGCGATTCTTCTTCCTTTCACTGCCATTTTTCAACCGAGACGCCCTAAAAAGCTGTCGAGTACACGGTCTGAGCCACTTGGGACTCAGTCCATGACCGATTCGGACAGCGACCTCCGGGAAATTGCGGCCATTCTTGCGGTCGCCCACCAGCGTCTTTCCGATCGAAAGTCCAGTCAAAAAACCCGCTGTGCGGCAAAAACTCTGCTCGACTGTGGCGAGCAGTCTGAGGGTGATGTGGCCCGCAAAGCCCAGGAAGTTACCCCGTGAAAGCGTCCATTTTGTCGCAATTGGCGGCCCTGAAAGGCGCCTCCGCACCCGTCCTTAAGGCCCGCTGGCGCGAGCTTTTCGATACTGAGCCCCCTGCCTATAACCGCCGCTTCCTGGAGAGCCGGCTGGCCTACCGCATTCAGGAATTGGCCTATGGCGGCTTGAGCCGGGAAACGACCGAACGGCTCAAGGCCATGGCTGAGCAATATGCCAATCAGAAGCCGGCAGACCGCAAGGCCCGTCCCCCTCTCCGTCCCGTTGCCGGGACCAAGCTGATCCGCGAATGGGAGGGTGTGGAGCACTGCGTCACCGTTCGCCACGATGACTTCGAATATCTCGGCCGCCCCTACAAGTCCCTGTCCTCGGTTGCCCGCCAGATCACCGGCACAAATTGGAATGGCTGGGTCTTCTTCGGCTTGAAAAAGTCGGCTGGCAAATGAACTCCCGCAAGACTCAAAAGGGCCGAGCTTCCTTGTTCGCCAACTCCCGTGAGAACGCAGCCCCAGGGCGCCCTGGCGTCCGTAAGGTCCGCTGCGCCGTCTATACCCGCAAGTCCAGCGAGGAAGGCCTCGACATGGACTTCAACTCGCTCGACGCTCAGAGAGAGTCTTGTGAGGCTTACATCGTCAGCCAGCGAGCCGAGGGCTGGACGGCGGTTTCCGATCGCTACGATGATGGCGGCTTTTCAGGTGGTACCCTTGAACGGCCGGCCCTTAAGCGGCTTGTCGCTGCCGTCCAAGCCGGCAAGATAGACGTCATTATCGTCTACAAAATCGACCGACTGTCGCGGTCGATGCTCGACTTCCTCAACCTTGTGGAGCTCTTTGAACGCCATGGGGTGACGTTCGTCTCTGTCACCCAATCGTTCAATACCAAGGACGCCATGGGCCGCATGGCCCTCAACATCCTCGTGACTTTTGCCCAGTTCGAGCGCGAGCTGATCGGAGAGCGCATCCGCGACAAGGTTGCGGCATCTCGCAAGCGCGGCAAATGGATGGGAGGGTGGACGCCGCTCGGTTATGAAGTCCGTGACCGCAAATTGCTCATTCATGAAGTCGATGCAGAACGGGTTCGGTCCATTTTTCGTCGCTTCGTCCAGCTCAAGTCCGCGACCCTGCTGGCCCGCGAGCTCGTTGCGGCCGACGAACGCACGCGGTACGGACAGCTCCTGGACAAGGGGGTGCTGTACAAGATCCTTCACAACAGGGTCTATCTTGGCGAGGCCGTTCATAAGGGCACCTCATATCCAGGTGAGCACGAAGCAATCATCGATCAGAAGCTCTGGGATCAGGTCCACGCCATCCTCCAGGAGAGCCCGCGCAAGCGGGCCAACAATAGCCGGGCACAATCACCTGCCCTGCTGAAAGGTCTGTTGTTCGGTCCGGACGGTGCAGCGATGTCGCCAACCCACACCCGGAAGTCGGGCAGGCTTTATCGCTATTACATCAGCCAGACCGCGATGAAGCAGGGTCGATCGGATTGTCCCGTCAAATTGGTCCCCGCCGCTGAGTTGGAGCGCATCATCATCGATCAGGTGCGACGGTTGCTGCAAACACCCGAAGTCATCATTCAAACCTGGCGTGCTCTCCGCAACCAATCCGCGGAGGTCAACGAGGCGGAGGTGCGTAGCGCCCTGCTTGGCTTTGACGCGCTTTGGGATGAGCTGTTCCCGACAGAACAGGCACGGATCGTCGCGTTGCTCGTCGAGCGCATCGACGTGCACGCCGAGCGAATGGACATCACCTTGAAGATCCAGGGCCTGACATCGCTCTCCTCCGAATTGCAGCCTCAGCCCTTCCAGCAGGCCGCCGAATGAACCGACCGACCACCCTTAACCTCGGCCCTATCGGGCAACCCAAGCTTAGCCGCGACGGCAGAACCATGGTCGTGAGCATCCCGTTTTCATTGCAACGATCGGGTGGACGTAAGCGCGTAGTCACGCCTGCCAATGTCGATGTTTGGGCGCCCGAAAAGCCCCAGGTAGACAACACGCTGATCAAAGCGGTGGTGCGAGCGCATCGCTGGCGCAACATGCTCGAGTCCAACATGTTCACCACGGTGCGCGACCTCGCCAAGGCGGAGAAGATCAACGAGTCCTATCTTTCCCGCGTGCTTCGGCTGACGCTGCTCTCGCCGGCCATCACCGAAGCCATCCTGAACGGCCTGCAGCCTGACGGCCTCGAGCTGGCGCAGCTGTTTAAATCCATCCCCGCTGAGTGGGATGAGCAGCAGGTTCTGATCAGCTCATCTGCTCGGAAAGCTAGAGCGCGCTAAAGCTCCCCACATATATGGGAGTGGTTTCGAGCGGGCCGCGGATTTCCGCATCGTTGCCGGTGAAACATGCTGCCTGAACTCTGTCACGCCACTGCGGCGCACCCTAATTACTTCTTTTGGTAAGATCGATTCCTACAATTGTGATGTCATCGATGTTCGCGAACTTTGATGAAATAGAAGCCCAATGCCTTCGCAACGCTGCGACCAGTTCATCGAAATTCACGAAGTTCCGCGCGCCAGGAATCTGCCAGCCCCCCTTTTTCTCTCCACGATACACCAAAAGGAAAATGCCACGGCCACCGCGCCGGTCCCTAAGATAATCGCCCGCTAATTGATTCTCGAGCCGCTCAAACAGCTTCGGTCCCGTCCAATTGTCTGAGATCTTCAGCTCGACAGGCACTGGAGCATCGAACCCCATCCCATGGAAGCGGAGGTCCGGCTTCTTGTCATCGGCGAATTGCTCCTCCTGAGGAATTGCGTATCGACCGAACGCCTTCTCTCGCAGCTCGCGCCCAATAAAGTTTCGCAACACCGTTTCCTGCTCGATCGCGCGAACCACAGTCGAAATGCTGTCGTCTCCGTTCTCCAGCTCATCTTTGAGATCGAGAAAGCGAAGCATCGCCAAGTCCGCCAGTTCGCGGTGAGTCGAAGGCGTGCGGTCAAGCCTTTCATTGAACTCACAGACGGCTTCTGGTGACCAAGCCTGCAAATCGGCATCCTGCTCTGCTCGGTGCCGGCAGAGATTTTCTAGGTGGGGAAACGAAGGATGCTGACGATGTGCCTTAGCAATCGCTTGCAGCGCTAAGAATGCTTCCTTTCCGGGCACCTTAACCAGCTCGTTCAATATTCGATTGCGTCCATCTTGTGCATCGTCACGTAACTCGGGAGAATACGCGACCCCGCTTGCGCGTTCGATGTCCTCTTGCACTCGAATGCATTCATGCATGACTTCGTACAAAGCCTCTAAATGCGCCGGTGTACGGAATGCACTTCGGGCGCCGAACGTTTCCGAACGTCGTCCACCCCAAAGCTTTGTCACAAAATGCATAGCAAGTAGCGTACGTTTTTCGACCTCCGTCTCTTTTCTTAGTTTTTCCGACAATGCGGGAATTGCTTTGCCTGGGTCTACACCAACCCACACAGCGAACCAATCGGCCATATGGCGATTATTCTCATCATTGACCTTCGATGCGGCCAAGCGTGCAATATCAGCGTCAGCAATGCTCGATCCCTGCATAATTTTTATGATATGATGAAGCTGCGAAGCATTTTTCGGCTCGAATTTTTGAAGCCTGTCAAACAGCTCGGGCGCAATGTCGTTCCATGCCCATTCTGCGGACCAACTTATGTCGCTCAAAACATAGTTGGTATTGGATTCGGGCGAACCGGATTTCAGCTCCCAATCGATTTCGCCCAAAATGACTTTTAAGACATCTGCTCGAGAATGCGCATAGAGATCAGCGAACCAAGCGGGGAACCCGTTTAATTCATGAACTGCGTACCGAGTCGCGCGCGTCACCTGTTCGGGCATCAAAGTGCGCAGGGTGTCAGGATACTCTCGCAACTCGATCGCTAGACCCGTCAAACCAAAAATCACTTTATTCGACGTCTGATTTGGCGTGGCTCCTTCAGACCGAAGGACGGGGTGATACTTTCGCCAATAATTTATGGCTCCATCCCGGTATGCCTCGGCGACATCCCGACCAAACGACGGAATAAGTTCGCGCCATCGCCCCTCCGTCCATTTGGACGAATTTCCTTCACTTTGTTCACGGATGAAGTGGTGCAAATACCACTGCAATTGCGAGAGATCGTCGGCGCTTGGAAACTTAGGGTCTCGGATGAAATCTAGGTTTCCCTGTGCGTAAGCTACGTTTTTCGCAAATTGGTCAAGCTCCTTCTGTTTCCGAGCATCAGCGCGACGCTTCCATCGGCGCTCCTCCTGGCGATACCTTAGGGCTTCAGGAGAGGGCGTGGTCAGCTGCACCAACTTCGCCTTCAGCGCTTCGTCGCGCGCGCATATCTGCTTCAACCTCTCGCGCCAAGCTCTCGGCTTGTCATTTTCTGCGTAGATTGAAAAAGCAAGGGAAAGCGCGACCAAGCGGTCGTCGGGTTCGGAGCGGTTTTCAATCCACTCGCAAACACGGTCGAAATCGCCTGCGTTAAACTTCCAAAACGCACCAAAGACACAAGCCGGCCAAAAGTCGGTTAACGGCTCATCTTTTTTTCGCGTGGTAACCTTTCTTGTTTCGGCGATGTCATGCCAAAACGAAGCATCGTTGAGTTCAAGCCAACCGGGAACCGTTTTGCCAAACCCGACCTTAATCTCTTTCGCTTCTTCACCCCATTCACGGACCGCTCGGAATTTTCGAAGAGTCTCCAAACTGCGCCAGTGCAACGCCGCAGGATCCTTCGCAGAAATGAGACGTTCGACCGCGTGAGCCGCAGCCTTCATGATCCAAGAGTAGCGCTGGGATACTTCACAGTATCCCCGTTCGATATAAGGGGGCGTGTCAAAGAGCTTAACGATGCCGTCAAGGAGAGCGGACAAAAGGCGCAAATCGGCCGCGTCCGAAAACGACGTCAACGCATCTGTGAGGCGATCAACTGAATATGGCTCCTTATCCTTCGCTTTCTCTATAGCAGAGAGCACCCAGACGACATTGTCGGCGCTAGGCGGTAAGTCGGTTACAAGCTCGCCGAGCCAATCACGATCCAAACGCGGAGATTCCAGTAGAAACGCCTGCCGAACATTCGCAAGGTCCACCTCGGTGCCAACCTCCCGAACCGCACGAATGGCGGAAATCCTTGTATACCGGGAGGCTGATCTGGAAAGAGCGACCTGCTGAGCCTCAAGCTGAAGCGATTGCAGCCTTCCCAGCCATATCATCCGAGTGAGAAAGCCCGTCACGGCATCGTTTGATGCATACTGCTTCAGAAGGCGGCGAATATCTTCAGCTATGTCTGCTTGCGCGAAACGTTGAACAGCTGAGTATTCGGTCGCTGAATGAACGACGCGTTCCTGCGCAATTTTCGCGCAGATTTCGTCCAGAATTTCTCTGCGTGTTGGCAGTGGCAAAGAATTAGGATCACCTCCTTCGACGATGACTTCTGGCGCTAAATTCCGGACGCGTTCCCTGATCTTATCATCGAAGATCGCGAGCCACGGCAACACTGGCCTCATCGTTGGAACGACAACTTCTATCCCATATATCGTTTTGAAAAGGAGATCCTCCACTGCCTTTCTCGATGCAGGACGGTCCAGAAGCTGCTTTAACCAAACGGCCGTCAAATATTCGCGCGCCGAGCGATGGTGAAAACGAACAACCCCGTAAATTGCGTCGTCAAACATGGGGCGCGATAGTAGCGCCGCAATCTCATCGTCTCCCCAGCCAGGCAACACCTCTTTCGCAGACAGGCCAGCCGTGTTGCTGGCGCCATCTGGGACCCGTATGACTTGTGTCTGACCTAAGGTGGCTGCACCGGCGATAAGCTTGGCTCCTTCTAAGGCGCGGTCATCAGAAAGCGGTTGAGCCTCCGCTCGCGGTTGATCACGCTCGGAGAGGCGTCGTGCCGTGCTATTTTTCATGACTTGAAGACGATTTCCGATCTCTCCTTTATCATTCCATAGGACAATCACATCTTCTAAATCTTGCGGGCGCGTCGTAGATGACCACGCGTCAACTCTCTCAATTTCTCTGACGAAATTGCCGACGTCTGCAACGCCCTTAGCCTCTGCGAATATCTTGACCTGATCTTGGGATAAGTCATCCAAGGCAATAATGCGAAATTTTCGATTGCTCGGCTCTTCCTGCTTGCTCAATTCAAAATCATCTTCAACTGCAACTTCCGTTTCAGCAGTCGCAGCTGTCTCCTCACCTGCTATGGCGCACGCTTGAGGGAGAAAACCAATATGTCGCTCGCATAGATCAACGTCGGTTTTCGGTCGCCAAGCGTGCGTACGCCCGGTGAGAATAATGTGGGACCGCGCTTTAGCTTTTTCGATGAGCTTCCCCAGCCGACGGACCGATCGTTCAAAATCAAGCGGACTGCGAAGGCGAGCCTCATCAACTGAATCTAACAATAGCCAGCCAGTTTCTGACGAAGAAACCCAATTATCGAACAATTCTATTGATCCAACTTCGAAAGCGATGTCGAAGTCTTCTGGAATCAATTCGAGCCGCAAGAAGAATGCAGCTTTCCCTTCCGCTCGAAGCCGCGAGGCCACGTTGCGGATTTCTTGAGTTTTGCCCGAGCCAGCTTCCGAAAGGATTACTGCTCGCGGCATTTGCAAAACATCGGCCCACCCGAGATTGCTCCTCACGTGGAAAACTTGCGAGAGATCGACGTCATCGCTCTTTCCTGCGTGCTGAGAGAGCTCGTGGAACGTCCGGTTTAACTCAATGAACCTGATCTCTCGCGTCAAAATGGCCTTCTAAATTTTCAGATGCTGCTCAGAATCTCGTGGCGAGCGTGGAAAACCCTATGCAACTTAAGGCAATAAATCGAGAATTTCAGCCCCGAGAAACGGAGACAGGATGCCTAGAGACTTACTCGACTGCGAAAACCTCGGGTTTCGGTTTTTGTGCGGCATAAGTTGTAAACCGTGGTAACTGCGAGACTGGTGGCTGGATAGGAGGCTCAAACCTGCTATTCCCTATTTGGTTGAGCGAGACGAATTCAAACCACTCCGCAGCCAAGCCGTTGATTTTCTGAGAAATGCCGTACTTGACCGAATTGCGGGGTTCAAAGATTCAGAGAAAATTCGGTTCTCCGGCCTCATTCAGGCCGGAGTTGGATGACCGCCAGCAGCTTCTCTGCCCGCAAAAAGCAGGAAAATGGCCGAGTTTCTGGCCTCTCTGTAGCTCCAACTACGAGATCATTTTAGCTATGTGGCGGAGAGAGTGGGATTCGAACCCACGGTACGGTTTCCCGCACACACGCTTTCCAAGCGTGCGCCTTAAGCCACTCGGCCATCTCTCCGGAGCGCCCTCTCTTGAAGGGGCGCCGATGATTTTGCAAGGGATCGCCGGGAAATCGGGTGAATTTTCCGTAAGATATTGTATTTACGGGATAATATCTGGCACGGCAGATGCCATGACCCTCCTGCCGGCTGAACCGGTGACGGGTTTGGCGCGACGATTCACGTAAGAACAGCAAACACGACCGGGGACGCCATGACCATCCGCAGCACCATCGTCGCCCTTGGCCTGATTTCGGCCCTTGGCTCCGCCTTCGCCGTGCCCGCCGCCGCCCAGGTCTGCACCCGGCAAGGGGTCGATGTCAGCTGCAACGACGGCCGGCGCGGGGTGCTGTCGGGCGATGCCATCATCTGGCCGGACGGCACGCGCTCGAGCTCGGCGCCGCATCCGAGCGTGATCATCGGCAACAAGAGCTCGGTGCATGTCGGGCCCGGCGTGTTCGTCGGCCAGGGCAAGGGCATGGCGCCGATGGACGATCCCAACGCGCCGAACAAGCGGCAATGCGCCATTCTGGATGGGGTGTCGTATTGCTATTGAGGCCGCAGTCGTACGCCGTCATGCCCGGGCTTGTCCCGGGCATCCACGTTCTTAAGGACTTGGGGTGAGACGTGGATGGCCGGGACAAGCCCGGCCATGACGCGGAATCCTATATCAGCCTTACGCCTGAGATCGCCGACTTCAGCCAGCGCAGAGCCTGCGGCGGCTGCGTGGCGAGCGGGGTGACAGCGGCCTTCTCCGTCCGGCACTTCTCGAGCTCGGCGACGAAATCGGCCGACCATTGCTGGATGGTGTGGCCGCGCAGCTTCTTCATCATCGCGTCCCAGCGCATCTTGCGCTCGGTGAGCGGCATCGCGGCGGCGATCGCGATCGCGCGGGCCATGCCGTCGATGTCGTGCGGATTGACGACCAGCGCGGCATCGAGCTCGTTGGCCGCGCCTGCGAATTTCGACAGCACCAGCACGCCGGGATCGGCCGGGTTTTGCGCGGCGACATATTCCTTGGCGACGAGGTTCATGCCGTCATGCAGCGGCGTCACCACGCCGATCTGCGCGGTCCGGTAGAGCCCTGCGAGCACCGCCTGGCTGAAGCCCTTGTTCAAATAGCGGATCGGCGTCCAGTCGACCTCGCCGTGGCGGCCGTTGACGTCGGTGACGAGGCGCGCGACATCGTTCTGCAGATTGCCATAGGCTTCGATGCCGCCGCGCGAGGGGTTGGCGATCTGCAGCAGCGAGATGCTGCGCAAGAATTGCGGCTGTTCGGTCCAGAGCCGGTCGAACGCGCTGATGCGGTTGACGAGGCCCTTCGAATAGTCGAGCCGGTCGACACCGATCGCGAGGCGCTCGCCATTGAGGCTGCGCCGCAGCCGCGACACGTCGGGATGCGAGGCCGATTTCGCCGCGTATTGCGCAAACTTCTCCGCATCGATTCCGATCGGGAAGACCTCGCAGCGGGTGCGGCCATGCTGCGAAATCGCAACGCCGTCCTCGACGGCGAGGCCAAGCTCGCTCGCGACGTAGCCGAGAAAATTCTGGCAATCCTCCTCGGTCTGGAAGCCGAGCAGATCGTAGGCCAGCATTGCCGTGATCAGCTCGCGATGATTGGGCACGCCCTGCATCACCGCGGCGACCGGCCACGGCGTATGCAGGAAGAAGCCGATCGGATCGTCGACGCCGAGATCACGCAGTTCGGCGCCGAGCGCGAGGAAATGATAATCCTGCACCCAGAACGCGGTCTTGGCTTTTCGGAAGCGCATCAAGGCGCGCGCCATGAAGGCGTTGACCTCGCGATAGCTGACGTAATCGTCGCGCGAGACGCGGATCAGATCGCTGCGCGAATGCAGCGCGGGCCACAGCGCCGAATTGGCAAAGCCTTCGTAATAGCCGCCGTAATGCGCCGCCGGCAGGTCCAACGTCGCAATCGCGCCCGATCCGAGCGCTTCGATCTCCGCGAACGGCTCCTTCTGATGGCCGTCACGCACACGGCCCGAAGAACCCACCCAGATCGCGCCCGAATGTTCCACCACCGGCAACAAGGCCGCCGCGAGGCCGCCCGTCATGGGCTCGTTAGGCTTGCCGCGCGCGACGCGATTCGAAACGACGACTAAGTTCACAGGTCGTCCCCTCCTGTTTCATTCCACCCCGTTTAACTGCCGTTCATCAATATGGTTCCTGTCATCGTTTCAACCAATTGAAACCAAAATCGGGCACGCGCGTTGGAACTGGTTTCGCTTCGGGAACCCGAGATTTCGTTGCAAAGTCAGCTTATGCGGCCATGTTGCGCAGCACGCTTAGCGGCGCGCGACGGCGCCGTTCCCAAAGCATCATGTCTGCGACGCGGCCTTGCCTTTATTTCACCTCGGGTCGAGCAGGCGGGCAAGGAACGCACGCACATCGTTCGGCGCGTCGAAATGGCCATTCACGCCCATGGCACGGCGACCGACGGAGAAGGCAAGCCCATCCATGTCGGGCATGATCGCGAACACGGTTTCATCGGTGACGTCGTCACCGATGAAGATCGGACGCCGTCCCTTGAACGGCTCCCGCTTCATCAGTTCGCGCACGCCGGTCGCCTTGGTGAATCCGGAATGCTTGATCTCGCAGACGAACTTGCCGGGCAGCACTTCGATCGGCGCATTGGGCAGGTCGGCGCGGATCACCGAGACCGATTCGTAGATCGCTTTCTCCGCGTGCGGGGCGAGGCGGTAATGCAGCGCGAGCGAATACCCCTTGTCCTCGAGCAAAATGCCGGGCGAAAGCTTGGCGATGGCGGCCAGGCGCCGCTTCAGCTCCTTGTCCAGCGGCGGGGCGTGCACGTCATCGGCCTCATTGTCGATCGACAGCCGCATCTCCGCGCCGTGGCCGGCGACGGCGCGGAACACATCGGGCGCGAAGATCAGGTCGATGTCGTTGAGCGAGCGGCCGCTGACCAGCGCCAGCGCGCCGGAGGTGCGCTCGGTCAGCCGATTCAGCGTGTCCGACAGGCCCGGCGGCACCCACACCTCGCGTGGCGTCGGCATCAGGTCGAGCAGCGTGCCGTCGATGTCGAGCAGAATCGCGATCTCGTCGAGATGCGGCACCAGCGCATGCGGCACCGGCACCGCATCGGGTGCTTCGTCGTCCGGCATGGTGCGCTTCTGGTCCAACGCCATTTCTGCAAATTCCGATTTCATCAGTCTACTCCATAAAGGCGAGCGGCCGCGCGATTTGTTCGAGCGATTTGCGCTCCGCAGGGACGGCATAGCGCCACGCCACGATCGCGGCCGCGATCATCAGGGCTGACCCCAGCAGATAGCCGGCGAACACGCTGGTGCGCGATCCCGTGTCGATCAGCACGCCGAACAGCGCCGGCCCGATCACGCCGCCGATGCCGGTGCCGACCGCGTAGAACACCGCGATCGCCAGCGCGCGAACTTCGAGCGGGAAGGTCTCGCTGACGGTGAGATAGGCCGCGCTCGCGGCCGGCGAGGCGAAGAAGAAGATCACCATCCAGGCGATGGTCTGCCCCTGCGCCGAGAGGACGCCGATGGAGAACAGATAGCCCGAGATCGCCAGCAACAGGCCCGACACGCCATAGGTGAACATGATCATGATGCGGCGCCCGAGCGTATCGAACAGCCGGCCGAGCAGCAGGGGCCCAAGGAAATTGCCGGCGGCGAAGGGGAGCAGGTACCAGCCGACATGATCGGCGCTGATGCCGTAGAAATCGGTCAGCACCAGCGCGAAGGTGAAGAAGATGGCATTGTAGAAGAACGCCTGCGCACTCATCAGCACGAGGCCGACCAGCGCGCGCTGGCGGTACGCCGAGAACAGCGTGTGCACGACCTCGCGGATCGGCGTGTGATCGCGCATCTTCAGCCGGATCTTCGTGAAGCGTCCGTCGCTCGTATCCTGGTCGTGTCCGATCACCGAGCGTTCGATCTCGTCGACGATTGCGTGGGCCTGATCGGGGCGGCCATGGATCATCAGCCAGCGCGGACTCTCCGGAATCCACATCCGCATCAAGAGCACGACGAGGCCGACGGTCGCGCCGATGAGATAAGCCAGGCGCCAGCCGAGATCGGGGTTGATCACGGCAGGATCCAGCAGCACGATCGACGCCACCGCGCCCATTGCGGCCCCGATCCAGAAACTGCCGTTGATGACGAGATCGGTCCAGCCGCGATAGCGCGCCGGCACCAGCTCCTGGATGGTCGAGTTGATCGCGGTGTATTCGCCGCCGATGCCGGCACCGGTGAGGAAACGAAACAGCGCGTAGCTCGCGACATTCCATGACAGAGCCGTCGCGGCCGTCGCCGAGAGATAGAGTGCCAGCGTGATGAAGAACAGCTTCTTGCGGCCGATGCGGTCGGTCAGCCAGCCGAAGCCGAGCGCACCGAGCACGGCGCCGGCGAGATAGGCGGAATTGGCAATGCCGAGATCGAGATTGGTGAATTGCAACGACGGGCTCTGCTTCAGCGCACCGGAGAGCGCACCGGCCAGCGTCACCTCGAGTCCGTCGAGGATCCAGGTGATGCCGAGCGCCAGCACGACGCGAGTGTGAAAGCCGCTCCAGGGCAGCGCGTCGAGCCGCGCGGGGATACTGGTCTCGACGATGCGATCGGCCGCGGCTGCCGCGACCACAGGAGCATAGTTCGGCGCTGGGCTTTGCTGCAATTCCATCGGGTTGTTGTGTCTGATCAATGGAAGCGCCCCCGGCTCACATGACGTGGACGGGGTTGATCCGATCATCGGGGTGCGGCATTCCGCCTGCCACCTGCGACAACGTCTGCGGCGAGGCCGGGTTCCCACGGGAACGCCCTTCGTACCGCTCGTTTCCGATGGAGCCGCAAGGAGTTGACGCATGGCTCATGTCAGAAAGACGACACAATCCCGCAAAACAGCCTTGCGCAGGACGACGAGCGCCAAGCGCGGCGCCGTGCGGACGAGTGCGAAGCGCGCTGTCGATGCTGACCTTCTACATCAACCGCGCAAACTCCGCTGTCGTCCCGGACAAGCGGAGCTCTTGGCAACGCGTAGCGTTGCCGGGAGCGGAGCGCTGATCCGGGACCCATAGCCACAGGGAGTGGTTTGGCGAAGACTCGGAGTTGCCCGCTCGCTCCATATCCGCTCCCTGTGGTTATGGTTCCCCGCTTTCGCGGGGACGACAGCGGAGAGTGGGGTGACAGCCGATCGTCTAACTCAGCACGAACCCAAGCAACTTACGCCGCCCTGATATTCCCCATGAACCGATCGAGCTCGGCGCGCAGGCGGGTGCTTTCGGATGACAGTGTCTTGGCCGAGTGCAGCACTTCCTCCGAGGCCGAGCCGGTCTCGGCGGCGCCGCGGTTGACCTCGCCGATGTCGGTGGCCGCGGTCTGGGTGCCCTGCGCGACGGTCTGGACGCTGCGCGCGATCTCCTGCGTCGCGGCACCCTGCTGCTCGACCGCGCTGGCGATCGAGGTCGAGATCGACGAGATCTGTCCGATGGTCGCACCGATCTCCTTGATCGCGGCTACCGATTCGGCCGTGGCGCCCTGCATGCCCGTGATGTGCGAGGAGATCTCGTCCGTGGCCTTCGCGGTCTGGCTCGCCAGCGACTTCACCTCGCTGGCGACCACCGCGAAGCCGCGCCCGGCCTCGCCGGCCCGTGCCGCCTCGATGGTGGCATTGAGCGCCAGAAGGTTGGTCTGCTCGGCAATCGCGGTGATCAGCTTGACCACCTCGCCGATCTGCTGGGCGGCATGCGACAGCTTGCCGATGCGGCCGTCGGTCTCCTTGGCCTGGACCACGGCAGCTTCCGCAATCCGGCTGGAGTCGCGGACCTGGCGGCCGATCTCCTCGACCGAGGCCGAGAGCTCTTCCGTCGCGGTGGCAACCGACTGCATGTTGGAGGACGCCTGCTCGGAGACGCCGGCGACCTGGCTCGACAGGCTCTGGGTGGTCTCGGCGGTGCGGGTCAGCGTGGAGGCCGCCGATTCCAGCTGCACGGCCGAGGCCGAGACGTTGGAGACGATGGCGCCGACCGCGCTCTCGAAATCGTCGGCGAAGCGGATCAGCTCGGAGCGGCGGGCAGCGCTCGCCTCCCTGTTCTGGGCTTCGCTGGCGGCGGCATCGCGCTCGGCTTTTGCCACGGCTTGAACCTTGAACTCCTCGACCGCACCGGCCATCTCGCCGATCTCGTCCTTGCGGCCGAGACCCGGCAGCACCACGTCGAAATTGCCCGAGGCCAGTTCACGCATCGCCTTGCACATCGCGATCATCGGACGCGAGATGCCGTTGCCGAGCCACAGGGCCAGCACGGCACCGATGGCAAGGCCGCCGAGCGCCATCATCAGCATCAATTGCTCGGTCTCTCCGATCGTCGCGTTGGCGCTCGCCTCGATGCGCTGCTGGTCGGCAGTCAAATCCGAACGCAGCTCGGCCGAGAGCTTGAGGATGGTCGCCGCCGTCTTGGTCATCTCACCGTTCGACTTGACGATGATCTTCACGTTCTCGGTCAGCTTTGAGAAGGAGGTGCGGTACTGCTTCAGCAGATTGCCGATCTCGGTGACGCGGTCGGTGATCTTCTGGTCGCTGGCATAGATCGAGACCAGCAGGGTCTCCAGGAATTTGATGCGGGCGATCACGCCGTCGGCGGTCTTCGGCTCCGGCTTGGCGACGAAGGCGCTGACCGAGGTGGAGACAGCCAGATATTGCGAGGTGATGTCCTTGGCCGTGGTCTGGACCGATGCCAGCCCCGCCAGCGCGGCGGTATCGGCGAGGTCGTCGAACTTGAAGCGGATCTTGTTGCCGACGCTGTTGAGCTCATCGGCCGCGATCTTGTTGTTCTCGCGCGTCAGGACGATGATCTCCCCGAACACCTTCGTGAAGCGCTGAAACTCGGCCTCCAGCTTGCCGACCTGCTCGCGGCGGGCGGCGCCTGTCGTGGCGGACATCGACTTGGCGATCGCGCTCTTCAGATTGTCTTCGGCGGCCTTGGCTGCGGTCTCGTCATCCACCGCCCCCGTCAGGGTATAGGCCCGAGCCAGTCCCTGATAGGCGATCAACTCGCGATCGACCGTCCGGGCGAGGTCGGCTTCCGACACGCTGGTGCGGTAGGAAGCCACGGCGGCCTGGATCCGCTCGAAGCCGAAATAGGCGAAAGCCATGCTGACGGCGAGGATGGCTAGCACCGCCACGAAGCCGAGGATGATTTTTGCGCGAAAACGCAAGCTTGGCAGCTTCGATTGGTTCGACTTCGACGTGACCGACATTCCCCCACCCCATTCCATTCGCGGAAAACCAGGCGCAGCCCGGAAGCAGCCCGCTTCCTGACTCGCCCGCACGGTAATCGGCAAAGGATAAGCTGTGGTAAATTTGTGGCGCCGCAACTCGCGGTTAGGTGACGCGGGGATTTGTTAAGGTGCGCTTGCCCGCGCCGTTACAAATGCCGTCATAAGTTAGTGCGGGCGCCAAATCTCCGTTGTCGTCCCGGACAAGCGGAGCTCTTGGCAACGCGTAGCGTTGCCGGGAGCGGAGCGCTGATCCGGGACCCATAGCCACAGGGAGTGGTTTGGCGAAGACTCGGAGTTGCCCGCTCGCTCCATATCCGTTCCCTGTGGTTATGGTTCCCCGCTTTCGCGGGGACGACAGCGGAGAGTGGGGTGACAGCCGATCGTCTAACTCAGCACGAACCCAAGCAACTTACGCCGCCCTGATATTCCCCATGAAGCGATCGAGCTCGGCGCGCAGGCGGGTGCTTTCGGATGACAGTGTCTTGGCCGAGTGCAGCACTTCCTCCGAGGCCGAGCCGGTCTCGGCGGCGCCGCGGTTGACCTCGCCGATGTCGGTGGCTGCGGTCTGGGTGCCCTGCGCGACGGTCTGGACGCTGCGGGCGATCTCCTGCGTCGCCGCGCCCTGCTGCTCGACCGCACTGGCGATCGAGGTCGAGATCGACGAGATCTGTCCGATGGTCGCACCGATCTCCTTGATCGCGGCTACCGACTCGGCCGTGGCGCCCTGCATGCCCGTGATGTGCGAGGAGATCTCGTCGGTGGCCTTCGCGGTCTGGCTCGCCAGCGACTTCACCTCGCTGGCGACCACGGCGAAGCCGCGGCCGGCCTCGCCGGCGCGTGCCGCCTCGATGGTGGCGTTGAGCGCCAGAAGGTTGGTCTGCTCGGCAATCGCGGTGATCAGCTTGACCACCTCGCCGATCTGCTGGGCGGCATGCGACAGCTTGCCGATGCGCCCGTCGGTCTCCTTGGCCTGCACGACGGCAGCTTCCGCAATCCGGCTGGAATCGCGGACCTGGCGGCCGATCTCCTCGACCGAGGCCGAGAGCTCTTCCGTCGCGGTGGCAACCGACTGCATGTTGGAGGACGCCTGCTCGGAGACGCCGGCGACCTGGCTCGACAGGCTCTGGGTGGTCTCGGCGGTGCGGGTCAGCGTGGAGGCCGCCGATTCCAGCTGCACGGCCGAGGCCGAGACGTTGGAGACGATGGCGCCGACCGCGCTCTCGAAATCGTCGGCGAAGCGGATCAGCTCGGAGCGGCGGGCAGCGCTCGCCTCCCTGTTCTGGGCTTCGCTGGCGGCGGCATCGCGCTCGGCTTTTGCCACGGCTTGAACCTTGAACTCCTCGACCGCACCGGCCATCTCGCCGATCTCGTCCTTGCGGCCGAGACCCGGCAGCACCACGTCGAAATTGCCCGAGGCCAGCTCACGCATCGCCTTGCACATCGCGATCATCGGACGCGAGATGCCGGTGCCGAGCAGGATGGCGAGGACCGCACCAAGCAGCGTACCGCCGATGGCGAGCATCAGAACCAGTTGCTCGGTCTTCCCGATCGTCGCTTCCGATTCCGAATCCAGCCGCTGCTGCTCGGCGACGAGGTCCGCCTTCATGGCGGTGGCGCCTTGCAGGATCGCACCGGCCGAACCGCTCATCTCGGTGACGAGCCCGTCGACCAACTTGGCGTTGGCGATCAGCTTCTCCAGCGCTTCGCGATAGGCGCCGAGGATGGTCTTGGCCTCCTTCAGTCCGGCGACGATCTTGTCGTCCATCGAATAGACCGCGCCGAGCGAGTTCTCCACGAATTTCAGCCGCGCCAGCGCGCTGGTCGCGATCGCCTGATCGGACGTGAGCACGAAATTGGTGGCTGCAGCACTCGCGGTTTGGAACTGGGCGTTGACCTGCTTGGTACCGAACTCGATCGACTGGGCCTCGGAATCGGAAGCGTTGTTACCGATATCGTCCAGCTTGTACTTCAGGAGATTGGCTTGGCGCTGCAGCTGGTTCTGCACCAGCAACGTGCTGTCACGCTTGGCCTGCAGAACCTTGGCGAAGGTTGCGGAGAAATTCGCGAACTCCTTGGCGAGCTTGTCGAGACTCTCCCCCCGCGCCGGGGTCTTGGCGCTCTTCACGGCCTGGTCGATGGCGTTCTTCAGGCTGGCCTCGGCCTCGAGCGCCGCCTTGGCGTCATCTTCCTTGCCGGTGACGACGAAATATTTGACGGCCGAACGGTAGCCGAGCAGCTCGCGGTCGATGTTGCGGGCGAGGTCGGCCTCCGACACGCTGCTGCGGTAGGACCCGACCCCGGCCGAAACCCGCTCGAAGCCGAAATAGGAGAAGGCCATGCTGCCGGCGGAGATCGCCAGCACGACCGCGAAACCCAGGATGATCTTGGCGCGGAACCTCAGGGTGGGAAATATTGTGCGCTTTGATGGCGACGCGATACGCCCGGACATTCCCACCCCCATTACTTATTCCAAACAGCCGCGATCCGAAGGCGCCCCGCCTCCCCGACCGCATGCGCAAAACTAAGGCAGAATCGTCAAGGGGCGGTAAATTCCTCCGGCTCGCAATCGCGGGCTGCGCAAGCACCAGACCGGCGACTTCCAGTCCGGGCCGGACACCGCGCGACTTGTTGCGGGTAGACTGGAAAAGCCCTACTGTTTTCGGCACTTGGCGGCAGATCTTGGCGACAGACCAAGCCGGTCCTTGAGGAGAGAAACGAAGTGGGGCAGGCCGATCTTCGGTTTGGCGGTTCGTCCAGCGTTGCGGTCGCGAAATCGAAAGCTCCGACGTCGACGA
Source organism: Bradyrhizobium ottawaense (assembly GCF_002278135.3). Lineage (NCBI taxonomy): Bacteria > Pseudomonadati > Pseudomonadota > Alphaproteobacteria > Hyphomicrobiales > Nitrobacteraceae > Bradyrhizobium > Bradyrhizobium ottawaense. The sequence continues at coordinate 577,038 of NZ_CP029425.2, read as the reverse complement.
GGCCGTTGCCGAGCTGGTCGCCCAGCTTCCGTCGGACGAGCTGGCCCTGGTCCTGGTCTTCCTCTCCCCCCGCTACGATCCTCATCGATTCATCGCCGAGATCACGAGACACTTTGCGGACACGCCGGTCTGCGGCTGCACGACGGCAGGCGAGCTGGCGCCGGACGGCTGGGACGAGAACAGCGTTGTCGCGATGACGTTCAGCCAGGCTGACTTCAACGCCGTGGTCCGGCCGATCCTGAATCTCGCCAATTTCCACGTCGAGGACGGCCGCCGGATCGGCAGCGAGCTTCGCCACGAGCTGCTGCGGGCAACCTCGGAGGTCAGCGGCCGCAACCCGTTCGGCCTGGTGCTGATCGACGGCATGTGCCGCCGCGAAGAAGCTGTGATGTCCGCCCTCTATGCCTCGCTCGACAATATCCCGATCGTCGGCGGGTCGGCCGGCGACGGCCTGCGCTTCGAAAGGACCTGGGTGTTCTTCGACGGCAAGGCCCACACCGACGCGGCTCTCCTCATTCTCCTGAACACGTCGCTGCCGTTCCGCGTGTTCAAATGCGACAATTTCGAGCCGACCGCACAGAAGATGGTGGTCACCGATGCCGATATCGAGCAGCGCGTCGTCAAGGAATTGAACGCCGAGCCTGCCGCCGCGGAATATTCCCGTGCCGTCGGAATCATCGACGCCAAGCTCGACCCGTTCTCCTTCGCATCCCATCCGGTGCTGGTCCGGGTCGGCGGGTCCTATTATGCGCGGTCGATCCAGCGCGTCGATCCCGACGGCTCGCTGCGCTTCTTCTGCGCGATCGACGAGGGCATGGTGCTGACGACGGCAACCTCGTGCAGCCTGGTCGGAGCCACCCGCGACGCCTTCGCGGAAACCCGTGACCAGATCGGCGACGTCTCTCTCTATATTGGCTTCGAATGCCTGCTACGCCGGCTGGATGCCGAGCAGCATCAGCTTTCACGCGAAATGTCCGAGCTGTACCGGCAGAACCGCGTCGTCGGGTTCCATACCTACGGCGAACAGTTCGGCTCGATGCACGTGAACCAGACCTTCACCGGCGTCGCCATCGGCAGGCGGCCGACGTAACGGAGCCGACGTGGCAGAGACCTGGCAGGATGCCGAAACGATCGAGCAGCTCCGGCGGGAGTCGGTCAAGCTGAAGAAGATCAATGCGGCGCTGATGTCGCGCGTCGAGCGGTCGATGGACCAGCAGCTCAATGCGTTCTCACTGTTCGAAACCGCAATTGCGCTCGACCATCAAGTTCGCGACCGGACGCATCAGTTGCGGGATGCCCTGCGTTCGGTCGAGCGGGCCAACGAAGGCTTGTACCGCGCCAAGCAGCAGGCCGAAGCTGCAAGCTCGCTGAAATCGTCCGTGTTGATCTCGGTCACCCACGATCTCCTGCAGCCGCTGAACGCGGCACGCCTGACCCTGTCGGCCCTCACCGAGATGATGGAGTCGCAGGAAGCGGGCCTGCTCATCGACCAGGTCGACCGCTCCCTGGTCACGCTGGAAGACCTGCTCCGCTCGCTTCTGGAGATCGCGAAGCTCGATGCGGGCGCGCTCCGGCCCGACGTGCGGCCGACTGCGCTTGGGCCGCTGCTCGACCAGCTCCGCGACGAGTTCGAGCCGATCGCCTGGAGGCAGGGACTGTCCCTGCGCGTCCGCAGCTCGCCGCTCGCGGTCCTGTCCGACCCGATGATGCTCCGGAGGATCCTGCAAAATCTGCTCGCGAATGCGATCCGTTATACCCGCAGCGGCGGCGTCATCATGGGATGCAGACGGCGTGGCGATCGCATCGCGATCCAGATCTCCGATACCGGGCCCGGAATTGCGCAGGCGCAGCAGGAGGCGATCTTCCGGGAGTTCCAGCGCGGCGACGCGAGCGCGACCGACCAGGCCGGCTTCGGCCTCGGACTTTCGATCGTGCGCCGCTTCGCGACGGCGCTCGGCCACGAGGTGCGGCTGTCGTCGCATGTCGGCCGCGGATCGACCTTTGTGCTCGAGCTGGAGCAGGCCGATCGCGCCGATGTCAGCGACGACCTGCAGGAGATGAAGCCCGCAGACCTGCACTATGGCGGTCTGGGAGGGGCCAAGATCCTGCTCATCGAGAACGACGCCTCGGGCGCGGAGGCGCTGGCCGCCTTGCTGGAAGGATGGGGCTGCGACGTCGCGACCACGAGATCCGCCGCGGATGCCGCCCAGCGCTTGAGTGAGCTCGGCGGCACGCCGGACGCCATCATCGCCGATCTCCATCTCGATCACGGCGAAAGCGGATTGTCGGCCGTCGAGGGAATCCGGCAGCGGTTGAAGTCGGACGTGCCGGCGATGATCATCACCGCGGATTATTCCGAAAAGGCTGCGGCGGAAGCCAGCCGCTACGGGCTGGAAGTGCTGAAGAAGCCGATCAGGCCGGCGGAAATGCGCGCGCTGCTGTCGTTCCTGCTGAGCTAAAGCATGATCCGGAAAAGTGCGCAGCGGTTTTCCGAAAAGATCATGCTTAAACAACAACCTAAAAGCGCGATGACGATTCATCCTGATCGCATATCGCGCTTTAGTTCATCACCTCGCGTCGCATCGGCTGCGAACGAGGTGGCAATCATGCCTGCGGATCGGTCCGGGCGCGGTCGCGCTTCGCGGCCGCTCCCGAGCCCGCCAGCGTCGCAAAATCGATCTTCGACATTTCGACGATCGCCTTGGTGCGGCTCATCACGTTCAGCTTGCGCAGGATATCCGAGACGTGAACCTTCACGGTGGTCTCGGAGATCTTCAGCTCAAAGGCGATCTGCTTGTTCTGCAAGCCGCGCTTGAGCATTTCGAGGACGCGCAATTGCTGGGGCGTCAGATCGTGAAGGCGCTTCAGCAGCTCCTGGGCCGCGATCGGCGAACGCTGCGGGCGGGCCAGCGCGCGAAAAGCGGCCGGCAGACACACCGCGCCGCGCACGACTTCGCCGATCGAATGCGCCAGCTCCTGCTTGGACGAGGATTTGAGGATGTAGCCGGATACGCCGAGCGACAATGCGCCCGAGATGATCTGCGCGTCCTGGTGCCCCGACACGATGACGACGGGAATGCGCGGAAACGCCTTGCGGATGCGGATGATGCCGGACAGTCCGGTCGTCCCGGGTATCGACAGGTCGAGAAGAATGAGGTCGACATCGGGCCTCGACGCCAACAATTCGAGCGCACCGTCGATCGAGGTGGCCTGAAGCATCTCGGCATCCGGCGTCGCCATTTGCAGCGCTCCCTCGAGCGCCTCGCGAAACAGCGGATGATCCTCGACAATCAGAAACCGCATCAGATTTGGGCCGTTCCCAGCTCGTCACCGAAGTCAGCGATCAGACCGGCGAGCATGCCGTCGCCGGAGCAACCCGGCTTGATCCAGATCAAATCGGACCAGCAGCTCATTGCGGCCTCCCGCGATCGATCCTCGGATGGGGCCGCTGCCGCGGATCCGGCAGATCGACCTTGCCGATCTCGACGATCGCCTTGTTGCGGCTGAACAGTCCGAGCTTGCGCAGGATCTCGGTGATGTGCGCCTTCACAGTGGATTCGGCGAGTTGAAGCTCCTGCGCGATCTGCCGGTTCGGATAGCCGCGGCGAAGGAGATCGAGCACGCGAAGCTGCTGCGGCGTCAGTTCGCGAAGCTTGACCCTGAGTGCCTTGCTGCTGTCGGCCCGCTTCCGCTGCGGCTCCGCCACGAAATCCTTCGGCACCGACACCGATCCGCCGAGCACGCCTTCGATCGACTGCGCGAGCTCGCGCTTGGACGTGGATTTCGGCAGATAGCCGGCAGCACCCAGCGCCAGCGCCTCGCGGACCACATGCTGATCCTCCTCGCTCGAGACGATGGCGACCGGCAGGCGCGGATAGGTCTCGCGCAGCCTGAGAAAGCCGGAGAAACCGGTTGCGTCGGGAAGCGAGAGATCGAGCAGCGCAAGGTCGATCCCCCGTTCGACCGAAAGCACCCGTAAGGCGTCCTCGATCGACATCGCTTCGAGAATGCGGGCCTCCGGCAGCGCCAGCCGCACGGCATTGCCGAGCGCCTCGCGAAACAGCGGATGATCGTCGATGATCAGGAAGCTGGTCATGGCACCTTCCCCGGGGTCCATCGCGCGGGCGCATCCATCGGACGTTCGTGCCGATGGATGCGAAACGGACCCTAGAACATCTCCCCGATGCCGTCCGGTCAAGACCATTCAGTCGTTCGATTCGGCCTGAACCGTCAGCAGAAAGGCGTAGATGTTGTCGAACTGGCTGTCGGTGAAGACCTCTTTCCAGGACGGCATGCCCTTGGCCGGACGCCCCTCATGCACCGTGGTCAGGAATTTCTCTCGCATCTCGTCGCCGTAGCGGTGACGTAGCAGCCTCAGATCGATCTTCCGCTCGCTCTGGATCGCGTCGGGACCATGGCAATGCGCACAGGTGCCGTTGAAGATCTCCTTGCCCTGACCGACAGCTTCGGCATTTGACGCCAGCGCGTCGCCCTTGGTCTCGGTCGCGACGACGCTGGCCACATGCGCCGCGCCGGTCCCGGCTCCGGTCGTGGTTCCCGCCGGCGTCTGCACGGCATTGAAGTGGAGAGCCTGACCGGTCGGCAGGCCATACTTCACCTTGAGGTCGGCGATGGTCCGCTCGAGGTCCGGCAAGACCGCATCGATCTGGTCGCGCAGTTCTGTCGAGGCCTTCGCGAAGCCGATCGCCGCGTCCCACGACAAACCTTCGCCTTCGGTGAGCTGAACGCGATACCGATCCTGGTAGACGGTCTTGTTCAGCCAGCCGGCCACGGGTCCCCAGATAAAGGCGACGTCGGCCTTGCCCCGATCGAGCGCCTGCATGCCTTCCTCGGGCGACAGCACCGTCACCTTCTGGATGTCGTCACGCGTCGCCAGGAGGTTCTGTGGCGTGCTGGCGAACTGCACGGCGACCCGCTTGCCCCGGAGTTCGTCGATCCCGGAGACCGTCCGGTCCTTTGCCGTCACGAGGGCGTAACCCTCACGCGCAACCGTGCTCGAGAAGATGACGGCTGGCCCCATGAAATCCTCGGAGCGCGGCAGGCCGATCATGGCGTCGCACTGCTTGCCGAGCAGCGTCACGCGGACGGTGCGCTTGCCGAAATACGATTTGTACCAGTCGTAGGCGATCGGCCGCCCGAGCGCCCGCGCCAGCGCCTGCCCGATCTCGACATAGAGGCCGGGTTGCGAGGGGCTGTTGCTCGAGAACGGAAGATTGGTCGGATCGGCACAGAGCCGGAACGGCTTCACTTCGTCGGCGCGGCTTGTGGCGGCTGGCACGATGAGCGCGGAACCGGCAACACATGCAAGTAAAGCTGCGATGGCGCGACGTCTGCTATTGCCAAGGCCAGAACGATTTGGACGCATCCTCACCTCCCGTGGTTGGGCATCGTTGGCGTCACGTTGCGACAAGGCCCTGCCTCGGCCGCAACGACGCGATCACACTTTGGGAAAAGAGCGCGTGTATCCCCTCACCTCGGGATACACGCGCCAGTGGTCACTGGACGGAGAACACGAAGAGCGAGCCGCCCTCGGGAGCTGCAGCCGTCATCTTCTTGCCAACCTCGCCCAGGAACGCGGGCAGTGCTGCCGTACGGCCGACGACGATGGCGACGTATTGCTTGCCGTCGACCATGTAGGTCACAGGACCCGCACCGATGCCGGAGCCGAGATTCTTGCTCCAGAGCATTCTGCCGGATTTCGCATCGATGGCGCGGAAATCGCCATGGATGTTGCCGGCGAACACCAGGCCCCCGCCAGTGGTCAGCGTACCGCCATTGAAAGGCAGGTCTTCCTTGATGGACCAGACTTTCTTCTGGTTGACGGGATCCCAGGCTACGAGCTCGCCGAGGAAGCCACCGGGGCCTTCCTTGGTCGGGAATTCTGCGCCGAGATAGAACACGCCGCGCTTGTAGGCGACGTCACTGACCGACCAATCCATGCAGACATTGTTGGAGGGAATGTAGACGAGGCCGGTCTGCGGGTTGAACGACATCGGCTGCCAGTTCTTGCCGCCGATCAGATTGGGGCAGATGTCCTTGGCGGGATGGCCCGGGCCCGGACGCTTGTCGGGATCCTCGACCGCGCGCATGGTGGCGAGATCGAATTTCTGCGCCCAGTTCGAGAAGACATACTTCTCCGCCGAAAGAACCCTGCCGGTCTCGCGGTTGGCGACGAAGAAGAACCCGTTGCGATCCGCCTTCATCAGCGCCGGAACGTTGCTGCCGCCGATGTTGAGGTCGGCGAGCACGGCCTCGTTCACGCCGTCATAGTCCCAGGCGTCGGCGGGCGTGGTCTGGATATGCCACTTGATCTTGCCGGTGTTCGGGTCGAGGGCCAGCGTCGAGGCCGTGTAGAGGTTGGTCAGCTTGCCGAAATCGCCATTGCCGGTCGAGCGCACGGCAGTGTTCCACGGCCCGGGATTGCTGGTGCCCCAATACACGGTATCGGTCTTGGGATCATAAGAGCCGACCAGCCAGGCCGCGCCGCCGCCATGCTGCGCGGAATCACCCTTCCAGGTATCGCCGCCGGGCTCCTCCGGCGTGGGAACGGTAAAGGTCTGCCAAGCGAGCTTGCCGGTGTTGATGTCGAAGGCCTGAAGCGCGCCGCGCACGCCGTACTCGCCACCGCCGAAGCCGGTGATGACCTTGTCGCGCACGACCAGCGGCGGCGAGGTGATGACCGAGCCCTGCTTGTAATCGACCACCTTCGCCGTCCACAGCGCCTTGCCCGTCGCAGCGTCGAGCGCCGTCAGCTTGCCGTCGAGCCGGCCGACGAAGATCTTGCCGTCAGCGTAGGAGACGCCGCGATTGTTCACGTCGCAGCAGGCGTATTGCAGCACGTCGTCCGGAATCTCCGGCTCGTAGGTCCACTTGCGCGCACCGGTCGCGGCGTCGAGCGCGTAGACGTATTTCGGCCCCCATGACGTCGAGACGTACAACGTGTTGCCGATGACGATCGGCGAGGATTCGTTCGAGCGCAGCGATGCAAGCGAGAACGAATAGGCAAGCGACAGCTTGCCGGCGTTCTCGGCGTTGATCTGGTTGAGCGGGCTGAACCGCGTGTTGGCGTAGTCGTGGCCCGCCACCGCCCATTGATTGGAATCGGATTGCGCTTTGAGCAGTGAATCGTTGGCGCGAACGCCAATCGTGCCGGCGCCCAGCATCGCGATCATCGAAATGCCGGCCAAGAAGCCCCTCGTTCCAAAGGTCATTATTCCCTCCGTGATGTTGCTTTGCGCGCCACGTTGGGCGCCGATGCGCTTTTGCGCTTTCGATACGCAGTTCGCCTGCGAACCATCACGGAAATTACAGCATCGACTTTTCGCGCTTAGTATAGGCGGAAGGTAGTAGTGCAAATCACTGTCAGGCTTGGCCACTCATCTCGTTGTCGGCACTCGCTTCTTGTCGCTCGTTGGCAGCTCGAAACCAGTGATTGGATTGCGGCAACATCGTGCAGCCATCCGCGCGTTCCGTCGAAAGTCGGCATCAGCGACGTCCACAAATCACGACGACGGTTCAACCGCGACGGATGGCCGCTGGGCGTTACGAAATCCGTCAATGTCACGGTGTCGTTGTCGCTCGCTTTGACCGGCCCGCCTTCAGAACGACGGTGGGCGCTCGATTGGCGAAGCCATCTCGAGAGATCGGTTGTCTTCTTCGCGTCCATTGATCGCCAGGGGGTACAGGCGGACTTGGTCAGTCCGCTTCCCGGCAGCCCCCCGAGCCGGCCCGGCTCGTCGTGGGCGATCAACGCTTCAATGAAATCAATGGCTTACCGCGCCAAATCCTACTACCAAGATCGCGATTACAAAGTTGCCCGGCCGTGCTCCTATTTTCGGAACGACGACAAGAATCCCAAGGGAGAGACAATCGGCGGCGCCAAGGACCGACATCCGCGGGGCGAGCAACCTTCGCGCGATGGCAGAGGTGGACGCCGCGGAAGACGAGAGACCATCTCCTTGCAGGTTTCGGACAGGTCGCGCCATGCGCTGGCGGCGGCACGGATCGCTGTTGTCTGATCGCGGCGCCTCGACGACCGTTTCGTGACGCCGGCGACCCAAAATCCCAGTTGCAAAGTTTCATCGCGCTGTTTCTAATTGGAATAACTACAAACATTCTGGGAGGACGACATCGTGTCTACAGTCAAACTGACGGTGAACGGCAAGGCCGTTGCTGTCGACGTCGAGGACCGCACGCTGCTGGTCCAACTGCTGCGCGATCACCTCAATCTCACGGGTACCCATGTCGGCTGCGACACCAGCCAGTGCGGCGCCTGTGTCGTGCACATGGACGGCCGCGCGGTGAAATCCTGCACCATGCTGGCGGGCCAGGCCGACGGGGCCAGCATCACCACCATCGAAGGCATCGCCAAGGGCGACGAGCTGCACCCGATGCAGGCCGCCTTCCGCGACAATCACGGCCTGCAATGCGGCTATTGCACGCCGGGCATGATCATGTCGGCGATCGACATCGTGCATCGTCACGGCGGCCAGCTTGACGAGGCGACCGTCCGAACCGAGCTGGAAGGCAATATCTGCCGCTGCACCGGCTACCACAACATCGTCAAAGCCGTGCTGGATGCAGCCGGGCGCATGAAGGTCTCGCAGGCGGCCGAGTAAAGCGGCACGCCTCGAAAAGAACCACGGCTGCAGCTTTCGAGGGAAAGCGCGGTCAAAGAAATTTCCGGTCGGGAGGACCAGACATGGGTGTAGAAGGCATCGGCGCGCGAGTCGTGCGCAAGGAAGACAAGCGTTTCATTACCGGCAAGGGCCGGTACGTGGACGACATCAAGCTGCTGGGCATGACCCATGCCCATTTCATCCGCAGCCCGCACGCACACGCCAAGGTGAAGGGGATCGATTCCTCCGCCGCGCTGAAGATGCCGGGCGTGGTCGCGGTGCTCACGGGCCAGCAGATTGTCGACGACAAGGTCGGCAACCTCATTTGCGGCTGGGCCATCACCTCCAAGGACGGCAGCCCGATGAAGATGGGCGCATGGCCGGCGATGGCGCCGGAGACCGTGCGCTTCGTCGGTCAGGCCGTCGCGGTCGTGATCGCCGACAGCAAGAATCTGGCGCGCGACGCGGCCGAGGCCGTCGTCGTGAATTATGAAGAGCTCCCGGCGGTCGCCGACGTCCAAGCCGCGATCAAGTCTGGCGCGCCGCAGCTTCACCCCGAAGCTCCCGGCAACCAGGTCTATGACTGGGTGATCGGCGACGAGGGTGCCACCGATGCCGCCTTCGCCAAGGCCGCCAATGTGGTCAAGCTCGACGTCACCAACAACCGCCTCGCCCCGAACGCGATGGAGCCGCGCGCGGCGATCGCCGATTACGACGCGGCGGAAGAGCATTTCACGCTCTACACGACCTCGCAGAACCCGCACGTCGCCCGCCTCGTGCTGTCGGCGTTCTACAACATCGCCCCCGAGCACAAGCTGCGCGTGATCGCCCCCGACGTCGGCGGCGGCTTCGGCTCCAAGATCTTCATCTATCCCGAAGAGATGGTGGCGCTGTGGGCCTCCAAGAAGATCGGCCGTCCCGTGAAATGGACCGGCGACCGCACCGAGGCCTTCCTCACCGACGCGCATGGCCGTGACCACGTCACCCATGCCGAGCTGGCGTTCGACGCCAGCAACAAGATCACCGGCCTCAAGGTAAAGACCTACGCCAATTTCGGCGCCTACATGTCGCTGTTCTCGTCCTCGGTGCCGACCTATCTCTACGCGACGCTGCTGTCGGGCCAGTACAACATCCCGGCGATCCACGCCGAGGTGATCGGGGTCTACACCAACACCACGCCGGTCGACGCCTATCGCGGCGCGGGCCGCCCCGAGGCGAGCTATCTGATCGAGCGGCTGATGGAAACGGCGGCGCGGCAGTTGAAGGTCGATCCGGCCGAGCTGCGCCGGACCAACTTCATCACCCAGTTCCCGCATCAGACGCCTGTCATCATGGCCTATGACACCGGGGACTTTAACGCCTCGCTCGACGCTGCCATGAAGGCGATCGACTATGCCGGCTTCCCCGCCCGCAAGGCCAAGGCGAAAGCCGACGGCAAGCTGCGCGGCATCGGCGTGTCCTGCTACATCGAGGCCTGCGGCATCGCGCCGTCGAAGGCGGTCGGTAGCCTGGGCGCCGGCGTCGGCCTGTGGGAATCGGCCGAGGTACGCGTCAACCCGGTCGGCACCATCGAGATCCTGACGGGATCGCACAGCCACGGCCAGGGTCACGAGACCACGTTCTGCCAGCTCGTCGCGGAGCGCCTCGGCGTTCCCATCAGCCAGGTCTCGATCGTCCATGGCGACACCGACAAGGTGCAGTTCGGCATGGGCACCTACGGCTCGCGCTCGGCGGCCGTCGGCCTCACCGCGATCCTGAAGGCGATGGAGAAGATGGAATCGAAGGCCAAGAAGATTGCGGCGCATGCGCTGGAAGCTTCCGAGGCCGACATCGTCATCGAGAACGGCGAGTTCAAGGTCACCGGCACCGACAAGGCGATTGCCCTGCCGATGGTCGCCCTTGCAGCCTATACCGCGCACAATCTGCCTGACGGGATGGAGCCGGGTCTGAAGGAGAGCGCCTTCTACGACCCCACCAACTTCACCTTCCCGGCCGGCACCTATATCTGCGAGCTCGAGGTCGATCCCGGCACCGGCAAGACCTCCTTCGTCAACTTCGTCGCGGCCGACGATTTCGGCCGGCTGATCAACCCGATGATCGTCGAGGGCCAGGTCCATGGCGGCCTTGTTCAAGGCATCGGACAGGCGCTGCTCGAGCATGCGATCTACGATGCCAACGGCCAGCCGGTCACGGCCTCGTTCATGGACTACGCCATGCCGCGCGCCGACGATGTGCCCTCCTTCAACCTCTCCCACACCACGACGCTGTGCCCGGGCAATCCGCTGGGCATCAAGGGCTGCGGTGAGGCCGGCGCGATCGGCGCCTCTGCAGCCGTGATCAACGCGATCACGGATGCGATCGGCAAGAACAACCTGGAAATGCCCGCAACCCCTGACCGGGTGTGGCGCACGATCCACGCGGCTTAAGAGGGAGGAACCAAGATGTACCAGACCACCTATCATCGCGCTTCCTCGGTCGACGAGGCCGCCAGCCTGTTCGCCAAGGGCAGCGAGTCGAAGTTCCTTGCCGGCGGCCAGACGCTGCTGCCGGTGATGAAGCAGCGCCTCGCAAGCCCCTCCGACGTGATCGACCTCGGCAAGATCAAGGAGCTGCAGGGCGTCGAATTGTCGGGCGACACGCTGACCATCAAGGCCGCCACGATCTATTACGACATCATGACCAATGCCGATGTGAAGAAGGCGATTCCCGCGATTGCCTATCTCACCTCGGTGCTCGGCGACCCCGCCGTGCGTTACCGCGGCACGATCGGCGGCTCGATCGCCAACAACGATCCGGCCGCGGATTTCCCGGCCGCTTTGTTGGCCCTTGGCGCCACCGTGAAGACCAACAAGCGGTCGATCTCGGCCGAGGACTTCTTCCAGGGCCTCTTCACCACGGCACTCGAAGACGGCGAGATCATCACCGCCGTGTCGTTCCCGGTGCCGGCAAAAGCCGGCTACGAGAAGATGCGGCATCCGGCCTCGCGCTTTGCGCTGACCGGCGTGTTCGTCGCGCAGACCAAATCGGGCGAGGTTCGGGTCGCCGCGACCGGCGCCTCGCAGAGCGGCGTGATGCGGGTGCCCGCGATTGAGGCGGCGCTGAAGGCGAACTGGTCGCCGTCGGCGATCGACGGCGTGACGATTTCGGCGAACGGATTGCTGGCCGACATCCACGGCACTGCCGAGTACCGCGCCAACCTCATCAAGGTAATGGCACAGCGCGCGGTGGCCGCGGCGCGCTGATAGCGCCTCGACACAAATTTTCCGCGGCGCGCACTTCGGTGCGCGCCGTTTTATTTTGGCCATGCGGCATCAAAAGCGCTTGCCTCGCTGGCATGAAGGCGAGAAAAGTTAATCAGCCGATTAACTCGCTCCAAAGAAGAATGTCAGCGGCGATTGCCGAACCATCGGCATCCGCCCGCGACCCGAGGAAACAACAACGTGCTCGACAAATCAGCGCCCACCTCGACCGTCCGCTCCTCCGGCCCGCTCTCGGGCTTCCGCATCGTCGAATTCGCCGGCATCGGCCCCGGCCCGTTCGCCTGCATGATGCTGGCCGACATGGGTGCCGACGTCGTCACGCTCGACCGGGTCGGCGCGAAGAAGAGCATGAAGTCGGTGGCGGGGCGCGGCCGCAAGGTGATCGAGCTCGACCTCAAGGACAAGGCCGCGATCGCAGAGGTGCTCGACCTGCTTGCCAGCGCCGATGCGCTGGTCGAGGGCTTTCGTCCCGGCGTGATGGAGCGGCTCGGGCTCGGCCCGGACGTCGTGCTCGCGCGCAACCCCAAGCTGGTCTATGGCCGCATGACCGGCTGGGGCCAGGAAGGCCCGCTCGCCAATGCGGCCGGCCACGACATCAATTACATCTCCATCACCGGTGCGCTCGCCGCCATCGGCACGAAGGAAGCACCGGTGCCGCCGCTCAATCTGGTCGGCGATTTCGGCGGCGGCGCGCTCTATCTCGTCGTCGGCGTGCTCGCAGCCCTGCTGGAGGCGCAGCGATCCGGCAAGGGCCAGGTCGTCGATGCCGCGATGTGCGACGGGGCGGCATCGCTGATGTCGTTCTTCTTCGACATGACCACGCTCGGCCGCTGGACCGAGGGCCGCGACCAGAACTTCCTCGACGGCGGCGCGCATTTCTACGGCGTCTATGAATGTGCCTGCGGGCACTTCGTCTCGATCGGCTCGATCGAGCCGCAGTTCTACGCGCTGCTGCGCGAGCATGCGGGCCTGACCGATGCCGATTTCGACGCGCAGATGAACCCCAAGGCCTGGCCGGCGCTCAAGGAGAAGCTGAAGGCCGTGTTCAAGAGCAAGACGCGCGAGGACTGGTGCAAGATCATGGAAGGCACCGACATCTGCTTCGCGCCGGTGTTGACCATGTCGGAAGCAACCCAGCATCCGCACATGGTCGCCCGCAACGTGTTCGTCGAGCGTCATGGCGTCAAGCAGCCCGCGCCGGCGCCGCGGTTCTCGCGGACACCGTCGACGGTGCGTGAGCCGGAGGCAGCGGAGATCGCCGCGGTGACGCAGGCGTGGAAGAGATAGACTCTCCGCTGCCGCCTCAAACTCCGCCGTCGTCCCGGACAAGCGAGCGTAGCGAGTGCAGATCCGGGACCCATAACCACAGGAAGCGGTTTGGCGGAGACTCGGAGTTATCTGCTCGCGCCGCAACTACTCCCTGTAGCAACTAATCCCTGTGGGTATGGGTCCCCGCCTTCGCGGGGACGACACCGACATTGAGGGTGCACCCCGCGTCTAACGCAGGTGCCTACGCCGCATCCACCTTCAGCACTCCGCGCCGAATCTGATCCTCCTCGATCGATTCGAACAGGGCCTTGAAGTTGCCCTCGCCGAATCCGTCGTCGCCCTTGCGCTGGATGAACTCGAAGAAGATCGGGCCGATCGCGTTGGCCGAGAAGATCTGGAGCAGCACCTTGGTCTGGCCGCCCTCGACCACGCCTTCGCCGTCGATCAGGATGCCGTTCTTCCGGAGACGCGCGAGGTCCTCGCCATGCTTGGGCAGGCGCGCGTCGATCCGCTCGAAATAGGTCTCCGGCGGCGACGGCATGAAGGGCAGGCCGGCGACGCGCAGGCCTTCGATGGTGCGGTAGATGTCGCGGCAGCCGCAGGCGATGTGCTGGATGCCCTCGCCGCGATAGGTCTTCAGATATTCCTCGATCTGGCCGGAATCGCCGGCGTCCTCGTTGATCGGAATCCGGATCTTGCCATCTGGGCTGGTCAGTGCGCGCGAGAACAGGCCGGAGGCGCGGCCCTCGATGTCGAAGAAGCGGATCTGGCGGAAGTTGAACAGCTTTTCGTAGAAGCCGGCCCAGACGTCCATGCGGCCGCGATGGACGTTGTGGGTGAGATGGTCGAGATAGAACAGGCCGGCGCCGGCAGGCCGCGGATCACGCGCGCCAAGCCATTCGAACTCGGCCTCATAGGCCGAGCCCTTGGCACCGTAGCGATCGACGAGATACAGCAGGCTGCCACCGATGCCCTTGATCGCGGGCACATCGAGCGTCTTCTGGGCCGACGACACATCGGCAGGCTCCGCGCCGAGCGAAATCGCGCGGTCATAGGCCGCCTTCGCGTCGACCACGCGGAACGCCATCGAGGGGGCGCAGGGCCCGTGCGTGGCAACGAACTCGTAACCGTGGGTGCCGGGCTCCTCGTTGACGAGATAGTTGATGTCGCCCTGGCGATAGACCGTGATCTTCTTGGTCTTGTGGCGCGCGACGGGCGCATAACCCATCAGCTTGAACAGCGCATGCAGCTCTTGCGGATTGGGATGCGCATATTCGACGAATTCGAACCCGTCGGTGCCCATCGGATTGTCGGCGCTGACAGTGGCCGGCGGTGCATCGTGCGGAAACGGTCCCATGGTGTTCTCCCGAATTGCTGTTGAAAGGAATTATCCTTCATGGGACGCGCAAGGAGCGTGCAAACGAGACGGCATTTAGCTATCCTATGCACGATCTGTGCATGAAATGGACAAAGCACGCATGATTCAGGTTGACGCTTTTGACCTCAAGATCCTGGGCGCACTCCAGGACGACGGCCGCCTCACCAACCAGGAGCTGGCCGACCTCGCGGGACTTTCGGCCTCGCAATGCTCGCGGCGGCGGATGCGGCTGGAGGAGGAGAAGGTGATCGCGGGCTATCACGCCGATCTCTCCAGCGAGGCGCTCGGCTTCGGCGTGATCGCCTTCATCCAGGTGGGCCTTGCGACCCATTCGCCGGACAATTCCAAGCGGTTTCGCGCGCTGGTGAACCGGATCGACGAGATCCAGGAGGCCTATTCGCTCACCGGTGACGCCGACTACGTGCTCAAGGCAGTGCTGCGCGATCTCAAGGGCCTCTCCAACCTCGTCAACGACGTCTTGATGCCGCATCAGAGCGTGGCGCATGTGCGCTCCTCGATCGTGCTCGACAGGCTGAAGGAGAGCTCGCGATTGCCGCTGAGGGAGATCAAGGCCGGCTGAAATCGAGGGAACTACGTCATTCGCGCTCCCCGCGCGATCTGCGATGATCCCAGCCAATCCGGAGATTCAGCCATGGCCCTCCAGCTTCGACCGAACTGCGAATATTGCGACCGCGACCTGCCGCCGGATGCGACGAACGCGCGGATCTGCTCGTACGAATGCACGTTCTGTGCGGACTGCGTCGAGACGAAACTGTCCAACGTCTGCCCGAACTGCGGCGGCGGTTTTGCGCCGCGCCCGATCAGGCCGACGCAGGAATGGCGGCCGGGCGTCTGCACGAGCAAACAGGCGCCGTCGGACAAGCGGGTGCATCTGAAATACAGCGTCGAGGACGTCGCGGCGCATTGCGCGCGGATACGGGACGTGCCGCCGGAGAGCCGGTAGGTCTCTCCACGCCGTCGATGCGTAGGGTGGGTTAGCGCAGCGTAACCCACCACGTCTGCGACCGCGGACACTGAAGAGGTGGGTTACGCTGACGCTAACCCACCCTACAAGACAGGAGCGCGCGGCTACTCCGCCGCCAAAATCGTCCCTTCCACCTCACCGAACCCCACGCGATAGCCGCAGCCCTGGCACCAGCCGCGCATCACGAGGCTATCGCCATCCTCCAGGAATGAGCGCTTGGCGCCACCGGGGAGCTCGATCGGCTCGGTGCCGTTCCAGCTGATCTCGAGCAAGCTGCCGCGCTGGTTCTTCTCCGGACCGGAGATCGTGCCGCTGCCGAGGAGATCGCCGACATTCATGGCGCAGCCGGAGGAGGCATGGTGCATCAGCTGCTGCACCGACGACCAGTACATGTATTTGAAATTGGTGCGGCTGATGCCGGCCGGCGCGTTGGCGCCGGCGGCGCGCAAGGAGACGTCGAGCGCGACATCGTAGTTCTGCGGTTTGCCCTGCTTGAGATAATCCAGCGGCACCGGCTCCTGCTCCGGCCCCTTCTGGCGGAACGGCTCCAGCGCCTCGCGCGTCACCACCCACGGGCTGATCGAGGTCGCGAACGCTTTGGCGAGGAACGGGCCGAGCGGCACATATTCCCATTGCTGGATGTCGCGCGCGCTCCAGTCGTTGAGCAGCACGAAGCCGAAGATCATCTCCTCGGCCTGGCTCTCCGTCAGCATGCCGCCCATCGGCGAGGGCTGGCCGATCACGACGCCCATCTCCAGCTCGAAATCGAGCCGCTTGCAGGGCCCGAAGCTCGGCAGCTCGACATTCGGCGGCTTCAGCTGCCCGCGCGGCCGTTTCACCTGGGTGCCGGAGACCACGACCGTGGAGGCGCGACCGTTATAGGCGATCGGCATGTGCAGCCAGTTCGGCTGCAGCGCATTGTCCTTGCCGCGGAACATCACGCCGACATTGGTGGCGTGCTCCTTGGACGAGTAAAAATCGGTGTAGCCGGAGACGGTGAAGGGCAGATGCAGCCTTGCATCGCGCACCGGCACCAGCGCGCGGCTGCGCAGCTCCCCATTGTCGCGCAGCTCCGGATGATCGGCCCGCAGGAGCTCGCTGATCCGCGCCCGCGTCCTGGTCCAGACCTTTGGTCCCAGCGCCATGAAAGGATTGAGCGAGGCGCCGGAGAACACGCCGAGCGGACCGACATCGAGCCGGGAATCCTGCTCGAGCTCCCAGAGATCGAGCACGTAATCGCCGATCGCGACGCCGACGCGCGGCGTCGGATTGGCCGCGGTCGAGAACACGCCGTAGGGCAGGTTCTGGATCGGGAAGTCGGAGGCGGGATCGACGTCGATGAAGGAGCGGAGGCTGGGGTCGTTGGGGTGGGGCATAGGTTTCTCGTGGCACAGCGGTGACGGTGTCACCCTCCCCTGGAGGGGGAGGGTCGGCTCATATTGAGCGCAGCGAAATATGGGACGGGGTGGGGTGATCTCTCAACACGGGCAGCGTTACTCGCGGAGAGACCGTCACCCCACCCCGCTACGCATTCCGCTTCGCTGCATGCGTAACGACCCTCCCCCTCCAGGGGAGGGTAAGAGAGACTACGGCTTGCTCGGATCGAACCGCTTCTCCAGCCCCTTCCAGCAATCCGCGTAATCGTCCTGCAGCGTGGACGCGTTCGCGGCGTGCGCGGTGACGCGCTGCGGGTAGCGGGTCTCGAACATGAAGGCCATGGTCCCCGTCAGCTTCACCGGCTTCAATTCGCCGTTGCTGGCATGCTCGAAAGCGTCGCGATCCGGGCCGTGCGGCAGCATGCAATTGTGCAGGCTCATGCCGCCGGGGACGAAGCCTTGCGGCTTGGCATCGTAGACGCCGTAGATCAGGCCCATGAACTCGCTCATGATGTTCATGTGATACCAGGGCGGACGGAAGGTGTTGTCGGCGACCATCCAGCGCTCGGGGAAGATCACGAAGTCGATATTCGCGGTGCCCGCGGTCTCCGACGGCGAGGTCAGAACCGTGAAGATCGAGGGATCGGGATGATCGAAGCCGATCGCACCAACCGGCGAGAAGGTACGCAAATCGTATTTGTAGGGCGCGTAATTGCCGTGCCAGGCGACGACGTCGATCGGCGAATGCGGCAGAGTGGTCTTGAACAGCGAGCCGCCCCATTTCACGAACAGCTCGGTCGACGTGTCCTTGTCCTCGTAATGCGCGACGGGGGTGAGGAAGTCGCGTGCATTGGCCAGGCAGTTGGCGCCGATCGGCCCGCGCTCCGGCAGCGTGAACGCGCCGCCGTAATTCTCGCAGAGATAGCCGCGCGCCGGCCCGTTCGGAATCTCGACGCGGAACTTGACGCCGCGCGGGATCACCACGATCTCGCCGGGCTCGGCGTCGATGCGGCCGAACTCGGTGACGAGTCGAAGATTGCCCTGCTGCAGCACGAACATCAGCTCGCCATCGGCATTGTAGAAATGCTGATCCACCATCGATTTGGTGATGAGGTAGACATGCGCGGCCATGCCGGCCTGCGTATTGACGTCACCCGCCGTCGTCATGGTCTGCACGCCCTGAACGAAGGTCACATCGTCCTCCGGGAGCGGCGTCGGGTCCCAGCGCATCTGCGCGATCGGCAGATCGTATTCGTGGCATGGCGCCGAACGCCACAGGCCGGCCTCGACTTTCTCGAAGCGGCCGGAATGCTTCACCGACGGACGGATGCGATAGAGCCACGAGCGCTCATTGGTGCCGCGCGGCGCGGTGAAGGGCGAGCCGGACAATTGCTCGGCATAGAGTCCGTAGGCGCAGCGCTGCGGCGAGTTGCGCCCGATCGGCAACGCGCCCGGCAGCGCCTCGGTCTCAAAGCTGTTGCCGAAGCCGGACATGTAGCCCGGGGTGACCTGTGCCGAGCTTCGGACGATCTGATCGGGCGAGGTGTTGATGTTCATCACTATCCTCCTCCTTGCAGGGCTGCCCACATGTCCTGGTCGCGCTTGTCGGTCCAGATCACGGGATCGTCGATCCCCGACGCCTCGTCAAAGGCGCGCGACACGTTGAACGGCAGGCAGTGCTCGTAGATGGCGAAGCTGTGGAATTTCGGATCCATCACCTCGCGGGTCGCGGCCATCGATTCCTTCAGCGTGCGCCCCTTCGCCACCGAGATTTCGGCCGCACCATAAAGCGAAGTGACGAAGTCGCGCGTCATTGCGATGGCCTCGCGCACCGTAGCCGTGCCGTTGAGCGCATCGCCGCGGCCCGGCGCGATCGCCTTGGGATTGAAGTTGCGGATCTCGTTCAGCGTCATCGGCCATTCGCGCAAATGCGCATCGCCGCAATAACAGGCCGAGTGATATTCGATGAGGTCGCCGGAGAACATCACTTCGGCATCAGGCACCCAGGCGACGATGTCGCCGGAGGTGTGGCCGGCCCCGAGCTGCATCAGCCGCACCTCGCGCTTGCCGAGATAAATGGACATCTCGCCTTCGAAGGTCAGCGTCGGCCAGGTCAGGCCGGGGATGCTTTGCGCATCCTGGAACAGCCGCGGGAAGCGGCCGTATTCGGAATCCCAATCCTGCTTGCCGCGCTCCTCGATCAGACGATAGGTCTCCTGCGAGGCGACGATGCCTTGCGCCTTGTAGGCGGAGGCGCCGAGCACGCGCACGGCGTGATAGTGCGACAGCACGACATATTTGATCGGCTTGTCGGTCACAGTGCGGACGCGCTCGATCACCTTGTTCGCCATCGCCGGCGTCGCCTGCGCGTCGAACACCAGGCAACCGTCGTCGCCGACGATCACGGCCGTATTCGGATCGCCCTCGGCGGTAAAGGCATAGAGATCGGTGCCGATCTCGGAGAAGGTGATCTTCTTTTCCGAGAGATCGCCGGTGGATGCGAAGTTCTTCGCCATCAATTCGTCCTTTGAGTCTTCTGGGTTATTGTTGTTGCTGTTGTTGCTGCTGACCGTCGATCATGCGGCGCTTGGCAAGCTCGATCGCCTCACGCAGCACATCGATCTCGCCGATATGGTTGGCGAGGATCAGCACCAGCGCCGCATCGAAATCGGCGCTCTGCTCCTCGGTGAGCCCGCGATGCGCCTCGACGATGGCGCGAAAGGCATCGTCTGGCCGCGCAAAGTTGGAGCTGGTGGACAACGGCATGCGAAACCTCAATTGAGACCTTGAGCCTGCGACAACGCAGCCGCGATCGCGGCGCGCGTCGGATGGCGGAAGCGCGCGGCGACATAGCCATCGGGCCTGAGCAGATAGGCAGCACCCGGCGCGGCGTCATAGCGCTTTGCGACGAGGCCCGAGGGATCGGCAAGTCCGCCCTCGCCACCGATGCGAACATCCTTGACCCCGTCGGGCACATCAATCGCCGCACCATTGCTGAACGAGAGCAGGGTGAAGTCCGTTCCCCCCTTGCGGAAGGCGTCCGTCAGATAGGCCTGCTCGGCAACCGGCGCATCGAGCATGGAGCAGCCGGGAGACGGTCCGCCGCCCCACACATCTGCATCCGGCGATGACAGCGGCGAGTCATAGCTGCACGGCACCGACAGCCGGCCGCCGTTGACCATGCGCTTGCCGAACTCGGTTTCCTTGGCCAGCGACAGCACCGCCTTGCGCAGCCGCGCTTCCTGATGCGAATTCGGCGCCATGAAATCGGTCGAGCGTGTCGACTCGCGGATGTTCTCGTCGGCCGCCATGCTGCGCTCGGCATGATAGCTTTCGAGCAGGCTTGCGGGCGAAGTGCCGCGCAGCACGCGGTCGAGCTTCCAGGACAGGTTTTCCGCGTCCTCGAGCCCGGAATTGGCACCGCGGGCGCCGAACGGCGAAACCTGATGCGCGGAATCGCCGGCGAAAATCACGCGGCCATGGATGAAGCGGTCCATCCGCCGGCACTGGAATTTGTAGAGCGAGATCCACTCGAACTCGAACTTGTCGTGGCCGAGCATGCGCGCGATCCGCGGCCGCACATTCTCCGGCTTCTTCTCGACCACGGGATCGGCGTAGCGATTGAGCTGGAGGTCGATGCGCCAGACATCGTCGGGCTGCCGGTGCAGCAGCGCGGAACGTCCCGCATGGAACGGCGGATCGAACCAGAACCAGCGCTCGGTCGGGAATTCCGCGGTCATCTTGACGTCGGCGATCAGAAACTGGTCCTCGAACACCTGTCCCGCGAACTCGGCGCCGACCATCTGCCGCAGCGAAGACCGCGCGCCGTCGCAGGCGATCACATATTGCGCGTGCAGGCGATAGGCGCCGTCGGGTGTCTCGATCGTCAGCGCCACGCCGTCGTTGCGCTGCTCCAGCGCCGTCACCTTGTTGCGCCAGCGCAGGTCGATCTCGGGCAGGTCGCTGATACGATCGACCAGATAGGCTTCGGCGTAATATTGCTGGAGATTGATGAAGGCGGGCCGCTTGTGGCCGTCCTCGGGCAGGAGGTTGAACTGGTAGAGCAGGGAGTCCCCGTGGAAGATCCGGCCGACGCTCCACACCACGCCCTTGGCGACCATACGGTCGCCGACGCCGAGCCGGTCCCAATATTCCAGCGACCGCTTCGAGAAGCAGATCGCGCGCGAACCTTCGCCAATGCGGTCGGCGTCATCCAGCAGGACGACGCGCTGACCGCGCTGGGCAAGATCGATCGCGAGCGACAGCCCGACCGGGCCGGCGCCGACAACCACGACCGGATGCTCGGCCGGGCCTTGGCCGGCGCGGTCCTGATCGGCATGGCGGCGATAGCCGAACTGGGCTTTGGCCTGATGTGTCTTGCCCTGAAGTGGCTTGGCCTGCGCCATACTCGAACCTCGGCTATGGTCAGGGGAGCACTGATCTGCTAGATAGTCTCACGTGCAACTATTTTGGACCGGAGCCGGCCGGCCGTCAACTGGAATTCGGAGCGCGCTCCTTGGCGAGGACATCCAGCGATATCGCACTGAAGGCACGGCAAGCCGATGAGGCCTCCGCGCGGCCAAAGGCACGGCTCGACCTGTTCAAGTTCGTGCCGTTCCGTCTCAACCGGCTCGCGGCCGAGGTCAGTTCCGCGCTCTCGGTCGAATATCAGGAACGGCATGGCCTCGACATTCCGGCCTGGCGCGTGATCGCCACGCTCGGGTTCCGCAACGATGCCTGTAGCGCGCAGTACATCGCGCAATGCACCCGCACGCACAAATCCACCATCAGCCGCGCGGTGACCACGCTGCTCAGCGAGGACATGATCGAGCGGGTCGAGAACGAAGCCGACCGCCGCGAATTCCGCCTGCAACTGACGAAGAAGGGCCGCGCGCTCTACGAAGAGCTGTTCCCGCAATTGCTGCGGCGGGAGGACGAGATCCTCGCCTGCCTCTCCGCGCAGGAGCGCAAGCAGCTCTCGGCGCTGCTCGGCAAGATCGAGGAGAGTCTCGATCTGATCCAGACCAGCAAGGAAGCGGACGCCAAGCAGGCGTATTAGCGACTCATAGAGGCGCAGACGTCGGCTTTTGGGAGTCCGGTTGAGAAAGCTTGGTAGGCCCGTGACGGCAGTGGCGTATATAGCGATGCTACTTGTGGCCTTTGCTGCAGCTCGCGCATACGCGGTTGACATGGGTTATCTGGCTCCCCCCGGAGTCGCTGCAAACGAGTTTCCCTCACCGCAGCGCCCTGTCGCACGAATCGTCAGCCCGCGCCGCTCCGCCGAAGAGCGCCGCGACGCCCTCAATGAGGCCGGTCAAATCGCACGCGTTCTTGAGCTGAAACCAGGTATGACAGTCGGCGACATTGGAGCAGGCAGTGGCTACCACACGGTCAGGCTCTCGCACCTCGTCGGACCCGCCGGCTCTGTCGTTGCCCAGGACGTCACGCGGGATTACCTCGTCGAACTCGCCAGGCGAACAAAACTTCTGAAGTTAACGAACGTGCAATTCGCGCTCGGCGAACCCCACGACCCGCGTCTGCCCGCTTCCTCGCTGGACGCCGCAATCCTTGCGCATATGTATCACGAGATAGCCCAACCCTATGCCTTCCTCTACAATCTCGCGCCCGCCTTGAAGCAGGGTGCACGGGTGGGAATTGTCGATCTTGAGCTTCCGACGTCGAAGCACGGCACGCCAATTGAGCTCTTGCGCTGCGAATTAACTGCCGTCGGCTATCGCGAGGTCGCCACATCTAAGCTCGCAGGGGACGGAGGATACCTGGCGATATTCTCTCCGCCGGAGCTAGCGGCTCGAAAATCTCCCCGCGATATCGTTGCTTGTGTGGATCCTGCCGGCACTCGTTGAAACCATATCTGCCGCCCGTCTCGGAGACCGCACACGTCCGAGGAAAAGGTCAGACTGGAATCAAACCGGCGCTCTCGACCCGGCTCGGCAAGATCGAAGCGAGTCTCGACCTGATCCAGACCAGCAAAGAGGCCGACGCCAAGCAGGCGTATTTGCCGACGCTGTCATTCCGGGGCGCCGCAAAGCGGCGAACCCGGAATCCAGAGATTGTGGCGCGCGATTCCGGGTTCGCGCTTCGCGCGCCCCGGAATGACGGCTTCGCCCTCACTTCGCAAACGACCGCGTCGGCGGCAGATGCAGTGCCCAGGCATCGACCTTGTCGCTGGCGCGCGGATAGATCTCCGTCACGATCGGATCGTGGCCGGGGATGAATCGATCGGGATGGCCGGCGAGGCGCTCGATCGTCTCCCAGCCGACCGCCATGTCGCCGACATTGTAGACGATCGGGAACGGGCTCTTGCGCTGCAGATTGGCGTAGTAGTGCGCGGCATCGGACGCCAGCACCACCGGCCCGCGCGCAGTTTCGACCCTGACCACCTGCAAGCCGTCGGAATGGCCGCCGACACGGTGCACGGTGACGCCGGGCGTGACCTCGCCGTCGCCCGAATAGAAAGTGACGCGCTCGCCATAGACGTGGCGCACCATCTGCGTGACGTGCTCGACCGAGAACGGATGTCGCAGCAGGCCGTTGCACATGCAGCGGCCGGTCGCATAAGCCATCTCGCGCTCCTGGAGATGGAAGCGCGCATTCTGAAAGCGGTCGAGATTGCCGGCATGATCGTAATGCAGATGCGTCACGATGACGTCGCGAATGCTCGATGCCTTGACGCCAAAACACTCCAGCGCGTCGACCGGATTGAGCGTCAGCTTGCGCGCCCGCGCGCTCGCCTCCTCGGCATTGAAGCCGGTGTCGACCAGGATGTCGCGGCCGTGCCCGCGGATCAGCCAGACGAAATAGTCGAGGTCCTGCGCCGCGCTGTCATGCGGATCGGGCTGAAGGAAGTTCATGCTGGGGGTGCGCGGCGACATCGTCGCATAGCGCAGCGCGTAGATTTCGTAGGCGTTTCCCATGATTCCTGCTTTTTGCTTTGCTTTTCTGAGTGGACCTTCCGGGACGATCCTGCGCACCAAGCCATTGTCCGCTGCAAAGGTCAAACGCCGCGCGGCGCGACGGAGGCATGCCCTCAATGTGAGACCAATCACATTTTCGTCGCCATGGAGGCCCTAACGTGCCGCCGGTAAGATCGAGCCGGATCACGTCGAGCACAAACATGACAGCCTGTTTATTCCCCCTGCGGCGCACCCGGGCGTTGCGGTCAATCGTCGCGATAACGCCGAATCTCCAAGTGGTTGACGCCTCCCGTCCCCGGTTTGATAATGCAGGAAGCGTAAGTTAAGGTCGCCGCGGCGCAAGCTGGTAACGGCGCCTTTTTGGCTGGACCGCGCTGATTATGAAAATTCGCTTCTTTCTTCTTCTGCCCTTGCTCATCTCGCTCATCCCGACTGCCCCATCGCTTGCGGCCGGTGACCGCTTTGCGCTGGTCATCGGCAACGCGAAGTACCCGGATGCGGATGCCCCGCTGAAGGAACCGATCAACGATGCCCGCGACGTCGCCGACGAGCTCAAGCGCGACGGCTTTTCGGTCGAGATCGCCGAGAATCTGACCGGCGACGGCATGCGCCGCGCCTTCGACAAGCTCTACGGCAAGATCAAGCCGGGATCGGTGGCGCTGGTATTCTTCAGCGGCTTCGGCATCCAGTCGGCGCGCCAGAGCTACATGCTGCCGATCGATGCGCAGATCTGGACCGAATCCGACGTGCGCCGTGACGGTTTCAGCCTCGAGACCGTCCTCGGCGAGCTCAACACCCGCGGCGCCGGCGTCAAGATCGCGCTGATCGACGCCTCCCGGCGCAATCCGTTCGAGCGCCGGTTCCGCAGCTTCTCGGCTGGCCTGACCCCGGTCATCGCGCCGAACGGAACGCTGGTGATGTATTCGGCGGCGCTGGCCTCGGTGGTCTCCGACGCCGGCGGCGAGCACAGCCTGTTCGTCCAGGAGCTCCTGAAGGAAATCCGGGTCCCCGACCTGATGGCCGAGGAGACGTTGAATCGCACCAAGATGGGCGTGACCCGCGCGTCGCGCGGCGAGCAGGTGCCTTGGATATCCTCTTCATTGGCCGAAGATTTCTCGTTCAGCCCGGGAGCTGGCGGGTCGCGTCCGGCACCGGCGACGCCGCCCGCGCCTCCCGCGCCGCCGCCGGTCGTCGCCAACAACCCGCCGCCGTCACCGCCCGCGCCGCCGACACCGCCTCCGCCGCCGAAGCCGGCCGACACCGCTGCGGCGCCCGCGCCTGCTTCTCCACCTCCTGCGCCTGCGCCGGCCCCCACGCCGAAGCCGCAGGTCGAGGCCGCCCTGCCCCCGCCGCCACCGCCGGTCAAACCGATTGATCCCGCTCCGGCACCGAGCACCGACAGCGGGCCGAGCGCTGCCGCGCTGGCCGACGATCCAACGATCAAGAGCCTGACCTCCAAGATCGCCGCCAATCCTGATGACGTGAACGCGCTGTACCGGCGTGGCCAGGTCTATGCCAGCAAGGGCGCCTACAACCTTGCCATCAAGGATTTCGACGACACGCTCCGGATCAACACCAAGGATGTCGAGGCGCTGAACAACCGCTGCTGGACCCGCACCGTGGTCGGCGACCTCCAGGGCGCGCTGAAGGATTGCAACGAGGCGTTGCGGCTGCGGCCCAACTTCGTCGATGCGCTGGACAGCCGCGGGCTCGTCAACCTCAAATCGGGCGCGGTCAAGAATGCCATCGCCGATTTCGATGCGGCCCTCAGGATCAACCCGCGCCTGACTTCCTCGCTCTACGGACGTGGCCTCGCCAAGCAGCGCAATGGCTCCGCCCAGGAAGGCGCGCTTGATATCGCCAATGCCAAGGCAATGGATCCGAACATCGTTCAGGAGTTCGCAAGCTACGGAGTGCGCTAGTATTTTTTTGAATTGAGGCAGGCGGCGCCTCGAACCCCTGGTGGCCCAGGGAAGACTAACGAACGGATGCCGCAGGCAGCCTTCCCCGGGGGGCTCATTGCAGGAATTTTGGCAGGAATTTGGAACCGCGCGAGCTGGCTGCGCAGGAGGGACTGGTTATGAAATCGGCTGCAAAGGGACTTACCGCGATCCTGTCCATAATCACTCTTGGCGCCGCGCTGTCGCTTCCGGCCTCGCCCGCCTTCGCCGGCGATGACGGCAACAGCAAGAACGTCACCGAGGACGATATCGTCCGCGCGCTGGCGCCGCCGGCCAAGAAGCCCCTGACCCGCGGCCTCTCGATCGCCCCGCAGGCCGATCCCGCGCCGAACGCGGCCGAGACCAAGCTGATCCAGTCGGTGCGCGGCCGCTCGACGCGTTCGCTGTCCTCGACCGAGCGCGAGGAAATCGCGTCGGTCGCCAAGGACAAGCCGAACATCGATCTCGAAATCACGTTCGACTACAACTCCGCCAATATCAGCGCCAAGTCGATGCCGTCCGTGCAGGCGCTCGGTCGCGCGCTGACCAGTCCCGACCTGAAGGGCTCCACCTTCGTGGTCGCCGGTCACACCGATGCCGCCGGCGGCGAAACCTACAACCAGGACCTGTCGGAACGCCGCGCGGATGCGATCAAGCGCTATCTCGTCGACAAGTACAGCATCTCCGCCACCGACCTCGTCACCGTCGGCTACGGCAAGAGCAAGCTGAAGAATCCGAGCCAGCCGATGGCGGAGGCCAACCGCCGCGTCCAGGTCGTCAACATGGAAAACAAGACCACCGCATCGAAGTGAGCACGACGCAATCCTCTGAAGTGACAAGTCGTGATGTGGTGTAAAGTCTCGCCCCCAAAGCGCGTCCCGCGGCCTTGCGGGACGCCGCTTTGTTTCAGGGAAACGTTCTCGATGGGCCTCGCGCGGATGGCCGTGAGCCAGGCCAGGATGATCCGGCGATGAAACTCTCCGAATATCTCAAGCCTGCCGGAACGGTGGTGTTCGTCGTCGCGCTCGGCGTCGGCTATTACCTGTTCGAGCATCGGAAGCGCGCCGAGCCGAAGGAGACGCAGAGCGAGGCGCTCGTCATCGTGACGAAGTCGACCAATGCCTGCTTCTCCGACCTCGTGCGGGTGACCGGCTTCTTCGTGCCGCGCCGCGAGGCGGTGGTCATCGCCGACCAGGAAGGATCCAAGGTCACCGACCTCTTCGTCACCGAAGGCACCGTCGTTGCCGACAACCAGGAGCTGGCGCGCCTGACCGCGCCGCCGCAGATCCCGGGCCAGCCGCAGAGACCCGGTCCGCAAGGCCCGATCTCGCTGAAGGCACCTGCGCCGGGCCTCATCACCGAAGTCCGCACCATTGTCGGCGCGCCCGCTTCACCGCAGGCCGGCCCGATGTTCCGCATCGCCGTCAACAACGAGATCGAGCTCGATGCTCAGGTTCCGGCGGTGCACATGCCCAAGCTCAGTTCGGGCGCCACCGTGCGCATCAGCCGCGACGACGCGCCCGATTTGATCGGCCGGGTCCGGCTGGTTGCGCCCGAAATCGACCGCGCCACGCAGCTCGGCCGCGTCCGCATCAGCGTCACCAACAATCCGTCGCTGAAGGTCGGCGTGTTCGCCCGTGCCTCGATCGACGCCAAGCGAAGCTGCGGCGTCTCGATCCCCAAGACCGCGATCGACCATCTCACCATTCAGGTCGTCAAGGGCAACACGATCGAGACGCGCAAGGTGCGGGTCGGGCTCTCGTCCGACAACGCGACGGAAATCCTGGAAGGCCTCGACGTCGGCGAAATCGTCGTGGCCGACGCCGGCTCTTCGCTCCATGACGGCGACCAGATCAAGACCATGTTCGCCGATGAACTCGATCGCACGCGGGTACGCTGATGGCTCTCAATATCTCGGCTTGGTCGATCCGGAATCCGCTGCCGTCGGTCGTCTTCTCGATCATCCTCTTGATTCTCGGCTGGGTGTCTTTCACCAAGCTCGCGGTGACGCGGCTGCCTTCGGCCGACATTCCCGTGATCTCGGTCGTGGTATCGCAGTTCGGCGCGGCGCCCGCCGAACTCGAATCGCAGGTGACCAAGACGGTCGAAGACGCCGTCTCCGGCGTCGAGGGCGTGCGGCACATTACCTCACAGATCACCGACGGTGTGTCGGTCACCACCATCCAGTTCGCGCTTGAAACCAACACCGACCGCGCGCTCAACGACGTCAAGGACGCGGTGACGCGTGTCCGCTCGAACCTGCCGCAGAACGTCACCGAGCCGCTGATCCAGCGAGTCGACGTCATCGGCCTGCCGATCGTCACCTACGCCGCGATTTCGCCCGGCAAGACGCCCGAGCAGCTCTCCTATTTCGTCGACGACGTGGTCAAGCGCGCGCTGCAAGGCGTGCGCGGCGTCGCCCAGGTCGAGCGCATCGGCGGTGTCGAGCGCGAGATTCTTGTTTCGCTCGATCCCGACCGCCTGCAGGCGATGGGGCTGACCGCGGTCAATGTCAGCCAGAGCCTGCGCGGTACCAATGTCGACGTCGCCGGCGGCCGGGCCGAGATCGGCAAGAACGACCAGGCGATCCGCACGCTCGCCGGTGCAAAGACGCTGAGCGATCTTGCCGGCACCATGATCCCGCTGTTCGGCGGCGGCGAGGTCCGGCTCGACGATCTCGGCACCGTCACCGACACCATCGCAGACCGCCGCACCTTCGCCCGCTTCAACGGCGAGCCGATCGTCGCGCTCGGCATCAAGCGCTCCAAGGGCGCCAGCGACGTCAAGGTGGCCGAGGCCGTGCAGAAGCGCATCGACGTACTCAAGGCCGCCTATCCCGACGTCGACCTGAAGGTGATCGACACCTCGGTCGAATATACCAACGGCAATTACCACGCGGCGATCTCGACCCTGTTCGAAGGCGCCATCCTCGCCGTCGTCATCGTGCTCTTGTTCCTGCGCGACCTGCGCGCCACCATCATCGCCGCGATCTCGCTGCCGTTGTCGATCTTCCCGGCGTTCTGGGCGATGGACCTGCTCGGCTTCTCGCTGAACCTCGTCAGCTTCCTCGCCATCACGCTATCGACGGGTATTCTGGTCGACGACGCCATCGTCGAGATCGAAAACATCGTCAGGCACATGAACATGGGCAAGTCGCCCTATCGTGCCGCCCTCGAAGCCGCCGACGAGATCGGCCTCGCGGTGATCGCGATCTCGCTCACCATCATCGCGATCTTCGCACCGGCAAGCTTCATGTCGGGTATCGCCGGACAGTTCTTCAAGCAGTTCGGCATCACCGTCTCGGTGCAGGTGTTCTTCTCGCTGCTCGCGGCGCGCTTCGTCACGCCGGTGCTCGCCGCCTACTTCCTCAAGCCTGGCACTCACGAAGAACCGCCGCCCGGCCGCGTGCTGCGGTCCTATCACAGGATCGTGGCCTGGTCGGTAAAACACTATTTCATCACGGTGCTGGTCGGCTTCGGCGTCTTTGCCGCCTCGATCTGGAGCATTACGCTGTTGCCGCAGGGTTTTCTACCGGCGCAGGACAGTTCGCGCTCGCTGCTTGCCCTCGAGCTGCCGCCGGGCACCCAGCTCGCCTATACCGAGAAGGTCACCGAGGACATCGTCGCGCGCCTGCGCAAACGGCCCGAGGTAAAGAGCATCTTCGTCGACGGCGGGCGCGTTCCGCCGGGCACCCAGGAAGTCCGGCGCGCCGCACTGATCATCAATTACACGCCCAAGGATGCCCGCGACATCACCCAGCGCGAGCTCGAATTCTCGATCAGCCAGGAATTGGAGAACATTCCTGACATCCGCTTCTGGTTCCTCGACGAGAACGGCCTGCGCGCCATCTCGCTGGTCGTGACCGGTGTCGACGCCAACATCGTCAACAATTTCGCGAGCGAGCTCGCGACGCAGATGAAGCGGATTCCCACCATCTCCAACGTGATCTCGGAAACCACGCTGGAGCGGCCGGAGCTGCGCGTCGAACCGCGCGCCGATCTCGCCGCGCGGCTCGGGGTTTCGACCGAAAGCCTGTCGCAGACCATCCGCGTCGCCACCATCGGCGATGTCGGACCCGCGCTCGCCAAGTTCGACGTCGGCGACCGCCTGGTGCCGATCCGCGTGCAGCTCGAGGATGCCGCGCGCGGCAATCTGAAGACGCTGGAGCAGTTGCGCGTGCCGCTCGGCGAGCACGGCGAGAAGGGCGGCGTGCCGCTCTCGGTCATCGCCGACGTCAAGCTCGACCAGGGTCCGACCAGTATCAACCGCTACGATCGCGAGCGGCAGGCGACCGTCGCCGCCGACCTCGTCGGCTCGGCCGCGCTCGGCGACGCCACCAAGAAGATCTACGACCTGCCGGTGATGAAGAGCCGGCCGAAGGGCGTGAAGGTCTCTCCCTCCGGCGACGCCGAAAGCCTGAACGAGCTGTCCGACGGCTTCGCCACCGCGATCACGGCGGGCCTGATGATGGTCTACGCCGTGCTGGTGCTGCTGTTCGGCACCTTCCTGCAGCCGATCACCATCCTGTTCTCGCTGCCGCTCTCGATCGGCGGCGCCATCGCGGCCCTGCTCATCACCGGCAAGCAGCTCACCACGCCGGTGTGGATCGGCATTCTGATGCTGATGGGCATCGTCACCAAGAACGCGATCATGCTGGTGGAGTTCGCGATCGAAGCCATTCACGCCGGCAAGCCGCGCGAAGAGGCGATGATCGACGCCGGCATGAAGCGCGCCCGGCCGATCGTGATGACCACGATCGCGATGGCCGCGGGCATGATGCCGAGCGCGCTCGCGGTCGGCGCCGGCGGCGAGTTCCGCTCGCCGATGGCGCTCGCGGTGATCGGCGGCCTGATCTTCTCGACCATCCTGTCGCTGGTGTTCGTGCCCGCGATGTTCATGGTGATGGACGATCTCGGCGCCCTGATCTGGCGCTTCGCCAAGCGGCTGATCGTGCACAGCGAGGATGCCGAGACGGACGGTCATCACGGAGCGGCACCAGCGGAAGCAGGGCCAGCGCCGAAGAATATCATCCACCCCGCGGCGGAGTAGGGTTCGAGCGGCTGGAGCCGGATCAGGTTACTATGACGCACATCCCGAATGGTGAGAAAGCGAGCGTCGACATTCGGAAGATCGAAGATTATTGCCTCAATCCCTTGCATCCACGCGGCCGGCATAAGGCAAGAGTTTTCCGCGACGCACTAGACCTTCAGCGTGGAGATGCCATGTGGCTTCGCGACGCACTGCTGGAAGCCGCAATTTCCGGCGATGCGTCCGAAGTTGCGACGGATCGCTGGGGCACCCACTGGCGGGTGGATGTCCTGCTCAGGCGACATCGAAAGCAAGCTGTGGTAAGAACCGCATGGATCATACGGGTCGGCGACGACCGGCCGACCTTTGTCACCTGTTGGGTGCTATGATGAGCGCAACGAACAAGAAGGAAGATCGGGCACCGCGAGCGCTGGACGTCGTCGCATTGCTCGCAAACCTGCCTGAGCACAGGTTGGCGAGGGGAAACGTTGGCACGATCGTCGAAGAGTTCGACGACGAGACAGTACTTGTCGAATTCAGCGACGACGATGGGCGGCCCTACGCCGTTGCGCCCTGTTTGCGATCCGAGCTGCTGCTCTTGCACTATGTGCCGGAGGCAGCCTAGCTGCTACTCGTTCCGCGCGATCGCGGTCAGCTTGGTCATGTTCCGCAGCAGGATGCGGCCGCGCTGGAGATCGAGGATCGCTTCCTTGCGCCAGGCCTGCAGCTGGCGGTTGACGCTTTCGCGGGCGGCGCCGACGAAGACGCCGAGCTGCTCCTGCGAGATGTGCACCTCGGAACCGAAATCGGCGGCGAGTGCGCAGAGCCGCCGCGCGAGGCGCACCGGCAGCGGCTGCAGCATGGATTCCTCCATGCGCTCGCTCTGCCAGCGGATGCGCTGGCACAGCAGCGCGATGATCTTGATCGCGACCTTCGGCTCGCGTTCGAGGAAGCTGAGAAAATCTTCGCGCCGCAGCACGAACAATTCGCTGGCCTCGCCCGCGGTCGCATCCGCGGTCCGATTCTGGCCGTCCAGCACCGCGACCTCGCCGAACAGGTCGCCCGGGCCCATGAAATTGAGCGTCAGCCGGCTGCCGTCGGAGGCACCTGTCTCGATGCGGACCTGGCCGCGGCGCACGCCGAACAGCGCGTTGCCGGCATCACCCTTCTGGAACAGCACCTCGCCGTTCCCCAGGTGCTGGGTGTGACAGAGATTGGACAGCCGCTGGAGCTCGTCTGCACCGAGATCCGCGAACATCGCGTTCATCTTCAAAATGACCGCAAATTCGGCCTGCTTGCTCATTTCAATGTCCTTGTGAAGTCCTGGTCAGTCATCTTGTCAGACGCTTGGCAAATCGCTTGAAACCATCACGATCAGGATCGCGTAAAACCGCGTCGGGGAAGTGTGTCATAAGTCACATAACTTTGCAGCACCCCCTGACTATTTTTACGCGCTTGGAGCCGCTTCCCGTCCCGGGATAAACTCGGCCGCGAAGGATGGATAGCCGGCGGGATTCGACGCCGATCGTCCGTCAGTGGAAAGTCGAGATGAGAGCAGTAAAATTCGCCGGCGCGGCATTGGCCGCCGTCATCGTCGTGATCGCACTCCTGCTGGTGGTCGGAATCCCCTCGGGCTTCCTGACGTCGACGATCGCCTCGCGCGTCGAGAGCGCGACCGGCTATCGTCTCTCGATCGACGGCACCACGAAGATCAGCCTGTGGCCGACGCTGAACGTCACCCTGAACGACCTCTCGCTTGCCGACCCCCGGGATCGCAGCGGCATCACGCGCGTGACGGTCGACAGCGTGCAGGCCGACATGTCGCTCTCCAGCGTGTGGTCGGGCCGCCCTGAGATCCGCGAGCTGATCGTCACCCATCCGGTGCTCTACCAGCCGCTGCTGCGTGAACGCCTGCCGAATGCGGGGGGGTCGTCGAAGCCGCTCGCGCTCGATGTCGGCGGGGCATCCATCGACCGCATCAAGGTCACCGACGGTGAGGTCGCATTCGCGCGCGTGCGCGACCGTGTCGAGGGCCGCATCAGTGCCATCAACGCGGAGGCGACCATCGGCCGCGACCGCAAGGTCAATGTCACCGGCACCGCGCGCGTCGGCGACCACCCGACCAAGTTCGACATCAAGGCGACCACGCCGGCGCCGCCGGCCGACCGGCCGACGATCCCGGTGGATTTCGCCATCGACATGCCCGACGTGTTGAAGTCTCAGCTCACCGGCCATGCCGAGATGCGAATGAACGGCGACGTCGTGATGATCAACGGCGTGAATGGCCGGCTCGGCGATGGCACATTCAACGGCTGGGCTTCGGTCGACATTGCCAGCAAGCCGCTGGTCAAGCTCGACCTCGACTTCCAGCGGCTGGCGATTCCGCTGGCGAAATCGCCGGAGGGCGCAGCCGGGCAGCCCTGGAGCAATGCGCCGATCGACGTCTCCGGGCTCAATTATGTCGATGCGCAAGTGCGGATCTCCGCGAACGAAGCCGTGATCGGTGATGCCCGCATCGCGCCTCTGGCGCTCGATGCGAAGCTCGCCGGCGGCGTGCTGAAGGCCGGCACCGCCAATCTCGGCGCCTATGGCGGCCAGGTCTCCGGCGAGGTGATCCTCGATGCGACCACCGGTGCGCCGAGCTTTGCGATGCATTCCGATCTCGTCGGCGTGCGTGCGCTGCCGCTGCTTCAGGGCCTTGCCGAATTCGACCGCATCGACGGCAAGCTGCAGGCCAAGCTCGCTCTTCGCAGCGCGGGCACCAGCCAGCACGCGCTGATGGCCAACATGCAGGGCACGGCCTTCGTCAATTTCCAGGACGGCGCCATCCGCGGTATCAATGTCGCGCAGATGATCCGCTCGCTGACATCGGGCACGCTGTCCGGCTGGCAGGACAACCAGAATGCCGGCCAGGAGCAGAGCACGGATTTGTCGCAGCTCTCGGCCTCCTTCCGCATCGACAAGGGCCAGGCGGTGACGACCGATCTCAATCTGATCGGGCCGCTGGTGCGCGTGACCGGTGCCGGCACCATCGCGCTCGACACCAAGATGATGGGCTTTCGCGTCGAGCCGAAGCTGGTGATGACGACCGAAGGCCAGGGCCGCGCCAATGAGCCGGTCGGCTTCGGCATTCCCGTGATGATCCAGGGCAGCTGGTCGCAGCCCAAGATCTACCCTGATATGGCCGGCATGCTGGACAATCCCGACGCCGCCTATGCCAAGCTGCGCGAGATGGGCAAGGGCCTGTTCGGCCCTGACGGCGCCGGGCTCGGCAACATTCTGGGCAGCCTTGGTCTCGGCGGAACGACTGCACCCGGCGGCAATGCGGCCGGCAACGCCAATCCGCAAGCCCAGCAGCCGGGGCAGAACAATCTGCTCGGCGGCCCCTTGGGCGAAGCCATCGGCAATTTGATTCAGCAGGGGCTTTCCAGCGGCGCGGGAAGCAGCACTGGCGCCGCGCCAGGCAGTGGCCGCAGCCGCAGCCTGCCGGCAACGCCGTCCACGCCGTCGCCGCAGGCCTCGCCCGCGGCTCCAGCCCTTGAGGACCCGCCGGTCGCGCAGCAGGACAGTCAGCCAATGAACGACGTGCTGCGGCAACTCTTTAACCGGTGATTGGCGGGCTGGGCTCCACGGCAATCCCCTTACATCAGCTTCCCCGCCACCGGCTTCCTCCGAACGGATGAGGCTGCGGCAATTCACCGGCCTTCCGCCGGCCCCGGCGTCCACAGGGAGTAACCACGCCGGCCGGTCCCCGGCCCACGCGGCGGTCCTTTGGCCCAAATTGTGATAGAACGGCCGGGAAGGGCCTGCACGGCCCGTGAGCGCGCAGCGTCGATGGCGGCGCGAGAGGATCGGGATGGCAGGAGCGAACGACAAGACACGGTTTCTGCGCGAGGGCCTGTTCGCCAAATACGTCGTCTCCCTCGTCGGCCTCGTCGTGTTCGTCCTCGCCGTCAACGGCGCGATGGAGACCTGGATCTCCTACCGCGCCACCAAGACCCAGCTGACCGACGGGCTGGAGGACAAGGCGCAAGCCGCCGCCCGGCGGATCGAGCAGTCGATCTCGGAGCTCGATCGCCAGATCAGCTGGGTGACGCGGGCGAGCCAGGACACCCTCGAAAAGCGCCGCGCCGACTACGCGTCGCTGCTGCACCAGGTCTCGGTCGTCAACCAGCTGTTCCAGCTCAACGGCGAAGGCCGCGAGGTGCTGCGCGTCTCCCGCCAGTCGACCACGACCGGCAGCAACGCCGACCTCTCCCGCGACATGCGCTTCACCGACACCGTCGCCCGCGGCGTCAGCTATGCGCCGGCCTGGTTCGCCGACCGGACGCCGTTCATGTCGATCTCGGTGGCGCATTCCGGCTTCAATGCCGGCGTCACCGTGGCCGAGATCGATCTCAGCTTTCTCTCCGACTTCCTGTCCGACGCGCAAGTGGGCAAGGCCGCCTTTGCCTATGTCGTCGATCCCCGCGGCCGCGTGCTGGCGACGTCGTCGAAAGGGCCCGATGTCGGCAAGGATTTGTCGAAGCTGCCGCAGGTCGCGGCCGCGATCGCGCCTGGCCATGAGGCCGACAGTTCGGGCACCGACTTCAACGGCCATGCGGTGATGAGCGCCGCGAGCACGGTGCCGAAGCTCGGCTGGAGCGTGCTGTTCGAGCAGCCGACCACGCAGGCCCTGACGCCGATCCGCGACCAGCTGGTGCGCATCGCGCTCCTGATCGGCATGGGGCTGATGGTCGCGATCCTCGCCGGCACGCTGCTCGCCCGCCGCATGATCATTCCGATCACCGCGCTGCGCGACGGCGCCTACAGGCTCGGCGAGGGCGATTTCAGTCACCGCATCGAAGTGCGCACCGCGGACGAGCTGGAGGACCTCGCCGGTCAGTTCAACCGCATGGCCGGCCAGATCCAGGAGACCTATTCGGACCTGGAGACCAAGGTCGAGGAGCGCACGCGCGATCTGGCGCAGTCGATCAACGAGCTGAAGGTGCTCGAGGAGGTCGGCCGCGCCGTCGCCGCCTCGCTCGATCTCAACGCCGTGCTGCCGACGATCGCCGCGCGCGCGATCGAGATCACCCATGCCGATGCGGTGCTGATCTACGGCTTCGATGCGGAGACGCGCCGCTTCAACCTGATCGAGGCCAACGGCATCGACAAATCCCCCGACGGCGCGCATGTCACCATCGACGAAGGCGAGAACATCCTGAGCGATGCCGCCGAAAGCGGCGAGCCGATCGCGATTGCCGAACTCGGCGCGGCCGCCGAGCAGCCGCTGCGCGAGGTCGCGATCGCGGCCGGCTTCCATTCGGTGCTGGTCGTGCCGCTGGTCGACCAGCAGGGCACGCTCGGCTCGCTGGTGGTGCTGCGCCGCGCGAGCGGCGAGTTCGCCGCCAGCATCATCGGCCTGATGCGCACCTTCGCCAACCAGGCCGTGCTGGCGATGCGCAATGCGCGGCTGTTCACCGAGGTCGACCACAAGAGCCACGCCCTGGAGACGGCGAACGAGACCGTGCGCGCCCAGGCCGACAAGCTGCGCGAGCAGACCGAGCAATTGAAGAACTGGAACAAGTCGCTGGAGGAGCGCGTCAAGACCCAGCTCGGCGAGATCGAGCGCATCCGCAAGCTGGAACGTTTCCTGGCGCCGCAGGTCGCACAGCTGATCGCCTCCTCCGACAGCCCCGAAGGCCTGCTCACCAGCCAGCGCCGCGAGGTGACCGTGGTGTTCTGCGATCTGCGCGGCTTCACCGCGTTCACGGAAGCGACCGAGCCGGAAGAGGCGATGAACGTGCTGCGCGAATATCACGCCGCGCTCGGCAAGCTGATCTTCAAGTACGAGGGCACGCTCGACAAATATGCCGGCGATGGCGTGATGATCCTGTTCAACGCGCCGATCCAGTTCGAGGACCACACCAAGCGCGCCGTGAAGATGGCGGTGGAGATGCGCGACACCATCGGCCCGCTGACCGAGCGCTGGCGCAACCGCGGGCACAGCCTCGGCTTCGGCATCGGCATCGCGGTCGGCTATGCCACGCTCGGCCAGGTCGGCTTCGAGCAGCGGCTGGAATATGCCGCGATCGGCAGCGTGACCAACCTCGCCTCTCGCCTGTGCGGCGAGGCCAAGCCCAACCAGATCGTGGTGAGCCGCCGCGTCTACGGCATCGTAGAGCCCTGGGTGGAAGCGCGCGCCCTCGATGATCTCCAGCTCAAGGGTTTCAATCATCCCGTGCTCGCGATGGAGATCTTGAACTGGCGCGAGGAAGTCGAGAACGTGGTGGACGCCTCAGTGGCGCGGCGCCGCGGTTAGCTCTCTCGCTCGCCTCGCATGGTGAGGCATTGCCTGCTATCGCTTACAAACAGCATTTCGCGATCCCGCGGCACATGGCGCCCGGGTTTTTGCTTGGTCTCGGCACCCTTCGAAGTGGAAGGGCGCAGGGAAGACCGGGCACCGGCTGGCACCCGCAAGACCCCTGTGCGTGAGTGCGTGATAGTCGCTCACAGGGGAGAAACAGGTGCGGCCGAATGCCCGGCCTTCCCTGCGCAGTGGTTGAAACGGCTTATGTCGCGCTCTCGCCGGTGAGTCGATCCCTTTGCCACCGTCGCCTTGCAGCTTTCATGGGATGCACAGGTCCGGTCGGACCAGCGCACCGCTGCAAGACTTGACGCCGGATATTCGGGCGTCACGACCACACGATTTTGCCGTACGCGAGCAGCCCCGTCGTACACGCGCCCGCTGATCGCTCACGGGGACACCCCGCCCTGCGACCGCATCTGGCACCAACGCCGCCCGCGTCCACCGCCCCTCACCCCACGAACCCTGACGATCGCGATCCGTCCCTTACCGGGGGATGAGTTGGAGGCAGCATAGGGCGTGTCGCGCTTCTGGTAAAGAGAAATTTTGATTATTCGAAATCAGGCCACGCTTGCGCAGGAGAGCGCTCGCGCCAGGCCGAAAAGGAAGCCGAGGTGGATTTGGCAAAGCTCGCAGCCGAGGCGAAGCGGCTGACGAAGCGCGATCCGGATTCATGAGGGCGTTCACCGGGCCGTCAGACTGGCAAGAGAAGGCGACCCAGATGGTGCTAGGGTAGACGGAAGCCCAATCGGAGGGTTGGGCGGCGGCTTACGCAACCGTATTGGGGTGTCCCCGCGAACGAATCCCCCGAACCACATCCCTCCTCCCTGCGACCAACTCTCGCCTCAACGGCGAGGAAACGATGGAGACGACCAGTGGCGTTTGCCTTGCCTTCGCGTGCTTATGATCTGCAGATGCTGGACCGTCCCGCCGATCGCGCGCGCGACCAGGGTTGGGTCTATGGCCTGCCGCCGGGCATCAGCAGCGAGCAATGGCCGCTCGATCCGGTCACGGGCTATCCGCTGATGCACGGCTTCACGCTGCTGCTGCCGGAAGACTATCGCGTGCATGGCGAGGACATCGTCGCGGTGTCGTTCTTCGCCACTCCGGCTGATCACACTGACGGCGGCGCGACCGATGTCCCCGAGATCCGCGACGCCGTGATGGCGCAGCCATCGCATCCGCGCCTGTCGCGCATGACCGACATCCTCGACTACGAATATGCCGCGCTGTTGCTGACCAGAAGCGAATACGAAGGCCCGTTCGCGACACCGCCGGCGCCGCTTGCGCTGGCGACGGCCGACCGGCCGCGCTGGCTCGATGTCGGCGGCGCCAGTGCCTTCTTTGAGACGGCCCCGCCCTTTGCGCAGAAGATGTTCGCCGGCCCTCCGCGCCCCGATCTGGCCGAGAACCTCGCGATCGCCTTGATGCCGCGCGCGACCGATCCCAACGCCGGCAAGGCCCCGCAGGACCCGCACTTCCCGCGCAACCCGCCGAGCGACTATCAGCCCTACTACTACTTTGTCGGCGGCGTCGCGAGCACCGAGAATTACCGCCTGCACGACTGGGCCAAGGACCACGCCCACAACCATCTCGGCGGCACCATGCGGCCGTGCCAGGCGGTGCCGGAGATGAGTCCGTTCTATATCGAGTTCGAGGAATATCTCGGCGGCTACAATTTCGGCACCGGCAACGCGCAGCTCGACTTCAGGGACATGAAATTCGACTGGGCGTGCGGCTGATCGAAGCGGCGTCGGCGGCGTCGGCGGGACAGGCCCCACCGATGGAGCTTCCGGAGCTTCCAACGCCAGCCCCAGCTCGCCTGCCATAAAAATCGATTTTCGATTTTCTATTGACCCCGGGATGCCGCCTTGCAATCATCGCCCGATGGGTCCGCTTCAGTTCGATATGTCCGGAAACCCCGGGGATGGTCCGCGCAGCCTGACGTCGGCGCTGCATGAGCGGTTGCGCGCCGATATCCTGGCGGCGCGGCTGCTGCCGGCCCAGAAGCTGCACATCGCCGGCCTCGCCAAGCAGTTTTCGGTGAGCCTTGCCGCCGTCCGCGAGGCACTGTCGCGCCTTGTCGCCGACGGCCTGGTGCAGGCCGCGGACCAGCGCGGCTTCCGCGTCAGCCCGGTGTCGCTCGCCGATCTTGCCGACGTGACGCAGACCCGGATCGACATCGAGGGGCTCGCGCTGCGACGCTCGATCGAGCGGGGCGACGATGCCTGGCTCGAATCGGTGAAGTCGACCTGGTCGGCCCTGAAAGCCGTCCCCTATCACTACCCCGATGATCCCACCGTGCATTACGAGGAATGGGTGATCCGTCACCGCATTTTCCACCGTGCGCTGGTCAACGCCTGCGGCTCGCCATGGCTGCTCGGCTTCCGCGACGTGTTGCACGAGCAAAGCGAGCGATATCGGCGTCTGTCGATCCGTCGCGAGCCCGGCGTCAAGCCGCGCGACGTCGAGGCTGAGCACGAGGCGATCGTCGCGGCCGTGATGAAGCGCGACGCCGATGCGGCGGTTCGCGCTCTGTCGAAGCATTTCGGTATCACCAGGGAATTCGTCGAGCTCGCCGCCTCGCGCATTGCGGAGGTGAGCCGCACGACCTGACGATCCGGACGAATCCGGCACACAAACAAGAAAAGACAGACCGGGAGGAAACAATGAAGATCAATCGCCGTCATGCGCTCCTATCGCTCGTTGCCGCCGCCATCCTGGCCGGCCCCGCGAGCGCCGCCGACACCATCCGCGTCGGCCTGCCCACCAAGACATATTGGCCGACGACGATCGCCGAGACGGCGGTGCGGCAAAAGCTGTTCGAGAAGGAAGGCATCCAGGCCGAGCTGACCATCTACCGCAGCGGTGCCGAGACCTTCGAGGGCATGGCCGCAGGCGCGGCCGACATCATCCTCGATCCGCCGTCGCTGGTCTCCGCCGGGCGCAAGAAGGGCGTGATGTCGCGCATCGTCGCCAACGCCGCGATGGGCAATTTCGGCTGGCAGCTGATGGTGCCGACCAAATCCACGCTCGACGTCAAGGACCTCAACGGCAAGAAGGTGGCGATCACCGCGGCCGGCTCGGGCTCGGACCTGCTCGCGCTGTGGACCATTCAGGACAAGAAGATCGACTTCACGCGCGTGCCCGTCGGCGGTGGCGGCCTGGTGCCGAACCTGCTCGCCGGCAATGTCGAGGCCGCCGTGGTCTATTCGCCGCTGAGCTTCCAGATCTCGAAATCCGGCGAAGCCAAGACCATTCTCGACTATTCGACCGCTGTGCCGCCGAACCTCACCGCGGGCTGGATCGTGCTCGACAAGTTTGCCGATGCAAAACCCCAGATGGTGCAGAAGGCGGTGAACGCCCTCTACGGCGCGGTCGCATTCATGCGGGCCAATCGCGACGTCACCGTCAAGCTGATCGCCGAGCTCTACGAAATGCCGCCGGAGATCGCCGGCCTCGAATACGACAACACCATCATGAAGCTGGAGACCAGCGGCGACATGGGCGCGGCCAACGTCAGCGCCGCCGTGCAGCTGTCGCTCGATCTCGCCAAGCTCGGCGGGCTCAAGGACATCGTGCCCGCCGAGGACGTGATCTCGACCAAGTTCAAGCCCGTCCCGACCAAGCCGTAACGATGCAGGGCACGCTCGCCATCAACCTCGCGCGGATCGCGATCATCGTCGCGGTCCTGGCGCTGTGGGAAATGCTGTCGCGCACCGGCATCGTCAATCCGCGGCTGCTGCCGTCGGCCTCCGACACATTCGTGACGCTCGGCGAACTGCTGCAGCGCGCCGCGGTGCAGAAGGATTTGATGGTCACCGCGACCGAGGTGCTGACGGCGTTCGCGCTGGCCGTGCCGTTCGGCGCGCTGATCGGCTTCCTGGTCGCGGAGAACCGCTACTTCGCCGATGTCGCCAAGCCGCTGCTGTTCTTCGCCTTCAGCATCCCGAAGTCGATCTTCCTGCCGATGTTCATCCTGGTGTTCGGCGTCGGCTTTGCCCAGAAGGTCGGCTTCGGCTTCTTCTCCACGATCTTCATCGTGATCATGTCGACCACCACCGCGGTGGAGTCGGTCAAGGTCGAGCATCTGACGGTGGCACGCTCCTATGGCGCCACGCGGATGCAGACCGCGTTCCGGGTCTATCTGCCGAGCATGCTGCCGGTGCTGCTGGAGGCCTTGCGGATCTCCATGATCTTCAACCTCACCGGCGTCATCCTCGCCGAGATGTACGCCTCGCGCGACGGCATCGGCCACCAGATCGCGACCTGGGGCGAGAATTTCCAGATGAAGCAGCTCCTCGCCGGCGTCGTGATGGTCGCCGCGATCGCCATGACCTTCAACGAACTTGTCAGATGGGTGGAAACGCGATGCAGCCATTGGCGAACGTGACCCAATTGAAGCCCGCCCCGCGCGCCGGCGCGATCGAGGTGAAGAATGTCGGCCAGGTGTTCAAGACCCGGTCGCAGGACGTCGTCGCGCTGGAGGACGTCTCCCTCGAGGTCAAGCCCGGCCGCTTCGTGGTGCTGGTCGGACCCAGTGGCTGCGGCAAGTCCACCCTCCTGATGATGATGGCGGGCCTGCGCCAGCAGACCGCGGGCGCGATCACCATCAGCGGCGCGCCGATCCTGCAGCCCGACCCCGACAGGGTCGGCGTGGTGTTCCAGGAAGCGAGCCTGTTTCCCTGGCTGACGGCCGAGGACAATGTCGAGTTTCCGCTGGCGCTGCGCGGCGTGCCCAAGGCCGAGCGCCGCGCCAAGGCGCAGGATGCGCTCAAGCTGGTCGGGCTCGAAGGTTTCGGCAGGCGCCATCCGCACGAGCTCTCGGGCGGCATGAAGCAGCGCGTCTCGATCGCGCGCGGGCTGGTGCAGGATCCGCCCGTGCTGCTGATGGACGAGCCGTTCGCAGCGCTCGACGAGCAGACGCGCATGACCATGGGCGACGAGCTGCTGCGCATCTGGGCGGCGACCGGCAAGACGGTCGTCTTCGTCACCCACAGCCTCACCGAAGCCGTCTATCTCGCCGATGAGGTGATCGTGATGTCGGCGCGGCCCGGCCGCATCGTCGACCATCTTCAGGTCCAGCTGCCGCGGCCTCGCACCTACGAGATGCTGAGCGGCGATGCGTTCGGGAGCCTGCGCGACCGCATCTGGCGGCATATCCGCAAATCGGCGTGAGGCGACGATGAGCGCCAGGATCAGTGCCAGAATAAGCGCGAGGACGTTGCGATATCTGATCGTGATCGGCCTGATCGCCTTGTGGGAGCTGCTGCCGCGCACCGGGCTCATTGCCGAGCTGTTCCTGCCCTCGCTATCGTCCACCTTGATGGCCGGATGGACCGACGCCGGCGAATATGGTCATGCGCTGGCAGTCACGCTCTACGAGGTCGTGGTCTCCATGGCGTTCGCCTGCGGCGGCGGCATCCTGCTCGGCGCCGTCGTCGGCAGCCTGCCGCGCCCGCGCGTGTTGATCATGCCGATGGTGTCGAGCCTCTACGCGGTGCCGCTGGTGATCCTCTATCCCGTTTTCACCGTGTGGCTCGGCATCGGCTCGGAATCCAAGATCGCGTTCGCCTCGATCTACGGCTTTCTGCCGACGATGCTCGCGACCGCTGCCGGCATCCAGACCATCGATCCGCAGCTCCTGCTCGCGGCCCGCAGCATGGGCGCGACGCTGAGCCAGCGGCTGGTCCGCGTCATCATCCCCGCGGCGATCCCGACCGTCCTGTCCGGCCTTCGTGTCGGCGGCGCGCTGGTGATCGTCGGCGTCGTCGTCTCGGAGATGCTGATCTCCTCGGCCGGCATCGGCTATTTGATCTCGCGCTACCGCACCATCCTCGACAGCCCGCACGTGTTCGCGGGCGTGCTGCTGGTGCTGTTCCTCGCGATCGGCTTCAACGCCGTAATCCGGTGGATCGAGCGCAAGGCGGCGATCTGGCAGACCGGCACCCGCGCCGGCCAGGCCAACGACGACATCGCGACAGGCGCGATGCAGCCGGCGACCTGAGGTAGCTGCGTGTACGATCTGACCCTGACATTCGACAACGGCCCCGATCCCGA
Organism: Bradyrhizobium ottawaense; assembly: GCF_002278135.3. NCBI lineage: Bacteria > Pseudomonadati > Pseudomonadota > Alphaproteobacteria > Hyphomicrobiales > Nitrobacteraceae > Bradyrhizobium > Bradyrhizobium ottawaense. The sequence continues at coordinate 533,819 of NZ_CP029425.2, read as the reverse complement.
GGTGACGCCGCGCGTGCTCGACATTCTCGGGACGCGCGGGATCAAGACCACCTTCTTCGTCATCGGCGAGAAGCTCGCCAACCCCGAGCGGCGCGGCCTTGCGGAGCGCGCGCACCGCGAGGGGCACTGGATCGGCAACCACACCTTCACGCACAGCATCCCGCTTGGCGAGCAATCCGGGCGCGACACCGCGGAGAACGAGATCGGCCGCACGCAGGACGCGATTGGCGATCTCGCCCATCCGCAGCGCTGGTTCCGGCCGTTCGGTGGCGGCGGCAATCTCGACAAGCGGCTGCTCAAGCCGTCCGTGGTCGACTATCTCACACGCAAAAAGCACAGCTGCGTGCTCTGGAATTCGATTCCGCGCGACTGGGACGACCCCGACGGCTGGACCGAGCGCGCGCTCGACCAATGCAGCCGGCAGCCCTGGACACTGATGGTGCTGCACGATCTTCCGACCGGCGCGATGGCGCATCTGGAACGCTTTCTCGACCGCGCCGGTGCGGCCGGCGCCCGCTTCCGCCAGGACTTCCCGCCGGCCTGCGTTCCGATCCGGGGCGGCGAGATCGCGCTTCCGATCAACGACTATGTTTCCTCCATCGAAGAGAGTGTTTGACCCATGAAAGTCGCAAGCTTCACCATCGCCGGCAGTGCGAGCTATGGCATCGTCACCGACAAGGGTGTCATCGATGCCGGCAAGCGCCTGAAGGCCTATCCGACGCTGAAGGCGCTGCTTGCAAAGGGCTCGCTCGACGAGCTGAAGAAGCTCATCGCCGAGAAGCCCGACTACGCATTGCAGGACGTCGCGCTGCTGCCGACGGTCCCCGATCCCGACAAGATCTTCTGCATCGGCGTCAACTACGCCACGCATCTCGCCGAGAGCGGCCACCCGACGCCGGCGCATCCGATGATCTTCACCCGCTTCGCCAACAGCCAGGTCGGCCACGGCCAGCCGATGATCCGGCCGCTGGAATCCGAGCGTTTCGACTATGAGGGCGAAATGGCCGTCATCATCGGCAAGGCCGGCCGCCGCATCGCGCGTGAAGCTGCGCTCAGCCATGTCGCAGGTTATGCCTGCTACAATGACGGCAGCATCCGCGACTGGCAGCGCCACACCTCGCAATTCGCGCCGGGCAAGAATTTTGCCGGGACCGGCGGCTTCGGGCCGTGGATGGTCACGACCGACGAGCTGACCGATGTCACCGCGCAGACGCTGATCACCCGGCTCAACGGCGTCGAGGTGCAGAAGGCGCCGATCTCCGATCTCGTCTTCGACGTGCCGGCCCTGATCGCCTATTGCTCGACCTTCACTGAGCTCGTGCCCGGCGACGTGATCGTGACAGGCACGACCGGCGGCGTCGGCGCCTATCGCACGCCGCCGCTGTGGATGAAGGGCGGTGACGTCGTCGAGATCGAGATCTCCGGCATCGGCATCCTCAGTAATCCCGTCAAGGACGAGGGTTCAGTCGCGGCAACGCGCGCGGCCTGACCAGACGCGCTCACAACAGCGCTCAACAACAATAAGAAGGAGAACCCCATGCCCATGCCAACGCACATCCTGCCGACCACCGTGGTCGGCAGCTATCCGCAGCCGGAATGGCTGGTGAACCGCGCCATGCTGTCGAAGGTGGTGCCGCGCACCCGCCTGCACGACATGTGGCGGCTGCCGGCGGAGCATCTGGAGGAAGCCCAGGACGATGCCACCATCGTCGCGATCCGCGACATGGAACGCGCCGGCATCGACATCGTGACCGACGGCGAGATTCGCCGCGAGAGCTATTCCAACCGTTTCGCCACCGCGCTCGATGGCATCGACGGCGACAATCCCGCGATGATCGTGGCGCGCACCGGCAACACGAAGACGCCGGTGCCGCGCGTCGTCGGTCCCATCAGGCGCAAAGGCCCGGTCGAGCTGCATGACATGCAGTTCCTGCGTGAGAACACCGAGCGTGCGGCGAAGATCACCCTTCCCGGCCCGTTCACGATGAGCCAGCAGGCCAAGAACGAGTTCTACAAGGACGAGGAAGAGCTGGCGATGGCACTGGCCGAGGCCGTCAATGCCGAGGCGCTCGATCTGCAAAAGGCCGGCGCCGACGTGATCCAGCTCGACGAGCCCTGGGTGCGCAACAATCCGGAGCTCGCCAAGCGCTATGCAGTCAAGGCGATCAACCGCGCGCTGCAGGGCATCACAGTGCCGACCGTGGTGCATCTCTGCTTTGGCTATGCGGCCGTCGTGCCGGGTTCGAACAAGCCGGCCGGCTATTCCTACCTGGCCGAGCTCGACGACACCATCGCCGACCAGATCTCGATCGAGGCGGCGCAGCCGAAGCTCGACCTCGGCGTGCTCAAGGATTTGTCGTCGAAGAAGATCATGCTCGGCGTGCTCGACCTCGCGGACCCCGCGATCGAGAGCGTCGATACTGTCGCCGATCGCATCCGCAACGGGCTCAAGCACGTGTCGCCCGACCGTCTGATCCCCGCGCCCGATTGCGGCATGAAATACATGCCGCGCGCGACCGCATTCGGGAAGCTGAAGGCCATGTGCGATGCGGCCGCGAAGGTCAGGCGGGAGATTAGCTAACCGATTTCACGGGGAGACGTCTCGCCGTCGGCCTCACGCCCCCCGCTTCGGCCCGATCGCCTCGAAGCCGGCCTTCTGCTCGTCGGTCAGATCCGCCTCGAAATCGTCGAGCGCATCGGTGACGCCGTTCACCGCTTGCAACATCGTTTGAAGCCGCGCTTTCACGGCGGTGAGGCGGGCCTGCGGTGTCTCGGGCGTCTGTGACGGGCAGGCACTGAGCGTTTCCATGGTGCGCAGCGTGGTGTCCTGGAGCACCTCGAAGCGGGCGCGGGCGGTGTCGTCGAGACGGAGCGTCGAGGCGACATCATCTGCCGGCCATTGCTGCTGCACGAGCTGCTCATACTGACGCTGCAGCTTTTCGTCATAGCGGGGATCGCTGTTCGGGTCGCAGGCGCTCGAGGCCTGCGCATCCTTGCTCGTATCCTTGCTCGTATCCTTGCGCTGCATGGACGCGAGCGCGGCACGACGGTCCTTGGAGAGAGCCTCGAGCTTGGCCTTCTGGCCGTCATCGAGCAGACCTGTGAACTTCGCCAGCGGCGCCTCGATGGCGTCGGCTGCCTTGATCATGGCCTCGATGCGCGCCTGCATCAGCCCCAGCCGTTCCAACGCGCTGGCGGGCGCCTGCGCCGGGCAGGCGGCGCGGATGGTGTCGCGCGCATTGGTCCAGGCGGATGCGAGCTCGTCGAGCGCCACGCGCTGCAATTCGTTCGGCTGCAGGGCGCTGGCGATGCGGTCGACCGGCAGACCGCCGGTGTCGCTGGCCTCGCACAGGGTCTCCGCAGTCGGGACCCGTCGCCCGCGCCGGCCTTGCGGTGCGGTGTAGGCCGCGAGTTCGGTCGCCGCATAGGGCGCGAAGAGCGCGGCATAGATGTCGCCATAGCCGTAAAGCGACAGGCTGGTCGCATCGCCGAAGACCACGGCATTGGTGAGGTCGTCATGCGCGAACGGCCAGAACACCGGGCCGACCCAGCCGTAGCTGCCGTCGGGATGGCGCCACCAACCCTGCGGTCGGCGGCCGCCCTGCCAGCCCGACAAGGCTGCTTGCGCCGTGAGTGCCGCACGCAGGACGTAAGGATTGGAATTCTGGCTGCGCTCGGCGCCGCGCGGATCTTGACGTGGATCTTGCGACCTCAACGCGGCGGAGCGGTATCGGCCGCCCCGCACCGCCATGCGGGAATGGCGCAAGCGCGACATGCCGATCACATGGCCAACGGCGAAGCGTGCGACGCCAAGCGGACCGCCGCGCAATCCGAACTGCGCTTCAGCCTTACCGGGCAGCAGCACTGCCGCCATCATGATGGTCGCGCCTGCCAGCGCCAGTCCCATGCGTCCTGACACGACCGCTGACCTGACCAATTCGGCCTCCTCCCAGCTGCCCGCGCGCGCACTGCGGCGCATCGAGATGACGCGCCGGGGAACCAATTGTTCCCCGGGGGACACAGGGCAAAGCGTCGCGGGCGGCGGCTGACTTCATTCCGCCCGCGGGAGAAGGAGGAGAAAGACCGCGCCCTCACTCCGCCTTTTGCGGCATCACAAACGTCTGGCCGGGATAGATCAGATTGGGATTGTGGATCTTGTCGCGGTTGGCCTTGAAGATCACGGCGTAGCGGGCGCCGTCGCCATAAGCCAGCCGACTGAGCGCCCACAGGCTGTCGCCGCGGGAAATCACCCGGCTGCCGGTCTCCGCCGGCGCGGCGCTGAGGCCATCCGCCGGCGAGGCCGATGCAACGGTCGTCGCCGCCGGCGCCCGCGCCATGACGCGAGGTTTCGGCGCGCCGACCAGCTTCGGCCGGGCCGCGAGCCTGTCGGATGCCGCGGCCAGATGCGGCGAGCCCGACTGCAGGGCGGCGACGACATCCGATTTGTCGTCCGGCTTCTCGGCCTGCTTCACGTCTTGCCTGGCGACCGGTGCCGGACGCGCGGGCGGCGGCGCCGCCTCGGCGATGGTCACCGGCATGGTCCGGCTGGACTGCGTGACCGTGCCATCTGGCGCCCTGGCGCGGAGCGTCAATTCATAGGAGCCGGCGGGAAGCTGCGGCGGGGTCATGACGAACTGACCCGAAGCGTCCGCGACCACCGTATCGAGCGGCTTGCCGTCGCGCAGCAGCTCGACCTTGGCACCCGGCGTGGCCTGGCCCGCAATCACCGCCGCCTCGCCGTGATCGTCGACGCGGGCGACGTCGAAACGGGGGCCGGTGTCGGCGACCGCCAGCGGCGGCTTGACCGGTGCAAGATCGGGCAGCGCCGTGACCTGCTTCTGAATCTCGCCCAGCGCGGCCACCTTCGGCTCGGGGGCTGGCGACGGCGACGCCGCGGGCGCAGGCGGCGCGATGGCGGCAAGCTTTGGCTGGTCCGGTTTGGGCTGTTCCAGTTTCGGCTCGGGCTTGAGGTCGACCTTGGCCTCGACCTTTGGTTCGACCTTGGACTCGGGCTTGGCGGCGACGGCGGTCTTGGTCCCGTCCGGCAGCAGGCGGCGCAGCTCGGTCGGGCCGATCACCAGCACCGTGCCGACCAGTGCGAGCAGGCAAAGAGCAATGAAGGCCTTGGATGCGGTCATCATCGGAAAAGAACCTTGGGTGGCAAATCAGCCGAGGGCGGCAGGGTGCGCCGAATTGGCTGCGGCAGCAAGACGGTCGATGGGATGAGACCTCCGTCCCGGCACTCAGGGATGAACCGGCGCCACCCCGCCGGCGTCAAATCACGCGAGGCCGCATCGCGGCATTTTTTGAGGAATTTTCCCGTGACCGCATTTTGCCGTTCCGCCCCAAGTCTGACCCTTGGGCTGGCGCTTGCCCTGACCCTCGCCGCCGCCCCCGCACTCGCGGCCTCCGGCCCGCCGCAGGGGTTTGTCCTCACCAACAATGCCGAGCTGGCCTTCACCTCGCCCGACGGCGCCACCAAGCTCGAGCAGTACATGAAGGACAGTGAAGACCTTTTCGGCGTCAAATGGCAGGTCTGGGCGCGGCGCGGGGATCAGATGACGGAGCTGAAGCCCGAGCAGGGCTTTGGCGCCGGCTTCCGCTTCACCAGCGACTCGCAATGGCTGGTGCGCATGCAGAAGACTGGCTCGGGCTCGCAGGACCTCTTTCTCTACCATGTCGAGAACGGGAAGTTCGTAAGCGCAACGAAGCAATCACTCAGCGATCTCGCCTGGGCCTATTTCCACAGCCGTCCCGACACCAAGAAGATGAAGCTCGACTACCACATCTCGGCCAATCTCATGAAAGGCACGGAGGATGGGTATCGCTGGCTCGGCGTCGACTGGCCCAACAACCGCTACCTGCTGATCTCGCTGTCGGGCGAAATGGACAAGCATCCGAAGAACGTCGCCGTGAAGGGGCTCGCCGACTGGAAATGCCGCTATGACCTCAAGACCGGCAAGTTCGATGTCCCCGCGATGTTCGCCAAGGGCAATGCGGAAGCGCTTGAGTGGGAGATCAGGCGGTGAGTACACCGCAATCGCCGCGATCGCTGGAACCAACCCTCTGATTTCGTTCCGATTCATAGTTTCCTAACCCTCGCTGGTAACGGGGTCTTGTCGGTTTTGCTGCACCTTGCATCCCACGGGAGGGCTGGATGGGCACATCGATCCGATGGACCGCGCGCATGCGCGCGCTGCTCCGTCGCTGGCGGGGAGCGCCACTGACATGGCTGATCGTCGGCGGCTTCGTGCTGATGGCCGCGACCGCAATCGGCACCGCGCTCACCGTCGACCGCTTCCGGCAGAATGCAATCGAGAGCGGCCGCGACAGCCTTGAAAATTCCGTGCGCCTGCTGGCCCGGCATTTCGACCGCGAGTTCGAGGATTTCGCGGTGCTGCAGAAGAGCATCATCACCGAGCTCGAGAGCCGCGGCATCGAATCCGCCGACATCTTCCGCAGCGAGATGGGCACGCTGGCCATGCACGAGGTGCTGCGTGCGAAAGCCAGCGGCTGGACCGACGTCGCCGGCGCCAATCTGTTCGATTCCAGGGGCATGCTGATCAACTCGTCGCGGCGCTGGCCGGTCCCCGACGTCTCGGTCGCGGACCGCGGCTACTTCAACCGCCTCAAGAACGATCCGACTGCGCAGGAAGACGTGGAGGTGGTGAACGGCCGGCTCGGCAGCGGACCGGCGATCGTGTTCGCGCGGCGCGTGTCCGGCCCGCATGGCGAATTCCTCGGGCTGGTCTCGCGCGCGATCGCGCCCGAGCAGTTCGAATCCTTCTTCGCCTCGACCGGGCTCGGCGAGGAATCCTCGATCGCGATGCACCACCAGAACGGCCAATTGCTGGCGCGCGTTCCGCGTGTCGATGCGATGATCGGGCAGAACTTTCGCAAGGGCACGCCGGAGCAGGTGGCGGTGTTCGACCGCACCTTTGTCACCACGCAGCTCGCCAGCCCGATCGACGGCAAGGACCGCATCGTCGCCTCGCGCCTGCTCGCCGGCGAGCCGCTGGTCGTGGTCGCGACCAAGTCGCTGGATGCGACGCTTGCGACCTGGCGCACGCAGACGAAATTCTTCGTCACCGTCGCCGTGCTGTCGATCGGCCTGCTGGTGCTGACGCTGTTCCTGATCTTCCGCCAGGTGACGAACCGGCTCTCGCTCGAAAAGCAGCGGCTCGACACCGCGATGAACACGATGACGCAAGGGCTCCTGATGTTCGACCAGGACGAGCGGCTGATCGTCTGCAACCGGCGCTACATCGAGATGTACGGCCTGTCCGCCGACGTGGTGAAGCCCGGCACCACTTTCCGCGACGTGATCCGGCACCGCCATGACACCGGCTCGTTCCATGGCGACGTCGGGGCCTATTGCGACGACATTCTGAGCCATGTCGGGCGCACCCAGAGCGCCATCGTGGAGACCGCGGACGGCCGCCTGATCGAGATCAAGAACCAGCCCGGCGCTGCCGGCGGCTGGCTCGCGACCCACGACGATGTCACCGCGCGCATCCGCGCCGACGAGCGCATCGCCCATATGGCGCATTACAACGCGCTGACCGACCTGCCCAACCGCGTGCTGCTGCGCGGCCATCTGGAGCGGCGCGTGGCGGAGCTTACCCAAGGCAAGCCGTTCGCCATCCTCTATATCGACGTCGACGAGTTCAAGGGCGTCAACGATTCGCTGGGACACGAGGTCGGCGACGAATTGCTGCGGCAGGTGGCGATGCGCCTGCGCGCCTGCGTCAGCGGCAACGACCTCGTCGCGCGGCTCGGCGGCGACGAGTTTGCCATCGTCAAGGCCGGCACGAGCGATCCGGCCGAGCTGACGGCGCTCGCCGAGCAGATCCTGACGACGCTGCGCACGCCGGTGGACTGCAAGGGCCAGGAGGTCCCGACCGATGCCAGCATCGGCATCGCGATCGCGCCCGACCATGGCGACAATCTCGACGATTTGCTCAAGCGCGCCGATCTCGCCATGTATGCGGCGAAGTCGGAGGGACGCCGCACCTTCCGCATCTTCGCGCCCGAATACGACGCCAAGGCGCGGCTGCGCCGTCAGCTCGAGCTCGATCTGCGCCAGGCCCTCGCCCGCGGCGAGTTCGAGGTGCACTACCAGCCGCTGGTCGATCTCGCGGCCAATGTCGTGACCGGCTGCGAAGCGCTGCTGCGCTGGCGCCATCCCGAGCGCGGCATGGTCTCGCCGGCGGATTTCATTCCCGTGGCGGAAGATACCGGACTGATCGGCGAGATCGGCGAATGGGTACTGAAGCAGGCCTGCCGTGAGGCCGCCTCCTGGCCCGGCCAGATTCACATCGCCGTCAACGTCTCACCGGTGCAGTTCCGCTCGCGGACGCTGGCGTTGAAGGTCGCTGCCGCGCTCGCGGAGTCCGGACTTGCACCGGGCCGGCTCGAGCTCGAGATCACCGAGACCGTGCTGATCCGCGACGACGAGGAGGCGCTGACGATCCTGCAGCAGCTGCGCGAGCTCGGCGTGCGCATCGCGCTGGACGATTTCGGTACAGGCTATTCCTCGCTGAGCTATCTGCACCGCTTCCCGTTCGACAAGATCAAGATCGACCGCAGCTTCATCAACGACATCGGTCAGTCCGAAGATTCCTCCCCGATCGTGCAGGCCGTAGTGCACATGGCCGCAGCCCGCCACATGGCGACGACCGCCGAAGGCGTCGAGACCGAAGCCCAGCGCGAGGTGCTGCGCCGGCTCGGCTGCAGCCAGATGCAGGGCTGGCTGTTCAGCCCGGCCGTGCCGGCGGCGAAGCTGAAGCAGCTGCTGGCGTCGCAGGCGGTTGCGGCTTAGCGGCGCGACGCTGAAAGGAAAACGCTGCGGAGTTTATGCATCTCACAAGTGCGGCCTAACCCGCCGGACAAACTTGGACTGAGAAAGACTTCTACCACATCAATCCCGTCGACTCTGCAATGGGTCACACTCGGCTGTCAGCCACAGCCGGCGATGAGGTCCGCCGTCCATCGGCCAGCCGACGTTGATCCGCCCTACTCGCGCGAGCCATGACGCGCGTACTGCTTCGGAACGGCTCCCTTATCCACGGATCGCGGCATTGGCCTTTTCAGCCGCGGCGATCATTGCATCCTTTGCCGATCTGACTCCGGACACGACTTCATTAACGCCAATCATGAAGACATCCTGGATGGGTCTCGATTGCGGGTGGAAAAGGATTGCCTTGGCGCGATCGACATCGGCCTTTTGCAAGTTGCTCAGTGCTGCCTCGGCTGCTTGCCGGCCGAATGCGTTATTGAAAGCCTCGCTCGACCAGGCCGACAGCCGTGTCGTTGCCAGTCCCGCAGCTGCGGTCCGCAACGAGGTCGGCTTGCTCGTTGCCCATAGCAGGAACAGGAAAGCGGCCTGCTTGTTCTTTGATTTGGAATTGATGCACGCCTGCCAGTGCGACATGAAGGGGACGGGTTCGCGGCCGGGGAGATGCGGAAAGGCTGCAAACCCCGCCTGCTTGGCGACATGGCTCTTCGCTGGATTGGAGATGTCGGTCGCAAAGTTGCTGCTATCGATCGCCATTGCTGTCCTGCCCTGCAGGAAATCGTCCAGCACCTGGTACCATTCATAGCTGCCGACCCCGATAGGCCCGGCCTCGCGGAGCAGCCGTCCGTACATGTCGACGGCCGCGATCGCCTCAGGGCTCGCGAAAGCGGCCCTGTTGTCCTTGATCATGGCGCCACCGTAAGAGAACACGAAAGCCATGGCCGCTGGGGTGGAATTGCCGCCCGCCTGGGCTCGCATCGCGATTCCCGATATCGCATCGGTCTTGACTGCCCTGGCGGTCGCGAGCAGTTCGTCGAAAGTCTGGGGAGCCGGCAAGTCCTTGGCTGCCAACATTTCGCTGTTGAGGAACAGGGTCATCGCCTCGGACGTGATCGTGAAGCCGTATCTCTCGCCGTCCGGCCACAGCGAGAAAGTCCGGGCGGTCTTGAGAAGATCGCGCTCGTCATACCAAACAAGATCGGTCAGCGACTTCTTGGAATAATAAGCGTTCAGCGGCTCGAGCCACCCTCCGGAGATGCCCTGGCCGTACGTGGCGAACATGCAAACGTCAGGTGTACTGCTGCCGCGTGCGAGCCTGATCGGTATCGCGCTTAGGTATGTGGTTTCCGGTGCAAAGTCGGTCACGACGTTGATGCCGGTGAGCTTGGTGAAATCCGGCAACAGCGGCGTGATCGCACTGGACCAGGGATGGATCGCACCTGCGAGCGTGATCGCCTGCCCCGCAAACTGCTTCCAGTCGATTGCGGCGCTGGCATAGGCCTGGTCATCCACGGCCAAGCTCGTGCGCGGTAACATGGTGAAGGCCGGCAAGACTGCTCCCGCAGCGCCCAATCCCTTGACGAAGCTGCGCCGGCTGACGGGCGCGCGACCGCTTGATGAGTTTCCATCCATGATGGTGCTCCCCCAGCTATGGCATTCACAGGATGCGAAGCTGAGCCATATCCGTCAGTTCGCGCCATTGCGAAGCCGGGATGCGCGGCCGGGAATGTTGGGTTCCCGGGTCCCGCGCCAACGCGCATGTGCTATCGTTGCGTGCATGCGCTGCCCGCCATTCTATCACGCGACCGCCGGGCGGTCACCGAAGACACGAAGCCGATGCCAGCTTTTGCTCGGAGCCACTTTTCGCGATGGTTTGCACGACCGCTGATCCCTGTGATTGCAGCGCTTCTGACGTTGTCCGCGGTGACCGGATTGCTCGGTCTCCAAAGCTGGCGTGACGGCGAGGCGATCAATCTCTCGCTCGAGCACAGCGGCCAGGTCATTGACACCCTTGATCGGCTTCGGACGATCATCGTCGACCTGGAGACTGAAAGGAGCGGGTATCTGCTCACCCTCGACCCGGCTTATCTCAAGGCTTACGGCGTCTCGGACGAAAGCGTACGACGGGAGACTGAGGCGCTCCAGACTCTGGTCGCAAACGATCCGTTACAGAGTTTTCGCGCCGGACATCTGGCTCTGATCATTTCAGAAAAGCTGCGTGAGATCGACGACCTCGTCAAAACGGCGGCCCGCGTATCCGGGCAGGCGGCCCAGGCAATGATCCGCGGCATGGACGATATCCGATTGCAAATCGACCTGTTGCAGGACGTTGAGCGTTTTCAGCTCGTAGGTTGGGAGAAGCGCGCCGGGGACCTCGAACGACGCAGGACGCGGCTTGGCCTCGCAGCCGGCGTCATCGGCGCCGTCCTGGTGGGGACCGCGATGGTGCTCGCGCGGATCGAGACGAAGCGGCGGAGAAAGGCGACCGAGGAGAACGTGCAACTCCACAGCGATCTCCTGGAGCGCGACAGGAAGATTCGACGCCTCGTCGACTCCAACATCATAGGGGTCATGATCTGGAACCTCGAAGGTTGCATACTTGAGGCCAATGACGCGTTTCTGCGTATCGTGGGTTACGACCGCGAGGATCTCGCCGCGAGACGCCTGCACCGTACGATGCTGACGCCGCCGGAATGGCGCGACCTCGACGCACGTAACATTGCGGAGCTGGAGCTGATCGGGACCCTCGCGCCATTCGAGAAGGAGTATTTGCGTAAGGACGGAAGCCGTGTGTCCGTGCTAATCGGCGGGGCGATGTTCGAAGAGGGTACAAATCAAGGCGTTGGCTTCATCCTTGATTTGACCGAGCGCAAGCGGGCGGAAGAGGCGTTGCGCCAGAGTGAGGAGCGCTTTCGCACCCTCGTGCAATTCTCCTTCGACGTGTACTGGGAGACCGACGCGCAGCATCGCTTTACCCGCCAGGAATTCGCGGAGAGCCTCGTCGACGCGCCGGCGGCGGAGTCGGAGATCGGTAAGACGCGCTGGGAAGTGCCTTACCTTGAGCCTGACGCAGAGGCCTGGCGCAAGCACCGGGAAACGCTCGATGCCCATCTGTCGTTCCGTGATTTTGAGCTCGCTAGGCCGGCACGCGACGGCAGCAAGCGCTATGTGTCCGTCTCGGGGCTGCCGGTGTTCGATAAGACGGGCCGCTTCGTCGGCTACCGCGGCGTCGGGCGGCACATCACCGAACGCAAGCGGGCCGAAGAAGCCTTGCGCTCTGCGCAGGCGGAGCTCGCGCACGCCAATCGCGTCACCATGATGGGGCAGCTCGCGGCCTCGATCGCCCATGAAGTCAGCCAGCCGATCACGGCGATGGTCACCAATGCCGAGGCCGGATTGTCCTGGCTGGCTGCCCAGCCGCCGAATCTGGAGCAGGTCCGGCAGATGTTCGATTGTATCGTCAACGACGGTCTGCGAGCCGGCGATGTAATCGGGCGGATCCGGGCCCTGGTGAAGAAGGCGCCTCAACAGAGGGTAGCGTTGGAGATCAACGCGGTGGTACTTGAGGTCATCGCCCTGACCCGTCTCGAAGCGGCCAAGAATGGCGTCCTGGTGCGGACGCGACTTGCGGAGGGCTTTCCACCGATTCAAGCGGATCGGGTCCAGGTTCAACAGGTGATCCTCAACCTGATCATCAATGCAGTCGAGGCGATGGGCGGAATGGGCGATGGGGCGCGGGATCTGCTGATCAGCACCGGCAGAACTGCCTCGAACGGCGTATTCGTCAGCGTGCGGGATTCTGGTCCGGGACTGGACCCGAGGACGATGGACCGCCTCTTCGACCCCTTCTTCACCACAAAATCCAAGGGGATGGGCATGGGTCTGGCCATCTGCCATTCGATCATCGAGGCGCACGGCGGACGGATGTGGGCCGGCGCAAATGAACCGAGGGGCGCCATCTTTCAGTTCACGCTGCCTGTAGAACCAGACGAAACCGTTCCCTCCGGACACGTCGACCCGATGTCGGCGGTATAAGACTGCAGGACCGCGGAGCGAACGACTGTTCTCGGCGGCAGAAGCCCGGCTGTGATCGCCAGCAGCTCAGAACGTGCTTAGGGGTCACCTACCGACATCCTGGGAGCAGGGGGCCTCGCCGCGCAGGCTCGCGACGACGGCCGATACGCGAACTCGCCGCTCAAGGGCTGGTTCGCATCATCCGCTGCTTCATGCCGGGCAGCATGATTTGAGCCGCGACGAACTCCACAAGGACAGGATGTTCACACCGACCGTCTGGCGGCCTGCACTTCGACAAACTCGGAATCGGGGTGGCTGACGATGGTGGCAACCATGATGCCGCTGATGATCAGCGACCAGGCGGTGTTCCAATAAATCCAAAACACGAGCCAGCCTCCGTTTTCAATCTCTCAGCCTGCGGGAACGGGTAACGGCAGAGCGATGCCGCGGTTCCCAACACGAGGCGCGGCAGGACCGCGCGGCAAGACGCTATTTTGATTTGGTCGGCGGCGACGCCTGATCGGTTTGGCCGGTGTGGCGCTTTGCCACGACGTCCTCATCGTGTTCGCCTTGGTGCGGGCGCCGTGGCGACTTGGGCTGGCCGGCCTGACCGCCATGCTTGCCGCCCATGTCGGGCTTACCTTCGAGATCGTTTTCACGGGGCATGCCGGTTCAATGCGCTCGCGCGGCATTGGTTCGCCTTGCGCCGGCCGTTTTCGCCTGTGAACGAGTTCATAGGATTGCCGCGGTTTGCAGTGCACGATTCCGGTGCCCCGCAGCTTCATGACAGCGACGGATTCGACCAGATGCGGAAACGACTCATCACCTGGACCATCCTGACGTCCGCTCTGGTGGCGGTCGCCGTCTGGACTGTGCTCGGACCACCCGCTCATCCGTCCAGTCCGCATCTGCCCTCCCGGACCGCGGCGATGCGGTAGCCGTTCTCCGGCGACCGATACAATTTCGGCATCGATCGATCCCAACTGGAATTTGGTGCGGCGGCGCGCCACCCGCTATCCTCGCCGGCAAAACGACAAGGCCGCGACCGGCCCTCAGGAGGAGCCCATGTTGAGATCGACCCGACGCATCGCATCCAAAGCGCCACGCGCTGCGATCGCCACCACCCTGTTCGCAGCCCTCACTCTCATTTCTGGAGTCCACGCCGGCATGGCCGAGACCTTCGCCTATGTCGGCAACGCCGACAGCAACGACATCAGCGTGTTCAAGATGACCGAGAGCGGCGAGATGACGCCCGTGCAGACGGCCGTCTTCAAGGGCGTCGACAAGCCCGGCTCCTCGACGCCGCTCGCGATCACGCCCGACCACCGCGTGCTGATTGCCGGTGTCCGCTCGCAGCCATTCCAGGCGGTCAGCTTTGCGATCGATCCCAAGACGGGCCAGCTCAGTCCTATCGGCAACGGACCGCTCGCGGACAGCATGGCGAACATCGCCGTCGACCGCAGCGGAAAATTCCTGTTCAGCGCCTCCTATGGCGGCAACAAGGTCGCGCTGAATCCGCTTTCCGCCAACGGCGTCGCCGGCGAGCCGAAGCAGGTGATCCCGACCGGGCTGAACGCGCACGCCTTCCTGACCTCGCCCGACAACCGCTTCGTGTTCGCAACCAATCTCGGCTCCGATCAGGTGCTGGGCTTCGCGTTCGATGCCACGACCGGCACGCTGACGCCGAACGATCCGCCCGCCCACAAAGTGCCGGAGAAATCCGGGCCGCGGCACTTCGTATTCCACCCCAATGGCAAGTTCGTCTATCTCATCCACGAGCTGAACGGCGACGTCGCCGCATTCACCTACGAGGCCAGGAGCGGCGCCTGGGACGAGATCCAGCGCACCACGGCGCTGCCGGAAGGCTTTTCGGGAAAACCCTGGGCCGCCGACATCCACATCACTCTGGACGGCCGCTTCCTCTACGCCTCCGAGCGCACCACCAACACGCTCACCGCCTACAAGGTCGACGCCGCCAGCGGCAAGCTGACCACGATCGGCAGCGTGCCGACCGAGAAGCAGCCGCGCGGCTTCCACATCGATCCCACGGGGCGCTACCTCGCCGCGGTCGGCGAGCTCTCCGACAGCATGACGGTCTATGCGATCGACCAGGGCAGCGGCGCGCTGGCCAGGCTGAAATCCTACCCCACCGGCAAGAAGCCGAACTGGGTGGAGTTCCTGAACCTGCCGTGAGGGGCGCCGCCGCCGACCTACGTAATCATCCGTAATTTCGGAAGGCGCGCCTTGTCGTCATATCATCGGTCATGGACCGTCAGATCGTCTTCAAATGCCCGCAGACCGGCATGAACGTGCAGCATCGGCTCGGCGACGAGCCCGCCGACCGCACGCATGTGTCGGTGTCCTGTCCGGCCTGCACGCGCCTGCATTTGATCGACCGGGCCAACGGCAAGCTGCTGGGTGAGCGCCGCGGCTGACGGGCCGTTTAGGCCCGCGCCGCGACCTGTGCCGTGACCTGCGCCGTGACGTCCTCGACATGGTGCAGCAGATAGACCAGACGGCCCGTCGTGTCGTGGATCGGCGAGTTGATCGGCTGCCAATGACGCTCGACGAAGGTGCCGCCGGGATCGCGGATGTCGTAACGCTGGATCGCCATGGCATGGGCCCGCCCGGTTTCGCCGACGATCCTCAAGCTGCTGTAGAGATTGCTGACGCCATCGGCGAGCGGATCGTCGGGATTATCAGGGAACATCTCGAACAGCGAGCGGCCGACGATTTCGGCCCGGCTGGTCAAAGTCGCGGCTGCATAGGCATCGTTGACGTCGACGATCACGAGGCCCGGCCCCGGGTCCAGCAGCATATAGGGATGCGGGGAGGCATCGAATTCGGGCTGGAATTGCTGCCGGATCGTGTCGGTGTCGCCGTGCTGCCGCCGGCGCTGTTCGAACGGCGTCGTATCGGCCCCTGATGCCGCCGAGTTCAGCAGCGCCAACTGGCGCTTGGCCGATGCGAGCAGCGCGCGCACGGTGTTCTGGACCGTCGGGTCGGCCGTTTCATTGAGCAGCCGCTCGAAATGAACGATATTCTGCTCGCAAACGAACCGTTGCATCCCGCCTCGACCATGAGCTGTGCGGCCGCCCTGCCGCGTCATCCTGATTCTAGTTCCTTACAGGCGCCCCCGGCAGATGAGAAGACCGTGATCGGCGGCACTTTGGGAGTAGTGCCGACCGCGGCGCGCCCGCCCGGGAAAAGCGAACCTGTTGCCCAATCCAGCGACTAATCAAAGACTTGCTGCGACGGCCCGCGGCGGCGTGGCCACCCTTTTTGGGACAACGCTGCCGTAGTCCGCAGCCCTGCCATCTGCTATCGATTGGAGGCATAGCCCCCGTGGAATTTCCGATGCGTCATTTGCCCCGTGCCGTCGTTCGAAGCCTGTGCCCCGCAGCCGTCGCCGGCATGCTCATCCTCGGTCCCGATCCGGCCGCAGCCGCCGATGACGACGCGCCCAGGGGGCCGGCGGTCACGGTGCTGAAAGTCGCAAAGTCCTGCTTCTCCGACATCGTCGAGGCCACCGGCACGATCATCGCGCGGGAGGAAACCTCGGTGCGGCCCGAACGTCCGGGCCTCAAGGTCACGGATGTGCTGGCCGAAGCCGGCGACACCACCACCGCCGGCCAGGTGCTGGCGCGGCTGGCGCTCCCCGAGGGCGGCACGCTGCAGGTCACCGCACCGGTGGCGGGCGTGATCGCGACGTCGACCGCCCAGATCGGCAACTTCGCCTCGGCCAAGGGCGAGGCCTTGTTCACGATCGTGGCGCGCAGCGAATACGATCTCGTCGGTCTGGTGGCGACCACCGACATGCGCAAGCTCGCGGTCAATCAGCCGGCGACCGTGCGGATCGCGGGCGCCGGCGACATCGACGGCAAGGTGCGCCGCATCGGTCCGACCGTGGAGCCGAACATCCAGCAGGGCATGGTCTATATCGGCATCTCCTCGCAGAAGCGGCTGCTGCTGAAGGCGAGCGGACGCGCGCTGATCAAGACCGGGCAGAGCTGCAACGTCGCGGTGCCGCTGACCGCCGTGCAATATTCATCCGCCGGCACCGTGGTGCAGGTGATCCGCCGCAACCGCGTCGAGACCAAGCGTGTCGAGGTCGGATTGATGTCGGGCGGCAATATCGAGGTCCGTGACGGCCTCAACGACGGCGATGTCGTCGTCGCCCGCGCCGGCGCGCTCCTGCGCGAAGGCGATCCGGTGCGCCCGGTGATGGCCGCGGAAGCGGCGAAGTAGGCTTCCTCGTGTCCCGGACGCGCTGCAGCGTGTAACGCTGCTGCGCAGAGCCGGGACCCATCTCGTCACACAGCAACGGTCAAAAAACTGGCCCGGCTCAGCGTCGCATCATTGCATGATGCGCCGCGTCCGGGGCACGAGAGATCGTAAATTTGATAGCATGCTGTAGGGTGGGCAAAGCGGAGCGTGCCCACGTCCTCTATCCAAATCCTGGAAAGATGGTGGGCACGGCGCGATGCGCCTTTGCCCACCCTACGATTGCGTCACAAGACGCGAGAGAAAAACTAGCCGCCGGCTTCGCCGAAATGGACGTCCTCGAGCAAGGACGACGACACGGTCGGGACCTGGTCGCCTTCGCTGGCGCGGGAGATGGCGACGCGGGTCTTGTTGAAGACGCTTTCGGCGCTGCCCTTCGCACTGAGGTTGTTCAGGAACTCGCTGACCAGCACGCTGTGCTCGCCCTTGCCGTCGTCGACGACCTTGCCGGGCGAAGCCGAGGACAGGATCAGTGCGTTGTCGGACGCGCTGATCGGCGCGAGACCGTGACTGTAGGAGCGGAAGCGGCGCTCGTAAGGGTTACGGCGGGAGGCGTCGACGACGACGAGCTTGGCCTTGGCGCCCTGCTCCTTCATCATGTCGATCACGCCGTCGATCGAGACGCCCTGGCGGCGGACGTCGCTTTCCTTCCAGATCACGGCATCGACCGGCAGCATGTAGCTCTCGCGTCCCGCCTGCACGCCGTAGCCGCCGAAGAACAGCATGACGACGGTGTCGCGCTTGATCCGGGACTTCAGGCGGCCCACGGCGCGGACCATGTCGTCCTTGGTCGCGTCTTCGACCATGTCGACGTCAAAACCGTTCTTGCGCAGCGACGAGGACAGCGCGCGGGCGTCGTTGATCGACTGCGTCAGCGGCGCGCTGGCGTCGGGATAATGTCCATTGCCGATGACCAGCGCCAGGCGCGAGGTCTGGCCGATCGAGCCGGTGATCTGGTCGGTGGAGACGGCCTTGGCAGCATCGATCGCGCGCATGTTGAGAGCAGCATGGGCGCCGATCACCAGCGAGACCGTGCCGATCAGGGCGGCGGCCAACGCGATGGTGCGTCGGGAAAGGTCGAGCTGCTTTACATTCATCTCGTTCGTTTCCTGTGCCAAAGACCAGCCCCACGCGCGCACACTGTTTGAGTAGCGCGATAGCGTCTTTAGGTTTGAGGGATTGGCCGGGGATGTGCCCCCGAATTGCGCGCAATTTGCGGCGCCGCACCAAACAAACCTTTAACCGCATATAGGGTGCCCGGCAATAGATTGCCCAAAATTTGAGCTAAGCCACTGACGATATTCGTTAATTCTCCTGCGCAGATTTGTTGGTTTTCCCTCCCCGACAGCCTTTTCGAGCCTCGATCATGCAGCCTTCGTGCCGGCTTTTTCCGTGACTTCCATCACATTTGTATTTCCCGCGAATCCGGGTAGCCTTTTCAACGACTTGCAGGGGGTGGCGCGTGGCAGGAAGCGCGCTGGCCGGCCCCCGGCCAAAACCCCGCCAAAGGCCCCGCGACCAGGTATTTCATGAACTTTCATTATTTTGCCGGCGCCGCCTGCCGGGCGCTGACCGCGCGGAAGGACGGCCCCTCGCTTTACGACGTCTGCGATCCCGTCTTGTCTGCTGCGGCCAGCGGCGATCCGCATCTGGCCAAATTCTACAAGACCGCGCTCGGCAACCCCGCGCTGCGGGTGCTGCTGCGGCGGGCCGGACTGCCCGAGCTGCGCGACGAGGCCAGGCTGACGGCGCTGCGCGCGGCGCTGGCGCGCGCCCGCGACGAGGCCGAGCCGGACTGGGCGGCGGTCGGCCAGCCTGTCGCCGATCTCGTCGACAGCATCGCGCTCGACCATCCCAGGCCGCCGCCGGCGATGTTCACCGGCTCCGCGCCGCCAGAGGCGCAGATCGACGGCGTGATCCGCGACTGCGCGCAGCATCTGCTCGGCTCGTACCGCCGAAACGGCTTTCTGCCGACCTACGCCGCCTTCAATCTGATCGGCGACCCTGACTTTCGTGGGCGCGAGCTGATCATGGCGCTCACGGGCCTCAACGCACGCGGCTACAAGAATTCCTCGCTGCTGTTCAACCTCGCCCGTGTCTTCATCGCGCGCACGCCGGCGCGTGCCGTCGTCAATCCGCCCTGGACCGGCATCGCGGAACCAATGTGGGAACCGGTGCAGATCCGCCACCGCTCGGCCTATTACGATGCGTTCTTCATCGAAGCGCTGCTGAGCTATGGCGAGACCGGACTTGCCTCGCCGGCCGACAAGATTGCAGCCGAGCGCGCCATCGCCGACATGGTGGATTTCTGCGTCAACATCAGCCGCGAGGAGGTCGAAGGCATCGACGGTGCGCGCTTCAACGTCGTCACCGCGCTGGCGCCCGCGCCGCATCCGCGCTTTTCCCGTTACTTCGCGCAGATCAAGCAGGATCTCGGCTTCGGCGTTTACGTGCCGGATTGCGACACCACGGCCTGCTCGATCTCCGCTGCGACGCAGGCCGGCTGCCTTGATGAGATCATCGATCAGCCGCTGCTGGATTTCTACGCCGGCTATCAGGTGCGCGCCGGCGTCAACGAGCCGCGCGTGACCGTGCCGCTCAACGACAATATCGACTATGAGGGCGGCGTCGCGACCTGGATCGACAACCTCAAGGGCGAGCGTCCCTACGGCAACGATCTCGATCCGACGCTCAATCTCGACATTCTCGAGGTGAGCTTTCGCAACCTGGCGCGCTGGAAAATTCTGGAGACGCCGGCGCGGCTCGCCACGGTGCACCGCATCATCGGCTTCCAGAAGCGGCTGGCGGCGAGCGGCGCCTTCGCCAATCCGCGCTCGCACATCTATTATCTGCCCGAGCTCTACAGTGCCTATTTCGGCCGCTGCTATGCGGCGTTCCTGGCGCTGCCGCTGGCGGCCCAGGCCGCGATCGATCCCGCAGGCGATTTCGACTTCATCCGCCATCGCGTGCTGTCTTACGTCAAGGGCGAGCTGATGGCCGCGGAGATGAACGTGTTCGACGCGGCGCTGGCGCTGATCGCGCTCGGCCATCTCGGCGCCGACCCGCGCGCCTTCGCGCCGGCACTGAACGTGATCGTCGCCGGTCTCGGCGAAGGCGGCCGCCGCGGCCCGTTCCGCGCCTATGAGTGGAACAAGATGAAGACGCCGACGCGGATTTTGGTGGGCGGGCCGGAGGTGACGTCGGCGTTCGTGCTGATGGGGCTCGCGGTAGCGAAGCGGGCGATGACGCGGGGGTGAGGGCGCACTGTACCTGTGCCCCGGACGCAGCGCAGCGCCCCCGGCGATGCGAAGCATCGTCCGGTGCGGTGCGCTGCAGAGCCGGGGCCCATGCCTCCGCGAGATGTGTCTGTGGATTTCTGGGTCCCGGCTCTGCGGAGCGGCGTTACACGCCGCACCGCGTCCGGGACACGAGCCGAGAGACCTCCCGCAATGACGGGAAGTTGAAAGCCTATCTGTTGAGCATAAGCTGGCCCGATGGCCAAAAGCCGACCACAATCGCGCGCTCTATCGACATTTCATCACACGCGGGCCGGCATGTTGCGAAAAGTCCTGATTGCGCTGTCTCTCCTCGCTCTCCCGTCACTGGCACTGGCCACGGACATCACCGGCACGGCAAAGGTGCGCGCCGGCGATGCCGTGGTGATCGGCAACACGCGGATCCGGCTCGGCGGCATCGATGCGCCCGCGGTCGACCAGCTCTGCCTCAACACCAAGAGCGAACGCTGGACCTGCGGCGTCGCGGCGCGGGACGAGCTCGCCAAATACGCCGAGGGCAAGAGCTGGGTCTGCCATACCCGTTCGATCGACCGGCGCGGCCGCACCGTGGCGCGCTGCGAGGTCGGCGGCGAGGACATCCAGAAATGGCTGGTGCGCAGCGGCTGGGCGCTGGCCTACACCCGCATCTCCAAGGACTACGAGCCCGACGAGGCCGCCGCGCGTGAGGCAAAAGCCGGGATGTGGCAGGGCGCCTTCATCGCGCCCTGGGACTGGCGTGAGCGCAACAAGAAGACCGTCATCCTCGGCGCCACCAAGCCGCCCGACGGGGCGCATGCGGTGCTGCTCGCCTCGGCCTCGGGACCGGTGGCGCCCTCCCCGGATTGCACCATCAAGGGCAACGTCAACAGCGCCGGAGAATGCATCTTTCACCAGCCGACCAGCCGCTGGTACACCCAGATCAAGATGAAGATCAGCAAGGGCACCCGCTGGTTCTGCTCGGTCGAAGAGGCGGAAGCCGCCGGCTGCCGCGAGACCAAGAGATGAGAGCCCCAGACCTGCGTTTTGCGTGCTTTTCTTGGCGGTTCACGGCGCGTAAAACCTGATTCAACAAACTCACCAGTCCGTTCTCAAGCAACAAGGATCAAGAGCAATGACCGTTCGCGCGGGCCGGGAATTTCTGGCCATCCCCGGGCCCACCACCATGCCCGACGAGGTGCTGCGGGCGATGCATCGTCCGGCGATCGACATCTACTCCAAGGAGATGCTCGACCTGACCGAGAGCCTGCTCGGCGACATCTCGAAACTGTTCTCGACCAAGGGCAAGTCCTACATCTACATCGCCAACGGCCACGGCGCCTGGGAAGCGGCGCTGAGCAACGTGCTGTCGCGCGGCGACAAGGTGCTGGTGCTGGAGAGTGGCCGTTTCGCGATCGGCTGGGGCAATGCGGCGGCGCTGATGGGTGCCGAGGTCGAGGTGCTCAAGGGCGACTGGCGCCGCGCGGTGCGGCCGCACGAGGTCGAGGAGCGCCTGCGCCGCGACAAGGAGCACACCATCAAGGCCGTCGTCGTCGTCCAGGTCGACACGGCCTCGGGCGTGCAGAACGACATCGAGGCGATCGGCAAGGCGATCAAGGCGAGCGGCCATCCGGCGCTGTACATGGTCGACACCGTCGCTTCGCTCGGCTGCATGCCGTTCGAGATGGACAAATGGGGCATCGATGTTGCGATGTCCGGCTCGCAGAAGGGCCTGATGACGCCCCCCGGCCTCGGCTTCGTCGCCGCCAATGCGCGCGCGCTCGAGGTGCACAAGAAGGCCAACATGTCGACGCCCTATTGGAGCTGGAGCGAGCGCGATGGCACCGAGAATTACCGCAAATACGCCGGCACCGCGCCGGTGCATCTCTTGTTCGCTTTGCGCAAGGCGATCGACATGCTGCACGAGGAAGGCCTGGAGAACGCCTTCCGCCGCCACAGCCTGCTCGGCGAAGCCGCACGCCGCGCGGTTGGCGCATGGTCGGAAGGCCAGGTGCTCGGCTTTAACGTGGCGGAGGCCAGCGAGCGCTCCAACACCGTGACCACGGTGACCATGAGCAACGGCCATGATCCGGCGGCGCTGCAACGCTATTGCAAGGACAAGTGCGGCGTGGTGCTCGGCACCGGCATCGGCGACCTCTCGGGCCAGGCCTTCCGCATCGCCCATATGGGCCATGTCAACGCGCCGATGCTGCTCGGCACGCTCGGGGTGATCGAGATCGGCCTGAACGCCCTGAAGATCCCGCACGGCATGGGCGGACTGGAGGCGGCGGTGGCGTATCTCGGCGACGAGGTGGCGGTGTAGAGGCGCCACATACTACGCTGTCGTCCCTGCGAACGCAGGGACCCATACCGCGGGATTTATCGATGGGGCGCGGTCGCAATACCGCGCCCAGACTTTTCGCTGCTTGTCTTCGCCAAACTCCTTCCTGGGGTTATGAGTCCCTGCGTTCGCAGGGACGACGACTGAGTCTGCCGCGATTACTTCGGCACACGATACGCCTCGACCTGTGACTTCAGCTCATCCAGCGACGCCGTCGGCTGCTTCGGATCGACCCGATGCTTCCCACTCGCCAGCCACTGCAGCACCATCGCGTCCACCGCCGGCGAATGGTGGATGACGTCGCCGTAATTATCGAGATCGTGCGTCACCGCCTTGATCGCGCGGAAATCGTGCAGACGCACATTGGGAAGCTGCGTGAGGCGCTGCGCGACGACTGCCGTCAGGTCAGTGACGATCTTCAGCGTCTCGGGCGAGGCATCGCGCATTGCAACGAATTGCAGGACCGAATAGGGCGGGAAGTAGATGTCGAAGGTCACGTCGGGGTGGCGCGTGATCAGGCCGACGGCATCGCGCTCGAAATGCCCGGCCATGGCGTCATAGCCGTAGCCTTCGCCGAGAAAGCGGCTGCGCATGGGGCTCGTGATGTAGGCGAAGGCGGCGAGCGTCCTCTTCGCATTGTACTCGCGCGCGACATCGAAATCCCGCGGCAGCGCGTAGATGTCGTCGACATCAGCCAGCGCGAACTTGACGGGAAGAAACGGCGCCGCGCGAGTCAGCGGCCCTTGCAACGGCGGGACCGACCGCAGCAGCGCGAACAGCGCCTCTTTCGCCATCGCGGCGCTGAACAGATAGGACGCGATGCCCTTGGTCGTGCCGCGATAGAGATCGACGGACAGATAGGGATCGGCCTCGATGTCGGCCGCATCGACGAAGATGAAATCGTCCATCGCCCAGATCACGCGCCTCGCGCCGCGGTCGATCGCCTGCTCCAGCACGAAGGCCTGCTGGCGTGAGTTGGAGCCGGTCATCGCCAGCTTGAGCGAGCGAACGCCGAGCGCACGGTCGATGTCGCTCTGGCGGAAATGGATCGCGAGCGAGGTGCCCATGAAGACGGCGTCGAACGACTGGCTGCGGATCAGCCCGGCATTCTGCACGCGCGTATCGTCGGAATAGAAGGCGGTGCGCGACGGGCGGAACAGCTGCAGGGGATCGACGACGTAGGTGAGCACGGCCGCACCGAGCACGAATGCGATGCTCGCGAGCAGAAGACGCTTGAGACTGGTGAACGGCCCGCGCATCAGAACCGGAAATAGATGAATTCGCTGTGGCTCTGGATGCCCAAGATGCCGAACGCAAGCACCAGCGATGCGCCATAGAGAAACAGCGGCCGCATGCGCCCTGCCCGCAAGTTCTCGCCGACCCGGCGGTTAGCGTGATCGTATCCCAAGATGCCTTGCGTGTTCGGCGCCAGCCACACCAGCGCAGCGTAGATGGAGATCAGCACCAGCGCCGCGATCTCCTCACGGCCAAAGACGATGTTCGAGGGATCGGCCATGGCGTGAAGGACGCGCAGCGCCCATGCGACGCTCTCGGCGCGGAAGAACACCCAGGCGACGACGACGGCGAGGAACGTCAGCGCTGCTCCGGCGATGCGAACCGGACGCGCAAGGACCGACGGAATGGTTGGCATCAGGGCGTTGAAAGCGTGATTGACGCAGAGATAGGCCCCGTGCAGCGCGCCCCAAATGACAAAAGTCCAGGCCGCACCGTGCCAAAGCCCGCCCAGCAGCATCGTGATCATCAAATTGAGGTAGCGCAGCACGCGGCCGTGGCGGTTGCCGCCGAGCGGGATATAGAGATAGTCGCGCAAAAATTGCGACAGCGTCATGTGCCAGCGGCGCCAGAACTCGACGATGCTGGACGCCTTGTAGGGCGAGTTGAAATTCACGGGCAGGAAGATGCCGAACATCAGCGAGATCCCGATCGCCATGTCGGAATAGCCGGAGAAATCGAAATAGAGCTGGAACGTGTAGGCAAGTGCGCCGAGCCAGGCCTGGTCGAAGCTCGGCGACCGCGCCTCGAAGGCGAGTGCGACCAGCGGCTGGATGCCGTCGGCGAGACAGGTCTTCTTGAACAGGCCGATGGCAAAGATGATGACACCGCACAACATGAGATGTCCGTCCGGACGCTTGGTCTCCTTCCGCTCGAATTGCGGGATCATGTCCTTGTGGTGGAGGATCGGCCCGGCGATCAAATGCGGGAAATAAGTCACGAACAGCGCGTAGTGCGGCAGCGCATAGGCTGCGACCTGCCCGCGATAGGCGTCCACCAGGAACGCAATCTGCGTGAACGTGTAGAAGGAGATGCCGACCGGCAGCAGGATGTGAACCGCGGCATGCGTGCCGAACAAGGCGTTGAGGTTCTCGGTGAGGAAGCCGGCATATTTGAAGATGCCGAGCACGAGAAGATCGCCGACGACACCGAGCGCGAGCGCCGCCTTGCGGTGCGACGGGCCGAGCTTCGCCACGATGAGGAGATGGCCGACGCCGTAATTGAAGGCGATCGACAGCAGCAACAGCGCCACGAACTGCCAGTTGCCGATGGCGTAAAAGGCGAGCGAGGCCAGCGCCAGCCAGATCACCGGGGTGAGATTGCTGCGCCGCCCGAGCCAGAAATAGCCGGCCAGAACGACGGGCAGGAACAACAGGATGAACGGGTAGGAATTGAACAGCATCAGGCTGGACCGGCGGCGGGGATATTGGTCCGTAAAGCATACAAGGGGCCGGTCAACAACCCGGCAGGCCTGGCGGAGTCGTGCTGGCAATTCGTGGAATCGGGACGATATAAGATGGAACACGTATTGAGATGAGGACCGAGTGACCCAGGCCAAAACCCCTTCCCAGCCCCCCGTCGCCCCGCGCCGGCCGCATTCCTTCACGCGGCACGGGATCACCGTTACCGACGATTATGCCTGGCTGAAGGACGCGAAATGGCAGGAGGTGCTGCGCGATCCCAAGGTGCTGGATCCCGACATCCGCAAATATCTGGATGAGGAGAACGTCTACACCGACAGCCTGCTCGGCCACACCGCCGGCCTGCAGAAGACACTGGTGCGGGAGATGCGCGGGCGGATCAAGGAGGACGATTCCAGCGTGCCGTCGCCGGACGGCCCGTTTGCCTATTTCCGCAGGTTTCGCGGGGGTGGACAGCACGAGCTGTTCGGCCGCATGCCGCGCGACGGCGGCGACGGCGAGATCGTGCTCGACGGCGATGCGCTTGCCAAAGACCACAAATATTTCAGGTTCGGCGGCAGCCGGCACTCGTATGATCACAAGCTGCAGGCCTGGAGCGCCGACACCAAGGGCTCGGAATATTTTTCGATCCGCGTGCGCGACTGGGCTACGGCCAAGGATCTCGACGACGTGGTCGAGGAGACCGATGGCGGCGTGGTCTGGGCCGCGGATTGCAAGAGCTTCTTCTATGTGAAGCTCGACGACAACCATCGGCCGATGCAGGTGTGGCGGCATAGGCTCGGCACCAAACAGGCCGACGACACGCTGATCTATGAAGAGCAGGATGCCGGCTGGTTCACCCATCTGCACGAGAGCACCAGCGGCCGCTTCTGCGTAATCGCCGGCGGCGACCACGAGACCTCGGAGCAGCGGCTGATCGATCTCGCCAACCCCGAGGCGCCGCCGCGCCTCGTCGCGGCGCGCGAGGAAGGCGTGCAATATTCGCTGGCCGATCGCGGCGATCAGCTCTTCATCCTCACCAATGCCGACGATGCCATCGACTTCAAGATCGTCACCGCGCCGCTTTCTTCGCCCGAGCGCAAGAACTGGCGCGATCTGATCCCGTATCGTCCCGGCATCTACCTCATCGACCTCGATCTCTATGCCGGCCATCTGGTGCGGCTGGAGCGCGCCAATGCGCTGCCGGCGATCGTGATCCGCGATCTCGTCTCGAACGAGGAGCATGCCATCGCCTTCGATGAGGCCGCCTATTCGCTGGATACGATGGGCTCCTACGAATTCGAGACGACGAATTTGCGCTTTGCCTATTCGTCGATGACGACGCCGTCGGAAGTCTATGACTACGACATGGTCAAGCGCACGCGCACCTTGCGCAAGCGCCAGGAGATTCCGTCGGGCCATAACGCGGCCGATTACGTCACCACGCGCATCACGGCAAAGGCGCATGACGGCGCCGAGGTGCCGGTGTCGATCCTCTACCGCCGCGGGCTCAAGCTCGATGGCACGGCGCCGCTGCTGCTTTATGGCTACGGCTCCTACGGCATGGCGATGCCGGCCTCGTTCAACGCCAACCGCCTGTCGCTGGTCGACCGCGGCTTCGTCTACGCCATCGCCCATATCCGCGGCGGCGCCGACAAGGGCTGGGGCTGGTATCTCGACGGCAAGCGCGAGAAGAAGACGAATTCGTTCGACGATTTCGCCGCCAGCGCGCAGGCGTTGATCGACGCGAAGTACACGAGCGCAAAGCGCATCGTCGGCCATGGTGGCTCGGCCGGCGGCATGCTGATGGGCGCGGTCGCCAACCGCGCCGGCGAATTGTTCGCAGGGATCGTCGCCGAGGTGCCGTTCGTCGACGTGCTCAACACCATGCTCGACGACACCCTGCCGCTGACGCCGCCGGAATGGCCGGAATGGGGCAACCCGATCGAGAGCGAGCAGGATTTTCGAACGATCCTGTCCTACTCGCCCTACGACAATGTCGCGGCGAAGGCGTACCCGGCGATCCTGGCGATGGGCGGGCTCACCGATCCGCGCGTGACTTATTGGGAGCCGGCGAAATGGATCGCGCGCCTGCGCGCTACCATGAGCGGCGGCGGCCCCGTCCTGCTCCGCACCAACATGGGCGCCGGCCATGGCGGCGCCTCGGGGCGGTTCGACCGGCTCGATGAGGTCGCGATCGTCTATGCGTTCGCGCTGTGGGCGGCGGGGATGGCGGAGGCCGGGGTGTAGCGTTAGCCGCAGCCGTCGCAACACCTTCCGCTGTCGTCCCCGCGAAGGCGGGGACCCATACCGCGTGATGTATCGATGGAGTGCGGGTAGCCGTACCGGAAGACTTTCTAACTGGCGATCTTCGCCAAACTTCTCCCTGTTTCTATGGGTCCCGGATCGGCGCTTCGCTTCGCTGCGCTTGTCCGGGACGACATCGAGTGTGAGCCGCGAGATATCTCACACCGCTCCATGCGCCTCGACATACAGCGCATAGACCGAATGGCTGCTCGCCATGTAGAGCCGGTTGTTCTTCGGGCCGCCGAAGCAGAGATTGGCGCAGCGCTCGGGCAACCTGATGAAGGCGAGCGGCTTGCCGTCCGCGTTGAACACCATGACGCCGTCGAGATCTTCGGGCCTGGCCTTGAGCTGAAACACCTTGCGGCCGCCGACATCGGTCGGCTCGGATTGCAGCGCGCCGTTGGAGCCCCAGCCGCACCAGAGATTGCCGTCGCGGTCGACGCGGAAACCGTCGAGCGAGCCCTGGTCGGCGGCGTCGATCAGCTTGGTCTTGCCGCTGAGCGCGCCGTCGTCGCCGACATTGTAGCTCCAGATGCTGCGGTTGGGCGTGCCCTTCCACTCGACGATGTAGAGCTTCTTCTCGTCCGGCGAAAAGGCAAGGCCGTTGGGATTGACGAGGTCGGTGAGGACGGCACTGATCTTGCCGTCCTTGGCGATGCGGTAGACGTTGGTGGTGGCCTGCTCGGCCTTTTCCTTCTTGCCCTCCCACTCGCCATTGATGCCGAACAGCGGATCGGTGAACCAGATGCTGTCGTCCGATTTCACCACGATGTCGTTCGGCGCGTTCAGCCGCTTGCCCTCGAACTTGTCGGCGAGCACGGTGATCGTGCCGTCCGTCTCGGTGCGGGTGATGCGGCGGGTCACGGAGTGCTCGCAGGTGACGAGACGGCCCTGGCGGTCGCGCGCATTGCCATTGGCGTAATTGGCATTGGCGCGGAACACGCTGGTCTGGCCGGTCTTCTCGTCGAACTTCATGATCCGGTTGTTGGGAATATCCGAGAACAGGAGATAGCCGCCCTCGGGGAAATAGGCCGGGCCTTCGGCCCAGCGCATGCCTGATGCGACCTGCTCGACCGTCGAGGAATAGAGCCGGTATTTTGCGAAGCTGGGATCGAGGATCTGGACGGCGGGATCGGGGTAGCGCTGGTTCGGCGTGAACGGGAACGACTGGGCGCCGGCGGCGCGGGCGAGAAGCGTCGATGCTGCCGCTGCGCCGGCGGCGGCCATGAGGTTACGTCGCGTGAAATTCATTGAAATCCTCCCTGCTTGCTAAAAGGCCGGCGCTTGATGCGCCGGCTCGTTTCTTGACGTGAGTTCGTTTTGGTTTAGCGGCCGTTCTTCTTCCGCCACTCCGCGAAGTCGGTGAGCGTCTGCGGATCGGTGGCGGGATAGAGACCGAAGATGCCACGTCCCTTGCCGACTTCCTCGGTGACGAAATCCTCAAACGCCGTCATCTCGAAGGTTTCGTTGGCGATCTCGTCGGCGAGATGGGCGGGGATCACGATCACGCCGTCGGCGTCGCCGAGAATGACGTCGCCGGGGAACACCGGCGCATCGCCGCAGCCGATGGGCACGTTGATCTCGATCGCCTGGTGCAGCGTGAGATTGGTCGGCGCCGACGGGCGGTGGTGATAGGCGGGGATGCCGAGCTTGGCGATCTCGGCGGAATCGCGAAAGCCGCCGTCGGTGACGACACCGGCGACACCGCGCTTCATCAAGCGCGTCACCAGGATCGCGCCGGCCGAGGCCGCGCGCGCGTCCTTGCGACTGTCCATCACCAGAACGCTGCCTGCCGGACAATCCTCGACCGCCTTGCGCTGCGGATGGGAGCGATCCTTGAAGACGTCGATGGTGTTGAGATCCTCGCGCGCCGGCATGTAGCGCAGCGTGAAGGCTTCGCCGACCATGGTCGGCTGGTCGGCACCGAGCGGATGCACGTCCTGGATCATCTGGATCCGCAGGCCGCGCTTGAACAAGGCGGTGGCCACTGTGGCCGTGGAGACGGATTTGAGCTTGTTGCGGGTGGCTTCGCTGAGTTTTGTCATTTGGTCGAACTCTCTCTTTCATCATTCCGGGATGGCCCGCAGGGCCAGGCCCGGAATCCATAACCACGATCGGGAGTATGGATTCCGGGCTCGCGCCAAGGGGCGCGCCCCGGAATGACAGTGGGCTAGTAAATAGACGGCTCGCCGATCGGCGCGCCGAAATCGGTCTCGAGGAAGTCGAAGTCACAGCCGTCATTGGCCTGCTTGATGTGCTTGGTGAACATCCAGCCATAGCCGCGCTCGAAGCGGCGCTCGGGCTGTTTCCAGGCGGCGCGGCGTTTTGCGAGCTCGGCTTCGGGGACGTCGAGATTGATGGTGCGGGCGGCAACGTCGAGCGTGATGCGGTCGCCGTTCTGCACCAGCGCCAGCGGGCCGCCGATGTAGGATTCCGGCGAGACGTGCAGGATGCAGGCGCCATAGCTGGTGCCGCTCATGCGCGCATCCGAGAGGCGCACCATGTCGCGCACGCCCTGCTTCACGAGCTTGGTCGGGATCGGCAGCATGCCCCATTCCGGCATGCCCGGGCCACCTTGCGGCCCCGCATTGCGCAGGATGAGAATGTGGTCTTCGGTGACATCGAGATCGGGATCGTCGACCGCCTTCTTCATCGAGGGATAATCGTCGAACACCAGCGCCGGCCCGGTGTGCTTGAGGAAGCGCGGCGCACAGGCGGAAGGCTTGATGACGCAGCCGTCGGGCGCGAGATTGCCCTTGAGCACGGCGAGCGCGCCTTCCTTGTAAATGGGATTGTCGACCGAGCGGATCACATCGGCATTGTGCACCTCGGCGCCCGCGATGTTCTCAGCCAGTGTCTTGCCGGTGACGGTGATGCAGTCGAGATGCAGATGCGGCTTGATCTGCCCCATCAGCGCCGGCAGGCCGCCGGCATAGAAGAAGTCTTCCATCAGATACGCATCGCCGCTCGGCCGCACGTTGGCGATCACGGGCACCTTGCGGCTCGCGATCTCGAAATCGTCGAGGCCGATGTCCTTGCCGGCGCGGCGAGCCTGCGCGATCAGATGGATGATGGCGTTGGTCGAGCAGCCCATCGCCATCGCGACCGCAATCGCGTTCTCGAAGGCTTTTCTGGTCTGGATCACCTTCGGCGTCAAATCCTCCCAAACCATCTCGACGATGCGTCGGCCGCATTCAGAGGCCATGCGGATGTGATTGGCGTCGGCCGCGGGGATCGAGGAGGCGCCGGGCAGCGTCATGCCGATCGCTTCGGCAATGGCCGTCATGGTCGAGGCCGTGCCCATGGTCATGCAGGTGCCGTAGCTGCGGGCGATGCCGGCCTCGATGTCGAGCCAGTCCTTGTCGGAGATCTTTCCGGCGCGGCGCTCGTCCCAGTATTTCCAGCCGTCCGAGCCGGAGCCGAGCGTCTTGCCCTTCCAATTGCCGCGCAGCATCGGGCCGGCCGGCAGATAGATCGCCGGAATGTTCATCGACGTCGCGCCCAGCAGCAGCGCCGGCGTGGTCTTGTCGCAGCCGCCCATCAGCACGACGCCGTCGACGGGATGGCTGCGCAAGAG
The DNA here is from genome assembly GCF_002278135.3 of Bradyrhizobium ottawaense. NCBI lineage: Bacteria > Pseudomonadati > Pseudomonadota > Alphaproteobacteria > Hyphomicrobiales > Nitrobacteraceae > Bradyrhizobium > Bradyrhizobium ottawaense. Next base: position 502,555 of record NZ_CP029425.2, on the reverse strand, counting down.
CTCCTCCGCGTCCATCGCCAACAGATTGCGATAGAGCATGGTGGTCGGCTTCAGCAGCGATTCCGACAGCGATAGCGCCGGCAGCTCCAGCGGCAGGCCGCCGGCCATCAGGATGCCGCGCTTGACGTCGTCGACGCGCGACTTGAAGTGCATGTGGCAGGGCTGCGCGTCCGACCAGGTGTTGAGGATCGCGATGATCGGCCGGTCCTTCCACTCCTCCGGCGCGTAGCCCATCTGCATGGTGCGGGAGCGGTGGCCGAACGAGCGGAGATCGTCGGGCGCGAACCAGCGCGCGCTGCGGAGCTGGTCGGGCGTTATTTTCTTCTTGGTCATGATTGGGTGCCCCATTTCTGCACGGTGTTCCGCTCGATGGCGCGGAAGATCAGGTTCTCGACAAAGAGCCCGATGATGATCACCGTCAAGAGGCCCGCGAACACGGCGGGTATGTCGAGCAAATTGCGGTTCTCGAAGATGAACCAGCCGAGCCCGCCCTGCCCCGAGGACACGCCGAACACCAGCTCCGCCGCGATCAGCGTGCGCCAGGCAAAGGCCCAGCCGATCTTGAGGCCGGTGAGGATCGAGCCGAAGGCGGCCGGGATGAGAATTTTTGCGACGTAGGGCAAGCCGCTCAGGCCGTAATTGCGGCCGACCATGCGCAGCGTGTTGGACACGCTCTTGAAGCCGGAATGGGTGTTGAGCGCGACCGGCCACAGCACCGAATGGATCAGCACGAAGACGAGGCTGCCATTGCCGAGGCCGAACCAGATCAGGGCCAGCGGCAGCAGCGCGATCGCCGGCAACGGATTGAACATCGCCGTGACAGTCTCGAGGAAATCGGTGCCGATGCGGGTCGAGATCGCGAGCACGGTGAAGATGGCGGCGAGCGCGATGCCGGCCGAATAGCCCATGAACAGAACTTTCAGCGACGTCCAGGCCCGCATCGGAATGGTGCCGTCCTTGACGCGGTCGAACAGCGTGATCGCGGTGTCGTGCAGTGTCGGGAACAGCAGCGGATTGTCGAGGGTGAGGCCGTAGGCTTCCCAGACCGCCGCCAGGAACAGGATGATCACCGACTTGCGGACGAAGCCGTCGTTCCACAACAGCTCAAGCACGCTCAGCTTGCGCTCGACCTCGCCTGCGCCGATGGCAGCAACCGGTTCGGCCCGCAGCAATATCCTGGCTTCGCCCATCAGAGGCTCCTCAATGCGCGGTGGCTTCGCCGGCGAACAGGAGATCGTGGATCTCCTTCTCCAGCCGGCCGGCGCTGCCGTCTTCGTTCGAGACCTTGTCGACGTCGATCACCTCGGCCTTGACGCGGCCGGGATGCGGCGACAGCAGCAGGATGCGGTTGCCGATGCGGATCGCCTCCGCAATCGAATGGGTCACGAACAGCACGGTGAACTTGGTCTCGCTCCAGAGCTGGAGCAGCTCGTCCTGGCAGGTGCGGCGCGTCAACGCATCGAGCGCCGCGAACGGCTCGTCCATCAAGAGGATATCAGGCTCCATCGCCATGCCGCGCGCGATCGCGACGCGCTGCTTCATGCCGCCGGACAGCGTGTGCGGATAGGCATCGACCACGCGGGTGAGGCCGACCTTCTCGATATAGGCCCGTGCCTTGGCCTCGGCGTCCCTGCGCGACAGTTTTCGCGCAGTCAGCAGCGGAAACATGACGTTGGCGAGCACGCTCTTCCACGGCAGGAGCTGGTCGAACTCCTGGAAGATCATCATCCGGTCGGCGCCGGGACCGTGGATCTCGCGATCGCCTATGGTCATGCGGCCCTCGCTCGGGGTCATGTAGCCGCCGACGGCCTTGAGCAGGGTCGACTTGCCGCAGCCGGACGGACCCAGCAGCACGAAGCGGTCGGACTTGTCGACCGTGAAACTCACCCTCTCCGTGGCGGTGACGACTGCGCTGGAGGTCTTGTAGCGCAGCGTCACGGAGCTGACGTCGAGCAGCGCCATCAGTTGCCCTTCAGATCGTGCGCGACGGGGAGATAATAATCCGTCCAGGCCTTGGGCTGGCTCTTCAGCGTGCCGGTCTTGAACAGATGCGCAGCGAATTTCATCGTGCCCTGCGGCTCGAGATTCCACTCCATCATGCCGGGCTCCTTGAGCAGATCGAGCAACTCCTCGACCGAGGTCTTGTCGCCGGTGATCTCCTTGTAGATCTCGACCGCCTGCTTCGTGTCGCTGCGGATCAGGGCCTGCGCTTCCTTGGTCGCGTCGCGCACGGCCTGGATGATCTTTGGATTGGCCTCGGCGAATTTGGTGGTGGTGAAGAACTGGGCCTGGCTGAGCGGCCCGCCCATCACGTCCGGCGACGACAGCACGATATGCGCGCCCGGCACGTTCTTCAGCTCCAGGAAGGTGAAGGGCGGGATGGAGAAGTGGTTGTGCACCTCGTGCTTGGGATTGGACAGCGCCGCATAAGCGTCGGGATGGCCGAGTTGAACGGTGTTGGCATCCAGCTTCGACCATTGGTCGGCGCCGAAGGCCTCGGCGGCCGCGATCTGCAGCACGATCGCCTGGGTCGACACCTTGACGGTCGGCACCGCGATCTTGTCGGAGGGGCCGAAATCCCTGATCGACTTGATGTTGGCGTCGCGGCTGATCAGCGTCATCGGCTGCGCCGAGGTCGCGACGATGCCCTTCACGCCGCCGCGGGTGCGGTCCCACAGCAGCAGAAGATTGCCGGTGCCGGTGTTGAGGATGTCGACGCCGCCCGCGAGCAGCGCATCGGTCTGCGCGCCGCCGCCGGAGAAGGTGATCCATTTGGTGGTGACGCCCGCGAGGCCGAGTGAAGCTGCGTGCTTCTCGATCAGCTTCAGCTTCTCCATGATGTGGCTCGGCATGTAGAAAATGCCGGGCTGGCGCGACAGCGCGATCTCGGATTTCTGCTGCGCACGCGCCGGCGAAGCCGCCAGCACGGTTGCGACGATCAGGGCGATGGCGGCAGCGCCACGCTGGAATGGCTTGATCATAATTGTTCGTTTCCTCCGGCCGCCATTGACGAGCGATCCTGCTGATGCACTAATGCATTAGTGCATCAAAGGCAAGTCCGCCGGAGCCCTCGCCATGGAAACAGCCCATCCCGCGCCCCGCGCGGCCCGCCCCGGCGCGCGGCTCGACCGGGCCCGGCAGGCCGCGCCGCAGGTGTTCGAGCGGCTGCGCAACGCCATTCTCGCGCTCGAACTGCCCCCGGGCTCGCCGCTGTCGCGCACGGATCTCGCCGCGCAATTCGGGGTCAGCTCGACGCCGATCCGCGACGCCCTGATGCGGCTCGAGGAAGAAGGGCTCGTGGACGTGTTTCCGCAGCACGCGACCGTGGTCAGCCGGGTCGATGTCGGCCGCGCCGAGCAGGCGCATTTCCTGCGCCAGGCGCTGGAGCTCGAAATCGTCCGGCTGCTCGCGGAGCAGCATGACCAGGCCCTGGTCCTCCGCCTCGACCATGTGATCGCGCTTCAGCAGCAGTTCGCGAAAGCCGGGGACTTCGAGAGCTTCATCGCCGCCGACAATGATTTTCACGCCCAGCTTTATGCGGCGGCCGGCAAGCAGGAGCTCTGGACGCTGGTGCGCAGCCGCAGCGGACATATCGACCGGCTGCGCCGGCTGCATTTGCCCTCACCCGGCAAGGCCCAGAACATCGTCCGTCACCACAAGCTGATCACCCGCGCGATCGAAGCCGGAGATTCCGATGCCGCGCAACAGCATCTGCGCAAGCATTTGTCGGGCACGCTCAGCGAACTCGACAAGATCCGGAGCCATTATCCGGAATATCTGACCGATTAGACAGACCACCAGCCTGACGAACCCTTATGCACGCAACCGTGCATAAGCATGCGTCCCCGTTTTCGGCTTAGGCGAGCATTCACCGGACGTTCGCGAAGTGCTTGCAGGCCGGGCTGAATCCGCGCAACAATTTCGTCTTTGATGGTTTGATTTGCGGCCGGTGGGGACGTCCTGTCCGGCCCGGAGGAATTCAGACGTGGCCAACATCCTGATCGTGGATGACGACCCGGCCGTCCAACTCACGATCCGGCTGCTCCTGGAGAGGGCCGGTCATCACGTCACCGTCGCGGGCGATGGCCGCAAGGGACTTGCGCTGTTCGAGGCCAGCCGGTTCGACCTCCTGTTTCTCGACATCTTCATGCCCGGCATGGACGGGCTGGAGACGATGCGTCACATCCGGGTGCTGGCTCCGGCCATTCCGATCATCGTCATTTCCGGCCGTTCGATCACGCCGGATGCCTATGCGGAGCCGGACTTCCTGAAGATGGCGACCAAGCTCGGCGCGGTGGCAAGTTTGCAAAAGCCGTTCCGGCCCGACGCCCTGCTCGCCGCGGTCGATGGCTGCCTGAAAGCAGGCGAGCCGGAGGGGTCCGATGTCAGCTCCGGCCACCGATGACGGGGGCGCCGCTGCTCCAGGCCAGACCAGGCGCGGTCATCCGGGAAGCCCTGCGAACATCCGCTTGACCCTCGCAACGCGGCTGGCGATCGCGATGATCCTGCTGGTGGCGGTCACCGTGGCCGCAGTCGGATGGCTCGGCTTTCGCAACACCACGCAAGCGGTCATTCCGCGCGTCCTGGAGCGGGTCGAGGCCCAGTCACGCCTGCTCGCGGCCAACCTGGAATCCTATGTTGCCGGAGTCCGCGGCGATTTGATCGGCTATCGCTCTGCCGCGGCCATCAACGGCCTGATCCGCGCCCGTCTCGGCGGAGGAGTTGACCCCCTTGACGGCGTTACAGAGCAGACCTGGCGCGACCGCATCGCGACGCGGCTCGCAGCCGAGATCGAGGCCAAGCCCAGCTACGGGCAGTTTCGCATCATCGGTCTCGACGACGACCAGCGCGAGCTGGTCCGCGTCGACCGCTCCGGCCCGCATGGAGCGGCGCGGATCGTCCCCAACAGCGAGCTGGAGCGCAAGGGCGACCGAGCCTACTTTCAGGACACGATGAGGCTGGCGCCGGGCGAGATTTACGTGTCGCCGATCGATCTCGCGACCCGCCAGGGGGGCACCACGGTCTTGCACACTCCGACGCTGCGGGTCGCTACGCCGCTGTTCACGCCGAATGGCAAGCCGTTCGGGATCATCATCGCCAATATCGACATGCGTCCGGCCCTCGACCGCATCCGCTCGACGGCGAGCTCGGGTGGCGAGATCTACGTCGTGAATTCGCACGGCGATTATCTCGTTCATCCCGATCGCGCGCGGGAATTCGCCTCATTGCAGGGCCGCCCCACCAACTGGCGCGATGATTTTCCATTCTTCTCGGCCATGGCCGGCACGTCGGACCTATCCACGCGGCTCATGACCGACGCGTCGGGCCGGCCGACCGGCGCGGCGATCGCGCCGGCGCTGCTGGCGGGCAAGGAATGGACCGCAATCATCGTGACCATTCCCCCGTCCGTCTTCGGCCGGGTGCCGGCCGCCATTCAAAAGACGTCCGTGCTGGTCGGCGTGCTCGCCGTCCTCGCCGCAGCGGCGCTCGCGGTGCTGCTGGCGCGCTCATTGACCCGCCCGATCGGCCGCCTGACCGCGGCCGTGGAGGCGATCGGCCGCGGACGGCAGGCGGACATCCCCGTCGATGCCAGCGGCGAGACGGGCGTGCTGGCGCGGGCTTTCGCCCAGATGGTCGAAGAGACGCGGGCGAAGACAGCCGCTCTCGAGCGCGAGATCCGGGAGCATCGCCGCACCGAGGCCGCACGAAGCCATCATGCGGCACGCGAGCAGTTGTTCAGCGCCGCCGTCGAATCGTCCGACGATGCGATCGTGATGCAGACGCTCGACGCCATCATCACGGGCTGGAATCCGGCCGCCGAGCGGCTCTATGGCTATTCGGCGAGTGAAGCGATCGGGAAATCCACTGCGATCATCGTGCCGCCCGACCGGCGCGAGCATGGCAAGGACTATCTGGCGCGGATCGCGCGGGGCGAGTCGATCGAGCGGTTCGAGACGGTGCGCCTGCGCAAGGACGGCACGCCGGTCGAGATCTCACTCAGCCTCTCGCCGATCAGGGGGCCGTCCGGCGAGATCATCGGCGTCTCCGGGACCGCGCATAGTCTCACCGAGGCGCGGCGGGCCGAGCGGCAGCTGCAGCAGCAGCTCGAAGAGCGCCGACAGATCTTCGATACCTCGCAGGATCTGATCATGGTCATGGACCCGCGGGGCCATGTCGCGCAGATCAGCCCGAGCAGCGAGACCATTCTCGGCTACCGGCCGGACGAGATGATCGGCCGCAGCGGCGCGGACTTCATTCATCCCGACCATCTGGCGCAATCGCGCGAGGACATGCGCGCGCTGCGGCGCGGCGAGCGCCCCAAGCTCGGCGACACCCGCTGTTTCCACAAGAACGGACACGAGGTCTGGCTGTCCTGGCTCGGCAATTGGTCCGAGCAGGCGCAGCGCTTCTTCTTCGTCGGACGCGACATGACGGAAGCGCGGCTCGCGCAGGAATCGCTGCGCGAGAGCGAGCGACTCGCCCGAAACATCGTCGAGACCTCGCTCGACGCCTTCATCCAGACCGACGAGACCAGCAGCATCCTGAACTGGAATTCGCAGGCCGAGCAGCTGTTCGGCTGGCGCCGCGACGAGGTGCTCGGCAAGAGCACGATCGACCTGATCGTCGCCGAGAGCGAACGCGAGAGGGTCAGGGCCGGCCTGAAGCAATTCCTGAAGAACGAGGACGGCAGGACGCTGAACCGCCGCCGCGAGCTGATGTGCTGCCGCCGCGACGGCAAGGAATTCAAGGCCGAGCTGAGCGTCACCGCGCTGAAGCGCCGCGAAGGCCTGCTGTTCAACGTCTTTTACCGCGACCTCACCGACAAGATCGCCGCCGAGGAGCGCATCCGCCATGCCGAGAAGATGGAGGCGGTCGGCCAGCTCACCGGCGGCGTGGCGCACGATTTCAACAACATCCTCACCGTCATCACCGGGACGATCGAGATTCTCGCGGAGGCCGTCGAAAAGGAGCCGCAGCTTGCGGCCATCACGAAGATGATCGACGAGGCCGCCGCGCGCGGCGCCGATCTGACCCAGCACCTGCTCGCCTTCGCGCGCAAGCAGCCGCTCCAGCCGCGCGAGATCGACATCAACTCGCTGGTGGTCGACACCGCGAAGCTGTTGAGGCCGACGCTGGGCGAGCAGATCCAGATCGAATCGGTGTTCGAGGACGAGAATTGCGTCGCGATCGTCGATCCCAACCAGCTCACCACCGCGATCCTCAATCTCGCGCTCAATGCCCGCGACGCCATGCCCGGCGGCGGCAAGCTGATCGTGGAGACCGGCGCCGCCTATCTCGACGAGGTCTATGCCAGCGGCAACGACGTCCGTCCCGGCCATTACGTGCTGATCGCCGTGAGCGACACCGGCACCGGGATCCCTGCGAACATGCTGCCCAGGGTGTTCGATCCCTTCTTCACCTCGAAGGGACCGGGCAAGGGCACCGGACTCGGGCTGTCGATGGTCTATGGCTTCATCAAGCAGTCCGCAGGCCACATCAAGATCTACAGCGAGGAAGGCCACGGCACCACGATCAAGATGTACCTGCCGCCCGGCAAGACGCCGACGGCCATCGGCGAGGGCGTGACGCCTGCGACGATCGAGGGCGGACACGAGACGATCCTGGTGGTCGAGGACGACCGGCTGGTGCGCGACTACGTGCTGGCGCAGCTGCATGCGCTGGGTTACGTCACCTTGCAGGCCGCGAACGCGGCGGAGGCGCTCGCGATCGTTGCCGCCGGCAGGCCGTTCGACCTGCTGTTCACCGACGTCATCATGCCCGGCAAGATGAACGGACGGCAGCTCGCCGACGAACTGATGAAGACACGCCCCGATCTCAGGGTGGTCTACACGTCAGGCTATACCGAGAATGCGATCATCCATCACGGCCGGCTGGATTCCGGCGTCCTGCTGCTGGCCAAGCCCTATCGCAAATCGGATCTCGCGCGGATCATCCGCAAGGCACTGAGCGGCTGATTGCTCGTGTGTCCCGGACAAGGCGCAGCGTGCAACGCTGCGACGCAGAGCCGGGACCAGAACTGTCAGCGGTGAAATTCGAGAGATGGGCCCCGCTCAGCAGCGCATCATTGCATGATGCGCTGCGTCCGGGGCACGAGTTACGACGCGCGCTGGGCCGCGGTCATCACGATGCGGATCAGATCGGCGGCGTTGCGCGCGCCGAGCTTCTTCATGATGTTGGCGCGGTGATCCTCGATGGTGCGCGGGCTGATGCCGAGGGTGCGGCCGGCTTCCTTGTTGGACGCACCGGAGGCGAACTGCTCGAGCACCTCGCGCTCCCTGCGCGTCAGCGGCTCACGTCCGGGGAAGTGCAGCGAGCCGAATTTCGGCGAGGCGTTCTCCGCCTGCCTGCGCGCATAGGCGCCGATCGCCTCGTCGAGCCGGCCGACGATTTCGCTGCCGCGGAACGGCTTCTCGATGAAGTCCAGCGCGCCGCTCTTGATCGCGCCCACCGCCATCGCGATGTCGCCCTGTCCGGAGATCATGAAGATCGGCGCCGGATAATCCTCGCCGTGCAGTTCCTTCAGAATGTCGAGGCCCGACTTTCCGGGAATGTTCACGTCGAGCAGGATCGCAGCCGGTGTGCGGTTTCGCGCGACGGAGAGCAGCGCTGCGCCGTCCGCAAAACAGATCACCTCATAGCCCGCCGCCTTCAACACCATCGACAGGGTGTCGCGAACGGCAGGGTCGTCGTCGACCACGAAGATTTCACCGCGAGAGCTTTGTTCGGCCATGTGCCACATCCAGTTGGCATGAAGGACTCGCGTCCGCGCCAACTGTTATGGCGTTCGGCGCGGATTCGGCCCACCCGTATTTGTACGGGACATGGACTTAACGCACAAGTAGCGGCAGGGTGCCTAATTGCGGGGTACGGAGAATATCCATGCTAAATTTCGCTGGCACACCCCCGCTCATCGCGATGCTTGAGACCGACAGCCGTCGGTTGATCGCTGCCGATCTTCGCTCCCTGATCACACGGATCGAGAGCAGCATGCGCCTGATCGACGCAGCCATGATGGAAGCTGGCCTGTTGGAAATGGGCCTGGCGCACGACGATCATGGCGATCCGGCCGGTTCCGCCGACATTTTCGTGCTCGACGACGTCACGCCGCGCTATGCGACGGCGAGCGCCGCCCTCAACGCCTGCCGGGCGGGCCTTGGCCACGCCCTGCAATGCCTCTCTGAATCCGGCACCCCGGCATAGATCGCTATCAGCGCGGCGCAGGGCCGCATGCCATCGCATGGCAGCTCCGCAAACCTTACGCGCGGTGGCGTTCCACGATCGCGTCGGTGGCAACACCACCCCAGGTGTGGATCGCCGGAAGGCCCATCGCGGTCTTGCCGAGATTGGCGAGGCTGATGCGCAAGGCCGCAAGGTCGAGCGGCTTCGGCAGGCTCTGGAGCTCGATCCCGACGGACCGGGCGAAGCTGCGGGCGGCGCTGCGGCGCTTGCCGTCCATGCCGCTGATGACGATCACCGCGCCACCGAACTTCGCCGCCGCCATCTCGCGCAGCACGTCGATGCCGTCGCCATCCTCCAGCACGAGATCGAGCGTCACGCAGTCGAAGCGCGCGGCGCGGAGCTTCTCGATCGCATCCGCCACTGACGGCGCCACGGTGACTTCGTGGCCGGCCTGCTTGGCGGCGACCGTGATCAGGCTGCGCTGCGTGGCGTCGTCATCGACCACAAGGAGCTGAAGCGCACGCCGCTCGGCGCCGTCGGGCAGGTTTGAGGGGATGGGGGAAAGAGAACTTCTGGGCATTTCAGTATCCTGAGATTGGGACCAACAATGGATACACGCTTCGCGCTTAGGCCGCGTAAAGTTCCTGGCGCCAATTCACTCGGATGTTTTCAGAAAATGTGAAGCAACGGGCCGGAAAAGACGGCGACGGATGCGGGCGGATCACGCCGCTTCGTCGCGGCCGCCGGCTGCGCCGCGCTTCTTCCTGTTCTTGCCGCGCAGGAACTGAATGTCCATCTCGGCGCCGTTGACGCGGACCAGCTCGCAGCGGCGGTAGGCGAGGCCCGTGGACGACAACAGCAGGAAGAACTCTTTCAGGTTCAACCCCTGGATCGAGCCTTCCACCGTGAGGATGGCGTCGGTATCGGAGATCGCGTTGAGCTTGCAGTCGCGGCGCCAGGTGCCGTCGATGGCCATGATGCAGACATCGTAGCCGCGACTGAAAGTCACGCGTTCCGTACCCTTGCCATCCTCGGCCATGTCTATCGTCCTGCCATGGCCGCCAGGCGCGGCGCGGCGCCGGCGAGAGCCGGCTTGGCGGCTGCGGCACGCGGATCGTTCGGCTTGTAGAGGCCGCGCCGCTCCGGAATCGGCCGGAACGTATCGGTCAGGCCGACCACGGTTTCGGCCGCACCCAACACCAGGAAGCCGTCGGGCTCGATCTGGCGCGCCAGCCGGTTGAAGATGTTGATCTTGGTGTCCTGATCGAAATAGATCAGCACGTTGCGGCAGAAGATGACGTCGAAGGTGCCGAGCTGCGCGAAATCGTGCAGCAGGTTGAGCTGCCGGTGCTGGATCATCGCCCGCAATTCGGGATTAACCTGCCAGGTCTCGCCGGTCTGCTTGAAATATTTCATCAGCATCTGGATCGGCAGGCCGCGCTGCACCTCGAACTGGCTGTAGATTCCGGCCTTGGCCTTCTCCAGCACCTCCTGCGACAGATCGGTCGCGATGATCTCGATGCGCCAGCCGGTAAGGGCCGCGCCCATCTCCTTCAGGCACATCGCCAGCGAATAGGGCTCCTGCCCGGTCGAGCCGGCGGCGCACCAGATCCGTATGCTGCGGCGGGCGGCCCGCGCCTTGATGATCTCGGGCATGATGGTGTCGCGGAAATGATCGAACGGGACCTTGTCGCGGAAGAAGAAGGTCTCGTTGGTGGTCATGGCTTCGACCACGTCGGTGATCACCGTGCGCGAGCCGCCCTGCAGCTTCTGCACGAGTTCGCCGATGCCGGAGAGCCCGGCCTTGCGGGCCAGCGGCAGCAGGCGGCTTTCGATCAGATATTGCTTGTCTGCGGAAAGATCGAGACCGGAATTGTCCTTCAGGAATTTACGCAGATACTCATACTCGGTCGGGGTCACGGATGGCCTCTTCGAAGCTGTACTGGAACACTCTGGCCTAAATACGCGGGCCAGACACACTCAGACCATGGCTTGTCCGACCGGGATCAAACCAACTTCAGCGAACTTGTCGGCGATGATGTCTTTGTCGAAAGGCTTCATGATGTACTCGTTGGCGCCGCCGCTGAGCGCCTGGGCAATATGAGCCACATTGTTCTCGGTGGTGCAGAACACCACCTTGGGCTGGTCGCCGCCGGGCAGGCGGCGCATGTGGCCCATGAATTCGAAGCCGTCCATGACCGGCATATTCCAGTCGAGCAGCACCGCGTCGGGCAGCTGCCGCTGACAGATCTCGAGCGCCTTCGAGCCGTCCTCGGCTTCGGTGACTTGGAATTCCAGGCCTTCCAGGATCCGGCGCGCGATCTTGCGAACGACGCTGGAATCATCGACCACCAAACATGTCTTCATTTTGGTTCTCCGGCTTCGATGTTTCGTTGGCTCACGCAGCCATCTGCACTTTGGTTTCGAGCTCGAGGACGCGATCGACGTCGAGGACGACCATGAGCTGGCCGTCGAGGCGATGGACGCCGCCGGCGAGCTTGGCCATGCGGGGGTCGAGGTTGACGGGATTTTCTTCCATGCCGGCTTCCGGCAGGCGCAGCACCTCGCCGATCTGGTCGATCAGGAGGCCATAGGATTCGCCGCGGAGGTCAACGCCGACCGCCATCGGCACCTTGCCGTCCTCGGGCTGCGGCAGGCCGAGGCGGGCGCGCATGTCGACCACGGTGACGATGCGGCCGCGCAGATTGAGCACGCCCGCGATCTCGCGCGAGGACAAGGGCACGCGGGTGACGCGCTCGGGCATGAACACGTCCTGGACCCGGGAGATCGGCAGGCCGAACAGCTGGCCGCCGATCATCGCGGTGACGTATTCGACCATGGCGCCTTCGCCCACTTGCGTCTTCTTGTTCATCTGCTTCTCCTGATCCCTGTCCTGCTCTTACGCCGCTGCCCGGTTCAGCTCGGAGGCGCCGGCGGCACCCGCGGTCTGTTCCTTCAGCGCCGCGATCAGACCGGGACGGTCGAACTTGGCGACATAGTCGTGGAAGCCGGCCTGACGGCCGCGCTCGATCGCCGCCGGCGACACCAGCGCGGACAGGCCGATGATCGGCATCGAGCCCAGATTGTTGTCGGAGCGGATAACTTCCGCGAACTCGAACCCGTTCATGTCGGGCATCTCGATGTCGGTCAGGACCACGTCGAAGCTCTGCGCCCGCAGTGCCGCGAGGCCCTCCTGCGCGGTCGGCGCGGTGCGGACGCGGTAGCCGGCGGCCTTGAGCACGGGCGCCAGCATGTTGCGGAAGAAGGCGCTGTCGTCGACCAGCAGCACCGACTGCGAGTGCATCGACGGCTTCATCTCCTTGCGGGTGAACCAGTCGGCGAACGCCATCGGGAGGAAGTGGCCGACGTCGATCACCTCGGTGGCCTGGCCCTTGATCACGGCCGAGCCGAGGATGCCGGAGGCGGAGCCGCCGACCTCGATGTTGAGCCGTTCCTCGACGATGTCGATGATCTCGTCGACGACGAGGCCCATGGAGCGGCCGTCATCGGCGAACACCAGGATCGGCTGGGCGCCCTGGCTGGCAATGGTGACGCCTTCCATGGCAACGAGCGGCATCAGCTGCTCGCGGTATTGCACCATGTAGCGGCCGTTCGAGAACTCGATCTTGTCGGCGGGCAGCTCTTCCAGGCGGGTGACGAGGCCAAGCGGGACCGCCTTGGGCTGCGACGAGCCGGCGCGGAACACCAGCAGCGAAGTGGTCTGCTCGCCCGATCCGATGTGGTGCGCGCCGTTCTCGTCGCCCATGTCATGGGCCGAGGAGCCGGCGGCGCCAAGCGCCTTGGCAATGCCGTTGGGGTCGATGATCATGATCACCGCGCCATCGCCCAGGATGGTGTTGCCGGAGAACATGTCGATGTGACGCAGCTTGGTCGACATCGGCTTCACCACGATTTCTTCGGTGTGGAACACGCCGTCGACGACGATGCCGAAGGTCTGGCTGCCGACTTGCGTGACCACGATGAAGCCGTTCTCGGGATCGGACGCGGCGCCGTCGTCGATCTTGAGCAGCTTCTTCAAATGGATCAGCGGCAGCAGCTTGTTGCGCAGACGGAGGACCGCGGTGTCCTTGATGCGCTCGATGCGGTGCTCTGAGTTGGCGCGGGCCCGCACCAGCTCGACCACCGAGAGCTGCGGGATCGCAAAGCGGTCGCCGGCGGCTTCGACGATCAGGGCGGAGACGATCGCCAGCGTCAGCGGGATCTTGATGGTGACGGAGCTTCCCTCGCCGGCCACCGACTTGATGTCGATGGTGCCGCCGATCTGGTCGATATTGGTGCGCACCACGTCCATGCCGACGCCGCGGCCCGACACCGAGGTGATGGCGGCTGCGGTGGAGAAGCCGGGCGCGAAGATGAACTTGTGGATCTGGGCTTCGCTCATCTTCTCGAGCTCGGCCTCGGTGACCAACCCTGAGGAGATCGCCTTGGCCTTGATCTTCTCGGTGTTGAGGCCACGGCCGTTGTCGGCGATGCAGATGATGATGTGGCCGCCCTCGTGATAGGCGGACAGGCGGATGGTGCCCTGCTCGCCCTTGCCGGATGCGAGACGCTCGGCGGGGGTCTCCAGGCCATGATCGGCGGAGTTGCGCACCATGTGGGTGAGCGGGTCCTTGATCAGGTCGAGCACCTGGCGGTCGAGCTCGGTGTCGGCGCCGTGCATCTCCAATTCGATCTGCTTGCCGAGTTCGCTCGACAGGTCGCGGACGATGCGGGGCAGCTTCTGCCAGGCATTGCCGATCGGCTGCATGCGCGTCTTCATGACGCCTTCCTGCAGCTCGGCGGTGACGTTGGACAGGCGCTGCAACGGCACCTTGAACTCGGTGTCCTCGTTGCGGCGGGAGATCTCCAGCAGCTGGTTGCGGGTCAGCACCAGCTCGGAAACCATGGTCATCAGATGCTCCAGCGTATCCACGTTGACGCGGATCGACTGGTTGGCGATGCGGTCGCCTTCGCTGGCGCCCTCGTCGGCCATCGACTTCTTCGGCGCGGCCTTCTCCTTGGCGGACTTTGCTTCCTTGGCGGTTTCCTTGGCAACGGGCGCGGGCGCTTCAGCGGCCGGCGCGGGCTTGGCTTCAGCCTGAGCAACAGGCGTCGGCGCCTCGATCGCGGTCTCGCGGAAGGCGCGCTCGAGCTCGTCGAGCGAGACTTCGCCCGGACGCAGCGGGCGCTCCAGGGTCTGGTCGATCAGCGTGCCCGAGGTCAGGTTTGCCGGCGCAGCAGCGGCAACCGGGGCTTCCGGCACCAGCGGCGGAGCTTCGGCAACGGGAGCGGCGGCAGCGCCCGCGGCCATTGCCGCCATGCCCTGCTCGACCATCGCTTCCAGCTTGTCGATGAGATCGCGGTCGGTCCCCTCGGGCTCGGCTTCGGTCGCCTCGAGGCCGGCGAGGATTTCCTTGATGCGGTCGATCGAGGACAGGATCACCGTCACCGCCTGCCCGGTCACCGGCATGCCGTCACGGAATTTGCCCATCAACGTCTCGCCGGCATGCGCCAGCGCTTCGAGCCGCGGCAATCCGAGGAAGCCGCAGGTGCCCTTGATGGTGTGGACCAGGCGGAAGATGTTATCCAGGATCTTGGCGTTGTTCGGCTCCTGCTCGAACTTCACCAACTGGTTGTCGACGGTGTCCAGGCTCTCGCTGGTCTCCGTCAAAAACTCCCGCAACAGATCATCCATGAGCTACGCCTTACTGACCTGACCCCTGGACTTCGGCGCCTGCGCCACCTTTGGCACGGACGGAAGCCCTATTCTCGATCGTTAGACATCCCTTTTCACAGTCCCGTTAATTTCATCCTCCGTCCTAATACGGATATTGAAGAGAAGTTTGCGGTTCGCCCGCATGCGGCTGCGCCTTTCGGCAAAACCGGCTCCGCGCCGCGACGGTGGGGACGCGTGAGGTAAACGGGCCGATAACAGCGGGCGAAGCGCGCCGGAAAATCCTGCTCATGAAGGACGATAGGGGCGGCCTGCGGGACATCGAACCGCGCCGTCCGCAACCAGAGGCGCAGTCGCGCCCCTCAGTTCGCATTGGCGGCGCGATCTGCGTGGTCCGCGGACGCGGTAAACGAACCGTTACCCCGTGGCCATAGCCGCCCGCGCCGCGCTAACCCAATCGCGCGGCCGAGGCGATGTCGCCGTCGGGACGGTGCTCCGCCAGGCAATCGTTGATGGCGGCGAGCAGCGCGTGCGGCGTGAACGGCTTGCGCAGACAGCGTGCGGCACCGAGCTCGAGCGCCATCCGGAGGAAATCGGGTGCAGGCGAATTCAGATTTGCAAAGGCGTAGCCGGACATCGCGATCAGCGGAATGACCGGCGCCCGCTCGTGAAAGAGCCGGATCGATTCGAAGCCGCGCATGTGCGGCATAAAGATATCGATGATCATCAGATCGAATTGCTGGTGTTCGAGCGCGCGCAGTCCGGCTTCACCTCCTTCGGCAATCGTTACCCGAAAATTGTTGCGCTGGAGATAGACCTCGATGGCCATGCAGACCATCGGGTCGTCGTCGACAACGAGAATATGGCGCAGACCTTCTGTCCCCATTTGAGTTTCCCGTTTTGGCGATTCAATAATTGAACCGTGGGGCACGCCGTTCTCCTTTGCTTTCAATCGAAAAAATGGACGGTCGCGAATGTCGTTGGCGGCACGGGGAAGATGGACGCGAAATCTGCGGCCACGCGACGCCAGGCTTCATGGCAATATTGGATGGCTGTAAATGCTGGTCCAACGGACGACACTGCGCGGGTCGACCGGCCTCTGATCGCAGCGCGGATGCAATGCTTCCGGCTCATGAAAGCCCCCCTGCAGCTTTTTCCTGCGCAGCCCCTGCAGGACCGGCGCACAGGCTCATGAGCGAATCAGCGCGCCATTCTTATTTCCGCCGCAAATGCCGCAGCCTGTCTGCCCTCTAACGGGTATATGGACAGCCCCACAACCTTTACAATATGTTTTTGTCACCGCGCAACTGGATGACGAGCGGGCTTTACACCGATCGTACATCGAACACGCCGGATTGACCTTCGATGATTGCGAGCGGCCGCCCGTCCAACCAATTACTGCAAATGCTCGACGCGGCAGATCTCGATCTGCTGCGTCCGCATCTCGCCACAGTCGAAATGGTCAGGAAATCTGTCTTGTGCGAGGCGGGTGCTGCGCTGAGATATGTCTACTTCCCGCATGGCGGATCCGTTTCGATCACGGTGGGCCTGTCCGAAGGACAGATGATCGAGGTGGCGATGCTGGGCCGCGACAGTGTCGTCGGTGGCGGCGCGGCGCTTGCCGGCGGCATCGCGCCGACAGACGCGGTCGTGCTGTTCCCAGGGACCGCTTCCGTGCTGGAAATCGCAGCTTTCCGTACGGTCGCTGCCGCAAGCGCGCCGTTTCGCCAGCTGATGGTCCGCCATGAGCAGGCCTTGCTCGCGCATGCGCAGCAGTCGCTGCTCTGCAATACGCTGCACCCGGTCGAGGCGCGCCTCGCGCGCTGGCTCCTGCGTGCCCGCGATCTCTCGGACAGTGAAATCCTGCCGCTGACCCAGGAGGCGCTGGCGCAGATGTTGGGCGTACGGCGCAATGCCGTCTCGCTGGTCGCGCATGCGCTGCAGCGGGCCGGCATCATTCACTACAGCCGCGGCCAGATTGAAATCCTCGATCTGCGGGCGCTGGAGACGACGTCCTGCGACTGCCATTCGGCCGTGAAAGCCCACCACCTCCGCCTGGTAGGAACCGGGCCGTGACGACAGCTCGGCGCAATCAACGGTATGCGGGCGTGCACGCAGCGTGGCAGGACCGCTGCCGTGGTCGGACAACGTGTCCCAATTGCCAATATATCCCGGCGTGAACATGATGGAACTTACCCGCCGCCGGGCGTGATTTCGTCTATCGCGATTCGATGGCGCGGGAACGGGAGGCAGCTTTTGGAAACGATGGTGCGCTCAGCCAACGGTTTCCTGTCCGCACTGTCGGCAGACGACTATGAATCGATCCGCCCGCACCTGCGAACAGTCGACCTGCCCCATGACGCAGTGCTGGTCGAGACCGGCGAGGCGCTGAAGCGCGCGTATTTTCCCCACCGCGGCGTCATTTCGCTGGTGGTGAAACTCGCCAAGGGCGAGCATGTGCAAGTCGCCATGATCGGCCGAGACAGCCTGCTCGGGACGCTCTCGACCATGGGCGATGCGTCCGCGCTGAACACCGCCATCGTGCTGGTTCCGGGCGTCGCGTCGGTGATGGATCTCGACCGGCTGCGGATCGCCGCCGATCAGAGCAGCACCCTGCGCACGTTGCTGACGCGCCACGGGCTCGCGGTCTACGCCCAGGTCCAGCAGACGGCAGGCTGCAATGCCGCCCATCCGGTGGAGTCGCGGCTGTCGCGCTGCCTGTTGCACACGCATGACCTCTCGGGCGACTACCGGCTGCTGCTGACCCAGGAGGCCATGGCGCAGATGATCGGCGCACGGCGCAACAGCGTGTCGCTGGTCGCCAACACCCTGCAACAAGCCAATTTCATCCATTACAGCCGCGGGCACATCCAGATCACCAACCTCGACGGCCTGCGCCAGACGGCGTGCGAATGCTACGCCACCGTGAAGGCCCAGTACGACCGGCTGCTCGGCGCGCGCTGACCGCCGCACGCGCATGGTAAACTGCCTGCTAATGCCGGCCTGCAAACACCTAGTGTCCTGCTACCGGAACTGAAATTCGAATGCCGTAGACACGGGGCATTCCTCGCGCCGGGACGTGCCGCGCGACAAATGACCCGTGATCAAGGCAGCAGGCCCATGTTTGAAGTCACCGTCGCGCCCGCGCAGAAGGCGCTCGATGCCGAGCCTGCGCGCGAGCCGCGCGCTTACGAAGCGCTGGTGCGCGAGATCGGCGAGGACGGTGCCTGCGAAGTGCGCGATGTATTCTGGAGCGAGACTTCCGCGCGCCTGCAATTGTTTCGCACGCTCCCGCCGGCGCAGCATCACGCCAGGATCGCGCGCGAAGCGCATTCGCTGAAGAGCGCGGCCGGAACGTTCGGCTATGTCAGGCTCGCGGCGCTGGCGCTGCGACTGGAGAAGTCCGCAGAGAGGCTCGGCGATGGCGAATTCCGCGATCTCCTGGACCTGATGGACGCCGCCTACGCCGCCGCGCGCGCGCAGGAGCCGCAGGGCTAACCACACGCGCGTGCATTCCCGCCGTACTTCTACGGCTTGGGATTTTTAGAGATGGCTAATCATAGGTGGCGATAGTCGCCGGAAACCAGGAGGGTTTCCATGTTCACCTACGAGACCGCGGACCAGAAAGAGGTTCGCCGCTTCCGTATTGCTCAGTTCAACGGCCGCATGGCGACGGTGAGGGCTGGCGAGTCCACGGTGACCGGCTTCGTGCGTTCGGTGCTGGAGCATGAATCGAGCATGCCGCCCCGCTGGACCATCACGATCATCCCGAACGGACCGAAGGAAGAGATCAAGCCGCTGCGTCCCGTCTCGCGCGCGCGTCCCTTCGCCGAAGATTATTTCTGAGCGCGATCGGGTTTTTCAGACGTCCCGGAAGATCTCTCGGGGCCTTGTCCGCATCGCCCGCCGGCGCTGCAACACACCAGCCTCAGTCGATCGAGTGCAGCAGCGCCGCGCGGACGAGATCCGCGGTGTTGCGCGCACCGAGCTTGCGCATCGCCTCGGCGCGATGGCTCTCGAACGTGCGCGGGCTGATCTGCATTCGAAGCGCACCCTGCTTGTTCGAATAACCTTCGCTGATCAGCCTCAGCACCTCGCGCTCGCGCTTGGTCAGCCGCTTCTGACCCGACAGGCTGAGGAGTTCGGCGCTCGGCACGCGCTGGGCCTGCTGGGCGCGGACGGCCTTCGATTCCGCGTCCTCGGCGCTGGAGGGGATCGACAAGCCACCCTTGTGAGGACCGGCAAGCTGCTTGACCAGGCCGCAAACGCGCTCGGTTTGTGCCAGCGCGTTCTCGACCACGCGCTGCAAATAGGCGCGGTCGCCGGTCACAGGCGCGAGTTGATCGCTGTGATGCTTGATCTCGCCCATGTAGAGCAGCAGGGCAGTCAGGGGGCCGTTGAGCTCGCGGGCGATGGCAGCAGCCATTTCGTCGGCGGCCTTGGCCCGGGCGGCGCTCAGGCGGACGAAATCGAGCTCTTCAGTTGGAGCAGCGCTGCTTTCGTACCATTCCGACGGCCGCGAATCGGTGGCCGTATCATTCTGTGACCCCATGTCACTCGTTTAGCGGAACCGGGGGCGGTCTGTGGTTAACTTTTTGCTCCGTAGACTACGGTGATTTTGTCGGTTTTGCGTTAAAGTGGTGTCGCCGGCACAATTTGTGCTTGCGTTTGGCGGCGCCGGCCCACGCCAGGGTTGAGTTTTTCGCCCAAGACTTGGGCACACGGACGAAATCATCCTTAACCGCTGCTTTGGCCCGACGCCGCCCCCCGGGTTTTACGGATTAATTAACGGCGACTTGCTTCTCTGAGGGGAAGTAGAGAGCGCGCAAATGCCTCCACGCATTGGGCCCGCACGCCCGCGGGAAACGCTGCGAAAGATTGCGTGCCATGAACGACATCGATCGGCTGTCGGAATTCCTGCAGAGGCTGACGCCGCTGTCGCGCAGCTGTCTGCTCAGCGAACTCGAACGGCTCGAGCTGTGCGGCATCGACATGCCCGGCTCGTCCGACATCCAGTCGCGCTTGCGCGCCGAGTTTCGCAAGGACGGATCGACCCAGGCGCGCGCCACCAGCCCGTCGCGCTATTTCTTCGCGCCGCTCGAGCTGCTCCTGATCGACGGCGCGCCCGAGCACGCCAATATGGGACGGATCTCGCGCAACACCCTCACGCCGATCTGGGAGTGGATCTGCCGCGACCTGCTGCCGACCATGGCACGCGATTACATCAAGGCGATCAACGACCAGGTCGCCGCCAACAACCCGAAGGAAGCCCTGAAGGTCGCCTCGACCTTCCAGACCAAGGTCGTGAAGGTCCTCGAGAGCACCTTCGCATCAGTGGAGAGCACCGAATTCGCGCGCGGCAAACTCGCGCAATACACGGCCTCACGCACCGCCTTCGACGACGTCAGGAAGATGCAGCACGTGCTGCGTGCGGGCGATGCGCTGCCGAAGTTCAACGAAAAGCTGCCTGAGAAGATCGTGAAATTCGACGACGGCCGGGTTGCCCAGATCACCGCGCAGCTCGACGCCTTCAAGAAGTCTCATCCCGATGCGCTGCCCTTCGCGCTGGCGCTGGTGGCGAGGCGCCTGACGATGCCCTGGCAATTGGCGCGTCTCGCCACCAAGGCCGCTGCGAGCAAGAGCGTCACCGATGTCGCCGCGACGCCCTATGCCTGCGTCATTCCCATGGTACTCGACCGGCTCGACGACAAGCGCCTCGCGCTTCGGATCGCACTCCGGCACAACCGGGTGCTGGTCGCCCGCGACCTGCTCGCCGAGATCTACGACACCGAATATGCACTCAAGGTGCGCATCGACGGCATCGAGGGTTGCGAATGGGGAATCCGGCTCCAGCAATTGATGGACGCGATCGCGGCGCTGGTGTCGGCCGAGGTGAGCCGCTTCCCGTCCAATGTCGGCCACATTCTCGGCTCGCGCCGGCTGCGCAGCCACGACACGCTCGGCGGCAAGCTGACCTATCTGGCCTGGAAGGGCCGCGACGTGGTGCAGGACGGCGCGGCGGCGTTTCGCAAATTGATCGGGCAGACCTGATATCGCGCGAGGTGCCTAAAGCATGATCCGGAAAAGTGCGCAGCGGTTTTCCGAAAAGATCACGCTTGAACAATAACCCAAAGCGCGATGATCGCATCGCGCTTTAATGCGCACGCGGCAGGCACAGGAAGCGATCGAGAAATCGCCCTGACATCACGATCCTGAACCACCAATACATCATTCGCCGCATCGTCATTGTCGTAAATCCTCGACAGCCCACCACCGGCTGTGCGGAGCAATAGCGCAGGTGCAGCAATGCGCGTGTGATGCACTTCACATTTGCAGCCGTGGGCCCGGACGCGGTGTCGCAGAACCGTCACGAGCGAAAGCGAAACTTGCGCGCATCGCGCGAATGCAATCCTCCGAACGTCGCCGCCGCACGCTCCCAATCCACCCAAAGCCATCGGGGAGAGCGACCGCCGCAACGCAGCCCGCCCACCGCGGACGACGCGGTCCTGTTCACCGTCTTCGTCGCAACGAGCGGTCGCACACCCCGAAGAAACGCCGGAAATTAATCTCCGCTGGTCGCGTCGTTGCTTCGAAAGGGCACACATCTGCGTCGCTCGCTTCCATCCGTCGGCGAACAGGACGCAGCTCAGATCGCGCGAGAGACATTTCGCGTGCGCTGGCAGGCGTTGCGCGCGTGGTGCTCGGGTATGCGAGTTCTTTGCGAAGAGTCTGTCGACAAATTAGCTCGAATTGCAGGGCTTAACGTTACTCAGATAATTCAAGAACGATGTGAAGCTCTCCTTATTTGAACCCACGCTCGGCGTTTAAGAAACCGTCACGGAACGGGAGTGGTGTTGATGAACGATGGGATGGTTGAACTCGTCGGACGAAGGCCTGTGACCTTCGGACGACGAAAGGTAACGCCGCGCGCCTGCGTGGCCGATAGCAAGCGGCATCTGCGCGCCTTCCTCAGCGAGGTGCTGGAGGATCTCGGCTTCGTCACCAGCGAATGCGCCAGCTCGGACGAGCTGCAAACCGTGCTCGCCACCGAATTGCCGGACCTGATCCTGCTCGGCGTCGCCGCCGACGGCATCGAGCCGGGGAGATTCCTCGAAATACTGGTGCGCGAGGCATTCGCCGGCAAGGTTCTCGCCGTCGGCGCCCGCGAGTCGATCATCGTCAAGGCCGTGCGGCAGGTCGGCGAGGAATATGGCCTTGCCATGCTGCCGCCATTGACCACGCCCTTTGCGGCGGAAACGCTGCGCGAGCGCATCGCCATGCTGCTGCCGGAAGAGCCCGCGCCGAGTCCCGCCGTGCATGTCGGCGAGGCCCTTCATGCCGGCTGGCTCGAGCTCTGGTACCAGCCCAAGATCGACGCGCGCACGCTGATCCGCAGCGGCGCCGAGGCGCTGGTACGGATGCGGCATCCGACCTGGGGCGTGGTGCCGCCGGCTTACTTCATTCCCGAAGAGCGCGATCCGCATCTGCGCGACCTCTCCGAATTCGTGATCGAGCGCGCGATACGGGACTGGCATTATCTGCTGGAGCAGCAGACCCCGGTCGATCTCTCGATCAACCTGCCCGCGTCCTATCTTAAGGAGCCGCAGGCGGTGCGCGATCTCTGCCGCCGCGTGCCGACGCATCCGGCCTTCGGCGGGCTGACGGTCGAGATCGACAGCGAGGAGGCGATCCGCGATATCGATCTCCTGACCGAGGTCGCGCGCGAGGTCGGGCTACACAATATCGGCCTGTCGATCGACAATCTCGGCGCCAACTGGCCGGCGCTGATGGAGCGGGACAAAGTCCCCTTCGTCAAGCTGAAGGCCGACCGGCAATTCGTCACCGGCAGCGGCAGTGACCGGTTGAAGCGTACGGTGTGCCGTCACATCGTCGAGCTCGCGCAGGGCTTTGGCGCGCGCAGCGTGGCCCAGGGGGTCGAAAGCCGCGCCGACCTCGTCGCCGCCAACGAGCTCGGCTTCGATCTCGTGCAGGGCTTCCTGTTCGGCAAGCCGATGCCGCTGAAGAAGTTTGCAAAGGGCGCGCTGACGAAGACAGTGATGGGGCAGGCGTGAGGCACAAGCCTCACGCAAACCGGCGCGCGAAGAAGACGCAGGCGACCACGAGGACGGTCGCGACGATCATGCTCCAGGCGACGGGCTCGTGCAGCAGCAGGCCGGCGAGCGCGAGACCGAAGAACGGCTGGAGCTGCTGCAACTGGCCGACACGCGCAATGCCGCCGATCGCAAGGCCGCGGTACCAGAAGATGAAGCCGACGAACATGCTGAAGATCGAGACGTAAGCGAGCCCGATCCAGGCGGGCACGCTGACGCCGCTCCAGCTCGCCGGCCAGGTCAGAACCGCGACCGGCACCATCAGCGGCAGCGCGAGCAGGAGCGCCCAGGAGATCACCTGCCAGCCGCCGAGCCGGCGCGACAATGCGGCGCCTTCGGCATAGCCGAGGCCGCACAGCACGATCGCAGCCACCATCAGGAGATCGCCGGTGAGCGAGGCCGAACCGCCATTCGACAAGGCAAAGCCGGCCACCGTGGCGCTGCCGAGGATCGCGAACAGCCAGAACAAGGGCCGCGGCCGCTCGCCGCCACGCAGCACGGCGAAGACCGCGGTGGAGAGCGGCAACAAGCCGATGAAGACGATCGAACGGGCCGAGGTGATGTGCTGGAGCGCGAGCGCCGTCAGCAGCGGGAAGCCGACCACGACGCCGATGGCGACGATGGTGAGAGAGGCGAAATCCCCCCGCTGCGGCCGGGCCTGCCGCAGCACGCCGAGCACGGCCACACCGATCAGCGCCGCGATGACCGCGCGGGCCGATGTCAGGAACAGCGCGGAGAAGCCGCCGACCGCGACGCGCGTCGCCGGCAGCGAGCCGCTGAAGATGATGACGCCGAGCAGGCCGTTGCCCCAGCCGCTTCCCGCAGATTGCATGTCCGTTCCGCCTTTCCCGAGCCGCGATACTCGGCTGCCGGCGGTGGCACGACCAGTCACAATCCAGTACAATCCGGCAAATCTGTATGGGTATGGAAGGTGATACACCTTGGACATCGGAGCGCCATCGAAGGGACGCGGGGGCACGCGGACCATTGACGTGATGAGCGCGATCCGCGCCAAGGTCGCCGGCCGCGCGCTCAGTGCCGGCGACCGCCTGCCATCGGTCCGCAGCCTGGCCGCCACGATGGGCGTGTCGCCGTCGACCGTCGTCGAAGCCTATGATCGCCTCGCAGCCGAAGGCCTGATCCGCGCCCGTCGCGGCTCCGGCTTTTATGTCTCGCCGACCATCATGCCGCCGCTTGCGCTGACCGAGGCCGGGCCGCGGCGCGACCGGGAGGTCGATCCGTTCTGGGTCTCCAGGCAATCGCTCGATGCCGACGCCGCCGTGTCGAAGCCCGGCTGCGGCTGGCTGCCGGCGGAGTGGATGCCGGAAGCGGCCTTGCGCCGCGCCGTCCGTGCCCTTGCGCGGACCGATGCGGATCTCTTGACGGACTATGGCAGCACGCGCGGCGGCCTTTCGCTGCGCCGGCTGCTGCTCGCGCGCCTTGCCGAGGATTCGATTCCCGCGTCGGTCGATCAGCTCATGCTGACGGGCTCGGGCACGCAAGGCGCCGACCTCGTCTGCCGCTTCCTGCTCCGTCCCGGCGACACGGTGCTGGTCGACGATCCCTGCTACTTCAATTTCCGTGCGCTGCTGCGGGCGCATCAGGCCAGGATCGTCGGCGTGCCCTATACGCCGTCGGGCCCTGATGTCACCCGCTTCGAGCAGATCCTCGGTGCCGAACGTCCCAGGCTCTACGTCACCAATTCAGCGCTGCACAATCCGACCGGCGCGACGATGTCGCTTGCAACCGCGCACCGGCTTCTGACTGTGGCCGCCGCGCACGACCTCACCATCATCGAGGATGACATCTTTGGCGATTTCGAGCCGGAGCGCTCGCCGCGCCTAGCGGCGCTCGACGGGCTCACCCGCGTGATCCGCATCGGCAGCTTCTCCAAGACGCTGTCGGCCTCGGTACGCTCAGGCTACATCGCCGCGCGCGCCGACTGGATCGAGCATCTCGTCGACCTCCAAGTCGCAACCAGCTTTGGCGGCCCGAGCCCGGCCGCGACCGAGATCATCGCAAAGGTGCTGGCCGGCGGCAGCTATCGCAAGCACATGGACGAGCTCCGGCAAAAGCTGACGCGGACGCGCCGCGACGTCGCGCGAAAACTTCAGGCGTTGGGGCTGGAGCCATGGCTGATGCCACGCGGCGGATTCTTCCTCTGGTGCCGGCTCACAGGCGGACAGGACGCCGCGCAGGTCGCGCGCGCCGCGCTTGAGGACGATGTCGTGCTCGCGCCGGGCAACGTGTTCAGCGTGTCGCAGACGTCACATCACTTCATGCGCTTCAACGTGGCGCAAATGAACGATCCCCGCATGTGGGACGTGCTGCGGCGAGCATTGAAAAAACACGCCCGAAACCATGGCGCCTGATACCCGTCGCAACAACGGAATTAGCCAAACTGTGCAAGGCCGATGCTAATTGGACGGAAAGAAGTTGCAGCATAGTTCTGCTGGTTTAAGCTGCGAGTGAAAATTGTTTTGCCGGCCGTCGATCCGGTCACATCATTAGCTGAATGACATTCATGCGCTACTTCATTCTCGCGGCAATTGCAGCTGTTGGAGCCTGCAATTTTCCGGCCCAGGCCGAGACCCTGCAGAAGAAGCACGGTCCCGGGTGGAACTGCAGCTACATCTCCGTCGAATTGCAGGGTCTGTATAAAAAATGCATGGAGTGCGACAGTCTCAAGCAGGACGTCGCTCGAACTGCCTATGATGCCGGACAATGCATTGACAGGGCTTCGTTGAGAGAAAACCTCACGACCCGGCCGGACTACGAGAGTCCCCAGGAGGAGCGGATGCGGCTGAACGGCGCAGCCGCTGTCGCTCGCGAGTTGCAGGAGCTTCAGCGTTGGCGAAATCAGCGCACGCCGCTGGACTCGGACGTTTCAGGTGACGGCGGCGGACGAGTGGCCCCCAGCGCCCGGAGACCAAATTCCTCGCCAAGCGGAAATTCCTTTCCAACCAGAGAGTCGGGCGTCAGCGGCGCCGGCGAGCGAGCTGGATCAGGTTCGAATTCACCCGAAATCGGCTCAAAGCCATCCGGGTCAAACGTCAGCAGTCCAACTCACTCGCCATCCGCGGCACCTGTCGGCGGCGTGCACATCGGAGCGGCTCCGACGGGGAAGGAAAGCGACCTGGGCGAGCTCAGGCGCAAGGTTCTCAATTTGAAGAAGCCGGATACTTAACTTCGAAATTTCTCGAAGCGGGGAAATAGACCTTCATGATGCACAGAGTGCTTGTCAATCGGCGCGGCTTCCTGGCGTCGGGCGTCAGCGCGCTCGTCGCGCAACAGCCCCTGGCTGCGGTGGCGGCTGACAGCGCCTGCAAGGCTCCCCCCGCGACGGCGATCACGGACATGCGGGCGGACGTCGCGGTTTCGCTGCGCGAAGCCTTGAAGCGGGCGAAGTCGGGCGGACCAAAGCGGCTTACCGGATTGACCCGCATCGACGCTGTCTGCCGGGACGACGACAACGATATCCTGCTTTGCGGAGTTGCCGAGAGGGGCCAACCGGATCTCTATCTCGACGATCTCATCGTCGCAATCAGATCGGCCGACAGAAAATACGGGAAGATCGAGCCGGGAATCTCTCTGGACCCGGACAGAAGCCAAACGCCCGGTCTCGACCAGATTGCCGGGCGCGACGCGGCGGCGAAGCAACAATACCTGCGCATGTGCTCGCAACAGCCGCAAATGGTTCGCGTGGACGCCCTGCCCAGGCATTCCCGCGTGACGAAGGTGCTCGTCGAAGCCGATTATCGCATGAAGCAGGTTTCGCAGGGCACGCTTCAATTGCCGGTTGATCCGCCCTTGCCCGGGACGTTCACGCGCCGGCTCAACCAGTCGCGGCAGATGCTTCGGGCTGGCACGTCCACGGGCGATTGGAGCAGCCGGCGCCGGTTCTGGTTTGAACCCGGCAAGTTCGAATATGCGCACGATTATGAAACAGCGTTCCTGCAGTCGGCCCAGGTGATCCTCAGCGACGCGGATGCCGACGCAGATGCAGGGGCCAAGAGCGGGAACGAAGATCCCATCGCAAGTGATTGGACCGCTCGCATGGAGGAGACAATTCGTGCCGAGCCGATCTGGCGCGACATGTACAATATCTACCGGCATTTCGCGATTGCACATATCCTGAAGGAACGGAACCTCTACGCGTATGATCTCACGCGACTGATCGACGCTCATGAGATCGATCACGTTGCATTGCCGGATTCGCTTCCAGGCCTGGGGCGCTGGGAAACCCTCGAAGAAGCGAAGGGCAATCGTCGTCTGACGCTGGTCTCATCGGTCTGTGGTGGGGTTTCGCTCGGGCTCGCATCGCGTTTGACGGCGAACAGAGTCAGTTCTGAAAGCAAGTCGCCGTCGCAAATGGCACTGCTGTCGCGGGCGATCGTTCTTTCAAGACCGGAAAAATCATCGGTGAGCTGGACGGTTCCGCCGACGGCGCTTCAAGCCGCTGCAAAGTGGTATGTGGAACGGGAAGAGCAACGCTTACAAGCGGCGAGGGAGTCCGAGGAGAAGGAGCGCAAGGAGGCTAACGACATCAAGATGGGAATGGCGCTGCTGGGCGGGTTCGTGGTGACCGGAATATTGGCCGGGTGGCTGCTGAATCGTCGAAACGCACCGACCCCGGAATTGGCGGCCGCCGGTCCGGGCGCATCATCAACGTCACTCCTGAAGAGTCCCGGTGAACCAGGGACGTCGGGGGAGCTTGCAGGCTTGCGACGCAACGACCTTTGCCCATGCAATTCAGGAAAGCGCTTCAAGCATTGTCATGGCGCACACGAAGCAACTTAATACAACGGCTCCTCATAGACCGGCTCGCCGTCGAGCAGCAGCCGCTTGATGGCGGCGCGGCCTGAGGGGAGCACGGCGGCAACGATCCGCAGCTTCTGCTGGTTGCGGGCCTGCTCGAGCTTCCCGCCCTCGCCTTCGGGCACGAAATAGCTTTCGAGACCGTATTTGATCGTCAGCCTGTCGCAGAAGGTGCGGACGTTGGATCCGCAGGAATGGCTGACGCGGCCGCGGATCAGCACCTCGGGCGCCGTGACCGGCACCGGCTCGGCATGCACCGAGACGGCGGCGTAGACGCCATCGGCATTGGGCGCGAGCTTGACGAACACGACGGGGTTGCGCGCGTCGGCCGTCTTGCCGGCGAGCGCACCGGCCGGCAGCTGCGAGATGTCGTAGCGCAGCACGACATAGTCGCCGCGCAGGAGATCGCGCGGATCGACCGGCTGCGTCTGCAGAGTGACCTCGGTGCCCTCGCGCAAAATCTGCATGCGGTCGGCGACCATCAGCACCAGCAGAACGCATTGCAGCAGGACGGCGGCTGCGAACAGCACGGCTTTCGGGATGCGCTGCCAGAACTCGGAAACGGACGTGACCAACCTGTTCATCGCGCAGCCCTCGGCAGCGCGCGATTGAGCGCCGTTGCAAAGACGACAGTGACGATGCCGGCCGCCGCAAGGAACGCCGAGCGACGCAGCAACGAGCCCTTCACCGCCCAGGTGATGCCGGCGATGACGCCGGCGATCCCGAGCCAGCCGGCGACGATGCGCGGACGCACGTCATCGAGCACGCCTGACACGACGAGGCACAGCATGGCGCACAACAGCGCGGCATAAGCGAACCAGGGCTCGCCGGCCGTGGAGACCGGCCAGATCGGCGCGGCGAGCAACACCAGCCCGGTCGCGCAGGCGCCGAGGATCTCACCCGCACGCTTCGTGAACGTGGCGGAGACGAGGGCGAGGATCACCCCTGCGGCCCCGCACAGGATCGCCCACAGCGGCTGGCCGGACGCCGTGCCGGTCCGGAAGCGAATGAAGTCG
This sequence comes from Bradyrhizobium ottawaense, assembly GCF_002278135.3. Lineage (NCBI taxonomy): Bacteria > Pseudomonadati > Pseudomonadota > Alphaproteobacteria > Hyphomicrobiales > Nitrobacteraceae > Bradyrhizobium > Bradyrhizobium ottawaense. Next base: position 473,735 of record NZ_CP029425.2, on the reverse strand, counting down.
TCGACCGTCGTCACCTCCAGGACAGCGACAGCGGCGAGCGAGAACGCCCCGTAGATCGACAGGACGGTCCCGAGCCGGAGCGCCCTCGGCGAGGGCCAGGCTGCGAGCGCGAGCCCGGCGCCGAACAGCAGGGCGGCGCCGTTGGCGAGCACGAAGGACGGCTGGGCGCCGTCGAACTCGAAGCGGAGCGACGTCGCGATCCACCACGGCAGCACCGCGAGCGCGACGAGATGGGCGGCGGCGCGCGAATTCCAGGCGAAGGCGAGGCTTGCTGCGATCAGCCAGACCGCCACGAACGGAAGATGCAGGACGTCGGGCGCGTCGTAGATCCGCATGCAGGTCCAGATGCCGGCGGCGACGAGGCCGACCGCGAGCGCACCGCGCGAGCCGGTCAGCAGCGCCGCGGCGAACGCGCCGATCGACCACAGCAGCATGCCGCCGGCAAAGTCGTCGCCGAGATGATACATCTGGCCGACCAGCGCGATGCCCGCGCCAAAGATGATCGCGCCGACGCTGGCGCAGAGATCGGCGAGAACATTGCGGCCGCTCGCCGCGAACCAGGCCCCGAGGCCAGAGGTAGCGATCATGCCGGCGAGCAGGATCGCGAACCGCAACAGCCGCGCGATCTCGGTCCAGTGCGCCGCCACGAAGGCGAGGAATGCAGCCGCGATCAACAGACCGCCGACGATGCCGACCACCACGGCAATGTTGATGCCCGCAGGCAGCGGCGGCAGCGCATTACGGATCGAGGCAGCCGCCGCCGGCGCAATCACGCCATCGGCCTCCCATTGCGCAAGATCAGCCTCGAGGCGGTCGCGGTAGGACTTTTCGAACATTGGGGTGAGGTTACCTTGGGCCCGCATGATGGCGGGGCATTGCTAGGTCGGGTCGTGCGGGTGGTGGGTTCAAGCTGGCACCGCTTTGGTGGGGACATCGGGGTGTCGGTTGCTGCGTAGCAGGTCAACCGGTGAGGCTGCGTTCGCGGATCGCATGCGCGACCGCCAGAATACCGCTCTGGAGCCTGCGCGAGAAATATTCAGCCGGGATCCAACTCGCCTGTCCAGCGATCTCGTCCCCTCCAGAAGGAACACCTTGGGCAAGGCTCGCCCATCGGATAATCAACGCCTTCTTCGTGCGGACATCCAATGATTCCGTCCACCATCGCCACCGAGTGCACGGAGCTTTGACGCAGATGCGCAGCGATCTCCGAGAGAATTATCGGATCGGTTCGCACGTCGCCGGTTTCCGAAAACCAGCGACGCAGATCGGGCTCAGCTCCTTCATACCGGATCACCGACACCGCAACCTTCGAGGCCCGTTGATTGTCGGGACCATAGAAGGCAAGCGTACCGACCGGATAGCCACGCATCCCTTGCTTGGCTTTTTTGTGCAGCCATTTCGCGGGCTGCGGTCCGATCTTCATCGCCATCACTGGATACTTTACTGCTCGCGCTCACAGATTGATGGAGGTCGGGCGCTAATTGGCGGAGAGGGAGGGATTCGAACCCCCGATAGGCTTGCACCTATGCCGCATTTCGAGTGCGGTGCATTCAACCACTCTGCCACCTCTCCTGAAGGCGCCATGGTAGGAGCAGGGCCCCTGTGGTTGGGGGCGTTAATAGGCGAGGATGGCGGGCCAGACAAGGCGCGCGGGGCGAAAATCAGACCGGTTTTCCGGCCGGACCCCACGATGTCGCGGCGGTGGCGGGGCTGACTTGCGGATTTCGGCGGCACTTTGCGGAAATACGGCCGCCGGTCAGCCGACGCGCCGGCTGAAACCGCGCGCGGGTCCCGAATCACGGGTCTGGTAAAAAACGGGGTGGGACCGCCAGACGCGGTAAACACTGGCGGTCCCGTGCCGCTCATTGAAATACTGGCTGGGAAGGGCGGCTTCGCCGGCCAGGGTGAGGCGACCGTTCGACCCTAGCGTGCGGCCCCGGCGCCGCAACGCAATCCGGTCCTTAACCTAACCAGTCAAGGTTACTCCTTGTCGCTTTTGGCGCTGTCCTTGTTGTTTTCCTTGGCCTTTTTCTTGCCGTTCTCCGTAGTGTCCCGGTCCTTTCCGCTGTCCTTGCGGCGGTTGGTGAAGCGCGCATTGCCAAGGCCCGTGCCGATGGTGAGCACGCCCCAGCGCTCGACGTCCTGCATGAACGGCACCTCGGAGAGGCCCTGAACCACGCCGTCATTGTGCATCAGGATCGCGGTGTCGTGCTCGCCGATCTCGGGGATGCCCTCGATCAGGCTCGCCGGCAGGTTGAACTTGCTGCTCTCCCAATTGCCCGGCAGGTTCTGCGCACCCTTCTCGATCGAGCCGTCGTCCTTGATCACGCCGGGACAGGCGATGCCGATGAAAGGCGCGAGCTTGAAGCCTTCGTTCTCGGCTTCCGTGATCAGCCCCTTCAGCATCTTGGTGAGCCGCTTGACCGCGCCTTCGCGCGTCGGCTCATCGTCGGCGTGACGCCACAGCTCGGATTTCACGACCTTGGCCTTCGACAGGTCTTTTGCTTTTTTCCAAGCGGTTTCGACCAGGCCACAGCGGATATTGGTGCCGCCGATGTCGACGGCCAAAATGCTGTCATGGGCCTCGAAGATCCAGGACGGCGCCAGATGCAGCGCGCCGATCAGGCCGGCTTCATCCGGGTGATGGCGGATCGGCATCATGTCGATCTTGAAGTCCTCGGATTTCAGGATGATCTCGGTGCGCGCGATCGCGAGCTCGCCGAGCCGGGAATCGCGGAAGCCGCCGCCGACCACGATGCGCTCGGTCTTGGCCCAGGCCTTGGTCTTGAGGAAACGCCGGGTGACGTAAGCGAGCTCCTGGGCGAAATCCTCGATCGCGCTGTGCACCACCGCGGAGGCCTCGGTGTCGTCGCCGACCAGGATGGCATCCAGCGTCTTCTTGCTGATCTCCTCCGACGGTTCCTTGCCGAACGGGTCCTCCCCGGTCTTGCGCAGCGGCTTGCGCCAGCGGTCGAGGATGTCGCGGAAGGCGCCCTTGCTGGCGCGATCGCCGAGAAAGCCGTCCTCGTCCTTCATCTCGATGTTGAAGCTGTCGATCTCCACCGACGGCAGCCGCTCCGCGCCGTGATGGGCGATGCCCGTCGTCTTGACCAGTTCGTCTGTTGCCATGAGAGCCCTTGCCCGCTTACCTGTTCCGGCGGACTAACTGCGAGGGAACCGCTTTGTTGCAAAGCCGGTCGGGATTCGGCCGAAGGCCGCAGGCCGGGCCAAATCCTTCAAATCCGGGCGCTTTTCGCCCGCTTTTCCTTGACTCTTCGCGGCCGGCGGCTATAAGTCCCACAACCGGCGCGGGGCGTTTCTCGCGCCGCTTGTTTTTGCGTGGGTTTTCAAAGGGATAACTCCCGCCCGCACAAAACTCGCATAAACCCTTAGCGACTGACAAAAAGCCGACCCCGACGATATCCGTCGCGAGGCCGGGATTGAACACGGAGAAAAAACGATGTTCGCAGTCATCAAAACCGGCGGCAAGCAATACCGCGTCGTGCCGGATGATGTTCTCGAAGTAGGCAAGATCGAAGGCGAAGTCGGCTCGATCATTCAGCTGAATGAAGTCCTGGTGGTCGGCGGCGACACGCCGGTGCTGGGTATTCCGACGGTCGCAGGCGCGTCCGTTGCGGTCGAGGTGCTCGACCACAAGCGCGGCCCCAAGGTCATCGCGTTCAAGAAGCGCCGCCGCAAGAATTCGCGCCGCAAGCGCGGCTATCGCGACGAGATCACGGTGCTCCGCATCTCCGAGATCCTGACCGATGGCGCCAAGCCCACCAAGGGCCCGCGTCCGAAGCGGGAGAAGGTGGCGAAGGAGCCGGCAGCGGAAGCCGCCGAGTAACGCGAAATCGATCACGCCAATTCACGAATTGATGCGTGAGAAGTTTTGAAATGATTCCGTCAAGGAATTGATCTAGAAATACGCAGGATTTCGGAGACGAGCCATGGCTCACAAAAAAGCAGGCGGTTCATCGCGCAACGGTCGCGATTCCAAGGGTAAGCGCCTCGGCATCAAGGCGTTCGGCGGGGAAGTTGTGATTCCCGGCAACATCATTGCGCGTCAGCGCGGCACCACCTGGCACCCGGGCCTTAATGTCGGCATGGGCACGGACCACACTCTGTTCGCCAAGATCGAGGGTCGCGTCACGTTCCAGGCCAAAGCCAACGGCCGCACCTTCGTATCGGTGCTCCCGCTCGCAGAGGCGGCTGAATAGACGGTGGATCAAATTGGAGTCCGCCGGTCCTACCAAACCGGCGGAGTCCAGAGATCGCAAGAGATCGAAGGCTCCAAGGGGGAGGCGGGAAACCGGCCTCCCCTTTTCTTTTGACTTGCTCACTTTGACTTAGTGACTTTCACGGAGCCGGACATGTTGCAGGATTTCTCGAGCGCGACCTTGGCTGAGGCGAGACCTGGTGTCGTCGCCACCGAACGGCTGACCTTGCGGCGGCCGACCCTCGCCGATGTCAGGACCATCGCCTGGCTCGCCAACGACCGCCGTGTCGCCGAAAACACCCGCCGCCTCCCGCATCCCTATTCGCAGGACGACGCCGTCGCCTTCGTTCGCGCCACCGCCGCGCTCGGCAGCGAGACCGTGTTCCTGATCGAGCACGACACCGGGCCGGTCGGCATGGTCGGCATCGACTGCTCCACGCCCGGCAATGCCGAGCTCGGCTATTGGCTCGGCGTCGAGCACTGGGGCCAGGGTTTTGCCACCGAGGCCGCCCGCGGCGCGATCGACTTCTTCTTCGAGGAGTTCGAGGACGAGCACCTCTATGCCGGCGCGCGCGTCACCAATCCGGCCTCGCGCAACGTGCTGGAGAAGTGTGGCTTCCAGTGGAGCGGCGTGCAGCTGCACCGTTTCCTCGCGCTGGGCTCCTCGACGCCGGTCGACTGCTTCCGCCTCTCGCGCGGCGTGTGGGCGTCGCTGAAGAGCTGGAGCAGTGCAAGACGGGTGAGGTAGGGCGCGGGCGCGTCCTCAATCACCGCTGTCGTCCCCGCGAAGGCGGGGACCCATAACCACAGGGAGGAGTGTGGGGCAACGCTCCCACTCCGAGACTTCGCAAAACGACTTCCTGTGGGTATGGTCCCGGGCTCGCGCTACGCGCGCCCCGGGACGACAGCGTGGGTGGGGCTACGCCGGCGGATTGATCTCTTCACTTGCGCGCCCCAAATCGCGCTCGCGCAGATAAATATAGAACCCCGCCCCGATGATGATCGCGGCGCCGACGAGCGTGGCCATTGACGGCACGTCGCCGAACACGACGAAGCCGAAGATCACGGCCCAGACGATCATGGAATATTGATAGGGCACCACGACGCTGGCCGGCGCCAGCTTGAGCGAGCGGTTGACGCAGAACAGCGCGGTGACCGAGACGCATCCGGCCAGCGCGAAGATCACGAGGCTGCTCGGCGTCGGCGGCACCCAGTGAAACGCCGACAGCACCGCGCCCAGCGAAAACGTGCCGACGAATTGCGAGGATGCCATCACGATGTCGGGCGTCTTGCGCAGGCTGCGCGTGATCAGCATCAAGGTCGCAAACGACAGGCTGCCGCCGAGCGCGATCAGCGCCGGCAGGCTGACGGTCTGCGCCGACGGCCGCAGCGCGATCAGGACGCCGCAAAAGCCGATCAGGATCGCGGTCCAGCGCCGCCAGCCGACCTTCTCTCCTAAGAAGATCGCCGACATCGCGGTGACGAAGATGGGACCGGCGAGATAATAGGTGATGACGTCGGCGAGCGGCAGATAGACGGTGGCGAGGAAGAAGGCGGCGACCTCGAGCGTCGACAGCACGACGCGAAACAGCTGGAGCCACGGCCGCTCGAGGCGGACGAAATCGTGGCGCTGCCGCCAGATCAGCGGTGCGAGCAGCAGCAGCGCCGCGCAGGCGCGCAGGAACAAGAGCTGCCCCACCGAATAAGTCCCGACCAGGAACTTGCCCATGGCGTCGCCGAACGAGAACATGAAGATCGACAGCACCATCAGCCCAATGCCGGCGAGGCGCGCGGAGCGATCGTCATAGGCTGAGAGGTTCTTGAACAGGGGCATCGAGCGCCGTTGTAATGGCATGAGCCACAGGGACAAGCCCGCATCCGGCGAATTGAACGGATTGTCGCACTCTTCGCGTCGCGGTAGCGATAGGCCGACCACGAACAGAGAGCAGGGACATGCCCGACTTCGATCCGACCCAGCATCGCATGATCCCCACGCAACGCTGGTTTGAGGATTTCGTCATCGGCGAACGCTTCGTGCTGCCGAGCCGGACCCAGACCTCGGCGATATTCGCCGCGTTCCAGACCGCGAGCGGCGACACCCATCCTGTGCACTATGACGTGGAATATTGCCGCAGCCGCGGCATGCCGCATCTGCTCGCCCACGGTTTCCAGACGCTGATCCACACCGCCCCCGGCGCCGGCCTGTTTCCGTTCATGGTCGAGGACTCCCTGGTCGGCTTCCTCGAGCAATCGAGCCGGTTCCTCAAACCCGTGTTTGCCGATGACACCATCTACCCCGCGCTCGAGGTCACCGAGCTGATGCCGGGCCGCACCACCGGCGCGGTGACGCTTCGCAGCACCGTGTTCAACCAGCGCAAGGAGCTGGTGCTGGAGGGGATGCAGAAATTCCTGATCCGGCGCCGGCCGACTGGTTAAGCAAGGGGCGAAATCGCGAGAAATTCGGCCGATTTGCGGGTCTATCCGGGTTGCCGCGGGAGACCTGCTGGCCTACCTATGGCCCATGAAATTCCTCGACGAAGCAAAGGTCTATATCCGCTCCGGTGACGGCGGGAACGGCTGCGTGGCGTTCCGCCGCGAGAAGTTCATCGAATTCGGCGGTCCCTCCGGTGGCAATGGCGGCCGTGGTGGCAACGTCATCATCGAGGTCGCCGATGGCCTCAACACGCTGATCGACTACCGCTACCAGCAGCACTTCAAGGCGCAGAAGGGTGAGAACGGCTCAGGTTCGGACCGCCACGGCGCCAACGGCAAGAACATCGTGCTGAAGGTGCCGATGGGCACGCAGATCTTCGACGAGGACCGAGAGACGCTGATCCACGACTTCACCAAGGTCGGCGAAAAGTTCGTGCTGGCCGAGGGCGGCAATGGCGGCTTCGGCAACGCGCATTTCAAGACCTCGACCAACCGCGCGCCGCGCAACGCCAATCCCGGCCAGGTGGGCGAAGAGCGCTGGATCTGGCTGCGGCTGAAGCTGATCGCGGATGCCGGCCTCGTCGGCATGCCCAATGCCGGCAAGTCGACCTTCCTCTCCAAGGTCAGCGCGGCGCGGCCGAAGATCGCCGACTATCCCTTCACCACGCTGCATCCGCAGCTCGGCGTCGTGAATGCCGACGGCCGCGAATTCGTGCTCGCGGACATTCCCGGCCTGATCGAAGGCGCGCATGAAGGCACCGGCCTCGGCGACCGCTTCCTCGGCCATGTCGAGCGCTGCCGCGTGCTGCTGCATCTGATCGATGCGACCTGCGAGCACGCCGGCAAGGCCTACAAGACGGTGCGCAAGGAGCTCGACGCCTATGGCGGGCTCTTGACCGACAAGATCGAGATCGTCGCGCTGAACAAGATCGACGCGGTTGAGCCGGACGAATTGAAGAAGCAGAAGGACCGGCTGAAGCGGGCTGCGAAAAAGACGCCGCTGCTGCTCTCCGGCGTCACCGGCGATGGCGTGAAGGAAGCCCTGCGCGCGCTGGTCGAGGTGATCGGCGAGGCCCCGGTGTCGGCCAAGGCCAAGAGCGCGGCCGAAGCGGAGCCGTGGTCGGCGTGATTGTCGTCCCTGCGCACGCAGGGACCCACACCGCGTGATCTCTCGACTGCGGATGGTTGCAGTACCGAACATCGAGTCTTCGCCAAACCACGCCCTGTGGTTATGGGTCCCCTGCTTTCGCAGGGACGACGGCGGAGATTGCGGCTGCGGTCACGGCGCATCTCTGGCTTGTCTTCCCTGGCCCAATAGCGCAGCATCGAACAATCAAGAAAATGCAGGGATGACGCATGGCGCGCGCGAAGAATGTTCTCTGGATCATGTGCGACCAGCTTCGCTATGATTATCTCGGCTGCACCGGCCATCCCACGCTGAAGACGCCGAACATCGACGCGATGGCCAAGCGCGGCGTGCTGTTCAGCAAGGCCTATGTGCAATCGCCGATCTGCGGCCCGTCGCGGATGTCGTTCTACACTGGCCGCTACATGCGCTCGCACGGCTCGCACTGGAACGGCTGGCCGCTGCGCGTCGGCGAGCCCACGCTCGGCGATCACCTCAAGAAGATCGGCGTGCGCAACGTGCTGGTCGGCAAGACCCACATGGCGCCCGATCTCGAAGGCATGAAGGCGCTCGGCATTCCCCCGGAATCGATGATCGGCGTGCACGTCGCCGAATGCGGCTTTGAACCGTATGAGCGCGACGACGGTCTGCATCCGACCGGCCGCCCGCGCCCGAAGTACGACGAATATCTGCGCCAACAGGGTTTTGAAGCCAGCAATCCCTGGGAGCATTGGGCGAACTCAGGCGCGGCAGAGGACGGTAGCTTGCAGAACGGCTGGCTGCTGGTGCATGCCGACAAGGCGGCGCGCGTGCCGGATGAGCATTCCGAAACGCCCTACATGACGCGGCGCGCGATGGATTTCATCGGCGAGGCCGAGACCGATGGTCGGCCGTGGTGCCTGCATCTGTCCTACATCAAGCCGCACTGGCCCTATATCGCGCCGGAGCCCTACGCCAGCATGTACTCGACCTCGGACATGATCCCGGTGATCCGCTCCGAGCGCGAGCGGCAGAATCCGCATCCGGTGTTCGGCGCCTATATGGACATGCGTTACTCCCGCAACATGGCGCGCGACGATGCCCGCGAGAAGGTGATCCCGACCTATATGGGCCTGATCACCCAGATCGACGACCAGATGGGCGTGCTGATGAAGTTTCTGGAAGAACGCGATCTGCTGGACACCACCATGATCGTGTTCACCAGTGATCACGGCGATTATCTCGGCGATCACTGGATGGGCGAGAAGGATTTGTTCCACGAGCAGTCGGCGAAGATTCCGTTGATCATCATCGACCCGTCGAAAGAGGCCGACGCCACACGCGGCACGCGCAGCGACGCGCTGGTGGAAGGCATCGACCTCGCGCCGACCTTCGTCGACTATTTCGGCGGCAAGGTGCCGGGTCACATCCTCGAAGGGCGCTCGCTGCTTCCGCTGCTGCGCGGATCGACGCCGCCTGATTGGCGCAAGGTCGCCTTCTCCGAATACGACTATGCCATGCAGGATGTGCGGCTGAAGCTGAACCAGCCGATCGAGCGCTGCCGCCTGTTCATGGTGTTCGACGGCCGCTGGAAATACATTCACGCCTCCGGCTTCCGCCCGATGCTGTATGACCTCGAAACCGATCCGCAAGAATATGTCGATCGCGGCGACGACCCCGAATGCGGCGGCATCATCGCGCGGTTGCGAGCCGAGCTGTTCGACTGGGCGCTGCATCCGAACGACCACATCACCACGCCGCGCGAGAAGATCGCAGCCTATGCCGAGAACCAGCTCCAAGTGAAAGGCGGCTTCCTGATCGGCATCTGGGATGAGAAAGAGCTCGACGCGATCAAGGACGGCATCGCGCAACGCGCGAAGATGTAAGCCAAATCATCGCTCGGTACGTCTTAAGGGCGGTCCACGAGTCGTCCTTCGAACTCCGGTTTGCCCGGAACCAGAAAGAGGCGATACCACTCGACATCTTTTCGCTGGGCGAATTCGACATCAGCGAGGTTCGTGCTCTCGCCGAGGCTCAATTGATCGATTCCGAGATTTTGCGCGGCCGCATAGATCGAATAATCGCCCGGCTCCACGCCTGCGGAATATGCAGGCTCATTGTCGATCACCGACATGACGTGAACGCGTCCGCTCTCGGATCGGAAGTGGACGCAGGTGATCCGCTGCCATTCATCGAAGGAGGGCGGCCGGCTAGCGGCGACCAGCTCGACCCAATGGTCATTAAGATCAGCTTCGGTATTGATCATGCGGAACGTGGGCGCGCCTGCAAAGCCCCGTTTGGCCTTCTCGTCATTCCAATTTTCATCAGCACCAAGCGGTCTGCGCGGATCGTCGCAGACGACGATTTGATAGTGACTCGCAAACAACCGCGCGGCGCCAAGCAGCTGCTGTTCCATTAGCGGAGACCCACTTCACGATTACGGTTCAATTCTCGATCTTGTATCCCGTCGCCTTGACGATCGGCTGCCAGAACGCCGTGTTGGCGGCGAGCTCCTTCGAAAGCCCGTCCGCATTGCTCCCGACCGGAATCAACCCGATCGCGGTGAGCTTCTCCTTCACCTCCGGCTTGGCCAGCATCGCGACCGCGGCTGCGCTGAGCTTTTCGGCAAAATCCGGCGGGCTGCCGGCGGGGAGCCACATGCCGTACCAGCCGTCGGCAACGAGATCGATGCCGCTTTCCTTCAGCGTCGGCACGTCGGGGACGAACGTCGAGCGCTCTGCGCTTGCAATCGCGAGGATCCTCACGCCGTTGGCACGATGCTGCGCGATCGCATCGGATACCGTGGTGATGCCGAACGGCAGATGGCCGGCGATGAGATCATTCATGACCAGCGCACTCCCGCGATAGGGCGCCCGGGTCATTGAAAGATCAAGCATCTGTTCAAGTCGCCATCCGAGGAAGTGCGGGATGTTGCCGCTGCCTGGTGTCCCATAGGCGGCCTTTGCGACATTTGCCCTCAACCAGGTGACGAGTTCACTGAAACTACCCACCCCGATCGCGGGACTTGCAACGACGGCAAACTCGAAGCGAACCAGTTGCGACACGGGGACGAAATCCCTGGCCGCGTCGAAGCTCGGTTGATTCTCCACCATCGGCAGCAGGTACATGGTCGGACCCGTCGCCACCAAGATTGTATTGCCGTCGGAGCTTGCGCCCTTCACGGCCCTGATTCCGATCAACCCGTCACCACCGGTACGATTCTCGACGATCATGGTTCGCCCAAGCGGGGCGCCGAATTGCTCGGCTATGAGACGACACAAGGCATCACCGCTGCCGCCTGCCGCGAACGGGAAGATGATGCGCGTCAGCGGGCCGGATTGAGCATGTGCGCCACTGGCCTGCGCCAGCAAGGGCAGCGAGAGGCCTCCGCCGATGAAGCTGCGTCGGTCCACGTCATCCTCCCTCGTTATTGATTATTCGAGGCATAGACTGCCCGGGCCTCGGCCGACAAGGGCGCCGTTAGGCCTATTTACCGGCTCCGCTGCCTTGCGCCGGCCACCGTCCTGCTGCAAAAGCTAGCCGCATCGGCGCCGCCCCTTTTTGCTCCGCCGGACCAACGACAGAGCAATTTGACGACCGCCATGGCCAGCCCCGAACTCAGTCAATTCCGCCGCATCGTCGTCAAGGTCGGCTCCGCGCTGCTGGTCGATTCCGACAAGGGCGAGGTGCGGGCATCCTGGCTCGCCGCGCTCGCCGACGACATGGCCAAGCTGCACAGGGAGGGGCGCGACGTCCTCGTCGTCTCCTCCGGCTCGATCGCGCTCGGCCGCAGCCGTCTCAAGCTGCCGCGCGGCCCGCTGAAGCTGGAAGAGAGCCAGGCCGCCGCCGCCGTCGGCCAGATCGCGCTGGCGCGGATCTGGTCCGAGGTGCTCGGGGCACACGACATTGGCGCCGGCCAGATCCTGGTGACGCTCCAGGACACCGAGGAGCGCCGTCGCTATCTCAATGCACGCTCCACCATCGGCAAGCTGCTGGAGTGGCGCGCGATCCCCGTGATCAATGAGAACGACACGGTCGCCACCAACGAGATCCGCTACGGCGACAATGATCGCCTCGCCGCGCGCGTCGCCACCATGGCGAGCGCCGACTTGCTCGTGCTGCTGTCCGACATCGACGGGCTCTACGACGCTCCACCGAAGAACAATCCGAACGCAAAGCTCATTCCGGTGGTCGAGAGCATCTCCTCGGAGATCGAAGCCGTGGCGGGAGACGCCGAGTCCGAGCTGTCGCGCGGCGGCATGCGCACCAAGGTCGAGGCGGCCAAGATCGCGACCACCGGCGGCACGCATATGCTGATCGCCTCCGGCAAGATCGAGCATCCCTTGCAGGCGATCGCCGACGGCGGCCGCTGCACCTGGTTCCTGACGCCGGCCAATCCCATCACCTCGCGAAAGCGCTGGATCGCGGGCACGTTGGAGCCGAAGGGCACGCTGACCATCGACGCCGGCGCGGTGACGGCGCTGCGTGCCGGCGCCAGCCTGCTGCCGGCCGGCGTGATCAAGGTCGAGGGCCAGTTCGCCCGCGGCGATGCCGTGATCGTGCGCGGCCCCGACACCAGCGAGGTCGGCCGCGGCCTGATCGCCTACGACGCCGAGGTCGCCGAGCGGATCAAGGGCCGCTCCTCCCCGGACGTGATGACCATCCTCGGTATCAGCGGAAGATCGGAGATGATCCACCGCGACGATCTGGTGGTGGGCGGGTAAGGCCCGAAGAGCACCCAAGCCGTCATGCCCGGGCTTGTCCCGGGCATCCACGTCCTTTCGAAGGCCGGGCAAGACGTGGATGGCCGGGTCAAGCCCGGCCATGACGTTGGGGCTAGGCCGGTGGCCGAGCCCAGCAACCGCCCGCCGGGCCCCAGCCATACCCTCCCCGCCCTTCGCAAAAGCGGGATTTCCGTGCTAGGACACCGCCTTAGCAGAAGGTTGAAACTCCAATGGCCGCCCCCCTCAAAGCCGTTGACGGCAATGCCGATCTCCAGGCGCTGATGTCTGATCTCGCCACCCGTGCCCGCGCTGCCGCGCGCGTGCTGGCGCTGGCGCCGCCGGAGCAGAAAAACCGGGCGCTGGAAGCCATGGAGCGGGCGATCCGCGCGAGCTCTGCGGCGATCCTCGCCGCCAATGCCGAGGACGTCGCCGAAGCCCGCGCCTCCGGCAATGCCACCTCCTCCTTCATCGACCGCCTGACGCTGACGCCGGCCCGCATCGAGGGCATGGCCGAGGGCATCGGCATCGTACGCGGCATCGCCGATCCCGTCGGCATCGTCACCGAGAGCTGGCAGCGGCCAAACGGCATGAGGATCGAGCGCGTGCGCGTGCCGCTCGGCGTCGTCGGCGTGATCTTCGAGAGCCGTCCGAACGTTGCGGCCGACGCCGGCGTGCTGTGCCTGAAGTCCGGCAATGCCGTAATCCTGCGCGGCGGCTCGGACAGCTTTCGGTCCTGCCGCGCGATCCATGAATGCCTGGTGCAGGGCCTGCGTGAAGCCGGCCTGCCTGAAGCTGCGATCACGCTGGTCCCGACGCGCGACCGCGCGGCCGTCGGCATGATGCTGTCGGGCCTGAACGGCGCCGTCGACGTGATCGTGCCCCGCGGGGGAAAAAGCCTCGTCGCGCGCGTCGAGCAGGAGGCGCGCGTGCCTGTGTTCGCGCATCTGGAAGGCGTCAACCACGTCTATGTCGATGCCAGCGCCGACCTCGCGATGGCGAAGTCGCTCGTGCTCAACGCAAAAATGCGCCGCACCGGGGTCTGCGGCGCGGCCGAGACGCTGCTGGTCGATCGCGCCGCGGCCGGCAAAAATCTGAAGCCGCTGGTCGAGATGCTGATCGAGGCGGGCTGCGAAGTACGCGGCGACGAAACGGTGCAAGGAACGGATGCGCGCGTAAAACCTGCGAGCGAAGACGATTGGGACACCGAATATCTCGACGCGATCATCGCGGCGAAGGTCGTCGACGGCGTCGATGGCGCAATCGCGCACATTCAGAACCATGGCTCGCATCACACCGATGCGATCGTGAGCGCGGATGAGGCGGCTGCGAGGAAATTCCTGAGCGAGGTCGATTCCGCGATCGTGCTGCACAACGCCTCCACGCAGTTCGCCGATGGCGGCGAGTTCGGCTTCGGCGCCGAGATCGGGATTGCGACCGGCCGCTTCCACGCCCGCGGCCCGGTCGGGGCCGAGCAGCTGACGAGCTTCAAATATCGCGTTCACGGCACCGGTCAGACACGGCCGTAAGTAACGTCGCGGGGCGCGGACATTGAGTAACAATTTCGTCGCCCCCCGCTTCTTCGCGCAGGCGATACCGCCCTACACCGAAGGCATGCGCATCGGCCTGCTCGGCGGCTCGTTCAATCCGCCGCACCAGGCGCATCGCGCGATCAGCCAGTTCGCGCTGAAGCGCCTTCAGCTCGACCGCGTGTGGTGGCTGGTGACTCCGGGCAATCCGCTGAAGGAGAACGGCAATCTGCATGAGCTCGGGGAGCGCATGCAGGCCGCGCGCGACGTCGCCGATGATCCCAGGATCGAGGTCAGCTGTCTCGAATCCGTCATCCGCACGCGCTACACTATCGACACGATCAACACCTTGCGCCGCCGCCTCAGCGGCCTGCGCTTTGTCTGGATCATGGGCGCCGACAATCTCGCTCAATTCCATCGTTGGCAGCACTGGCGGCGCATCGCCGGCCAGGTGCCGATGGCAGTCATCGACCGCCCGCCGCAGAGTTTTCGCGCCCTCGCCTCCCCCGCCGCCCAGGCGCTGGCGCGCTATCGCCTCCCCGAGAACAAGGCAGCGCTGCTTGCGAATCAGCCGGCGCCGGCCTGGGTTTTCCTGACCGGAATGAAGCTGAATCTGTCCTCGACCGGCTTACGGAACCCGGACGGGAGCTGGAAAGGTACAATGTGAGGACAAGTGCGCGGATCTCGTGTGGGCTTCAGCCTCTCTGGCATATTGAAACCCTTAACCCCACATGATGTAGTGTAACCGGTGAGCGCCGGATTCGGCGTTCGCGATACAGTGAAAGGAATGGTCCCTGACCACATCTGTATTGTCCAAGTCAGCTTCGACGAAGTCTGTTTTACCCAAGGTTGCCAAGCCGGCGCGTAAAACATCAGCCAACGCTGCGGCCTTGAAGGCGCAACCCGACGCCGACAAGACGCTGAGCCTGATCCTCTCCCGCCTCGACGACATGAAGGCGGAAGAGACGGTCACCATCGACCTTCGCGGCAAATCGGCGTACTCCGACTACATGATCGTCACCACCGGCCGGGTGAACCGGCACGTTGGCGCGATCGCGGAAAACGTCGCCAAGGGCCTCAAGGAAAACGGCATCAAGAACATCCATGTCGAGGGCTTGCCCAATTGCGACTGGGTGCTGATCGATTCCGGCGACGTGATCGTGCACGTGTTCAGACCCGAGGTCCGCGAGTTCTACAATCTCGAGCGATTGTACACCCAGGGCCCAGGGGCTGCGAAAGCGATCGCGGCAAAGGCGATCTAGGCTGATCGAGCCGATTTCGAATCGGCTGACGCGCATGCTAGCGTCGTGCGCGCGCCATTTGCGCGCGGTCTTGAAAACACGACCCTGAAGATATCAGACCCCTGAAGATATCATGCGCGTTGCTGTCATTGCGGTGGGCCGGCTGAAGCAGGGCCCCGAACGGGAGCTTGCCGACCGCTATTTCGAGCGGTTCGACGAGGCCGGCCGCAAGCTCGGATTCCGCGAGCTCCTGGTCCACGAAATCCCCGAGAGCCGCGCGCGCGACACCGCGACGCGGATGACCGAAGAGGCCGCCGCGATCTCCGCGCATATTCCGGACAAATCGATCCTGGTGGCACTGGACGAGCGCGGGCAAAATCTCGACTCCACCGTATTCGCACGGCATCTCGGACGCTGGCGAGACGAGGGAGCCGGACATACTATCTTCGTGATCGGAGGGGCGGACGGACTTTCGCCCGAATTGCGCCGTAAGGCGAAGCTCGCGATCGCGTTCGGCTCTGCGACCTGGCCGCACCAAATGGTCCGCGTCATGCTTCTGGAACAGCTTTATCGGGCCGCCACCATTCTGGCCGGCCACCCCTATCACCGCGCGTGATGCGCGCCACAACGAGCACCTTTGCCGACACGATGCGAGCGCCGCTCCTCAACCTGTTGCTGATCACAAGCGTTGCCGGCGCAAGCCTCGCGCAAGCCCAGACCGCGGCGCCGGCGCCCCAGACCGCCGCCGTCTCGCCCGACGCCATCAAGCAGCGCGAGCAGGAACTCGAAGCCGCGCGTGCCAGGCAGAAGAGCGCGGAAGAGGCGCAGGCCAAGCTCAAGGCCGAGATCACCTCACTCGGCCAGGACCGTACTCAGCTCAATCAGCAGCTGATCGACACCGCCGCCAATGTGCGCAACGTGGAGACCAAGATCGGCGAGACCGAAGCCCGGTTGCGCGCGCTCAACGGACGCGAGCAGGCGATGCGCTCCTCGCTCGATTCGCGCCGTGCCGACATCGTCGAGGTGCTGGCAGCACTGCAGCGGGCCGGACGGCGCACGCCGCCTGCGCTGCTGGTGCGGCCCGAAGATGCGCTGCAATCACTGCGCACGGCGATGCTGCTCGGCGCCGTGGTGCCGGAGCTGCGCGGCCGCGCCGAAAGGATCGCAAGCGAGCTCGGCGAGCTCGTGGCCTTGCGCAAGAATATCGCCACCGAGCGCGACCAGCTCGCCTCCGATCGCGACAAGGTCAGGAGCGACCAGACCCGGCTCACCGCCCTCGTCGACGAGCGGCAGCGCCAGCAGGCGGCACGCGAAAAGGACCTCGATGCCGAGAATTCGCGCGCCATCGCGCTTTCGAGACAGGTCGGCGATCTCCAGGGCCTGATCACCAAGATGGAGCAGGATCTGCAGAGCGCAGCCAAGGCCGCCGAGAAGGCAGCCGAGGCCGCAAGGCAGGCCGAGGCCAAGGCGGCCGCAAGCGCGAGCGTCAAGTCCGGCCCGGGCGTGTTCAAGGACCGGTCCCGGACCACCCCCGCGATCGTCTTTGCCTCCGCCAAGGGTCTCCTGCCTCTTCCGGTTAACGGTAACAAGATCAGGGATTTCGGCGGTTCCGACGGGGCCGGCGGGGTCCAGAAGGGCATTTCCCTGGCGACCAAGCCCGGCTCCCAGGTCACAACGCCGTGTGACGGCTGGGTGGTCTATTCAGGCCCGTTCCGCAGCTATGGACAACTCTTGATCCTCAATGCCGGGGGCGGGTATCATGTCCTGATCGCCGGGATGGAGCGCATTTCGGTCAACATCGGACAGTTTGTGCTCACGGGGGAGCCGGTCGCGACGATGGGATCGACCTCTCAGGTCGCCTCCATTCTCGCGACGAACGCGAGTCAACCTGTGCTGTATGTCGAGTTCCGTAAGGACGGCACTCCAATCGATCCAGGCCCATGGTGGGCCGCAAATGAAGGCGAGAAGGTTCGCGGATGATGCGCAAGACTTCAGTAATCCTCCTCAGCGCGGCCACCGGTGCGGCGCTGATGCTGTTCGTGACCCAGCCGCGTGCGGTGTTCATGGGCTCCAGCGCGCGAGCCGCCACCGCAGACACCTATCGTCAGCTCAATCTGTTCGGCGACGTCTTCGAGCGCGTGCGCTCCGACTATGTCGAGAAGCCCGACGACACCAAGCTGATCGAATCCGCCATCAGCGGCATGCTCACCGGCCTCGATCCGCATTCGAGCTACATGGACGCCAAGAGCTTCCGCGACATGCAGGTGCAGACCCGCGGTGAGTTCGGCGGCCTCGGCATCGAGGTCACGATGGAAGACGGCCTGATCAAGGTGGTCTCGCCGATCGACGACACCCCAGCTTCGCGCGCCGGTGTCATGGCCAACGACATCATCACCAATCTCGACGACGAGGCGGTGCAGGGCCTGACGCTGAACCAGGCGGTCGAGAAGATGCGCGGCCCCGTCAATACCAAGATCAAGCTCAAGATCATCCGCAAGGGTCAGGACAATCCGATCGACGTCACCCTGGTGCGCGACAACATCCGCGTCCGCTCGGTGCGCGCACGCGTCGAGGCCGACGACATCGCCTATATCCGCATCACCACCTTCAACGAGCAGACCACCGAAGGCCTGAAGCGCGAGGTCGCCAACCTCTCGAACCAGATCGGCGACAAGCTGAAGGGCTACATCATCGACCTCCGCAACAATCCGGGCGGCCTGCTCGAGGAAGCAGTCACTGTCTCCGACTCGTTCCTGGAGAAGGGCGAGATCGTGTCGACCCGCGGCCGCAATGCCGAGGAGACCCAGCGTCGCACCGCGCATTCGGGCGATCTGACCAAGGGCAAGCCTGTTATTGTGCTGGTCAATGGCGGCTCGGCCTCGGCCTCGGAGATCGTCGCCGGCGCGCTGCAGGACCACAAGCGCGCGACCATCGTCGGCACGCGCTCGTTCGGCAAGGGCTCGGTGCAGACCATCATTCCGCTCGGAAGCGGCAATGGCGCGCTGCGGCTGACCACGGCGCGCTATTACACGCCGTCGGGCAAGTCGATCCAGGCCAAGGGCATCGTGCCCGACATCGAAGTGCTGCAGGACGTGCCGGACGAGCTGAAGTCGCGCACCGACACCAAGGGCGAGGCTTCGCTGCGCGGCCATCTGAAGAACGACGGCGACGAGAAGACCGGCTCGCAGTCCTACGTCCCGCCGGACGCCAAGGACGATAAGGCGCTCAAGCTCGCCGACGACCTGCTCCACGGCATCAAGAACAGCGCCTCCGCCGCGCCCACCCCCGGCGGCGACAACAAGGCCACGACCGACAAGCCCAAAGCGGCGAACTAAGTCGGCGTATCCGCGCGATCCCACGAAAGGGCGGCTCCTGGGAGCCGCCCTTTTTGCTTGGAACTCCTGGTTGCTGATAACTCCTGGGATCCCCGGCCTATCCCGGCCTGCCGCCGCTTGACCCCGGCGTGGTATCGTCATTGGCAGTGATTCGGGATCGCGCATGACTGAAACGGCCGATGATCTGAGCGCCCCGCTCGGACAGGACAAGCCGCGCCGGAAACGCCGG
The DNA here is from genome assembly GCF_002278135.3 of Bradyrhizobium ottawaense. Classification (NCBI taxonomy): domain Bacteria; kingdom Pseudomonadati; phylum Pseudomonadota; class Alphaproteobacteria; order Hyphomicrobiales; family Nitrobacteraceae; genus Bradyrhizobium; species Bradyrhizobium ottawaense. The sequence goes on along the minus strand of NZ_CP029425.2, from coordinate 454,923 downwards.
CTGCGGCTGCCGTTCACGGCCATGCAGGCGCTCGCCGTGCTGCTCGGCCTGTTCCTCCTCACCTTTGCCGGCTTCGCCATCTTCAACAAGGATCCGCTCGGCGGCGAGCCGATGACGCGGATCGCCATCAGCGAGAAGGGCGCCGACAAGGCTGCCGACGAGAAGCCGGCCGCCGGCCAGGACAGCAAGCAAGCTAGCAAGCAGGACGGCAAGCACGACAGCCAGGAGGCGCCGAAGCAGGCCGCCCCCGGCGAGCAGAAGACCGTCACCATGATCGACGGCTCCACCGGCGCCCGCCACGACGTGGTGATCGGCGAGGACGCAGGCGACAAGGCCGGGGCCCCTTCGGCCCCGCCGCCGGTCATGGCCGGGATCAATCCAAAACTGCTTGAGAAGTCACGCTACGGCATGATCCCGGTGGTCGCCGACGGGCTGAAGCCGTTCAACGTCTATGCGGCGGACGCCGATCGCGCCAAGGCCGCCAAGATGCCCGTGGTCGCCATCGTGATCGGCGGCCTCGGCGTCGGCGCCGCCAAGACCGCCGATGCCATCATGAGGCTGCCGGCAGCGGTGACGCTGGCCTTCACGCCCTACGGCACCGATCCCGGCAAGCTCGCCGAACGGGCCCGCGCGCAGCGCCACGAGATCTTCCTCCAGATCCCGATGGAGCCCTACGACTTCCCCGACAATGATCCGGGACCGCAGACGCTGCTGACCTCGCTCAGCGCCGACCAGAACATGGACCGCCTGTACTGGCATTTCAGCCGGATGCAGGGCTATGCCGGCATCACCAATTTCATGGGCGCCCGCTTCGTCGCGACGGAGCCGGCGATGCAGCCGATCATCCGCGAGGCGGCCAAGCGCGGCCTCGGTTTCTTCGACGACGGCTCCTCGCCCCGCAGCATTGCAGCCCAGGCCGCGGCGAACCAGGCCATGCCGTTCGGCAAGGGCGACATCGCGATCGACGTGGTGCCGACCCCGACCGAGATCGACCGCGCCCTGAACAAGCTCGAATCGGCGGCACGCGAGCGCGGCGCGGCTGTCGGCACCGCCTCCGCCCTTCCCGTCTCGATCGAGCGCATCGGCGCCTGGACCAAGACATTGGGCGACCGGGGTATCCTTTTGGTGCCATTGACAACCGCGATGCTGAAATCAAAATCCAGCTAAATCAACGGATTGGTACGGCACGGGTCCCGCGGGACCGGTCAAGCCGCAACCAGCAGCATGCGAGAGGTCTGGCGGAATGGCGCGTTACGAGGATCTGCCCTACCGGACCTGCGTCGGTGTGATGCTGATCAACACAGAGGGACGGGTGTTCATCGGCCGCCGCGCCGGCGGCATCGAGCATGTCGACGACACCCATGTCTGGCAGATGCCGCAAGGCGGCGTCGATCCCGGCGAGGACACCTGGGAAGCCGCCAAGCGCGAGCTCTATGAGGAGACCAGCGTGCGCTCGGTCGAGCGGCTCGGCGAGGTCCCGGACTGGCTCACCTACGACATTCCGCGCACGGTCGCCGGGCGCGCCTGGAAGGGCCGCTACCGCGGCCAGCGCCAGAAATGGTTCGCCGTGCGCTTCACCGGCAAGGACAGCGAGATCAATGTCGCCAATCCTGGCGGCGGCGGCCACAAGGCCGAATTCGTGAGCTGGCGCTGGGAACCGATGAAGAATCTGACCGGGCTGATCATTCCCTTCAAGCGCCCGGTCTATGAGCGCGTGGTGCAGGAATTTTCTGCGCTGGCGGACCAATAAATCGAATTGTCGTCCCGGCTTCGGTGCTAATGCACCCGGGAATGACGATGAGAGATTTGCGCGTGACGACTGAAAAGCCCTACCGCCCCAACGTGGGGATCGCCCTCTTCAACACCGATGGCCGCGTGCTGATCGGCCATCGCTTCAAGGGCGACGGTCCCGAGATCATCCTGCCCGGCCTCGATTGGCAGATGCCGCAGGGCGGCGTCGACGACGGCGAGAATTTGCGCGATGCCGCGATGCGCGAGCTCTGGGAGGAGACCAGCGTCGTCAGCGCGGACTATCTCGGCGAGACCGATTGGCTCAGCTACGAATTCCCGCCCTATGACGGACCGCAGACGCATCGCCTCGCGAAGTTTCGCGGCCAGCGGCAAAAATGGTTCGCGCTGCGCTTCACCGGCAAGGATGACGAGATCGACCCGCTGACGCCGCGCAACGGCCAGCCCGCCGAGTTCGACGCCTGGCGCTGGGAGCGTCTGGACCGTGTTGCCGACGTCGTGGTGCCGTTCCGACGGGAGGTCTATCGCGCGGTGGCAGGAGAGTTTGCGGCCTTCGCGAACTAAAACTGCGAAAACAACCCCATGCACAGTAGAAGGCCGCCGCCGGCGCGGTGCGGTGTGGTTGTTGTGAAGCGATTGACACCGCGGAAGAAGTTCACCGCGCTGCGCAATCCGTCACGGGTGTCCAACCTCTCCCGCTTGCGGGGGAGGTCGGCGCGAAGCGCCGGGTGGGGGCTCTCTCCACCCAGGGAGTGTCCCGTTGCGGAGACACCCCCACCCCAGCCCTCCCCCGCAAGCGGGAGAGGGAGCGCATCTCGCGCCCGGCAGCGATCGGGCTCAATCAAAGCACGCGCTAATTAATCGGCCCCACCGTGAACGGGCCGAGCGCGATGACGTGGCAGTCGCTGTCGCGCTTGGCGCAGTCGGCGAGTGCGGAGGTGACGGCGGCCTGCTCGTCGGCTGCCTTGACGCCGAGGCCTGGCCGGCCCGCGGTGCCGACCGCGACCGCGTTCCAGCCCATGCCGTCACCGAGCTTGCGCACGACCTCGCCGCGCGCATCCGCCATGATCGAGGCGTTGGAGGCGGCATTGAAGAAGCCGGTGATCCTGAACAGCGTCGCGATCGGAACGACGAAATTGTCGTCGATTGCGACCACGAGGCACGCCACGCCGGCAATCGCGCCGCACGATTCCAGCGAACGGCGCGCTGCATCTTCGGCGGACGAGGCGCCGAGCACCATGAAATATTGTCCGCCAGGGCCGAGCGCAACCGAGCGGGATTTCGCCGCCGGCACGAACATATTCTCGAGCCGGACCTTTTGCGGTTCGCGCACCATCGGAAACTCCTTCGATGCGAAGCTCCGCTCGGTCATGGCGTCGCGCCGGAAATAGGGAGACGGCGGCATCGGCGGCTTGCCGTGCGTGTAGACGACGTTGTTGCCGACCGCATAGAGCTCGCAGCGCCGCGGCGATTGCGCGGCATCGGCGCGCTTCTGGCACTGATCGAGCGCGGTGTTGCGCGCGGCCTCCTCGTTCGGCTGATTCAGGGCCGAGCCGGTGAAGCCGCCGACATTGAGCGCGAAGGCCTTGTAGTCGCCGGCGGTGGAATAGTCTCCGGCAAGAAAGGTGCGGACGCGCTCGTTGATGAAGGGCACGCTGTCGGCCGCAAACTTGCCCGCTATCGGCGCGGCCGAGGGTGACGGCGCAGGCATCGGCGCCATCGCAGCGCCAGCATTCTGCGGCGCCATCGGCGACATCGGCGCCTTGGCGAGCTGCGTCGGCGCGGAGCTCGGCTCCGCGCTTGGTGCTGCGGCCGGCGTCGCCGCGACATTCGCCGTCTGCTTGAGCTTGGTGTTGTAGAGGAAGCCGGTGACGCCGATGGCGGCGATCGAGACGACTGCGACCACCAGCGGCCACATCCATACCGGCGCCGTGGCGAGCTTTGAGCCCGCCTTCTTCAGCTGCGGCTTGGTATAGCTGCCGTCCTCGCGCCGCATCGCCACCATGTAGGCATGCACCGGCGTCGGGATGTTCTTGACCTCCTGCGCGCCGATATCGGCGAACTGCACCGAGAGCTTGTTGGCGACCTGCTCATGCACTGCGCGCGAGACGCAGATGCCGCCGACCTCGGCGAGACCCTCCAGCCGCGCCGCGATGTTGACGCCGTCGCCGAGCAGATCGCCGTTGCGCTCGACCACGTCGCCGATGGTGATGCCGATGCGGAACGACATCTGCCGGCTCGGCGGATAGGCCATGTTGCGGGTCCGCAGGGATTCCTGGATGTCGATCGCGCAACGCACCGCATCGACCGCGCTCGGGAATTCCGCGAGCACGGCATCGCCCGCCGTATTGAAGATGCGCCCGCCGGCCCTCGCGATGAAATCGTCGACGACTTCGCGATAGGAGGCCAGACGCCGCAGCGTCTCCTCCTCGTCTTCCGCGACCAGTCTCGAGTAGCCGGCAATATCGGCCGCGAAAATCGCTGCGATCTTGCGTTTCATCCGCCACCGGCCCCCGGACCAAATTCGCACCTGCAGAATGCCGTTATCGGCGGCGGGGTGCAACAAAGTTTCAGCGCCCGCCACGGGTGTGACGAGCGCTGCACTTGGTCAGGGAATGTCTTGCAGGATTCTCGTTCGAGCCCCGGAGCGGTGCCCCGGGGCTTAGTGCATAGCCGTGGAGTTGAGCTGCTGCTGGATGCTCTTGAAGTGGTCGAGCCGCTCGATCGCCTGATCGAGCTCGCCGCCTTCATGCTCCTTCAGCCCCTCTTCCATCTCCGAGATGGTCGCGGCGAACTGGGCGCGGTCGAGCTCGGCCAGCGACGTCGCGACATCGGCGAGCACGGTCAGGCCCTTTTCGGAGACTTCGGCGAGACCGCCGAGCACGATGACCTTCTCATGGCGGCCGCCGGTGGTGATGGTGAGGATGCCCGGACGGATCGCGGCCACGACCGGCGCATGCCCTGCCAGCACGCCGAAATCACCCTCGACGCCGGGGATGTCGACCTGATCGACCTCGCCCGAGAAGGCGAGCTTTTCCGGAGAGACGAGATCGAAGTGGAAGGTGGCCATAACAAACCTGCGAATGGTGAGTAGCGAATGGCGATTGCTTGAAACAGGGAGCAGCTATTCGCCACTCCCTGTTCGCTATTCGCCAGCTTAGGCGGCTTCCGCCGCCAGCTTCTTGCCCTTCTCGACGGCTTCTTCGATCGTGCCGACCATGTAGAAGGCGGCTTCGGGCAGGTGGTCGTACTTGCCTTCCACCAGGCCCTTGAAGCCCTTGATGGTGTCGGCGAGCTCGACGAACTTGCCCGGCGATCCCGTGAAGATTTCGGCGACGTGGAACGGCTGCGACATGAAGCGCTCGACCTTGCGAGCGCGCGCCACCGTCAGCTTGTCCTCTTCCGAAAGCTCGTCCATGCCGAGAATGGCGATGATGTCCTGGAGCGCCTTGTAGCGCTGCAGCACCTGCTGGACCTGACGGGCAACCGCGTAGTGCTCCTCGCCGACGACCAGCGGGGAGAGCATGCGCGAGGTCGAGTCCAGCGGGTCCACCGCCGGATAGATGCCCTTTTCGGCGATCGAGCGCGACAGCGTGGTGGTCGCGTCAAGATGCGCGAACGAGGTCGCGGGCGCCGGGTCGGTCAAGTCGTCGGCCGGAACGTAGATGGCCTGCACCGAGGTGATCGAACCCTTCTGCGTGGTGGTGATGCGCTCCTGCAGCGCGCCCATGTCGGTGGCGAGCGTCGGCTGATAACCCACCGCCGAAGGAATGCGGCCGAGCAGCGCCGACACTTCCGAGCCGGCCTGGGTGAAGCGGAAGATGTTGTCGACGAAGAACAGCACGTCCTGGCCCTTGTCGCGGAAGTCTTCCGCGATGGTGAGACCCGTGAGCGCGACGCGGGCGCGGGCGCCGGGCGGCTCGTTCATCTGACCGAACACCAGCGCGCACTTCGACTTCACGCTCGGATCCGGATTCTTCGGATCGGCGTTGACCTTGGATTCGATGAACTCGTGATAGAGGTCGTTGCCCTCGCGGGTACGCTCGCCGACGCCGGCGAACACGGAGTAACCGCCGTGCGCCTTCGCGACGTTGTTGATCAGCTCCTGAATCAGCACGGTCTTGCCGACGCCGGCGCCGCCGAACAGGCCGATCTTGCCGCCCTTCGCATACGGAGCCAGGAGATCGACGACCTTGATGCCGGTGACCAGAATTTCAGCTTCGGTCGACTGGTCGGTATAGCTCGGCGCGTCCTGATGGATGGGGCGCAGGCTTTCGGCGTTGACCGGGCCGGCTTCGTCGATCGGCTCGCCGATGACGTTGATGATGCGGCCGAGCGTGCCTTCGCCGACGGGAACGCGGATCGGCTGGCCGGTGTCGGTCACTTCCTGGCCGCGCACCAGACCTTCGGTCACGTCCATCGCGATCGTGCGGACGGTGGACTCACCGAGATGCTGCGCAACTTCCAGCACGAGGCGGATGTTGCCGTTCTTGGTTTCCAGCGAATTGAGAATGGCCGGGAGGTGGCCCTCGAACTGAACGTCGACGACGGCGCCCATGACCTGGGTGACGCGACCGACCGGGTTAGCTGCTGTAGCCATGAAGCTCTCCTTCGAAATTCTTTACTTGAACGACCGTCGTTGAGTTCGTGCGTCAGACCGCCTCGGCGCCGGAGATGATCTCGATCAGCTCCTTGGTGATCTGGGCTTGACGGGTTCGGTTGTAGATCTGGGTTTGCTTGCGGATCATTTCGCCGGCGTTGCGGGTGGCGTTGTCCATCGAGCTCATCTGCGCGCCGTAGAACGAAGCGGTGTTCTCCAGCAGCGCGCGGAAGATCTGCACCGCGATGTTGCGCGGCAGCAGGCCCGAAAGGAGTTCGTCCTCCTCCGGCTCATATTCGTAGGACGTCGTCGGCGCATTCGCCGCCTTTTCTTCCACGACCAGCGGAATGATCTGCTGCGCGGTCGGGATCTGGGCGATCACCGACTTGAACTGCGCGTAGAACAGCGTGCAGACGTCGAACTCGCCATTCTCGAAACGGGCCAGCACCTTCCTGGCAATGTCCTCGGCGTTGACGAAACCGAGCTGACGAACGCTGCGCAGGTCGAGATGTTCGACGATCTGCTTGTCGAACTGGCGGCGGAGCTGCTCATAGCCCTTGCGGCCGACACAGAAGAATTTGACTTCCTTGCCCTGCGCCATCAGCGCCTGGGCACGATCGCGCGCGAGACGCACGATCGAGGAGTTGAAGGCACCGGACAGGCCGCGCTCGCCGGTGCAGACCAGCAGCAGGTGAACCTGGTCCTTGCCGGTGCCGGCAAGCAGCGCCGGCGCGCCGGGCGAACCGGCGGCAGCGCTGGCGATGTTGGAGATCACCGCGCTCATCTTGTCGGCATAGGGGCGCGCAGCTTCGGCCGCCTGTTGGGCGCGGCGCAACCTGGACGCAGCGACCATCTGCATGGCCTTGGTGATCTTTTGCGTCGCCTTGGTGGAGGCGATGCGCACGCGCATGTCTTTAAGTGACGCCATTCTTCGTTCACCCCGGCGGTTCGATCTCTTGGATCAAGCCGCTAGCCTATCCCAGTCGTCATGCCCGGGCTCGTCCCGGGCATCCACGTGCCGTCTCACACGTCGCTAGACGTGGATGGCCGGGACTTCAATTGCGAAGACGCGCTTCGCGCTTTAGCCCGGCCGCGACGGTTCTTTCTTACGCGAAGCTCTTCGCAAAACCTTCGACAACCGACTTCAGCTTGGCAGCCACGTCGTCGGAGAGGTCGCGGGTATCGCGGATCGAATTGAGGATCTCGACGTTCTTGCCGCGCAGCAGCGACAGCAGGCCGTCCTCGAACGCGCGCACCTTGTTGACCGGGAGCGGATCGAGATAGCCGTTGGTGCCGGCCCAGATCACGCAGACCTGCTCTTCCATCTTCAGCGGCGCGAACTGCGGCTGCTTCAGGAGCTCGGTCAGGCGCGAGCCGCGGTTCAGCAGGCGCTGGGTCGAGGCGTCCAAGTCGGAGCCGAACTGCGCGAAAGCCGCCATTTCGCGGTACTGCGCCAGCTCGCCCTTGATCTTGCCGGCGACCTTCTTGGTGGCCTTGGTCTGCGCCGAGGAGCCGACGCGCGACACCGACAGACCGACGTTCACCGCGGGACGGATGCCCTGGAAGAACAGGTCGGTTTCCAGGAAGATCTGGCCGTCGGTGATCGAGATGACGTTGGTCGGAATGTAGGCCGACACGTCGTTGGCCTGGGTTTCGATGACCGGCAGTGCGGTCAGCGAGCCCGAGCCGTGATCCTTGCTGAGCTTGGCCGCGCGCTCGAGCAGACGGGAATGCAGATAGAACACGTCGCCCGGATAGGCTTCGCGGCCCGGCGGGCGGCGCAGCAGCAGCGACATCTGGCGGTAGGCGACGGCCTGCTTGGACAGATCGTCATAGATGATGACCGCGTGCATGCCGTTGTCGCGGAAGAACTCGCCCATGGTGCAGGCCGTGAACGGCGCGATGTACTGCATCGGCGCCGGATCCGACGCGGTGGCGGCGACGACGATCGAATATTCGAGCGCGCCCTGCTCTTCCAGCACCTTCACGAACTGGGCAACCGTCGAGCGCTTCTGGCCGACCGCGACGTAGACGCAGTACAGCTTGATGTTCTCGTCGGGCTGCGCGTTGAGCGGCTTCTGGTTCAGGATGGTGTCGAGCGCGATCGCGGTCTTGCCGGTCTGACGGTCGCCGATGATCAGTTCGCGCTGGCCGCGGCCGATCGGGATCAGGGCGTCGATCGCCTTGAGGCCGGTCGCCATCGGCTCGCTCACCGACTTGCGCGGAATGATGCCGGGCGCCTTGACGTCGACGCGCATGCGCTTGTCGGCCTGGATCGGGCCCTTGCCGTCGATCGGATTGCCGAGCGCGTCAACGACGCGGCCGAGCAGGCCTTTGCCGACCGGCGCGTCCACGATGGCGCGGGTGCGCTTGACGGTCTGGCCTTCCTTGATCTCACGGTCGCCGCCGAAGATCACGACGCCGACGTTGTCGGTTTCGAGGTTCAGCGCCATGCCGCGGGTGCCGTTCTCGAACTCGACCATTTCGCCGGCCTGAACGTTGTCCAGACCGTAGACGCGAGCGATACCGTCGCCGACGGACAGCACCTGTCCGACTTCGGAGACTTCAGCTTCCTGGCCGAAATTCTTGATCTGGTCCTTGAGGATCGCGGAAATTTCCGCGGCGCGGATGTCCATCAGCCTGCCTCTTTCATCGCGTGCTTGATCGAATTGAGTTTGGTGCGAAGCGAACTATCGATCATGCGGCTGCCGAGCTTGACGACGAGGCCACCGATGATCGAGGGATCGACATTCACGTTGAGCGCGACGTCCTTGCCGGTCACCGACTTCAGGGCAACCTTGAGGGCGTCGAGATTCTTGTCCGAAAGCGTTTCCGCCACGGTGACGTCGGCCGTCACCTCGCCCTTGAACCTGGCGACCAGGGCCCGGTAGGCGCGAATGACGTCGACCACCGCGAACAGGCGGCGATTGGCGGTCAGGACTTTCAGGAAATTGGCGGAGATGCCGGCGATGCCGGCCTTGGCCAGCACGGCCGACAGGGCCTTGGACTGGGCATCGGCTGCGAAAACCGGGCTGCGGACGAGGCGATTCAGATCGGCGCTCTCGTTCAGCATGGCCTCGAATTTCTCGAGATCGGCTTTGACCTCGTCGACCACTTTCTGGTCGCGGGCCAGTTCAAACAAGGCCGTTGCATAACGGCCGGACACACCTGAAACGGACGTATCTTCTGCAGCCACAGACGCGCTCTTTTTGCTGTCAAACTCGCAAGGGAAAAACCGTCGCCACAACGCGGCGCCAAGCGATCCAAGCCCTTGGAATTCAAGCGGGACTTCGATTTCCGGCCGACACGGGACGTGCCGGATCCGTTAAAATCGCGGCTTTGCTAACATAGCAGGCGCGCAGGTGCAACATGACGCCAAATTAAAGGCACGAGGTTCTGTCGCCAGTTCGTCGCACGCTGGATGCATCGATCACTACCCGATCCGACGACCGCTATCAGGGACTTGAGCAGGGACATGGTGACGAGGTGCCCGTCACGGAATTGTCGCGGGGTTCTGCCGTGTCTCGCCTTGTTGGTTCCTGCTCTCAGCGCATAGCGGCCATGAACACGGATCGCTGAGGCGTGATTCCCGCCTCGCCGGCTCCACTCGCCGAATACTTACCCAATTCTAAATGCTCAAGGTGATGACTTCGTTTTTACAGTATTTCGAAGTATTAAGTGAATTAACAAATCGTTAAAGGCGAAGATTACGCAACATCCGCTGAATATCTCGTCGCGGTAACAAGATGTTTCATGACGACACAGAATGGATTTACTGCCCAATTCACGCCTCATTAGGAATCGAAACGCCAACCCGCTCACAAACTGATGGGGGCTCCACTAGCCACATGTGTGGCAATACTAGCTTAGGGACCACTAAATGCTGTCTTTGAAGACGCTGGGCTTTGTGACCCGGCCACGCACGGCGATTGCTTTCGTAGCCGCAACTCTCCTCATCGGTGGAACTGCCACCGAAGCTTCCGCCAAATCCCGGCATCACCGGCATCATCATCACCGCCACCACGCTCAGACCGATACCAACGCGACCTCCGATTGGCGCAACGCCAATGCGTCGATGACGCCGACCTCGGGCACGGGCCACAGCTTCTCCGGCGTGGCCTCCTTTTACGGCAACGAGTCCGGCAGCCGCACGGCCTCGGGCCAGCGCTTCAACCAGAACGCCCTGACCGCGGCGCACCGCTCGCTGCCGTTCGGCACCAAGCTGCGCGTCACCCACCGCGGCCAGAGCGTTGTCGTCACCATCAATGACCGCGGCCCGTTCATTCGCGGCCGGGTTCTCGACCTCTCCACGGGCGCTGCCCGCGCCATCGGCCTCACCGGCGCCGGCGTCGGCCGCGTCACCGCGGAAGTCGTCTCCTAAGGCGCAACAAAGCGTCTCATCGAGCGCGCGCAGTTTTCATCAGTTTGATGCGCGCATGAAACAAGCCCGCGGTCTTGGGGGACCGCGGGCTTTTTTCTTGGTTTATTGGCTCGTCATCGCCGCTCGTGTCCCGGACAAGCTGCAACGCGTGAGCGTTGCGGCGCAGAGCCGGGACCCAGAGCAACACGGTGCAGCATGGCGCCATGGGCCCCGGCTCAGCAGCGCAGCGCTGAAGGGCGCTGCACTGCGTCCGGGGCACGAGAGGGGAGAGAGCGGTGGCCCGCTATAAGAAGCTCTGCGGATCGACGTCGACTTCGAGCTTCTGATTGCCCGTCGGCTTCGGGCAGACGGCGAGCCAATTGCGCAAATAGTCCGACAGATCGAAACCGCGCGCCGATTTCACCAGGATGCGGAAGCGGTAGCGGCCCTTGATCACGGCGAGCGGCGCTTCCGCAGGTCCCAGCACCACCACGCGCTCGTCGCGCGGGGCGAGCGCGACGAGGCGGCGGCCGAGACCCTCGGCGCTCGGGCGGTCGCCGGCGGAGATGATCAGGCTGGCGAGCCGGCCGAACGGCGGATACAGCGTGCGCTCGCGCAGATCGATCTCGCTGTCGTAAAAGGCCTCGCGGTCGCAGGCGATCAGCGCCTTCATCACGGGATGATCGGGCTGGTGGGTCTGGAGATAGCCGACGCCGCGGCCCTGCTCGCGCCCGGCGCGGCCGATCACCTGGTTGAGCAATTGCCAGGTGCGTTCCGCCGCACGCGGATCGCCGTTGGAAAGACCAAGATCCGCATCGACCACGCCGACCAGATTGAGCCGCGGGAAATTGTGGCCCTTGGCCACGAGCTGCGTGCCGATGATGATGTCGACGCGGCCCTCCGCGATCTCGGCAAGCTCCGAGCGCATCGTCTCGATCGAGGTGATGAGATCGCTCGACAGCACCATGGTGCGCGCCTGCGGAAACAGCGCCGCCGCCTCCTCCTGCAGGCGCTCGACGCCCGGGCCGACCGCGACCAGCGATTCCTCGGCCGAGCAATTCGGGCAGAGATGCGGACGCGGCATCGAGAAGCCGCAATGATGGCAGACCAGGCGCTGACGGAAACGGTGATCGACCAGCCAGGCATCGCAGATGGTGCAGGCGAAGCGATGGCCGCAGCCGCGGCACAGGGTCAGCGGCGCATAGCCGCGGCGATTGAGGAACAGCAGCGCCTGCTCGCGTTTCTCGATCGCTTTTCTGATCTCCCCCGCGAGCCGCGGCGAGATGAAGCGGCCGCGCGCCGGCGGCTCGCGGCGCATGTCGATGGCCTCGATATGCGGCATGTGCTGGCCACCGAAGCGCGAGGGCAGCGCGATGCGCTGATAGCGGTTCTTGCGCGCATTGACCTCGGACTCGACCGACGGCGTCGCCGAGGCCAGCACGACCGGGATCTTGGCGATATGCGCCCGCACCACCGCCATGTCGCGGGCGTGATAATGCACGCCCTCGTCCTGCTTGTAGGCCTGGTCGTGCTCTTCATCGACGACGATCAGGCCGAGCTTGGCGTAGGGCAGAAACAGCGCCGAGCGCGCGCCGACCACGACCGGCGCGCTGCCTCCAGAGATCGCCGCCCAGTTCCGCGCGCGCGTGCGCGGCGTCAGCTCCGAATGCCATTCGATCGGCCGCACGCCAAAGCGTTGCGCGAAGCGATCGAGGAACTGGCCGGTGAGCGCGATCTCCGGCATCAGGATCAGCGATTGCCTGCCGCGGCGGATGGCTTCCGCGATCGCCTCGAAATAGACCTCGGTCTTGCCGGAGCCGGTGACGCCGTCGAGCAATGCGACGTGGAAGGTGCCGTTGGCCGCGAGCGCGCGCATCGTGTCGACCGCCGCGCGCTGCAGCGGGGTAAAGTCCGGCCGGCCGAAATCCGGATCGGGCACGGGCGGCGGCGGAGGCGGCGGCATCGGCTCGACCGTGAGCGTGCCCTCGTCGACGAGCCCGTCGATCACGCCTGAGGAGACGCCGGCTTCCTTGGCGGCTTCGGACTTGCCGTGCAGCAGCCGGTCCGACAGCACCTCGATCACGCGCTGGCGCGCCGGCGTCAGCCTTTTCGGCGGATCGCCGACCAGGCGAACGCCGGGGCGCACCCGCTCGGGGCCGAGATTCTCGCCCATCCGCAGGCACATGCGCAGCACCATGCCGCGCGGGCTCAGCGTGTAATTGGCGACCCAGTCGACCACGGACCGCAGCTCGGGCTTGAGCGGCGGGATATCGAGCTTCTCGTTGACCTCCTTGAGACGGTTGTGCAGGCGCGGATCGGGATTGGCGTTCTCTCCCCAGACCACGGCCAGCACCTCGCGCGGCCCGAGCGGCACGGCGACGAGATCGCCCGCCCTCAGCTCCATCCCGCGCGGCACCTTGTAGGAATAGGTCTGGTCGAGCGCGACCGGCACCAGCACGTCGACCATGCCGGTCGCGTTGGTGGGGGCGGTGGTGCTGCGCGAGGTGTGATCCATGAACGAAGAATCGGAACCGGGGGCCTCAAGGCTAGCGCCCTGAGGCGGCCTTAGCGAACGATAAACGGGTGTGATGCGATATACTGGGTGGAATCACCACGTCCAGTGCGCATGAGCAAAGCCGTCACCCCACAAATCGAACTCGCCAGCGCCGATCCCTCGATCGCGCAGGAGATGACGCGCTGGCTGTCGCATCTCGGCGCCGAGCGGCGGTTGTCGCCGAAGACGCTGGAAGCCTATGGCCGCGACTTGCGGCAGTGCCTGGATTTCCTCTGCAGCCACTGGGGGGAACGCGTGACGCTCGAGCGCTTCGCCGCGCTGGAAGCCACCGACGTCCGCGCCTTCATGGCAATGCGCCGCGCCGACGACATTGCCGGCCGCAGCTTGATGCGTGCGCTGGCGGGCCTGCGCTCCTTCGGCCGCTTCCTCGAGCGCGAAGGCAAGGGCAAGGTCGGCGCACTCTCGGCGATCCGCGCGCCGAAGGTGGCCAAGACCTTGCCGAAGCCGCTGCCGATGGCATCGGCCAAGCGCCTTGCCGATGCCGACGAGCGGGCGGGCGAGGATCGCGAGACCTGGATTTTGGCGCGCGACGCTGCCGTGATGGCGTTGCTCTACGGCTCCGGCCTGCGCATCTCCGAAGCACTCGGGCTGAAGCGCCGCGAGGTGCCGCGTCCCGGCGAGGGCGACGTGCTGATCGTGACCGGCAAAGGCAACAAGACCCGCATGGTGCCGGTGCTGCAGAACGTGCTCGAGCTCGTGCAGGAATACGTCGCGATGTGCCCGTATCCGTTGCCCGCCGAGGGCCCGATCTTCGTCGGCGCGCGCGGCGGTCCCTTGAGCCCACGCATCATCCAGCTCGCGATGGAGCGGCTGCGCGGCGCACTCGGCCTGCCCGACAGCGCGACGCCGCACGCGCTCCGGCATTCCTTCGCCACGCATCTGTTGTCACGCGGCGGGGACTTACGCGCCATCCAGGAATTGCTCGGCCATTCCTCGCTCTCGACCACGCAGATCTATACCGGAATCGATTCCGAGCGCCTGCTGGAAGTCTATGCCAGCGCGCATCCAAGGCGCTGAACGCCACTGATTCCTGACATGAAGCTGTCACAGCGAGCGTGCCTCTTGCGCTCGCCGCGCGGTTCGGTCAATCGTTGCGGAACCGAGGCAGGAGAGACTGATGAGCGCACATGAAAGCATGGAGCATGCCGAGCACGCCGAACACGCGTCCGGCTCGAACAAGAAGATCGCGCTCCTGATCGCCGTGCTGGCGCTGTTCCTGGCGATCTCGGAGACGCTCGGCAAGGGCGCCCAGACCGAATCCATCAGCAAGAACGTCGAGGGCGCCAATCTCTGGGCGTTCTTCCAGGCCAAGAGCATCCGCCGTACCGTGGTGGTGACCGCGGCCGAGCAGGGCAAGCTGACGCTGGCCGGCACCACCGACGACGCCATGAAGGCGACGGTGCAGAAGCAGATCGACGACTGGACCAAGACCGCGCAGCGCTACCGCTCCGAGCCCGAGACCGGCGAAGGCACCGAGCAGCTCGCCGAGAAGGCCAAGCATGCCGAGCACGAGCGCGACGAGGCGACCGCGAAATACCATCACTTCGAGCTGGCGTCGGCCGCCTTCCAGATCGGCATCGTGCTGGCCTCGGCCACCATCATCACCGGCATGTTCGCGCTGGCCTATGTCGCCGGCATCCTGACGCTCGGCGGCCTGCTCATGACCGCGCTCGGCCTGTGGTGGCCGCATCTGGTGCATTTGCATTAGTTGGCGCAGCAGCGTCGCACCAACTCCGTCATCCTGAGGTGCGAGGAGCGCAGTGCATCAGCACTGCGCCCGGAGCCTCGAAGGATGAACGGCCGAGATGCAGCCGGGCCGTCGCCCTTCCAGGGCGGCCGCTGAAGAAGCGGCCACCTCCAGCGACAACCGCTTCGCGGTTGCGCGGGGGTGACGGTGAGAGACTGAATGTGCGGGCAGCTACCGCGCCTGGTGCACGCTCTTCCTGAAGCGCTGGATCACACGCAGCGTGCGTGACGACCAGCCCTCGCCGTTGCCGGCGATCAGCTCGCGGATACGGCGCTTGATCGGGTCGACCAGCTCGGCGGCCTTGGCGCGGACCTTCATCACCAGATCGTAGATCCGCTCGAACCAGTGCATCTCCAAAAGCTTGTCGCGCGTCACGTCGAACACGAAGGCGGTGACGCCGACGCCGAGCAGCTTCGCGAAAACGATCGTGAAGACCGCACTGGTCCAGTATTCATGCGTGAGCAGCCACAGGCCGACCAGCTTGAGCGGAAACAGCGGGACGATGGGGACCGCGAACACGATCAGCGTCATGGCCGGCGACAGCGCATCGACGCGCTCCGTCAGCCATTGCTTGAAACGTGCGAGCGGGACGGCTGCGACAACCCGCGCAACGATCGGCTCGAGATGGTCCCACAGCCAGGCTTCGATCAGGAAGACGATCGCAAGCAGGACCCAGACCGGTTGAAGAAGGCGGCGCAGCATGTGTTTCCCGCCCGATTCGGCGCTGGGCGCTTGGCTACATATGGATGGCCCGCTTGCCGACTGCAAGCGCGGCTTCCTTGATGGCCTCCGAGCGGGTTGGATGCGCGTGGCAGGTGCGCGCGAGATCCTCCGCACTGCCGCCAAACTCCATGAGAACACAGGCCTCATGGATCATTTCGCCGGCTTCGCGGCCGATAATGTGCACGCCGAGCACGCGATCGGTCTTCGCATCTGCGAGAATCTTCACAAAGCCGTCAGTGGTCTGGTTGACCTTGGAGCGGCCGTTGGCGGTAAAGGGAAATTTCCCGACGGTATAAGCCACGCCCGCCTGCTTCAGTTCCTCCTCGGTCTTGCCGACGGAGGACACTTCCGGCGTGGTATACACGACGCCTGGGATCACATCGTAATTCACGTGGCCGGCCTGGCCGGCGATGATCTCGGCCACCGCCACGCCTTCATCCTCGGCCTTGTGCGCGAGCATCGGGCCTGCGACGACGTCGCCGATGGCATAGACGCCCTTCAGGCTGGTGGCGAAGTGCGGATCGATCTGCACGCGGCCACGATTGTCCAGCGCGACGCCGGCCTCCTTCAGGCCGAGCGCGTCGGTGTAGGGCACGCGGCCGATACAGACCAGAACGACGTCGGCTTCCAGCGTCTCGGCGGCGCCGCCGGCGGCGGGCTCGATGGTCGCCTTCAGCGTCTTGCCTGAGCTGTCGACCGCGGTGACCTTGGCGCCGAGCTTGAACGCAAAGCCCTGCTTTTCCAGGATGCGCTGGAATTGCTTGGCGATCTCGCCGTCCATGCCGGGCAGGATGCGATCCAGGAATTCGACGACGACGACTTCGGCGCCGAGACGGTGCCAGACCGAGCCGAGCTCGAGGCCGATCACGCCGGCGCCGACGATCAAGAGCTTGCCGGGCACCTTGTCGAGCGACAGCGCGCCGGTCGAGGACACGATGCGCTTCTCGTCGATCTCGATGCCCTTGAGGCGCGCGATGTCCGAACCGGTCGCGATCACGATGCTCTTCGTTTCGATCGTCTGCGACTTGCCGTCGGCGGAGACCGCGACCTTGCCGGTCCCCAAGATCTTGCCGGTGCCCTTGAGCACGTCGATCTTGTTCTTCTTCATCAGGAACTCGACGCCCTTGACGTTGCCGTCGATGCCCTGCTGCTTGAAGTTCATCATCGCGGGAAGATCGAGCTTCGGCGAGGAGACCGACACGCCCATCTTGGCGAAGGAGTGCCCGGCTTCCTCGAACATCTCGGACGCGTGCAGCAGCGCCTTCGACGGCATGCAGCCGACATTGAGGCAGGTGCCGCCGAGGGTTGCGTTCTTTTCGACCACGGCGACTTTCATGCCGAGCTGGGCTGCGCGCACCGCGCAGACATAACCGCCCGGTCCGGTGCCGATGACGACGAGATCGTAGGTAGCCATGAGAGAAAGTCCCGTAAGGTTAGGCGTGATGAGGATGTGTCAGCGTCCGCCGGTGCGTCAGCGTCCGCCGGACACATCGAGAATGGCTGAGGTGACATAGGAGGCCTCGTCCGACATCAGCCAGACGATGGCATTGGCGATTTCATCCGATGTGCCGACGCGCTTCATCGGCACCAGATGGGCCAGACGATGGGCGCGATCGGGCTCGCCGCCGGCGGCGTGGATTTCGGTGTCGATCAGGCCGGGGCGGATCGCGGCGACGCGGATGCCTTCGGCTGCGACTTCATGGCCAAGACCGATGGTGAAGGAATCCACCGCGCCCTTGGACGCGGCGTAATCGACATAGGTGTTGGGCGAGCCGAGCTTGGCGGCGACCGACGACAGATTGACGATGACGCCGCCGTTGCCGCCGTGCTTGGTCGACATCCGCTTCACCGCTTCGCGCGCGCAGAGGATCGACCCGGTGACGTTGACCGCCATGACGCGCTGGATGCGCTCGGCCGACATCTCGTCGACCCGCACGCCGCTCTGGCCGACGATGCCGCCATTGTTGACGAGCGCCCCTAACGTGCCGAACTTGTCGGCCGCCTTGAACAGCTCGAGGATGTCGCTTTCCTCGGCCACATCGCATTTCACCGCGATCGCCTTGCCATTGCTGGCCTCGATCAGCGCGACCACCTCGTCGGCGGCCTTCTTGTTGCTGGCGTAACCGACCACGACACGAAAGCCGCGCGCGGCCGCCGCAATCGCGGTCGCCCGCCCGATGCCGCGGCTGCCGCCGGTGATGACAACGACTTTATCCGTCACGCGCGCCTCCATGGTTCGACACGCGCCGTCGCGAATGGCGACGGCGCTCGCAGAGCATCAGGGATCAGAGATCGAGCACCAGGCGCGCCGGATCTTCCAGGCTCTCCTTGACGCGAACCAGGAAGGTGACGGCTTCCTTGCCGTCGATCACGCGGTGATCATAGGACAGTGCCAGATACATCATCGGGCGGACCTCGATCTTGCCGCCGACGACCATCGGCCGCTCCTGGATCTTGTGCATGCCGAGGATGCCGGACTGCGGCGCGTTCAGGATCGGGGTCGACATCAGCGAGCCGTAGATGCCGCCATTGGTGATGGTGAAGGTGCCGCCCTGCATCTCGTCGATCTTGAGCTGACCGTCACGGGCGCGGCGGCCGAAATCGGCGATGCCCTTCTCGATGTCAGCGATCGACTTGTGGTCGCAGTCGCGCACCACGGGCACGACGAGGCCCTTGTCGGTGCCGACGGCGACGCCGATGTGGTAGTAGTTCTTGTAGATCAAATCGGTGCCGTCGATCTCGGCGTTGACGGCCGGGATGTCCTTCAGCGCCTGCACGACGGCCTTGGTGAAGAAGCCCATGAAGCCGAGCTTGGAGCCGTGCTTCTTCTCGAACGCATCCTTGTAGTGGGCGCGCAGCGCCATCACGTTGGTCATGTCGACCTCGTTGAAGGTCGTCAGCATGGCCGCGGTGTTCTGCACGTCCTTGAGGCGGCGCGCGATGGTCTGGCGCAGCCGGGTCATCTTGACGCGCTCTTCGCGGGCGGCATCGTCGGCCGGTGACGGGCTGCGCATCTGCACGGCGGCGGCGGGCTGGTTGACCGGGGTCGGCGCGGAGGCCGCACGCTCGATCGCGGCGAGCATGTCGCCCTTGGTGACGCGGCCGTCCTTGCCGGAGCCCGGAACGGTGGAGGCATCGACGCCGGTCTCAGCCGAGAGCTTGCGCACGGACGGGGCGAGCGGTGCGTCGGCCGGCGGCGCCTTCGCGGCCGGGGCCGGGGCGGAAGCAGCAGCGGCGGCAGGAGCGGCAGCGGCGGGCTTGGCGGGCGCGGCGGCCTTGGCAGCGCCTGCGGCGCCTTCCGTGATCTGGCCGAGCAGCGCGCCGACCGCGACGGTGGCGCCATCGGCGGCGATGATCTCGCTCAGCGTGCCGGCGGAGGGCGCCGGGACCTCGATGGTGACCTTGTCGGTCTCGAGCTCCACCAAGGGCTCGTCGACGGCGACGGGGTCGCCGGCCTTCTTGAACCAGCGGCCGATGGTGGCCTCGGTGACGGATTCGCCGAGCGTCGGCACACGAATTTCAGTCATGGTCTTTTCCTTAAGGGATCGCCGGTGCGGTCATAAGTCGGTCGTCAATGGCCCGCGAAAAGCAAGCCATCCAGCGAGCCGGGACGTTCGCAGTCGCGACCTACTGGATGCCCCGCTCTTCCGAGCGGGGCATGACGCAGTTAAGAAAGTTCAGCTCAGTGCTTCGTCCAGGAACGCCTTCAACTGCGCCTGATGCTTGGACATCAGACCAGTGGCGGTCGCGGCGGAAGCGGCGCGGCCGACATAACGCGGACGCCGGCTCACGCCGTTCACCTGGTTCAGCACCCATTCCAGATAGGGCTCGATGAAGTGCCAGGCACCCATGTTGCGGGGCTCTTCCTGGCACCACACCACTTCGGCCTTCTTGAAGCGCGACAGCTCGGCCACCAGCGCCTTCAGCGGCACCGGATAGAGCTGCTCGACGCGCATCAGATAGATGTCATCGATGCCGCGCTTCTCGCGCTCCTCGTAGAGGTCGTAATAGACCTTGCCGGAGCACAGAACGATGCGGCGGACCTTCTCGTCCGGAACGAGCTTGACGGCTTCGTTCGGCAGCATCTGGGCGTCATCATAGAGGATGCGGTGGAAGGTCGTGTCCTTCGCAAGTTCCTCGATGCGCGACACTGCCCGCTTGTGACGCAGCAGCGACTTGGGTGTCATCACGATCAGCGGCTTGCGGATTTCGCGATGAAGCTGGCGCCGCAGCACGTGGAAGTAGTTCGCCGGCGTGGTCGGGTAGACCACCTGCATGTTGTCTTCGGCGCACATCTGCAGGTAACGCTCGAGTCGCGCCGAGGAGTGCTCCGGTCCCTGCCCCTCATAGCCGTGCGGCAGGAGGCAGACGAGGCCGGACATGCGCAGCCATTTGCGCTCGCCCGAGGAGATGAACTGGTCGAACACGACCTGCGCGCCGTTGGCGAAGTCGCCGAACTGGGCTTCCCAGAGCGTCAGCGTGTTCGGCTCGGCGAGCGAGTAGCCGTATTCGAAGCCGAGCACGGCTTCTTCCGACAGCAGCGAGTTGATGACCTCGTAATGGCCCTGCTCGTTGCCGAGATGGTTGAACGGCGTGTAGCGGCTCTCGTCCTCCTGGTCGATCAGGACCGAGTGGCGCTGCGAGAAGGTGCCGCGCTCCGAATCCTGTCCGGACAGGCGGACGTGGTGGTTTTCCTGCAGCAGCGTGCAGAACGCCAGCGCCTCGCCGGTCGCCCAGTCGATGCCCGCGTTGCCGTCGATCGCCTTGGCGCGGTTTTCCAGGAAGCGCTGGATGGTGCGGTGGACGCGGAAACCATCCGGCACCTTGGTGATCTTGCGGCCGATGTCCTTCAGAACAGGCAAATCGACGCCGGTGACGCCGCGGCGGGCGTCCTCTTCCTGGTCGGCGATCTTGAAGCCCGCCCACTTGCCGTCGAGCCAGTCGGCCTTGTTCGGCTTGTAGGAGGTGCCGGCCTCGAACTCGGCATCAAGCCGGGCGCGCCAGTCGGCCTTGGCCTTGTCGACCTCGCCCTGGGTCATCACGCCTTCGCCGATCAGGCGGCGAGCGTAGAGCTCGAGCGTCGAGGGATGCGCGGCGATGCGCTTGTACATCACCGGCTGGGTGAAGGCCGGCTCGTCGCCCTCGTTGTGGCCATGCCTGCGGTAGCAGAACATGTCGATGACGACGGGCTTGTGGAATTTCTGCCGGAACTCGGTCGCGACCTTGGCCGCGAACACGACGGCTTCCGGATCGTCGCCGTTCACGTGGAAGATCGGCGCGTCGATCATCTTCGCCACATCCGACGGATAGGGCGAGGAGCGCGAGTAACGCGGATAGGTGGTGAAGCCGATCTGGTTGTTGACGATGAAGTGCACGGAGCCGCCGGTGCGGTAGCCCTTCAGGTCGGACAGACCGAAGCACTCGGCGACCACGCCCTGGCCGGCGAACGCGGCGTCGCCGTGCATCAGCAGCGGCATGACGGAGATGCGCATGTCCGGCGGATCGCCGTGCTGGTCCTGCTTCGCACGCACCTTGCCGAGCACGACGGGATCGACGATCTCGAGATGCGAGGGATTGGCGGTCAGCGACAGATGGATGCGGTTGCCGTCGAACTCGCGGTCCGAGGATGCGCCGAGGTGATATTTGACGTCGCCCGAGCCTTCGACCGCGTCGGGGTTGGCCGAGCCGCCCTTGAACTCGTGGAACAGGGCGCGGTGCGCCTTGCCCATCACCTGCGTCAGCACGTTGAGGCGGCCGCGATGCGGCATGCCCAGCACGATCTCCTTCACGCCGAGATTGCCACCGCGCTTGATGATCTGCTCGAGCGCCGGGATCAGCGATTCAGCGCCGTCGAGACCGAAGCGCTTGGTGCCGGTGAACTTGGTGTCGCAGAACTTTTCAAAACCTTCGGCTTCGACCAGCTTGGTCAGGATGGCTCTGCGGCCTTCGCGGGTGAACGAGATCTCCTTGTCCGGACCCTCGATGCGCTCCTGGATCCAGGCCTTCTGCGCGGCGTTGCTGATGTGCATGAATTCGACGCCGAGCGTCTGGCAATAGGTGCGCTCGCAGATCGCGGTGATCTCGCGCAAGCTGCCGTATTCGAGACCGAGCACGTGATCGAGGAAGATCTTGCGGTCGAAATCGGCTTCGCTGAAGCCGTAGGTGCGCGGATCGAGCTCTTCGCGGTTGCGCGGGGCTTCGATGCCGAGCGGATCGAGCTTGGCGTGGAAGTGACCGCGCATGCGGTAGGAGCGGATCAGCATCAGGGCGCGGACGGAATCGCGCGTCGCCTGGAGCAGGTCGGCGGAGGAGAGGCCGGCGCCCTTGTCGCCTCCCTTCGCCTGCGCCTTGGCGGCGATCTTGGCACCGACCGCCTTCTCGACTTCGGCCCAGTTGCCGTCGAGGGCGGAGGTGAGATCGTCCTGCGGGGTCAGCGGCCAGTTGGCGCGCTCCCAGGACGGGCCAG
This sequence comes from Bradyrhizobium ottawaense, assembly GCF_002278135.3. Lineage (NCBI taxonomy): Bacteria > Pseudomonadati > Pseudomonadota > Alphaproteobacteria > Hyphomicrobiales > Nitrobacteraceae > Bradyrhizobium > Bradyrhizobium ottawaense. The sequence continues at coordinate 432,703 of NZ_CP029425.2, read as the reverse complement.
CGGCGTTCTTCCGGACGTCGGCGGGCTGGTCGTTCAGGCTCTTGAAGAACTCCTGCCACTCGGCGTCGACCGAGGACGGGTCCTTCTCGTAGCGGGCGTAGATTTCGTCGATGTAGGTGGCGTTGGTGCCCTGCAAAAAGGAGGACAAGGCAAAGGCTGCGTTCGCGTCCTGGCGAGACATACTTGAGTTCCTGGCGATTTCGGTTCGCGCATAACAAACGGCGCTGGCACCGAGCTCCCCGGCAGAGGCTCGGCGCGACAGGCACCCTTTACCCTATTTGCTGCGAAACTTCGCCCGGAAAAGTACGAAGAAGTGAATTAGCCTTTCAACTTTTCGGCAAGCGTATGGCCGAGGCGGGCGGGCGACGGAGACACTGTAATCCCAGCCGATTTCATCGCTTCGGTCTTGGAACCGGCGTCGCCCTTGCCGCCCGAGATGATCGCACCGGCATGGCCCATGCGGCGGCCGGGAGGGGCGGTGACACCGGCGATGAAGCCGACCATCGGCTTCTTGCGGCCGCGCTTGGCCTCGTCCTTGAGGAACTGGGCGGCGTCCTCCTCGGCGGAACCGCCGATCTCGCCGATCATGATGATCGACTCGGTCTTGGGGTCGGCGAGCAGCATTTCCAGGACGTCGATGAACTCGGTTCCCTTGACCGGGTCGCCGCCGATGCCGACCGCAGTGGTCTGGCCGAGACCCTCCTGGGAGGTCTGGAACACGGCTTCATAGGTCAGCGTGCCCGAGCGGGAGACGATGCCGACCGAGCCGGTCTTGAAGATGTTGGCGGGCATGATGCCGATCTTGCACTCGCCGGCGGTCATGACGCCCGGGCAGTTCGGCCCGATCAGGCGCGACTTGGAAGCCGCGAGCGAGCGCTTCACGCGCACCATGTCGATGACAGGAATGCCCTCGGTGATGCAGACGATCAGCGGGATCTCGGCGTCGATGGCTTCGCAGATCGCGTCGGCCGCACCCGGCGGCGGCACGTAGATCACCGATGCATCGGCGCCGGTCTTCTCACGCGCATCGCGCACGGTGTCGAACACCGGCAGGCCCAGATGCGTCGCGCCGCCTTTGCCCGGCGAGGTGCCGCCGACCATCTTGGTGCCATAGGCAATCGCGGCTTCCGAGTGGAAGGTGCCGTTCTTGCCGGTGAAGCCCTGGCAGATGACCTTGGTGTTCTTGTCGATCAGGATGGACATGAGGTCTGCTTTCGCGAAACTAACAGAGTGAGAGGGTCAGTGGATGCGGCGGTAGACGCCGGTGAGCACGTCGGCCCAGCCTTCCGCGTCCGGCGAGAACTGGATCTTCAACGAGTAGGAATCCTCATTGATGATTTCGTAGACGTGACGCGCATTGCCGCGGAGCGAGCCGCGCACCAGCGTCAGGGTCTTGCCGACCCACCCGCCGGAAGCGGGCGAAGGCGGCGTATAGCCGAGCGAGTCGTACCAGAACAATTTGTAGGTCCGGTCGTCGCGGTCGTAGGTGAAAATGCCGTGGGTGGCGAAGATCTGCTGGCCGTCGCGCTTCTGGACACTGTCCTGGATCAGATAAAATCCATTCAGGTCCATGCGCGCGACGACGTGCGAAGTTGCCGGCCCGCCCGCCGTCCAGCGCGACGGGAAGACCACCTCTTCGCCATCCCATTCGCCGGCGAACGCGGCGAGGCGCGCGTGCTCGGGAAGCGGAGATGATGCGGCGAGATGGTCCTGGGCCATGGCCTTAGCCTCCCTTGACGGCCTTCACGATCTTCTGCGCGGCGTCGTCGAGATTGTCGGCCGGCACCACGTTCAGGCCGGATTCCCGGATGATCTTCTTGCCGAGCTCGACATTGGTGCCTTCAAGGCGGACCACCAGCGGCACGCTGAGGCCGACTTCACGAACCGCAGCCGTAACGCCCTCGGCGATCACGTCGCACTTCATGATGCCGCCGAAGATGTTGACCAGGATGCCCTTCACGTTGGGATCGGCGGTGATGATCTTGAACGCGGCCGCGACCTTCTCCTTGCTGGCGCTGCCGCCGACATCGAGGAAGTTGGCCGGCGCCATGCCGTAGAGCTTGATGATGTCCATCGTCGCCATGGCGAGACCGGCGCCGTTCACCATGCAGCCGATGTTGCCGTCGAGGGTGACGTAGTTGAGGTCGTACTTGGACGCCTCGATTTCCTTGGCGTCTTCCTCGGTCTCGTCGCGCAGCGCGAGCACTTCGGGGTGACGGAACAGCGCGTTGTCGTCGAACGACACCTTGGCGTCGAGCACGCGGAGCTGGCCCTGCTTGGTCACCACCAGCGGGTTGATCTCCAGCATCGACATGTCCTTGGCGACGAAGGCCGCGTAGAGCTGCGCGGTGAGCTTCTCGGCCTGCTTGGCGAGATCACCGGAGAGCTTCAGCGCGTTCGCAACTGTGCGGCCGTGATGGCCCATGATGCCGGTGGCGGGATCGACCGAGAAGGTCACGATCTTCTCGGGGCTGTTGTGCGCGACGTCCTCGATGTTGACGCCGCCTTCGGTCGAGACGACGAAGGAGACGCGCGAGGTCTCGCGGTCGACCAGGATCGAGAGGTAGAATTCCTTGTCGATGTCGGAGCCGTCCTCGATGTAGAGGCGGTTGACCTGCTTGCCGGCGGGGCCGGTCTGGATCGTCACCAGCGTGGCGCCGAGCATCTGCTTGGCGAACTCGGTGACCTCTGCGGCCGACTTGGCGATGCGGACGCCGCCCTTGTCGCCGGCGGAGGCTTCCTTGAACTTGCCCTTGCCGCGGCCGCCGGCGTGGATCTGGCTCTTCACCACATAGACCGGACCCGGCAGCGCCTTCGCGGCAGCTTCGGCGTCGGCGGCTTTAAGGACCGGCACGCCCTTGGAGATCGGCACGCCGAACTCACCCAGCAGCGCTTTGGCCTGATATTCATGGATATTCATATGGTCGCTCCCTGAACCCGCGGGCGGTGACCTCTAGGGCCCACCTCAGTCTTGTGGCTGGCATACCATATACCACAGGAACTGCAACCGGGATTCTTTGACATCGATCTTTGGACTGCCGACCCGGGGCCTGTCCCGACAACCGGGCCCCGGAAATGAAACCGCCGAAGACCGGTTTTCGGGCTTCGGCGGGAAGTGCTTGACCCTTAGCGGCCGAGAAGATCGGGGGCGATCTTCTTGCAGGCGTCGACCAGACCCTGCACCGCGCCGACCGACTTGTCGAAGGCCTCGCGGTCCTTGCCGGCGAGCTCGATCTCGACGACGCGCTCGACGCCCTTGGAGCCGATCACGACGGGCACGCCGACGTACATGTCCTTCACGCCGTATTCGCCGTTCAGGTACGCCGCCGAGGGCAGCACGCGCTTCTTGTCCCGCAGATAGCTCTCGGCCATCGCGATCGCCGAGGCGGCCGGCGCGTAGAAGGCCGAGCCGGTCTTGAGCAGATTGACGATCTCGGCGCCGCCGTTGCGGGTGCGGTCGACGATCTCGTCGAGGCGCGCCTGCGAGGTCCAGCCCATCTTGACGAGGTCCGGCAGCGGAATGCCGGCGACGGTGGAATACTTCACCAGCGGCACCATGGTGTCGCCATGGCCGCCGAGCACGAACGCGGTGACGTCCTCGACCGAGACGTTGAACTCGTCGGCCAGGAAGTAGCGGAAGCGCGCCGAATCCAGCACGCCGGCCATGCCGACGACCTTCTTGTGCGGCAGGCCGCTAGCCTTCTGCAGCGCCCAGACCATCGCGTCGAGCGGATTGGTGATGCAGATGACGAAGGCGTCGGGGGCGTACTTCTTGATGCCGGCGCCGACCTGCTCCATGACCTTGAGGTTGATGGAGAGAAGATCGTCGCGGCTCATGCCGGGCTTGCGCGGCACGCCGGCGGTGACGATGCAGACCTTGGCGTTGTCGAGCGCTTCATAGGAGTTCGCGCCGGTGTAGTGGGCATCGAAGCCGTCGACGGGCGAGGACTGCGCGATGTCGAGCGCCTTGCCTTGCGGCACGCCTTCGGCGATGTCGAACATCACCACGTCGCCCAGCTCTTTCAGGCCGATGAGATGAGCCAGCGTTCCGCCGATCTGACCGGAGCCAATCAAAGCAATCTTGTCGCGCGCCATGTGAGCCTGTCCTTTAGACACGTAAGGTGGGGAAAACTGAGAGGGTGGTTATCCCTTTCGCCTCCCCCGTTCAAGTCGCCGGATGCCCAATTGTCGGGCTTGGCGCGATAGCAGCCATAACCGGTCCGTCATTCCGGGATGCGCCGACAGGCGCAGGCCCGGACTCCATCGGGCGGCAGAGCTTTGTGGCGCGATGGATTCCGGGCTCGCGACCTTCGTCGCGCCCCGGAATGACAGCGGTACCTTCGACAGGAATAGGACTTAAGTCTCCACCAGCCCCTTGGTGGAGCCGCTTGCGGTGGAATCCTTGCGGCCGTGAGCCAGCGCCAGATAGGATTCCGAGCTCATCTCGATCAGGCGCGACGCCGTCCGCTTGAACTCCATGGCCTCAACGCCCTCGTGGGCCAGGTAGAGCGAGATCGGGTTGGCGTCGGCCGAGGCCATCAGCTTCACGGCATTGTCATAGAGCGCGTCGATCAGCGTGATGAAGCGCTTGGCGGCGTTGCGCTGGGACTGGTCCATCACTGGAATATGGTCGACCAGGATGGTGTGATAGTCGTGCGCCAGCCTGAGGTAGTCCGATGCCCCCAGCGGCTTCTCGCAGAGATCGGCAAACGAGAACCGCGCCACGCCGTGGGCCGAGCATGGCACGTGCAGGATGCGGCCCTTGATCGAAATGTCGCGCGAGCGGCATTTGGCGCCGCCCGACATCCGCGACCAGGCGCGGTCGAGCGCCGCGTCCGCATCAGCGTCCGCTGGCGTCAGCCACATCGGCACGCCCTGAAGTTTTTCCAACCGGAAATCGGTGCGCGCATCGAGCCGCGCGACGTCCATGTGGTCGGTGATCTGCTTGATGAAGGGCAGGAACAGCGAGCGGTTCAGACCGCCCTTGTAGAGATCGTCAGGTGCGACGTTGGAGGTCGCGACCACGACGGTGCCGAGCTCGAACAACTTCGCGAACAGGCGTCCGAGGATCATCGCATCCGCGATGTCGGTGACGTGGAATTCGTCGAAGCAGAGCAGCCAGCTCTCCTCGAAGATCGCGTTCGCGGTCAGCGCGATGACGTCGCCGTCGGCGATCTCGCCGCGCGCGATGCTCTGGCGATAGTCGTAGATGCGCTCATGCACGTCCGCCATGAATTCGTGGAAATGCGCCCGCCGCTTGTGCTCGACCGAGGCATGCTGGAAGAACAGATCCATCAGCATGGTCTTGCCGCGGCCAACCTCGCCATGGATGTAGAGCCCGCGCGGCGCCTCATCCTTGTCACTGCTGAACAGGCGGGCAAGCAGGCCCTGCTTGCGCTGCGGTTTGTAGTCCGCGAGCCGCTGGTCCAGTGCGGCATAGGCTTCGGCGACTTCGGCTTGCGCAGCATCGGGCTCGATCGCGCCGGACGCGATCTGGGCCTGATAGGCTTCGCTGAAGGGGGAACTGGGGGTCGAGAGCATGGCCCTTTACCGCCAGAGACCGACGGAAATTGCAACCGCGTATTGGCGCAACGGCTTATGCGCGACCTCTTTCGCGGAAACCGGCCGGATGCCCCGGTGGGACGACAGCCGAGCGGGCCGTCAGAATCCAGCTTGCGGCGCCTTGAGGTAGAATATACCTATCTAGGAACCAAGGAGCCGAGCATGGCGCTGAGCATCAAGGACCCCGAAACCGAGCAACTGGCCCGGAGTCTGGCACAATTGACGGGGGAGAACATCACGACTGCGACCAAGCGCGCGATCGAGGAGCGATTGCGCCGGCTCAACGCTCAAACACACAAGGACGCGCTGCTTGAAGACCTTGCCGAGATCAGACGGCGCTGGAGCGAGATGCGCGTCCTGGACGACCGCAAGCCTGAAGAAATCCTCGGATACGACGATTATGGATTGCCCCGCTGATGGTGATCGACACATCCGCGATCGTGGCAATCGCGCTCGACGAAGACGATGCCGCGGATATGGAGCGACTGATCGTGGACGATCCGATCCGCCTGATTTCCGCGGCGACGGTGCTTGAAGCGACGATGGTGATCGAGACGCGGCTGGGCGATGCGGGCGGGCGCGAGTTCGATCTCTGGCTCGTCAAGATCGGCGCTGAGATCGTCGCGGTCGATGCCGTGCAAGCCGACGCGGCCCGGCGCGCCTGGCGGCGTTTCGGAAAAGGGCGTCACGCCGCGTCGCTCAATTACGGTGACTGCTTTTCTTATGCGCTGGCCATGACCCGTGGCGAACCACTGCTGTTCAAAGGCGAGGACTTTGCGAAGACCGACATCAACCGGTCGAGCGTGACGCCGCTGCGATAACGCGCCGAGGTGCGGGCCCCACTCACACAGTTCGTAGACGTCCTCGGCAAGAGCGGCCGGAAGAGACCCGCAGGGGCTTCATCCCGTATTTTTGTTGCGCGCCGAAAGCTCGGCCGTCGCCAGCCTCCGACGCAGCAGACGGCCATGCTCGACAACCAAACCCAATACCCGGCCCCATAGGCCCGGATGGGATTGAGGTTGCCAGCTTCGTTCATCATGACTTCCCGTTGAAGCAGGAACGATGCCGCGATGACGAGTGCAGCCAGGCCTGCACCGAAGAATCTCGCGTCAGAGATCCTGTCCGCGACTGCGAGACCAAACCATGCCGAAAAAAGGACGGGGTTGGCGAGCCAGGTCCAATTCGTGACGGACGCTAACAGGCCGAACGGCCCGGCGATCAAGATGTCGTATCCGCGCTGGCATGCAGGCGCGCAAAAAGCATCGAGGGAAAGGCACCAGAGGTACAGAGCAATACTGAGGCCCAGCGAGCCGTATCGCCAAAATTGATCGACCCGCACCGTTCGATTTTCCGCCTACTCACACAACTCGTAGGCATCCTCGACCACGTACGGGCCGCCGCCGGTCGATGCGCGCGAGGAGAACAGAACAAAACGCTCGGCCATGAACGCCTTGCTCGGGAAGTAGCCGCGCAGCGAGAGATAGTCGGCGACGTCGCGATCGCTGGCATCGTGCAGCCGGGCGAGCGTGACATGCGGGATGTATTTGCGTCCCTCGGGGTTGAGACCGATCCGCTGCATCATCCGTTCGAGCTCGGCCTGCAATTCCATCAGCGGCTTGCTCGGCGCGATCGTCGCAACGACTGCTCTCGGTTTGCGGCCGCCGAAGCTCATGAGCCCCTGCACTTTCACCTCGAACGGCTTGCGGTCGACGCGAAACAGCATCGATGCGATCTCGTTGGCGGACAGGCCGTCGATATCGCCGATGAAGCGCAGGGTGACGTGATAATTTTCGGGGTCGATCCAGCGGGCGCCGGGAAGGCCACCCCGCAAATTGGAAAGCGTCTGGCTGACTTCGGCCGGGATTTCCAGACCAGTGAACAAACGCGGCATCGTTTCGCACTCCCGATGCTTGGGCATGATCCGTGGGACAGACCATATCCAAATTTTAGAGCCGGTGACGAATCACCGGTACCCTGATTCCTATCGCAGTTGTGTGACTCTGCGAAGCATCGCGCGCCTCACCCCGGTAAAACCCTGGGTATGAGGGTTGGCGCTGCCCGCTTTTCAACGGCGTTGCTCAGTGATCGTGCCAAGGAATGCCTCCGCGGTGGGCATGATGTTGCCGACGATGATGTCGACGCCGGCCGCAGTCGGATGGATGCCGTCGGCCTGGTTGAGCTTGGCGTCGGCCGCAACGCCCTCGAGAAAGAACGGATAGAGCAGCACGTCGAATTTCTTCGCCAGATCCGGATAAATCGAATTGAAGCGCGCGGCATAATCGGCGCCGTAATTCGGCGGCGCCAGCATGCCGCACAGCATCACCGCGATCTTGCGCGCCTTCAGCCGCTGGACGATGTCGGTCAGTGCGGCCCGCGTCAAATCGGGATCGACGCCGCGCAGGGCGTCGTTGGCGCCGAGCTCGACGATGACGCCGTCGGTTCCCTCGGGGACCGACCAGTCGAGCCGGTCGCGGCCGCCCGAGGAGGTGTCGCCGGACACGCCGGCGTTGGTCATGTCGACGGCTATACCTTTGTCCTGCAAGGATTTTTTGAGCTTGGCCGGGAATGAATCCTGGGCCGGGAGGCCAAGGCCCGCACTCAAGGAATCGCCGAGGACCACGAGCTTGATCGGTTTGGCCGCCGGCTGAGCCTGCAACGACGGCGTTGTCGCGATCGTCATCAAACCGAGCATCAACACGGCTATGTGCATGAACAATCCGTAACGCCTCTCGACCGCGCCATCGGAGTTGCCATATGACCGGACCATGGACACTCGCATAGATTCCTCTTCGCTCGCCGCCGCCTCGGCGGACACCATCGCCATCTCCAACGTCAATCTCTCATTGGGTACGGGCGCGGCACGCGTTCACATCCTCAAGGATATCAGCTTGCGGGTCGCCTCGGGCGAGACGATCGGCCTGATCGGCCCGTCAGGCTCGGGCAAATCCACGCTGCTGATGGTGATGGCGGGGCTGGAGCGTCCTGATAGTGGAGAGGTGGTGGTATCGGGCACGCCTTTCAATGCCCTCGACGAGGACGCGCTGGCCCGCTTCCGCGGCCGCCAGGTCGGCATCGTCTTCCAGTCCTTTCATCTGATCCCGACCATGACGGCGCTGGAGAACGTCGCTGTGCCGCTGGAGCTCGCCGGCAATCCCGATGCCGCAACGCGCGCGGCGCAGGAGCTGCAATCGGTCGGGCTCGGCGACCGCCTGCATCACTATCCGACCCAGCTCTCCGGCGGCGAGCAGCAGCGCGTCGCGCTCGCCCGCGCGCTGGCACCGGATCCCGCCATCCTGGTCGCGGACGAGCCGACCGGCAATCTGGATGAGGCCACGGGAAAACAGATCGTGGACCTCCTGTTCAGCAAGCATGCCGAGCGCGGCATGACCCTGGTGCTGGTCACGCACGATTCCTCGCTCGCGCATCGCTGCGACCGCGTGATCCGCCTGCGTTCGGGCCGCATCGACACGCAGTCTGCGCCGGCATGAGCGCCTCGGCCGAACCGTTCGCGAAGCCAAACGGCGTCGCACTGTCGCTGCGTTACGCGCTGCGCGAATTGCGCGGCGGCCTGCGCGGTTTCTATGTCTTCATCGCCTGCATCGCGCTCGGCGTGATGGCGATCGCCGGCGTCGGCTCGGTGTCGGCGAGCCTCTCCGACGGCTTGGCCCGCGAGGGCCGCACGCTGCTCGGCGGCGACGTCTCCTTCGTGCTGTTCCAGCGCGAGGCGAAACCTGAAGAGGTCGCCTTCTTGCGCTCGCGCGGCACGGTCTCGACCGCCGCGACCTTGCGCGGCATGGCGCGCGCGGCCGATGGCCAGCTCGCACTGGTCGAGATGAAGGCGATCGACGACACCTATCCGATGCTGGGCCAGCTGACGCTGGCGCCACAGCTGGCGATGTCCGACCTGCTCGCAGAGCGCGACGGCGCGTTCGGCGCCGCCGCCGATCCGACACTGCTGGCGCGGCTCTCGCTCAAGACCGGCGACCGCGTCACCATTGGCTCCGCGAGCTTCCAGATCCGCTCGACCGTCGAAGCCGAGCCCGACAAGCTCGCCGGCGGCATCGGCTTCGGACCGCGCTTCCTGATCAGCGAGGCGGGCCTGCGCGCCACCGGCCTGATCCAGCCCGGCAGCCTGGTGCGCTGGGTCTACCGGGTGAAGTTGCCTGATACGGCGAACAACGAGCGCGCCACCGAAGCCTTCATCGCGGACGCGCGGAGCGCCGCGCCGCAGGCGGGCTGGGAGATCCGCAGCCGCTCCAACGCCTCGCCGCAGCTCGAACGCAACATCAACCGCTTCACGCAGTTCCTGACGCTGGTCGGCCTTGCCGCGCTGCTGATCGGCGGTGTCGGCGTCGCCAATGCCGTGAAGAGCCATATCGACCGCCGGCTCGAAGTGATCGCGGCCCTCAAGGCCGTGGGCGCCACCGGGCGCGACGTGTTCGGCATCTATCTCGCGCAGGTTCTCCTGCTCGCGGGCATCGGCTCGATCATCGGCCTTGCGCTCGGCGCCGCGATGCCGTTCGCGATCGTCGGCCTGTTCGGCAAGCTGCTGCCGCTGCCGGTGGTGCCGGCCGTGCATGCCGACGAACTCGCGCTGTCCTTCGTTTATGGCCTCCTGACCGCGCTCGCCTTCGGCCTGTGGCCGCTCGGGCGCGTCCACGACGTGCCGGTGGCCGCGCTGTTCCGCGACACCATCAGCTCGGAATGGCATCGGCCGCGCGCGGGCTATCTCGTGTTCATGGCCGTCGTGATCGCGCTGCTGATCGCGGTCGTGATCGGATTGTCGTTCGACAAGCGCATCGCGGCGGTGTTCGTGGCCTCCTCGGTCGTCGTGTTCGCCCTGCTGCGCGGCATCGCCGCCCTGCTGATGGCCATCGCGAGGCGGTTGCCGCGGACGCGGCTGCCGATGCTGCGGCTGGCGATCGCCAACATCCACCGCCCGGGCGCGCTGACGCCCTCGGTGGTGCTGTCGCTGGGGCTTGGGCTCGCCGTGCTCGTCACCATCACCCAGATCGACGGCAATCTGCGCCGGCAGTTCCTGGCAGCACTGCCGGACCGCGCGCCGTCCTTCTTCTTCATCGACATCCCGAGCACGCAGGCCGAGCAGTTCGACGGTTATCTGCGCCGGATCGCGCCGGGCGCAACGGTCGAAAACGTACCGATGCTGCGCGGGCGCATCGTCGCCGCGCGCGGCGTGCGCGCCGAGGAGCTCAAGCCGACCACCGATTCGGAGTGGGTGCTGCAGAGCGACCGCGGCCTGACCTATACCGGCGAGCTGCCGAAAGGCTCCAAGGTGGTCGAGGGCGAATGGTGGAGCGCCGATTATTCCGGCCCGCCGCTGGTCTCGATGGAAAAGAAGATCGCCGACGGGCTCGGCCTCAAGCTCGGCGACGAGGTCGTGGTCAATGTGCTTGGCCGCGACATCCCGGCCAAGATCGGCAATCTGCGCACCATCGACTGGCAGGGGATGGGCATCAACTTCGTTCTGGTGTTCTCGCCGAACGCCTTCAAGGGCGCCCCCCACACCCACATCGCGACGCTGACGGAAACGGGCGGAACTGCGGCAGGCGACGGCAAGATCATCAAGCAGGTCGCCGACGCTTATCCGATGGTGACGAGCGTACGCGTGCGCGAGGTGATGGAGACGGTCGGCTCTGTCGTGACCAATCTGGCGCTGGCGATCCGCGGTGCCAGCGCCGTGACCCTGATCTCGGCGATCCTGGTGCTCGGCGGCGCGCTCGCCGCCGGCCATCGCCACCGGGTCTACGATGCGGTGATCCTGAAGACGCTGGGCGCGACGCGGCTGCGGCTGCTCGGCGCCTATGCGCTCGAATACCTCCTGATCGGGCTCGCGACCGCGGTATTCGGCGTGATTTCCGGCAGCATCGCGGCCTGGATGATCGTGACGCGGCTGATGACGCTGAGTTTCGTCTGGCAGGCCGGCAGCGCGGCCGGCGTGGTCGCGGCCGCGCTCGTCGTCACCGTCGGGCTCGGGCTCGCGGGCACGCTGCTGGCGTTGAACAAAAAGCCCGCCACGGTGTTGCGGAATTTGTGACAAAATGTAGCGGATGGCCGCACGAGAGCGAAATCGCACGATTTCTGCGATTAACCACGACTGCTCGTCAGGTTCGCGTCAGGATTGCCGCCAAGGGCGACATTCAGCCGCGCGTGGAAGGTTGCAGCGAATGTGTTAGTTTCCCACATATCGAATGGGTTCGGAGCCCCGATTGTTAGCCAAAATTTAGTCGGTTGGCGTCGGTATCCGAGATAGAGTTTGACGAACCGGCGGCATGGCGACCCTCGTGCCGGACCGGACCAACCAACGGGAATTCGACCATGTCGGACCTAGACCGTAACTACGCTTCTCCTTTCGGCAGGGCCGCCGGGCGTGTTGACGCCGCGACGGTCGATGCCGGCCTGCGCGCCTATATGCTGCGCATCTACAACTACATGAGCATCGGCCTGGCCATCACTGGCCTTGCCGCGCTCGGCGTCTACATGGCTGCCGTGACCGATGTCCCGACCGCGGACGCGGTCCGCGTCGGCAAGCTGTTCCTGACGCCGTTCGGCTACGCGATGTTCGTCAGCCCGCTGAAATGGCTGTTCATGCTGGCGCCGCTCGCCATGGTGTTCGTGATCTCGGCGGGCATCAACCGTCTGGCTCCCTCGACCGCCCAGATCCTGTTCTGGGTGTTCGCGGCGCTGATGGGTATCTCGCTGTCGTCGATCTTCCTGGTGTTCACGCACACCTCGATCGTGCGGGTGTTCTTCATCACCGCGGCCACATTCGGTGCGCTGAGCCTCTATGGCTACACCACCAAGCGTGACCTGACCGGCATGGGCTCGTTCCTGTTCATGGGCCTGATCGGCATCATCATCGCGAGCCTGGTGAACCTGTTCCTGGCGAGCTCGATGCTGCAGTTCATCGTGTCGGTGGTCGGCGTGCTGGTGTTCGCAGGCCTCACCGCCTGGGATACCCAGCGGCTGAAGAACGACTACATCTACGGCTACGCCTCGGCCGGCGGGGACATCGCAGAGCGTGCGGCCATCACCGGCGCACTGTCGCTGTACCTGAACTTCATCAACCTGTTCACGCTGCTGCTGCAGCTCCTCGGCCAGCGCGACTAAGCGATAGACCAGGACGAACGGACACGAACCCCGGCCGAAAGGCCGGGGTTTTTGTTTGAGCCTTGGCCTCTCCTCGTCATTGCGAGCCCTTGCGACGGAGCAATCCAGAGTCCCTCCGCGGATGCATTTCTGGATTGCTTCGCTGCGCTCGCAATGACGGGTGTGGCAACACAGTTGCCCCTTTCAGCAGAAGCGGGAAGGCTTTAATCTTGCCCCATGTCCGAACCTGAAATCAGGCCTGCAACCGAGGCCGACCTTCCCGCCATCACCGCCATCTACCAGCAGGCCGTCCGCGAGGGCACCGCGACGTTCGAGCTGGAGCCGCCTGACCTCGTGGAGATGACTCGCCGCTATCGCGCGCTGGTCGACGGCGGCTATCCCTATTTTGTCGCCATCCTCGACGGCCGCGTGGCCGGCTATGCCTATGCCGGCGCCTACCGCCCGCGCCCGGCCTACCGCTTCACGGTCGAGAACTCGATCTATCTCGATCCCTCCTTCCACCGCCGCGGTGTCGGATCAAAGCTGCTGGAACGGCTGGTCGCCGAATGCGAGGCGCGCGGCTTCCGCCAGATGATCGCGGTGATCGGCGATTCCGCCAATGCCGGCTCGATCGGCGTGCACACCAGGGGCGGCTTCAAGATGATCGGCACGCATCCCAATGTCGGGCTGAAATTCGGACGCTGGCTCGATACGGTGATGATGCAGCGCGACCTCGGCGAGGGCGCGAAGACGGTGCCGGGGAAGTAGGCCTCGTAGGATGGGCAAAGCGTAAGCGTGCCCACCATCTCCCAGCGATAGAGACAGAACGTGGGCACGGCGCTGCGCGCCTTTGCCCACCCTACGGCACCGTTTGTGCGGCTATACCACCGCGAGCTTCCGATCGATCACCAGCAGCACGCGCTCCAGCTCGTGGCCGCGGCGCAGGATCAGGCCGGTCGCCGAGATCACGCTGTACATGCCCTGCTTGCGCGCCAGCCGCGGATCCTTCTCGATGCGGTAGATCGGCACTTCCGAGGCACGGCGATAGACCGAGAACACGGCGCGATCCCTCAGGAAGTCGATGGCATAATCGCGCCACTCGCCGTCGGCGACCATGCGGCCGTAGAGATTGAGAATACGGTGCAGCTCGAGCCGGTTGAACGTCACCCGGCTCAGTTGCGTCGTCGCCGCGGCGGGGCGCGCCGCCGCGCGCAGCTCGCTCGGATCGGTATCCTCCGACAGACTCATGGAGCGCTTCCTCATCGCACGGCATGACCCGAATCCGCGAAGACCGTCCCCGGAACCTGGATCATGACAGCTGCATGATTGCGCCAACCGGCCAGCGCCGCAAGGGGCTCCTGATTCAACCGGTCGAATCGGTTACGAATCGGAGCACACGCTATGGTGGAACTCCCTCGCGGCAAACCGTCACGGGATCGTTAGCAGGAATCATACTCTCGCCGCTTTTCCGCCTAGCGACTGCCGCCCTGCATTGCGAAAAGACTCACGTGCGTTGACCCGGTCCTTTCGGTTCCGGATTCCTCAGCCCCCAGCCCCCCGGGGTCGAACAGGATCGGGTCTGTACGCGCGACAAGGAGGGCCAACGCAAGTTGGTCCTTTTTTGTTTGTGTCGGGATGTTTCTGGCACGACGAAATTCTTCTCTCATCAGCGCCAACAATCTCATCCCTCATCCCGAGAGCCGCGCGTCCTTCGCGCGGCGTCTCGAAGGATCGAGGCCGAGCTGCGTGAGCGGGGCCTGCATGCTGACGGCGATGCGAAGCATCGTCCGGTAGACGCGCGCAAGGGCGCGCGCCTCACCATGAGAGTGGCAGTGAGTACGACGCTGGAGAATTGAAATCAGTGCAGCGACGTGTAGGCCGCGCCCAGCATCGTGCCGGGCTTGTCGCGGCTGCCGTCCTGGACATAGACCACCGCGCCGTCGACGCCGTCGCGTGTGAGGTTCTCGATCGGCACCGTCCAGCTTTCTGAACGCCCGGTCCAGTCGCCAACCTTGAGCAGGTTGCGCACCACGTTGTGATAGGTGACCTGCTGTCCGCGATTCTCGCCGCGAGTGATCGCGATCGGGACCGACTTGGCGATCGAGCAGATCCAGACCTCGCCATGCGAGACGGCCGGCTCGTTGCTCGCCGCCACCGACACGTTGATCTGCTTGCCCGCGAGCGACATCGTCACCGGCACGCTCATCACACCCGTGCCCTTGTCAGTCTTGCCGATCGCGCTCTCGATGCCGGCACGATCGCTGCCGATGACATGGGTGGAGCCGTTGACTACGACCTGCGGCGTGTAGACCTCGCGGTCGCCGCGCATGCGCGAATAAGCACGCTGCCGTGCAGAGAAGCGCGAATCCGCCAGCGTGTCCTTCCAGCCCAGATAGTCCCAATAGTCGATCGGCATGCTCAGCGCGATGATTGACGGGTCTTTGGAGAGATCGCCGATGATCTGGTCGGCGGGCGGGCAGGAGGAGCAGCCCTGCGAGGTAAACAATTCGACGACGGCGCGGGGATCGGCCTCCGCCGGACGGATGACGGCGACGATCGCACAGATGCCGAGAGCTCCCGACCAGAGGGCACCGGACCAACGTGAAACCAGATGAGAAGCCGTCATTGTTGTCATGTCGAACGCCGCACACCATTGCTCGTGGAAAGGGAGATCTTATCGCCGGATGGTCACCGTAGTCTTACGGGGCGCGACACACTCGACCGTCCAGGCCAACCGTCCGAAAGGAGGTTTTCCGCCGGGCGGGCCCATCTGGAGCATGCCGCAAACGCACGAAGGCGGCCTTGTGATAGGCCGCCTTCGTTTAACCTTCTACTCACGTCGCGGTGAGCCACCGTTCACAAATTCGCGCTTAGGCCGCGAGCTTGCGCAGCACGTAGTGCAGAATACCGCCGTTCCGGTAGTAGTCGAGCTCGTCCAGCGTATCGATGCGGCAGAGCAGCGAAACGCGCTGCAGCGAACCGTCGCCGGAGACGATCTCCGCGGTCAGCTTCTGGCGCGGCTTGAGGTCGCCGACCAGGCCACGCAACGTGACCTTCTCGTCGCCCTTGAGGCCGAGCGACGACCAGGAGGTGCCCTCCTCGAAGGTGAGCGGCAGCACGCCCATGCCGACCAGGTTGGAGCGATGGATGCGCTCGAAGCTCTGGCAGATCACGGCGCGCACACCGAGCAGGCGGGTGCCCTTGGCCGCCCAGTCGCGCGAGGAGCCATTGCCGTATTCGGCACCGGCGAACACCACCAGCGGCACCTGCTCCTGCTGGTACTTCATCGCGGCGTCGTAGATCGACATCTGCTCGCCGTCGGGCCAGTGCTTGGTGAGACCGCCCTCGGGGATGTTGCCGTCCGCGCCTTTGAGCATGAAGTTCTTGATGCGGATGTTGGCGAAGGTGCCGCGCATCATCACTTCATGGTTGCCGCGACGCGTGCCGTACTGGTTGAAGTCGGCGGGACGCACCTGGTGCTCGCTGAGATATTTTCCAGCCGGAGAGGTGAGCTTGATCGAACCGGCCGGCGAGATGTGGTCGGTGGTGATCTTGTCGCCGAACATGGCGAGGATGCGCGCCTCGACGATGTCGGTGACCGGCTCCGGCTCCTTCTTCATCCCGTCGAAATAAGGCGGGTTCTGCACGTAGGTCGAAGACATGTTCCAGCGATAGGTCTCGCTCTCGACGGTCTTGATCTTGCGCCAGTTGGTGTCGCCCTTGAACACGTCGGCGTACTTCTTCTTGAAGATCGACGCGGTCACGAACTTCTTCATGAAGGCGTTGATTTCCTTGGTCGTCGGCCAGATGTCCTTGAGGTACACCGGCTTGCCGTCCTTGCCCTCGCCGAGCGGCTCGACCGCGAGGTTCTTGGTGACGCTGCCCGCGAGCGCGTGGGCGACGACCAGCGGCGGCGAGGCCAGGTAGTTCGCCTGCACGTCCGGCGAGACACGGCCTTCGAAGTTGCGGTTGCCGGAGAGCACGGCCGCGGCGACGATGCCGTTGTCGTTGATCGACTTCGAGATCTCCTCAGGCAGCGGACCTGAATTGCCGATGCAGGTGGTGCAGCCGAAGCCGACCAGGTTGAAGCCGACCTTGTCGAGATCCTTCTGCAGACCGGAATCGGCCAGATAGCCGGCCACGACCTGGCTGCCCGGGGCGAGCGAGGTCTTCACCCACGGCTTGGCCTTGAGGCCCTTCGCAGCGGCGTTGCGCGCCAGGAGGCCCGCGCCGATCAGCACGCTCGGGTTCGAGGTGTTGGTGCAGGAGGTGATGGCGGCGATCACGACGTCGCCGTGGCCGATCTCGAAGTCCTTGCCTTCGACGGCGAAGCGCTTGCTGGGTTCCTCGGCCTTCTTGTACTCGGTGCCGAGCGCAAGCGAGAAGCCTTCGGCGACCGACGGCAGCGCGATGCGGCCTTCGGGACGCTTCGGACCGGCCATCGACGGCACGACGTCGGCGAGATCGAGCGTCAGCGTTTCCGTGAACACCGGATCGGCCGACTTGGCGGTGCGGAACAGCCCTTGCGCCTTGGCGTAGGCCTGCACCAGCGCGACGCGCGGCGCCGCACGGCCGGAGGTCTTGAGATAGTCGATCGCGGCGGCGTCGACCGGGAAGAAGCCGCAGGTCGCGCCGTATTCGGGCGCCATGTTGGCGATGGTCGCCTTGTCGGCGACCGAGAGATTGTCGAGGCCGGGGCCGAAGAACTCGACGAACTTGCCGACCACGCCGAGCTTGCGCAGCATCTGCGTCACGGTGAGCACGAGGTCGGTCGCGGTGACGCCCTCCTTCATCGCGCCCTTCAGCTTGAAGCCGACGACGTTGGGCAGCAGCATCGACAGCGGCTGGCCGAGCATGCAGGCTTCCGCCTCGATGCCGCCGACGCCCCAGCCGAGCACGGCGAGACCATTGACCATGGTGGTGTGGGAGTCGGTGCCGACCAGCGAATCGGGATAGGCGACCTCGAAGGTGCCGGTCTTCTTGCCGACCGTCATCTTCTCCTTCTTGGTCCAGACCGTCTGGGAGAGATATTCGAGATTGACCTGGTGGCAGATGCCGGTGCCGGGCGGCACGACGGAGAAGTTCGAGAACGCCTTCTGGCCCCACTTCAGGAACTCGTAGCGCTCCTGGTTCTGCTTGTATTCCTCGGCGACGTTCTTGCCGAAAGCCTTGTTGTCACCGAAGAAGTTCAC
This sequence comes from Bradyrhizobium ottawaense, assembly GCF_002278135.3. Classification (NCBI taxonomy): domain Bacteria; kingdom Pseudomonadati; phylum Pseudomonadota; class Alphaproteobacteria; order Hyphomicrobiales; family Nitrobacteraceae; genus Bradyrhizobium; species Bradyrhizobium ottawaense. The sequence continues at coordinate 414,842 of NZ_CP029425.2, read as the reverse complement.
GATCACGGAATGGTCGATGACGAGATCGACCGGAACCAGCGGATTGATCTTCTCGGCATCGCCGCCGAGCTTCTGCATCGCGTTGCGCATCGCGGCGAGGTCGACCACCGCGGGCACGCCGGTGAAGTCCTGCATCAGCACGCGCGCCGGGCGGAAGGCGATCTCATGCTCCAGCGACTTCTTGCGCAGCCATTTCGAGACCGCGACGATGTCCTCTTTCTTGACCGAGCGGCCGTCCTCGTTGCGCAGGAGGTTCTCGAGCAGGACCTTCATCGAATAGGGAAGTTTGGAAATTCCCTTCAGACCATTCTTCTCGGCCGTGGGCAGGCTGTAATAGACATAGGTCTTGGCGCCGACCTTGAGGGTCTTTTTGCATTTGAAGCTGTCGAGCGAGGTCATGTAGGAATCCCAATTGTTAGTTATACCCGGCAGGGTATTTTAACACCGTCAGCGTATCAGGCTGGGCCGCTTGCAGGGGCAGGTTGAGTTGCTGCATCAAGTAGTTCCGGGCTTATAGAAGCTTTCTAACCGCGCCGCCACAGCCACAATCGTACCGCAGCATTCGCGAGCCAAAAATTCCCATGCGCTACCCCAAGTTTTCCTGAGGCCCGGCTTTGAGCGGGGTGGTACGAAGCAAGATGCAGCTGTCTGGACGCGGGATCGTTTGCGTGCGCGGCGGCCGCGAGGTGTTTGCCGGGCTCGATTTCGAGGCCGTCGCCGGCGAAGCGGTGGCGGTCGTCGGCCGCAACGGGTCAGGCAAGACCTCGCTGCTGCGGCTGATCGCGGGCCTGCTGGTTCCGGCGGGCGGCACGATCGTACTGGACGGCGGCGACGCTGAAATGACGCTGCCGGAGCAGTGCCACTATCTCGGCCATCGCGATGCCCTGAAGCCTGCGCTCAGCGTGGCCGAAAACCTGACATTCTGGGCCGATTTCCTTGGGGGAGAGCGTCTTGACTTCGCCCAGAGCCTCGCCACGGTGGGGCTCGAACATGCCACCCACCTCCCCGCCGGCTTCCTGTCGGCCGGCCAGCGCCGCCGGTTGTCGCTGGCGCGCCTTTTAACCGTCCGCCGCCCGGTCTGGCTGCTGGATGAGCCGACCAATGCGCTGGACGTGACCGGCCAGGACATGTTCGGCGGCCTGATGCGCGAGCACCTGTCGCGCGGCGGCCTGATCGTCGCGGCGACCCATGCGCCGCTGGGGATCGATTCGCGGGAGCTGCGGATCGGGGGTGTGGCGTGAGGCGACACGACCCTCAGCTTTCCGAGCGGCTGGCCCCCGGCCTCTCCGTTCCCTCCCCCCTTGCGGGGGAGGGTCAGGGAGAGGGGTGCCACACGGCAAGACCTGTCGGTTCTGGCGTTGCGGAGGCAGGCGTTTTGTTGCTGGCGGCTCACCTCAAACGAGTATCTCACCCGGGGCTACCCCTCTCCCCCGCCCTCCCCCGCAAGGGGGGAGGGAGCGCAGTGTGCCTGTGGCGGGAGCCGGGCTCCCATAGCCGCCTCGCCGCGGGAGTCACCCCATGACCGCCCTCTCCGCCCTCGTCCGCCGGGACGTCAGGATCGCGCTCCGCGTCGGCGGCGGGGCGCTGATTGGCGTGCTGTTCTTCCTGACCGTGGTGGTGCTGATGCCGTTCGCGGTGGGGCCGGACCTGGCGCTGCTGTCGCGGCTGGGGCCGGCCATCCTCTGGCTCGGCGCGCTGCTGGCGAGCCTGCTCACCCTCGACCGGTTGTTCATGGCCGATCACGAGGACGGCTCGCTCGACCTGATCACGATGAGCCGGACGCCGCTGGAACTCGCCTGCGCCGCCAAGGCGCTGGCGCATTGGCTAGCCGCCGGCCTGCCGCTGATTGTCGCAACCCCCGTGCTCGGCCTGTTGCTCAACCTCGACATGGTCGCGACCGGCGCGGTGGCGCTGACACTGCTGGCGGGCACCCCGGCCCTGACCTTCACCGGCATGATCGGCGCGGCGCTGGCGGTGACCCTGCACCGCGGCGGGCTGCTGATGGCGGTGCTGGTGCTGCCGCTGTCGATTCCCGTGCTGATTTTCGGGGTTGCGGCCTCGCAGGCCGTGATCGTCGGTCCGATGTCGTTCGGCGCACCGTTCTCGATCCTGTGCGCGCTGTCCCTGGTCAGCCTCGTGATTGGCCCCTTCGCAGCCGCAGCGAGCCTGCGGCACGGGCTCGACTGAGATGCGCTGGACTGACCTTGACCCCGATCAACTTTCGTCCCTCGCTTTCGTGCTGATTGCCTGAGCGGCCACCGATGATTATCAGGGTACCATGACGCTGATCGACCTCGCCAACCCCACGCGGTTCCTCGCGCTGACAGCGCGGGTCCTGCCGTGGCTCGCGGCCGCGACCGTGCTCCTCCTTGCAATCGGTCTCTATCAAATCGCGCTTGCGCCCGACGACTATCAGCAAGGCGCGACCGTGAAGATCATGTTCATCCACGTGCCCAATGCCTGGCTGTCGATGTTCGTCTGGGGCGTGATGAGCATCGCTTCGCTCGGCACGCTGGTGTGGCGGCATCCGCTCGCCGACGTCGCCGCCAAGGCCGCAGCGCCGATCGGCGCCGCCTTCACCTTCCTCGCACTGCTGACGGGCTCGCTGTGGGGCCGGCCGATGTGGGGCACCTATTGGGAGTGGGATGCGCGGCTCACTTCGGTGCTGATCCTGTTCCTGATGTATCTCGGCCTGATGGCGCTGTGGCGCGCCGTGGACGATCCCTCGCGCGCCGCACGCGCCGCCGCGGTGCTGACCCTGGTCGGCGCGCTCAACCTGCCGATCATCAAGTTCTCGGTCGACTGGTGGAATACGCTGCACCAGCCGGCCTCGGTGATGCGCATGGGCGGCTCGGCCCTCGACAAATCGTTCCTGATTCCGCTGCTGGTGATGGCGATCGCCTTCACGCTGCTGTTCGTCACGCTGCATCTGGCGGCGATGCGCAATGAAATCCTGCGCCGCCGGGTCCGCTCCCTGCAAATGATGCAGGCGAGCCGGGTCGCATTCTCGAGCGAAATGGGCGCCGGTTCGCGCGGACAAAACGCGTCGAAAGAAATTGGGGCCGCAGGATGATGTCGCTCGGTCCTTATGCATCCTTCATCGTGACGTCCTATGCCGCAGCGGCCCTCGTGGTCGTGATCCTGATCGGCTGGATCGTGCTCGACTATCGCAACCAGACGCAGCGCCTGCGCGAGCTCGACCGCAGCGGCATCACCCGCCGCTCCGGCCGTAGCGCCATGGACGCATCATGAACGAGCAATCGACCTCCGCAGCGCCGCAGCGCCGCACTTTCCTGATGGTGCTGCCGCTGATTGCGTTCATCGCACTGGCGCTGCTGTTCTGGTTCCGGCTCGGCAGCGGCGATCCCTCGCGGATTCCCTCCGCGCTGATCGGTCGTCCCGCGCCGCAGACGGCGCTGCCGCCGCTCGAGGGATTGCAGATCGACAATGCGCAGGTGCCGGGCCTCGATCCCGCCGCGTTCAAGGGCAAGGTCAGCCTGGTCAATGTCTGGGCATCCTGGTGCGTGCCCTGTCATGACGAGGCGCCGCTTTTGACCGAGTTCGCCAAGGACAAGCGCTTCCAGCTCGTCGGCATCAACTACAAGGACGCGTCCGACAATGCGCGGCGCTTCCTCGGGCGCTACGGCAACCCGTTCGGTCGCGTCGGCGTGGATGCCAACGGCCGCGCCTCGATCGAATGGGGCGTCTACGGCGTGCCCGAAACCTTCGTCGTCGGCCGCGAAGGCACCATCGTCTACAAGCTGGTCGGCCCGATCACGCCGGACAATCTGCGCAACGTGTTGTTGCCGCAGATGGAGAAGGCGCTGGGGGCAGGCTCGTAAGGCAGCTCGTGCCCCGGACGCAGCGCAGCGATCCTTCATCGATGCGCTGCTGAGCCGGGGCCCATCTCACCACGGCTGCATTGCCGGAAAGAGCCTGGGTCCCGGCTCGCGCTTCGCGCGTCCGGGACACGAGAGCTTACCCCTTCCTAACATCCCCCGCGTCCGCCTCGCTCGCTTCCAGCGACGCCGGCTCGAGGTGGTAGCGCTTGGTCAGCGGCATCTGGGCGATGGCGAAGACCATGGTCAACGGGGTCACGCCGAACACCTTGAAGTTCACCCAGAAGTCGGTGCTCTGGGTGCGCCAGACGATCTCGTTCAGCACCGCCATGCCGGCAAAGAACAGCGCCCAGCGCAGGGTGAGGATGCGCCAGCCCTGCGGCGTCAGATTGAACATCTGGTCGAACATGACGGCGATGAAGGAGCGGCCGAACAACAGGCCGCCGCCGAGGATCGCAGCGAACAGGCCGTAGATGATGGTCGGCTTGAGCTTGATGAAGGTCTCGTCGTGCAGCACCAGCGTCAGCGTGCCGAACACCAGCACGATCACGCCCGTGACGATCGCCATGATCGGAATGTGGCGCGTCACCACATAGGAGGCGACCATCGCCGCCACGATCGCGACCATGAAGGCGCCGGTCGCCGCGAATAGATTGAACTTCGCGTTCACGAAGAAGAACACGAGCAGCGGCCCGAGCTCGGTCGCCAGCTTGAACAGCGGATGCGGCTGGGTCTTGTCCATTCTTCAGCTTTCGATTCCGGCAATGGCGCGGGCGAAGTCGCGCGCGGTGAACGGCGCGAGATCGTCGACGCCTTCGCCGACGCCGATGAAATGCACCGGCAGTTTGAACTTCTCCGCGAGCGCCACCAGAATGCCGCCGCGCGCAGTGCCGTCGAGCTTCGTCATCACGAGGCCGGTGACCCCGGCGGTGCGATGGAAGGCCTCGACCTGCGACAGCGCGTTCTGGCCGACGGTGGCATCGAGCACAAGCAGCACGGCATGCGGCGCAGTGTCATCCACCTTGCGGATCACACGCACGACCTTTTCGAGCTCGTTCATCAGCTCGGCCTTGTTCTGCAGCCGGCCGGCGGTGTCGATCAGGAGCACGTCGATATTCTGCTCCTTCGCCGCCGTCAGCGCGTTGAAGGCAAGGCTCGCCGAATCCGAGCCCTGCGCGCCCGCGATCACGGGCGTCTTCGTCCGCTCGCCCCACACCTTGAGCTGTTCGATCGCCGCAGCGCGAAACGTGTCGCCGGCGGCCAGCATCACCTTGCGGCCTTCGGAGGCGAATTTCTGCGAGAGTTTTCCGATGGTGGTGGTCTTGCCCGAGCCGTTGACCCCGACCACGAGGATCACGAACGGCTTCCTGGCCGTATCGATCTCGAGCGGCTTTGCCACCGGCGCCAGCACCTTCTCGACCTCGGTGGCGACGACGTCCTTGACCTCGTCCGCCGAGATCGCCTTGTCGTAGCGTCCGGTGCCGACGGCGTCCGCGATCCGCACCGCGACTGACGTGCCGAGATCGGCGCGCAGCAGCACGTCCTCGATGTCGTCGAGCATGGCGCGGTCGAGCTTGCGCTTGGTGACGAGGTCGGCGACCGCGGTCCCGAGCGAGGACGAGGTGCGCTTCAGCCCGTTGGACAGGCGGCGCCACCAGCTCAGCTTGGGGGGATCTGACGTGGTATCGTTCATGGCGGGGGTGTGTTAGCCGTTCCGGCTGCCAAACGAAAGTCTTGACCGAAAGTCTTGCAATTGCTCGATGTTCCCCAATTGACGGCCGATGAAATTCTGGCCCGCGTGCTCCATCGCGACGGGCTGATGCTGATCATCGACAAGCCGGCCGGCCTGCCGGTGCATCGCGGTCCCAAGGGCGGCGCCAATCTGGAGGCCTCGTTCGACGCGCTCTGCTTCGGCCTGCCGCGGCCGCCGGTGCTCGCTCACCGGCTGGACAAGGACACCTCCGGCTGCCTCGTGCTCGGCCGCCACCGCAAGGCAACGGCCTCGCTCGGCCTCCTCTTCAAGCATGGCAAGATCGGCAAGACCTACTGGACCGTGGTCGAGGGCGGCCCCGCCGAGGACGAGGGCACCATCGACATGCCGCTCGGCCGGCTCAACGCCGAACGGGGCTGGTGGCAGAAGCCTGATCCTGAGGGACAGAAGGCGATCACGAACTGGAAAGTAATGGGCCGGGGTGACGGTTTCACCTGGCTGGCCATGGAACCGGTGACCGGGCGGACCCATCAATTGCGGGTGCATTCGGCCGCGACCGGCTGGCCGATCTTCGGCGATAACATTTACGGCAACGGCCCGCGTTTCGGCGAGCCAAAGCTGCACCTGCATTCCCGCGAGATCGTGGTGCCGATCTCCCGGAACAAGGAGCCCGTCCGCGTCGTGGCGCCGGCCCCGCCCCACATGCACGAAAAGCTCCGCGCCTGCGGCTGGAACGGGGAATAATCTTTTAGACCCTCAGGGTGAGCAGGCCGCCAAGAAAGGCCCGCATCTCGCCCGCGGCCATCCTTCGAGACGCCCGCTTTGCAGGCTCCTCAGGATGAGGGTCGGCACTCGCCTTCCGCCCATGGTTTACGAAACGTTCAGCGCTCGGCGCTAATGATGACGGTTGCTTAGAACAAGCTTCTGTAACCGCTCAGGATGAGCAGGCGTGATGTCCAAGGCCGAGCTATCGATCATCGAAGAGGTCGAATCCGCGATTCGCGCAGGCTCGGCGGAAAAGGGCCTGGAAACGGCCCGGCGCGTCACCGACCTGTTCCTCTCCTCTGCCGGCAGTTTCGACGACGAGCAGATCGCGCTGTTCGACGAGGTGCTCGAGCGCCTGATCGGCACCATCGAGCTTCGCGCCCTTGCCGACATGGGCGCACGCATCGCGCTCGCCGAGATCAGCGCGCAGCTGGCGCCGATCGCGCAGGCGCCGCCTTCGGTAATCCGCCGCCTCGCCAGCAATAACGAGATCCGCATCGCCGGTCCCGTGCTGCAGGAATCCGCCCGCCTCGACGACGGCGAGCTGGTGAAGATCGCATCATCCAAGGGCGAGCCGCATCTGCTGGCGATCGCCGGCCGCTGGTGGTTAAAGGAAATCGTCACCGACGCACTTCTGGCGCGCCGCTATCCCAGCGTCAACCGGCGGCTCGCTGCCAATCCCGGCGCGCGCGTCTCCGGAAACGGATTCGCCGTCATAATCGGGCAGGCCGAGGCCGATCCCGAACTTGCCGTCAGTGTCGGCGTCCGCGTCGACCTGCCGTCGGAGCTGCGCCGTCGATTGCTGCGCTCGGCCAGCGATGCCGTGCGCGCCCGCCTGCTGTCGCGCGCGCCGCCGCATCTGTTCGAGGAAATCCAGAGCGCGATCGCCGCCGTCACCGTCGGTGTCGATCGCGAGATGTCGGGCGTCCGCGATTTCGAAGGTGCCAAGCGGGCGATTGCAATGCTCAAGGCGACCGGCCAGCTCAGCGAAGCGACGCTGCTCGGTTTCGCCGCGCAGCGGCGCTATGAAGAGACCGCCGCGGCGCTGGCCGCATTGTCCGGATCAACCGTCGAGGTGATCCGCCCGCTGATGCAGAGCCTGCGCGACGACGGCTTGCTGGTGCCGTGCAAGGCGGCGCAGCTCAGCTGGGAGACCACAACCGCCGTGCTCGAAAGCCGCTTTGCCACAGGCGCCATGAAGCCGGCCGATCTTGCAAGAGCGCAAGGGCACTTTGCGCGGATGACGCCGGAGAATGCAAAGCGGACGCTGCGCTTCTGGCAGGTCAGGGCGTCGTAGGGCGCGCTCTTTGGGCAGGCATATCCACACCCTCGGTTTCGTCCCTGCGAACGCAGGGACCCATAACCACAGGGTGACGTTTGGCGAAGATTCGGAATTCGGTACTGCGACCATCCGCAACCGATAAATCACGCGGTATGGGTCCCTGCGTTCGCAGGGACGACGCTGGGGATATAGCGCGTCCAACTCGCCGTAGCCCGACTAAGTAGTCAGTCGCTCACCATCGCCGCCAACGATCCGCAGCGACACCACGCTTCCCACCCGCTCGCCAGCGATCGCCACCGGCAGGTAATGCTCCGTGCGGCCCTGCGCCTCACTCTCGATCAGCACATCGCGCGTGGCACCGATTTCGGCTTGCAGCCGCTTGCGTAGCGCCATCTCGCCAGCTGCCCGCAGCCGCTTCGCGCGCTCCTTGATCGCCGGCCCCGCCACCTGCGGCATCCGTGCGGCCGGCGTGCCGGGGCGAGGTGAATAGGGGAAGACGTGCAGGAATGTCAGGCCGCATTCCTCGACCAGATCGAGCGAGCGCGAAAACATCTCCTCCGTCTCGGTCGGGAAACCCGCGATGATGTCGGCACCGAACAGGACATCGGGGCGCAGGCGGCGCACCTGCTCGCAGAACACGATCGCGTCCTGCCGTGAATGCCGCCGCTTCATCCGCTTCAGGATCATGTCGTCGCCGGATTGCAGCGACAGATGCAGATGCGGCATCAGCCGCGCATCGCCGGCGATGGCGTCAAGCAGATCAGCATCCACCTCGATCGAATCGATCGAGGAGATGCGCAGGCGCCTGAGTTCCGGCACATGCCGCAAGATCTGCTTCGTCAGCATGCCGAGCTTCGGCGCGCCCGGAAGGTCAGTGCCGTAGCTGGTGAGATCGACACCGGTCAGCACGATCTCGGCATGGCCGCGCTCGGCCAGCGTCCGCACCTGCTCGACCACCGCGCCCATCGGTACCGAGCGCGAATTGCCGCGGCCATAGGGGATGATGCAGAAGGTGCAGCGATGGTCGCAGCCGTTCTGCACCTGCACGAACACGCGCGGCAGGCCGCTCGTATAGCCGTCGATGAGATGCGGCGCCATCTCCCTCACGGCCATGATGTCGCTGACGGCGATCTTCTCGCCGGCGCCGAGATCGAAGGCATCGCGGGCCTCGCGCCAGGCTTGGCGGCGCATCTTGTCGTCGTTGCCGACGACGCGATCGACCTCGGTCATGTCGGCGAACATCGCAGCTTGCGTCTGCGCCGCGCAACCGGTGACGACGATGCGCGCCTCGGGCCGTTCGCGCTTCAGTTTGCGGATCGATTGCCGCGCCTGCGCCACCGCCTCGTTGGTGACGGCGCAACTGTTGATGACGATGGTGTCTGAAAGGCCAGCACCCTCGGCCTCGCGGCGGATCACTTCGGCCTCGAAAGCATTGAGGCGGCAGCCGAAGGTGACGACGTCGACGGCCATCAGGCGGCCGGCGCAAACAGCGCCGGATCGAATCTGCCCTCATATTCGAAGGTCGCCGTGCCCGTCATCAGCACGTGATCGTCGCGTTCGCGCCATTCGATGCCGAGCTTGCCGCCGGGCAGCGTGATCTCGACCTTGCGCTCGGCCCGCTTCAGGCGGGCCGCACCGACGGCCGTGGCGCAGGCCGCCGAGCCGCAGGCCCTGGTCAGGCCGGCACCGCGCTCCCAGGTGCGGATCGTGATGTGCTTGTCATCGACGATATGGGCGAGCGTGATGTTGGCGCGCTCCGGGAAGATCGGGTGGTTTTCGAGCAGCGGACCGAAACGCTCGAGATCATAGGCGTCGACGTCGTCGACCCAGAAAATCGCATGCGGATTGCCCATGCTCAACACGGAGGGCGAATGCAGGATCGGATTGTCGATCGGCCCGATCTGCAATTCGATGTAGCGGGTATCGCGGAACTCTTCCGCCAGCGGAATGTCCTGCCAGCCGAACTTCGGCGCGCCCATATCGACGGTGTAGAGATCGGGCGCCGGGCCCTGCCAGGCATTGAGCAAGCCGGCCGCCGTCTCGAACGTCGCGGCGGTCTGCCCGTTCTTCTCGAAGATGCGCCGCACCACACAGCGCATGCCGTTGCCGCAGGCACCGGCCTCGGAGCCATCGCTGTTGTAGATGCGGATGAAGGCTTCGGTGCCGTCGAGCCGCGGCTTCTGCAGCACCATGAGCTGGTCGTAGGCCACGCCACCGTTCGCGGACGCCACCGCGCGGGCGTCGTCCGACGTCACCTTTGCTGCGGAATCGCGCATGTCGACAACGACGATCTCGTTGCCGATGCCGTTCATCTTGGCAAATGCGTGGTTGGCCAGCGCGCTCATGAAAATTCCCGAATTTCGCCTGTCTTATATGGCGATCCTTGGCCGCTTGGCCAGTGATTTGCCGCCGGGCGCCAGGAGGACTGCCAGGAGAACTGCCATGACGCATCTGTCATGGGACGAATTTGGCACCCACGTGTTAGAACGGCGAAAGTTCGTCGCGAACCGGGATGCGCGGCCGGGCTCAAGCCGGATTAGGCCTTGGCGGGCAAGGTCTTGCTGATGAAGGGCCTTGGCTAAGGCCTTGGGGAGAATAAAAATGATCAGGTTTCGTCGTCTTGCTCTGGCCGCGCTGATCCCGGCAGCGGCCTTGTCGCTTGGCCTGCCTGAGGTTCTGGCGCAAACTCCGAGCCCGGCACCGGCGGCCTCGGCAAGTCCCTCGCCGGCCCCATCGGCTTCTCCCGCCCCGGCCGCGAGCGCCTCGCCTGCCCCAACGGCGACGGCCTCACCCGCGCCGTCGCCTGCCGCCAGCGCGTCGCCGGCCCCGACAACGTCGCCCTCGCCCGCAGCCAGTGCCTCACCCAGCCCCACGGCCCCGCCGCCGGCGGCGGCCGCAACACCTGCCCCGGTGCAGACCGCCGATCCGTTCGGCCTGGAAACCACGCTCGAGGCGAAGAAGGTCGTGATGGTCAAGGGCACTGCCAATTGGGACTCGGCCTTCGACACGCTGATCGACGCTTTCAAGGCGCTGAATACGCTCCTGGACAAGCAGGGCATCAAGCATGCCGGCAATGCGATGATCGTCTACACCTCGACCGACGATACCGGCTTCACCTTCCTTGCCGAGATCCCGGTCGAGCAGGATCCCAAGAACCTTGCCAAGGACATGAGCATCGGCAAGTCGCCGGAGGGCAAGGTGCTGAAATTCGTCCATCGCGGTTCCTACGACAACATGGACAACACCTACGAGGCGATCACCAATCACCTCGACGACAAGAGACTGGAAGCCAAGGACACCTTCATCGAGGAATACCTCACCGATCCACTCAAGACGGCAGAGGACAAGCTCGTGATCAACGTTTTCGTGCCACTGAAGTGAGACCGATGAAAAAGACTACCGTACTTGCTACGTCCCTTGCCGCCGTTTTCGCCGCCACGCTGCTGACAACGCCCGCGCTTGCCGATGATTTTCCATCCGCCATTACGGTGAGCGGCGAAGCCAACATTTCTGCGGCGCCCGATCTCGCGCAGATCGACGCCGGCGTCGCCAACGACGCCAAGACAGCGAAGGAAGCATCCGATGCCAACAACGCCGCGATGGGCAAGGTGCTGCTGGCGTTGAAGGGCGCCGGCATCGCCGAGAAGGATTACCAGACCTCGCGGCTGTCGCTGCAACCGCAATACGGCCAGAACAAATCCACCGGCGCATCCCCGGTGGTCGGCTTCCGCGCCAGCAACCGTGTCACCGTAAAAATTCGCGACGTGACCAAGGTCGCCACCATCATCGACACGCTGGTCGGCGCCGGCGCCAACGACATCGGCAACATCTCCTTCGAGGTGACGCAGGCGTCAAAACTGCTCGACGACGCGCGCGAGCAGGCGGTCGTGGACGCCCGCCGCAAGGCCGAGATCTACGCCAAGGCCACCGGCGTGACGCTGGGCGCGCCGCTCAGCGTGTCCGAGGGCGGCGCCCCGGTGCCGCTGTTCAAGGGGCGGATGGCGACAGCGCCGATGGCAGCGCCGCAAGCCGCAGTTGCGCCCGGCGAGGAAACGCTGTCGGTGACGGTGAATGTGAGCTGGGCGATCAAAGCGGGGCAGTAGGCCGCAAGAGGCACGCTGCCCGCCCAAACAACGGTGGTCGTCCCCGCGAAGGCGGGGACCCATAACCACAGGGAGGAGTGTGAGGCAACTCTCCCACTCCGAGTCTTCGCCAAACCACTCCCTGTGGGTATGGGTCCCGGATCTACGCTCCGCTTCGCTTGTCGGGGACGACAGCGAGACCTAAATCTCCACCACCTGCCCCGGCTGCATCGCCACGAACTTCTCCTGCGGAATCTTCGCAGCATCCAGGGCTTCGAGCAGCGCCTTGGCCGGCGCGTCGATCGCCTCATCCGTGAGCTGGAACGTGCCGTGATGATGCCCGAGCGCGGCCTCGGCGCCGCAATCGCGTAGCGCCTTCACCGCGTCCTCCGGATTCATGTGCTGGTCGCGCATGAACCAGCGCGGCTCGTAGGCGCCGATGGGGAGAATCGCCAGTCGCAGCTTCCCATGCTTCTCGGCGACACGGCGGAAATGCCGGCCATCGCCATAGCCGGAATCGCAGACGACGTAGATTTTTCCGGCCGGCGTCTCCAGCACGAAACTCGCCCACAGCGCCTTGTTGCGATCGAACATGCCGCGCGCCGTCCAGTGCCGGGTCGGCACCAAGTGCACGGCGATGCCGCCGCCGAGCTCGACGCGGTCATGCCAGTCGAAGGCTTCAACCTTGATCGTGGAATCCCAGCTGCGCATCGTCACGTCGTTGCCGAGCGGGGTCACCACGCGCGGGGCAAAATTCTTGGTGAGCCGCGACAGCGTCGCGATGTCGAGATGATCGTAATGGCCGTGCGAGACCAGCACGACGTCGATCTTCGGCAGCTTCTCGAAGGCGATGCCGGGATCGTTGTGCCGCTTCGGCCCGGCCCAGGCGACCGGCGAGACCCGCGTCGACCAGACGGGGTCGACCAGAATGTTGAGGCCGCCGGTCTGGATCAGCCAGCTGGCATGCCCGACGAAGGAGAGCCGCACCTTGTCGCCGTCGACCCGCGCCGGCGGCGTGTCGGCATGGGGGCTGGGCGCCCAGTCGGGCCAGGTGGCGCGCTGCCGCTTGCCGCCGAGCTGCCAACGCAGCACCTCCCGAAGCGATTTCGGCGGCGCGCCGTCCGGATCGAAGAAGTTCAGACCGTCGAAATGGTCGGAGGCGGGACCGTCGTAGGTTTTCATGCGGGACATCCAAAGGGACGGGACACCGACCAGGGCGCCTGCCCCGGCAAGCAGTCCGAACAGGCGGCGGCGGGTGATCGGCACGGCGGGCTTCAGGACTGGTGGCGGAGGTAAGTCATCACCTTCTATATGGGCGAGGCAAAAGGAAAAGGAACCTGCAGTCGAAAGCGACGTATTTTCAAGATGTTACCTTGGTAGAGACATTCCGGCGCCCTAACTTTCCTTGACTTTTGGGCGTGAGCGGCGTTTAACCCCGCCACTTTCTCGGAAAGGCTTTCTTTTCGACCCGCCGACTGGTCCTCGAGGCCGGAGGTCAACGCCCGACAGCGCTGTGCGCCCTCGGGCGTAAAGGTGTTTGGACTTTCTTCTCCCTCGCCCCGCTCTTGCGGGGAGAGGGTCGGGGTGAGGGGCTCTCTCCGCGCATGGTGCGCGTAGACGGTCCCGTACCCCCTCACCCGGATCGCAAGGGCGATCCGACCTCTCCCCGCGAGCGGGGAGAGGTAAAAGAGGACAACGGCATTGTTCGACAATCTGTCGGAACGGCTTGGCGGAATTCTCGATCGTCTGACGGGGCGCGGTGCGCTGACCGAAAAGGACGTCGATGCCGCGATGCGCGAGGTGCGCCGCGCGCTGCTGGAGGCCGACGTCGCGCTCGAGGTGGTTCGCAGCTTCACCGAGCGCGTGCGCGAGCAGGCGATCGGCGCGACCGTCGTCAAGTCGGTCACCCCCGGCCAGATGGTCGTCAAGATCGTCCATGACGAGCTGATCAACACGCTTGGGGCCGAAAGCCAGACCATCGACGTCAACTCCGTGCCGCCGGTGCCGATCATGATGGTCGGTCTGCAAGGCTCCGGTAAAACCACCACCACTGCAAAGCTCGCCCGCCGTCTGGTCCAGCGCGACAAGCGCAAGGTGCTGATGGCCTCGCTCGACGTCTATCGCCCGGCGGCGATGGAGCAGCTGGCCGTGCTCGGCCGCGACCTCGACATTCCGACCCTGCCGATCGTGGCGGGACAGCAGCCGCCGCAGATCGCCAAGCGCGCGCTGGAAGCCGGTAAGCTCGGCGGCTACGACATCGTGCTGCTCGACACCGCCGGCCGCACCACGCTCGACGAAGATATGATGGCGGAAGCCGCCGCGATCAAAGCTGCGGCCAATCCGCATGAAGTGCTGCTGGTCGCCGACAGCCTCACCGGTCAGGACGCCGTGAACCTCGCGCGCGCGTTCGATCAGCGCGTCGGCCTCACCGGCATCGTGCTGACCCGCGTCGACGGCGACGGCCGCGGCGGTGCTGCGCTGTCGATGCGCGCGGTCACCGGCAAGCCAATCAAGCTGATCGGCACCGGTGAAAAGACCGACGCGCTGGAAGATTTCCACCCCGATCGTATTGCCGGCCGCATCCTTGGCATGGGCGACGTGGTGTCGCTGGTCGAGCGCGCTGCCGCCAACATCGACGCCGAAAAGGCCGCGCGCACCGCCGAACGCATGCGCAAGGGTCAGTTCGACCTCAACGACATGCGCGAGCAGCTGCTGCAGATGGCCAGCATGGGCGGCATCAGCGGGCTGATGGGCATGATGCCCGGCATCGCCAAGATGAAGAACCAGATTGCGGCCGCCGGCATCGACGACAAGATCCTGAAGCGCCAGGTCGCGGTGATCGATTCCATGACGCGCGACGAGCGCCGTCATCCCGATTTGCTCAAGGCCAGCCGCAAGAAGCGTATCGCTGCAGGGTCCGGCCAGAGCGTCGAGCAGGTCAACAAGCTGCTCAAGATGCACCGGAACATGGCTGATGTGATGAAGGCCATGGGCTCGGGCAAGCGCGGCCCGCTCGCCGGCATCGCGCAGGCCATGGGCTTTGGCGGCGGCATGAAGCCGCCTTCGCCGGAAGAGATGAAGGCGCTGCAGGAGAAGATGCAGAGCGGCGGCGGACAGGGTCTGCCCAATTTGCCGAAGGATCTGCCTGCCGGCTTGCGTCAGGGCCTGCCGAATGTGCCAGGGCTCACGGGCCTCAGCGGCAAGCCGATGCTGCCGGGCCTCGGCGGTTTTCCCGGCAAGAAGAAATGAGGAATTCGTCACGAGGGATCGCACGGTCTCGCGCGGCGCGAAAATACCAATCAACCGAACAAACTGTACTTTGAAGGAGAACTGAATGTCCGTCGTTATCCGCCTCGCCCGCGCAGGCACCAAGAAGCGTCCCGTCTATCACGTCGTCGTCGCCGACTCGCGCTTCCCCCGCGATGGCCGCTTCATCGAGCGTCTCGGCTATTTCAACCCGCTACTGCCGAAGGACAACGAGACTCGTCTGAAGCTCGACATGGACAAGGTGAAGGCCTGGCTCGCCAAGGGCGCGCAGCCGTCCGACCGCGTGGCGCGTTTCCTCGACGCTGCCGGCGTCAAGAAGCGCGAAGCGCGCAACAACCCCGAGAAGGCCGTGCCGCGCAAGGAGCGCAAGGCGCAGGCCGAAGCCGCCGCGAAGGGCTAAGGCTAGGTCATGTCGGCGCTGGTCTGCGTCGCGCGGATCGGCGCCGCGCATGGTGTGCGCGGTGCGGTCAAATTGTGGACCTTTACCGAAGATCCCTTTGCCGTCAGGAGCTACGGTCCGCTGCTGTCCAAGGACGGCAAGCGCCAGTTCGAGGTCGCAACGGCGCGCGAGGCAAAAGATCATCTGGTCGCGACGTTCAAGGGCGTCACGACCCGCGATGAGGCCGAGCGCCTCAACGGCATCGAGCTCTACGTCGCGCGCGAAAAACTGCCCGCGACGGATGAGGACGAATATTACCACACCGACCTGATCGGGCTCGCCGCCGTCACCACCGACGGCGACGCGCTCGGCCGCGTGCTCGCGATCCACAATTTCGGCGCCGGCGACATCATCGAAATCGCGCCACCCAAGGGCACGACGATGCTGTTGCCGTTCACGAACGCAGTGGTGCCGGAGGTCGATCTCAAAGGCGGCCGCGTCGTGATCGCGCTGCCGCAGGAGATCGAGGGCGATGACAATGATCCCTCCACGAGTCGTCCCCGCGAACGCGGGGACCCATAACCACAGGCCGTGGTTTTTGGCTAAGCTGATGGCTCCAGCCATCGCAAAACTGGCTGCGGTGGTTATGGGTCCCGGATCTGCGCTGCGCTTGTCCGGGACGACGAGAATTGAGATCCGATGACAACCCCCTCACCCTGGCGCGCGACCGTGCTGACGCTGTTTCCGGAGATGTTTCCGGGGCCGCTCGGCGTGAGCCTGGCCGGCCGGGCGCTGGCCTCCGGGCTGTGGGAGATCGAGGCGCGGGACATCCGGGCGTCCGCCACCGACCGCCACCGCAGCGTTGACGACACCCCGGCCGGCGGCGGGCCGGGCATGGTGCTGCGGGCGGATGTTCTGGCGGCGGCCATCGATGCCGCCGAGATCGCCCCCGAGCGGCCGCGGCTGCTGATGAGCCCGAGGGGTCGGCCATTGACCCAGGCCCGCG
This sequence comes from Bradyrhizobium ottawaense, assembly GCF_002278135.3. Lineage (NCBI taxonomy): Bacteria > Pseudomonadati > Pseudomonadota > Alphaproteobacteria > Hyphomicrobiales > Nitrobacteraceae > Bradyrhizobium > Bradyrhizobium ottawaense. The sequence goes on along the minus strand of NZ_CP029425.2, from coordinate 398,511 downwards.
TCACAGAGCTCGCCCAGGGCCCCGGCCCCCTGATCATCTGCGGGCGCTTCGAGGGGATCGACCAGCGGGTGATCGACGGGCGGGGCCTGGAGGAGGTCTCGATCGGGGATTACGTGCTCTCCGGGGGCGAAATCGCCGCTTTGGCCCTGATCGACGCCTGCGTGCGGCTGCTGCCGGGCGTGATGGGCAAGGAGGCCTCGGGAACCGAGGAGAGCTTCTCCGACGGCCTGCTCGAATACCCCCAATACACCCGGCCGCAGCTGTTCGAGGGCGCTCCGATCCCTGATATCCTGACCTCGGGCGACCACGCCAAGGTTGCCAGCTGGCGACGGGCGCAATCGGAGGCCCTCACGGCGGCCCGGCGGCCGGATTTATGGGCCCAGATCCCCTCCAAGGCCCCGAATCGGGCGGGACGCCAAAAAACGCCAAAAAACAAGACAGACGGGTGACAAACGCTCCGGCTTGCCTTATAGGAGCGGCCACATCCGCAATAGCTGGATAGACGAATTTCGCGCAGCCCCCGATCTGCGGCTGGGCGCGCCGATGGAGATTTACCCATGAACCTGATCAAGCAGCTCGAGCAAGAGCAATTCGACAAGCTGTCCGCTGGCAAGGACATCCCGGAATTCGGTCCCGGCGACACCTTGATCGTCAACGTGAAGGTCGTCGAAGGCGACCGCACCCGCGTGCAGGCCTATGAAGGCGTCTGCATCGGCCGTTCCGGCGGTGGGCTCAACGAGAGCTTCACCGTCCGCAAGATCTCCTACGGCGAGGGCGTGGAGCGCGTGTTCCCGGTGATGTCGCCGATGATCGACTCGATCAAGGTGGTGCGCCGCGGCAAGGTGCGTCGCGCCAAGCTCTATTACCTCCGCAGCCTTCGCGGCAAGTCGGCCCGCATCGTCGAGAAGCAGGACCGCCAGACCGCGGTCGGCGAGTAAGCTCCGCCCCATCAGGCAAGTTTTCGAAAGCGCGGGGCTCGGCTCCGCGCTTTTTTGTTGCGTCAGCCGTGCGCGTCAAACCACTCGCGCTTCCAATTCGGCCTGCTATATATTCTTGGAATGTTTCCAGATCCGGCCAGCCTCGCCCCCGTCAAGCGCATCGTCATCGACGATCGCTCGCGGCTGCCTGGCCGGTTCTTCGGACGCTTCGCGACCTCGGCAACGTCAGAGCTTACGCGCGCAGCCTAAAAGCTGCGCTGACGATTTTGTTGCCCGCGCGCCGCGCGCGCCTTTCCGCTGACACAACATTCTTTCGGAGCTGACGCTCATGTCCAAGCCGACCACATTGTACGACAAGATCTGGAACGACCATCTGGTGCACGAAGCCGAGGACGGCACCTGCCTGCTTTATATCGATCGCCATCTGGTGCACGAGGTGACCTCGCCGCAGGCGTTCGAAGGCCTGCGCGCGACGGGGCGCAAGGTTCATGCGCCCGAGAAGACGCTCGCCGTGGTCGACCACAACGTGCCGACCACCGATCGCACCAAGCCGAATCCCGATCCTGAAAGCATCGAGCAGATCAAGGCGCTGGCCGAGAACGCCAAGGAATTCGGCATCGAATATTACAACGAGTTCGACAAGCGCCAGGGTGTCGTCCACGTCATCGGCCCCGAGCAGGGTTTTACCCTGCCCGGCACCACCATCGTCTGCGGTGACAGCCACACCTCGACGCATGGCGCGTTCGGCGCGCTCGCGCACGGCATCGGCACGAGCGAGGTCGAGCACGTGCTGGCGACGCAGACGCTGATCCAGAAGAAGGCCAAGAACATGCGCGTCACCGTCGACGGCAAATTGCCTGATGGCGTGACGGGCAAGGACATCATCCTCGCCATCATCGGCGAGATCGGCACCGCGGGCGGCACCGGCTACGTACTGGAATACGCCGGCGACGCCATCAGCGCGCTCAGCATGGAAGGCCGCATGACGGTCTGCAACATGTCGATCGAAGGCGGCGCGCGCGCCGGCCTGGTCGCGCCCGACCAGAAGGCGTTCGACTTCCTGCGTGGCCGCCCGAAGGCGCCGAAGGGCGCGGACTGGGATGCCGCGATGCGCTACTGGGAGAAGTTGCGCTCCGACGAGGGCGCGCATTTCGACAACGAGCTGCGCCTCGATGCCGCCAAGCTGCCGCCGATCGTGACCTGGGGCACCAGCCCTGAGGACGTCATCTCCGTGACCGGCATCGTGCCCGACCCTGACAAGATCGCGGACGAGGCCAAGCGCCTCTCCAAGCACCGCGCGCTGAAGTACATGGGCCTCACCGCGGGCACCAAGATCATCGACATCAAGGTCGACCGCATCTTCATTGGCTCCTGCACCAATGGCCGCATCGAGGACTTGCGCGCGGCGGCGAAGATTGCCGAAGGCAAGACCGTCTCAGCGCATGTCAACGCCATGGTCGTGCCGGGCTCCGGCCTCGTGAAGGAGCAGGCCGAAGCCGAAGGTCTGGATAAGATCTTCATCAAGGCCGGCTTCGAATGGCGCGAGCCCGGTTGCTCGATGTGCCTCGCGATGAACCCGGACAAGCTGGCCCCGGAAGAGCGCTGCGCCTCGACCTCGAACCGCAATTTCGAGGGCCGCCAGGGCTTCAAGGGCCGCACCCATCTGGTGTCGCCGGCGATGGCGGCAGCGGCGGCGATCGCGGGTCATTTCGTCGACGTCAGGGACTGGCGCTAAGCCGGTCCCTGCAATTGTAGCGATCGCGGCAAACCGCCGTTAAACGATCGCCTGACACTCTCGTCCTCGCGAGGTTTTCGCGAGGACGCGCGCCGTGGCCAACAAGCCCGAATATGTCGACCTGATCGGCGAGGCCACGCGCCAGCACCGCCGGCGCCCGCCGCGCCTGCACATCGTCGCCAAGCCCGAGATCGAGGAGATCTCGAAGCTCAGCCGCTGGCCGCCCGCGATGTTCAAGCAGTGGAAGGTCGAGACCCTGATGCGGTGGAAAGCTTCGTCGTGGAAGCTGAAGGATTGGCTTTAGCCGCCGGACGAGCAAAGGGCGCCGCTGAGGCGCCCTTTTCACGTCGATCGTGCCTACCAATAGTTACCGATACGGATGGTGCCAGCGATGCCAGCGGCAGATGCGGCGCGGGCCGTAATAGGTCCAGATGACCCGGCAGCGGCGCGGATAATGGTAGTAGGGATAATAGCCGCCGACATAATAGCGCCGGTGGAAGTGGCGATGGCCGTAGTGAGGCCGATAGATCCCGTAGCGATGAAATCCGCCGTAGCGGTGAACACCGCCATAGCGATAGCCGCCGCCATGGAAGGCCGGCGCGGCGCGGAAGCGGCCGATATGGCCGCCATGGAATCCACCGCCGCGGAAACCGCCGATATGTCCTCCGCCACCGCGGAAGCCTCCACCACCGTGAAAATGCCCGCCACCGCCATGTCCACCGCCGCCGTGGCGAACCTTCGTGACGAGGTCGTCGGCCGCGGCCTTCGTCGCGGGTGACGTCGCCGGATTGATCAAGGTCAGCGCTTCAGCACGACGCGCGGTTCCGGCCGACAGCATCAGCGTCGCCGCAGCTGCAATCCCGAGCAGGCGCATCGGGCCTGCCCGGAGACCCAAACTCCTCAGCATGGACTTCTCCCTGAATCTGGACAGCGGAGTGGCGATGCTCGTTCCCGGCCCGCGTCATCCCTGTTCAATTGCAGTCGCTCCCGGGGTTAAATTGCGGACAGCGATGTGAACGCGCCATGAATGAACGAGGCGGGCGCCGCGCTGCGGCGCTGTGCCGCTAAGGGAAGGAAGTCTTGAGATGACCGTCTACGCGATTGCACAATTGAAGATGACCGACCGCGCGGCCTACGATCGCTATCAGGCGCGGTTCTTCGATGTGTTCAGGAAGTACAATGGGCGGCTGCTCGCTGCCGACGAGAGACCGCGCGTGCTCGAAGGGGCGTGGCCGCACGACAAGCTGGTCATGATGTCGTTTCCGGACGAGGCCGCCTTCCTCGCCTTCTCGAACTCACCCGACTACGAGGAGATTTCGCGCGACCGCAAGGCGGGCGCGCAGGCGACCGTATTGCTGGTCAAGGGATTTGCGCCCGCCGGCTAGGACGTCACCAGAACGGCCCGTAGCCGAACACGAATGGCGCGGGCACGCGGTAGGGATAAGGACGGTAGTGGACCGGCCGCGCGTAATAGCGGGGATCATGGCGCACGATGGGCCGCGCAATGCCATGGGTTCGTGCGTGTCGTCGCACGTCGAAGACGGCGATCCCGGCCGAGGCCTCCGGCACCCTCGGCGCCGCGGACGCGCGAGGCAGGCCCGCGGCAAGCGCGACGACAACGGCCAATGCAAACCATCTCGCCATGACGCCCCCTTGAGGCTCCCGCGCTGCGCGCGAGCGTCGAACCGGCATCAGCCGCGGCGCCAGTAGCAGCTCATCCGCGGCACGATCACCGTGCCGCTCGGCCGGTATTCCTGCACATAGGTCGCGTTGCATTCGCGGACCGCGTCGGGACCGGGATTGTAGCGCGGATAGACGCCGTCAGGACTGTAATAGGGCGTGACGCGCAAGCGCGGCGGCCGCTTGCGCGGCGGCGGGGCATCAGGCGGGGCTGCCTGGGCGAGGCGAATCTCGGAGCCGGCGGTCTGCGCCTCGGCGCCAACGCAAAACGGCGAAAACAACCCCATGCACAGTAGCGTCAGCGCTGTTTTCGCTCGCATTTTTCCGCCCACCTGAAACGTCCCATTCGAGGCCCACGCTCCCCGTTTTGGCGGCGCCCGTCAACCTCGCCGCGCTTTATAAAGCGGGATGCATCAGCGGGAAACCCGCGCTAAGAGAGCCTCATGTGGACGGAATTGAAAGCGCCTTCGCTGGCCGAGATGGAAGCGACGGCACACGACATCTTCGAGCGCCTGCCGGCGGAATTTCGTAGGCTGTGCGAGGGCGTGATCCTCCGCGTCGACGACTTCCCGACCGAGGAGGTCCTGGACGAAATGGAATGCGAGAGCGAGTTCGACCTGCTCGGCCTGTTCCAGGGCGTCGGCCTGCCGCAGCAGAGCCTTGGCGACGTGGCGCGGCTGCCCAACATGGTCTGGCTCTACCGCCGGCCGATCCTTGATTACTGGGCCGAGCACGACGAGAGCCTCGGCCATATCGTCCGCCACGTCCTGATCCACGAGATCGGCCACCATTTTGGCCTGTCGGACGACGATATGGCGGCGATTGAGGCTCAGGCAGAGTAGACCTGCCGAATTCGGCCTAGGATTCCGGCCCCGATCGCGATAAATACCTGTTCCCCTAGACCCATCCGGGAAAGCGCAACCATGGACAAGTTCACCACGCTGGAAGGCGTCGCGGCGCCGCTGAAGATCATCAATGTCGACACCGACATGATCATTCCGAAGCAGTACCTCAAGACCATCAAGCGCACCGGCCTTGGCAAGGGGCTCTTCTCCGAGCAGCGCTACAAGGACGACGGCAGCGAGAATCCGGATTTCGTCCTCAATCAGCCCGCCTATCGCAATGCGAAGGTGCTGGTCGCCGGCGACAATTTCGGCTGCGGCTCGAGCCGCGAGCACGCGCCCTGGGCGCTGCTCGACTTCGGCATCCGCTGCGTGATCTCGACCTCGTTCGGCGACATCTTCTACAACAACTGCTTCAAGAACGGCATTCTGCCGATCCGCGTCAGCCAGGAAGACCTCGACAGGCTGTTCGACGATGCCGAGCGCGGCGCCAATGCGACGCTGACGATCGACCTGCCGAACCAGGAGATCCGCGGCCCCGACGGCGGCAAGGTCGAGTTCGAGATCGATCCGTTCCGCAAGCACTGCCTGATCAACGGCCTCGACGACATCGGCCTCACGATGGAGAAGAAGGCCTCGATCGACACCTATGAGGACAAGCTCAAGCGCGAACGCGCCTGGGCCTGAGCTTGCGTCTTCATTCAGCCCCGGTGCCGACAGCGCCGGGGCTTTTTCTTTGCCTCGCTTATCCCGTATAGCTTCGCCGCATGCTGCCCGAGATCGTCACCTTCTGGCATGGCCCGATGGATGCGCTGCGCCAGACCTGTCTGCGCTCGCAGCTCGCGGCCGGCCACAAGGTCACGGTCTACAGCTTCGACACCATTCCCGGCCTACCCGCCGGCGTCGCAAACGCGGACGCCGAAGCGATCCTGCCGCACGCGTTCTCGGAACGCTTGCGGCCGCCGCAACCGGATGGAAGCTGGCGCGACTGGACCACGCTGCAGTTCAGCGATTTCTTCCGCATGAAGCTGATGGCGAAGGATCTCGGCCTCTGGCTCGACGCCGATGTGCTGCTCTTGAAGCCGGTCGAGATCGATCCGGCAAAACCCTACTTTGCCTGGGAGCGGCCACGCCAGCTCGGCAATTCCGTGATCTACCTGCCGCCCGGGCACGGCATCGTCGCCGCCTTCGAGGAGCTGATGGAGCAGGAGGAGCTGACGCCGAACTGGCTGTCGGTCCGTCATCGCATCACCTTCATGATGCGCCGCCTGCGCGGCAGCTCGAACCGTCTCTCCGATATTCGTGTCGCGATCTTCGGCCCCGCGGCACTCACCGCGCTCGCGCGCCGCACCGGCGAGCTCGCTTGCGCGCTGCCGAAGCAATCGTTCTATGCCGTGCATGCGGAACCAAAATTGTTCTTCGATCCCTCGAGCTATCTCGGCCTCGTCACCCACCCCGAGATCATCGGCCTCCACATCTCGCCCAAGGGCCGCGGCGGCGAAAAGCCGATTCCCGGCAGCCTGTATGCCTGGGCGGCGGAGCGGTTTGCTTAGCTCTCGTGCCCCGGACGCTGCGCAGCACCTCTTGGTGATGCGCTGCTGAGCCGGGGCCCAGTAACGTGGCGAGATGGGTCCCGGCTCTGCGGAGCGGCACTTCGCGCCGCACCGCGTCCGGGACACGCGATCAATCTCGCTCGATCGAGTTTGATCCAGCGCAACGCGCCCCTGCATCATTGTGCTTAATTCGCTCCAATTCCGCTGTCCGAAGGGAGCTTTCCATGAGCACCGCAAGCAGGCCATATCCCATCGTCCAGGACCTCATCGACTCCTTTGCGAGCTGGCTGAAGCACCGCCGCGAGCTGAACGAGATGCGGCAGCTCGATCGCGCCGATTTCGACCGGATCGCGAGCGACTTGAGGATCGCGCCTGACGATCTCGAGGAACTGGTCCGCCACGGCAAGCATTCTGCCGACGAGCTGCCAATGATGCTGCAGCAGCTCGGCATCAGCGCCGAAGGCCTCGGCCGCGCGCAGCCGCTGCTGCTCCGCGACATGGAGCGTGTCTGCTCGCTCTGTAACAACAAGGGACAATGCGACCGCGATCTCGCAGAGGGCACCGCCGCGGAGAATTATCACGGCTACTGCGGCAATGCCGCGACGCTGGAATCGCTCGACCGCGCCGATGTCGCGCCGCGGTGAGGCGGCGCAACGCCGGCTCATTCCGCGTCAGAAGTCAACCGACATCGATAGCCACAGCGTCCGCGGCATGCCGCTGATCACATAGCCGGTCGGATTGCCGATCCAGTAGCGATTGTCGAACAGATTGGTGACGGACCCGCGGAACGTGGTCGGCCGCCCAGCCAGGCTGGTAGCATAGCGTGCCCCGAGGTCGAAGGTCATCCACGCGGGGACGCTCTGGATGTTGTCGGTGCTGACATAGGCCCGGCTGGTGTAGATCGTGCGAGCCGTCGCCGTCAGTCCAGGCAGGAAGGGCGCATCCCACTCGATACCAAGATTGCTCTGCCAGCCCGGAGCACCGACCGCATGATTTCCGTCATGGAGGTGCCCTTCGGTCTTCGTGAGCCGTGCATCGAGATAAGTCACGCCGCCCAGAACCCGGATCCCCGGCGCCACTTCGCCGAAGGTGTTGAGCTCGACGCCGCGGTTTCTCTGTTCGCCGTCGAGGCTGTAGATCTTGGTGGCGGGATCGACGACGCCGCTCGGCAGGCTGATCTGGAACGCCGCCAGGCTCGCGCCGAAGCGACCGAGATCGAGCTTGGTGCCGACCTCGTATTGCCTGGTCTTGAAGGGAGCGAACACCGCGTTGGTGTTGGCTGCGCCGGCCGGCGGCGTGGGACTGGGCGAAAGACCTTCGATGTAGCTGGCGTAAAAGGACACTTCCTTGATCGGTCGCACCAGCAGGGCCACGGAGGGCGACGTCGCGCTCTGGTCATAGTGGGCGGTCTCCAGACCGCTCGCGGGATCAAAGCCGTTCGCAATGACCTGCTGCTGTCTGGCGCCGACGGTCACCTGAAGCATCCCGTTCATCATCGAGAGCGTATCGGCAACGCCGACGCTTCGCAGGCCGAGAAAGTCGGACTTGCCCTCGGCGAAGGACGACACCGGTGTGCCGGGGCCCGCCAGCAGCGTGGGTGTGTAGATGTTGGTGAGATAGTTCCCGTAATTGGTCTGACCGAGCCAGTCGGTTCGGTTCAGGACACTGCCGCTGACCACGACTTCATGCCCGACCGGGCCTGTATCGAACCGCGCCCGAACACCGGCTTCGCCAGACACGGCCTCGGACTTGCCGGTCTGGAAGCGCGACGTTGAAAGTGCGTCGCCCGAGGTCGTGAGGATCGTCGCTCCCGGCGCCTCCCGCTTGTCATAACCGAATTGGTTGGCGCCGATGGCGCCGAACATGGTGACGTTGTTGGACAGGTCGTATTCAGCGCGCGTCAGGCCCGTGAGGCTCTTTGTGCGGGCATAGTCGAAGGGCTGGGCGAGATTGATGCGAGGATCCGGCGCATTGGGCACCGCGATGCCCTTGACCGGCGTATAGCCGCGCGCCGCAGCTTTCATCCAGTCGTCCTGATAGATGACATCGGCCGACCACCGAAAGCGCTCGCCGCGGTAGTCGACACCGAGCGAACCGACACCGTCACGCACCGATTGGCGGTCGATCGTGGTGTCTCCACCATTGAACCCGCCATTGAACCGGACGCCCCATTCCTTCTGATCACCGTAGCGGCGCGCCACGTCGACCTCCCTGCCAAAGCGGGCATTCGACATGTAGCCGACGGTCAGGCGCGTCAGATCTTCGTAAGCACGTTTGGTCACGACATTGACGCTACCGCCGATGCTTCCCTGCGGGGCCATGCCGTTGAGGAACGCGCCCGGGCCCTTGAGCAATTCGATACGCTCGATCGGCGCCGGGTTGACACGATAGGCCGGCACCAGACCGTACAGCCCGTTCAACGCGATCTCGCTGTTCTCGACCCGGAAGCCGCGAATGGTCAGTGCGTCATAGCGGTTGCTGCTGCCGATTGCCGCGCGGACCGACGGATCGGAATTGGTCAGAACCTCGGCGACGCTGGTCGCCTGCTGGTCACGGATGGTCTTCTCCGTATAGCTGGCGAGACTGTATGGCGTATCCATGTAGTCTTTGTTGCCGAGCAGGCCGAGCTGGCCACCTCGCGCGACTTGTCCGCCGACATACGGCACCGGCAATGCGGCACGCTGCGCGCCGACCGTCGCAGGTGCGCTTGCTGCCGGCGCGCTCTGACGCCCGGCGGCCTGGCGCCTTGCGCGCATTGCATTGGACGAATGCTGTCTCCGGACGGGAACAGCGCGGCGCTCCGGCGCAGATACGGCAACCGGAGGAAGCGACTGTCCGGATCCGGTCGACGGTTGAACGTTGGATTGCTGTGCGAATGACGATGTCGTGGTCAGCAGCATCGATACGGACACGAGCCAAAATACGCGCGTGCCGTTCCAATCGTGAATCATAGTACCCCGGAGTCTTTTCTTATTGATGCCCCGTCTCATCACGCCGACGAGACAAAGAGTGCAATAAACAGCCAGGCGAGCATCGCCAAATAGAAGGTATCTGGAATAGAAGGCATCTAGTGTATTGAGCGAGATCTCGGCGCGAGACGCAGACGAGAGCGTTGTCGACTGATGCTTTGATTTCACGCGGCGTCCAACGTTGGCAGGCGCGAAACATCAAATTCACGCGTGCATTCGCACGAGGTGCTTCCGCGCAACATCACCTCAAAGCGCGCACCGAGAGGTCGCGGCGCGACGGATGCGGGTGATTGCCACAGTCCGTCGGACGAAGGAGTCGAGACGCGAGATGACGTTGTTGGACGCAAGAAGGACTCGTTGCACGACGGGGTGTCAGCGCGCACAGCCGCAATTGCTGCCCGACAGGAAGCGGGTCTGCCCGCTGTGCAATCACAAGGGACGCGCCGCGGTGAGCGGCGCAGAAGATTTCGCTCGCCGCACACTCATCAATCCCTACCTTGGGATCGGCGCAAGGATGTCCGCTGTACCCGGGGGTATAGCAGATCTCCCCAGAGGTCCGCGCCGGGACAAGGTTAAACTCGCGCGCTGCTGCAACCATCACTGGTCGATCAGCACGTGGTGCACCTCGCCGAGCGGCAAAAGATCGCGAATAGTATGATGTATGCAAGATCCCGTTTGCGCGAGGAGGATGCCGACAAGGTCTCCGCAATTATCCGTGCTTGATCTCGACGAATGGCTCTGTTTGGATAGTTTCCCTTCGGGCAATTCGTATTTCGGATAATCATGGCAAATGAAGTAGATCGATCCCGTCGTTCATTGGGTGCCCGTTCACAAGAAAGCATCGTGACCGTCCACCGCGCGGGCATCGGGAATCGGCTACTGGCGGCGTTGCCGCCGGCGGATCTCGGCTTGCTCACGCCCTACTTCCAGAAAGTCTCGTTCGAACCCGATGCCATCCTGGTGCGGTCGGGCGATGAGCTCGACCCGGTTTATTTTCCCCATAGCGGCGCAATCGCCTTCATGCTCGATATGCCGGACGGGCAAACGGTCGCAACCACCTTGATGGGACGGGAAGGCGCTTTGGCCTCGTTCTCCGTGCTCGGCCCGTCGCTTTCATCCGTGACCGCGGTTACTCGCATAGCCGGCACAGCATCGCTGATTTCCGCCGCCAAATTTCGCGCCGCCTTTGCGCAAAGCACAGCCATCAGGAACGTCGTGCAAGTCCACGCCCGCGCGGTGTTATTGCAGCTCCAGCACGTAGCCGCTTGCAACGCGCTGCACCGGGTGGATGGCCGCATGGCGCGGTGGCTCCTGCAGCTTCACGACCGCGTGCCCGATGACCGGCTTCCGGTGACGCAGGAGGCGCTTGCGCAGCTGCTTGGGGTGCGACGGACGACAGTAACTCTGACGATGAGCAAGCTACGCGAGGCCGGCGCGGTCCCGTCCGACGGGCGCGGGTTTGTAGAGATCGATCGGGCGCGGCTCGAGAAGGTCGCATGCGATTGTTATGCGCTCATGCAGCGCAACATCGATCGGATGTATTGCGAGGAATTGGCCGCACCGTCCTCTGCTCTTGGCGAACAGAAGATGGCCGTTTGTCGCGGAACAGCGGATATCGCTTTTTCGAGTTGACGCTTCAGCCCTTGCTCATCGCCGCAATGGCATCCGCGATTGCGATCGTGCGCCGGGCCATGTCGGCGTGCAGCCGCTCCACCATCGCGCCGTCCAAGCGGATCGCGCCGCGCGAGACGTTCTCCGGCAGCTCGAACGCCGCGATGATTTTTCGTGCGCGCGCGACTTCCTCTTCGGGCGGCGTGAAGATCGCGTTGCAGGCGTCGATCTGCGAGGGGTGAATCAGCGTCTTGCCGTCGAAGCCGAGATCGCGGCCCTGCGCGCATTCGGTGGCAAAGCCGTCGGAATTGGCGATGTCGCTGTAGGGGCCGTCGAGGATTTCGAGGCCGTGGGCGCGCGTCGCCAGGATGCAGTGCGTGATCATCGGGATCATCGCGGCGCGGCCGGGCAGCATCTTGATGCGCGTTTCGCGTGAGATGTCGTTCGGGCCGAACACGAAGCCGGAGAGGCGCCGCGATTGATCGCGCCCGGCCTCGGCCAGCTCCTCCGCGTGCAGCACGGCGCGCGCGGTCTCGATCATGGCCCAGACCTTCACCGTCGGCGCCGCGCCAAGCTCGGTAAGACGGAGGCCGATCGTATCGAGATCTTCGATACTTGAAACTTTTGGAACCAGGATGCCGTCGGGCGAGGCCTTGGCGGCCATGGCGAGATCGTCGGCCCACCAGGGCGTGTCGAGACCGTTGGTCCGAATCAGGATCTCGCGCTTGCCGAACCCCTTGGCCGCGATGGCCGCCGCGATTCCATCGCGCGCCACCGCCTTGGCGTCGGGAGCGACGGAATCTTCCAGATCGAGGATCAGGCCGTCGGCGGCGAGATTGCGCGCCTTTTCCAACGCGCGGGGGTTGGAGCCGGGCATGAACAGATGGCTGCGGCGCGGGCGGGTCATGCAAGCGTTCCTTCCGGTTTCCTGAGGCGGTTGTAGAGCACGATCCGGAAAACTGTGCGGCGATTTTCCGGCAAGGATCATGCTCAAGCAAACAGCCACAGGCGATAACATCTGGTCTGCCTATTCGAAAGGCTTGTTCGCCTCGGCGGTATATGTTTAGGCATAGGCCATGACCGCATTCCCAGAGCATTTGCTGGAAGGCTACAGGGCCTTCGCCACCCAGCGGCTGCCGACCGAGCAGACCCGCTACCGCGACCTGTCGGTGAAGGGGCAGTCGCCGGAAGTAATGGTGATCGGCTGCTGCGACAGTCGCGTCTCGCCCGAGGTGATCTTCGACGTCGGCCCGGGCGAATTGTTCGTGGTCCGCAACATCGCCAATCTGGTGCCGGTGTATCAGCCCGACGGCAACGCGCATGGCGTCTCGGCCGCGCTGGAATATGCGGTGACGGTGCTGAAGGTGAAGCACATCGTGGTGCTCGGCCACGCGCAATGCGGCGGCATCCGCGCCTTCGTCGACAAGATCGAGCCGCTGACGCCCGGCGACTTCATCGGCAAATGGATGCAGATGTTCATCAAGCCGGGTGAAGTGGTCGAGCAACGTGACCATGAGAGCATGGCGCAATTCGTCGAGCGCATCGAGAAGGCCGCGGTGTTCCGCAGCCTGGAAAACCTGATGACGTTCCCGTTCGTGCAGAAGGCGGTCGACAGCGGCCAGATGCAGACCCACGGCGCCTATTTCGGCGTCGCGGAGGGATCGCTGTTCGTGCTGGACAAGGCGAGCAAGGAATTCAAGAACGCGCGTAGCGTGGCGTAGGGCGAGATTTCGTCAGCTGCCGCGTCAAACGAGATCGTCGTCCCGGACAAGCGCAAGCGCAGATCCGGGACCCATACGCCGCAGCAATAATTTTGCGAAGACCCGGAGTTACCAGCTTCGCGCCAAACCACTTCCTGTGGTTATGGGTCCCGGATCTGCGCGCGCTTGTTGCGCGCTTGTCCGGGACGACAGGAGAGAGTTCGTCAGGCCGCCTTCTTCTTCGCGCTGATCAGCTTGCGGTTGATCAGCACTTCCGCGATCTGGATCGCGTTGAGGGCTGCGCCCTTGCGGAGGTTGTCGGACACGCACCACAGCACGAGGCCGTTCTCCACCGTCGCGTCCTCGCGGATGCGGCTGATGTAAGTCGCGTCCTCGCCGGCCGCTTCGTAAGGCGTGGCGTAGCCGCCGGGCTCCTGCTTGTCGATGACGAGGCAGCCGGGCGCCGTGCGCAGGATGTTGCGCGCTTCGTCCGCGCTGATCGGATTCTCGAACTCGATGTTGACGGCCTCGGAGTGGCCGACGAACACGGGCACGCGCACACAAGTAGCGGAGAGCTTGATCTTGGGATCAAGAATCTTCTTGGTCTCCGCCATCATCTTCCACTCTTCCTTGGTGTAGCCGTCCTCCATGAAGACGTCGATGTGGGGGATGACGTTGAAGGCGATCCGCTTGGGGAATTTCTTCGCGACCAGCTCGTCATTGGTGTAGACGGCCTTGGTCTGCGAGAACAGCTCGTCCATCCCGTCCTTGCCGGCGCCCGACACCGATTGATAGGTCGAGACCACGACGCGCTTGATGGTCGCCTTGTCGTGCAGCGGCTTGAGCGCGACCACGAGCTGCGCGGTCGAGCAGTTCGGGTTGGCGATGATGTTCTTCTTCTTGAAGCCTTCGGTCGCAGCCGCATTCACCTCCGGCACGATCAGCGGCACGTCCGGATCCATGCGCCAGGCCGAGGAATTGTCGATCACGACGGCGCCGGCGGCGCCGATCTTCGGCGACCATTCCTTCGACACCTCGCCGCCCGCCGACATCAGGCAGATGTCGACATCGGAGAAATCAAAGTGCTCGAGCGCCTTGCACTTCAGGGTGCGGTCGCCATAGGAGACCTCGACGCCGATGCTGCGGCGCGACGCCAGCGCCACGACCTCGTCCGCGGGGAATTTGCGCTCATCGAGGATGTTGAGCATTTCCCGTCCGACATTGCCGGTCGCGCCGACGACTGCGACTTTGTAACCCATCGTTCACTCTCCGATGAAAAAGCCCGTTCCTGAAGCTGACGCTTAAACAGGAAGAGCAGCGCTTCTATGCGAGAACCGGCCTCAAGACAACGTTGGACCATGCCTTAGGGACGTGGATGCAGTCGCCTGAGGCCAGCACGGCCGCAATCTCCACCCGGACCCATCTCTATCTGACGCTGGCAGCCTTCGCCGACGAGGTGGTCGGCACGCTGGCGCGCCTGATCGCCTATGTGGGGGCGCTCGCTCTGTTTGCCATCCTCGCCCTCGCGGCGCTGGGTCAGTTGCCCGAGCTGCGCGGCGATGATCCCGCAGACAAGCCGGGCTGGAGCACGGCCGACCGATCGCACCCGGCTTTCGCCCTTAGCCGGATCGATTCATCAGAAAAAACAGCCTCTTACACCATCCTTCGGCATCCCGAAGGCGGCCGCAAAGACGTGATGCGCTGGGCGAGCGCGGCGGACCAGCCGCTGGCCGAGCTCGAAATCTATCGGGAAGGCGGCGAGTTCGATGTGGCCCGTCCTGTAGCGACGGACCTCGCCGTCCAGATGGGTCTCGGGGTGGCCACCCCGCTCGAGCAAGCCGGCCTGATCGAGACGAAATTCGGCCCCGTCGCGCTGTTCCGGCCGATCGGCACGGACAAGGGGACGCTGGCCTGCCTCGGCTACCTCAAGCGCAACGAGGAGCCAGGCTTGCAGATCTCCGGCTTCTCCTGCCAGGGCGACACAATGCCCGCCCGGCGTGCGGCGATCGCCTGCACGCTGAACCGGCTGACGCTGCTGACCTCCGGCAACGAGCCGAAGCTGGCGGAATTGTTCGCCCGTGCCGAGCTGAAGCGCCGTGCTTGCGACCTCGCGGGCTCGCCGGACTGGCTGCTGGGCGCCGCCAACGCGCAATTGCGCGGAGCGCTTTGACCGGCATCAAGCTCAAGTGGCTGGTATTGATGCAACTTTTGCCAGCGCGCACGATTATTCCGAGCTGGTGTGACCCAATAGACCTAGTTGCACTCACCCCGGCCGGGCTAGTATGGGGTGAAATCGACTGGCGGTGCGCCGCCTGAAGGGGACGTGATGAGCTGGAAATTCTCTGCCAAACTGGCGACCTTGTTTGCGGCGGGCGCTGTGATTGCCCTGTCCCTTGCGACGCCGGCCTCGGCTGACAACAAGACCAAGCGCTATGACGAGCGCGGCCGCCACTATTACGGCCCGAGCGGCCCCAACGCCGTCTACCAGCAGGGCCGCACCCGTATCTATGTCAGCAAGCGCTCCTGGCTCGACGGCGGCACCGAGGTCAATCCGGGCGACCGCAAGTTCTCCGACTACGCCTTCCCGCCGGCGGTTGGCTATCCGTCCTTCGCCCGCGAGAATCTCAACCGCCCGATCGACCGCCAGCCGCTCTCGCCGCCGCAGGACGTCGGCGGCTATCCGCAGAATTTCCCGCTGTACTGAGCGGACAGCGATCCGAATCAAAAGGCCGGGCTTACGCCCGGCCTTGGATTAGCCGAAGGCGTAATCCACCACTGCTTGTCTCCGCGGAGACAGAAGAGGTGGGTTACGCCAAGCGGTCTGCGCTTCGCGCAGTCCACATGGCTGACCCACCCTACGAGAGCTGTGCCCGCCTTAGGCGTGCAGCTTCTGCAATTCCTTCAGGATCGCTTCGCCCATCTGCGTCGTCGAGGCGGCCGTGGTGCCCTCCGACTTGATGTCGGCGGTGCGCAGGCCACTGGCGAGCACCGCGGCGATCGCGGCGTCGACCTTGTCGGCGAGCGCGCCCATGTCGAAGGAGTAGCGCAGCGCCATGCCGAACGACGAGATCATCGCAATCGGATTGGCGAGGCCCTGGCCTGCGATATCGGGCGCCGAGCCGTGCACGGGCTCGTACAGCGCCTTGCGCTTCTTGCTCTTCACATCGACCTCACCGAGCGAAGCCGAAGGCAGCATGCCGAGCGAGCCCGTCAGCATCGCCGCGATGTCGGACAGCATGTCGCCGAACAGGTTGTCGGTGACGATGACGTCGAACTGCTTCGGCCATTTCACCAGCATCATGCCGCCGGAATCGGCGAGCTGGTGCTCGAGCGTGACATCAGGGTATTCGCGCTTGTGGACCTGGGTCATGACCTCGTTCCAGAGCACGCCCGACTTCATGACGTTGCGCTTCTCCATCGACGTCACCTTGTTCTTGCGCTTCCTGGCAAGCTCGAAGGCGACGCGGCCGATGCGCTCGATCTCATAGGTGTCGTAGACCTGGGTATCGACGGCGCGCTTCTGGCCGTTGCCGAGGTCGGTGATGGTCTTGGGCTCGCCGAAATAGACGCCGCCGGTGAGCTCGCGCACGATCATGATGTCGAGGCCTTCGACGGCCTCGCGCTTCAGGCTGGAGGCTTCCGCCAGCGCCGGGTAGCACACGGCGGGACGCAGGTTGGCGAACAAGGCCAGATCCTTGCGCAGGCGCAGCAGGCCGGCTTCCGGGCGCACCTCGTAGGGCACCGCGTCCCACTTCGGACCGCCGACCGCGCCGAAGATGATGGCATCGGCGGCAAGCGCCTTGGCCATGTCGCCCTCGGAGATCGACACCTTGTGCGCGTCATAGGCGGAGCCGCCGACAAGGCCGGTATCCGTCTCGAACTTGGCGATCCCGGCCGAATTGAGCCAGTCGATCAGCCGCTTCACCTCGCCCATCACCTCGGGGCCGATACCGTCGCCGGGAAGCAGCAGCAGTTTGTGGGTCGCCATGGTCGTTTCCTTCTCGATCCTCTCTCGTCATTCCGGGACGCGCCTCTTGGCGCGGCCCGCTTCGCGTGCGCCCCGGAATGACGGCCGGCCGGAGTGCTAGAGCGGCGTTGCGCGCTTGGCAAGACACCATTGCCGGGGTGCGGCTGTGCAAGGCGGACGGAGCCTGCCACACTGGGTAGGCCGGAGAACCCCTTGCACGCCCCTGACCGCGTCCTGCCCTACGCGCATCCCGCGCGGCTGATCCTGACCCTGTCGCTGGCGGCCACCGTCGGGCTCGGCATCGGCCGCTTTGCCTATGCGCTGGTGCTGCCCGACATGCGGGAGACCCTCGGCTGGTCCTATTCGGCCGCCGGATTCATGAACACCATCAACGCCGTCGGCTATCTCGTGGGCGCGCTGGTGGCGTCGCGCCTCATCCAGCGCGTCGGCTGGGCGGCCGCGATCCGCGGCGGAACCCTGGCCTGCGTCGCCGCGCTCGCCATTTGCGCGCTGACGGGGAATTTCGTCGCGCTGAGCCTGGCGCGCCTCGTGCTGGGTCTCGGCGCCGCGGCCGGCTTCGTCGCCGGCGGCGCGCTCGCTGCGACCATCGCCCAGTCGCGCCCGGAGCGGGCCAATTTCCTGCTCAGCCTGTTCTATGCCGGACCCGGCATCGGCATTCTGTCCTCGGGGCTGATCGCTCCGTTCACGCTGCAATATTTCGGGCCGGGCTCGTGGTGGATGGTGTGGTGGGCGCTGACACTGCTCTCGGCCGCGATGACCGCGCCGCTGTTCCTGATCCGCATCGAAAGCGGGGCACGTTTCTCGGAAGGCAGCCACGCCGCCTTCGCGATTCGTCCTGTGCTGATCTACCTCGCGGGCTACTTCCTGTTCGGCGCCGGCTACATCGCCTACATGACCTTCATGATCGCCTATGTGCGCGACGGCGGCGGCGGGGCCGCAGCGCAGGCGGCGTTCTGGGGCCTGATCGGCCTGTCCGCCTTCGTCACACCCTGGGCCTGGCGCGGCGTGCTGGCGCTCGACCGCGGCGGATTGGCCACCGCCATCATCCTCGGCACCAACGCGCTGGGTGCGGCCCTGCCGATGCTCGGGCATTCGCCGGCGTGGCTCGCGGTCTCCGCGGTGGTGTTCGGCGTCGCTTTCTTCGCCGTGGTCGGCTCGACCACCGCCTTCGTGCGCTTCAACTATCCGCCGGCGATGTGGCCGACCGCGATCGCGGCGATGACGATCTCGTTCGGCGTCGGGCAAACGCTGGGGCCGATCGTGGTCGGCGCCATCACGGACGCGCTGGGGAGTTTGAGCTACGCGCTGAATGTATCGGCGGCGCTGCTGGCGTTGGGGGCGGCCGCGGCGCTGTGTCAGCGGAAGGTGGGGCCGAAAAACTCAGTGCCGTAGGGTGGGCAAAGGCGCGTAGCGCCGTGCCCACGACAACCGCCACCGCGGATACAGTATTGGTGGGCACGCTTGCGCTTTGCCCACACTACGGCAGCGCGCCTAGCTCCCACTAAACGAATTATACCCCTGGTCTTCCCAATGGCCACCCTTGTAGTCGTTGGTGACTTCCATCGAAACCACGTATTTCGGGTTCTTGAAGCCGAGTTTTGTCGGCACGCGGATCTTCATGGGGAAGCCGTAGGCGCGCGGCAGGATCTCATTCGCGTATTTGAACGTCATCTGGGTCTGCGGATGCAGCGCGCTGCGCATGTCCAAGGGCGAATTGTAGCCGTCCTTGTCGGCGCACTGGAACCAGACGTATTTCGCGCTTGTGTCGGCGCCGATCAGCTTGAGGAAATCGCGCAAGGGCGTGCCGGTCCAGCTGCCGATCGCGCTCCAGCCCTCGACGCAGATATGGCGGGTGATTTGCGTGACTTGCGGCAACTTGTAGAGCTCGTCCAGCGTCCACGACTTCTTGTTGTCGACGAGGCCGCGAACCTCGAGCTTCCAGTCGGCGCCAGCGACGTCAGGCGCGTCGTCGAGATCGTAATAGGCGTTGAACGGGAACGGTTTCGTGATCGCGCTCTCGGGGAAGGTCGGCGCCAGTGCGTCGGGGTTGAAGATGAAGGCCTGCACGGCATCGTTGAATTTCGAGACCTGCTTCAGCATCTCCTCGGCCGAGGACGAGTCGATCACATCGCAGCCGGTGAGCAGCGTCAGCGCGCCGAGGCTGGCGCCGCCCGCAATGAAGCGGCGGCGCGTGACGTCGGGCATGGTCTTGATGGAGTCCTTGATCAAGAGCCGCTTGTCGACGCCGGGGATCAGGAATGAACGCTTGGCCATGCTCTCCTCCTCAGCGGCCGATGATCATGGCGCGCAGGCTCTTAGGCACGAGCAGCGCGAGCAGGACGTGAACGACGAGGAACGCGCAGATCGCGGCCATGCAGAAGAAATGGATGTAGCGCGCGGTCGGGTAGTCGCCGAACAGCGCGACGAGATAATAGAGCTGCACGGGCTTCCACATCCCTAAGCCCGTGAGCACGATCAGCACGCCGACCACGATGATGCCGGCATAGAGCAGGCGCTGCACGTAATTGTAGACGGTGAGGTCATCGTGGCCGAGCTTGAAGGTCAGCGCTGCCCTGACGTCATGGAGCACGCCTGACGGGGTGATCGGAAACAGTTTCTTGCGGAAACGGCCGGTGGCAAAGCCCGTGACGAGATAGGCGAGGCCGTTGATCATCAACAGCCACATCGCAGCAAAGTGCCAGAGCAGGCCGCCGCCGAGCCATCCGCCGAGCGTGTACTCGCGCGGAAAGCTGAAGCCGAACAGCGGCGAGGCGTTGTAGATCTGCCAGCCCGACAGGATCATCAGGATCATGGCGAGGGCATTGACCCAGTGCATGATGCGGACCCAGGCCGGCTGGATCACTTTGGCCGGGGCGGCGCTGACCTGCTCGTCGGTGACTGTGAGGCTCGACATGGTGGTTCCGTCCTGAACGTCGTGTGACACCGATTATACGCCGATGCGCCCGCTTTCGTTACGCCCTGTCCGCCATCGAATCGATAGCGTCGGGCTATGGCGGTCACAATAAAGCGAGCCGGGTGCCCCCGGCTCGCCGTTTCGTCGCATCCTGCTTGCGGGATGAAACAGGAGCCCGCGGTGTTACGTCGCCGGCATCAGCACGGTGTCGACCACATGGATGACGCCGTTGGACTGGTTGACGTTGGAGATCGTGACCATCGAGGTGCCGCCCTTGGCATCGACGATCCAGGTCTTGCCGTCCATCTTCTTGACCGTCAGCTCCTCGCCTTCGGCGGTCTTCAGCTTCTTGCCCTCGGTGAGGTCGGAGGCCTCGAGCTTGCCGGGCACGACATGGTAGGTGAGGATCTTGGTCAGCGTCGCCTTGTTCTCGGGCTTGACCAGATTGTCGACGGTGCCGGCCGGCAGCTTGCCGAAGGCGGCGTTGGTCGGGGCAAACACCGTGAACGGACCCTTGCCTTCCAGCGTCGGCACCAAGCCGGCCGCCTTCACCGCCGCGACCAGCGTGGTGTGGTCCTTCGAGTTGACCGCGTTCTGGACGATGTTCTTGGACGGGAACATCGCGGCACCGCCGACCATGACGGTCTTCTCCTCGGCGCGGACAGGCGCGACGACGGTCGCGGTGATGGCCAGGGCGCTGAAGGCGGCGGCGGCGAGATAGGCAATGCGCTTCGACATGGAAAGTCTCCCGATTGAATTGTAACCGGCGATGGCCGGTCTTGCGTTGGGGCAACAACGGCGGCTGCGACCTGTTGGCGTGAAGCAGCAGCGCCGTCGTTGGACCGAACTACGGGAGGGTTGGCGAAGTGGTTTCGGGGAAAAATTCTTTGTGATGCGTGAAACTATGTGGGGGGACGTTCGTGTGATGCACGAACGATCCGCCCACTCCGCTGTCGTCCCGGACAAGCGAAGCGCCGATCCGGGACCCATAGCCACAGGGAGTGGTTTGGCGAAGACTCGGAGTTACCGTCTCGCGCGACGTCTTCTCCCTGTGGTTATGGGTCCCGGGTTCGCGACGTTGTCGCGCCCCGGGACGACAGCGGAGATTGACGCGCGCGCTGCGCCTCAATCCCTGTTGTTCGGCGTCTGGATGAATCCGCGATTATGCGTCGGGCTGATCAGCACCTCGTTGATGCAGACCCTGGCCGGCATGCTCGCGATGAAGGCGATGGTGCGGCCGAGATCTTCGGATTGCAGCATCCTGGCCTGCTCGTCCTCGCTCGGCACCACCGGGCGCAGCTTGAGGATCGGCGTCGCCACCTCGCCCGGCATCAGGCAGCAGGCGCGCAGGCCGTTGACGCATTCGTCCATGTTGAAGGAATGGGTCAGTGCCAGCACCGCATGCTTGGTCGTGGTGTAGGCCGGGCCCGGCATCTTCGAGACGTGGCGGCCGGCCCAGGACGAGACGTTGATGATCGCGCCATCCTGCTGCTTGCGCATCGTCGGCAGCACCGCGCGCATGCAATAGAGCACGCCGTTGAGATTGACCTGGACCAACTTGTCCCAGCCCTCCAGTTCCATGTCCTTCCAGCTGCGCTTGGGAACATTGATGCCGGCGTTATTGACCAGGAGGTCGATGCGGCCGTGCCTGGCGACGATCTGATCGGCGGCTTTCTGGGCTTCCGCAGCGTTGGCCACGTCCAGCGCGATGGCCTCGGCCGCCCCGCCCGCCTTGGCGATTTTGGCAACCACGGTATCCAGGGCGTCCTTGCGCCGGCCCGAGACCACCACGGTCCAACCGTCGGCCGCCAGCGCCTCGGCGCCGGCCTCGCCGATCCCACTGCCGCCGCCCGTGACCCAGGCCACGCGTTTCCCAGCTTTTGTCATGCAAACTGTCTCCGTTGCTTCATTGGGGCGGTTTTTGCTAATCCAGCCCTCGGTTTGACCGGCCTTCGCCGGCGAGGAATGTTGCATGAACCCAGCTGCCAACGCCAACCTGTTCTCCCGCCTGTTCGACGGCCTGGACGATCCGAAGCGCCTCGCGATCGAGACGCATGACGGCGGCCATATCAGCTATGGCGAGCTGATCGCGCGGGCGGGGCAGATGGCGAATGTGCTGGTCGCGCGCGGCGTGAAGCCGGGCGACCGCGTCGCGGTGCAGGTCGAGAAATCCGTCGCCAATATCGTGCTGTATCTCGGCACGGTACGGGCCGGCGCGGTCTATCTTCCGCTCAACACCGCCTATACGCTGAACGAGCTCGACTACTTCATCGGCGATGCCGAGCCGTCGCTGGTGGTCTGCGATCCCTCCAAGGCCGAAGGCCTCGCCCCGATCGCCGCCAAGGTGGAGGCCGGGGTCGAGACGCTCGGAGCTGACGGCAAGGGCTCGCTGACCGAGGCCGCCGACAAGGCGAGCAGCGAATTCACGACTGTCGCGCGGGCGAACGACGATCTCGCCGCCATCCTCTACACCTCGGGCACCACGGGCCGCTCCAAGGGCGCGATGCTGACGCATGATAATCTGGCGTCGAACTCGCTCTCGCTCGTCGGCTACTGGCGCTTCACCGACAAGGACGTGCTGATCCACGCGCTGCCGATCTATCATACGCACGGCCTGTTCGTGGCGACCAACGTGACACTGTTCGCCCGGGCGTCGATGATCTTCCTGCCGAAGCTCGATCCGGATTTGATGATCAAGCTGATGGCGCGCGCCACAGTATTGATGGGCGTGCCGACTTTCTACACGCGCCTCCTGCAGAATTCTGCGCTGTCGCGCGACACCACGAAGCACATGCGGCTGTTCATCTCGGGCTCGGCGCCGCTGCTGGCGGAGACCCATCGCGAATGGTCGGCGCGCACGGGGCACGCCGTGCTCGAGCGCTACGGCATGACCGAGACCAACATGAACACGTCGAACCCCTATGACGGCGAGCGCGTGCCCGGCGCGGTCGGCTTCCCTCTCCCCGGCGTCTCCGTGCGCGTCACCGAACCCGAGACGGGCAAGGAGCTGCCGCGCGAGGAGATCGGCATGATCGAGGTCAAGGGACCGAACGTCTTCAAGGGCTATTGGCGCATGCCGGAGAAGACCAAGTCCGAATTCCGCGACGACGGCTTCTTCATCACCGGCGACCTCGGCAAGATCGACGGCAAGGGCTACGTCCACATCCTCGGCCGCGGCAAGGATCTCGTGATCTCCGGCGGCTTCAACGTCTATCCGAAAGAGATCGAGAGCGAGATCGACGCCATGCCCGGCGTGATCGAATCCGCCGTGATCGGCGTGCCGCATGCCGATTTCGGCGAGGGCGTCACGGCGGTGCTGGTCTGCAACAAGGGCGCCGACGTCACTGAAGCCGCCGTGCTGAACGCGCTGGACGGACGGATCGCAAAGTTCAAGATGCCCAAGCGCGTCTTCGTGGTCGACGAGCTGCCGCGCAACACCATGGGCAAGGTGCAGAAGAACGTCTTGCGGGATACGTACAAGGATATCTACGCGAAGAAATAGGGCTGGCGTTCGCCGTCCTTGCGGATGAAGCCGTAGGGTGGGTTAGCCGAAGGCGTAACCCACCTCTTTGCGTTCCGCGGCGGCAGAAGCGGTGGGTTACGCTTCGCTAACCCACCCTACGACGCTGCGCTCGAATGACGGTGGACGCGGCGACTACAGCCCGCCCACCAGGCTCAGCACAAACCGGCTGCCGACGATCAACAGATAACACCCGAACGCCACTTCCAGCGTCCGCTTCGACATCGCATGTGCAGCTCTCACGCCGAGCGGCGCGGTGACGAGGCTCATCGGCATCACGAGCACGGCTCCGATCAGCGAGACGTAACCGAGCGCGAACGGGATCTGCAGCGCTGCGACGGCCGGATAGTTCGCCGCCGCCGGCCAGCCCGCATAAATGTAGCCGAGCGCGCCGGGGATCGAGATCAGCACCGCGAGTGCGGATGACGTCGCGACCGCCTGATGGATGGGACGGCCGTAGAACGTCATCAGCAGGTTCGAGAACAGGCCGCCGCCGATGCCCATCAGGGTCGAGAGAATGCCGACGCAGAAGCCGTAGGCGCGCATCAGCGGGCCCTTCGGCAGATCGTCGCCCAACTTCCAGCCTTCGCGCGCGAAGATGAGGCGCGCCGCCGCGGAATAGGCGACGCAGACGAACACGATCTTGAACAGCCGCTCCGGCGCATAGCGCGCGATGACGCTGCCGGCGACGACGCCGACCACGTCGGCAGCCACCAGACCCTGAGGATAGCCATGTCGACGGCGCCGCGCTTGTAATGCGCCTGGAACGAACGGATCGAGGTCGGGATGATCACCGCGAGCGAGGTGCCGATGCAGAGCGGCATGCGCACCTCCAGCGGCACGCCGGCGATACGGAAGCATTCGTAGAACACTGGCACGAGAATCGCGCCGCCGCCGATACCGAACACGCCGGCCAAAAATCCCGAAAGCGCCCCGGTTGCGATCAGCAACAGTGCGAGCTCGACGATGTCCTTGATATCAAGACCTGCAATCACCCCTGACCTGCCCCGGCGACTGGTCGCAACCTCTTCGGACGTCGGTCGGAGACGGCTGCGGTCCCAGCTTTAGGCGATCCGGGTTGCCCGGTCGACGCACCGGACGTCCCGGCTGGGGTGGAATGCGGGCTGCGCATATCCGCGGTTTTCAGCGAAGCTGGGCCAGCGTGCGGCGAGCCGAGTCGCCCTGGGCCCTTGGGAGGCGGCTACGGCCGACACCGACCGATTGGTGCGAGCGGAGAGCAGCGGACGTTGGGCTAGAGGCGTTCCAATAGCGATTTCAATGCGCCTCGCGCAGGCTACGAAGTAATGAATTTGAGTTCTCAGTTTGGTTGGCGGACCGATGCTCTGGTATACCAAGCCCCTGATTGGCCTTGCTTCATCAAGGCTCTAGAGCTGAACCATCGTTCGATTTATGGCAATTTGGAGATTGCACAGGCCAAATCGACTCCGTAAATAGAGCCGACCTTTCCGATCCCCGCGCGCCCCCTGCTGGGCCGCCATAAAACATCAAAGCCCATGACCGCACGGATCGAACGACCCCTCTCGCCGCACATGCAAGTGTACCGCTGGACGCTGACGATGGCTCTGTCCATCATCCATCGCGCCACCGGGATTGCCCTCTATTTCGGAACCCTGCTGCTGGTCTGGTGGCTGGTTGCCGCGGCTTCCGGCCCGGCCGCTTACGCACACGTCCAGGCCTTCGCCGGCAGCATCATCGGGCGGCTGATCGTGTTCGGATACACTTGGGCGCTGATGCACCATATGCTCAGCGGCATCCGGCATTTCGTGTGGGACCTCGGCTACGGCTTCAAGGCCAATGAGCGGGAAGCGCTGACCTGGGGTGCCCTGATCGGCGGCATCGCGCTGACGGTGCTGATCTGGATCATCGCCTATGCGAACGGAGGTGGACGATGAGCGCATCCGATACGCCGAAGCGCAGCCTGCGGACCCCGCTCGGCCGCGTCCGCAATCTCGGTGCCGCGCATTCCGGCACATCCGATTTCTGGCGACAGCGCGTCACCGGCGTCGCCATGACGCTGCTGATGATCCCGGCGCTGGTGATCATCGTGATGCTGCTCGGCCGCAACCAAGTCTACGCTGCGCAGACCCTGAGCTCCATTCCCGTCGCGGTGATCCTGCTCCTCTTCATCTTCGCCAGCGCCTGGCACATGAAGATCGGCATGCAGGTGGTGATCGAGGACTACGTCCATAACGAGAAGCTGAAGCTCGTCTCGATCATGCTCAACAATTTCTTCTCGGTCGCCGTGGCGCTCGCCTCGACCTACGCGATCCTGAAACTGTCCTCCGGAGTGTAACCCATGGCTACGGGAACATCGGCCACCACAACGAATGGCACGGGCAACGGCGCTCCCGCCACCAACGGCAAAGCCTATCCGATCGAAGACCACACCTATGACGTCGTCGTGGTCGGCGCCGGCGGCGCGGGCCTGCGCGCCGTGGTCGGCTGCAGCGAAGCCGGCCTGCGCACGGCCTGCATCACCAAGGTATTTCCGACCCGTTCGCACACGGTGGCGGCGCAGGGCGGCATCTCCGCCTCGCTCGGCAACATGCACAAGGACGACTGGCGCTGGCACATGTACGACACCGTGAAGGGGTCGGACTGGCTCGGCGACCAGGACGCGATCGAATACATGGTGCGCAACGCGCCCGAGGCGGTCTACGAGCTCGAGCATTGGGGCGTGCCGTTCTCGCGCACCGAGGACGGCAAGATCTACCAGCGTCCGTTCGGCGGCATGACCATGGACTACGGCAAGGGCCAGGCGCAGCGCACCTGCGCCGCCGCCGACCGCACCGGCCACGCCATGCTGCACACGATGTACGGCCAGTCGCTGCGCCACGCGGCCGAGTTCTTCATTGAGTTCTTCGCCATCGACCTGATCATGGACGACCAGGGCACCTGCCGCGGCGTCATCGCGCTCAAGCTCGACGATGGCACGCTGCACCGCTTCCGCGCCCAGACCGTGATTCTGGCGACCGGCGGCTACGGCCGCGCCTATGCCTCCTGCACCTCGGCCCACACCTGCACCGGTGACGGCGGCGGCATGGTGCTGCGCGCCGGCCTGCCGATGCAGGACATGGAGTTCGTGCAGTTCCACCCGACCGGCATCTACGGCTCGGGCTGTCTCGTCACCGAGGGCGCGCGCGGCGAAGGCGGCTATCTCGTCAACTCCGAGGGCGAGCGCTTCATGGAGCGCTACGCGCCGTCGGCCAAGGATCTCGCTTCGCGCGACGTCGTCTCGCGCGCGATGACCATCGAGATCCGCGAGGGCCGCGGCGTCGGCAAGAAGAAGGACCACATCTTCCTGCATCTGGACCATCTCGATCCCGCGGTGCTGGCCGAGCGGCTGCCGGGCATCTCCGAATCCGCAAAGATCTTCGCCAATGTCGACGTGACGCGCGAGCCGATCCCGATCGTGCCGACGGTGCACTACAACATGGGCGGCATCCCCACCAACTATCACGGCGAAGTCCTGACCAAGAAGGACGGCGACGACAACGCCATCATCCCCGGCCTGATGGCGATCGGCGAGGCCGCCTGCGTCTCCGTGCACGGCGCCAACCGCCTCGGCTCCAACTCGCTGATCGACCTCGTCGTGTTCGGCCGCGCCGCAGCGCTCCGCCTCGCCGAGAAGCTGACGCCCAATGCCAAGCAGCCGGAGCTGCCGGCGAACTCGTCCGAGCTCGCGCTCGGCCGCCTCGACCATTACCGCTACGCCTCCGGCGGCACGCCGACCGCAAAGCTGCGCGAAGGCATGCAGCATGTGATGCAGAGCAATTGCGCGGTGTTCCGCACCGGCGAAGTCCTGAGCGAGGGCCAGAACTTGATCGAGAAGGTCCACAGCGGCATCACCGACATCGCCGTGTCCGACCGCTCGCTGGTGTGGAATTCGGACCTCGTCGAGACGCTCGAATTCGACAATCTGATCTCGCAAGCGGTGGTGACGATGAACTCGGCCGCCAATCGCACCGAGAGCCGCGGCGCGCATGCGCGCGAGGACTTCTCCGAGCGCGACGACAAGAACTGGATGAAGCACACGCTGGCCTGGCTGGACGATGCCGGCAAAGTCAAGATCGAGTACCGCCCGGTTCACGACTACACCATGACCAACGACGTGCAGTACATCCCGCCGAAAGCGCGTGTGTACTGAGCGAACAGTAGCCGTCATTCCGGGATGGTCCGAAGGACCAGACCCGGAATCTCGAGATTCCGGGTTCGATGCTGCGCATCGCCCCGGAATGACGAAAGGTTAGAGCAATGGTTGAATTCGCACTTCCGAAGAACTCCAAGATTTCCGGCGGCAAGACCTGGCCGAAGCCCGCGGGCGCGACCGAGACCCGCGAGTTTCGCGTCTACCGCTGGAATCCGGACGACGGCAAGAATCCGAGCGTCGACACCTACTACGTCGACACCAATGATTGTGGCCCGATGGTGCTGGACGGCCTGATCTGGATCAAGAATCACATCGACCCGTCGCTGACCTTCCGCCGCTCCTGCCGCGAAGGCGTCTGCGGCTCCTGCGCCATGAACATCGACGGCCAGAATACGCTCGCTTGCACCCGCTCGATGCACGACGTGAAGGACGGCGCGGTGAAGATCAATCCATTGCCGCACCAGCCGGTCGTGAAGGACCTCGTCCCCGACCTCACCAATTTCTACGCCCAGTACGCATCGGTCGAGCCGTGGCTGAAGACGACCTCGCCGACGCCGCAGAAGGAATGGCGCCAGACCCACGAGGATCGCGAGAAGCTCGACGGCCTCTACGAGTGCATCCTGTGCGCCTGCTGCTCGACCTCGTGCCCGAGCTATTGGTGGAACAGCGAACGTTATCTCGGTCCCGCCGCGCTGCTCCAGGCCAATCGCTGGGTGTCCGATTCGCGCGACGAGGCGACCGGCGAGCGGCTCGACAATCTCGAGGATCCGTTCCGCCTCTACCGCTGCCACACCATCATGAATTGCGCCAAGGCCTGCCCGAAGGGACTGAACCCGGCCGAAGCCATCGCCGAGCTGAAGCTCAAGATGGTCGAGCGCCAGATCTAAAGGCGCGGTTCATGCTTCGTGTCCCGGCCAGTCCGGCCGGGACATTCCGAGATCGCGGTCAATTCGAGTAGAATTTTCTCCGACCCGCTGTGCGCGTAAGTTCCACGCGCACAACCAGCGGTTCCGGCACAAGTTGCTTCCTTCCCCGCGCGAGATTCAGTTAAGCTCCCGTCAGGGACGGAGCGACTGTGCAGAGGGCGCAACGCAATTCGCTGAGGCTGTTGCAGTGGATGATGGCGGCATCCCTGGCGCTGCCGGTTGCGCTGTTCGTCATCACCTCCGCGATCTCCTACACCTCGACCAGGGACATTGCCGACCGGGAGATCGAGCGCACGCTCGACGTCGTGCATGAGCACGCGCTCAAGGTGTTCGAGACCATCGATCGCAGCCTGGCCGAGCTCAACGAGGTCGTGCGCGGCCTTCCCGACGACGTCATCCGCGCGCGCGAGCCGGCGCTGCACCGCCGCCTGAGGCGGCTGACCGATTCACTGCCGCAGCTCAAATCGGCCTGGATCTTCGACGCGGACGGCAAAGCGCTGGTCAACAGCCTCGCCTCGCCGCCGCCGGAGCTCCGCTTTGCAGACCGCGACTATTTCTACGCTCACGTCGACCAGACCATCGGCAGCTTCATCGGCACGGCCCTGACGCCCCGTCCGCCCTATCAGGGCGCGCGCTTCTTCGGGGTGAGCCGCCGCCGCGACTCCGACGACGGCACTTTCATCGGGGTGATCCAGGCCTCTGTCCTCCCCGAATATTTCGAGAGTTTCTATGCGCGGATCGGCTCCGATGCCGGCAGCTTCTTCGCGATGGGACGCGCCGACGGTGTGCTGCTCGCGCAGTTCCCGCGGCTCGAGCGCGACCTTCGGCTGGATCCGACCGGACCGGTCGGCCGGGAAATCGCGGCGCGGCCCGCGCACGGCCTCATCACCGTCGCCTGGCCGTCGGACGGGATCGAGCGCCGCATCGGCTACCGGCGCGTCGCCGAATATCCGATCTATGTCAGCGCCGGGCTCGAGACCTCGGCGATCCGCGCGCGCTGGCTCGCCACCATGGGCCAGCATCTGGTGTTCGGCATTCCCGCCACCGCACTTCTGTTTCTGCTGTTGGCGCTGGCATTGCGGCGCACGCAGCACCTTCAGGCCGAAGCCGCCAAGCGGCGTGAGGCCGAGGAGGCACTCAAGCACAGCCAGCGCCTGGAGGCGCTCGGACAGCTCACCGGCGGCGTCGCGCATGATTTCAACAATCTGCTGACGGTGATCCGCGCCTCGGTCGACCTGTTGAACCGGCCGCAACTGACGGAGGAGCGGCGGCAGCGCTACATCACGGCCATTGCGGACGCAGTGGCGCGCGCGGCCAAGCTGACCTCGCAGCTGCTCGCCTTTGCGCGGCGTCAGACCCTGAAGCCGGAAGTGTTCGACGTCGGCGAGCGGATGCAGGCGCTGCACGACATGCTGGCGCCGCTGCTGGGGCCGGCCATCGAGATCACCATGCGCCTGCCCACCGAGCCCTGCCTCGTCCACGCCGATGCCGGCCAGTTCGAGACGGCGCTGATCAACATGGCGACCAACGCGCGCGATGCCATGCAGGGCAAGGGCAGGATCGTTTTCACGGTCGAGGCCGCGGCGGCCGTTCCGGACACGCTGGCCCATGCCCCGGGCAGCCAGACCTTGGTAAACCAGAACTTGGGAAGCCAGAGCTTGGGAAGCCAGAGCTTGGCAAACCAGAACTTGGCAAACCAGAACTTGGCAAACCGTGGCTTCATCAGCGTGACCGTCAGCGACACCGGAGTCGGCATTCCTGCCGCCCGGCTGGAACGCATCTTCGAGCCGTTCTTCACCACCAAGCAGGTCGGCCACGGCACCGGCCTCGGCCTGTCCCAGGTGTTCGGCTTTGCCCGGCAATCCGGGGGCGAGGTGACGGTTAGGAGCGAGGTCGGTCACGGCAGCACCTTCTCGCTCCACCTGCCGCGCGTGCCGGCGGACCTGCTGCCGCAGCGGCAGGCGCCGAACACGGCGCCGGCGGTGGCCGGCAGCGGCATGTCGGTGCTGCTGGTCGAGGACAATATCGAGCTTGCCAATTTCGCCGCCGACGGCCTCACCGAGCTCGGCTACAGCATCACGCTGGTCGACAACGCCACCGATGCACTCGCCGAGCTCGACATGGACGCGGATCGTTTCGATGTCGTGTTCTCGGACGTCGTCATGCCGGGAATGACCGGGCTCGATCTGGCGCAGGCCATCTGCCAACGGGGCATCGGCGTGCCGGTCGTGCTGACCACGGGCTACAGCCAGGCGCTGGCGCAGGATGGCGCTGCCGGCTTCGATCTGGTGCAAAAGCCGTACTCGATCGAGGAATTGTCGCGAATTCTACATCGGGCGGCCCGGATCCGGCGCGTCCGCGACGGCGCCGCCGAGTAAAGGCGCCTCGGGAACCTCGGGGAACCGGTTGATTTGGCTTGCGTTATCCGATCATGCAAAAGCCGGCTGGAAAACGCGAGCAGGACAGGAAGCCCCCCATCGTCGACATCGCCGGCGAGAACGGCGACAAGGTCGCACCGCCTCCGCCGGAATTGCTCGAGCCTGACCCGGAGCTGTCACCTGAAGAGGTCGAGCAGGCCCGCAAGGATTATCTGCTGACACGGTTCTGGATCAGCGCGCGCGGCTTCTGGGGACAGGGCGGCGATCGCCTCGCTTGGCCGTTCTCGATCGGCCTCGGCCTGCTGATCGTCCTGGCCGTCGCTTTCCAGTACGGCATCAACGTCTGGAATCGCGCGATCTTCGACGCCATCGAGAAGCGCGACGCGGCGAGCGTCTTCCATCTCACCGCAATGTTCTTTCCGCTTGCGATCGGCAGCATCGTGCTCGGCGTCATCCAGGTGTTCGCGCGCATGGGCATCCAGCGGCGTTGGCGGGCCTGGCTCACGGCGAGCGTGCTGACGCGGTGGCTCGCGAACGGGCGCTACTACCAGCTCAACCTCGTCAAGGGTGACCACGAGAATCCGGAATACCGGATTGCCGAGGATCTGCGCATCGCGACCGATTCGCCGGTCGATTTCCTCGCCGGCGTCACCTCGGCGCTGCTGTCGGCCGCGACCTTCATCATCGTGCTCTGGACCATCGGCGGCGCGCTCACCGTCACGTTCGGCGGCTCGACGCTCACCATTCCCGGCTTCCTCGTGATCGCCGCGATGCTCTATGCCGCGATCGCCTCGGGCTCCATCCTGGTGATCGGCCGGCGCTTCGTGCAGGTCTCCGAGGACAAGAACCAGGCCGAAGCCGATTTCCGCTACACGCTGACGCGCGTGCGCGAGAACGGCGAGAGCATCGCACTGCTGGGCGGCGAGGAGGAAGAGCGCGACGGCATCGACCGCAACTTCGCCGGCGTGCTCCGGCAATGGGCGCGGCTCGCCGGTCAGCACATGCGCACCACGTTGGTGTCGCAGGGCTCGAGCCTGGTTGCGCCGGTCGTGCCGCTTTTGCTCTGCGCGCCAAAATTCCTCGACGGCAGCATGACGCTGGGACAGGTGATGCAGGCGGCCTCCGCCTTCACCATCGTGCAGAGCGCGTTCGGCTGGCTGGTCGACAATTATCCGCGGCTTGCCGACTGGAACGCCTGCGCGCGCCGCATCGCCTCGCTGATGATGTCGCTCGACGGACTCGAACGCGCCGAGCAGGGCGACGGTTTTGGCCGCATCAAGCGCGGCGAGACCAGCAACGACGCCATCCTGGAGATGAAGGATCTGTCGGTCTCGCTCGACGACGGCACGGCCGTGGTCGGCGAGACCGAGGTGGTGATCGAGTCGGGCGAACGGCTGCTGGTCGCCGGCGAATCCGGGACCGGCAAGAGTACGCTGGTGCGCGCCATCGCAGGCCTGTGGCCCTGGGGCGGCGGCAGCGTCAATTTTCACAGGGATCGCCGACTGTTCATGCTGCCGCAGCGGCCCTATGTGCCCTCCGGATCACTGCGCCGCGCGGTCGCCTATCCCGGTGCGGCCGAGGACTGGACCCTGGAGGAGATCGGTGACGTCCTGCATAAGGTCGGCCTCGACCATCTCAAGGAAAAGATCGAGGAGGAAAGCCCCTGGGACCAGACGCTATCCGGCGGCGAGAAGCAGCGCCTCGCCTTTGCGCGGCTGTTGCTGCACAAGCCCGACATCATCGTGCTCGACGAGGCGACCTCGGCGCTCGACGAGAAGAGCCAGGACAGGATGATGAAGATGGTCACCGACGCGCTGCCGAAGGCGACCATCGTCAGCGTCGCGCATCGCGCCGAGCTGGAAGCCTTCCACAGCCGCAAGATCGTGCTGGAGCGCCGCAAGGGCGGCGCCAAGCTCGTCAGCGACATCGACCTCATCCCACGCAAGGGCAAGCGCAGGCTGCTCGGGCGATTTCTGCGGCAGCGCAAGGCACCGAAGAAAGCTGCGTGATCTCGTAGCCCGGATGGAGCGCAGCGCAATCCGGGAAGGCCCATCAGCGCGGTGAGAATCCCGGATTTCGCAGCGCTCCATCCGGGCTACGGACCTCTCGTGAAGATTGGAGTCCCACGCAAAACCGGCTATGCATGCGCCGCTTGCAACGAGGACCGCCTGCTTGACGACTGACAACGCCCCTTCGTCCGCGCCGTTCGGCGCGTTTGCGCCCAATGCGGCGCAGGCTGCGATCATTCGCCTCGCACAGCAGTCGGGGCTGAAGCGCGGCGCGTTCCGGCCCTGGATGTCGCGGCTGGTCAACCTGCTGCGCGGTGGCCCGGTCGACGTGCAATATCAGGGCGCATCGTTCCGCTTCTATCACCAGGGCAGCGCGACAGAGCGCGGCGCGCTGTTCAATCCCGATTATAATCTCGACGAGCTCGACTTCCTGCGCCAGCATACCCCGGCGGGCGGCACCTTCCTCGACGTCGGCGCCAATGTCGGCACGTTTGCGCTGGTGATGGCGCGGCAGGTCGGCACCACAGGCAAGGTGGTCGCGATCGAGCCGCATCCCATGACGTTCGCGCGGCTCTCGTTCAACCACGGCGCGTCGAAGACGGCGCAAGTGCGCCTGGTGCAGGCTGCCGCCGGCGACAGCGACGGCGAGCTGATGATCGAGAGCGGCGGCGGTAATCTTGGCGCCACTCACGTCGTCACCGGCACGGCGAGCGCCGAGGCGATCAAGGTGCCGTCGCTGCGGCTGACACGCATTCTCGACGAGGCCGGCGTCACGCAAATTGATTCGCTGAAGATCGACGTCGAGGGTTTTGAGGACCGCGTGCTGATCGGCTTCTTCCGCGATGCGCCGCCCTCGCTATGGCCGCGCGCGGTCGTCATCGAGCATCTGTCACAAAACGAATGGCAGCAGGATTGTATTGCCGACATGGTCGCGCGCGGATTTGCGATCATGCGCAAGACGCGAAGCAATACGTTCCTCTCACGCTGACAAGGACGAAGGAGGTTACGATGATCGACCATCTGGGTTTCTCCGTTTCCGACTATGAGCGCGCCAAGGCGTTCTACGCCAAGGCGCTGGCTCCGCTCGGCTACGGCCTGATCATGGAGGTCACGGCGGAGCAGACCGGCCACGCTGCCGCCGCCGGCTTCGGCGCCAACGGCAAGCCGGATTTCTGGATCGGCGGCGAAGGCGCCATGAACAAGCCAGTGCATGTCGCGATCGCGGCCAGGGACCGCGCCACCGTCGACGCGTTCTACAAGGCGGCCATCGCGGCCGGCGGACGCGACAACGGCCCGCCCGGCATCCGCCCGCATTACCATGCGAATTACTACGGCGCCTTCGTGCTCGACCCTGATGGCCACAACATCGAGGCCGTCTGCCACGCGCCGGAATAAGGCAGATCCAGCGCGGCGCGATGAGGGAACATCGGCGCGGCATCATCGTTGTCCTTCCCCGGACAACTGATCCCGATGATGCCGATGCCGATCGAACCGCCCGAGATTCCGCCGGCAACACCGGGGACTCCAGCCGAACCGCCACCCGGAATTCCGCCGGGCAATCCGCAGCCTGAAATCACGCCGCCGGTGCGCGAGCCCGGCTCGCCACCGCGGCCCGACGAATTGCCGGGCCGCATGCCTGAAGAGATTCCATCGCGCGGGCCGAACGGGCCGCTGACGCCGAATCCTGCGACGGATGCAATTCCGCCGCGGGATCGCGCATGAAGTGGCCGATCACATGTGGGGCAATTGCAACCAGCGTCTGAATGCGCAATGAACGTTGCCGGAGTGACGCGATTTCCGTGCAGAAATAAATCGGGCCGCGACCGCATCGCCCGCCACAATCCGGCCTAACGCGTAGCTGTTCATCCCAACACTTCGTCAAAGAACCTTCCGGGGAAGTTCACCACCATGACCAATCTTCGTTTCGTGCTGCTCGCGACGACGGCTCTGACCGCGATGCAATTCGCAAGCTCCGCATCGCAAGCACAAAGTGCGCCGCCGCTCGTGGTCGCGCAGGCGCAGCCTCAAGATGCGGGCCCTGACGGAAAACCGAAGCAACCGCCGAAGGGACCCGCGGCTGCGCCGCCTGCTGGGCCCGCGCGCCCGGCCGCTCCGCCGCCCGCCGCTGCACCGCCCCACCCGCCCGCTGCGCCGCCGCCGGCCGCCGCACCGCCGCGTCCCGCCGCGCCGCCACCGCCTCCGCCGCCACCTGCGGCCCGTCCGGCCCCCCCGCCGCCACCACCGCCGCCTGCCGCACCGAAGCAGCCCTCGCCGCCGCCTGCCGCGGCGCCGCAGCAGCACGCCCCGACACCGCCGCCTGCGGCACGCCCGGCTCCCACGCCGCCGGCACCGCCGCCTGCTGCAGCTCCGCAGCACGCACCGACGCCGCAGCCTCCCGCAGCACGTCCGGCTCCGACGCCGCCAGCCGCAACTCCTCCGGGCCGCCCCGCCCCGGCACCCGCGGCGACGCCTTCTCCCGCGCCCGCAGCGCCGACGGCGCGACCGGGAGCGCCTGCTCCGACCGCCACACCTGCCCCGACTGCGACACCCGCACCGACGACAACGCCTGCGCCGACCGCAACGCCGGCTCCGGGCAGCACGCCCGGCGCACCGCCGGCCGGCCGCCCCGGCACACCGCCGCCCGGACGTCCCGGCGCACCTCCCTCGGCAGGGTCACCGGCTCCCGGTGCCACGCCCGCTCCGACGGCGACGCCTGCTCCTGGTGGTACGCCGACGCCCCCGCCCGGACGTCCAGGTGCAGCACCGACACCTGCTCCCGGCGCGACCCCAGCTCCGCCTGCGAGACCGACCCCCGGCCAACAGGGCGCAACGCCTCCTGCGAGCGGCCCCGCCGCCGGAGCTCCGCCTGCGTCACCGCAAGCTGGCGCTCCGCCACGGCCGCCGGCGCCTCCCGCCGGCGTCGCGGCACCGAGCACCGTACCGGGCTCGGCGGCCGCCACGCCGCCACCCGACAGGGTGCGGAATGCTCCGCCGACGGTCGCGCCCGCCTTCCGGGCCGCGCCGACGATCGCCGCGCCCTTGCCGCCTCCGCCGCGCCCGCAGCAGCGCGACCTGACCCCGCTCGCGATCGGTGCAGGCGTGGTGGCCGGCGCCGTGGTCGGCGCCACCATTGCCGACATGCACAGCCAGCGACGCGAGGTCGTCGAAGGCGGCCGCACCGTCTACACCGAGCCGGACCGCATCATCATCCGCGATCCGGGCGGGCAGGCTTACGTCCGCGGCAACGACCTCTATCGCTTCCGCTATGGCGCCCGTGACATCCGCACCGACACTGTCGGCGGTGAAACCCGCACCGTCGTGGTCCGTCCCGACGGCAGCGAGATCATCACCGTGGTCGGTGCGGACGGTTCGCTGCGGCGGCGAATCCGCAGGGACCCCCGCGGGGGCGAACTCGTCATCATCGACAACACCTACCGCGATCCGCGGGCAGTCGGCGGCTTCTATGTCGACGCGCCGCCGCCGGTCGTGAACATTCCCTATGATCGCTACATCGTCGACGCCCAGGAAGCGTCGCCGGACGTGATCTACCAGACGATGGTTGCACCGCCGGTGCAGCGGATCGATCGGCGTTACTCGCTCGACGAGATCCGCTACAGCCCCAATGTTCGCATGCAGATGCCGAGCATCGACGTCAACACGATCATCTTCGAGACGGGATCGTGGACCATCCCGCCGGACCAGGCGGCCCGGCTGCAGGTGATCGCCGACGGCCTCAACCAGGCGATCCAGCGCAATCCGCGCGAGGTGTTCCTGATCGAGGGACACACCGACGCGGTCGGCAACGAGGTCGACAATCTCTCATTGTCGGACCGCCGTGCGCAGTCCGCGGCCGAATTGCTGACGCAGCAGTTTGGTGTGCCCGCCGAGAACCTGACGTCGCAGGGCTACGGCGAGCAGTACCTGAAGGAGCAGACGCAGGGGCCGAGCGCGATCAACCGTCGGGTAACCATCCGCAACATCACGCCGCTGCTCAACGGCGGCCAAGCCTCGCTGCCGCCGCCTCCGGCCGGCACCGCGCCGCCGCGGTAACGGCAAGCACAAACGCAAATGGCCGGGAGCAATTCCGGCCATTTTTGTTTGGACAGCATCGCCGCTACCGCCGAGCGGCCAGCCCCAACGCGTCGACCATGAGGCGAAAGACTTCGGTATTGTCCATCGAGCCGCGCACACCATCGCTGCCCGGCCCGGTCGCGGTGAGGATGACGTCCTCACCCGAATGCACGCTGGCGCCGATCATTGCCGACAGATTGCCCGGGCGCAGCACCGCGCCTGGGACGTCCTTGTATTTGTCGTTGGCCTTGAAGGTCCCGTCGTCGCCCGCCTTGACGGTGGGCTCGTTGGGATTATCGAGCTTCGGGCGGAACGTCTCGTAGTGGTCCGGCAGGCTGGCCGAGAAGATCGCGAGCCGGCGGCTGACATCGACGCGTGACGGATAGCCATCCGCATCGGGCGCCGGATAATTGGGAAATCCGGCCTGCTCGTAGACGCCGACGCGCTCGCGCAGGGAAACGTTAGGCGTGGCGCTCATGTCGTCGTTGATCGTGCCGACAAGGCCGTTGGGATGATTGTGGTCCGCGAGCACCAGGATGAGGGTATCATCGCCCCGCGCACGCGCCCATTCGCGGGTCTGGCGCACCGCATTGTCGAGCATGATCGTGTCGTAGACGGCCCGTTCCATGTCGAGGACATGCGCATATTTGTCGATCAGTCCGGATTCGACCATCAGGAAGAAGCCGGCCTCGCTCTTCGCAAGGATACTCAGCGCTGCCTGCACCTGCTCGGTCAAGTCAGGCTGCTCGGGAAACTTCTTCACGCCGCCACCTCTCAGGAATTTGCGGTCAAGCGCACCGTCCATGTTGCCCGTGGCGAACAGGCCGAGCAGCTTGCCCGTCTCCGGCTTTGCGGCAGAAGCGCTGAGCTCGCTCGCGGTGGTCGCCACCTGGTAGCCTGCGTCACGAAACTTCGCGATGTAGTCGGTCTCGTCCTTGCGCTTGGAGCCGGCGGCAGATTTCGGCAGGAAATTCGCGCTGCCGCCGCCCATCACCACATCCGGCCTGGCCGCGAACAACTGCTCGACGATCTCGTCATAGGCCGCGCGCCGGCGCGTATGCGCGACCATCGCCGCCGGCGTTGCGTCTTCGATCTCGGTGTTGGTGACGATGCCGATCGCCATGCCGAGCCGCCTCCTGGCGAGGCTCGTGATGGTTTCGACCCGGGGATCGTCGAACGGGCTTGCAGTGCGGTCCGCATAGACGCCGAGAGCGTTGACGGCACTCTTGTGCCCGGTCGCATAGGCGCTGGCCGAGTTCGCGGAGTCCGTGATGATCGAGTCCGAGCCCGCGGTCGCCACCAGTGCCATATGAGGCATGTCGTCGATGGCGAGCTTCCCGCGGCTCTTGCCCTCCGCAATGCCCTTGGACAGGATTCGGGCCGCGACCCGATGCGCCGGCGACATGCCATCACCGATGAACAGGATGACGTTCTTCGCCTTGCGCGGACCCGTGTCGTAGACCGTCCACGTGACGCTGCGCTGGCGCGTGCCGTCGCTCACATCCACGGCAATGCTGCCCGGCGTGGTCAGCGTGACGTCGCGCAGAATCAGCGCCGACTGCTCCTTGCCGTCCTCGCGCTCGATGAAGGTCGCCGAACGGCCGAACGCGGTCGCATAATCCGCGCCGTTCACCGTCACCTTCAGCTTGGCCGGATCGACCGGCCCGGGAAACTCGACCTTGAAGTCGAACTGCGCGCCGGCCAGGATCTCGGCACGATCAATCGGATAGATCGTCTGGGCCGACAATGACGATGTCCCAACGAGGACGATGAGAGAGGCGAGTGCCGATCTCTTGACCATGCGCGATGCTCCGCGATTCCGTTTCCAACAGGACCGGAACCGTAACGGTCGAGCATGACCTCGTCATTAAGCGCGTAGCTCCATCCGGGCTACGCGCAATCGTCGGGTGGGCAAAGGCGCGTGAGCGCCGTGCCCACCACTATCTCGGTCGCGGAAAGATGGTGGGCACGCTTTCGCCTTGCCCACCCTGCGGCAGCGAGGGCATTAGCCCTTGTCGTTCTCGAGCTTGAATATCTGCGAGCCTTCGCTGCCCGACAGCAAACCGGTCTTCGAATAGAGACCGAGCTTGGTCCGGGTATCGGCGATGTCGAGATTGCGCATGGTCAGCTGGCCGATGCGGTCGGCGGGCGAGAACGCGGCATCCTCGACCTTCTCCATGCTGAGCCTTTCAGGCGCATAAGTGAGGTTCGGGCTCTCGGTGTTGAGGATCGAATAATCGTTGCCGCGGCGCAGCTCCAGCGTCACCTCGCCGGTGACGGCGCGCGCGACCCAGCGCTGCGCGGTCTCACGCAGCATCAACGCTTGCGAGTCGAACCAGCGGCCCTGATAGAGCAGACGACCGAGACGCATGCCGCTGATGCGGTACTGCTCGATGGTGTCCTCGTTGTGGATGCCGGTGACGAGGCGCTCATAGGCGATGTACAAGAGCGCCATGCCCGGCGCTTCATAGATGCCGCGGCTCTTGGCCTCGATGATGCGGTTCTCGATCTGGTCGCTCATGCCGAGGCCGTGGCGGCCGCCGATGACGTTGGCCTCCAGGAACAGCGCGACGGGATCAGCGAAGGTCTGGCCGTTGAGCGCGGTCGGCTGCCCTTCCTCGAAACGCACCACGACCTTCTCGGCCTTGACGTTGCAGTCGTCGCGCCAGAACGGCACGCCCATGATCGGGTTGACGATCTTGATGCCGCTGTCGAGGCTCTCGAGGTCCTTGGCTTCGTGCGTGGCGCCGAGCAGATTGCTGTCGGTCGAATACGCTTTCTCGGCGCTCATCTTGTAGGCAAAGCCCTGGGCGGTCATGAACGCCGACATCTCGGCGCGACCGCCGAGCTCGTCGATGAACTGCTGGTCGAGCCAGGGCTTGTAGATCTTCAGGCCGGGATTGGTGAGCAGGCCGTAGCGATAGAAGCGCTCGATGTCGTTGCCCTTGAAGGTCGAGCCGTCGCCCCAGATGTTGACGCCGTCTTCCTTCATCGCCGCGACCAGCATCGTGCCGGTGACGGCGCGGCCGAGCGGGGTGGTATTGAAATAGGTGATGCCGCCGGTCGAGATATGGAAGGCGCCCGACTGGATCGCGGCGATACCTTCATGGACCAACTGCGTGCGGCAATCGACGAGCCGGGCCTTCTCGGCACCGAACTCCATCGCCTTGCGCGGGATCTCGTTGTAGTCGGCCTCGTCGGGCTGGCCGAGATTGGCGGTGTAGGCGTAGCAGCGCGCGCCCTTCTGCTTCATCCAGAGCAGCGCCGCAGAGGTATCGAGGCCGCCCGAAAAAGCGATGCCGACTTTCTCACCCTTGGGCAGGCTTTTCAGGATCGTGGTCATGGCGCTTCCAATCGGGTCTCAAGGGGCTGATGTCATGGACGGGTTGACCGCGCGAATATCAAATTTCGCGGGGCTCGGCACCCATTTAATGGCTTAAACCGAGGGTTCGGGACCGGTCTTGCCGCTGAACAGGCGCCGGCGGAGCCGGTAGGCGGGCATGTTCAGCCGGGTCAGGGCGGCGTCGACCGCCTCGTCCGAAAACCGGGTCCGTGGCCAACGGTAAATCAGCGCGTAGGCAAACCAGATCACGACGAAACTGACGAGACCGGCGATCGCCACATCCGTGAAGAAATGGCCACCAAACGCCATCCGCAACCCGCTGGTGACGGCGCCGAACACCACCGCGCCGGCATAGGCGAGCGGCCGCCATGCCGGCGGCGCCAGCGCGGCCGGCGCCAGCGTCCAGAACGCGGTCGCGCCCTCGCCCGAGAAGAACGAGCAGTTGCGCACGCAATCGCCCCGCGGATCCCACCACGCCACGAACTGCTGGTCGCCGGCAAACTCCGTCACCACCACCGGGCGGGGGCGGCCCCAATAGGTCTTGAAGGTGAGGTTGGTGAGGATGCCGGCCGACATGATGATGGTGACCAGCAGAAATACGATCGCGCGTCCCGACACCATCAAGGGACGGTCGGGCCGGATCATCTTGACAACGAGCGCCACAAGCGACGGCAGCACGAAGGCCCAGGCGACCCACATCGCGGCGTCCCGCGCAAAGCCCGCCCAGTCGTTCAGCTTGAGCGGAAAGGTTTTGGTTTGGGGGTCGAAGAACAGCGACGCGAGCTTGAGATCGAGCTCGGGATAGAGGCCGAAAACAACGCCGATCACGAGCCACAGCGCCAGGGCGATGAAGAGTCCAGTCCGGTTCATGGCGCGCGGTTTAGCGGAGTGGGACGGGGATGGAAACCCCGGAAGCGGCACGACTCATCGCGCGTCCGGCCTTGAATTCGACGGCAGCGGCGGAGGTGGCTGGCGCGGGGGCGGCGGGATGCGCCAGGCGCCGGCGTTGCGGCCGGCGATCAGCCAGTAGACCACGCCGGCGACGATGCCGGCGCCGGTCATGATCTCCAGATGGCGCCGCACGATGCCTTCGAACTGAAATGTGTCGGAGTGAAAGGGAACGAGGCCGAGATAGCAGCCAAGCCCGACGAGGCCGCCGCCAACGGCATAAGCGAGCACGCTGCGGATGTAGAGCGCCTCAGTGATCGCAACGATCACCGCCGCCGGCACCAGCGCAAAGCCGGAGACGAAGATGAAGCCGAA
Organism: Bradyrhizobium ottawaense; assembly: GCF_002278135.3. Classification (NCBI taxonomy): domain Bacteria; kingdom Pseudomonadati; phylum Pseudomonadota; class Alphaproteobacteria; order Hyphomicrobiales; family Nitrobacteraceae; genus Bradyrhizobium; species Bradyrhizobium ottawaense. The sequence goes on along the minus strand of NZ_CP029425.2, from coordinate 356,900 downwards.
GCCCAGCAAAATGTCGATCGTGCCCTGATCGACGGGGCCGGCACCGAGATCGGCGAACTCCGGAAACAGCAGCGCGACGACGACGATCATGCCGCCGACGAAGCAGGCGGCAAGGAAGCCGATGAAGATGACGATGAGGCGGCCGATCAGGGACATCTGATGGACCTGTTGCGTGTCATCGTCATTCCGGAGCGGTGCGCAGCACCGAATCCGGAATCTCGAGATTCCGGGTTCGCGCTATGCGCGCCCCGGAATGACAGCTCATAAACGCAGATGGCCGGGTCAAGCCCGGCCATGACGAACGTCGAGTACGGTGTCATCCTCAATCCGTCATCGCCATGGCGCGCAGCGCCTGGCGTTCGCGTGCGCTGAGCTTCTCGGTCTCCGACTTCAGCTGGCCGCAGGCGGCGAGGATGTCGCGGCCGCGCGGCGTGCGCACCGGCGAGGAATAGCCGGCGTTGAAGATGTATTCGGAGAATTTTTCGATCTGGTCCCAGTCCGAACACTCGTACGCGGTGCCGGGCCAGGGATTGAACGGGATCAGGTTGATCTTGGCGTGAATGCCCTTGAGCAGCTTCACCAGCAATTTTGCATCGTCGAGCGAGTCGTTGACGCCCTTGAGCATCACATATTCGAAGGTGATGCGGCGCGCATTCGAGGCGCCGGGATAATCGCGACAGGCCTGCAGCAGCTCCTTGATCGGATATTTGCGGTTGAGCGGCACCAGCTCGTTGCGCAGCTCGTCGCGCACCGCGTGCAGCGAGATCGCGAGCATGACACCGATCTCCTCGCCGGCGCGCACGATGTTCGGCACCACGCCCGAGGTCGACAGCGTGATGCGCCGGCGGGAGATGCCGATGCCTTCATTGTCGCCGACGATCAGCAGCGCATCGCGCACCGCGTCGAAATTGTAGAGCGGCTCGCCCATCCCCATCATCACGATGTTGGTGACGCGGCGCGTGCCGTCCTCGCGATCGGCCCAATCATTCAATCGATCCCGCGCCACCATGATCTGTCCGACAATCTCACCCGCGGTGAGATTGCGCACCAGCCGCTGGGTGCCGGTGTGGCAGAACGAGCAGTTCAGCGTGCAGCCGACCTGCGAGGAGACGCAGAGCGTGCCGCGATCGGTCTCGGGAATGTAGACGCACTCGACTTCATGGGCGCGCTCGACATTGTCGCCGCTCGGCAGACGCAGCAGCCATTTCCGGGTGCCGTCGTTGGAGATCTGCTCGGCCACGACTTCGGGCCGGTCGACCGTAAAATGCTGCGCGAGCTCGGCGCGAATGCCCTTCGAGATTGAGGTCATGTCGTCGAAGCTCTGAGCGCCGCGGAAATAGAGCCAGTGCCAGAGCTGCTGCACGCGCATCTTGCGCTGCGCCGGCGTGACGCCGATCTCGCCGAGGCGATCGGCAAGCTCCGTGCGCGACAGACCGATCAGCGAGGGCCTCGCCGGCGGCACATAGGTCTCGAGTGGCGTTTTCTCCACCAGGATTGCGTTATGCGGCTCGGTCGTCGTCGGTTGCATTGAATGGACCTGACTAGGTGGTCGTTCCGGGGCGGCGCGAAGCGTCGAACCCGGAACCTCGAGATTCCGGGTCTGGTCCTTCGGACCATCCCGGAAAGACGGAAAAACTTGGAACCGGCCCTATATAGCAACCGGAACAGCCGATTGCGACCGTGGCTGTCGCTTAGCCTTAAAGGACTAAGCCGAGAGGCTTACCGCCGGCAATCCTGGGCGATCTTGTCCAGCGCCTGGGCGAGGCCTTTCAGCGAGAACGTGTCGGTCGTCTCGGTGCCCTTGGCCGACACCCCCTTGACGACCAGCTCGGCGGATTTGCGCATGGCTTCGACCATCCGCTCCTCCTCGGCCGCGTTCTTGATCCAGAGGCCGTCGCCCTGCGTGTACATGGCGAAGGCGGCGCCGCCGACCTCGACCGACGATTCCGAGCCCGGCTTTAGCGCGTAGCCGATCATGACCGAGACTTCGTTGTTCACCTTCTCGGCCGGACGGGTCGAGACGAAGGCATAAGCGGGATCGCGCGGCCGATTCGGCGGATTGGTCTTCGACGACGAGGGTTTTGCCAGCGCGAAGCAGACCTTCTTGCCGTTGGGCGTCGCCGAATAAGCGCCCCAGGTGCCGAACTGGCCGATCAGGGTCGGCTCCGCGCCACCCGCAACCGCCGGGGGCGGCGCCGCAGGCTTGCTCTCGGGCTTTGCCGCGCTCTTTGCAGTCGTACTGGCCGGCGGAGCCGCCGACTTCGGTGCGGCCTTCGGCGCCGGTTGCGCCGTCTGCGCCCGCGCAAGATCGGCGATCCCGCACGTCATCATGCCGATCATCAAAGCTAAAGATAGCACCCGCCACATGCTGGAGTGGTTCCCTCAATATTGTGACTGGAAGATGGCCCGGCCGCGCTTTGTCCCCCGGCAGGGATAGCCGGGAAAGTCCAATTTGGGAAGGCAGTTAGCGGTATCAGCGGCGCCTTAAGGTTTGGATCGCGCGGCGCGCTGGTCGGCCCATTGCGTCTCGGTCCAACGCAGTAAATCCTCGGCGCCGGAACTGCGCAGATGCGCGCCACCGTCGATGACGACCATCTCGCCATTGATGTAGCCGGCGCGGTCCGAGACCAGGAAGCTGGCGAGATCGGCAAGCTCGCTGTGCTCCCCGGTCCGGCCGAGCGGATTGCGCGCGGTCCAGCCTTCGTCACGGCCTTCGGGGCGGAGCTGCCCCGACGCGCCCGCGGTCGGGAACGGACCCGGGGCGATGGCGACGGTGCGGATGGCTTTCGGCCCCCATTCCACCGCGAGGCTTCTGGTCATCGCCAGCAGCGCCGACTTTGCCATCGCCGACGGCACGGTGAAGGCGCGGCCGGTGATGGTCGAGGTCGAGAGGATCGAGAGCACGACGCCGCCATGCTTGTCCTCGATCCAGCGCCTGCCGGCAGCGAGCGTGCAATACATCGCGCCATGCAGCGTCGGCGCGAGGATCGCATCGGCGGCTCGGAACGATAGATGCTCGCTCTGTGCGATGAACGTCGCAGCGGCGTTGTTGACGAGGATATCGAGCGGCGCCTCGCGCCAGATCTGCTCCATCATGCTGTCGACGGCCACGCCGTCGCGGATGTCGCAGGCGATCGTCGTGACCTTGCCACCTGTCTCGTCGCGCATCTCGCTCGCGGTTGCGTCCAGCCGGTCGAGCTTGCGGCCGCAGATCACGAGCTCGGCGCCGAGTGCAAGGAAACGGCGCCCCATCGCGGCGCCGAGGCCCGAGCCGCCGCCGGTGACGAGGATGCGCTTGTCCCTCAGCAGGCCTGTTTCAAACATCGTTTGAATCCTCCCTTTTCTTCTTGCTCCGTCGTTGCGAGCGCAGCGAAGCAATCCGGAATCCGTCCCGCGGAAATAGTCTGGATTGCTTCGCTCCGCTCGCAATGACGAGGATAGGCCGAACATGGCATCCAGCAAAGAAACCGGATTGTCGCCCGTGCCTAAATCCGGCAGAAACGGCCAAACTATAATTCCACTCGAAACGCCCAAGGTGCCGCCATGAAAGCCATCCTCTGCTCGCAATATTGCCAGCCTGACGATCTCGTGCTGGCTGAAGTGCCGGATCCGGTGGCCGGTCCCGGCGAAGCGGTGATCGCGATCAAGGCGGCGGCGCTGAACTTCTTCGACATCCTGATGATTCAGGGCAAGTACCAGATCAAGCCGCCATTCCCGTTCTCGCCGGCCGCGGAAGTCGCGGGCGTGATTGAGAGCATCGGCGCCGGCGTGACTGATCTGAAGGTCGGCGATCGCGTCGTCGCTTCCTGCGGCCACAACGGCGCGCGCGAGAAGATCGCGCTGCCGGCGGCGTCGATCGTGAAGATCCCCGACAATCTCGACTACGACCGCGCGGCCGGCATCATCATCATCTACGGGACGGCGCTGCATGCGCTGGAAGATCGCGCCAGCCCGAAGCCGGGCGAGACGCTTGCCGTGTTAGGCGCCGCCGGCGGCACCGGCCTTGCCGCCTGCGAGCTCGGCAAGCTGATGGGATTGAAGGTGATCGCCTGCGCTTCGTCGGACGAGAAGCTCGAATTCGCGAAGGCGCATGGCGCCGAGCTGACCTTGAACTACGCCAAGGAGGATCTGAAGGAGGGCTTGCGAAAACTCACGGGCGGCAAGGGCGTCGACATCATCTTCGATCCGGTTGGTGGTGCCTATGCCGAGCAGGCGCTGCGCTCGATCGCGTGGGAAGGCCGCTTCCTCGTGATCGGTTTCGCCGCGGGCGACATTCCGAAGATGCCGCTGAACCTCGCGCTGCTGAAGGGCTGCGACATCCGCGGCGTGTTCTGGGGCGCATGGACGCGGCAGAATCCGGAGAAGAACCGCGCCAATCTCGAGAAGCTCGTGAAGTGGACCGCGGAAGGAAAGATCTCGTCGCATGTCGACCGCACTTTCCCGCTGGCGCAGACGGCGGATGCACTAAAGGTGCTCGCGGGACGTCAGGCCATGGGCAAGGTGATTTTGCATCCGTGAGGATGTAGGCATCGCCATCGCCACATACACAACCGTCACCGCTAGAATCGCTGGCGTCGCTTGAGCTGCGCCAGCTTTTTCGTGCGCCGTCGCCTGGTAAAGCTCCCTCAACCATGCCCGCCAAAATTGCGGTGCATTCCCCGGCCTCGCCGCAATCAAACCCAAATCTCTCCCGATTCGCGCAAATCGTCGTCGTTTTTTGGGCTGATTCAGACGGCGATTTACCGGCTCCAGTTTGCGGGGTACTTCTGGACAACAATAAAAAGACTGAAGCCGGGAATGCCCCTGCGTTGCGTTAGTAATGGGGAGCATCACCATGGAGACGACGGCGTACCGCCCGTCGAAGGAGTCGAGTGCGCTCGACTTCCATCGAGCCGCATCACATCCACCGACCGCGTCCTTTGTCCGTGCGCGCGCCGCACGGGCCGATCTTTCGCAGGACGATCCGATTCCGCTGTTCCTGTCCGATCCGCTCGGCGCGCCGGACCCAAGCGAATATACGCCGGTGGAGTTGCGTTCCAGAATTGTGCCGCGTGTTCTCGCCGCTGTTCTGGCAGCGTCCACCCTGGCAGTTCTGGCCGTACTGTATCAATCCGACTTTCGCGGCTTCTTGACCGCCAATGCCGGTAGCTGGGTGGGGGTCGCGCCGGACATGGCCATGGCGTCGGCCAATGCGCCGGCGACACCGCAGACCCCGCTCAAGGATCCGGCCCGCGTGTCCAACACGACGCTGGCGAGCGCCGACTCACGGGACCTCCCTGCACCGCTGGTGCCAAGCCGCGAAGCGATAGCGACCGCCTATCAGGTTGCGCTGCAAGCGCAAGGACCAGTGCAAGCACCAGTGCAGGCACCGGAGCCCGTCGCGGCGCAGCCTGCACCGCCTGAGCCGGTCAGGACGCTCGACGCCGACACGCTGGCAGGGTTGATGACGCGCGCGAAGGGCCTGTTGAGGATCGGTGACATCGCCGCAGCGCGGCTGCTGCTCGAACGCGCGGCCAATGCGCAAGATGCAACGGCCGCGCTTCTGCTGGCGCAGACCTATGATCCCACGGTGCTCGGCACCAGCGATGCGCGAAGTGTCATTGCCGACGCATCCGCCGCACGTGACTGGTACCAGCGGGCTGCATCACTCGGATCGGCGGAGGCGCGCCAGCGCCTCGTCCGGTTTCAGAATTAGAACTCTTCAGGGGACATCATGCGTAACGCTTTTGGAATGGCACTTGCCGCCATCATGACGATCTATGCCTCCACCGCCGGCGCCGAGCAGACCGAATATGATCCGGCCAAGGTCTCGGACGGCCTGAAGGCCATCTTCCAGTTCGGCTCGACCTCGACCAAGCAGGCGCTGAATGCCAACACCGTCACGCTGATCACCGGCACGATCGGCGGCACCTACGTGCAGTTCGGCGCCGACCTCGCCTCGGTGCTCGACGACGGCAACAAGATCCGCGTGCTGCCGATCGTCGGCCGCGGCTCGGTGCAGAGCGTTGCCGACATCCTGTTCCTGCAAGGCGTCGATCTCGGCATCGTGCGGGCCGACACGCTCGACTATCTCGAGCGCAAGGGTTTTGCCAAGGACATCAAGAAGCAGTTCACCTATGTGACAAAGCTCTACAACGAAGAGATGCAGGTGATCGCGCCGAAATCGATCGCGACATTGAAAGACCTCGAAGGCAAGAAGGTCAGCGTCGACCTGCCCAATGGCGGCACCTTCGTCACCGCGCTCACGGTGTTCGAGCGGCTCGGGATCAAGGCGAACTTCGTCTATGTCGAGCAGCGCATCGCGATGGAGAAATTGAAGGCCGGCGAGATCGACGCCGTCATCGTGGTCGGCGGCAAGCCGTACAAATCGGTCTCGACCTTCAACAATGACGGCCGCTTCCATCTTGCCAAGGTTGACTATGCAAAGCCGCTCCAGAGCGACTATCTGCCGGCGACGCTGACGACCAAGGACTATCCGAACCTGATCAAGGAGGGCGAGAGCGTGGACACCATCGCGGTGCCGGCGGTGCTCGCGGCCTATAGCTGGGCGCCAAACACCGAGCGCTATCGCAAGCTCGCGCTGTTCGTGGACGCGTTCTTCACGAAATTCCCGGCGCTCCAGAACGCGCCTTTCCATCCCAAATGGAAGGAGGTCTCGCTCGCGGCACCCCTGTCGGGGTGGAACAGATTGCCGGTGGCGCAGCAATGGCTCGACAAGCACGGCGTCGAGCCGGTGACACGGCAACGATTCGAGGCGTTCCTGAAGCAGAGCCCCACGGCCGCAAACGTGTCCGACGCGGACAGGGAAACGCTGTTCAAGCAATTCCAGGCATGGGACGCGGAGAAGGCGCGGGTGGAGGCGGGGAAGAAGTAGCGAGCTTCTTCCTCACGCTCGCTGTCATCGCCCGCCTTGTACGCACTTGCGCGCTGGGGCGGCGATCCAGTCTTCCAGAGGCAGTCACGATTGAACCGAGGAGCCGCGGCGTACTGGATTCCCCGCCTGCCGCCTTCGCTAAAGCTTCGGCGCCCCTGGACCTCAACCCCGGCGAAGCCTTGGCGTAGCCGGGTCGCGGGGAATGACAGCGTTGGCAGACCGCGCCTACTGCGCCGCGCCTTCTTCCATCTCACCCACCCCGCGCTTCAGCACAGCGCGCGCGGCTTCGCGATGCTCATTCGTGATGTGGCCGGAAACCATGCGGATGGCGGTGGCGAGCACGGCGGCGTCGTCGGCGAAGCCGAGGACCGGCATCACGTCGGCGACGAAATCGAACGGCAGGATGAAATAGGCGATCGCACCTAACAGCGCGGCCTGGACGTGGCGCGGGGTCTGCCGGTCGAACGCGCAGTAATAAGCAGCAAGCAGGTCTTCCGCGAACGGCAGCTGCGCGGCGACACGCTTCAGCTTGCGCCAGAAGCGGCGGCGCACGCTCTCGCGATCTTCCGCGAGCCGATCGGCCGGCTCGAAACCGACGCTGTGTTCGGCAGCCATGTTCGACAAACTCCCGTTCAGCCCGGGCGGCGGACCGCCGCATCCCGACTGATCACAAGATGGGGATGTGGCCGATCACTGCAAGACGTCGGCCGGTCTCAGCCTGCGATCGCGTTCATCGTCTTGGCCAGCGCGATGTCGAGCGCCGTGACGCCGCCGGCGTCGTGGGTCGACAGAACCACCTCCACCGTCTTGTAGACGTTGCGCCATTCGGGGTGGTGATCCATCTTCTCGGCGGCCAGCGCGGCGCGGGTCATGAAGCCGAACGCCTCGTTGAAATCCTTGAAGATAAAGCTTTTACCGATGGCATCCCGGCCCTGAACCTCGCCCCAACCGGGTAGTCCGCCCAGCGCCTGCCTGCGCGCCTCCGCCGAGAGCCGTTCTGCCATGGTCATATCTCCGTCCTTCAGGGGAACTTTACCCTAACACCCCGCTGACGCCCGGGTTCATACGGGATTTCCGCCATCCGCTAACCATGACGGAGATGTAACCCCGCCGGACAAGAAATTTGCTACAATTACGGGCGTAAATCGCCGGCCAAGATGAAACTGAGCCTGAAGCGCCTGTTTGGGAGATCGATGACCGGGGGATTGGACCTGGCCGAAACGCCCTCTCCGCCTTCGCCGCGATCCGCGGCGCGGAAGACCGCGCTCGTGTCTCTTGCGCTCGTGCTTGCCATCATCGGCGCACTCGTCGGCGGCTACTACTTCGCCATGCGGCCCGTGACGTTGAAGATCGCGGTCGGTCCCGCCAACAGCGACGACGTCAAGGTCGTGCAGGCGCTGACGCAGGCCTTCACGCAGAGCAAGGGCCAGGTGCGGCTGCGACCGATCCAGACCGACGGCGCCACCGCCAGCGCCAATGCGCTTGCGGAAGGCAAGGTCGATCTCGCCATCGTGCGCGGCGACCTCGACGTGCCCAAGAACGCGCAAGCGGTCGCGACCCTGCGCAAGAACGTCGTGGTGCTGTGGTCCGTACCGGGCAAAGGCAAGAAGCGGGGCGCGAAGATTACCAAGATCTCGCAGCTCGCCGGCCATCGCGTCGGCGTGGTCGGCCGCACCCAGGCCAACGTCAATCTGCTCAAGGTGATCCTCCAGCAATACAACGTCGATCCCGCCAAGGTCGAGATCGTGCAATTCCCGGCCAACGAGGTCGCCGAAGCGATCAAGGCCCAGAAGGCCGACGCCTATCTCGCGGCCGGCCCGGTCAACAGCAAAATCACGGCAGATGCGATCGCCGCCTCCACCAAGGATTTCGGCGCGCCCAGCTTCCTCGCGATCGAGTCCGCGGATGCGATCGCGCAGAACCACCCGGTCTACGAAGCGTCCGAGATTCCCGCCGGCACCTATGGCGGCTCGCCCGCCCGCCCGGATGACGAGGTCAAGACCATCAGCTTCTCGCACCACGTCGTGGCGCGCAAAGGCGTGTCCGAAACCACCATCGCAGCGTTCACGCGCCAGCTCTTCGCCGTGCGCCAGCAACTGGTGACGGAATTCCCGCTGGCGGCGAAGATCGAAACGCCCGACACCGACAAGGATGCGGTGATCCCGGTGCATCCGGGCGCTGCCGCCTTCGTCGATGGCGAGGAAAAGACCTTCCTCGACAAATACAGCGATTACATCTGGTGGAGCCTGATGGCGTTGTCCGCCATGGGCTCGATCGGCGCCTGGTTCGCCGGCTATCTGAAGAAGGACGAGCGCGACAACAACAACCATCAGCGCGAACGGCTGCTCGACATGATCGCCGCCGCACGCAGATGCGAGACGACCGAAGAGCTCGACCAGATGCAGACCGAGGCTGACGAGATCCTGCGCGACACGCTGCGCTGCTTCGATCACGGCGCGATCGAGGAAGCCGCGCTCACCGCCTTCAACATCGCGCTGGATCAGTTCCACGCCGCCGTCGCCGACCGCAAGGCGGTGCTGTTCAGCCTGCCGCAGAACCTGCAGCGCGCCGGCGCCCAGTTCAGGGCCGCCGGCAACGCGTAACGCTTGCGCGCGTTATCGCTGCGTCACATTGTCTCAATATAGCTCCCACGGTCATTCCGGGATGGTCCGAAGGACCAGGCACGCAATTGCGTACCGGGGATTCTCGAGATTCCGGATTCGCGCTTCGCGCGCTCCGGAATGACAGCGCAAGACAGTAGCCAGCGGACCCGTCCCATGAACATCAAATTCTCCCGCCGCCGCTTCCTTGCCACCGGCGCCGGTGCGCTCGGCACGATGGCGATGCCCTATCTCTCGCGCGCGGCCGATCGGCCGATGGTCACTCATGGCGTGCAGTCGGGCGACGTCACTGTCGACGGCGGCGTGGTGTGGGCGCGCACCGATCGGCCCGCGCAGATGCTGGTCGAGGTGGCGACGACGGAGTCATTCAGGGATGCCCGCGCGCTACCGCCGATCGCAGCGCTCCCCGAGAGCGACTTCACCGCGAAGATGCTGATCGAGAACCTGCCTGCTAGCCAGGACATCTTTTACCGCGTCCGCTTCCGCGATCTCTCCCACAGCGCGATCGAGGGCGAGCCGGTGGTCGGCCGCTTCCGCACCGCGCCGGCCGACCGCCGCGACGTCAGCTTCGTCTGGGGCGGAGACGTCGCCGGCCAGGGCTGGGGCATCAATCCCGACGACGGCGGCATGTTCACCTTCTCGGCGATGCGCAAGCACCGTCCGGATTTCTTCCTGCACTCGGGCGACACCATCTACGCGGACGGCCCGATTCAATCCGAGGTGAAGCTCGCCGACGGCAAGATCTGGAAGAACGTCACCATCCCCGAGAAGGCCAAGGTCGCCGAGACGCTGGACGAGTACCGCGCCGCGCACAAATACAATCTCACCGACGAAAACCTCCGCGCCTTCAATGCCGAGGTGCCGATCTTCGTGCAATGGGACGACCACGAAGTGACCAACAACTGGTCGCTGTCGAAGGAATTGCCGGCCGCCTACAAGGAGCGCGACATCGCCTTGCTCGCCGCCCGCGCGGGCCGCGCCTTCCACGAGATGTATCCGATGCGCGAGAGCATCGTTGAGCCGGGCCGGGTCTATCGCCAGATCTCCTACGGCCCGCATCTCGACGTGTTCGTGCTCGACGAGCGCAGCTATCGCGGCCCGAACGGCGCCAATCTGGACACCGCTTACGGCCCCGCCAGCTACTTCCTCGGCCCGGACCAGATCGCTTGGCTCAAGCGCGGCCTGCTCAATTCGCGCGCGACCTGGAAGGTGATCGCCTCCGACATGCCGCTCAGCCTCGTCGTGTCGGACACGCCGAAGGGCGGCTCGGAAGCGGTCGCGCAGGGTGACGGCCCGGTGCGCGGCCGCGAGCTCGAGATTGCCGACATGCTGCGTTTCATCAAAATGGCGCCGATCAGCAACACGGTGTGGTTGACGGCGGACGTGCACTACGCTGCCGCGCATTATTACGATCCGAACAAGGCACAATTCCAGGAGTTCGAGCCGTTCTGGGAATTCGTGTCGGGTCCGCTGCATGCCGGCACGTTCGGTCCGAACGCGCTCGACAACACGTTTGGGCCCGAGGTGCGCTTCGTCAAGGCGCCGGGCAAGGACAGCCAGAACCTGCCGCCGTCCGCCGGCATGCAATTCTTCGGTCACGTCAAGATCGACGGCGCCTCGGGCCAAATGACGGTGACCTTGCGCGACCGCGCCGACGTCGCGCTATGGTCGACCACGCTCGATCCGAAGCAGGCCTGATCGCTAATCGAGGGCGCGCACCTTCAGCGCCGCCTCCAGCGCGTCGCTCGAGCACGGCTTCTGCAACCGCGGCTGGCCGGAGAATTCAGGCGGAATGCGCGCCTCGGCGCCATAGCCGGTGACGAAGACGAACGGTATCTTCAGCGCGGCCAGCCGCGCGGCGACCGCAAAGCTCGTCTCGCGGATCAACTCGACGTCGAGCAGCGCGAAGTCGGGCGCACGCTTGGCGATGGCGCCGAGCGCCTGCGTCACCGAGCCGACGGTCCGCACGCCCGTCACCCCAAACCCGAGCAGACGGTCCTCGAAATCGATCGCGATGATCGGGTCGTCTTCGACGATCAGAACATCGGCCGGCCAGCTTGAGCCATTGGAAAGTGCGGGTGTCATGGTTCCCTGAACGCAAAAGATAACTTTGCGGTGGGGGAGCGGTCACGGAGCTATTGGCGGCGCCGGGCGCCTTTCCACCGGGAGGGGTGGGTGGGAGGGGGATGGAGTGGCGGATGACGATCTTGTCGTCGCCAACGAGGACTTCCTTCACGAGAAGGCGCAGCACGCGTTGGCGTTCGATTATATCGAGCGCGCCGACGGACGAGCGGAGGCGCTCGAGGAAGCTAGTCACGGATTCAGCGAGACGCAGACAAACCTCCTGCTCCTGCGATTGGTCTTCGATCGCCTGCAGCGCCGACAAGCAAGCCTGTTCGCGGCTACGCAAATCGGGCATGCGACTGCGCAGCTCTTCAAGTGAGAGAAGGCTCTCTTGATAGGCCGTGAGGAGACGCTCGATGCTTTTCCGGGAACGCGCAAGATCGCGGCGAAGCGTTTCCTCCCGGCGCTGTGTGGGATCGGAGTTGCGCGCCGCCTTGAGCCGGCGCTCAAGTTCGTCTTCGATGAGCTGTCGGTCTTCAAGTAAACGCGCGATCTCTTTCCATACCACCTCGTCCAGCAAATCCTGGCGCGTCGGGCGACTGTCGCAGACCGGCCCGCCGAGCCGGCGCCAGCCATCCGAGCCCAAGCAGCGGTAGTAATGGATGGTTCGAGCGCTCGACCTGGTCGAGGTGCGATAGAGCCCATAGCCGCATTTGGCGCAGCTCAACAATCCTTGCAGGGCGCTCGGCGTGATCGTGCGTCGCGGGGCATGCTTCTTGTTGGCTTCCAAAAGCTCGTTCGCCAATGCGAAGGTCTCTTCGCTGATGATGGTCGGCACAGGGATTTCGATCCACTCTGTGCGAGGAAGCTCATGATTTGCGCTATTGCGAGGAGCGACGCCGCCGCGCAATCGCAACGGCCGCGTCACACGCATGCGCGGCGCGATCCGCGTCTTGCCAAAGCAGGCCGTTCCTTTATACGCGGGATTGCGCAGCATCGCCCAGACCGTCGAGCGCTCCCAGCGGCCTGTTTCTTTGGCTGTCGGAATCTGGCGCTCATTGAGCAGGCGCGTGATGGCGCCGATGCTGTGGCTTTTTGCGGTGTAAAGCTCGTAGACCCAGCGCACGATACCGGCCTGTCGCTCGTCGATCTCATAATAGGCGGCAGAGTGATCGGTCTTGCGCTTGTAGCGATAGCCAAACGGAGCGCCGGAAAGCACGCTCACTTGGCCTTGAAGGGCGCGATGGCGCTTCCCTCGCCGCGACCGTTCCAGGATTTGCGCGCGTTCATATTCGGCGATCATGCCCTGAAACTGCAGCAGCAGCTCGTCTTCCGGCGTCGCTGCCCGTCTCGAGCGAATGAACAAGACTTCGACGCCGGCGCGCGCGAACTCTTCGATAAGAAGGATTTGATGCGCATAGCGCCGGCTCAGCCGATCGGGAGCGTAGACGAGCACGGCTTGGATCCGCCCTTCTGCGGCGAGGTCGCGCAGTCGTTCAAGTCCGGGGCGCAACAAGCTCGCGCCGCTATAGCCGTCGTCTTCGATCACCCATTCCGCCGGCACGTCGCAGTTCTGCTCGCGCGCGAAAGCGATCAGCGCGCTCGTCTGACTGGCGATCGTGTTCTCCTCCTTCTGTTTGTCCGACGACACTCTGGCGTAAATCGCGGCGGTCTTCATCTTCGCCTCCCGTCACATCGGCGCCAGCGCGCGCGAAGCGCACCTGATCTGGAACGAGAATTTCGTAAACCTGTTCAAGTTTGACGGCGACGAGGCGATCGAACGCAAATTCGAGTCGAACGTCGCGTTTTTTTCGCCGCTCAGCCATCTTCGCGGACAGACGCGAGATAAGCGGCCACCGCTCGGCGCATCACCTCGCTTGCCGAAAGCCTGGAAGCCGTCGCATGCGTCTGGAGTTTTTGGGCAAGATCGGCCGGCATCTTCAGGGAGAGCGTCACTGATGGCTGCGGCGCGGGAAGGAGCCGCTCCCTGCTTTTGGCCACTTCGAGATAGCGATAGGCCTGCCGCAGCGACAAGCCGCTTTCGCGCGACAGCACCAAGGCCGCCTCCGCCATGCCGATTTTCTTCGCGAGCAAGCGTCGCGCCGCCCTCAGCCGCTCGGCTTTCTGCGCTTGCGTCGATCGAATCATATGACATAACGGTATTACCTTTTGCGTCTCAAATCAACAACGGCTCTATCACGCCAGCCGACGATGACGCGTTCAAAGCGGAAGTTATCTTTTGCGTTCAGGGAGCCCTGATCGCATCTTGTGTGTGGGGGTCGGATCAGGACTGCCGCGACACGATGCCTGCGCACAGCGCATCGGAGAGGTTCCCGGAACGAAACCCACCACATTGTCGTTCTCCAGTCTGTCCACTTGTGCACACAGGGAATGCACGGAACTCGTTAAGGTGGGAGGAGGATGGGAGTTCACGATGGATGCGCGTATCAGCAAGATGACCGAGGTCGAGAGCCGTCCGGCCAACAATTTGTTGCGGCGTTTGAACCAGGCAGACTACGCCCTGCTCGCACCGCACGTGACCGTCGAAAACTCCGCCGCCAGCCAGCTGCTCTACAGCCCCGGTGACGATGTCCAGGTCGTCCACTTCCCCTGCGGACCCGCGCTCGCGACCTTTCTCGTGCCCAACGAGGATGGCCGAGACGTCGAGACCATCCTGGTCGGTCGCGAAGGCGCGGTGGGCGGCATCGTCAGCGAAGGATTCCTGCCGGCCTATACCCGGATCTGCGTGAAATTCGGCGGCCCGTTTGCGCGCATTCATGTCGCCAAGCTGGAAGCGGCCAAGCTGCGCTCGGCGTCGCTGCGCAACATCTTTGCCCGCTACGCCGATTGCATGCTGGCGCAGATCTTCCAGTCGACCGCCTGCAATGCGATCCATTCGATCGAACAGCGGACCGCCAAATGGATCTTGGCGGCGATGGAGCGCACCGGCGACGAGGATAGCGTGCCGCTGACCCACGAACAGCTTGCGACGCTGTTGGGCGTTGGTCGCAGCTATGCCAGCCGCGTGCTTCAATCGTTCAAGGCGGAACGGATTCTCGACACGAGGCGCGGATCGATCCTGGTTCGCAACCGCGACGGCCTGAGGCTTCGCGCCTGCCTGTGCAACGACGCGGTGAAAATGCACTTCGAGGAGGTGCTGCGCGGCGTCTATCCGACCGAGGAGCGGGAGGCCAGCTAGCGATCCGCCTCGCTTCCCCGGCGTGGAGAACGAGCAGGCGCACTATCCCGCACGGCCGGAACCTGGGCTAATATCCCCCGCATGAGCGGGGCTTTCCTACACACCATCTTCGACGTCTTGGCGTGGCTGGCGGCGGCGGCGGCCGTCTACTGGCTGTCGCGGCAGCGCCTGCAGTTTCCGGCGCAATCCTTTGAGCTGCCCTATATCGCCGCGCTGGTGTTCGGCGCGGGCCTCGGGGCCTACCTGTTCGGCTCCGCCAATCTGTGGCTGTCGGGCGAGAGCGGCATTGCGCGCTCGGTGGAGGGCGCGATTGCCGGCGGCATCGTGGCGATCGAGCTCTACAAATGGTCCGCGGGGATCGCCGCGCGGACCGGTGCCCGTTTTGCGCTGCCGCTGGCGCTCGGCATCGCGATCGGCCGGCTCGGCTGCTATTTCGCAGGCCTCGACGACTTCACTTATGGCACGCCGACGGCGCTGCCATGGGCCCATGATTTCGGCGACGGCATGCTGCGCCATCCCGTGCAGCTCTATGAGAGCGCGGCCATGGCCGTATTCGCGCTGCTCTATGTGCTCGCCGTCGTGAACCGGAACGCCTTTGTGATCACCAATGGTTTCTACCTGGTTCTTGCCTATTATGGAGCGCAACGCTTCGCGTGGGAATTCCTCAAGCCCTACGGCACGCTGATCGGCCCCTTCACCCTGTTTCACCTGCTGTCGCTGTCCATTTTGCTCTACGCCGGCGTCATGCTGGCGACGGCGCCCAAAGCGAGACCCATGCATGAACGCGCCGTTGCGTAAGTCGCGTCCCTATATTTTCTGGGGCCAGACCCAATCTCTTTGCGAGACCTGCCTGAAGCTGGTGCCGACCAAGATCCAGATCCTGGACAACGAGGTCTGGTACGAAAAGCGCTGCAGGGAGCACGGCGTCCAGTCGACGCTGGTGTCGACGGATGCCGCCTATTGGCGCCTGTGCAAGGATTTCATCAAGCCAGGTGACCGACCGCTGCAATTCCAGCAGCGCACCGAATTCGGATGTCCCTATGATTGCGGTCTCTGTTCCGACCACGAGCAGCATTCCTGCCTGGCGCTGATCGAGATCACCGAGCACTGCAACCTAACCTGCCCGGTCTGCTTTGCGGAATCCTCGCCGGCACGAACGAAATTCACCCCGCTCGCGACAGTCGAGAAGATGCTGGACGCGCTAGTCGCAAGCGAGGGCGAGCCCGATCTCGTGCAGATCTCCGGCGGCGAACCGACGCTGCATCCTGATTTCTTCGAGATCCTGGACGCGGTGCGCGCCCGCCCGATCCGGCACGTCATGATCAACACCAACGGCCTGCGCATCGCCCGCGAAAAGGATTTCGTGGCGCGGCTCGCCGAGAACAGGCGCGGGCTGGAGGTCTATCTCCAGTTCGATTCGCTGCAGCGCGACGCGCTGATCGACTTGCGCGGCGCGGATTTGCGAAAAATCCGCCAGCAGGCGCTGGAAAATCTCGAGCACTACGGCGTGTCGACCACGCTGGTCGCGACCATCAAGCGCGGCGTCAACGATGCCGAGATCGGCGACATCGTCCGCCACGCGCTCACCTGGACATGCGTGCGCGGCGTCACGCTGCAGCCGGTGCAGGACGCCGGCCGCAACGAGAATTTCGACAAAAATACCGACCGCATCATGCTGTCGGAGATCCGCAAGCGCGTGATCGAGACCGGCGTGTTCGGTGACAAGGACATGATCCCGCTGCCCTGCAATCCCGAAAGCATCTCGATCGGCTATGGCCTGCGCAATGGCGAGAGGGTGCTGCCCCTGACCTCGCTGATTCCGCAGGAGCAGCTTGTCGCCGTGATGCCCAACACCATCAGCCCGGAGAAATATCCGGTGCTGCGGGAGAAATTCGTCGATCTGTTCTCACTGTCATCGGGGCCGCAGAACACGAGCGAGCGTGTCTGCGAATTGCTTTGCTGCCTGCCGAGCTTTCAGGTGCCGGAAGGGCTCTCTTACGAGAACGTGTTCCGCGTCACCATCGTGCAGTTTCTCGATCGCTTCAATTTCTGCGTCGGCAACGTCAAGCGAAGCTGCATCCATTTCGTGACAGAGCAAGGCGCGATCATTCCGTTCGACACCTACAATCTGTTCTACCGGAACGGAAAGATCGACGGCATTCGCGCGGCGCTGCGCGGCGACACTTATCGGGAAGCTACGCAGCGCGAGGAGATGCCTCGTTGAGCGAGACGCCTCCACTTCCACCGTCGCGAAGCGGATGCGTCACCGCGCTCATGGTGATGTTTGGGGTTATCCTGCTGCTGCCCGGCATCTGCGCTTTGATCTTTGCCTTCGACCAGACCCAGTCGTCCCACTTCGACACCCGCTTTACCCCCATCCTCGCCCTCGCACTGCTGGTGGCATTTGCCGGCGTGATGCTGATCAGGGCAGCGAGAAAGAGACCATGAGCGATTCCAGCCCCAGCCCACCGGCAGTGCCTCCGCAGAACCAGCAACAGCGCAGCGGCTGCCTGACCGCGCTGATGGCGATCGCCGGCATCTTCATGCTGCTGCCGGGGCTCTGCGCGCTCTTGTTCGGCGGAATGTCGGTGGTCGAGGGTGGCCAGATCCCCTCCGACATCGCGTCGCTGGTGTTTTTGGGACTAGTCATCGGCATCGGAGGCGTCGTCTTGATCTGGGCGGCCATCATGGGGCGAAAGGCCCCGCCGGCCCGGAACGGCAGCTAAGCCCCGGGAATTCCCGGGCAAAATTCAGTCAACCAAGGCCCAAAGAACGCATTGTTTTTTGGCGGTTTTTGCATATATTGCGCCGCAACGCGTAGGCTGCCCGGTCGATATGGCCGGGCTTCCTTTTTGGGCGGAAAGCGCCCCGTTTCCAGTCTTCCAGCGTTGTTTCGAGAAGAGGTCCCGGTCCGACCGGCGAGATCGCGCTTAACCCATTGTTCGAACCAAAGAAGCTCACTCATGAACCTCCGTAACGTCGCCATCATCGCTCACGTCGACCACGGCAAGACGACCCTGGTCGACAAACTCCTCCAGCAGTCCGGCACGTTCCGCGAGAACCAGAAGGTGACCGATCGCGCCATGGACTCCAACGACCTGGAGCGCGAGCGCGGCATCACCATCCTGGCCAAGGCGGCCTCGGTGCAGTGGAAGGACACCCGCATCAACATCGTCGACACCCCCGGCCACGCCGATTTCGGCGGCGAGGTCGAGCGCATCCTGAACATGGTGGACGGCGCCCTGGTTCTGGTGGACGCCGCTGAAGGCCCGCTGCCGCAGACCAAGTTCGTGGTCTCCAAGGCGCTCAAGGTCGGCCTCAAGCCAATCGTCGTCATCAACAAGGTCGACCGCCCCGACGCGCGCCCGACCGAAGTCATCAACGAGGTGTTCGACCTGTTCGCCGCGCTCGACGCCAGCGAGGAACAGCTCGACTTCCCGATCCTCTACGGGTCGGCCAAGCAGGGCTGGATGGCTGACAGCCCGGAGGGTCCGAAGGACAAGGGCATGGAGCCGCTGTTCGACCTGATCCTGCGTCACGTCGCGCCGCCGAAGGTCGAGGAAGGTCCGTTCCGGATGATCGGCACCATCCTGGAGGCCAACCCCTATCTCGGCCGCATCATCACCGGCCGCATCTCGTCCGGCATCCTCAAGCCGAACCAGCAGGTCAAGGTGCTCAACGCCGAGGGCAAGCTGGTCGAATCCGGGCGCATCACCAAGATCCTGGCGTTCCGCGGTCTCGAGCGCACGCCGCTCGAGGAAGCCGAAGCCGGCGACATCGTCGCCATTGCCGGCCTGACCAAGGGCACCGTCGCCGACACCTTCTGCGATCCGACCGTCGAAGTGCCGCTGCCGGCGCAGCCGATCGATCCGCCGACCGTGTCGATGTCGTTCATCGTCAACAACTCCCCGCTCGCCGGCACTGAAGGCGACAAGGTGACGAGCCGCATGATCCGCGACCGTCTGCTCCGCGAGGCCGAAGGCAACGTCGCGCTGCGCGTCGTCGAAGCCTCCGACAAGGACGCGATGGAAGTCTCGGGCCGCGGCGAATTGCAGCTCGCGATCCTGATCGAGACCATGCGCCGCGAGGGTTTTGAGCTCTCGGTGTCGCGCCCGCGCGTCGTGTTCCAGAAGGACGAAGCCACCGGCGCCACCCTGGAGCCGATCGAGGAAGTCGTGATCGACGTCGACGAGGAGCATTCCGGCGTCGTCGTGCAGAAGATGAGCGAGCGCAAGTCCGAGCTGATCGAGATGAAGCCCTCGGGCGGCAATCGTCAGCGCCTGGTGTTCTACGCGCCGACCCGTGGGTTGATCGGCTACCAGGGCGAGCTGCTCACCGACACCCGCGGCACCGCGATCATGAACCGCCTGTTCCACGGCTACGCCCCGTACAAGGGCGAGATCCAGGGCCGCCGCAACGGCGTCCTGATCTCAAACGACCAGGGCGACGCGGTGGCCTACGCCATGTTCAAGCTGGAAGACCGCGGCCCGATGATGATCGAGCCCGGCTGGAAGGTCTACAAGGGCATGATCGTCGGAGAGCACACCCGCGACAACGATCTCGAGATCAACGTGCTCAAGGGCAAGCAGCTCACCAACATCCGCACGACCTCGAAGGACGAAGCCGTGCGCCTGACCCCGCCGATCCGCATGACGCTGGAAAAGGCGCTCGCCTATATCGAGGACGACGAGCTCGTCGAGGTCACCCCGAAGTCGATCCGCCTGCGCAAGAAGCATCTCGACCCGAACGAGCGCAAGCGCGCGGAGAAGGCCAAGGAAGCGGTGGCGTAAGGCCACCGCTCTCCGTAGTGCCGTAGGGTGGGCAAAGCGCAAGCGTGCCCACCAATGGACGATGGTGGGCACGGCGCAAGAGCGCCTTTGCCCACCCTGCAAAAGCGTTTACCCGTCCGGCTTCAGCACACCCAGCGAACGTGCTAGAGCCCGCCCATGACCTCCCTCCCCTCCTCCGTGGACGTCGCGATCGTTGGCGCCGGTGCCGCCGGCCTCGGCGCTGCACACGCGCTGGCGGGCTCCGGTCTCTCCGCGATCGTGCTGGAGGCACGGAACAGGCTCGGCGGCCGCGCCTGGACCGTCCAGGCCTCACCTGACGTGACCTTCGACGTCGGCTGCGGCTGGCTGCACTCGGCGGACAAGAACTCCTTCGTTTCGATCGCGCAGCAGCTCGGTTTCGAGCTCAACAAGGACCTGCCGCCCTGGCGCGAGCGCGCCTATGGCAACGCGTTTCCGCAAGGCGAGCGCGACGATTTCATGGGCGCGATGGACGCGTTCTATGAGCGCCTCTGGGAAGCAGCGCAGAAGGGCAAGGATGAGCCTGCGAGCCGGAGCCTCGAGGCGGGCAATCGCTGGAATCCCATGATCGATGCGATCTCGACCTATATCAACGGCTGCGAACTCAAGGACATGTCGACGCTGGACTGGGACGCCTATGAGGATTCTGGTCTCAACTGGCGCGTCCGCCGCGGCTATGGCGCGCTTGTTGCGGCCTATGGCGCGCCCTGCCCGGTGGCGCTGAACTGCAACGTCGCGCTGATCGATCATTCCGGCCGACGCATCCGACTCGAGACTTCGCAGGGCACGCTGACCGCGGACATGGTGATCATCACCGTGCCGACCAACCTGATCGCCGATGAGACGATCCGCTTTTCGCCGCCGTTACCGTCCAAGGTCGACGCAGCGGCCGGCCTCCCGCTCGGCGTCGACGACAAGGTGACGCTCGCGCTCGACGACGCCGAAGCCTTTCCCAAGGAAGCAAACTTGCGCGGCGCCACCATGCGCACCGCGATGGGCACCTACCACATCCGCCCGTTCGGCCAGCCCTGCATCGAAGGCTTCTTCGGCGGCAGCTTCGCCCGCGCGCTGGAAGATTCCGGCGACGGCGCCATCGCCGCGCACAGCATCGACGAAATCGCCGGCTTTCTCGGCAATGACATCCGCCGCAAGCTGAAGCCGCTCGCGGAGTCGCGCTGGGCACATGATCCGTTCGCGCGAGGCTCCTATTCGCACGCGCTGCCCGGCCACGCCGGGGATCGCGCCGTGCTGGCCGCGCCGGTCGATGGCCGGCTATTTTTTGCGGGCGAGGCGACGTCGCCAACCTTCTTCACGACTGCGCATGGGGCGCGGGACAGCGGGGAACGGGCGGCGACGGAAGTGCTGGCGGCAATCGGGAAGCGCTAACCTCCCCACCAATGTCGTCCCGGCGAACGCCGGGACCCATACCGCGTGATCTTTCAGTCACGCGTGGTGCGCGTACCGCGGATTGACCCTAACTTCCAGTCTTCGCCAAACTCCGTCCTGTGGTTATGGGTCCCGGCGTTCGCCGGGACGACACCAATCTTGTGGCGCCGCTGTCGCGTCACTCGATCACTCGCGCCCGCAAATCTGCATCAGGCACGAAACACGCGTCATACTTGCCGAAGATGCGATAGCGGTTGCGCGCGATGAGGTTGTACACTGGGTCCCGCAGCGGCTTCGGTACGGCGAACAACATGCGCACCCAACCCCAGCGGGGAAGCAGAGACAATACCGTCAGTGCAGCGTCGGACTTCAGAAACGCCTCGCCGCCATGAACCACAGCATTGGTGTCGGGATCGTCGGGATCGATGCCGAATGTCCGCGCGAGCCGGGCTCCATAGTCCGACTGGATCGGCGTGAAGCGAAACCGCTTCGCCGCGTCGCGCTGCGCGACAAAGCGGACCCAGCGCGAGCAGAAGACGCAGACGCCGTCGAACAGGATCACGTCGTCATCGGGCCATTTGGGCATCAGCGATTATCCAGCAACAAGAGCGCCACCAACATCAGCACGATCGCCGGCCCCGTCTTCACCAGCGCGCCGAGGGGCTCGATCCAGAGATCGGGCGTCAGCACCGCCGCACCGAACATATAGCCGAGCGAGGCGACGATGCCAGCAACGAGCCCGGTCGCCGCGGTGCGGCGAAAGGCAATCATCGCGCCAATGCTCATGTCCATCAGGCTGGTGCCGATGGTGATGGGATCGACCAGCGCGGCCGGGAAGTCGTGCGCCGTCAGGATGCCGGCGGCGGCACGGTAGGACACGAACAGCGCGATGAAGCCGGAGACGAGCCAGAACATGACGAGGCTGGCGAAGATCAGCGCCTTGACCAGGAATAGCCGCGCGAACCATTTGTCCTGGACGGTCGCGGGATGACGACCAATCATATCGACCAGCGTCTTCGGTGCGATGCCCGTGGCGGCGATCCATGCCGAGGGATCACCTCGCACGCCGCGGCGCAGCTCGGCGATGGCCGTGGAGCGCATCGGCGGCATCCAGCCGAGATAATTGGCGAGATCGCCGATCTTAGCGCCAAGATCGAGCATGAAGGACGGCATCGCGACATGCGGCCACCCGGCCGTGCCGAACGCAAGGCGGAATTGCCTGATGACGCCGGCCATGGTGACCGGCTCAGCCTGCATCAGATCCCAGCTCAGCGCGTTTACAGAGGCATCGTCGATGTCGCGCGCCGCAAGCCAGGCGATGGTGCCCGAAATATCCTCGATGGCTATTGGCTGGAACGACGTCGCCATCGCCTTGTCCGGCAGGTTGAGTGGGAAGGCAGCGAGCGCGCGGAGCATGGCGCTGCCGCCATAAGCGGACGGTGCGATTACGAAGCCGGGCCGCAGGATGGCGTGCGTAATGCCTGAGGCCGCGATCAGGCGCTCGGCCTCGCGCTTGGTCGTTGCGAAGGCGGTGCGATCGGCTTCGGCCGCTCCGGGGATCGAGAGGTGCACCAGCCGGATCGCGCGGCCGCTGTCGGTGATCGCCGCAAGCAGGCGCGCAACGAAATCGCGATGCACGGCACCTGTGTCGCTGCCGGGGCCGTCCTGGAGCACGCCGAGACAGTTTACGACGACATCCACCGCATGCTCGCGCAATAGCCGTGTGAACGCAGGCGCGTCGAACGAGAGGATCGGCAGCTCGATATCTAGCGCGCTCGTCTTCTGCGCCGGCGACAGGCTGCGCGCCACGCCAAGCGCGCGAAAGCCACGCGAGCGAAGATCGTCCGTAACGAAGCGGCCGATCAGGCCGGAGGCGCCGAGCACCAGAATGGTTCGCTGGTTCATCACGGCTCTCAAAACGGCTTTGCAATCATCAGCCAGAGGATCAGCATCGTCGCGCCGAAGCCGGGGAAGCCGAACGCGAACCAGCGGCGAAACAGGACGAAGTATCGTTGTGGCAACGCCTTGTGCTGCTCCGCGGCCTTTCGCGCGAGATCGCGCATCTCGATCTGCATCAAGACGACAGGGATCCAGAACAGGCCGGCGACGGCATACAACACGAGCGAGGCGAGCAGCCAGCGCTCGGTGATCGACGTCGCCGAGAGCATCATCAGCAAGCCGCCCGTGATCGGCTGGAGGAGCACGGCCGACAGTGTGAAGATTGCGTCCGCGATGACGACGACCGAAGCGGTGCGCGCGATGAACTCCGCATCGTCGGTGCGATGCGCCATCAGCATGAAGAAGGCGATGCCGGTTCCGGTGCCGAGGATGACGATGGCGCCGAGCACATGGAGAAATTTGACCAGGAAATACAGCGTCATGGCTTCTTGGTCGCGGTTGGCCTGCCCTTATTCAGCGCATCCACGAGCTCCCCGCTCGCGGCTTTGACGCCGGCCTCACTTTCGATCATCCAGTGCCCCTCGCTGCCGGCGGCCGGCAAGGTGTGGAAGTCGACTTTGCCGCCGCTGCCGCGAAATGCGTCGGCCAGGCCCTTTGAAAACGCCGGCGAAAAATAGCTGTCATTGGTTGCAACGAGCCATGTGACAGGAATGCGCGCGCCCTTGCCGAACTCTGCAGCGGCGGCAAGAAGCGTGTGTGGCGCGCAGATCCGGTTCGGCTCATCATTGGCATGGCCGCCGCGCCCTGGCGCAAATACTGTGATCGCGGCGATCGCCTTCGGATCGGCATTGGCGAGCGCCAGCGCACCCCAGCCGCCGGCGGAATGGCCGATCACGATGGCGGCCTCCTTGCGGATAAAATCCTGCTTGCGCAAGAACTCCAGCGCGAGCCGGATTTCCTCGGCCGTTGCACGGCCCGAACGCGCATAATCCGCCTCGTCACATCCGCCCTGGTCCTCGACATAGCGGCCGCCGGTCACGCCATGGCCCAGCCGCTCCGGCACCAGAACGGCAAAACCGCGCCCGACGAGATAGGCGGCGAGCGCACGATATTCCGGCTGCGGCATTTGCGCTCGACGCAAGCTATTCTGCGTCGAGGCGTGTGCGACGACCGCCAGCCGGAACGGACCTGCCCCGGCAGGGCGAAACAGCAGGGCACGCGCAGCAATGTCGGTATCCGGCGACGGCACCCGCCACTCTTGTCGGCGAAACGGTTCGCCCTCCTCGCCCGATGGGCCAAACGTGACCTGAGCGCACAGAGGCGGCGCAGTCAGCAAGGCCAGCAGAGTCATAAGCGCGAAGATGTTGAGAAGCCGCATGAATGGCCGAGGGCGAGCACGAACAGCGACAGCCACACTAGTAGGAACGAATCACTATGGGCGGACTTTCTGCGTGGCCCTCGCCCTTCATTCGTTGCCGCAGAGGGAGTTTTGCACTGACACACGGCACGCCGGTGCCATTCGAGTCGGCGTCCTGTCTTTTTTCGGTACAACATGGTTCAGATACTGATGCACAAAGTCCACACGTTAACCGATAATTAACGATAGGTCTTGCCGCCGGCGCGGCGACTTGGTTTGATTGCGCCCATGAGCACAACCCTGATCGAGGTCCGGCCGGCCAAAGCTGCAGATGCAACTGCGGTGGCGTCTACTCATGACGAAGCCTGGCGCTCCGCCTATCAGGGCATCATTCCCGGCGCCGAGCTGGAAAAGCTCATCAACCGCCGCGGCCCGCAATGGTGGGACAGCGCGATCCGCAAGGGCAGCCGCGTCAGCGTGCTGGTGTTCGGCGACAAGATCGCGGGCTACGCCAATTACGGCCGCAACCGCGCCCGCAGCCTGCATTTCGACGGCGAGATCTACGAGCTGTACCTGCGCCCCGAATTCCAGGGCCTCGGCTTCGGCCGCCGCCTGTTCGCCTCCGCCCGCCGCGACCTGATGCAGAGCGGGCTGAAGAGCATGGTGGTCTGGGCGCTCTCGGACAACGATCCTGCGACCGAGTTCTACCGGGCGCTGGGGGGCCGTATGGTGGCCCGCTCCTCGGAGCGGTTCGGGCCGAAGTCGCTCGACAAGGTTGCCTTCGCTTGGACCAATTGAGCTGCTGAAAGCTCAGCGGCAGCGTTTCCCTTCCGTCGATACCGTTGCCTTTGAGCCGGTGATTTCCGGATTCATTATTTCACAAAAACGCGATGGATCAGCGGGCCAAGCCCGCGTATGACAGCGCCAAATCGCTGCCGGGCGCGATTTATCCTCGGCAATAACGGAGCCTTGAATGCGTATCGATGCGATCTCGATCGGGAAGAACGTACCTCACGAAGTCAACGTCCTCATCGAAGTCCCCGTGGGCGGCGAACCGATCAAATACGAGATGGACAAGGAGGCCGGCACGCTGGTGGTCGACCGCTTCCTCTACACGCCGATGCGTTACCCCGGTAACTACGGCTTCATCCCGCACACCTTGTCGGATGACGGCGACCCCTGCGACGTCCTGATCATCAACACCCGCGCTATCATTCCCGGCGCGGTCATGAGCGTGCGCCCGGTCGGCGTGCTGTTCATGGAAGACGAAGCCGGCGGCGACGAGAAGATTCTGGCGGTGCCGTCGTCGAAGCTGACGCAGCGCTACGACAAGGTGAAGTCGTACTCCGACCTGCCCGACATCACGCTGCAGCAGATCCAGCACTTCTTCGAGCACTACAAGGATCTCGAGAAGGGCAAATGGGTCAAGATCCTGCGCTGGGGCGGTCCGGAGGACGCGCACAAGCTGATCCTCGAAGGCATGGATCGCGAGAAGAAGAAGAAGGGCTGAGCTTTGGTGTCCCGGACGCGATGCGGCATGTCCCGGCGATGCGTAGCATCGTCCGGTGTGACGCGTCGCAGGGCCGGGACCCATGCTGCCGCTAGGCCCCGGCTCTGCAGCGCATCGTTTCACGCTGCGCTGCGTCCGGGGCACGAGAGTTTGGCTACACCGCCGGCTTCGGTAGCTCGGCGATCGCACAGGCCGCGCGCAGCGTGTTGACCAGCAGGCACGCCACCGTCATCTGACCGACGCCGCCCGGCACCGGCGTAATCGCGCCAGCAACACCAAGCGCTTCCTGATAGGCGACGTCGCCGACGAGGCGCGTCTTGCCGTCTTCTTTGGGTATGCGGTTGATGCCAACGTCGATCACGGTCGCACCCGGCTTGAGCCAGTCGCCGCGCACCATCTCAGGTCTTCCGACCGCGGCATAGACGAGATCGGCCTGCTTCACGAGGCCGGGCAGGTCGCGCGAGCGCGAATGCGCGATCGTCACCGTGGCGTTCTCGTTCAGCAGCAATTGCACCAGCGGGCGGCCGACCAGATTGGAGCGGCCGATGACGATGGCGTTCATGCCTTCCAGCGAGGCGTGCACGCTCTTGGTCAGGATGATGCAGCCGAGCGGCGTGCAGGGCGACAGCGCTTCGAAACCGCCGGCGAGCCGGCCGGCATTGTTCGGATGCAGCCCGTCGACGTCCTTGGCAGGGTCGATGGCGTTGACGACCGCTTCGGTGTTCAGCCCCTTCGGAAGCGGCAGTTGCACCAGAATGCCGTGCACGGCCGGATCGCGGTTGAGCTTTGCGACCAGCGCCAGAAGCTCCGCCTGCGAGACGTCGGCCGGCAGCTTGTGCTCGAACGAGGCCATGCCAGCGGCCTGGGTCTGGGTGTGCTTGGAGCGGACATAAACCTCGCTGGCGGGGTCGCTGCCGACCAGCACGACCGCCAGTCCCGGCACCAGATTGTGCTCGCGCCTGACGCGGGCGACCTCGTCGGCGACGCGGGCCCGAAGTTCCGCGGCGATGACTTTTCCATCGATAATCTTGGCGGTCATGTTAGTTCCCTCAGTCTTTCGATTGGGCCGAGACGAGCTGGCGCAGGGCTTCGCCGAGCCGTGCCGGATCGCCGTCGACCGCGATCTGCTTCAGCCGCGAGGTAGCTCCGGACAGGAGCTTTACGCCGGCCTTGGGGACGCCCAGCGATTTCGCCAGCAGGACCAAAACGGCCTTGTTGGCCTCGCCGCCATCGGCGATGGCGCGCACCCGCACCTTGAGCACGCTGCGGCCGTCGGCCAGCTGCTCGATTCCGTCGATGCCGTCGCGACCGCCGCGCGGCGTCACCCGCAGCGCGATGCTGATTCCTGCGGCCGAGTAACGCCAGGGTTCCTTACAACCTTCGTTCGCAACCAAGGGCTCCAGCCCCCTCAGATCACGTTCGGGTAGATGTAGTACAGGATCACCCGCTCGATGAACATGATGAGCAGGATCAGGATGATCGGCGAGATGTCGAGACCGCCGAGACTGGGCAGGAAGTTGCGAATCGGCGCCAGCACCGGCTCGGTGATCCGGTACAGGAACTCGGCCACCGCCGACACGAACTGGTTGCGCGTGTTCACGACGTTGAAGGCGATCAGCCAGGACAGGATCGCGGAGGCGATCAGCAGCCAGACGTAGAGGTCGAGCACGATGATGACGATGTCGAGAACGGCACGCATGGCTTTTGAAGCCTCTGGCTTTTGAAAACGTTGGCTGCGGTCGGGATTGACGCCTTTTGCTAGATATCGGTTCCCCCCCGCCCAAACAAGGGAAGTCCGCGCCCCGAATGGCTAAAACCGGGTGACACGCGTCCTTGACTTGACCTTGGCGGGGACTTAAATGGCGCCCGGTTGTCGGTCGCGTTTACCAGAGCGGCCAACAAAGGGGCCATAGCTCAGCTGGGAGAGCGCGTCGTTCGCAATGACGAGGTCGGCGGTTCGATCCCGCCTGGCTCCACCAGCCTTCGCTCGCTTCGCGAGCTACGGTTAGGCAAGCCTTGGGAAGTCTCTCGCAGCGAAGTTAGCGAAGGCTGCCTCGCCGAAGCCCGCAGGGCGAAGGCGGGCTCCCTCCGAAATCCCCCTACCTCCCCGTAAACCTCGGCGGCCGCTTCTCCATGAAGCTCGCCACGCCTTCCCGGAAATCGCTGCCGGCGAGCGCCACCATCATCTCCCGGTTGGCTTCGATCGTTGCCTCCGCCAGCGTCTGGAACGGCACCTCGTAGAGCTGGCGCTTGATCACGGCCATCGCGCTCGGCGAGACGAAATCGGCGAGATCGCGCGCATAGGCATAGGTCTCCTCGCGGAGCTTGTCAGGCGGGCAGAGCCGGTTCACCAGGCCGATCCGCAACGCCTCGTCGCTCGGCACGCGCCTCGCCGAGAGCAGCAGATCCATCGCGTTGGCGTGACCGACGATGCGCGGCAGCATCCAGCTGATGCCGTGCTCGGCAATCAGGCCGCGCCGCGCGAAGGCCGTCGTGAACACCGTGTTGTCGGCGGCAAAGCGCAGGTCGCAATAGAGCGCGTGCACCAGCCCAATGCCGGCCGTGGCGCCGTTGAGCATGGCGATCACAGGCTTCTTGATCGACGGATAGAACCCGTAGCGCGTCTGCCAGTCCGGACGCCGGTTCATGTCGAACGGCGGCAGGTTCGACGCGCGCCGGACGTCATCGGGTCGAGCCCCTTCAGCGCATCCATGTCGGCGCCGGCGCAGAAGGCGCGGCCCGCGCCGGTCAGCACGATGACGCGGACATCGTCATCGGCGTTTGACGCTTCCATCGCATGGCGCACGTCGCGCTCCATGGTCGGCGTCCACGCATTCATGCGATCGGGACGGTTGAGCGTGATGGTCGCGATCTTGTCGCTCACCTCATAGAGAATGTGCTCGTAGGCCATGACGCTCTCCCTTTGCTTTCCGGCGCGTTCGCGCGCTCGTTGGCGGTGAGCCTAGCATATCCAGGAAAGAGGCAGAGACTTGCGCCAAGGACCTGCGCCAAGAACCTGCGAGAACCTGCGCGAGCACGCGATTACTCGGCGGCTTGCGCCAGCACCGGCCGGCGCGTCAGCCAGCCGTCGATGAAATGGTCGAGCCAGGCACGCTCTGCGACATCGTATACGGCACGATCGGCGAAATGATGATGTCGCTGCCGCGCACCGGGCGCACTGAAGCCGTCATAGCCGCGCGTGGTCCAGCGATGCATCATCGCGTAGGTCACGTCAGGATGAAACTGCACGCCGAAGGCATTGCCGGCGCGGAACGCCTGCACCGGAAAATCGTCGCCTTCTGCGAGCAGCTCGGCGCCGACAGGCAGCTCGAATCCCTCGCGATGCCAGTGATAGACCTGGGCCGGCCAGGCCGGGCAGAGCGCGTGGCCCGCGGCTGTGGGCCGGATCGGGTAGTAGCCGATCTGGGTCAGCGCATCGGCATGCGGCGCGACGCGGGCGCCGAGCTGCATCGCCAGCATCTGGGCACCAAGGCAGATGCCGAGGAACGGCCGCTGCTCGCGGAGCGGAATTTCGATCCAGTCGATCTCGCGGCGAATATAGTCGTCGGAATCATTGGCGCTCATCGGACCGCCAAAGACCACGGCGCCGGCATGCTGATCGAGCGTCTCGGGCAGGGGATCGCCGAAGCGGGGACGGCGGATGTCGAGACGATGGCCAAGCGCACGCAGCGCATTGCCGACACGGCCCGGCGTCGAGGATTCCTGGTGCAGGATGATCAGAACCGGCAATTGGGTTTCGGAGGCGACGGCGCCTGGCGTCCTCCTCGGGAAGGGCACCACCTCTGCGCTACCAAACCTGTCCGTCCGTAACGACATGGCCTTTGCGAATGCTATCGGTTCAGACCGCCAGCATAACTAAGCGATCGTTAATTTCGTGTGAGTTCGTGCACACAACGAAACCGAAGCAAGCTCCGGGCCAATACGGGAGCTTCGAGATCTAATGCCTCTGCCTCTGGAATCGGCTGGTGGCGGCCAGGATGAAGCCCCGCGGGAAGAAGCGCAGGGCAAATGGCACAATCTTGATGCCCAGACCAGGCAGCACTGCCCGTTTGTTGGCCATCAAGCCACGATAGGCCTCCTGCGCGACAGCGGCGGCTGAAACATTGAGAAGGGCCGTATCATGTCCGGAGCCGACGCCGGCGCGCGCCTGGAATTCGGTGGGCACGGGACCCGGGCAAAGCACGGTGACCCGAACGCCGCGCGGCGCGAGCTCGGCCCGCAGCGCTTCGGTGAAGGAAATCACGTAGGCCTTGGACGCGTAATAGACGGCCATGCCGGGGCCGGGCAGGAAGCCCGCGACCGAGCCGACATTGAGAAGACCGCCCTTGTTCCTGATGAGTTGATCGGCGAAGCGCAGCGACAAATCGGTCAGAGCCCGCACGTTGACATCGACAATCCCGATCTGCTCGTCGCGATCGCGCTCGATGGCGTCGCCGAACACGCCGAAACCAGCATTGTTGACGAGGTGGTCGAGCTCGACGCCTTCAGCGGCCAGCGCCGCCGCGATCGTCTCGCCGGCGTCCAGGTCCTGGAGATCGCAGGCGATCATCATCGGCTTCTTGCCGCCTTTGGCGGCGAGCTCGTTCGCGAGCGCCTCCAATCGATCCGCGCGCCGCGCCGTCAATGCGAGGCGATGTCCATTGGCGGCAAACACGCGCGCCAGCTCCGCACCTATGCCCGCCGAAGCACCGGTGATCAACGTTACCCGCTCAGCCACGATCGAAGTCTCTTGAATTGAAGTTTTTGGCCCCGCAATGACGGAACGAGAGCATAAGCCGTGCGCGACAGGCAAGCGGCGTCGGCCGCATGGCCGCCTGAGCGGGCGTCAAGAGGAGCAGGAAAGCCGGGTTTTTACGGACGAATCCGGAGCCGGACGGCCGGCAGCTACATTAAAGTTTCGTCATGTGATCCGCACAACCGGCCATCCGCCGGTTTGCGCGGATCAGCCGCCGACGGCGCTGTCCGTCACCTGACCACCGGCGCGCTCGGCCACCGTATGCTTCAGGTCGATCCGGTCGCGCTGGGAAATCCCGAGCAGGTCGGAGGCGCGCCAGACGACGTTGTCTTCGAATTCGGAGACCTGGCCGTCGGCATAGACCAGCTCCCACATCATCCGGACGATGCGCTTGCGACCCTCCTCGTCGAGCGAGCGCATGATGACGCTGGTGAAGTGATAGAGGTCCACCGCCTCGCCCTCGACCTGGGTGGCGTCCGCAATCAGACGATCCGCAGTGCCGCGATCGAGCTTAAAATGGCTTTCGATCAGGCTGTGCAGCTTGCGCTGCTCGGCCGCGCTCGGCTGGCCGTCGAGCGAGATTACGTGGACCAGCAGCGCGGTGGCCGCCAACCGATAATCGCTGTCGCCGAACGTGCGGTTCTGGTCATTGGGGGCGACAATGTCGGCGATGAATTGGCGCAGGCCGTCGAGCATAAGATCCTACCGAAATCGATACAGCCGCGAGGCGCGGCCGTTACCAGCATTATATGAGCAGGAAACTCAACCGGCGCAACGTGCGTCAGTTCCGCGCGCTGCATTACGTTTCGGCAATCTGTTCACGGTCATTCCGTGTGCGCGCAGAGCACGAACTCTCGAGATTCCGGGTTCGATGCTGCGCATCGCCCCGGAATGACCGCCTGAGGCTCACGGGATCTCGTACACCACCATCTTGTCGGCGATGCCGCGCAGCGCCGCCTGTTTCTGGATCGGCTTGATCGCGCGCTGCTCCAGCACCTCTGCAACCGCGGGCGCATCGAGCACCGGGCCGGTGATGTGGATCTCCTGCGCGGTCGACAGGCTCTGCACGCGGGCGGCGATGTTGACCGTTTGGCCAAAATAATCCTGCCGCTCGTTGAGCATCACCGCGAGGCAGGGACCTTCATGGATGCCGATCTTGACGATGAGATCATCAGTGCCGCGCCGCTTGTTGAGCTGGTCCATCGCCGCACGCATCCGCAGGCCCGCGACGATGGCATGCTCGGGGCGGACGAAGGTCGCCATCACGGCATCGCCGATCGTCTTCACCACCGCGCCCTTCTCGGAGGAGATGATCTCGAGCAGCGCATGGAAATGCGCGCGCACCAGATCGAAGGCGGCGAGGTCGCCGACGCGCTCGTAGAGCGCCGTCGAGCCCTTCAGATCGGTGAACAGGAAGGTCAGCGACGTGATCTGGAGCCGCTGGTCGAGACTGAGATTGTCCGCCTTGAACACATCCCGAAAGGTCTGGTTCGACAGCATCCGCTTGGCGGTGAGGAACGGCTTGCGCTTGCCGATTAGATGATGGAGCGCCTCGGCCGCGATGAACACCGACGGCAGCACGCGCACGCCGGCCTGGTTCTCCAGCGATAGCCGCAGCGGACCCGGCCGCATGGTCGTGGTCCCCGTCGGGGCCTGCACCTTGTTGTACATGATGGCGAGCTGCTGGCGATCCCTGGTCGGCTCGCCCTGGACGTCGATGAAATGGGCGGCGTGCGTGACCGGTTCGAAGATGATGACGAAGTCACCAGGCAGCTGCAGCGACATGGTCGCCTTCTCGCCGGCCGGCAACTCCATCGTATCCAGCGTCACCTCGTTCGCCAGCGTCGCGAATGAGTCCTTGTTGAAGTCGACGCCGGAGCTCCAGAACACCTGCTTGAAATACTCCCACACCGGCAGCGTGTCGGGGTCGTGCGCCGCGATGCGCCGCACGCGCGGATTCACGGTGAAGGACACCTCGACCTGATCGTCGACGGAGGCCTTGTAGCCGCAAGCGCAGAGCGCGCAGTGATAGTCGTCGGGCTTGAGCGCCTTCAACGTGGTGTGCGCGCCGAGCACGCCGCCGCAGCCCGGACACAGCACGTTCCAGCCGAGATCGAACAACCCGAGCCGCGCCGCGTGCAGGAAGGCCGAGATCGCGTGCTCTTCGTCGACGGCATGTTGCGAGGCGAAATCGAGGACATTGACGCGGTTGAGCTCGTGATCTTCGCCGTCCTCGATCAGACGCGCAATCGCATCGACCACCTTCGTGTCAGCGGTCTGCTTCAGAACGGAGAACTGGGCCTGGATGTCGCTCATGGCGGGACTCTGCTGGTTGAATCACGCCATCGGCCAGGCAATCGCCTGTCACCGACGGGTGATACGGAACATAGGTGAGTGGTCCGGCTGGGTCGTGACGACGCCGAGCGGGATCACGGGATTGGCCTGATCGGCGAGCTCGACACGGAACGCGCCGATCAGCCGAGCCAGCGCCAGCACGGATTCGGCTTGCGCAAACGGCGCGCCAATGCAGACGCGCGGACCTGCGCCGAACGGCAGATAGGCGAAGCGATCGGGCGCCTCCGTCGACATGAAGCGCTTTGGAATGAACGCGTTCGGCTGATCCCACAGCTTCTCGTGACGGTGCAGAAGCCAGGGCGCGATCATGATGATGTCGCCCTTGCTGATCTCGACGCCTGCCGCATTGTCCTTTTCGCGTGCGGCGCGCGCGACCAGGAAGGCGGGAGGATAGAGCCGCATGGTCTCGTCGATCACCGCGCGGGTGAATTTCTGGCGATCGATGTCGGCCATGCTGTCGAGATGCTCGCCGCTTGTCTCGGACGCCACCTCCTCCTGCGTCTCCGGATCGAGCGCGAGCAGATAGAGCGCCCAGAACAACGCCGTTGCGGTGGTCTCGTGACCCGCCAGGATCATGGTCGCGACCTCGTCGACGAGCTGCTCGTCGGAAAAGCCCTTGCCGGTTTCCGGATCGCGCGCCGCGTCCATGAGATCGAACAGATCGCGCGGCGGCGCGCCGTCCTTCTTGCCGGCAGCGCGCCGCTCGGCGATCAGCATCGCGACGAACTCGGTCCAGCGCTTGCGGAAACGGGCGCGGGCAAAATCCATCGGGCTCGGCCACGACACCGGCAGCAGCATGTCGAGGAAGTAGGGCCGTCCCAGCCGGGACGCATACTCCATAATGAAATTGCGCAGGGTCGCGCCATGCCGGTCCATGCCGAACGAGAACATCGTGCGCCCCGCGATCTCCAGCGTCATGCGCTGCATGATTTCGCGCAGATCGACCGGCGCGCCCGTCTGCGTATCGAGCTTCGCGATGGTCTCGTCGAGCACCGCCGTCATGTGCGGCACGAGGTTGGCGGTGGCGCGCGGCGTGAAGGCCGGCGCGAGCGTCCGGCGCTGGAACGTCCAGGAGTGTCCTTCCGCGATCAGAAGCCCGTCGCCGAGCACCGGGCGCAGCATGCGGATGCCCGCCGGCGTGCGCGTATAGTTCTCGTAATTGTTGAGCAGGACGTGCCGGATCGCATCCGGCTGATTCAGGATGAAGCTGTTGCGAAGGAAGAAGCGGCCCTTGATGACCTCTTCCTCGTAAGCAGGCTGCCCCCACGTCGCGATCATGTTGCGCCGGATCACGGCAAGCCGGCCGAAGAACGACATGTCGTCGGGCGCACGCGGGGGAGCCGGGGGGATGATGGGCCTACGCACGCTGGCGATATTCATGGCTCTCTCCCGAGAGATGTGACGCAGGCAAAATAGCTAATAAGTCAGCTCGGCGACCGCAATCCTGTTCTCCTGGGCCGGCCAGGCGCGCGCCACAATTCGTTCTTCGCCGAACTCGGCCACGATGTTACGCC
Organism: Bradyrhizobium ottawaense; assembly: GCF_002278135.3. NCBI lineage: Bacteria > Pseudomonadati > Pseudomonadota > Alphaproteobacteria > Hyphomicrobiales > Nitrobacteraceae > Bradyrhizobium > Bradyrhizobium ottawaense. Next base: position 322,557 of record NZ_CP029425.2, on the reverse strand, counting down.
CAACCTCGCTGGCGGGAAGCCGCAGGGTTGCTGCCGCATCCGTGGGCACGCCCGGCTTGACGTCGGCCGGCTCCTTGCCGTCGAACAGCACCACGTCCCGCGGCAGGCCGAAATAGCCCCTCGGCCGCGACATGATCACGACAGCTCCTGCGTCCTTGTCGGCCGGCCCCAGCGGGCGCGCGGCGCGCAAATGCACGACGTCGGATGAGCGTGGGAACGGCGAGCGGTAGATATGCGTCGTCGGCATCTCGGGCGATGCCAGGACGAATTCGAGCGACCAGGCGGGATCGACCTGCGCTGGCCCCCAGCGGCCGTCGGCGCCGGTCTTCGCGCTGTGCAGCGCACCGCCCTTGCGCTCTCCGGTTTCAGGGTCGACGCGGAAGACATCGACGGTTGCGCCCGCCACCGGGCGATTGGTCGGCACGCCGCCGGGCGTCCCCGTGATGAGGCCGCTGAGCCGGACGCTTGGCTCCGGGACGATCGCAATTCGCGCGGGCTCGCGTCCCGCGATGAATTTGTAGATCTCGCGGAAGGCGCGCGGATGGAACGCCACTTCGCGATGATCGAGTGCGCCGAGCACGAGATTGGTGGCGCCCTTCAGCTCCGGCCCTTCATTGGTGACGCCGGTCGGCGTGCCCGGCTTGCCGATAAAGCGACCGTCGGCCTGGGCGTATTTGTCCATGCCGTCGCTGCGCAAGGTGAGGAAGGCGACACCCGGCGTCACCTCGCTCTCGCCCTCGTTCAGGCCGCGCAGGAATACGCCACGGCCGTTGAACTCGTTGTTGGGCTGGTCGTCGGTCGCGAACACGCCGTGATTGGGTGTGCCGCACAGGACGGCATGGCTGACATCGCTGGCGCCGCCGTTCTTGATGACATTGCGGATCGCATAGCCGCCGCGCGAGCTGCCGACCAGCGCCACGCGCGAGGCGCCCGTGCGGCGCTTCAACTCGGCAATGGCAGCGGCGAGCTCGCGGCGCTGGTCCTCGGTCGAGGAACGGTTCGCCTGCTCAACCGTGTCGTCGCTGCGCGCATTGGGATCGGTGAAGTTGATCGCCATCATGCGATCGCGCGCGATGCCGTTGGATTCCATCCGCCACAAGGTCGTCATCCAGAGCGCGTCGTAGTCGCCATTGCCGTGGACGAACACGATCGGCGGCACCTCGGTGCCAGGCGCCGCGGCGGGCGCGGTCTGGGCCCATGCGCCCGTCCGCAAGCTCGCAACTGCGAAAGGCAAGCTGCCTGCCCCCTGCAGGATCGTCCGTCGCGACAGCTTCATATGTTCCTCCCGGCAACCCAACTCTTTGCACCGCTTATAGCGGCCTAACCACTGGACAGCGAAGGACTTTCGCAGGCATCACTGAATTTGCCGGAATCGCCCAAGATCACTCCAAGACCATTCTGCCAGCACGTTTGGAAGGGGATATGACCGAGCAGACGAACCGCCAGAGAATCGCCGCCGACGGCATCACCGCGCCTCTGCGGTACACCGTGTTCCGGCGCATCTGGCTCGCCAGCCTGCTCTCCAATCTCGGCCTCCTGATCCAGGGCGTGGGTGCAGCCTGGGCGATGACGCAGATGGCGGCCTCGGCGGACAAGGTGGCGCTGGTGCAGACCGCCTTGATGCTGCCGATCATGCTGATCTCGATGCCGGCCGGCGCCATCGCCGACATGTATGACCGCCGCATCGTCACCCTGGTCTCGTTGATGATTGCACTCACCGGCGCAACCGCGCTGACGGTGCTGGCCGGGTTCAATCTCATCAGCCCGGAGACGCTGCTCGCCTTCTGCTTCGTGGTGGGCAGCGGCAACGCGCTGTTCGGCCCGGCGTGGCAGTCTTCGGTCAACGAACAGGTGCCGCCCGATGCGCTGCCTTCGGCCGTCGCGCTGAACGGCATCAGCTACAACATCGCCCGCAGTTTTGGGCCCGCAGTCGGCGGCGTCATCGTCGCGGCGCTCGGCGCGGTAGCGGCGTTTGCCTGCAACGCGATCCTCTATCTGCCGCTGCTGGTGGTGCTGCTGCTGTGGCGGCGCAACACCGAGCCCTCGCGCCTGCCGCGGGAAAAGCTCAACCGCGCCATGGTCTCCGGCTTCCGCTACATCACCAATTCGCCGCCGATCAAGATCGTGCTGTTGCGCACGCTGGTGATGGGCCTGATCGGCGGCGCCATCATGGCGCTGATGCCGCTGGTCGCGCGCGACCTGCTGCATGGCGGTGCGCAGACCTACGGCATCATGCTGGGGGCCTTCGGCATGGGCGCCGTGGTCGGCGCGCTCAACATCCACGAATTGCGCAAGCGCATGAGCGGCGAGGCCGCGATCCGCGCCTGCACCATCTCGATGGCGTTCGCGATGGCTGCCCTTGCCCTGAGCACGGAGCCGGTGCTGACGGCAACTGCGCTGGTGCTGGCCGGCGCGGTCTGGATGGCCGCGATCGCGCTGTTCAATATCGGCGTGCAGCTCTCGGCGCCGCGCTGGGTCGCCGGTCGCTCGCTCGCGGCATTCCAGGCCTCGATCTCCGGCGGCATCGCCATCGGCGCCTGGGGCTGGGGCCATCTCACCGACTATGCCGGCGTCGAGGTCGCATTGTTGACCGCCGCCGGCCTGATGCTGATCTCGCCCCTGCTCGGGATCTGGCTGACGATGCCGCGCGTCGGTGCCCGCAACGAGGATGCCGACGTGCTGGCCGATCCCGAGGTGAAACTGTCCCTGACAGGGCGCAGCGGACCTCTGGTGGTCGAGATCGAATACCGCGTGTCACAGGAGAACGCGCGCGCGTTCCACAACGTGATGCAGGACGTGCAGCTCTCACGGCAACGTAACGGCGCCTATGGCTGGTCGATCGCCCGCGACATCGCCGACCCCGAATTGTGGACCGAGCGCTATCATTGCCCGACCTGGTTCGACTATCTGCGCCAGCGCAACCGCTCGACGCAGTCCGAACGCGCGCTGCATCAGCAGGCGATCGATTTCCATATCGGTCCCGAGCCGGTGCGGATCCGCCGCATGCTGGAGCGTCCGTTCGGCTCGGTGCGCTGGAAGGATGAGACGCCAGATCGTGCGAGCGCCGAGGTGCTGCCGGTGGTCGCGACCGCGGCGGGGAGCAGCACGTAGGTTTCTTCGCTCCATCCGGGCCACGGGAAGCACTACTGCCCGTGCTCGGTCAGCACCTTGTCGCAGCCTTTGCTCAGCTTGGTGCGGTTCTGCTTGAGGCAGGCGAGCACAGCGCCATCGCCATTGTTCATCACGGCGCGGCAGAAGCGGGTGACATCGCGCGCGCAGGCATCGTGGCCCGGCTGCTGCTGCGCGGATGCGACCGACGCGCCGAGCAGCAAGAGAAGAATGAAAAGAAATCTGGTCATCGCGTAATGCCTCTTACCCGGAAGAATGTGCGGGCGAAGCTAGTGCGACGATCCCTCAGCCGCAACGGCTTTATTGGCGGCCGCATGACGCCGCCGCGTCGCCCCGGCTAGACGCCGGGGCGTATTCGCGAGGGGAGCTAACCGACGCAACGATGACGGTGTTGCGTGCTCTTACTGCTTGTCCTGGGCGTCAGCGACCTTGCGCGACGCGCCCTTGGCGAGATCCTTGTCCATCACCGCGCGGCAGCCGACGCTCAGGTCCGAGCGATGCTTCATCATACAGGCCGTGATCTTCGGGATGTTGGGGATTTCCGACGAGCACAGGCGGAAGGCGTCGCCGGTGCACTGCTGCTGCGCCTCGGCCGAGAAGGCGAAGCTCGAGGTCGTCGAGACGAGCGAGACAATGGCGGCAAGGCCGAGCGCCAGGCTGATGTCGCGGAGACTGGCAGAGAAGGACTTGGTGTTAAGAGACTTGGTGTCAGGAGATTTGGTCATTTGAAGCTCCCATTGGCGCCGTCGCAACGGTGCCCGTTGTTGATGGGAGCTACGATGCTCCAGCAAAACAGTTTCCACTGTGATGATGGTCACGGGCCGCACCCCGACTGTGACGTCGGTCACTTTGGCGCACCGCCCTGAAATTCCTCCACAACCGCCGTCGTGTTGGTGTCACGTTAACTGTTACTTCGCATTAATGGCTCGTCGCGCGGGAAATTCCGCCGGTTTGGTTGCGTAATTGGAAAGAATAGCGATGCGTAATGCGTTGGGCCTGATGTTGGCCAGTGTAGTTGCGGCGGTCGTGATCGCCGCCGGCGGTTGGTTTTATTATTCCTCGCGCGCCGATCAGGCCGCTCCCAAGACAATTGCCGCCCGTGCCGCCGATCAATTGCCGGCACCGGCGAAGCTCGCCGCCAGGGATGACGTCGAGACCACCGCAACGATCGCCGCCAAGCCGACGACAGTTGCTCAGGCACCCGCGCCCGCCCCGGCCATGCCGGTTCAGCAGAAATCGACCTGCACCAATCCGAACGCGCTGGGCGTCGCCCGCGTGGTCGAGATCGACACCACCGGCGGCCCCGGCTTCGGCTTCGATCATTTCAAGCAATTCGACTTCCTCACCGACAAGGAAGTCGTGCTGACCTTCGACGACGGTCCCTGGCCGGTGAACACGCCGAATGTGCTGAAGGCGCTGGCGGATGAATGCACCAAGGGCCTGTTCTTCTCGGTCGGCAAGCATGCGACCTATCATCCGGAGATCCTGCGCCAGGTGCTGGCCCAGGGCCATACGGTCGGCACGCATACCTGGTCGCACGTCAATCTGAACGGCAAGAAGATGACGGAGCAGATGGCCAAGGACGAGGTCGAAAAGGGCATCAGCGCGGTGAGGTTCGCGCTGGGTGCCAACCCCGCGCCGTTCTTCCGCTTTCCGCAGCTCCAGCATAATCCGGCGATCGTGGGCTATTTCGGCACCCGCAACGTCGCGATGTTCTCGACCGACGTCGACTCCTTCGACTTCCGCAAGGGCGCCACGCCGGAAAAGATCATCGAGACGGTGATGACCCGGCTCGACAAGCTCGGCAAGGGCATCATCCTGATGCACGATTTCCAGAAGAATACCGGACTGGCCCTGCCGACGCTGCTCGCGCGGTTGAAGGCCGGCGGCTACAAGGTCGTGCAGATGAAGGCCAAGACGACGCTGCAGACGCTGCCGGAATATGACGAAGCGATCATGAAGGACATGAAGGTGCCGACCGCGAGCACGAACACGCGTCCGATCGGAAGCGTGGTGCAGACGGTGTCGCAGTAAACGCCAGCGATCCGATCCAAAGTCTAGCGTCATGGCCGGGCTTTTTGCCCGGCCATTTGCTTTTGGCGAACGGCTTACCAATAGATGCCGTGGCGGTGCAGCTCGCTGATGATGCGGCGCTCGGTCCAGCGCTTGGACTTCGGCTGGTCCGCCCTTGCCGTTTTCTTGGTGGCGGGCTTGGTTGTCGCGACCGGCGCCGGGGTGGTCGTGGGCGTGGTCACCGCGGGAGCCGCCGGCGTGACCGTGGCGGCCGGCGCAGAGAGCGACACTGCCGGCGGACGATCGGAATATTTCGGCGCCTCCGCGGCTGGCGCGACTTCGCTCACCTGCGCCGTGGCGGCGGTCGGCGTCGTTTGTGGAGCAGGGGCCTGAGCGCCCGCCGCGGACAGTGACAGGCTGCGGGAGCCGTCTGCCTGGGCAGAGGCAGAAGCCAGGACCATGGCGGCAACCAGAATGATCTTGCGCATGTGAAATCTCCCCGTGTTGGCGTACCCGGGACATTACGGGGAAGGTGTCCTGGGTTAAGTGATTGGCCTCACACAATCGCGGAGCAATTTCGAACCGGCCGGCTGCGATCAACACGCCCGCCGATAGACCCGCAGCGTCACATCCGGAAAGCTCATGCTGTCGAGCAGGCAGACGCCCTTTTCCGCGTCCATGCGGGCGATGAGATCATCGCCGACCCGCGGTCCGACCAGCGTGTGCTGGATCGAGCTCGAGACGACGAGGATGTTCGACTGCAGAAGCGCGTCTGCGGTGGCCGCTGCCGTTCGATGCAGCATCTCGCCGCGGACGACGAGATTCATCCGCGCCTGCGCCGCATACAACTGAATGGTCGCGGGCGTGACCGGGTAGGGACTCGAAAAGCCGACATAAAGCGGGCCCGACGGCGGTGGCTTGACGTCGCGCAGAAGCGACCAGAGACGCTCGGTCGATGCGCGGATGCTGTCCTGCTGCTGTGCGCTCAGCGGCGTCGCCACGCTGAGCTGACCGATCACGACGTGCTTGACGAACAGCGCGAACGCCATTGCGAGCGCAAGCACCCGGCCCGCCGTCAGCATATGGCGACGGATGGCTGTCGCAAGGGCCGTGCGCGCAAGCAGCGATTCAATGGACGCCATGATGGCGCAGCCATTGAGGACCATCGCGACGATGAACACGCCGTAGAACATTGCGCCGAAAAAGTAGGTCTTGATCTCGGCAACGGACGGAATGGCGTAGGCAATCAGCACGGTCGCGAGCAGAACGACGGCATCCAGCACCGCAGCCCGGCCCCGGATCGCAGCGAGCACGAAGCGCAGCAGCATCAAGGCCAACCCGATGGCGAGCCAATAGTGCAGGCCGAACTGTCCCTCTCCACCGATGGAGAAACGTAGCAGCCCGGGCCAGAAACCTTCGCCCGTCGTCCAGAGGTCGCGCTGGCCGACGAACACCATAAGAATGTAGGTGACGGTCTCGACCAATGCGGGCCCGATCAGCGCGGCCGTGGTCGCGATCAACGGCAGCACGAACCACACGAGCGCGCCGAGCGCAGTCCTGATCGACAAGCGCAATCCGCCGGCCTGGATGCAATCGACGACCAGCCGGATCGCGAACGCACTGCCGAGCAGAGCGAGCGCAGCCGGGAACGACGTCGGCTTGATGCAGGCGGCGAGTGCACAGGCGACCCCGAGGCCAGCCAGCGACCGGGCGCTGCGCCGGAGCACGCCGCGGTAGACGATGGCACCGGCGGCAAGACCGATGGCAAGTCCCGAGGGCAGATCGGGACGCGCTTCCGTGATCGTGTGCCACAGCACTGGCACGCACACCGCTGCGATCAGACACGATGCGATCTCGAGGACCGGCCGTCGCCGAACCAGCCAGATGATCCCGAGCAGGAAGCCGAAGACGATCACGGCATGAACGAGATAAGGACCGAGATAGCTTCCGGGAAACGACCAAAAACCGGTGGCCGCCACCAGCGTCGAAAACGGCGCATGGTGATGCAGCAAGTCCCAGACGCTGCCGGCGACGCCGCGGCTTCCGAAGGCACTCACCCATCTGACCGCGTCGCCGAAATAGGCGACGTCGTCATAGAGCGGCGGAACGGACAGCCGGCTGTGCAGCCGCGACGCGTCGAGCGATTTGGAAGCGACGATGGCGGTGATCAACGCCGCAAGGATGACGAGGCCCGGCAGCCGGACCCAGTCGCTCCGATCCGCGGCCCCCGTTCCGTTCGCCATGCCCCTGCCTGCCCCATTGCCCACACCCGGCCGGCACGAGGTTGTCAGCCATCTCTTAGGTACGATGCGTTACCCATCTCTTCGGGCTGGACAACCTGAGGCGCTGGTGCCGCAAGAGGGATTCGAACCCCCGACCCCGTCATTACGAATGACGTGCTCTACCAACTGAGCTATTGCGGCGAACCCTGCCGGGGCCAAGGCGATGCCGGCCCCGATACGCGCGCTCCTGATATCGGGCATGGCCCGAATTGGCAAGGACAAACCGGATTCGAAATGCGGCTCACGCGCCCCAGCGGGACCAGAATCCGCGCCAGCCGCCGGCCTGAGCCTTGGGTGTACCGATTTGTTCCGTAAATTCATCGCTCGGACCCTCGTCATCGATCCCGGGATCGTCGGGGGCCCGGACGATCGGGATGACCGCAGGAATCGGCGCTGGCGCGGGTTTGCCGAGGTCGGCGCGGCTCCGGAACACGGGGGTCGCCGCGGGCGGCGGTGATTCGGCGGGCTCGGGGGCCGGCTGGACCGGTTCGGCGGTCGCAACGGCCGGCTCGTCCTTGGCCATCGGGGGCAAATTGTCCTGCGCGGCCGGCACTGACGCCGGTGCCGATGCTGGTGCCGCCACGGGCGGTTCCGCCGGGCCTTCGCTGGGAGCCACCGTCACCCGCTTCGGCGGCGGGGCCGCCAGCATGGCCTCCTCGAAGGCCGAGGATTCGATCGTGGTCCCCTTGTCCGAAGGCAGGCTCGCGACCGGGGTCTGCCACTGGAACGCATCGAGCCGGCCGGTGACCGGGGAGACCGGGCGCCAACGGTCGCTGACGTAGCCGTCCGCAGTCCAGGCCGGATCGTGACGGGCGCGCACCGCGCGCAGGGTCCAGGCGCGGGCGCGACCGCCATCGCCGTGCTCGGTGCGCTCGATCTCGGCCATCAGCAGCGCGACGCGCTGGGTCGGATCCTTGACATAAGGCGCGAGCACCTCGCGCGCGCGAGCGAACTCGGAGGCATCGATCGCGGCGCGCGCGATCGCGAGCTGGCCCTCGACATGACCGGGCTTGTCGGCCGACGTCTTGGCCGCAAGCGTCTCGACCCGCTGCAAGCGGTGCCACGCGGTATCGCCTAGCTTCACGTGGGCATAGGCATCGGCGAGATCGGGATGCGGATTCGCGATCCAGGCGGCCTCGACCAGCTTCATGGCGCGGCGCACCTGATGCGCCTCGCTCTCGAATTTTGCGGCGAGCACCGCCGCCGGCACCAGCGTCGGCGCCAGCTTGATCGCCTCCATCACGCTCTCGCGCGCGACGTCGCGGTCCATGGTTGCCAATTCCAGCGCGCGTGCGGTGAGCAGGACGCCGCGCTGCCGGCGATAGGTCTGCTTGTCGATCTGCCCCGCAGACAGATTCGAATCGAGGATCGCAAGCGCACCGCTCCAGTCGCCACGCGCGCAGCGGAAGCCGAGCACCGCATGCGAGGCCCAGGTCGAGGACGGCGACAGCTTGATCGCTTCCTCCGCGATCATCACGGCGCCGACCGCATCGTCGGCGCGCTGCGCTTCGATGAACAGGCCGCGCAGGCCAAGCAGGCGCGTGTCCTCGCGCTCGGCCATGGCGCGGAAGACGCGCTGCGCCTCGTCGCGATTGCCTTCGAGCTGCGCTGACTGCGCATGCAGGAGCAGCGCGAGCGGATCATTCGGGGCATGTCGCCGCGCCGTTTCCGCGTGCCGGCGGGCGAGCGCGGTGTCACCATGACCGATCGCAAGCAGGCCGTGGGTGATGGCGTGGCGGCCCCGCGCGTGGCGCTTGTCATGGCGGCGGCGGCGCAGACGCCCCGGCGTGCGCCAGATCGTCGTCACGATGCTCCAGACCAGCACGACGGCCGCGGCAAACAGGCCAAGCAGGAACACGAATTTGGGAAGCGTGGTCGAGGCGCGGAAACTGCCCGCGGTCAGGACGAGATCGCCGGGCTGGTCGGCAACCCAGGCCGCGCCGGCCGCCGCCAGCGCGATCAGGACAAGGAAGAGGACGATGCGAAGCATGGCGATCCCTATACGCGCTGATTGTTGCGCGAAGCTTTATTGAGCAGGCTTGACGAGATCCGCCATGGCATCGTCGGCGAACTTGCGGGAAGCGGCGAGCGCAGCGTCGCGGGCATCGGCCTTGTCGAGCCAGGCCTGCGCCGGCGCACGATCGGCCTCGGCCAGCGTCTTGAGCTCGCGCCGCGCTTCCACGAAATCATTGCGCAGCGCCGCTGCCGTCACCCGTGCGACGATGGCGCCGCGATCGTTGCCGACCCCGTCGGTGCGCTCGATGCGGACGAGCTTTGAGGCTCCTGCCTGGAGACGCTCGACGATGCCCGTGCCGCTGGTCTGGGCTTCCGCCGGCGGCGACAGCTTCGGCACGATATTGAGCAACTCGCGGCTCAGCGCCACCGGCGTCGGAATGCCTGACGCGGCAAAGGTGTCGAGCGGCTTCAGCGCATCGGGCTTTGTCGCCATCGCCCGCGCTGCGGCCAATTGCGACTCGTAAGCATCGCCGTGACGAACGGCGACGTCGAGCAGGGCCGCCGCCACCACATGACGCAGCGGCTTGTCGTCCATCCTCTTCGCATCGGCGATCTTCTCGCCCTGCTGCGCAAGCTCGGCACGTTCGGTCTTGCTGGCGCGCTCGAGCTGGGCGATGCGGTCGCTCAGAGCGGCAAGGTCGGGCACGGCAGTTTGCGGCGCCGCTTTCGCATCGTTCAATGTGCTCGCGGTCTTGTCGGACTGCGCACGCAGATTGGCGACGTCGCTGCGCAAGCCGGTTGCGGATTTCTCCAGCGCGTCGATCCGCGCCGCCATGGCGGGATCAGCGGCGGGCTTGCCGGCCTTGGCTTCGACTGCCGCAACGCGACCGCTCAGCGCATCGACCGTCGCGCTCGTGACTTGCGGGGCGGCCGGCGGCGCCTGTACGGCGGGCCAGCCCAGCAACCAGCCGACCGCGATCACGACCGCCGCTGCGACAGCGCCGGAGAACGGCGCGATGACCCAGGGCGACATCGGCGCGGACGCGACGGAAGGCTGTTCCTCAGCGCGTTCAGGCTGCGGCTGGGACTTGGTCTCTTCGGACTCGATCTCTTCGGACTTGGCTTCCTCGACCCTGGTCTGCTCGTGCGCGGCTCGCTCGGGCTCCAGGTGAGCCTCCGGCTCGACCGCCGCCTCCTGCGGCTGGGTCGAGACTTCGGTGGCTTCGAGGTCGATGGTGGGCGGAGTGCGCTTGGCACGGCCGGACTCAGGAGCCAATCCTGCGTCTTCAGGCTTGTGGTCGGCCATCGTGACGGTTCCTCACACTTCCATACGCGGGACGGACCCGATTACGTCGGATTCGGCTCGACCTCTTACGCCAAACGGGTGCGCAACGCACGCTCCAAGGTGGTAAATAAGGCATTTTCGTCCGGTGTCGCAGCCACCAGAACCTGCGACGCGCCGGCATCGCGCAGCACGCTGGCAACAGTCTCGGACAGGCAGCATTGCGGTATAGCCAGCGCCGAGATTTCGACGCCTTCGTCCCTGGCCGCATCCAGGAACGCCCGGGCGCTGCGCCGGGAGTAGTGCAGCACCGCCTCGACGCCGTGAGCGGCAAAGCCCTCGCAGACCTCGCGCGGCAAATGCTTGACCGGCGCCATGCGATAGGTCGTCTGTGTGACCACGCTGAACCCCTCCGCACCGAGCTCGCCGCCGAGGTCGCGCGACAGATCCGCGCCTGCGAGATACAGCAGCGTGCTCTTTTTCTTCAGCACCTTGTCGCGTGCGCTCTGCATCACCTTGTCGCGCAAGGACGCGGCATCGCCGCCGGCGACGATCACCTCGGCAAAGCCGGCGTCGCGCGCCGCAGCAGCCGTATGCTCACCGACCGCAAACAACGGCAGCTCCAACAGACCAAGATCCTGCAATTGTGGCGCGACGGCACGGATCGCGTTGGCCGATGTGACGAGGATGGCACCGTAGGGAGCTTCACTCTCGTCATGGAAGGCGACCGGCTCGAACTTGAGCACCGGCGCAAGCAGCACCGCAAGCCCCCGCGCGCGCAGATTTTCCGCCGTCGCCTCATTGTCGGGATGCGGCCGTGTGACAAGAATGGACATCGCTGGTGTTCCCGAACCGATTGGCGGCCACGCATTCGTGAGGAAGCCGCGCGTGGCGATTGCGCAATCTGGCCCCGGAATGCTACCGGACGTACCAGAACTCTGCTTTACGGATGAGCGCAAGGGCGCAAATTGGATAACAATTCGCCAATGCTGGTACTGGGCATCGAAACAACCTGCGACGAGACAGCCGCGGCACTGGTCGAGCGCGCGCCTGACGGCAGCGGCAGGATCCTGTCCAACATCGTGCGGTCGCAGATCGAGGAGCACGCCCGCTTCGGCGGCGTGGTGCCGGAGATCGCCGCCCGTGCCCATGTCGATCTGCTCGACGGCATCATCGATCGCGCGATGCAGGAAGCCGGCGTCGGCTTCGCCCAGCTTGGCGGCGTCGCGGCCGCGGCGGGGCCGGGCTTGATCGGTGGCGTCATCGTCGGGCTCACCACCGCAAAGGCGATCGCGATGGTGCACGACACGCCGCTGGTTGCGGTGAACCATCTGGAGGCGCATGCGCTGACGCCGCGCCTCACCGACGGAATCGAATTTCCCTACTGCCTGTTCCTCGCCTCGGGCGGCCATACCCAGATCGTCGCGGTCACCGGCGTCGGCCAGTATGTACGGCTTGGCACCACCGTCGACGACGCGATCGGCGAGGCCTTCGACAAGGTCGCGAAGATGTTGGGCCTGCCCTATCCCGGCGGCCCGCAGGTCGAGCGCGCGGCGGCAGGCGGCGATGCCACGCGATTTGCGTTTCCGCGGCCGATGCAGGGACGCCCCGACGCCAATTTCTCGCTGTCGGGATTGAAGACGGCAGTCCGCACTGAAGCGAGCCGGCTAGCCGAGATCACGCCGCAGGACGTCAGCGATCTCTGCGCGAGCTTTCAGGCCGCCGTGCTGGATTCGACCGCCGACCGGCTGAGCGTCGGCCTCAGACTGTTCCGCGAAAAATTCGGCGCACCGCGTGCCCTGGTCGCGGCCGGCGGCGTCGCGGCCAATCAGGCGATCCGCGGCGCCCTCGATGAGGTCGCACAGCAAGCCGGGACGCAACTGATCATGCCGCCGCCCGCGCTCTGCACCGACAACGGCGCGATGATCGCCTGGGCCGGCGCCGAACGACTCGCACTCGGCCTGACCGACACGATGGAAGCGCAGCCCCGCGCGCGCTGGTTGCTCGACGCCAACGCGACGGCGCCGACCGGCTACGGCAAGACCCGGGCGGGATTCTAGCCATGACCACGTTCCAATCTGTCGCGGTGATCGGGGCGGGCGCCTGGGGCACGGCGCTGGCGACCGTGGCGGCGCGGGCAGGACGGAGCGTCACGCTCTGGGCACGGAATGCCGAGCATGCCGCGCGGATCGCCTCGACACGCGACAATCCGCGACTGCCCGGCGTACAGATCGCGCCGGAGATCGTCGTGACCAGCGATCTGGCGCTTACCGCACGCGCCGACATGTTGCTGATCGCAACACCGGCGCAGCATTTGCGTGGCGCCGTCAACATGCTGGCCTCGCATCTGACAGGGCCGGTGCCGATCGTCGCCTGCGCCAAGGGCATCGAGCACGGCACCCATAAATTCATGACCGACGTGATCGCGGAGGCCGCGCCGCACGTCCAGCCCGCGATCCTGTCGGGTCCGAGCTTTGCCGACGATGTCGCGCGCGGCTTGCCGACGGCGGTGACGCTGGCGGCAGGCGATGAGACGTTGGCGAGCGCGTTGGTGCAGGCCCTGGGCTCACCGACGTTCCGTCCCTATCACTCCACGGACATCCGCGGCGTCGAGATCGGCGGCGCAGCCAAGAACGTGCTGGCGATCGCAGTCGGCATCGCGGTCGGGCGCAAGCTGGGGGCCTCCGCCCAGGCCGCGCTGACGACCCGCGGCTTTGCCGAGCTGACGCGCCTCGGCCGCGCGCTCGGCGCACGCAGCGAAACGATCACCGGCCTGTCCGGCCTCGGCGATTTGATCCTGACCTGCTCGAGCCCGCAATCGCGCAATTTCATCCTTGGCCTTGCTTTGGGCCGCGGCGAGCAGCCGCCTGCGGGCAAGCTTGCCGAGGGCGAGTTCACCGCGCCGGTGCTGATCGAACTCGCAGCTTCGCAAAACGTCGAGATGCCGGTGTCAGAAGCCGTCGCGTCGATCCTGAGCGGCCGGAGCACGATCGACGCCGCGATCTCGGGACTGATGACGCGCCCCTTCAAGGCAGAGGAATGACGTCTTCTCGTCATGCCCGCGCTTGTCGCGGGCATCCACGTCTTGATATTGAATTGATGGCAGAGACGTGGATGGCCGGGACAAGCCCGGCCATGACGAATGGATAGGGCACGCGCGATGAACTACTGGCTGGTGAAATCCGAACCATCGGTGTGGTCCTGGGACCAGCAGGTGGAAAAGGGCGCCAAGGGCGAGGCCTGGACCGGCGTGCGCAATTATACCGCGCGCCAGAACCTCGTCGCCATGAAGAAGGGCGACAAGGCATTCTTCTATCATTCCAACGAGGGCAAGGAGATCGTCGGCATCGCGGAGATCATCAAGGAGGCCTATCCCGATCCGACCGACAAGACCGAGAAATTCGTCTGCGTCGATATCAAGGCCGACAAGCCGTTGAAGACGCCGGTGACGATGGCGACGATCAAGGCCGAGAAGAAACTCGCCGACATGGCGCTGGTGAAATATTCGCGCCTGTCGGTGCAGCCGGTGACGGCCGAGGAGTGGAAGCTCGTCTGCAAGATGGGCGGGGTTTAGCCGCAGGTGCGGCCTTAATTCTCCGCCGTCGTCCCGGACAAGCGCGCTCTTAGGCGCGCGTAGATCCGGGACCCATACTCCGCAGCAATCGTTTTGCGAGGACTCGGGGTTACCAGCGCGTGCTACAATATAATTTGGTGGTTATGGGTCCCGGCCTTCGCCGGGACGACACCGAGAGTTTGGCACGGCCATCGCACAACGACCTGCAATACCCGCGCTCACATCTCCGGCAGCGCAAACACCTCGCATGGCGCAGCAATGCCGCGCAGCGAATGCGATCCGAGCGCGATCAGCGGCATGTCCGTCTCGGCGGCGAGCGCGCCCGACACCAGCACGGTCCGCCCCAGCGACTTGCACAATCCCTCGAGCCGGCTGGCGAGATTGACGGCGGGACCGATCGCCGTGAAGTCGAGCCGGTTGGCGGCGCCGATATTGCCCCACAGCATCTCGCCCAGATGAAGTGCGGCACCGAATGCCAGCGGCGACAACCCTTGAGCGCCGCGCTCCTTGTTGAGATAGACCATGCCGGCCTCGGCCGCGCCTGCGGCACGCAGGGCGGCATCGCACGCGCGGCGGGGCGATGCCTCGACCACCGGAAAGATCGCGAGCACGCCGTCGCCGATGAATTTCAGCACCTCGCCGCCAAAGGCGTGGACAGCGCCGGCGATGCGATCGAACCAGGCATCCAGCGCGGCGATGACCTGTGCAGGCGGAGAGGTTTCCGACAACGTCGTGAAGTTGCGGAGGTCGGCATAGAGCAGCGCGGCCTGAATGGTCTCGCCGAGATCGCGGCGCAGAGGTGCCGCCAGCACCCGCTCCGCGCTCCGCTTGCCGAGATAGGCATCTAACGTCGCGCGCAACGTGGCGCGCGCGGCCAGCACGGCGAGGGGCGTCGCGGCAAAACGCGCGGCCTGGCGCAATTGCCCGATGTCGTCCGCGGTGAACGGACGCGGCCCGATCCAGCAAAGCTGCGGCCCATCTGGACGTCCGGCGATGTCTTCGTGGACGTCGCCGCGCGCGATGTCGCGCAGCCAGCGGCGACCGGCATCGTTGGGCGGATCGGGCGCCAATCCGCCCGGCGCGAAGCCGAGTGCTTCGATTACCTGGCCGCTGTCTGCACGCCACAACCAGGTCCGCTTCGCGATCAGCGGATGCGGCACCTCCAGCGTCAGGGCGCCCCCCGCAAGCGGCACGCCGTCGGCGACCAGATGGGCGGCGAGTTCCGCAAGCAGGCGATCAGCTCCGGCGCTATCCGAAGCGGCATCGACAAGCCAGGCGAGGGTCGGGGAGAGCTGCATGGCTCGATCATGGCCAAGGCGGGCCGCCTTTGTCACGGGCAATCCTTGACGCGCCGCTTTGGCGCCGCCATGTGCCAATGGCAGCGAAGGGATGATCGCCGATGACCGAACCGTTCATAGTGCGACGCGAGACCCAGATCGCGGCACCACGTTCCACCGTTTTCGCCTATCTGACCGACCCCGAGAAAATCCTGAGCTGGATGGGCTCCGATGCCACCACGGAGCCGCATCCCGGCGGGCTTTATCTGCTCAAGGGCATCGGCCCCCGCAGCGGCGTCGCCCGCGGCGCCTTCCGCGAGGTCGTGCCGGTGCATCGTCTGGCCTACACGTTCGGATGGGAAGGCGGCCAGGAGGTACCGCCCGGCTCGAGCCTGATCGAGATCGACCTGATCGAGCGCGACGGCGGCACGCTGCTGCGCATGACCCATAGCGGCCTGCCAAGCGAAGCGCAGGCCGCCGCGCACGCGACGGGGTGGGCGCATTATATGGAACGGCTCACGACCGCAGCCGCAGGCGGCGATCCCGGTCCCGACAACGGCGTCTCGCCCAAGTCGTAGCTCTCGTAGGGTGGGCAAAGGCGCACTTGCGCCGTGCCCACCATCTACCCCAACACCGCAACAGAAATGGTGGGCACGCTTCGCTTTGCCCACCATACGGCAGTGTCGTTAGTCGTCCGTGAAGAAGGACTAAGCCACTGATCGGGAATCTCGATTTGGGCTAAGGGGCATTTCCAGATTGCAAGGTTTTGATGCTTTGGGCGTCAGAACCTTGCGATTTGGTTTTCGTGGATTCCCTCGAAGCGGGAAGCATGATTCCTTGTCTGCATCGGAGGGAACGATGCGGCCGAAGAAGCACAAGACGACGGGATCGAACGATCTGTTCCGGGCTCGGCTCGACCAGATCATCAATATGAAGCACGAGCTGGTTCTGCTCGCCGGCAAGGTCGATTGGGACTGGATCGACGGCGAGATCGCGCCGCTCTACAGCGAGAACGGCAGGCCCGGGATCGAGACGCGCTTCATGATCGGTCTGCTGTTGCTCAAGCACATTTACGGGCTGTCCGATGAGGAGGTGTGCGAGCGCTGGGTCCATGACCCATACTTCCAGTTCTTCACCGGGGAAGAGTTCTTTCAGCACACGTTCCCGCACGAGCGCTCGGACCTGAGCCATTGGCGCAAGCGGCTTGGCGACAAGCTGGAGTTGCTGCTGGCCGAGAGCTTGCGGGTAGCGCACGAGGCCGGTGCATTACGCAGCCAGGACCTCAAGCGGGTTACGGTCGACACCACGGTGCAGCCGAAGGCCATCACCTTTCCGACCGATGCCAAGCTGCTGCATGCGGCCATCAAGGGGCTCAACCGCCTGGCGATCAGGCACGGCGTCAGGCTGCGGCAATCCTATGCTCGCATCGCCAAGGCCGCCGCGATGATGGCCGGCCGCTACGCCCATGCCAAACAGTTCAGGCGGCATCAGCGGCAGTTGCGTATCCTGCGTAGCCGGCTGGGCCGGATCATCCGCGACATCCGCCGCAAGATCGAAGGCCAGCCAGCACTGGAGCAGGCGTTCGCCCTCCCGCTCGGCCGGGCCACGCAGATCCGCTCGCAGCAGCAGCGCCAGCGCGGCTGGAAGCTCTATTCCTTCCATGCCCCGGAAGTGGAGTGCATCGGCAAGGGCAAGGCCAGCGCGCCTTACGAGTTCGGCGTGAAGGCCTCCATCGTCACCAACAACCGCCGGGCTCCCGGTGGCCTGTTCGTGCTGCACGCCAGCGCACTGCCCGACAACCCCTACGACGGTCACACCTTGCGGGACGTCATTGACCGCACCGAGACACTCACCGGCTGTCCGATCGAGCGGGCCTATGTCGACAAGGGATACCGCGGCCACGACGCACAAAATCCCCGTCGCGTCTTCATCTCCGGCCAGAAGCGCGGCGTTTTCGGTGTCATCAAGCGCGAGCTGCGCCGCCGCTCCGCCATCGAGCCCATCATCGGACACCTGAAGGCGGAAGGCCACCTCGGGCGCTGCTACCTCAAAGGCCGCGCCGGCGATGCCGCCAACGTCGTCCTCTCAGCCGTCGGACACAACTTCCGCCGCATCCTCGCCTGGCTGAGATATCTCTTGTGCCTGTTCCTGGCCCAGCTATGGCGCACGCTCGCCCGGCCAGCCTCGATCAATCCGGCTTCTTAACGGACGACTCGTTACACCGCGGCTGTCGCCACCACCTGCGCCAGAAGCTGCTCGCGCCTCGCCTGCGAGCGCTGGCCCTTCATGGTCGCGGCGAAGCGCTCGAGGATGCCGTCCTCGAACGCGGTGACGATGGTGTCGTGGACGTAGCTCTTGCGGCAGATCGCCGGCGTGTTGGAGAGCTTGTCGGCTGCGGCGCGAATCGCGTCCAGCACCTGCTTCTTGCGGCCGCGCTGGCTGGTCGCCGGCGTGATTCGCGACAGCGATTCCACGACGACGGCAGACGCCATCAGCGTACGGAAATCCTTCAGCGAAATCTTGATGCCGGCGATCTCGCGCAAGAACGCGTTCACCTGCGTGGTGTTGACCGCGCGCACGATGCCGTAGGCATCGCGATACTGGAACATGCGCTTGCCGGGGACGCCCTGCAAAATGCCGATGGCGCGCACCAGCTTGGCCGCATCGCACTCCTTGCGCACCGCCTTGCCGCCCTTCGCCTTGAAGGTCAGCACGAAGCTGTCGTCCTCAAGCGTGACGTTCGACTTCAGCAGCGTGGTGGCGCCGCGGGTGCCGTTGAGGCGGGCATAGGATTCATTGCCGGGACGGATCGCAGTGCGCGCGATCAGCTCGATCACGGCCGAGAGCGCGAATTCACGCGTCGGCTCGTCGCCCGACAGGAACGCCGAGACCTTGCGCCGGATCTTTGGCAGCGCGCCGACGAGCTTTTCCAGACGATGCGCCTTGCGGTGCTCGCGGACCTTCTCCCAATCGGCGTGATAGCGATATTGCAGCCGGCCTGCGGCATCGCGGCCCACGGCCTGGAGATGCAAGCTCGGATCGGCGGAGTAGCGCACCTCGCGATAGGCCGGCGGCACCGCCATGGCGTGCAGCCGGCGGATAGTGCGGGCGTCGCGGATATGTGCGCCATTGGGACGCACGAAGGAATAGCCCTTGCCGCGCCGGATGCGGCGGATGGTCAGCTCGTTCTGGTCGCCGAGCCGCAGGCCGAGCTCCTTGGCGAGCGCTTCGACCGTCGCCGCGGGCGCCGTGTCGAAGGCCTTCTTCGGGCTAGGACGCCTGAAAGCGGCGGGTTTCGGCCATTGTCCGAGGGCTTTGGCCAATGCAATGGCCGCAGGATCGGCTGAAGCGGGCCGTATCGTCCCGAGATTCTGCTGATCCATCATAGTCTTATGCCTTAGCCCTGTCTGTTACCGGTCAATGCCGCTGTTCTGATTTTTGTTCCGAAGGGTCTCTTCGGGCCCGGGTTGGCCATTTAGGGTGTTCCGAACACTATTGCGAGTCCCGAATCGGTGAGGGTGGTTTCTAAATACCTCCATTAATGCATGGGGCCCCTGCGCCGGCCTGTTCCGCGGAGCTGGGCAAGGCCCCGAAAAGCCGCCCGCCGGCTTGTTTCAGATCTGCGACAGTCACAGCAGGTGGCCTTGATCCTCCGCATGGCCGGCCGCCCGCCGAAGGTCCAGCTTGTGCTCCTTGTCGGGCCCGGTTAGCCCGACGCATAATCAGTCAATGATCAAGTCGGCTCGCCGGTCGCTAGCGTTCGGCCTGCCGTATGTGGAGGGAAGCATGTCCGAGAAGATCTACGACGTCCCGGCGGAGTGGGCGAAGCGCGCCTGGGTCGACCAGGCCAAGTACAAGGAGATGTACGCTCGCTCGATCTCGGACCCGAATGGTTTCTGGGCGGAGCAGGCCAAGCGCATCGACTGGATGCACGCGCCGACGAAAATCGAGAACGTCTCGTTCGCGCCCGGCAACATCTCGATCAAATGGTTCGAGGACGGCATCCTCAACGTCGCCTACAACTGCATCGACCGGCATCTCGCCAAGCGCGGCAACCAGACCGCGATCATCTGGGAAGGCGACGATCCCTCGCAGTCCAAGCATATCACCTACCAGGAGCTGCACGACGAGGTCTGCCGGATGGCCAACATCCTGCGCACCCGCAACGTCAAGAAGGGCGACCGCGTCACCATCTACCTGCCGATGATTCCGGAAGCGGCCTATGCGATGCTCGCCTGCGCGCGCATCGGCGCGATCCACTCCGTGGTGTTCGCGGGGTTCTCGCCGGACAGCCTCGCCCAGCGCATCAATGACTGCAAATCCAAGATCATCATCACCGCGGACGAAGGCCTGCGCGGCGGCAAGAAGGTGCCGCTGAAGGCCAACGTCGACGCCGCGCTCGCCAAGGCCGACGACGTCGACTGGGTCGTGGTGGTCAAGCGCACCGGCGGCAAGATCGACATGAACCCGACGCGCGACCTCTGGTATCACGAGGCGGCGGCGATGGTGACGACGGAATGCCCGGTCGAGCACATGCACGCCGAGGACCCGCTGTTCATCCTCTACACCTCAGGCTCGACCGGCCAGCCCAAGGGCGTGCTGCACACCTCCGCCGGCTATCTCGTGTTCGCCTCGATGACGCATCAATACGTCTTCGATTATCACGACGGCGACATCTACTGGTGCACCGCTGACGTCGGCTGGGTCACCGGCCACAGCTACATTCTCTATGGGCCGCTCGCCAATGGCGCGACGACGCTGATGTTCGAAGGCGTGCCGAATTACCCGGATAATTCCAGGTTCTGGAACGTCATCGACAAGCACAAGGTCAACATCTTCTACACCGCACCGACCGCGATCCGCGCGCTGATGCAGTCGGGCGACGAGCCCGTGAAGAAGACATCGCGCGCCTCGCTCCGCCTGCTCGGCTCGGTCGGCGAGCCCATCAATCCGGAAGCGTGGGAGTGGTATCACCGCGTCGTCGGCGACGACCGCTGCCCGATCGTCGACACCTGGTGGCAGACCGAGACCGGCGGCATCCTGATCACGCCGCTGCCGGGCGCGACCAAGCTCAAGCCGGGCTCGGCGGCGCAGCCGTTCTTCGGCGTGCTGCCTGAGATCGTCGACGCCGACGGCAAGGTTCTGGACGGCGAGACCTCGGGCAATCTCTGCCTGACGCGGTCCTGGCCCGGCCAGATGCGCACGGTCTACGGCGACCATGCCCGCTTCGAGCAGACCTATTTCTCGACCTACAAGGGCAAGTACTTCACCGGCGACGGCTGCCGCCGCGATGCCGACGGCTATTACTGGATCACCGGCCGCGTCGACGACGTTATCAACGTCTCCGGCCATCGCATGGGCACTGCGGAAGTCGAGAGCGCGCTGGTGGCGCATGAGAAAGTCTCCGAGGCTGCCGTGGTCGGCTTCCCGCACGACATCAAGGGCCAGGGCATCTACGCCTATGTCACCCTGATGGCCGGCATCGAGCCGACCGAGGACCTGCGCAAGGAGCTCGTCACCTGGGTGCGCAAGGAGATCGGCCCGATCGCATCCCCGGACCAGATCCAGTTTGCGCCGGGCCTGCCCAAGACCCGCTCCGGCAAGATCATGCGCCGCATCCTGCGCAAGATCGCCGAGGATGAGCCGGGCAGCCTGGGGGATACCTCGACGCTGGCCGATCCCGCCGTGGTCGATGATCTCGTCAGGAACCGGCAGAACAAGAAGTCGGCGTAAGCTTGCTCTCCTGCCCCGGACGCAGCGCAGCGCGCACGTCGCGGTGCGCTGCTGAGCCGGGGCCCATCCATCCCAGCGCAAAGAACTGGGTCCCGGCTCTGCGTCGCGGCGCGACGCGCTGCGCCTTGTCCGGGACGCGAGACCGCGTTTGTCGTCGACCCTCCGGTAAGCAACAGCCGTTCACATCCTCACGCACTCGTCAGCGCGCGTGCCGGTGCGGCCGCATCTTTCCCGCCGAGTGTTGTTTTCAGGTCATTTACTTTATTTCGAACATTTCCTTTGTTCCCCCTGCTGGCTGGCCCTTGGCAGCCGTGCTTGGAAACCAACCGGTTAACGGGCGCGGTTAAGAATGTCCCCTGACAAGGACGTGGCAAGCTGGCGATTGCCGGTTCCGCGTAATTTTGGACGATCCGTTCGGGCTTAGGGGAAAATCGATGTCGATTAGGATTGCGGCGGCGCTGGCCGCCACCATCGGGGCAGGGGTCTTGATGTCGACGGCGGCGCAGGCGCGGCCGGAAATGGTGGGGGCGCATCTGGCCGACTATTCGCCGGGCACCATCGTGGTCAAAACCAGCGAGCGGCGGCTCTATCTCATCCTCGATAACGGCCACGCCGTGCGCTATCCGGTCGGTGTCGGCAAGTCCGGCAAGCAATGGGCCGGCACTACCCGCATCGACGGGAAATATCGCAACCCGGCCTGGGCACCGCCGGCCGAGGTCAAGCGTGACAAGCCGAGCATTCCCGACATGATTCCGGGCGGCTCGCCGCGCAACCCGATGGGCGTTGCGGCGATGACGCTGGCCGGCGGTGAATACGCCATCCACGGCACCAACGTGCCGGGCTCGATCGGCGGCTTCGTCTCCTATGGCTGCATCCGCATGCTCAACGACGACATCACCGATCTCTATGGCCGCGTCTCGGTCGGCACCACGGTGGTCGTGACGCGCTGATCGCCAGGATCAAGGCAAGACAGGAAAAGGCCGCGTCCCCGAACGCGGCTTTTTTGTTACCAGAAGCGCCAGCTGCGCGTGCACCAGCCGTCGCGATGGCCGCCAGTGTAGCTTCGCGCAAAACCGCCGGCGAGCAATGCCGCCGCAACGTTCGCAGTCCGCCGGGTCGCGACGTCGGCGAGAACGCGGCCGTATTTGTCGGGGCCGAGATTGGTGATCGTCACGTCGCCCTGACCGAGCAGATCGCGCAACGCGCGGGCCGCGGCTTCGGCCTTGTCCTGCTCCTCCCGGCAAGACGCTTTCATCTCGGGCGCGTCGATGCCGCGCAACCGAACCCGCACGACGAGATCGCGGCCGCCGCGCTGACGAACGCGCGCGAGAAAGGTGTCGCCGTCGATGGTGCGAATGACGTCCACCGGCTCGCGAACATCGGGATGGCCCGCCTGCTCGAGAACGATCTCGGCATTCCGCGTGCGGTCGCCATCGGCATCAGGAACAAGCCAGCTCATTCCATGGCGAAAGGTGAGCACGACGGCCAGCGCGATGCCCACCACGAACATCCACGGCAATAATCCGGAGAAGCGCCGACCGAACGGCGAGCCGCCGAATTGCGGCCGATAGGAATTAGGTCGATCCCGGAAAGGCATCAATCACGCTAGGACAGAGACGGGGGAACTCAAAGCACGGGCGCGTACATAGCGGAACCAGATCGACGGGCAAGCGTGCAGGAAAATTCCATCGTCGAATATGTCGGCCGTAGTTCTACCGGAGATCCGCGAATATTACCCAAATCTCAATCATTGGTTGCGAATACCTGCTATACAGCAACGCGAGGAGAGAGCGGTGGGGTCATTCAGGTTTCGCATTGGAACAAAGCTCGGCATCGTCACCGGCGTGAGCGTTGTGCTGGTCTGCGGCATGCTGACCAACCAGATGCTCGGCAACCGGTCGATTGCCGAATCCAATCGCCTGGTCACGATCAACTACCTCAACAAAGGCAATGCGCAAGCGGCGCAGACGGCGATGGCGCGGGCGCAGCTCGCAGCTCTCGAGATCAGCTCCGCCTCGTCAGCCGGAGAGGTTGACAAGCTCCTCGAGAATCTCCGCGCGCGAGCAGGCGAAGCCGGCGCGGAAATCGATACGGCCACCGACCGGGCGACCCGCAAGGTCACCCAGGACGCCTATCGTGAGACCAAGAAATTCGTCGATGCGTATCTGACCAGCGGCATTGAACTGGCGGGGGCGCAAAAGACCGTCATTGGCGCCCCCTCGGGCGGCGCCAGGACTGCCGCAGAGTCGACGAAGGCCACCATTCTCGCAGAGCGTATGCGTCCGGCAGCCCTGGAAGTCAGCAAACGGATCGACGATCTGGTCGGCGTTGCCAACGAATTCGCCGCGCGCCGCAAGGGCGAGATGCTGGCCGAACTGGACCGCGTCGCCACCTTCGCATTGATCGTCGGCGTCTTCGTCGTTCTGACGTTGATCGGGTCCGCCGTCTTTTCCGTGTCGAACATCGCCCGGCCGATCCGGCGCATCGGCGACGTGCTTCTCCAGCTCGCCGCCGGCAACAAGGCGATCGAGATTCCCTACACGCGCCGCGGCGATGAAGTCGGCGACAACGCTCGCGCGGCTCAGACCTTCAAGGAAAACCTGATCCGTATCGAGCAGATGGAGGTTGAGCAGAAGAATCAGGAAGCCGCTGCGGCCGCTCAGCGCAAGGAAGAGATGACCCAGCTCGCCGGCGTGTTCGAAGCCGCGGTCGGCGGCATCATCGACTCTGTGTCAGCGGCCAGCCAGCAGCTCGAGGCAGCCGCCGGTACGCTGTCGGGAACCGCGGAAGAGACCCAGGAACTCTCCGGAATGGTCGCGGCGGCCTCGGAGGAAGCGTCCACCAATGTCGGAGCGGTCGCGTCCGCCGCCGAGGAAATGAGCACCTCGGTCGTCGAGATCGGACGCCAGGTCCACGATTCCAGCCGCATCGCCAGCGAAGCGGTCAGGCAGGCCGAGCGCACCGATGTCCGGATCAATGAACTGCTCAAGGCGGCGGGCCGAATTGGCGACGTCGTCAAATTGATCACCGCGATTGCCGAACAGACCAACCTCCTGGCGCTGAACGCAACGATCGAGGCGGCGCGCGCCGGCGAATCCGGCCGCGGCTTTGCGGTCGTGGCGAGCGAGGTGAAGGCGCTCGCGGCGCAAACCGCGCGAGCGACCGAGGAAATCAGCGCGCAGATCGCCGGCATGCAATCGGCAACCGAGGACTCCGTCGGAGCGATCAAGGAAATCGGCGCGACCATCGCCCGCATTTCAGACATTTCGTCCACCATTGCAGCGACGATCGAAGAACAGGGTGCAGCGACGGCCGAGATTGCGCGCAACGTCAGCGAAGCCGCCAAGGGAACCGTCGAAGTCGCAGACAAGATCGCCCAGGTCAGTCATGGCGCGAGCGCGACCGGCGCGGCGTCGGGGCAGGTGTTGGCATCGGCGCGCTCGCTGTCGAATGAAAGCAGCCTCTTGAAGACGGAAGTCGAGAAGTTCCTCAACACCGTGCGCGCGGTATGAAACTGCATAGCGGCGACGAGCACATCTTCAATGCTCGTCGCGTATGGATAGCGCCTCCGGGATTCCCCGGAATTGTCCGGCACCCCTGACAACTGTAGGTTGGAAAAGATCCAACGAGCAATCGCTCGTGGAACTCCCTACAGCGGGTCCTCCGACATGAACATCGACGCAATTTCAGCCGATTCGCTCGAACGAATGGCCGACCTCGTTCGGCAGCAGCACAGTTCCCTCGACACCATGCTGCTGTCCCCAGTGGGCGAATTCCAGAGCAGAGCCGTCACGCTCGCGACGTTGATGCGTGAAGTGACGGACTGCCTCGCCGAGGATTTCCTGCATCGTCCGGCGCAGGACTTTCCGATGCTCTATTTTGCATGCGGCAAGGCCAGAGTCGGCTCGACCGCCCTCAGCAATCTGTTCGGCATGACCGGCATGCCTTCATATTATCAACCGCTGAAGGCGATCCTGCGCGACGCGCTCGTCGGCCGTCCGCTGACGCCCTGGGTCATCCCCTCGGCGAGCGACGAGCCGCACATCTTTAGCAAGGAAACGATCGGGCCCTACGTGCTCGCCGAGAGCTTGTTCAATCCGCTGCAGCTCCTGGTCGAAGCAGGCTATCCGCGGCACCGTCTGCATCTCATCATGCTCGATCGCGAGCCGGCGAGTTCGCTGGCGTCATGGCTCGAGAAGCTGATTTCGCGCGCGCCCGAAGATACATTGCTGCGGCACTATGTCGTCGCCGCACTCAGCGCGGCCCGCGTCGCAGGTTACGCCCAGCAACAAGGCGTTCCCGTCACGCACTACGTCTACGAGGTGAGCAAGGAGGCCCTGTCGTCGGTGCGCGTCTTGTTCGACCGCCTCGGCCTTTCGAGCAGCTTTACCGAGAATGCCGTGACGTCATGGCGGGAACCGGGAAGCGTGCAGGCAAACAACGCGCGCGTCATCTTCCCGAGCGAAGCGACGATCTACAAGGTGCCCAATCTGCACACCTCCGATAGCGCCTATCGCTACCAGCGCCGCGCGACGGGCTCGGTGAGCGAAGCTCAGCTGGAGATCCTGGAGCGCTGCGGGGTCAATGACGCCTATCGAGCTTCGGTCGCGGCGTGCGTCCGCGATCTCGGCCTGAATGCGGCAATTTCGGCGCATCTGTTCGGCGACTGGTTCGCTGAGGCCGCGTGATCCGCATGCTGGACAATCCCACGAGCGCCGAACCCCTCCTTGAAAGAACCGGCGGCGAGCAGCTTCACGCCGCCGGCCATCTTCGGCGCCTGGAGGCGGAAAGCATTCACATCCTGCGAGAGACGGCGGCCGAATTCCGCAGGCCGGTGATGCTGTATTCCATTGGCAAAGACTCCTCGGTGCTGCTGCACTTGGCGGTGAAGGCCTTTCATCCCGGCAAGCCGCCATTTCCGCTGCTGCACGTCGACACGACATGGAAGTTCCGCGAGATGATCGCGTTTCGCGACCGTCGCGCGCGCGAACTCGGCATCGACCTGATCGTCCATACCAACAATGACGGCTTGAGCCAGGGCATTGACCCCTTCACCCACGGCTCGGCCCGTTACACCGACGTCATGAAGACCCAGGCGTTGCGGCAGGCGCTGGACCTCCACGGCTTCGACGCCGCGATCGGAGGCGCGCGGCGCGACGAGGAGAAATCGCGCGCCAAGGAGCGCGTGTTCTCGCACCGGAGCGCGGCGCATCGCTGGGATCCGAAGAACCAGCGGCCCGAGCTGTGGAGCCTGTACAACACGATGCTCGCACCCGGCGAGAGCATGCGGGTGTTTCCGCTGTCGAACTGGACCGAGCTCGACGTCTGGGACTACATCCTGCTCGAGGACATCCCGATCGTTCCGCTCTATCTGGCGGCTTCGCGCCCGGTGGTTGAGCGCGACGGCGCGCTGATCATGGTGGACGATGAACGGATGCCGCTGCATGCAGGCGAAGAGCCGCGATGGCGCTCCGTCAGGTTTCGCACCCTGGGCTGCTATCCGCTCAGCGGCGCCACGGTCTCGACCGCGGCAACGCTCCCCGAGATCGTGCGCGAGATGATGGCCTCGCGCACCTCCGAGCGGCAGGGACGCATGATCGACCGGGACAGTCCCGCATCGATGGAGCGCAAGAAAGCGGAAGGCTACTTCTGATGTCCTATCACGAGGCACCCACGATCGCTGCCTCCGATGCGCCGCGGCTCGAACAGGACGATCGTCCGACGCTGCGTTTCGTCACTTGCGGCAGCGTCGACGACGGCAAGAGCACGCTGGTTGGCCGGCTGCTCTACGATTCCAAGACGCTGCTCGACGACCAGCTCGACGCGCTGGCGTCCGAGAGCCGGACGGTCGGCACCACCGGCGGCGATTTCGATTTCGCGCTGCTGGTCGACGGCTTGCAGGCCGAGCGCGAGCAGGGCATCACGATCGACGTCGCCTACCGCTTCTTCGCCACCAAGCTGCGCCGCTTCATCGTCGCCGACACGCCGGGGCACGCGCAGTATACCCGCAACATGGCGACCGGCGCCTCCAACGCCGATCTCGCCGTGGTGCTGGTCGATGCCCGCAAGGGCGTAATCACGCAGACGCGGCGCCACAGCCACATCCTGTCGCTGCTTGGTATCCGTCACGTCGTGCTCGCCGTGAACAAGATGGATCTGATCGGATTCGACGGGGATCGCTTTGCGGCCATCACTGCCGAATATCTGACCATGGCCGGACAGCTCGGAATCTCGCAGGTCCAGTGCATCCCTGTCGTCGCGCCCGACGGCGACAACATCGTCGCCGCCAGCGCGCGGATGCCCTGGTACGCCGGGCCGACCGTCACCGCCTATCTGGAATCGGTCGACGTTTCCGGCGATGTCTCGCAGCGGCCGTTCCGGTTGCCGGTGCAATGGGTCAACCGGCCGCATGCGGAGTTTCGCGGCTTCTGCGGGCGTATCGCCAGCGGAACGATCGCGATCGGCGAGACCATCGCCGTGCAGCCCTCGGGCCGCCAGACGCGCATCGCGCGCATTCTCACCCCCGGCGGCGAGCGCGACCGCGCTGCGGCGGGCGAATCGGTGACGCTCACGTTGACCGACGAGATCGACGTCAGTCGCGGCGACGTGCTGACGGCGGGGCCCGCGCCACAGGTCTCGGATCAGCTGGCCGCCCATCTCGTCTGGTTCGACGACGAGGCCATGGTCGCGGGCCGTCGCTATTTGCTCAAATGCGGCGCGGCCTCGACCGGCGCGGTGATCACGACGCTCAAGCACCGCATCGCCATCGACACCATGGCGCATGAAAGCGCTGCCACACTCGACGCCAACCAGATCGGCTACGCCCATCTCAGCCTCGACCGTCCATTGGTGTTCGAGGCCTATCGCGACGACCGCGACATGGGCAGCTTCATTCTCGTCGATCCCATCAGCCATCGCACCGCCGCCGCGGGAATGATCGATCTCTCGCTCCGCCGCGCCACCAACATTCATTGGCAGCGGCTTGCCGTCGACAAACCCGTGCGGGCGCAGCTGAAGCAGCAGCGGCCCTGCGTGCTCTGGTTCACGGGGCTGAGCGGTGCCGGCAAATCGACCATCGCCGATCTCGTCGATCGCAGGCTTGCCGAACTCGGGCGCCACGCCGCGCTGCTCGACGGCGACAATCTCCGCCACGGCATCAACCGCGACCTCGGCTTCTCCAACGCGGACAGGGCGGAGAACGTCCGGCGCACTGCCGAGATCGCGGCGCTGTTCGTCGATGCCGGCATGATCGCGCTGGTCGCGCTGATCTCACCGTTCCGCAACGAGCGCGAGCTGGCGCGCCAGCGGGTCGAGGCAGGCGAGTTCATCGAGATCCATGTCGCGACCCCGCTGGCCGAATGCGAGCATCGCGATCCCAAGGGGCTCTATCGCAAAGCACGGGCGGGAGAGCTGCCATCGTTCACCGGCATCGATCAGCCCTACGAGATGCCGCGGGCGCCGGAGATCACCATCGACACGTCAGAAATGTCGACCGACGCGGCCTGCGAGCGCATCATCGGTTATCTCAGGGACAATCACTATCTGTAGTGGCGGGAGTGGACGCCTTCCAGGACCGGCGATCGCTCAGAAGTCGGAGGCGATGCCCTTGCGCTCCCAGTCGCCGTAGCGGGTCGGCTCGGGTCCCTTCGGCCCCTGCAACTCCTTCGGCGCCGCCTTGCCGGCCTCTTGGGCCTGCGCGGCTGCGGACTGTCGGCGCGCCTCGGCTTCGGCCAGCGCGCGCTGGGCTGCCGGCGTAAGCTGCTTGCGGGCGGGAACGGGAGGCTGATCACTCATCGCCAGGCTTTCTAGCGCAGGACGAGCCGCAACGCGATGTCCAATAACGCATTCCTGAAATCGGCCCGGAAGGGCTGAAAAAGCCCGAAGCGATTCTTACATTTGGCATATTCGCGTGCCAGAGATTGGGTTCTCAAGGCATGCGCCCATTGCGGCGGAACTGCCGCTTGCTCAGAACCTTGCTTCCGCATGCCATCTCAACGTTTCGCCCCTCCGTCCGAAGTGCCCGGTCTCGCGGCGCGACGGATTGCCGCCGACATCGTCGACGGCGTGCTGCACAAGCACCGTACGCTCGATGACCAACTCGACGGCAGCGGCGCCCATCCCGGACTGAAGACGCTTGCCGACCGCGACCGCGCGCTGATGCGGCGACTGGTCGCCACGGTGCTGCGCCGGCTCGGCACGCTCGGCCATGTGCTGTCCCGCCTGCTCGACAAGGGCATCCCCTCCGATGCGCCGCGCGCGCAGAGCGCACTCCTGATCGGCGCGGCGCAGATCCTCTGGATGGACGTGCCGGATCACGCGGCCGTCGACCTCTCCGTTCGCCTGGTGCAATCCGACCGGCGCGCCGCGCGCTATGCCGGCCTCGTCAATGCCGTGCTGCGCCGCTGCGCGCGCGAGGGCGCGGCGCTGGTCGAGGAGGTCGCCGCGCAATCGCTGGATCTGCCCCCATGGCTGCTCGCGCGCTGGAGCGCGCATTATGGCGAAGCAACCGCAAGGGAGATGGCACTGGCACTCGGCCACGAGCCTTCGCTCGATCTCACGGTGAAGTCCGATGCCGCGCAATGGGCGAACCGCCTGCACGGCGAGACGCTTCCGACCGGAACGGTGCGGATGCTGCTGCACGGCTCGGTGACCATGCTGCCCGGCTTCGCCGAGGGACAATGGTGGGTGCAGGACGCCGCCGCCGCGCTGCCGGCCCGGCTGTTCGGCGACGTCAAGGGCAAGTCCATTGCCGATCTCTGCGCCGCCCCCGGCGGCAAGACCGCACAACTGGCGCATGCCGGCGCGCAGGTCACGGCGATCGACCGCTCGCCGGCCCGGGTGATGCGGCTGCGTGAAAACCTGGCGCGGCTGTCGCTCCAGGCCGAGACCGTCGTCGCTGACGCCGTGGAATGGGCCGGCCCAGCCGAAGGCTTCGACGGTATTTTGATCGATGCGCCCTGCACCTCGACCGGCACGATCCGCCGTCATCCCGATGTGGCGTGGCTGCGGCAGGAAGCCGACGTCACCGCCATGACTGTGCTCCAGCAGCGGCTGCTGCGAAAATCGGTATCGTTGCTCAAGCCGGGCGGCACGCTGGTCTACTGTACCTGCTCGCTGGAACCCGAAGAGGGTGAGCAGGCCGTGGCAACGCTGCTGGCGAGCGAGCCTGCGCTTCGCCGCGTCCCGATCGAGGCCGCGGAGGTCGCGGGCCTCGACGAAATCATCACAGGGGACGGCGATCTGCGCACCCTGCCCAGCCATCTGCCGAACGCCGATCCCAAGCTCGGCGGTCTCGATGGGTTTTTCGCGACCCGGCTCGTTAAATCCTGATTTTGCACCGGATTTTGCGACCGCGACGCTGATTCGCACACGTTCAAGGTGGTGTCAGACGTCCGATTTTGGGATTAATAGGGATTCGTCGGAATCCTCTCCCCCTTCAAGGCAAAGCGTGTCGGTCGCTCAACGCAGACGTATCTCGACGCTGGTCATGAACCGCTTCGCGCGGAACATGCTCGCGCGCGCGAGCGGCGGTTCCGTTGCGCTGTCGCGGGTCTGGCCCGGCCGCACCGATCGGCTGATCATCGCGCCGCACGATCTGCGCACCGCGGATGCGACTCGCGCCGCCGAAATCTATGCCGGCCGCTTCGTCTTCGCCGGCAAGATCGTCAATTGCCACGGCCGTTCGATCTTCGATCTCGAGCCGCCGTCGGAGGATTGGGAAGTCGCGCTGCTCGGCTTCGGCTGGCTGCGCCATTTGCGCGCCGCCGACACCGCGCTGACACGGGCGAATGCGCGCGCGCTGATCGAGGACTGGATCGCCAACCCCGCCAACAAGCGCCGCCCGGTCGCGCGCCGCGCCGACGTGCTGGCCCGGCGCGTGATCTCGCTGCTGTCGCAGGCGCCGCTGGTGCTGGGCGAGACCGACAACAAGTTCTACCGCCGTTACCTGCGCGCCCTCGCGCGCGAGATCCGCTTCCTGCGCTACACCATGGTCAACATTCCCGACGGGGTGCCGAAGCTCCAGGTGCTGATCGCGCTGTGCTATGCGGCCTTGTGCCTCGCCAACCAGGCGGGCCAAATCCGCAGCGCATCGAAGAAGCTGTCGGACGAATTGCAGCGGCAGATCCTGCCCGACGGCGGACACATCTCGCGCAATCCGGGCGCGCTGATCGAACTCCTGATCGACCTGCTGCCGCTGCGGCAGACGTTTGCTGCGCGCAACATCGCGCCACCGCCGGCGCTGCTCAACGCGATCGACCGCATGATGCCGATGCTGCGCTTCTTCCGCCACGGCGACGGTAACTTCGCGCTGTTCAACGGCATGAGCGCGACATCGTCCGACCTGCTCGCCACGCTGCTCGCTTATGACGACACCCACGGCGCGCCGATGGCGAACATGCCGCATACCGGCTTTCAGCGCCTCGATGCCGGCCAGACCACTGTGATCATCGACACCGGCCCGCCGCCGCCAGCCGGCGTCAGCCACGATGCCCATGCCGGCTGCCTGTCGTTCGAACTGTCTTCCGGCATCAGCCGCATCGTCACCAATTGCGGCATGCCGACCACGGGCCGCGACAATTGGCGGCCATTCGCCCGCGGCACCGCGGCGCATTCGACGCTGACCTATCACGATACTTCGTCGTGCCAGTTCGTCGAGATGTCGGCGATGAAGCGGCTCTTGCACGGCTCGCCGGTTACCAGCGGCCCCGTCGAGGTCGAGAGCTATCGCGAGATCGTGCAGAACGGCACGCTGCTCACGACCTCGCATGACGGCTATCTTTCTAAATTCGGCGCGATCCACCGCCGCGTGCTGATGATCGCCAATGACGGCGCGCGCATCGACGGCGAGGACACGCTGTCGCCGCCGCAGGGCGGACGCTTCAAGGGTGCCGACGCTGACTTTGCGCTGCGCTTCCATCTGCATCCGGCAGTGAAGGCGAGCCGGCTGTCTGATGCGCGCGGCGTCATGCTGGTGCTGCCGAACCGCGACGTCTGGACCTTCGAGGCGCTCGACGACAAGGTCGACCTCGAGGACAGCGTGTTCCTGGCCGGCAATGACGGGCCGCGCCGCACCGCCCAGATCGTGATCCGGCAGGACGCGCGGCAGGCGCCCTCGATCCGCTGGAGCTTTGTCCGCTCGACGGCATCGCCGACCGTCACCAATGCCCGCCGCAACGCTCGGCGCGAACCGGAACTTCCGCTGTAAACGCGCGGATTCAGCCCTATCTGATCGTTGTGAAGCACGCCGAAAACTGCTATCGAGCCCTCGCTCGCGCGACTGGCGACCTTGGATGGAGCACCATCGGGAAGCGCGACACATATCTGCCGCGCGCCTGGGCATAGACACTCCTTAAGACAGAGGATCTTGCTCATGACTGACCATCCCCGCCGCGTCACCCGCGCCCTGCTTTCCGTTTCCGACAAAACCGGCCTGATCGAATTCGCAAAGGCGCTCGCCGCGCATGATGTCGAGCTGGTCTCGACCGGCGGCACTGCGAAAGCAATCGCCGCGGCCGGCCTCAAGGTGAAGGATGTTTCCGACCTCACCGGCTTCCCCGAGATGATGGACGGCCGCGTCAAGACGCTGCATCCGAAGGTACATGGCGGCCTGCTCGCGATCCGCGACAACAAGGAACATGTGGACGCGATGAAGGCGCACGGCATCGCACCGATCGATCTTTTGGTCGTCAATCTCTATCCGTTCGAGGCGACCGTCGACAAAGGCGCCGGCTTCGAGGATTGCATCGAGAACATCGACATCGGCGGCCCCGCGATGATCCGCGCCGCCGCGAAGAACCATGACGACGTCGCCGTTGTCGTCGAGGCAGATGACTACAAGGCCGTGCTCGACGAGCTCGCCGCCAACAAGGGCGCGACCACGCTGAAACTGCGCCGGCGGCTTGCCGCGAAGGCCTATGCGCGCACCGGCGCTTACGATGCCGCGATCTCGAACTGGTTCAATCGCCAGCTCGAGATCGACGCGCCCGACTTCCGCGCCTTCGGCGGCAAGTTGATCCAGTCGCTGCGCTACGGCGAGAACCCGCACCAGACCGCGGCGTTCTACGTGACGCCCGACAAGCGCCCGGGCGTCTCCACGGCCCGGCAGCTCCAGGGCAAGGAGCTCTCCTACAACAACATCAACGACACTGATGCGGCCTATGAATGCATCGGCGAGTTTGACGCCAAGCGCACCGCGGCTTGCGTCATCGTCAAGCACGCCAACCCCTGCGGCGTCGCGGAGGGATCAAACCTCGTCGACGCCTATCGCAAGGCGCTGGCCTGCGATTCCACCTCGGCCTTCGGCGGCATCATCGCGATGAATCGTCCGCTGGACGCGGATACGGCCCGCGAGATCACAAAAATCTTCACCGAGGTGATCATCGCGCCCGACGCCACCGAGGAAGCGATCGCCATCATCGGCGGCAAGAAGAACCTGCGGCTGCTGCTCGCCGGCAGCCTGCCCGATCCGCGCGCGCCTGGCCTCACCGCCAAGACGGTCGCCGGCGGCCTGCTGGTGCAGAGCCGCGACAACGCCGTGGTCGACGACATGACCTTCAAGATCGTGACCAAGCGCGCGCCGACCGACGCTGAAATGCGCGACCTCAAGTTTGCGTTCCGGGTCGCAAAACACGTCAAGTCGAACACGATCATCTACGCCAAGGATCTCGCCACCGTCGGCATCGGCGCGGGTCAGATGAGCCGGGTCGATTCGGCCCGCATCGCCGCGCGCAAGGCCCAGGATGCGGCGAACGAGCTGAAGCTCGCCGAGCCGCTCACCAAGGGCTCGGTGGTGGCGTCGGATGCGTTCTTCCCCTTCGCCGACGGCATGCTCGCCTGCATCGAGGCCGGCGCCACCGCGGTGGTGCAGCCCGGCGGCTCGATGCGCGACGACGAGGTGATCAAGGCCGCCGACGAGCACGGCATCGCCATGGTGTTCACGGGCACGCGGCATTTCCGGCACTGAGTCGATCGGCAAGGCGAGCTACAAGAGCGAACGACGAACCCACCGACTTCGTCATTGCGAGCGCAGCGACTTGTCCGCCGAAGCCTTGGCGAAGGCGGAAGCAATCCAGTCTGTTTCCGCGGAGATAGTCTGGATTGCCTCGTCGCTTCGCTCCTCGCAATGACGAAGGATGAATCGCGTGATGCGACTAATCCCGCACCCGCATCAACAGCCCCAGCCCCGCGACGAAGAACACCACCAGCACCGCCATGCCGGCCTTCTGGCTTGCGGTCACCGCGGTGATCGTGCCGATCAGCAGCGGTCCGATGAAGGACGTCACCTTCCCGGTCAGCGCGAACAGGCCGAAATACTGCGCGATGCGGTCCTTCGGTGCGAGGTGGATCAGCAGCGTGCGTGAGGCCGCCTGGAGTGGACCGCCGGCCGCGCCAATGAGGCAGCCCAGCACGAGATAGGCGCGCTCGGCCGCGCTCGAGAACAAGGGAGCGTCTGCTTGCGGCGGCGCGACCTTGATGAACAACACGCTGTCCTTGTCGACCAGGAGAATTGCCGCCACGGACAACAGCAGCACGAGCAAGCTGCCGGCGATGACGCGCTTCGGCCCGAGACGATCATCCAGCTTGCCGCCGAACCATGCGCCAAATGCGCCGGCAATCGCGAGCATGATGCCGAAGGTGCCGATCTGGATGGTGTGCCAGCCGAAGGTGCCCGCGGCATAGATGCCGCCAAAGGCGAACAGCGACACCAGACCATCCGTATAGATCATATTGGCGAGCAGAAATGCCGCCAGCGATCTCTGCTGCGGCAGGCTTCTGATCGATTGCCTCAGCTCCAACAGCCCCTCACGCAAAGCCTCGCGCACCGGGCGCTTCGCCGGATAATCCGGCGTGAACAGGAACAGCGGTGTCACGAAGACGATGAACCACAGCCCGGTCAGCGGCCCCACGATGCGATCGCCCTGATGGCTGACCGGATCGAGCCCGAACAGCGGCGTGAAGCCGAGTAATGTGCGGCCGGTCTGCGGGTTGGCCGCGAGGAAACCGAGCACGATGATCAGGCTGACGATTCCACCGACATAGCCGGTGGCCCAGCCGGTGCCGGAGAGCCGTCCGATGCGCTCCGGCGGCACCAGCGTCGGCATCATCGCATTGTTGAAGAGGGTAGCGAATTCCGCGCCGACGCTGGCGAGCGCGACTGCGATGAGCAGTGGCGGAATGATGGAGGGATCGCCGGGCTTGCCGATCCATAGCGTGCAGGATGCAACCACCAGCAGCGCACCGAACCCGGCGATCCACGGCTTACGACGGCCCGAGGCGTCCGCGATGGCGCCCAGCACCGGCGACATCAACGCGATCGCAAGGCCCGCGGCCGCCATCGCAAATCCCCACATCGATTGGCCGGTGGCGGGGTTCGGCGCAATGCTGGTGGCGAAATAGGGCGCGAACACGAAGGTCGTGATCAGCGTGAAATAAGGCTGCGCGGCCCAGTCGAAGAAAATCCAGCTGACGACGGCGGCGCGCGGCGGATAGGTCCGCGCCACGCCGGCCATGCGCACATCCGGGGCGATCGTCGTCATCACGCAGTCCTCATCACGAACAGTTTTGCCTCTCTTGGGGCAAACCGTATAGCATTGCAGCGAGGCATGTGAACTGGTTCGAAGCCACGGCGGAAGCTTGATGATGTCGTCAAATTCGACAAGGCGGACATTTTTCGCCTTCATAGCCGCCCTGGCGTTTGGACTGTCACCGGCGGCCGCCCAGGATGCGCGACGGGCCTATGTCCCAGCCGCGCCTGACACGGTGCGCGCCGTCGCCGCCGAGCACGGCATGGTCGTCGCGCAGGAGAGGATATCTGCGCAGATCGGTGCCGATATCCTGCGGAGCGGCGGCAATGCGGTCGATGCCGCGGTCGCGACCGGCTTTGCGATGGCCGTGACCTATCCGCGTGCCGGCAATATCGGCGGCGGCGGCTTCATGGTGATCCATTCCGCGGACCGCAACGAAGACATCACGATCGATTACCGCGAGACGGCGCCGGCTGCCACCACGCCGCAAATCTTCCTCGGCGCCGACGGCAAGCCCGATACGGCGAAGTCACGGGATTCCGCGCTCGGTGTCGGCGTGCCCGGCACGGTCGCGGGCCTCGCTTTGGCATTGGAGAAATACGGCTCGGGGCAATTCACCCTGGCGCAATTGCTTGCGCCCGCGATCGCGCTGGCCCGCGACGGCTTCGCCGTCGGCGACGATATGGCCGACACGCTGCCTAACTGGCACCGGCGGCTGGAACGCTGGCCCTCCTCGGCGAAAATCTTCTCGCGGCCCGATGGCACGCCGCTGGGCGAAGGCGACAGGTTGGTGCAGGGCGATCTCGCTGAAACGCTCTCGGCCGTCGCCGCACAGGGGCCACGCGGCTTCTATGAAGGACCGGTCGCGGAAAAGCTCGCCAAAGCCGTGACGGACGCCGGCGGCATCATGACGCCCGCCGATTTGAAGGCCTATCAGGCCGTGATCCGCGCGCCGGTGCGCGGCACCTATCGCGGCTATGACATCGTGTCGATGCCGCTGCCTTCGTCGGGCGGTGTCGTGCTGGTGGAGACGCTCAACATCCTCGAGGGCTTTCAGCTTGCCGATTCGAAGCAGGGATCGCCGGCATCGCTGCATCTTCTGATCGAGGCGATGAAGCGCGCCTACGCAGATCGCGCGCGCTATCTCGGCGATCCCGCCTTCGTCAACGCGCCGATCGAGACGCTCGTCGCGAAGGACTACGCCGCCAAGCTGCGCGCCGGCATCTCCGCCGAACGCGCCACGCCGTCGAAGGAGCTCGTTTCCGCGGCTCCCTCGCCGCGCGAGGGCAGCAACACCACGCATTTTTCCGTCGTCGATTCCAGCGGCAACGCCGTCAGCAACACCTATACACTGAACTTCAGCTACGGCGTCGGCCTCGTTGCCGACGGCACCGGCGTGCTGCTCAACAACGAGCTCGACGATTTCACCGCCGCAATCGGCGCCTCCAATGCCTACGGTCTCGTCGGCTTCGAGGCCAATCTGCCGGGCCCCGGCAAGCGGCCGCTGTCCTCGATGTCGCCGACCATCGTGCTGAAGGACAGCAAGCCGGTGCTGGTGACGGGCTCGCCCGGCGGCAGCCGCATCATTTCGAGCGTGCTGCAGGTCATCGTCAACGTCCTCGATTACAGGATGGATGTTGCGGCCGCCGTCGCAGCGCCACGGCTGCATCACCAATGGTTGCCGGACGAAGTCCGTGTCGAGGGCGGCTTTCCGAGCGATGTTCTGGGTAAGCTGAAGGCGATGGGCCATGTCATCGTCGAGCCGATGGGGCAGACGTCGGCCAATTCGATTGTCGTGACACCCAACGGGCCGCTCGGCGCACCCGATCCGCGCACGCGCGGCGCAGAAGCTGCGGGGCAGTAATCGGCGCGTTCCTGACCGAGCTCTATCCAACGCGGCTGCGCGGCTCCGGCCAAGGCTTTTGCTACAATTTCGGCCGCGGGATCGGCGCGCTGTTTCCGTTCCTCGTCGGCGCGCTGTCGGCGTCGACCTCGCTTGCGAATGCGACCGCGATCTTCGCGGTGGTCGCTTACGCGCTGTTCTTCATCGCCGCCTTCGCGCTGCCGGAGACGCGCGGACGCGTGTTGCACGCGCACTAGCAGTCACTGTCATCCCGGGGCGGCTCGCAGAGCCGAACCCGGGATCTCGTCATTCCGGGTTCGCGCTTCGGGCGCCCCCGGGATGACGATAAAAAAGAACTACCGTCCCACCTGATACGGCCCGCCCTTTTCCAATGCGCGCGCATAGGCAGGCCGCGCGTGGATGCGCTCGAGGAACGCCATCGCCTTGGGATGGCCCTGCTCGAGCCCGCCGCGCGCTTGCGCCGCTTCCAGCGGAAAGCTCATCTGGATGTCGGCTGCGGTGAACTCGTTGCCGGCGAACCACTCGCTCTTTGCAAGCTCGCCTTCCCAGTAATCCATGTGCTGCTTGAGCTGCGGATTGACCAGGGTGGTCAGCGCCTGGTTCGAGACCTTGCGCACCAGCGGACGCAGCAGCGCGGGTGCGCGCTTCGGCATCAGCGTGAACAGCAGCTTCAACAGCAGCGGCTGCATCGCGGACCCTTCGGCGTAATGCAGCCAATAGGTGAAGCGCAGCCGCTCCGGCGTGTTCGGCGGCGGGATCAGCCGGCCGTTGCCGTAGGTCGCGATGAGATATTCGATGATCGCGCCCGACTCGGCGATAGTGTTGCCGTTGTCGGTGATGACGGGCGACTTGCCAAGCGGATGAATGGCGCGCAGCTCCTTCGGCGCGCGCATGTCCGGCTGGCGCTGATAGCGCACGATCTCGTAGGGCACGCCCAACTCTTCGAGCAGCCACAGCACGCGCTGCGAACGGGAATTGTTGAGGTGGTGAACGGTCAGCATCGGCGAGGTCCCCGGGGCAAGGCGTAGTGGCTAGGCGTGCGCAGTCGCGGCGCCGTTCGTGCCAGCCTGGGATCACAATGTCGAGCCATCAGGACGGATATTTTCACCCGGGTATATTGACGCCGACAATTTACCCGGGTATTAAATGACCCAACGTCGTCAAAATGACAATGATTCCAATGCAGAAGATTTTCACCGCCTTCCAGGGGCAGCGTCGCCTGGTGTCCGGGCCGGCAGGCGAGATCGCGCTGGTCGTCAAGCGGGTAGCGCAACGGCCGGACGAGCCCATCCTCATCTTCGAGGACGGCACCGGCCGATCGATCGACTTCGATCTGCGCGGCGGGGATCGCGAGGTCCTGGCGCGGTTGGCGAAGCTTGTGCCGCCGCCGGTCGAGGAGAGCACTCCACCGAGCGAGCCGCGCGGGCGCGGGCGGCCGAAGCTCGGCGTGGTCGCGCGCGAGGTGACGCTGTTGCCGCGACACTGGGAGTGGCTCAACGCGCAAGCGGGCGGCGCCTCGGTCGCGCTGCGCAAGCTCGTCGATGAGGCCAGGCGCGCGAGCGGCGACAAGGACCGCGAGCGGCAGGCGCGCGACGCGGCCTACCAC
This sequence comes from Bradyrhizobium ottawaense, assembly GCF_002278135.3. Lineage (NCBI taxonomy): Bacteria > Pseudomonadati > Pseudomonadota > Alphaproteobacteria > Hyphomicrobiales > Nitrobacteraceae > Bradyrhizobium > Bradyrhizobium ottawaense. The sequence goes on along the minus strand of NZ_CP029425.2, from coordinate 283,316 downwards.
TTCATGTCGACCATGGCGGGCAACCTGCCGCAGTTCGAGGAAGCCTCGCGCGCGCTGTTTGCCGACGACCGGCGACGCTTCACCGGACTGATCGCGGACTGGCCGACCGATATCCGCGACCACATCGTCAAGCTCGCCTACAGCGACCGCGCTTAAGGCGCGCGCGCTCTCACCTTCCCATCGACGGCCGAGCCGCGCATTGCGCGGCAACGGCTTCGCACGCCCTGATGAAAGGCCAATCCATGTCTGTCCCCAAGCCGCTCTGGACAACATTCCTCCGCTTCCTCGCACCCTTGATGCTGAGCAACGCGCTGCAATCGCTGTTCGGCACCGTCAGCAACGTCTATCTCGGCCAGATGATCGGCGTCGATGCGCTCGCCGCGGTCTCAGTCTTCTTCCCGGTGATGTTCTTCCTGTTCGCCTTCGTGATGGGGCTGAGCACCGGCGCGACCGTGCTGATCGGCCAGGCCTTTGGCGCGGGCGAGCACGGCCGGATCAAGAGCGTCGTAGGCACGACGCTCGCGATCGGCCTTCTGCTTTCAATCTCAGTGGCGCTGATCGGCGGGCTCTTCAGCCGTCAGCTGATGATGGCTCTCGCCACGCCCGCGGACATTCTCGACCAGGCCAGCGCCTATGCGCGCATCATGCTGCTGACGATGCCGCTCGGCTTCATCTTCCTGTTGATGACGGCGATGATCCGCGGCGTCGGCGATGCGCTGACGCCGCTGTTGGCGCTGGCGTTGTCGACCGCGATCGGGCTGATCCTGACGCCGATGTTGATCCGTGGGTCATTCGGACTGCCGGCGGCCGGCATCACCAGCCCGGCGTGGGCGGCCGCGATCTCGAACGCACTCACGTTGATCGCGCTGGCACTCTATCTGCTACGAAAGAAGCACGCGCTCGCGCCGGATGCGGCGCTGCTGGGTCACCTGCGGCTCAACGGCGCCATGCTAGGAAAAATCCTCGGCATCGGATTGCCGAGCGCTATCGGCATGGTGGTGATGGCGATCGCAGAGCTGGTTCTGCTCGGCCTCGTCAACCGCTTTGGATCGGAGGCCACTGCGGCCTATGGCGCCGTCAACCAGGTGATGGGCTACACGCAGTTCACGGCGATGTCGATTTCGATCGCGGTCTCGATCCTGGGCGCGCAGGCCGTCGGCAGCGGCGACAGGGCCCGGCTCGACGGCATCGTGCGGACCGGGCTCGCTTTCAACCTCGTTTTGACCGGTGGGCTCGTGGCGCTGATCTATCTCGCGCCGCGCGCAATCCTCGGCATCTTCATCACCGATGCCGCCGTGCTCGATCTGGCAAAAGGCCTGCTCGATATCGCCCTGTGGAGCTCGGTGCCGTTTGGCCTCGCCACAGTGTTCTCAGGTGCCATGCGGGCGGCCGGCGTCGCGTTGATGCCAATGCTGCTCTCGATCTTCGCGATCCTCGCGATCGAGCTGCCTGCCGCGGTGATCCTGAGCCACACGATGGGCCTTGCGGGCGTGTGGGCCGCCTATCCCATCGTGTTCTGCGCCATGTTCGTCTTGCAGATGGGCTATTACCTCATGGTCTGGCGCAAGCGGGCGATCCGACGGCTGGTCTGATTTCCAGAGTATTATGCTCATCATTAAACGGTGGACCCGCAGGGCACGCTGCGTCACAATGTGGGTAAGCCAGATCAAAAAAGTTAGGTCACGGAGACGATTTTGACCCGCACAACCCCGCAATTCCTGTTCGATTTCGGCAGCCCGAATGCCTATCTCAGCCACCTCGCGATCCCCGCGATCGAGCAGCGCATCGGCGTCAAGTTCGAATATGTGCCGATCCTGCTCGGTGGCATCTTCAAGTCGACCAACAACAAGTCGCCGGCCGAGACGCTCGCGGGCATCAAGAACAAGCGTGAATTCCAGCAGGTCGAGACCGAGCGCTTCGTCAAGCGCTTCCATGTCCAGCCCTATGTCTGGAATCCGCATTTCCCCATCAACACGCTGAACCTGATGCGCACGGCGATTGCCGCACAGCTCGAGGGCGTATTCGAAAAATACGTCGAGGCGGCCTTTCACCACATGTGGCGCGAGCCGAAGAAGATGGACGATCCCGAGATCGCGGCGAAGGCGCTGGCCTCATCCGGGCTCGACGCCCAGAAGTTGTTCGCCCGCAGCCAGGAACCCGAGGTGAAGGGCAGGCTGATCAAGAACACCGAGGACGCCGTTGCCCGCGGCGCGTTCGGCTCGCCGACCTTCTTCGTGGGCAACGAGATGTTCTTCGGCAAGGAGCAGCTGCGCGAGGTCGAGGAGATGGTGCTCGGGACTTAGCCGCTCATTCTCCGGCGACAGAATGTGATCGCGGCAGCATTCTGGATTGCTTCGCTTCGCTCGAAATGGCGATTATAAGTAGCCGCCAAGAGTAATAATCAAGAGCAACAATGGAGCATCCCATGCGTATCCTCGTGGTCGGCGCCGGCGCCATCGGCGGCTATTTTGGTGGCAGGCTGTTGCAAGCCGGCCGCGACGTCACCTTCCTGGTCCGGCCGCGCCGCGCCGGCGAGCTCGCAAGCGCCGGCCTCATCATCAAGAGCCCGAATGGCGATGTGACCTTGAAGAATCCGCCGACCGTGCAAGCCGACGCGCTCAAGGACAAGTTCGACGTCGTGCTCTTGAGCTGCAAGGCGTTCGATCTCGACGACGCCATCAAATCGTTTGCGCCGGCGGTCGGACCTGATACGGCGATCATCCCGATGCTGAACGGCATGAAGCATCTCGATATCCTCGATGCAAAATTCGGCAAGGAGCGCGTGCTCGGCGGCCTCTGCGCCATCGCGGCGACCCTGAACGAGAAACGCGAGGTGGTGCAGCTCCAACCGATGCAGTCGCTGAACTACGGCGAGCGCGACGGAAAGCTGTCAGATCGCGTCAAGGCGATCGACGAGGCCTTCAAGAGCGGTATCACCGGTGCCGCCGCCAGCCAGAACATCATGCAGGACATGTGGGAGAAGTGGGTGTTCCTGTCCTCGCTTGCGGCCTCCACCAGCCTGATGCGCACCTCCGTCGGCAACATCCTCGCCGCGCCCGGCGGCCGCGACTTCCTGCTCGGCATGCTCGATGAGACCAGCGCGATCGCCACCGCGTCGGGCTATACGCCGGGCGGGCCGTTCTTCGAGCGAGTGAAGGGCAACCTCACCGCCGAAGGCTCGCCGATGACGGCCTCGATGTTCCGCGACATCAAGGCGGGCCTGCCGGTCGAAGCCGATCACGTCATCGGCGATCTCATCGCACGCGCCGATGCCGCCAAGGTGCCGGTGCCCAAGCTGCGCATCGCCTACACGCATTTGAAGGCGTATGAGAGGCAGCGGGCGGGGTAACACCCAGCCACACACTCGGTGTCGTCCCGGACAAGCGTAAGCGCAGATCCGGACCCCATAGCCACAAGACTACATTGTGCGCGACGTCGTCACTCCGAGCCCTCGTAACCACATCTTCCTGTGGTTATGGCTCCCGGATCTGCGCGCGCTCGAGGCGCGCTTGTCCGGGACGACAGCGGAGATTGCCGCAACTAGCCCCGCACTATTTCAAATGCGTGAGATAGTGCGAGACCGCCGTGATTTCCTCGTCGCTCATGTGATAGGCGACATCGGCCATCGCGGCGACGCCGCCGCCGACGCGCTGGCCCGCTTTGTAGTCGCGCAACGCCTTGACCAGATATTCCTCGCGCTGGCCAGCCAGTCGCGCCACTCCCTTGGTGCCGGCGAAGCTGTCCGTATGGCATGAGGCGCAGCGGCGGCCTGCGGCAACTTGCGCGCCTTTCTTCGACAGGTCTGGGTCGCTGTCCTCCGGTCCCTTCGGCGGCGTCAGTTGCGAGAAATAAGCGCCGAGATTGCGGATGTCCTCATTGGTGATCTCCTCGACGATCGGCTGCATCTGGTCGTTCTTGCGCGAGCCCGCGCGGAAGAACACGAGCTGCCACTGGATGAACTGATCAGGCTGGCCGGCCAGCGAGGGGATATTCTCCGTCTGCGAAATGCCGTTCTCGCCGTGACAGCCGGAGCAGACGGCAGCCTTCTCCTTGATCGCAGCATTGTCCGCAGCCTGAGCCGGGACGGATGCGAGCGCCGCAAGCGAGAGCGCGCCGATGGCGTAAGAAGAAAACTGGCGGCGCATCGTGGGAATTCCGATCTAATTAGCTCATTCCAGGGCGTGCGAAGCACGAGCTAAGATGCGCAATTGCGCATCCGAGAATCCATAACCCCGATTTATGGTTATGGGTTCCGGACTTGCGCTGGCGCGCAATCCGGAACGACAACATCCACGTTTTCAGCAAAGAGGCTGCGGCACCCTCCGGCCACCGCAGCCTCTTTCTCTTGTCGTGCTACTTCTTGCTGTAGCTGATGCGGTAGATCGCGCCGGCCCAGTCGTCGGCGACGAGGATCGATCCGTCCTTGGCGAGGATGATGTCGTCAGGACGACCGAGATAGCCCTGGTCGCCCTCGATCCAGCCGGAGGCGAACACCTCCTGCTTGGGGTTCTTGCCGTCAGGCCCGACGATCACGCGCATGATGCGGCCGCCTTGGTACTTGTGGCGATTCCAGGAGCCGTGCTCGGCGATCAGGATGTTGTTCTTGTACTCGGCGGGGAACTGGTCGCCGGTATAGAACTTCATGCCGAGCGGAGCGACGTGCGCACCGAGGTTCAACACCGGCGGCGTGAACTCGGAGCATTTGTGGCCCATGGCGAACTTGTCGTCCGGCAGATTGCCCTGGTGGCAATAGGGATAGCCGAAATGCTCGCCGATCCGGTTGATCATGTTCAGCTTGTCCGAGGGCAGATCATCGCTGATCCAGTCGCGGGCATTCTCGGTGAACCAGTACTTGCCGGTGCGCGGATCGACGTCGCCGCCGACCGAGTTGCGGACACCGAGCGCGTAGATCTCGGCATTGCCGGTCTTGGGATCGACGCGGCGGATCTGCGAGACGCTGGTCGGCGGGACACCGATGTTGAAGGGCGGTCCGAACGGAATGTAGAACCAGCCCTCCTTGTCGACTGCGATGTACTTCCAGCCATGCGCGGCATAGGACGGCATGTCGTCATAGACGACCTTGCCGTCGCCGAGCTTGTCGAGATTGGCCTCCGCATTGTCGTAGCGGATCAGCTTGTCGACAGCGATGACGTAGAGCGCGCCGTCCCTGAAGGCGAGACCGGTGGGCATGTTGAGGCCCTTGAGGACGGTCTTGACCTCCTTCTTTCCGTTGTTGTCCTTGATGGCATAGACGTTGCCGAGGCCGAACGAGCCGACGAACAGCGTGCCCTTGTCACCCCAGGCCATCTGCCGCGCGGCCAGCACGCCGGAGGCATAGACCTCCATCTTGAATCCTGGCGGCAGCTTGACCTTCTTGATGATGTTGGCGAGCTCGGCATCGGAGGCGCCGGTCGGCGGACCCGACGGCGGCGCGAGACCCTTCTGCGCCTCGGTCTCGTCGCCGAGGAACCAGTCATCTGGCGGATGGGTCCAGAACTCCTTGGTGCCGGATTCGTATTTCTTCAGCGGTTTGCTCTTGTCCTGCTGTTGCGCGCTGCCGGCGCTGGTCCCCGCAAGAAGGGCCACGGCCGCAAGTGCCAACACGGATCGATGGAACATCGATGTCATCGCGTCACTCCCCTAAGGCAGCCGCCAGGGCTGCGATTTATTTTGTTTTGCTAGTCGAGAGGCGAAGTTTGGGGTCTGCCGAGAGGCAGACATAAAAAGGCTAGCACATCTGCGAGTGCTGAGAAGGGCATCGCATGGGTTGCGGTTGCGCTCATTAAATATTGAGACGGAGTGTCAATGAGCGCGAACACCGCGACGACAGCGTTCTCGCTGCAACGCGGAATCAGACCGGCAGGCGGCTCGCCGTCAGACAGCACGAGAGACGGGCCAAAACAAAAACTGCGAAAACAACCCCATGCACAGTAGAACGGCTCGGGCCGGGTTGCACGCGGTGACGCCGGACAGGCATTTGATGCATCGAGCAAAATGACGAACGCGGCGCTCAGGGGGCGACAGGGTAAGGCCCGTCGTCGAACACCGAATCATGATAGCCTTTCGCGCCGACCTCGCGCGCCAGCGCACTGCGAAAATCGCGACCCTCGCGAAGGCAGCTCAACACATGCGCGAAGTCGAATTCCGGCCGCCAGCCGAGCTCACGCCGCGCGCGCTCGTTGACATAGACGCGGTCGATCTCGGGGAGGAGGTTCCAGCCTCGCGCCGCATACAGCTGCGCGCAATCCGGATAGAGCTCGCGCACGACACCGGCCGCATCGCGCGCAAGCGCGGCGAGATGGCGCGGCTCGAACGGGCTGGTGGCGGAGACGATGTAGCGGGCGAAACCGATCTTCGGGGCGCGTTCGGCGGCGAGCAGATGCGCGCTCACGGCGTCCGTGATGTCCAGCCGGCGATAGAGCAGCTCGTTGGCCTGCGCGTTCTCCAGCGTGTAGGCCGAGCGCATCGCCGGATCGTCATCATCTTCCGGAAAGAAGCGCGAGGTCCGCAAGACGACGACCGGCAGAGCGCGCTCGCGATAGAACAGCTCGCACAGGGTCTCCGCCATCAGTTTTGTGGTGCCGTAGATGTTCTTCGGCACCGGCGGCAGATCCTCGGTGACCCAGACCGCCGCCTGTCCCGCCCCGGAGCGGAGCTGCGAGCCGAACGCGCTGGTGGTGCTGGTGAAGACGAAGCTGCGCACGCCGGCGCTCGCCGCCGCCTCTAGCAGGTTGAGCGTGCCGGTGACGTTGGTGTCGACAAAGTCTCGTTTGCTGTGGGTCCCCACATGCGGCTTGTGCAGCGTCGCGGTGTGGATGACGGCGGTGACGCCGTCCATCTGGCTGCGCACGAAGCCGGGATCGACAATCGAGCCGACCGCGTCGGTGAAGGATGGCTTCAGATCGATCCCGCGCACCGGGGAACCGCGAGCCCGGAGGGTCCGGAGGATGGCTTCCCCGAGGTGGCCTGCGCTGCCGGTGACCAGAATTGTCATTGCGAACCCGGGACAGCCGCCAGCGGCGCGGCGAACCACGTTTCCGTCCGGATCGGCTGGATGCTTTGGGAAAAACTGGAGCGGGCGAAGGGGCTCGAACCCTCGACCCCGACCTTGGCAAGGTCGTGCTCTACCACTGAGCTACACCCGCATCCTGTGTCGGTCGCGTGACGCGCCGGCAACGGCTGTCCTATGCCAAAACCGGGAGGGGAATGCAACAGCTACCGGCGATCTAGATTCGGTTCTTGGGGCCCCATATGGAGCCTGAATGCGGCGAAATGGCCCGAAAGTGCCCCGGAACCGGCGAATCGGCCGCAATGGATTGAAATTCGGCCGTCGCGGCCCAATTTAGGAGCCGACAGCGAGCATAAGGTGTGGCGGCGTGCTAAAGACCCGCCATTCCGGACATAGACGAGGGGATCCCGTGACGATCATCGACCAGGGTAACGGAGCGGCGGGCCCGGCTGCGGCCGATCTGATCAAGGACACCACCACCCAGACCTTCGTGAAGGACGTCATCGAGGAATCGAAGCGCCAGCCGGTGCTGATCGATTTCTGGGCGGAGTGGTGCGGCCCCTGCAAGCAACTCACCCCTCTGCTCGAAAAGGCGGTCAAGGCGGCCAAGGGCAAGGTCAAGCTGGTCAAGATGAACATCGACCAGCACCCGGCGATCCCGGGCCAGATGGGCATCCAGTCGATCCCGGCCGTGATCGCCTTCGTCAACGGCCAGCCCGCCGACGGCTTCATGGGCGCGGTGCCCGAGAGCCAGCTCAACGCCTTCATCGAAAAGCTGACAAAAGGCGTGACCGCGCCGGGCGAGCCCAATATCGCCGAGATCCTGCATGAGGCTGAAGCCGTGCTCGCCGAGGGCGATGCGGCTGCGGCGGCGCAGATCTACGCCGAGGTGCTCCAGCATGATGCCACCAACATCGCGGCGCTCGCGGGCCTCGCAAAATGCTATGCCGTCTCCGGCGCGATGGAGCAGGCCAAGCAGACGCTCGCCATGGTGCCGGAATCCAAGCGCAACGACCCCGCGGTAAAGGCCGTGCAGGCCGCGATTGATCTCGCCGAGCAGGCGCAATCGCTCGGACCGGTCGCCGAGCTGGAACAGAAAGTCGCCGCAAACCCGCTCGATCATCAGGCCCGATTCGACCTCGCGACCGCGCTCAACGCGCAAGGCAACCGTGCGGCCGCTACCGAGCAGCTGCTCGCGATCGTCAAGCGCGACCGCAAATGGAACGACGACGGCGCCCGCAAGCAGCTGGTGCAGTTCTTCGAAGCCTGGGGCGGCACGGATGATGCAACCGTCGAGGGACGCAAGCGCTTGTCGACGATCCTGTTTTCGTAGGCGCGGTTGACCAAGTCAGCGGGGACCGGGACCAGATGCCGATCAACATCGAATATCGCGGACCCGCCGACCTCCCGGAGATCATTCCGGTGTTTCCGCTGCCGGGCGCGCTGCTGCTGCCCCGCGGCCAGATGCCGCTCAACATCTTCGAGCCGCGCTACCTGTCGATGGTCGACGATTCCTTCCGCGACGGACATCGCCTGATCGGCATGATCCAGCCTGATGTCGCGCACTCGCCGAAGAATTCCGACAAGCCGACGCTGTTCCGCGTCGGCTGCGTCGGCCGCATCACCCAGCTCGCCGAATCCGGCGATGGCCGCTACATCCTCGAGCTCACCGGCGTCTCGCGCTTCAAGGTGGTCGAGGAGCTCGAGGTGCTCACCGCCTACCGGCAGTGCAAGGTGGATTTCTTCGCCTTCGTCGACGACTTCACCGCGCGCATGGGCGAGGACGAGGTCGACCGCGAGGCGCTGCTGGCCGTGCTGGCAGACTTTTTGAAGGCCAACAATCTCAAGGTCGACTGGGAAGGCGTCGAAAGCGCGCCCAACGAAGCGCTCGTCAACGCGCTGGCGATGATGTCGCCCTATGGCCCCGCGGAGAAGCAGGCCATGCTGGAGGCGCCCGACCTGAAGACCCGCGCCGAGATTCTGATCGCGGTGACGGAGATGGACCTCGCCAAGAAGCGCACCAGCGGCGATCCTCCGCTGCAGTGAGGATGCGGGTGCTCACGCAGCGCAGACGGCTGCCTTGTCACCTCGCTTGGCACCTCGCCGCAACATTTTCGCAATGGCGGATGCGGGCATCGGCCGACCGAAGTAGTAGCCTTGCGTTTCGACGCACCCCTCTTCACGGAGGACGTCCAATTGCTCCTTCGTTTCGACGCCTTCGGCGGTCGTCGTCTTGCCGAGGCTGACTGCGAAGCGAACGACTGCTCGCGCGAGATGGTGCGCGTCTGCCCTTGCGCTGGACAGTTCGCTGACGAAGCTGCGGTCGACCTTGATTTTGTCGAACGGGAATCTCTGCAGAAAGCTCAGCGATGAATAGCCGGTGCCGAAGTCGTCCAGGGCGATTCGCACGCCGAGCTTGCGCAATTGACCAAGTGCTGCGAATACGGCTTCGCTGTCGTGCATGATCACCGTCTCGGTGACCTCGAGCTCGAGCCGGTGTGGCGCAATTTCCGAGCTCGCCAGTGCATCGACAATGACCGGAACAAGCTCCTTGCTCCTGAATTGAGCGGGAGACAGGTTGATCGCGATCTTGAGATGGGCAGGCCATTTGGCGGCTTCCGCACAGGCCGTCCTCAAGATCCATTCTCCCAGCGGCACGATCAAGCCGGCCTCCTCCGCGAGCGGTATGAATTCGCCGGGCAAGACCAGACCACGCCGCGGGTGGTGCCAGCGCAGCAAGGCTTCGAAGCCGCGGATCTCGCCGGTCGCGGTATTGACGAATGGCTGGTAGTGCAGCTCGAATTCGCCGCCAGCAAGCGCATCCCGCATGTCGCGCTCCAGGTTGCGTCGCGCATGCATGAGCTGGTCGAGTTCCGGCTCGAAGAAGCGGAATGCGCCACGTCCACCACTCTTGGCCGAGTAGAGGGCGAGATCCGCGCTCTTCATGAGCCCGTCGGAATCACTGCCATCGCGCGGCGCGATGGCAATGCCGATGCTGGTGCCCACCGTGACCCGGTGATCGCCGAGATCAAAGGGTTCGCAAAGCGCCTTTCTGATGTTCTCGGCGAGGGTGGCGGCCTCGACGGCCGGGTTGGTCACGTAGTCGATCACGGCGAACTCGTCGCCGCCTAGTCGAGCGATCAGCGCGGTTTCCGTGGTGCACTCGCGCAGACGCGCAGAAACGGCGCGCAGCAGGGAATCGCCTGCCGGATGTCCGAGCGTGTCGTTGACTTCCTTGAAGCGATCGAGATCGAGCATGAGCACGGCCAGATCGACGCCGCCGCTACGCGTAACCGCAATGGCGTGCTCCATCCGCTCCCTGAGCAGCACGCGATTTGGCAGATCGGTCAACGCATCGTGTTGCGCCATATGAGCGATCCTGGCCTCGGACCGGCGTTGTTCGGTGACATCAAGATGCGTGGCCACCCACCCGCCGCCGGCCATCGGCTGTCGCGTCACGCAGATCAACCGACCATCCGTGAACTCGTCGATTCTGCTCGAGACTGCATCGAACGGCAACGCGGCCAATTTCGACAGGAACTGCTCGGCTGCGCCCTCGCTGGTGTCGCTCTTGAGAATGCCGGTCACGACGCGATGCCTGATGATGTCGGCGTGCGGGGTCCCCGTTCGCAGCAGCTCTGGTGGCAGCCGATAGAGCAGGGCATATCGCTCGTTGCAGACCACAAGTCGCCTCTCCGCATCGAACATGCAGAGAGCCTCGACCATGTTGTTGATGGCCGTATCAAGCCTGAGCTTCTGGTCCTGCAGTTCGTTCTGCGAGCCTTCGAGCTGCTGCCGGGCAACCGAGAGCTGGTTGATGATCTCCTCGAACCTGGCGGTCCGGGTCGCCAGGCGACGATCGGCCAGCACGCCGACCAGGCTCATTCCCAGCACGGATAGCGCCACACCGGCGATAGCAAGCGCGAGGAGGGCCGGAGAAAGCGAAAGGCTATCCGTCGTCGCTCGCGTTGGATCTGGCGTGATCTGCACCGCCCCCATGGCCGTGAAATGATGCGATACGATCGCGAGTGTCAGCAGGATTGCCGCCGCAAGGGTGCCCCGGTAGCCCTGGTACATGAGCGCGACAGCCAGCGCGGCGCAGCCGAGACACATGCCTAAAATGATCGAGACGAACACGAGGTCCACCGACCAGACGACTCGACCCGGCACCTCAAGTGCCCACATCCCGAGATAGTGCATGCTGGCAATGCCGCCGCCGATGATGACGCCCCCTGCCATCGCGCGCCACCGGCCGGAGGTGCCGACTGCAACGCCGAAACCGACCGAGGTCAGGAGCATTGCCGCAGCGAGAGAAAACGCGGTCGGCACGATGCCGTAGCCCGTTGGAACGCCCGGCTCGTAGGCGAGCATCGCGACGAAATGCGTCGCCCAGATGCCGTATCCGATGGCCGCGCCGGCAATCGTGATCCAGATCCACCGCGTTCTTGCGCGCGTCGCGATCGCACGATGAAAGATGCTGACCGCGACAATACTTGCAGCGAAGCAGACCAGACCAGCGAGTACAACGAGCCGCCAATCGTGCTCGACCGCAAGGCAGGAGAAAACGCGGAACATCCAGCAGCGCTCCATCGTCGATAGTTATCGATGGTGGATCGGCTAACCGCCATTCACGTTAATTTTGTGCCGTGCCTGATTGCATGCTTACCGGCATGTTAACGGTACTCGTACAACTCGATCTGACGAACGGCCTGAGGCCATGCCGCGACCGTGCCGGCTGCAGGACGCGTGCATCGATCGGCAACGATATTTTTAGGAATGGCCGCGGATGCGCTTGCGTCCGGTGATCATCGCGCGGACCAGGCTCTCGCGCTGGAGTAGCCCCATCAGCACCACGCCCACGACGTGGACCACGACCAGGACGATGACCGCATCCGATGAATAATGGTGGGTGTCTTCGACCCACCAGACGCCGAAGAAGGTGGTGGTGACCGACATCGCTCCCGTGATCGTCGAGACGGCGAGCGCAGCCAGCAGCGCCACCAGCATCAAGGTGCCGGCGGGATTGAGCCCGATGTAGCGGCCGGTGATGCCGCGGCGCAGATTCCAGAGATAGCTTGGCGCCGCCCGAAGCCTTACGCCGACCATCCGGAAGCGCGAATAGCGGCTTCCCAGGAAGCCCCAGACCAGGCGAAAGACGAGAAGTCCGAGCACCGCATAGCCGACGATGCGGTGAGTTCGGTCATAGACGGTGGGCGTGAACCACGCGGCCAGAACGCTAGCCGCGAGTGCCCAGTGCCAGAGGCGCAGCGGGAGGTCCCAGACCGCGACCGTCCGCGAAGCGGTTCGATCCGCGGGGGGCCGGTCGGCCCCCCCGCGCGCTTTTGGCATCGCTTCTTCGATCAAGCGAAGACCATCCTCAAGCCTTGTTTTGCGCGGATCAATTCGCGCGGTCTACTTGGCGATCGTGTGCTTCAGGCTGAGATCTTCGGGGCTGTAGAACAGCTCGTAAAGCTTGCCTTCCTTGACGCCGTAGACCTCATAGCAGGAGCCTTCGATCTTGGAGCGCCGCACCTCGTAGCCGAGTGCCTTGGCCTTGGCTTCGGCCTCGCTGGCCGGCTTCCACGACGCCTTGTCGAGCTTGGTGCAATCCTTGAAACCGTCGGCCATGGCGGCCGACCCCATGCCCATTCCAACCGTCAGTGCAATGGCAACAACACGAATGACCTTCACGAACGTCTCCTCCTCTGTCGTGCGCGCTACGCGAGCCGCGAAGCCGGACTGAAGGAAGCAAAGGTGATGGTGAAGTCAATCCGGTACGGGGCCAATTGGATTTAGAGTTCTTCTAACGACCGGCAAAAGATCAGTGCTGTCCGCAGGCAGCCCGCATTCGCAGTGGCGCTGCGGCCTTACGCCTCACGGCCGGGATGAACGGCCGACTTCGCCAATTGCGCTAGGCCGCACTTCGCATGCCCGGTGAGTGGCGCTGCAGCCAGTCCGCCCAGCGGAGACGACCGCGCACGCCCTGGCTGACGGCAAAGCCCATGCCGCTTTCGCCTCCGCCGGGACGCATCCATGCGTCGCTCGTCGACGCTCAGTAGCCGGCGACCGTCATCGCCACGACGGCGCTGAGCGCCATCCAGCCGAAATGCCGGCCTCGCGTGGCCCAGGCATTGGCGAAGGCGGCGAAGCCGAGCACGCAGGCGAGCGTGATGACGATCCAGTGCCGCGCCGACTCGGACGCCATCCAGGGAGTCGCGAGCAGCAACACGCCGCCGCCGATCCACGCCACGGTCGAAGTCTGCCAGACCAGGCGGATCAGGGTGCGGAGCCGTTCCGGCTCGATGCGGGCACGGGCGAAGACCTTGGTCTCGCCGAGGACGCCATGAATGAGGGCTACGGCGATGGTGGCAAGGCCGGCACATTGCAGCAGGAGATCACGCATCATCATCTCTCCATACAGTTCTGTATGGTGGGATAGGCGCTGGCCTGCGGCTTGTCAATACACTAGTGTATGGTTTGCCTCCGGGAACCGACATGACCGAACAGCTCTCCGCCGACGACTGGATCAAGGAAGGTCTCAAGGCGCTCGCCAAAAGCGGCTTCACCGCGCTCAAGGCCGATCCGCTGGCAAAATCCATGGGCGTGTCGCGCGGCAGCTTCTATTGGCATTTCGCCGATCTCGGCGCATTCCAGGCCACCGTGCTGAAGCGCTGGCGCGAGATCGCGGCCGAGCAGATCATCGCCGACGTCGAAGCCGCCGGCGACGACCCGCTCAAGGCGCTGCTACGGAGGTCGTTCGGTGCGCGGCTCGAGCTCGAACGCGCGGTGCGCAATTGGGCGGCCTTCGATGCGGCCGCGCAAGGGGCCGTGCGCGCGATCGACCGCCGCCGGCTCGACTATATCGAGGGGCTGCTGGAAAAACGCGGGCTCACCCCGGCAACTGCGCAGGCCCGGGCGCAGATCCTGTATTGGACATTCCTCGGCTTCGCCCTGTCAGGCGCGCCGGTGCCGGCAGCACGGCTGCAGTCCCTGCTCGACGAGGTCTTGACGATGGTCTCCGCGTAGATTTCTTATCTTGACGCGCTTTCTTTGCGCAACCGGTAACCTACTGCGCGGGAAAACGCTTTGGCAGCCGCGATGGGCGGGCGCGGATTTCTGTGCTAGAGGCTACCGATTGCCGGAGACTCCAATGAACGCGTCCACCGAACGTCCTGAAGCCAGCGTCGATCCCAAACTGCTGGAAATTCTCGTCTGCCCGCTGACCAAGGGCCCGCTGGAGTTCGATTCTGCAAAGCAGGAGCTGATCTCGCGCAGCGCCAAGCTGGCTTATCCGATCCGTGACGGCATCCCGATCATGCTGCCGGAAGAGGCGCGCAAGATCGATTGATGATGGTCGGGTAGCCCGTTGTTGCGCGATGACCGCGCGACACACTCGGTGTCGTCCTCGCGAACGCGGGGACCCATAACCACAGAGAGCGGTTGCGGAGCGAAGTGACAACTCCGAGTCTTCGCCAAACCACTCCCTGTGGTTATGGGTCCCGGATCTGCGCTTCGCTTGTCCGGGACGACAGCGGAGATTAGCGCCAGCGCCCCTTACAACGCCTCGCCCTTCAGCAGCCGCGGCACCTCGCCCGTCAATCCCGCGGCCTGGCGGATGAAGAGGTTCTTCAGCGGCGGGGCGCGATCGACGAGGCCGAGGCCGATGTCGCGGACGGTGCGCAGCAGCGTCGACTGGTTGGAGAACAGGAAGTTCAGCGAGTTGGTGGCAACGCCCATCGCCATGGTGTCGAAACGGCGCCAGCGTTGGTAGCGCTCGAGCACGTCGGCGGCGCCGAGATCCATGCCGAGCCGCGCGGCATCGACCACGACCTCGGCCAGCGCCGCGACATCCTTCAGGCCCATGTTGAGGCCCTGGCCCGCAATGGGGTGGATGACATGGGCGGCATCGCCGACCAGCGCGAGGCGGGTGGCGATGAAGGAGCGCGCGACGAAATAGGACAGCGGAAAGGCGCGCGGCTTGTCGAGCGCCTTCACTTCGCCGAGATGCAGGCCAAAACGCTGCTCGAGCTCGGCGTGAAACTCTTCGTCGCTGAGAGCAATGATCCGCGCGGCCTCAGCTCGCCGCTCGGTCCATACCAGCGACGAGCGCTTTCCCGACAGCGGCAGGATCGCGAACGGGCCCGCCGGCAAAAAATGCTCTTCGGCGCGGCCCTCGTGATCGCGCTCATGGCCGACCGTGACGACGATGCCGGATTGGTCATACTCCCAGCCATGGGTGGCGATGCCGGCGCGCTCGCGCAGCTTTGACCTTGCGCCATCGGCGGCAACCAGCAGGCTGGCCGCGATGGCGCTGCCGTCCCCGAGCGTCACGTCGATGCCTTCGGTGCGCGCATCGTAGGATGCGACCGTGGTGGCGCGCAGATCGATGCCCTCGGCCTCGGCACGCACCACCAGCGCATCGATCAAGCGGCGGTTCTCGACCATATGCGCGAAGGGCTCGCCCGGCGCGACATCGCCGGCAAAATTGAGGAAGACCGGACGGGTGGCATCCTCCAGCTTGGAATCGGTGACGACCATGTCGAGGATCGGCTGCGCTTCGCTCCTGACGTCGTCCCAGGCGCCGATCGCCTCGAACAGGCGGCGGCAGGCGGCCACAATCGCGGTGGCGCGGGGGTCGCGGCTTGGCCGGGTAGCGAGCGCGGGATCGGCGACGATGACGGGAATCTCGGGCCCGAGCCCCTGTCGCAGCGCCAGGGCCAGCGCAAGCCCTGCAAACGCGCCGCCACCAATGACAATGCTACCCTGTACCGACATACCCAAATTCCCGATCAAATCCTGGTCTTGCTAGCAGACTTGAGGTGGGCGAAACAGTGCGGTGAAACAAGGGCGGAACGGCCCATTGTGGACCATCCGCCCCGGAACGACGGCGAGAAAGCTCACTCCATGTCCAAAAGCCTGATCGACCTCATTTCGATCCTCGATCTCGAGCAACTCGAGGTGAATCTGTTCCGCGGCAACAGCCCGAAGACCAGCTGGCAGCGGGTGTTCGGCGGCCAGGTGATCGGGCAGGCGATGGTCGCGGCCTGCCGCACGGTCGAGGGCCGGCTGCCGCATTCGCTGCACTGCTATTTCGTCCTGCCGGGCGATCCGCAGATCCCGATCATCTACCAGGTCGAACGCCTGCGCGACGGCAAGAGCTATTCGACCCGCCGCGTCACCGCGATCCAGCACGGCAACGCGATCTTCTCGATCATGGTGTCGTTCCACGCCGAAGAGGAGAGTGCGTTCGACCATCAGGACAAGATGCCCGACGTGCCGCCGCCGGAGAAGCTCACGGCGGAGGAGGTGGCGAAGCAGCCGATGTTCAAGGAGATGCCGGAGTTCATCCGCCGCTACTATGAATCCGATCGTCCGATCGAGCTGCGTCCTGTCGAGCTCGGCCGTTATTTCGGCCAGAAGATCGACGACGGCCGCATTCACGTCTGGATCAAGACCGCCGCGAAGCTGCCCGACGATCCAGCGCTGCACATGTGCGCGCTCGCCTACGCCTCGGACTTCTCGCTGCTGGACGCGATCATGGCACGCTATGGCCGCACGCTGTTCGACAAGCGCATGATGCCCGCCAGCCTCGACCATGCGATGTGGTTTCATCGCCCGTTCCGCGCCGACGAATGGCTGCTCTACGCACAGGATTCGCCGAGCGCGCGCGGCGGCCGCGGCCTGACCCGCGGCTCGATCTTCAAGCCGGACGGAACGCTGGTCGCCTCCGTCGCGCAGGAAGGCTCCGTGCGCGAACGCAAATCCTAAGCCGTTGCCCTCGCGCGCTCGACGAGCTCGAACTGCGCCATGGTCCACGTGAAGTACCAGCGCAGCAGCCACGGAATCGGAATGATCAGAAGGCAGCCGAAGCCGAATGCGAGGGTTCGCCACAATAGCTGAAGGCCCGTGCCGACGAATATCATCTCGCGCCGCGTTCCCGCGATGTTTCGGCAAATCCAGCGCATCCATGCGGCCATGACCCAGGCCCAGCCGATGATCGTGAACATGGCGAGAAACATCAGGAGCTGCCAGCCGATGAAGGCCCAGGGGCTCCCGTCGAACGTCATCGGAATCGGCTGACCGTTCGAGCTGAGATTGGCAACCACCCAGCGCATGACCATCCAGGACAGGAAGGCCTGGAGCGGAATCGTCGCAAGCTGAAAGAGGTCGTGGACGAGACCCACATAGCCCGCCAGCGCAAGCGCGACGAAGACGTACCAGATATCGCCGACCTGTCCGGTGAAGCCGATGTTCGGCCGCTGCGGAACGTGGACGCGCGGGAAGAGCCAGCGGTAGTAGCCGGTGGCGATCCAGGGAGCCGGCACCACGACGGCGTTGCCGACCACCAGCAGGATGCACCATCCCAGGAACGGCCACAGCGGCAGGTCCACCGACAGCCGGCCTCGCGCGTCGCCGCTCGAAGCCACCGCCGGTGATGCGCCGGGCACGAGACCGGGGACCGCGCCGGCCTTCTGCCAGCCGGTCATCCCCTCGGCCCAGACCAGCGTATCCGATCGCACGATTCCCCGCGCGATCAGATCGCGAAACTGCGCCTCCGGAAACGGGACCCTTCTGCTGGCCTTCAGATGCGTGAAACCAGATTCGATTGGACATCCTGGTTGCTCGCTACCGAAAGCCAGCAGCCGTTACATGCGCGACTGCGCGCCCCGCGGAGCGAGCTCGGTCTGCGACGCGAACCAGTTCATGATCCAGCGATACACCCACGGAATCGGGATGATCAGGCTGCACAGGATCGCAGCCACGATGCCGCGCCAGAGGATGTCGAGACCGCTGCCCTTGAACACGATCTCGCGCCGCGTGCCTTCGATGCTGCGGCAGAACCAGCGCATCTGGGCCGCGGCAACCCAGGCCCAGCCGATGATGGTGATGATGGAGATCGCAAACAGCAGGTTCCAGCCGATATAGGCCCAGACCGAACCGGTAAAGCTGAGAGCGAGCGGCTGCCCGTTGGAAGCAAGGTTTGCGATCATCCATTTGATCAGCAGCCAGTAGAGCACGATCTGGACGATGAACAGCAGATTGGAGAGCAGCTGGCTGCCGACGAAGCCGAGCGCGATCGCCAAAACGATGAAGCCGAAGAACCAGGGCACCAGCGTCATCGCGTTGCCGGTGAAGCTGAGATTGGGCCGTCCGGGAACCTTGATGCAGGGCACGATCCATTTCGTGTACCAGACGAACAGCCACGGCACCGGGATCACGAAGCACGAGCCGATCACGAGCACGAGCGTGCGCCAGGTGAACTCGAGAATGCTGAAATCGACCGACAGCGACCCTCCGCCTCCGCCGCCGGCATAGCCACCGGAGCCCATCATCGGCGGGCCGCCGGCCGGGATCACCGGGGGCGCACCGCCGCCGCCGATCAGGCCGGGGATTTCGACAGCCTTCTGCCAGCCGGCCATGCCCTCGGACCATACCAGCGTATCCGGGCGCACGACGCCCTGGGCGACGAGATCGCGGAATTGCCCTTCCGGAAAGGGCCCCTGCTGCTTGCCCTCGGATGCGTAGAACCAACTCGCCATGAAGCGTCCCCCTCAAACATACGTTTGTACCGGCCGGGACGCTTGGGTTCACCATGCCAAAAATGCATTGTGAAGGATGAACGGCTGCCCTGTACAGAGGCGGCCGTTCACATGGCCAGACGTTTTTCCGCTTCAGTCTGCAACTTTTTTATGCCATTTGCCCGGAAAGATGCCAGATTGACGCTGCGCCGGGGACATACGGCGCGGCGCATCCCGGGGAATAGGCCTGACCATGAAACTCGTCGTCGCGATCATCAAACCCTTCAAGCTCGATGAGGTCCGCCAGGCCCTGACGGCGATCGGCGTCCACGGCATGACCGTGACCGAGGTGAAGGGTTATGGCCGGCAGAAGGGCCACACCGAGATCTATCGCGGCGCCGAATATGTCGTGAACTTCCTCCCGAAGCTGCGCATCGAGATCGCGGTCGCCTCCGACGTCGCCGACAAGGCGGTCGCCGTGATCACCTCGACCGCGCGCACCGGGCAGATCGGCGACGGCAAGATCTTCGTCACGCCGATCGACCACGCGCTGCGCATCCGTACCGGCGAAACCGACAGCGACGCGCTCTAGATTTTTGTTTTGACGCGTTTTCCTGGCGCGAACCGGTATCCGCTTCGCTCGAAAACGCCCTGATACACCTTCTTCGATCGCGCCGGGCAACGACGCCACAGCGTGCGACGTATTTCTATGCTGGGGGAACGACATGGCGGGATATTTGCGCCGCGCAGCTGCCATGGCTGCGCCGATCGGACTTGCGCTGGTCATGGCCGCGCCGGCGCAAGCGGCGGCCTCTGAGATCAACACCGCTGACACCGCCTGGATGATCGTCGCCACCGCGCTGGTGCTGATGATGACGATCCCGGGGCTCGCGCTGTTCTATTCCGGCATGGTGCGCAAGAAGAACGTGCTCGCCACCATGGCGCAAAGCCTCGCCGCGGTGACGATCATCTCCATTCTCTGGGTCGCGTTCGGCTATTCGCTGTGCTTCGTCGGCGACGGCCCGTGGATCGGCACGCTCGACCGCTGGTTTCTCGCCGGCATGACCATGGACAGCGTCAACCCGGCGGCGAAGTCCATTCCGGAAGCACTGTTCATGCTGTACCAGATGACGTTTGCCATCATCACGGTGGCGCTGGTCGCGGGCTCGGTCGCAGACCGGATGCGGTTCTCCGCCTATCTCCTGTTCTCCGTCGCCTGGTTCATCTTCGTTTACATTCCGCTGGCGCACTGGGTGTGGGGCGGCGGCTTCCTCAACAGCATGGGCGTCTTGGATTTCGCCGGCGGCCTCGTGGTGCATCTGTCGGCCGGCACCGCCGGCCTCGTCGCCGCCAAGGTGATGGGGCGCCGTCACGGCTACGGCTCCGAAAATCTCTCGCCGTTCGATCTTTCGCTCGCGGTGATGGGCACCGGGCTGTTGTGGGTCGGCTGGTTCGGCTTCAACGGCGGCTCGGCGGGCGCGGCCAATTCACGCGCGGTGATGGCGATCATCGCCACCCATCTTGCCGCCTGCGCCGGTGCGCTGACCTGGGGCGCGATCGAATGGTCGACACGGCGCAAGCCCTCCGTGCTCGGTATGATCTCCGGCGCGGTGGCCGGGCTCGGCACCATCACGCCGGCCTCCGGATTCGTGGCGCCCTGGCACGGCATCGTCATCGGCATCATTGCGGGTGCGGTCTGCTATTGGGCCTGCACCTGGCTGAAGCACCGCTTCAACTATGACGATTCGCTCGACGTGTTCGGCGTCCACGGCATCGGCGGCCTGACCGGGACCCTGCTCGCCGGCGTGTTCGCAACCAGCGCCATCGGCGGCACCGCCGGCCTGCTGGAGGGCCACCCGCAGCAGCTCCTGATCCAGTTCTATGGCGTCGCCGTCACCTTCGTCTGGTCGGCTGGCGTGAGCTTCATCCTGCTCAAGCTGGTCGGCCTGTTCGTGCCCTTGCGCGTATCCCGTGAGCACGAGCTCGAGGGGCTCGATATTTCGCAGCACGGCGAAGCCCTGCAATAGGCGGCGGCGCTACGTAATTACCTCTAAGCTGCCCGACGCATGAGCAATATTGTGTCGGCAGCCTGTCATGCTCGCATTTTGAGCAGGCCTGACCACGTTTTGGGCGCGACGGAATAGCGCACTGCACAGCAATGCCCGTCCACCGCGAAAACACCCGTTTTCATAGTCCGTTAGGTACCGCGCCCGATCTGGCACGGCATTTGATTCTACGGGTCCAGGCTGTGCCCGCGTAGTGAACTTTCTCCCTCGTGGCGAACCAGTCGAGAACGCCCGGCCACGTCCGGACCGGGCCCAAGCGGGGATAGGACCCATGAAAATTGTTATGGCGATTATCAAGCCATTCAAGCTGGAAGAAGTCCGTGACGCCCTGACCGCCATCGGCGTTCACGGTCTCACGGTGACGGAAGTCAAGGGATATGGCCGCCAGAAGGGCCATACGGAAATCTATCGCGGCGCCGAATATGCCGTGAGCTTCCTGCCCAAGATCAAGATCGAGGTCGCTGTCGCCTCCGACCAGGTCGACAAGACCATCGACGCCATCACGTCCGCCGCGAAAACCGGACAGATCGGCGACGGCAAGATCTTCGTCATCAACCTCGACCACGCGGTGCGCATCCGCACCGGCGAGGCCGATGCCGCGGCCCTTTGATTTCGCGCTCAACCTTTATCCAATCAGGAGTGAATAATATGACGTTCAAGCGTCCCTATGGCGCGGGATTGGCGGCTCTCGCAGTCGGCCTGTTCGCTGCGACCGCAGCCTACGCCGAGCCAACGGTCAACAAGGGAGACAACGCCTGGATGCTGACATCGACAGTGCTGGTGCTGTTGATGACGATCCCCGGCCTCGCGCTGTTCTACGGCGGTCTCGTCCGCTCCAAGAACATGCTCTCCGTCCTGATGCAGGTGTTCTACACCGTCTGCGTCGTCACCGTGATCTGGGCCGTGTACGGCTACAGCCTCACCTTCACCGGCGGTTCCGACTTCATCGGCGGCTTCTCCAAGGCCTTCATGATGGGCGTCACCACCGATACGAAGGCCGCGACCTTCTCGGTCGACGCCAACATCTCGGAGCTCATCTATGTGTGCTTCCAGATGACCTTCGCGGCGATCACGCCCGCCCTCATCGTCGGCGCCTTCGCCGAGCGCATGAAGTTCTCGGCGATCGCCCTGTTCATCCCGCTCTGGGTCACGCTGATCTATTTCCCGATCGCGCACATGGTCTGGTACTGGCAGGGTCCGGACCTGATCCAGGATGCGGCCAAGGCGCTCGCTGCTGCCACTGATGCGGCCGCGAAGACCGCGGCGCAGGCCAAGCTCGACGAGCTCAACGCCGACGCCGGCTGGATCTTCAAGAAGGGCGCGATAGACTTCGCGGGCGGCACCGTGGTGCACATCAACGCCGGCATCGCAGGCCTCATCGGCGCTCTCCTGATCGGCAAGCGCGTCGGCTACGGCAAGGAGCTGATGGCCCCGCACTCGCTGACCATGTCGATGATCGGCGCCTCGCTGCTCTGGGTCGGCTGGTTCGGCTTCAACGCCGGCTCCAACCTGGAAGCCAACGGCGGCGCTGCGCTCGCCATGACCAACTCCTTCGTCGCCACCGCAGCCGCCGCGCTGTCGTGGATGTTCGCGGAGTGGATCATCAAGGGTCACCCGTCGGTGCTCGGCGTCATCTCCGGCGCGGTCGCGGGCCTCGTGGCGGTCACCCCTGCGGCCGGCTACTCCGGCGTCATGGGCGCGATCGTCCTCGGCCTCATCGTCGGCGTAGTCTGCCTGTTCTTCTGCACCGTCGTGAAGAACGCGCTCGGCTACGATGACAGCCTCGACGTGTTCGGCGTGCACTGCGTCGGCGGCATCGTCGGCGCCATCGGCACCGGCATTCTCGTCAACCCCGCCCTCGGTGGCGCTGGCGTCATGGACTACACCGCGATCCCGCCGAAGGTCGGCGACTACGACTTCGCGGCGCAGATGATCGCCCAGCTCTGGGGCGTTGGCACCACGCTGGTGTGGTCGGGCATCGGCTCGGCGATCCTCTACAAGGTCGTCGACGTGATCGTTGGCCTGCGGACCAACGTCGAGAGCGAGCGTGAAGGCCTCGACATCACCGAGCACACCGAGCGCGCCTACAACATGTAAGTCTCCTCCCGGGCGCGGTCTCCCCGGAGATCGCGCTCAGAACTACGGTTCGGGCACATACCCGGCAATGCCCTGACCGTTGAGGGGCTCCAGCGCAAGTTGGAGCCCCTTTCTTTTTGGGCGGGGTGCTTTGATTTCGCAGCGAAGAAAAGGATTGCCATTCCGCACCGGCGGCGCAGAAATATCGACCACAAGAAACAATAATCGGGGAGGTCGTCATGCGTTTGGAAGGCGGATGCTATTGCGGCGAAGTGCGCTACGTGGCCGAAGGTGATCCGATGATGCAGGCCCAGTGCCATTGCCGCGAGTGCCAGTACATCTCGGGCGGCGCGCCCAACACCTTCATCGCGATGCCGGTGGCCGGCTTCAGCTACATCCTGGGGCAGCCCAAGCAGTTCACGCGCAAGGATCTCGAACGCGCCGTCACGCGCGAATTCTGCGCCGAATGCGGCACGCATCTGGTGACCAGGGCTCCCGGGCTGCCAGCCGCGATCCTGAAGGTCGGCACGCTGGACGAGCCAAAGCAATTCCAGCCGCAGATGGCGATCTACACCTGCGACATGCAGGAGTTTCATGCGATCCCGGCGGGGATGGCAACGTTCGAGAAGCTTCCGGGGCATTGAGGCGCCCGACTTGCGAAGCTCGTCATGGCCGGGCTTGGCTCGGGCATCCACGTTCTTCGACGCGGCAGCAAACAGACCGTGGATGGCCGGGACAAGCCCGGCCACGCGCCCCCCGAGCGGCCTCGCATCCCGTTGTTATCCGGCCTCATTATTCCTGCTCTGGACGGAGGCGGCGGCCGATGGTTAATCGCGTCTTAACCTCGCCCTATCTATGGTGAACTGAACCGCTTCCCGCCGGTGCCTTCGCGCGACCGGCTGTTCCAAGAGTGCTGGCGCCCAGAATGGTCATGACCGCTTCATCCCGTGCGCCGCTGGAAGGTGGAAGCCTAGACACCGAACGCTCGCCCTTCGTCCGGCTCAACGAGCTGCTGGCGCCGCATCAACCCGGCAAGCCCTTGATTTCGCTCGCGGTCGGCGAGCCCCAGCATCCGGTGCCTGACTTCGTCGGCCCGGTGCTGGCCAAGCATATCGCCGATTTCGGCCGCTACCCGATGAACCAGGGCACCGAGCCGTTCCGCCAAGCCGCGAGCAGCTGGCTATCGTCGCGCTTCAAGCTGCCGCGGCCGCTCGACCCCAAGGGCGAGATTCTCGTCCTCAATGGCAGCCGCGAAGGGCTGTTCCTCGCCGCGATCGCGGCCGTCCGCTATGTCGGCCCGCGCCCCGGCAAACCGGCGATCCTGATGCCGAATCCGTTCTATCCGGTCTATGGCGCCGGCGCGGGTGCCGCAGCTTGCGAGCCGGTCTATCTGCCGACCACCGTCGAGAACGGCTTCCTGCCTGACCTCGACGCCATCGACGAGGCGACGCTGGCACGCACGGTGGCGTTCTATCTGGCCTCGCCCGCCAATCCGCAGGGCTCGGTCGCCTCGCGTGACTACTTCACGCGGCTGAAGAGCCTCGCCGATCGCTATGGCTTCATGATCCTCAGCGACGAGTGCTATTCGGAGATCTACACCCGCGAAGCACCGGGCAGTGCGCTCGAATGCGCCGGCCCCGATTTCACCCGCGTGGCTGCGTTCCAGTCGTTGTCGAAGCGCTCAAATCTTCCGGGCCTGCGCGTCGGCTTCGCCGCCGGCGACAAGAAGTTCATCGGCATGTTCCTGGAGCTGCGCAACATCGCCGCGCCGCAGGTGCCGGTGCCGCTCCAGCACGTCGCGACCTTTGCCTATGGCGACGAGGCGCATGTCGAGGAGAACCGCAGGCTCTACCGGATCAAGTTCGATCTCGCCGACCAGATCATCGGTAACCGCTACGGCTACCGACGGCCCGACGCCGGCTTTTGCGTCTGGCTCAACACGTCCGAGATCGGTGACGACGTGTCGGTGTGTCTGAAATTGTTCAAGGAAGCAGGCGTGCGCGTGGTGCCCGGCAGCTTTTTGGCGCGGCAGCAGCCCGACGGCTTCAATCCCGGCGCAGGCTACATTCGCCTGGCGCTGGTGCAGGATGGCGAGACCACGGCGCAGGCGTTGCACCGGCTGGTCGAGACTCTGGGTTAGGTGGGGCCCATGAGCATGTCGACAATCGAACGTGTCATTCCACTGGTCGGCCATCTGCCGCCCTCGATCCGCGAGGGGCTGGCTCGGCGCGTGCGCGAGCTCACCGGCTTCGGCCTGATCGCGTTGTCGGGCGTTGCCTCGGCAGCGCTGATGACCTGGTCGGTGCAGGACCCCAGCCTGAGCCACGCGACCTCAAGGCCGATCCGCAACATTCTCGGTTATGCCGGCGCGATCGGCGCCGACCTTGCGATGCAGATCCTCGGGCTCGGCGCCATCATGCTGGTTCTGACCGTCGCGGTCTGGGGCTGGCGCATGATGACCCACCGCGCATTCGACCGCGAGGCGCTGCGGCTCGGCTCCTGGATTCTCTGCACGGTGATCGCGGCAGGCTTCGTCAGCTGCTGGCCGCATGGCGGCGCATGGCCGCTGCCGACCGGCCTCGGCGGCGTGGTCGGCGATGCGCTCGTGCGCGCGCCCGCAGTGATTTTCGGGCCGGCCGGCACGATCTATCGCGTGGTGCTGGGCACGATCCTGTTTGCCGCGATGGCCGCGACCTTCCTGATCGCATGCGGTCTTGGCGCCCGCGAGCACGACGACGAGCTCTCGGAGATCGAGGACGACGACAAGCCGCTCGACGAGGACGAGGAGAACGATCGGGGCTCTGTGTCGCTGGGCTGGCTGTTCCATGCACTGATGAGCACGAAGGCGCGGCTGATCTGGCTCTGTGGTGCCGCTTACCGCTCGCTGGTCTCGAGCGGCCCGAAGACCAAGGCCGTGGCGTTCAGCCGCCAAGAGCCGAATCTGGGCGGCGGCCGCGCCGCGCCCTCGATCTCGCCGCAGTCCGAGGACGAGGACGACGAGGATCAGCACGAGGAAGAGGAAGAAGACGAGGAGGAAGAGGAGGAGCCCGCCGCGCGCGCCCCGCGCAAGAAGGCTGCCCCGAAGGCTGCTGCCAAGAAATCCTCCGACAAGTTCGAGCTTCCGTCCGTCTCCGTGCTGGCCGCGCCAAAGGCCGGCGATCGCCAGCCGCTCAGCAAGGCCGAGCTGGAAGCCAATTCCCGTTCACTCGAAGGCGTGCTCCAGGACTTTGGCGTGCGCGGCGAAATCGTCAAAGCCAATCCGGGCCCCGTGGTCACGCTGTACGAGCTGGAGCCGGCGCCCGGCATCAAATCGTCGCGCGTGATCGGACTCGCCGACGACATCGCGCGGTCGATGAGTGCGCTGTCGGCGCGCGTCGCCGTGGTGCCCGGCCGCAACGCCATCGGCATCGAGCTGCCGAACGCGCATCGCGAAAAGGTCTATTTGCGCGAGCTGCTGATCGCCAAGGAAGCCACCGAAACGGTGGCGAAGCTGCCGCTCTGCCTCGGCAAGACCATCGGCGGCGATCCTGTGATCATCGACCTCGCGCGCACGCCGCACATGCTGATCGCCGGCACCACCGGCTCCGGCAAATCGGTCGCCATCAACACCATGATCCTCAGCCTGGTCTACCGGCTGCGCCCGGACCAGTGCCGCCTGATCATGGTCGATCCGAAGATGCTCGAACTCTCCGTCTATGACGGCATTCCCCATCTGCTCACGCCCGTCGTGACCGACCCGAAGAAGGCGGTGGTCGCGCTGAAATGGGCCGTGCGCGAGATGGAAGAGCGCTACAAGAACATGGCCAAGCTCGGTGTGCGCAACATCGACGGCTACAACACGCGCCTGCTCGAATTGAAGGCCAAGGGCGAAGAGCCGACGCGCACCGTGCATACCGGCTTCGACAAGGAGACCGGCAAGGCGATCTACGAGGAAGAGAAGCTCTCGCTCGACCCGCTGCCCTACATCGTCATCATCGTCGACGAAATGGCCGACCTGATGATGGTCGCCGGCAAGGACATCGAAGGCGCGGTGCAGCGCCTCGCGCAGATGGCGCGCGCCGCCGGCCTGCACGTGATCCTCGCGACGCAGCGTCCGTCGGTCGACGTCATCACCGGCACCATCAAGGCGAACTTCCCGACCCGCATCGCTTTCCAGGTGACGTCCAAGATCGACAGCCGCACCATTTTGGGCGAGATGGGCGCCGAGCAGCTGCTCGGCCAGGGCGACATGCTCTACATGGCGGGCGGCGGCCGCATCAGCCGCGTGCACGGACCTTTCGCCTCCGACGAGGAAGTCGAGAAGGTGGTGCGTCACCTCAAGACGCAGGGCCAGCCGGAATATCTCGAGGCCGTCACGGCCGAAGAGCCCACCGAGGACGAGGACGGCGCGGTGTTCGACGCCACCGGCATGGGTGGCGATGGCGGCGGCGACCTCTTCCAGCAGGCCGTTGCGATCGTCAAACGCGACCGCAAGGCCTCGACCAGCTACATCCAGCGGCGCCTGCAGATCGGCTATAACCGCGCCGCATCCTTGATGGAGCGCATGGAACTGGAAGGCATCGTCGGACCCGCCAACCACGCCGGCAAGCGCGAGATTCTGGTCGAGGAAGAAGACAGCCATATGTGAGGCAGCCGCCTCCAGACATCATTTCACGCGAAATCGTTATCTGCTTTTGCCCGAAATCACGCTAAAAGACGCCCAGCCACGTTAGGACGACGCGTTGATCAGACATCCGGACATTCGATTCGCTGCCACCATCGCTGCGCGAGGCGCGCGCGTGGCCGGCGTGCTTCTCGTCACCGCTGCGATGGTGACGGCGTCCTCGTTCGCGCAGAACGTCCCGGTGCCGAAACCCGCACCGAAGGGCCGCGACGGCGGAGCGTCCGCCGGCGGGCCCGCAGTCACCGGAGCGACTCAGACGCCGCCGAATCCGGTGATCCCGGATCCGCGCCGCAACGTGCCGAGCAGCATCTTCCAGACCTTCGATGCCAACCAGAAGGCGCAGGCGGCCAAGGTCAGTGCCTATTTGTCGTCGCTGTCGACGCTGGTCGGGAATTTCGTCCAGGTCGGTCCCGACGGCAGCAAGACGCAAGGCGATTTCTACATCCAGAAACCTGGCAAGGTGCGCTTCGAATATGACGCGCCGAGCCCGATCGACATCGTCGCAGACGGATCCTCGCTGGTGGTGCGCGACCGCAAGCTCGCGACCCAGGACGTCTATCCGCTGTCGCAGACGCCGCTGCGTTTCCTGCTGTCGGATCGCATCGACCTGATGAAGGACACCAATGTCGTTGGCGTCTCAGCCGACGACGTCTTCGTCAGCGTCACCATCGAGGAGAAGCAGGCGCTGGTCGGCACCAGCCGCCTCCTGCTGATGTTCGGCGCCAAGGACGGCCAGTTGAAGCAGTGGACCGTCACCGATCCGCAGGGCTACGACACCACGATCGCGGTCTACAATCTGGACTCGAGCAAGAAGCTCGATCCCGGCATGTTCAAGATCGA
Source organism: Bradyrhizobium ottawaense (assembly GCF_002278135.3). Classification (NCBI taxonomy): domain Bacteria; kingdom Pseudomonadati; phylum Pseudomonadota; class Alphaproteobacteria; order Hyphomicrobiales; family Nitrobacteraceae; genus Bradyrhizobium; species Bradyrhizobium ottawaense. Next base: position 255,143 of record NZ_CP029425.2, on the reverse strand, counting down.
TTTCACCAATTACGGCCCGGCGCCGGGATAGGTCTCGTAGGGTTGGTTAGCGCAGCGTAACCCACCACTTCTGCTACCGCGGTGAAAGACCGTGGTGGGTTACGCCTTCGGCTAACCCACCCTACGAGAGCTCGCTGTGGACAAGCATTTTCCCAGCACTAATCCGTGCTAAGACGCATTTCCCATGCGTTTTTCCCTGACAACCTGGAACATCAATTCGGTGCGGCTGCGCATCGATCTGGTCGCGAAATTCCTCAAGAGCGCGCGGCCGGACGTGCTGTGCCTGCAGGAGACCAAGTGCATCGACGATGCCTTTCCGCTGAAGCGCTTCAAGCGGCTCGGCTACGAGCACGTCGCGCTGAATGGGCAGAAGGGCTATCACGGCGTCGCCATCGTCTCGAAGATTCCGTTCGAATCGACTGATATCCGCACCTTCTGCGACAAGCTGGATTCGCGTCACATCTCCGTATCGTTCGGCGAGAAGGCCAGTATCGCAAAGCCGCTGGTGGTGCATAATTTCTATGTCCCCGCCGGCGGCGACATTCCCGATCCCGCGCTGAACGAGAAGTTCGACCACAAGCTTCGCTTCCTCGACGAGATGAAGGCGTGCGAGCCGCTGCATCCGCGCGGCGAGGATCGCCACATCCTGGTCGGCGATCTCAACGTCGCCCCACACGAGAACGACGTGTGGTCGCACAAGCAGCTTCTGAAGGTGGTCTCGCACACGCCGATCGAAACCGAAAAGCTGCAGGCCGCGCTGGCCGCCGGCGAATGGGTCGACGTCGCACGCGAGCGGATTCCGATGTCGGAAAAAGTCTATACGTGGTGGAGCTACCGCTCCGCCGACTGGACCGTCGGCGACCGCGGCCGCCGGCTCGATCACATCTGGGTCTCGCGCGCGTTGAAGGATGCGGTCAGCGATTTCAGGATTCTGCGCGATGCGCGGAGCTGGGAGCGGCCGTCGGACCACGTGCCTGTCACGGTGACGCTGGAGGTGTAGCGTCTGTCATTCCAGGGCGACGAAGTCGCGCGCCCGGAATGACGGGAAGCTACGACGTCAGCTTCGCACCCGCCATCAGGATATCGCTGGCAATCTGGCTCGAGCGGACCGCGAACTCATCGCGCAGGCGAACCGCCGCGGCCGGATCGCTTTCGAGCACGCGCTGAAACAGGCTGCGTGCGACGCGGATGACGGAGGAGTGCTCCAGCGCGATCGCGCTCGACGGCCGCTTCATCGGCACCACCAGCGCGAGCTCGCCGATCAGCGCGCCGGGACCGGCGATCATCTCGGCGCCGGCGCCGTCATCGACCCGGAAGGCGCCGCGCTGGACCACGAAGCCGGCATCGGCGTCGTCGCCGAGATTGAACAGGGTATCGCCGCGGACGAAGTTACGCTGCTCGGAGCCGATCGCCAGCATGCGCAACGAGGCGTCTCCCAACAGGCGCAATGTCGGGACACGCTCGAGAAGCGCTACGTCGTCGTCAATTGACATTCAGATCCGAGGCTCAAAGGCATGCGATCTAAAACGATTCGCACGCCCTTCGAGCGTATCACGGCACCAGCTTGTAGCCACCGGCTTCCGTGACCAGGATTTCCGGGTTGGCGGCATCCTTCTCGATCTTCTGGCGGAGGCGGTAGATGTGGGTTTCCAGCGTGTGGGTGGTGACGCCGGAATTATAACCCCAGACCTCCTGGAGCAGGGTCTCGCGCGAAACCGGCATCTGGCCGGCGCGGTAGAGGAAGCGGAGGATGGCGGTCTCCTTCTCCGTCAGCCGCACCTTGCGCGCATTGGCGGCGGTGAGCATCTTGGAGCCGGGCCGGAAGGAGTAGGGGCCGACCGAGAACACCGCGTCCTCGCTGGCCTCGTGCTGGCGCAGCTGGGCGCGGATGCGGGCCAGCAGGACGGCGAAACGAAAGGGCTTTGCCACATAGTCGTTGGCGCCGGATTCGAGCCCCAAAATCGTATCGGAATCGGTGTCGTGCCCGGTCAGCATGATGATCGGGGCCTTGAAGCCGCCCTTGCGCAAGGAGCGGACCACCTCGCGGCCGTCGGTGTCGGGCAGGCCGACATCCATCAGCACGAGATCGGGGGCATTGGCCTTGGCGGCGCTCGCGCCCTTGGCGCCGGTATCGACGGCGGAGGCTTCGAATTCTTCGTGTAGCGATAATTGCTCCACCAACGTGTCGCGCAGATCGGTATCGTCATCCACGATCAGGATCTTGCGGGCATTGGCCATAGGGGGTCATCCTTTTGGGGTCCGGCTCGGCGCGCATCCATGCTGCACCCAGCCGTGAGGGGAAGTTTAGGGGTCGCCGTTATTATTGTTGTTCGTGTTGAAGTAGTGGGCTGTTACCGATTCACAAGCCGGAAGCACTCTAACTCAGAATAGCAGGCCGGTTTGATGAATGTCCTGTAATGAATTCGACATTGCACGTTCACATGAAAAATAAAGCAGCTTCAGTTGGTTACACCAAGAATCGAAGCGCCGGACCGCTCTCTGCGATCCGCGTTAAGCCTGCGGCCGGGAATCCGCGCCGAGGCTGGCTGACGGCGGGATCGCTGACCATACCGGTTGCGCTGGGGCGGGGCGGCATCCTGGCCAACAAGCGCGAGGGCGACGGCGGCACCCCCAGGGGCAGCTTCCGTCCCAAGCGCTTGTGGTGGCGGGGCGACCGACACAGCCGTCCGCAGAGCTTCCTGCCGGCCCGGATCATCACCGGAGAGGACGCCTGGTGCGAGGACCCCAGGGATCGCCATTACAACCAGGGAATCCGGCTCGACGAGGGGCAGGGCGGTGACCGGCTCAAGCGTGCCGACCATCTCTATGACTTCATCATCGAAATCGACCACAACACGCGACCGCGGGTCGCCGGCCGCGGCAGCGCGGTATTTTTGCACCTGGCCCGCGACAATTTCGGCCCGACCGCGGGCTGCGTCTCCATGACGAAATCTGCGATGCTGCAATTGCTGCGGCGATTGGGACCAAGAACAAGAATCATCATCGGGTGAGGACGTATGCTCGACAGGGATCAGATCGCAGCCGCCTCGCGCGTGCTCGTTCAACATTGGCGCGACGGCACCAAGCTTGACGCGCTGGAGCCGCGGTTGCGGCCACAGAGCCGCACGGAGGGCTACGCCATCCAGGCCGGGCTCGAAACATTGTCGCGCGGGACATTGTTCGGCTGGAAGATCGCGGCCACGAGCGTATCAGGACAGAAGCACATCAATGTCACGGGACCGCTCGCCGGTCGCATCATGACCGACACCGTGATTGCCGATGGCGGGACTGCGTCGATGAAGGGCAACGAGATGCGCGTCGGCGAACCTGAATTCGCCTTCCGCATGGGACGCGATCTGACGCCACGTGCAACGCCCTACAGCGTCGATGAGGTGCTCGCCGCGGTCGACACCTTCCATCCTGCGATCGAGATCCCCGATTCGCGCTTTGCCGATTTCGCTGGAGCGGGCGAGGCGCAGCTGATCGCCGACAATGCCTGCGCGCATCTGTTCGTGCTGGGCGCGGCGACGACTGCGAACTGGCGTGCGATGGATCTCGTCGAGGAGCGGCCCCAGATCACGCTGCGCGGCGAGCGCTGTGTCGGCCACGGCAAGAACGTGCTCGGCGACCCCCGCGCCGCGCTCGCCTGGCTCGCCAATGAGCTGCGCGGGCTTGGACTGACCTTGCGGGCGGGGGAGGTGGTGACCACAGGCACGTGCCATCCGCCGCTGCCGATCGAGGCCGGCGATCATTTCGCGGCGGACTTTGGTGTGCTGGGGAAAGTGTCGGTGGGGTTTGCGTAAGTAGCCTCATGCTCGGCTGTCGTCCCTGCGAACGCAGGGACCCATAACCCCGGGGAGAAGTTTGGCGAGGATTGGGAGTTACCTGAGTTTCGCCGGTACGAAGACCGCCCACCAAACAAAGATCACGCGGTATGGGTCCCTGCGTTCGCAGGGACGACAGCAATCACCTGTGCCCGAAGATCGCACTCCCCACGCGCACATGTGTGGCACCCAGCATGATGGCATTGACGAAATCCGCGCTCATGCCCATCGAGAGATTCGTCAAGCCGTTGCGCGCGGCGATCTTGGCGGTCAGCGCGAAATGCGCCGCCGGCGGCTCGTCGACCGGCGGGATGCACATCAATCCGGAGATCGTCAGCCCATAGGTGTCGCGGCAGCTGGCGAGGAAGGCGTCGGCCTCGCCGGGCGCGATGCCGGCCTTCTGCGGCTCCTCGCCGGTGTTGATCTGGACGAAGAGTTGCGGGTGCTTGTTCTGGGATTCGATTTCCTTGGCTAACGCCTGGCAAATGCTCGGACGGTCGACCGAATGGATCGCGTCGAACAGCGCGACCGCCTCTTTCGCCTTGTTGGATTGCAGCGGTCCGATCAGATGCAGCGCGATGCCCGAGTAAACAGACGTTAACGCAGGCCACTTGCCTTTGGCCTCCTGCACCCGATTCTCGCCGAATACGCGCTGTCCGGCGTCGATAACCGGGGTAATTGCATCTGCGGCGAAAGTCTTGGACACCGCGATCAGCGTCACGGAGGCGCGATCGCGTCGCGCATCCTTGCAGGCGCGGGCGATTTCGGCTTCGACCGCGGCGAGCGCGTTTGGTGAATGGCCGGTTACCGGCGCGGCGTTGGCTTCTGTCATGACGTCGCTTGGCTGTGATCCTGACCGAGGTAAGTCCAATTTTACCGAGTTCAAGAAAGAGTTTTTGAACCCTTCGCTTTACCTTGGCCAACGGGGTGGGTAGCGAAGATGGCAAGAATCAGTCTCAACCGCAAACGAGCGAAACTCAAGCAGGTTCTCGGAATCCGGGCGCGGCTTGCATTGCTCGCGGTGATTCTGGTGGCGCCCTTGATGCTCGAGCGCATCCGTTCGCTCGAAGACACCCGCACCCGGCAGATCGCGCAGGCCACGGTTGAATTCACCACCGTGGCGCGACATAGCGCCGATGCGCAGCGCGAGGTGATCTCGTCGGTCGAGACCATCCTGAAATCGGAGGCCTTTATTCGCGCCTCTGCCGGCGGCGTCAGCAAGAGCTGCGACGTGCTGCGCGCGAGCCTGCCGTCGAACCTGCCCTGGATCCGCACGCTTTTGATCGCGGGCGTAGACGGGCGCATCCAGTGCGCGACGAACAACATGTATGTCGGCCTCGACCTGAGCGACCGGCCCTACTTTCAGCAGGCCCAAACGAGCGGCCGCTTCGTGCTGAGCGATTTCATCCTGTCGCGGCCGATAGCGACGCCGACGGTGATGGCAGTTTATCCGGTGTCCGCCTTCAGCGGCGTCTCCGATGCCGTCGTCCTTGCCACGGTCAATCTCGACTGGATGTCGAAGGTCATGAGCAATCTTGGCGGCCGCGCCGGCATCACCGCCGTGCTGGTGGACAGCGCAGGCACCGTGCTGGCCGCTCCGGCCGATCAGCACAGCGCAGTCGGCCGTCCGCTCGACAACATGCCGCTGATGTCGGCCATCGCCGACAGGGCCCTTCGTTCCGACCAGGATGAAGGCTCACTGTCTTTCCTCGCCGCCGACGGCTCGCGCCGCGCGGTCAGCTACATCCGGATCTCCGGCACCAACGCCCGCCTGATCGCCAGCATCGACGAGGACAAGGTGTCCGCGGCGGTCAACCGCGACATCCGCACCGCCTATCTCCAGCTCGCTTTCGTCGTCGTGTTCGTCCTGCTCGGCGCGCTGATCGCCGCCGAAAAGCTCGTCATCAAGCCGATCGAGATGCTCGTCGACATGGCCAAGCGTCTCGGCGAGGGCGATCTGTCGGCCCGCGCGGCGCGCAATCGCCTGCCGGCCGAGTTCGTGCCGCTCGCCCGCGCGTTCAACGCGATGGCGGCGCAGCTGAGCCAGCGCGAGCGCGAGCTGATCGCGAGCAACGACCGGCTGACGGTGATGGCCTCGATCGACATGCTGTCGGGGCTCGCCAACCGTCGCGGCTTCCAGAGCCGGCTCGACTTCGAGTGGATGCGCGCGCAGCAATATGGCAGCGACCTCGCGCTGCTGATGATCGACGTCGACCATTTCAAGCTGTTCAACGACACCTATGGCCATCTCGAGGGCGATTCCTGCCTGACCAGGCTCGGCGAGTCGCTGTCCGGCATCGCCGCCGACACGATGGGCTTTGCGGCGCGCTATGGCGGCGAGGAATTCTGCCTGCTGCTGCCGAACACCGATGTGAACCGCGCCGTGGAAATCGGCGAGCTGGCCCGCGCGGCCGTGCTGAAGCTGTGCCTGCCGCACATCACCTCAGCCCACATGATCGTCACCGTCTCGATCGGCGTTGCCGCGACGAAGCCGAACGAGGCCTTGCGTCCCGGCGACCTGATCGAAGCCGCCGACGCCGCGCTCTACGCCGCAAAACACCGCGGCCGCAACAATGTCGTCGAGCACGGCGTGCAGGCGATCGAGACCGGCGCCACCGAAATGATGATGGCGGGCTGATCGTCAGCCAAGACCAACGTCGTCGTCTCCACCCCTCAACAGGCTATCCCGCAGCCCCGGCGCGATCGAGCTCGGTCTCCGTCACCACGCGATTGCGGCCGCTGCTCTTGGCGAGATAGAGTGCGCGATCGCAGCGCTCGACGAGATCGGTGATCGCTTCGCCGGCCCGGTACTGCGCCACGCCGATCGACACGCTGATGCTGGGCAGAACCTCGCCGGTGGAGCGGCGGGTGATCGTGCACTCGGCGAGCGCGTGCCTGATCCGCTCGGCGATCTCGGCACAGGTGGCGAGATCGGCATCCGGCAGCACCGCGATCAGCTCCTCGCCGCCATAGCGGGCCGGCAGGTCCTGCTCGCGAACCTTTTCGCGCAGCACCTTCGCCATCAGGCGCAGCACCTGGTCGCCGACGCCGTGGCCGAAATTGTCGTTGAAAGTCTTGAAGTGGTCGATGTCGAGCATCAGCACGCTGAGCGGCTCGCCCCACGCGGCAGTCGCCTGCGCCTTGCGCAGGAATTCGTCGAGCGCCCGCCGGTTTGCGAGGCCGGTCAGCGTGTCGGTCCGGGCGCGCTCCTCGGACCTCGATAGCGAATCGCGGATCACGTCGAGCTCGCGGGTCTTTTCCGCAAAGCCGGCTTCCAGCCGTGTCGCCCGTGTGGCGGCCCGCGCCAGCTCGTTCATGAGCTGGGCAACCAGCGCCTTCGGATCGACGCCGGCCTTGCCCTGGTCCGCCACCTCGCTGATGACCTGCATCTGCGAATGATTGTCGGCGATCGCGGTCGCCAGAAACTCCTTCGCGGCCCCCATGAGCGCCTGCAGCCGCTCGGACGTGTCGACCACGGCGGCACTCACCTGGGGCGCGACATAGGTCTTGAACAGGTCCTGATTGGTTCGGGCGTCGAAAGGACGATTGTGGTCGATCAGAAGATCGATCGCGTTGCGCAGATCCTCATGGCCGTCCCCGAAATACAGGAACCAGACGGCAAAATTGGCCGGGGTCGGCGCAATCCGCTGTTCGGCCATGCTCCGCATCGCCCGTCCGGCAATGGACGCGGCATAGTCGTAATCGGGCTCGTCGAAGCTGGAATCCATCGCACTCATGCGGTCTCGTCGGGCCGCAAATTGGCATTGACCCCTTAATCACACCCCAACGCCGACCTTCGTAGTTATGCGGAGGCCCCGACAAAGTTCCAAACTGCGGCAACCCATTGACCCCCTAAGGACTTCTATGGCCTAGTCCGCCGTCTTGAGACGGCCGAACCCACGAAAACCCCAACGATTCCATGACCTCCGAACGCTATAACGCCCGCGACGCCGAACCGCGCTGGCAACGCCTCTGGGACGAACAGGCGATCTTCGTCTCCAAGAACGACGATTCGCGGCCGAAATACTATGTGCTCGAGATGTTCCCCTACCCGTCCGGGCGCATCCATATCGGCCATGTTCGGAATTATACGCTCGGCGACGTGCTGGCCCGCTTCATGCGCGCCAAGGGGTTCAACGTGCTGCATCCGATGGGCTGGGACGCTTTCGGCCTGCCGGCCGAGAATGCCGCGATTGAGCGCAAGGTCGCGCCGAAAGCCTGGACCTACGACAACATCGCCGCGATGAAAAAGCAGCTCCGCTCGATCGGGCTGTCGCTGGACTGGTCACGCGAATTCGCGACCTGCGACCCCAGCTACTACAAGCATCAGCAGAAGATGTTCCTGGACATGCTCGGCGCCGGCCTCGCCGAGCGTGAGAAGCGCAAGCTCAACTGGGATCCGGTCGACATGACCGTGCTCGCCAACGAGCAGGTGATCGACGGCCGCGGCTGGCGTTCCGGCGCCGTTGTCGAACAACGGGAAATGAGCCAGTGGGTCTTCAAGATCACGAAGTACTCGCAAGAGCTGCTGTCCGCGCTCGATGGGCTCGATCGCTGGCCCGACAAGGTCCGGCTGATGCAGCGCAACTGGATCGGCCGCTCGGAAGGGCTGCTGGTTCGCTTCGCGCTGGATCAGGCGACGACGCCCGCCGGCGAGAGCGAGCTGAAGATCTTCACGACGCGCCCGGACACGCTGTTCGGCGCAAAGTTCATGGCGATCTCGGCAGATCATCCGCTGGCGCAGGCAGCCGCCGCGAAGAACCCCGAGCTTGCGGAGTTCATTGCCGACATCAAGAAGATCGGCACCGCGCAATCGATCATCGACACCGCGGAGAAGCAGGGCTTTGACACCGGCATCCGCGCGGTGCACCCGTTCGATCCGAATTGGAAGCTGCCGGTCTATGTCGCCAATTTCGTGCTGATGGAATACGGCACCGGCGCGATCTTCGGCTGCCCGGCGCATGACCAGCGCGACCTCGACTTCGTCAACAAGTACAATCTCGGCAACACGCCGGTGGTGTGCCCCGAGGGCCAGGATCCGAAGTCGTTCGTCATCACCGACACCGCCTATGACGGTGACGGCCGCATGATCAATTCGCGCTTCCTCGACGGCATGACCATCGAGCAGGCCAAGGACGAGGTCGCAAAACGTCTGGAAAGCGAGCAGCGCGGCAACGCGCCGGTCGGCGAGCGCCAGGTGAATTTCCGCCTGCGCGACTGGGGCATTTCGCGCCAGCGCTATTGGGGCTGCCCGATTCCCGTCATCCACTGCCCGAAATGCGATGTGGTGCCGGTCCCGGATGCCGATTTGCCGGTGACGCTGCCTGACGATGCGACCTTCGACAAGCCGGGCAACGCGCTCGACCATCACCCGACCTGGAAGCATGTCACCTGCCCCAAATGCGGGGCCAAGGCTCAGCGCGAAACCGACACCATGGACACCTTCGTGGATTCGTCCTGGTACTTTGCACGCTTCACCGATCCCTGGAACGAGACCGCTCCGACGACGCCTGCCGTCGCCAACCGGATGCTGCCGGTCGACCAATATATCGGCGGCGTCGAGCACGCGATCCTGCATCTGCTCTACAGCCGCTTCTTCACCCGCGCGATGAAGGCGACCGGGCACATCGCGCTGGACGAGCCGTTCGCCGGCATGTTCACGCAAGGCATGGTGGTGCACGAGACCTACCAGAAGGCCGACGGCACCTATGTGCAGCCGGCCGAGGTCAAGGTCGAGGTCGGCGGAAATGGGCGCTGCGCAACGCTATTGACGACGGGCGAAGACATCCAGATCGGCCCGATCGAGAAGATGTCGAAATCGAAGAAGAACACGGTCGATCCCGACGACATCATCGAGACCTACGGCGCCGATGTCGCCCGCTGGTTCATGCTGTCGGATTCCCCGCCCGACCGCGACGTGATCTGGAGCGACGAGCGCGTCCAGGGTGCCTCGCGCTTCGTGCAGCGGCTGTGGCGGCTGGTGAACGATTCCATCGAACTCGGCAAAGCCGCGCCGGCGGCCCGGCCGGCCAGCTTCGGCCCGGACGCGACCGCCTTGCGCAAGGCCGCCCATGGTGCGCTCGACAAGGTCACCACCGGAATCGAGCGGCTGCACTTCAACGTCTGCCTGGCCCATATCCGCGAATTCGCCAATACCTTCTCGGAGATCTTGCAGCGACCCGGCCAGCCCGCCCCTGATTTGGCCTGGGCGATCCGCGAAGCCGGTCAGATCCTGGTCCAGCTGTTCTCCCCGATGATGCCGCACCTTGCCGAAGAGTGCTGGCAGGCTCTGGGCCAGAGCGGGCTGGTTTCCGAGGCCCATTGGCCGCAAATCGAACGCGATTTGCTGGTTGAAGACAGCGTGACCCTCGTGGTCCAGGTCAACGGCAAGAAGCGGGGTGACGTCACAGTTGCAACAGCGGCCCAGAATCCGGAAATCGAGGCTGCCGTTTTGGCTCTCGATGCGGTAAAACTGGCCCTGGACGGCAAGCCCGTCCGCAAGGTGATCATCGTCCCCAAGAGGATCGTAAATGTTGTCGGCTAGGATCCGCATCGCAGCCCGCTTGCTGGCGGTCGCCGCATTGGCGGCGCTGACGGCTGGTTGCTTCCAGCCGATGTATGCCGAGCGTGGCGACGGCACCCCCGGCTTGCGCGAGAAACTGATGGGGGTCGAGCTCCCACCGATCGCCAAGCCCAATGCCTCCCGCGAGGCCCGTGTCGGTGTCGAAGTCCGCAATGCTCTCGCCTTCAAGCTCTACGGCACCGCGACGGGAATGCCGCCGACCCATCGGCTGGACATCCGCTTCACCTCCAGCCGTTCTTCGCTGATCGTCAGCGCCACGACGGGATTGCCGACCAGCGAAAACCTCGGCATCGACGCCCAGTACAATCTGATCGAGGTCGCGACCGGTAAGTCGGTGATGACCGGCACCACGTTCTCGCGCGTGTCCTATGACATGCCAGGGTCCTATCAGCGCTTCTCTCGCACCCGCGCCGTGCGCGACGCGGAGGATCGTGCCGCCAACGAGATCGCTGAGAACATCACCACCCGGCTCGCCTCGTTCTTCACCGCAGGCACCTGATTATTCCCGTCATTCAGGGCTCGCGAAGCGAGAACTACGGTGCGCAATTGCGCACCTGAGAATCTCGATTCCCAACCTCTGGATTCCGGGTTCGCGCTTCGCGCGCCCCGGAATGACAAGGTAACAGGCAACATGGTCGCGCTGCGTGGAAAAGAGATCGACGCCTTCCTCGCCCGCCCCGATGCGGGCCGCCCGATCATCCTTCTTTACGGTCCCGATGCCGGCCTGGTGCGCGAGCGCGCCGATGCGCTGATCGCCTCTGCCGTCGATGATCCCAACGATCCGTTCTCGCTGGTCAGGCTCGACGGTGACGAGCTCTCCGCCGAGCCCTCGCGCCTCGTCGACGAGGCCATGACGGTGCCGCTGTTCGGCGGCCGCCGCGCCATCCGCATTCGCGCCGGCTCGCGCAGCTTTGCCAGCGGCATCGATACGCTGGCGGAGATGTCGGTGAAAGATTGCCGCGTCGTAATCGAGGCCGGCGAGCTGCGCCCGGAATCGCCGCTGCGAAAAGCCTGCGAGAAGGCCAAGGCCGCGGTAGCGATCGGCTGCTATCCCGACACCGAGCGCGACCTTGCCAAGCTGATGGATGACGAATTGCGCATCGCAAATTTGCGCATCGCGCAGGACGCCCGCGCGGCGCTGATGTCGTTCCTCGGCGGCGACCGCCAGGCCTCGCGCAACGAGCTGCGCAAGCTGACGCTCTACGCCCACGGCAAAGGCGAGGTCACGCTGGACGACGTGATGGCCGTGGTCGCTGATGCGTCCGAGCTCAAGCTCGACCCGATCGTCGACGGGGCCTTTGCCGGACGGCCCGACATCGTCGAGACCGAATTCGCAAAGGCCATGATCGCCGGCACCTATCCCGGCGTGATCATCTCCGCCGCGCAGCGTCAGGCTGCGTGGCTGCACAAATCGGCGCTCGCAATCGCCGACGGCCAGCCTGCCTCCGCCGTGCTCGACGGCGGCTATCCGCGCCTGCATTTTTCACGTAAGCCCGCGGTCGAAACGGCGCTGCGAAATTTCAGCGTGGCGCGGCTCGCCGCCATCATCGAGCAGCTCGCGACCGCGGCGCTCGACACCCGCAAGCAATCCACGCTAGCCGCCGCCATCGCCCAGCGGACATTGATGGCGATCGCCGCGAACGCGAAGCGGCGGGGCTGAGCCACGCTGTCATCCCCGCGAACGCGGGGATCCATAACCACAGGAAGTCGTTTGGCGAAGACTTGCGGTCCGGTACTGCGCGCCCGGTCCGATCGATAAATCACGCGGTATGGGTCCCCGCGTTCGCGGGGATGACAGCGAGGGCTTGGCCTACAGCACGCCCTTCGCCAGCCGCTTCATCACTTCGTCGAGCTGATCGAGGTTGCTGTAGCTGATCTGGACCGAGCCGCCGGGATCGCGGTGATTGACGGTGACCTTGAGGCCGAGCGCGTCGCTGACGCGCTTTTCGAGATCGATCGTGTCGGGGTCCTTTTCCTTGCCGCCGGTGGCGCGCGCCTTTTGCGGCTTGCGCTCCGGTACGCCCTCTTCATGCGCGAGCGCTTCGGCCTGGCGGACGTTGAGGCCCTCCTCGACGATGCGCTTGGCGGCGGCGAGCGGATCGGGCACGCCGATCAGCGCGCGGGCGTGGCCTGCGGTCAGCTCACCGGTCGCGATGAAGGCCTGCACCTCGGCCGGCAGCTTCGTCAGCCGCATCATGTTGGCGACGTGGCTGCGGCTCTTGCCGACGACCTTTGCGATGTCGTCCTGGCTGCGTTTGAACTCGTTGGCGAGCGCATGATAGCCCTGCGCCTCTTCCATCGGGTTGAGGTCCTCGCGCTGCACGTTCTCGACGATCGCGAACTCCAGCGCGTCGCTGTCGCTGATGTCGACCGGGACGATCGGCACTTCGTGCAGGCCGGCCATCTGCGAGGCGCGCCAGCGCCGTTCGCCGGCGATGATCTCAAAGCGGTCCTGTGCGCCCTTCACCGGACGCACCACGATCGGCTGGATCACGCCGTGCTGCCTGATCGACTCGCTGAGCTCCTTCAGCTCGGTGTCCGAAAAGGTGCGGCGCGGATTGCGCGGATTGGCCTTGATGAACTCGATCGGCACCTTGCGCTGCGCGCGCGGCCGATCGACATGCTGAGCCTCGCCGCCGACGTCACCGATCAGACTTGCAAGACCCCGGCCCAATCGCGAACGCGCTTCGTCGGCCATCGCCAGCTCCCTTGGATTCACGGTGCAGCACTCCAGAACTGAATTTCGAATCGTAGAATCTTGGGGTGGGCAAAGCGAAGCGTGCCCACCGATCGTGTGTGGAAGACGGTGGGCACGGCGAAGACGCCTTTGCCCACCCTACGGCCTCGTCAATGCGTGACGCGCAGCTCGCGCTCGCGCTGGATCACTTCGGTGGCGAGCCGCAAATAGGCTTCGCTGCCGACGCATTTGAGATCGTAGACCAGCACCGGCTTGCCGTAGGACGGCGCTTCCGAGATGCGCACGTTGCGCGGGATCATGGTCTTGTAGACCTTCTCGCCCATGAACTGCCGGACGTCGGCGACGACCTGGTTGGAGAGGTTGTTGCGCGAGTCGAACATGGTCAGCACGATGCCGTGGATCGACAGGTTCGGATTGAGCGTCGAGCGCACCTGCTCCACGGTCTGCAGCAATTGCGACAGACCTTCGAGCGCGAAGAACTCGCACTGCAGCGGCACCAGGATCGCGTCCGACGCCGCCATCGCGTTCACCGTGAGCAGGTTGAGCGAGGGCGGGCAGTCGATCAGCACATAGGTGTAGTCGGCATCCGGCGAGACGTTGTTGTTGAGCGCACCGATGGCGTCGCGCAGCTTGAAGGCGCGGCCAGGCGTGGTGCCGAGCTCGAGCTCGAGGCCGGAGAGATCCATGGTCGAGGGCGCGATGTGCAGCCGCGGCACCGCGGTCGAGACCACGGCCTCGCGCAGCGGGGCTTCACCAATCAGCACGTCATAGGTCGAGCATGAGCGGTTGCGGCGATCGATGCCGAGGCCGGTCGAGGCGTTGCCCTGCGGATCGAGATCGACGATCAACACACGCTCGCCGATCGCGGCGAGTGCGGTGCCAAGATTGATCGCTGTGGTTGTTTTCCCCACACCGCCCTTCTGATTCGCCAGCGCCAGGATGCGCGGATGGCCATGCGGCACCTCGCTGGTCGGTTCTTGGGTCGGTTCTTGGGTCTGCTCTTGCTGCGGCTCGTCAATCACGGTCATCGAAATTTCCCCACTCAACCCCTGAGCGCCTCAGCTGCGCCGTTCGGCGGCATCGAGCTCCACGATCCAGCCGTCACCCGTGCGGCTTTGGTGGAGTCGAGGCTCGATATTCCAATATTTAGCGGCTTCGGTCAATTCAGCCTCTACATCTTGACCCTTGAGAAATAACGCCTTTGCGCCTTGGCGCATCAGCGGCTCCGCAAAGCCGATGAGTTGATGTAGCGGAGCCAGCGCACGGGCGGTGACGCAATCGACGGGGCCGGTGATTCTATCCACATTATCCCCGATCTCAGCGAGATGTACGACTCCCGGAGATGTGGTGACGCGAACCGCTTCGCGCAGGAACGCCGCCTTCTTGGCGATTCGCTCGACGAGATGAACGCTCGCACCCGGCGTCCCGGCCATGGCGCAGGCCAGGACGACGCCGGGAAAGCCGCCGCCGCTGCCGAGATCGGCCCAGCGCTTCGCGGCGGGCGCGAGATCGACGAGCTGGAGCGAGTCGGCGATGTGCCGGGTCCAGAGGTTTGGCAGGGTCGAGGGCGCGACCAGATTGGTCTTGGCCTGCCACTCCCGCAGCAGCGCGATGTAGCGATCGAGCCGGGCTTCCGTTTCATGTGAAACGGGCGCGAGCTCGAGCGCCTCACGCTTGTCGGCAGCGATGACGGAATCGAGCGCCTGATCGTTGGCACTGGCTTTGTCGATCTTCGGCTTGGTCGGTCCCGGGTCAGATCGACGATGCGCGCCCTCACCTGTCCCTGGTCGTCGCGTTAGCGGTCTGTCCCCGCCCGGTCCGCGCTGTTTCACGTGAAACGCCTATGCGATTGCCTTGGTGGATTTGCGTGCCTCACGCCGGAGATAGGCCGCGAGAATGCCGAGCGCTGCCGGCGTCATGCCGTCGATCCGGCCAGCCTGCCCGACGGTGAACGGCCGTGCCTTCTCCAGCTTGGCACGCACCTCGTTGGAGAGCCCGGGCACCTGCTGGTAATCGACCTCAGACAGCACCAGCCCCTCGTCGCGCCGGAAGGCCTCGACGTCGGCGCTCTGGCGCTCGAGGTAGACATCGTACTTGGCGTCGATCTCGAGATGGGTAGCGATGACGGGATCGATGGCGGACAGCTCCGGCCAGATCGCGCGGACCTGGCTCCAGCCGATATCCGGATAGGCCATCAGGGAGAACGCCGACCGGCGCTGGCCGTCCCGGTTCAGGGACAGCCCGTGCTTGATCGCTTCGTTCGGGGTGATCGCCAGCGACTTCGACAGCGCCCTGGCCGCGTTCAGGGCGTCCATCTTGGCACGATGATGCTGGGTCCGGGCACTGCCGACGCACCCCAAAGCGATCCCCTTCTCGGTCAAACGCTGATCGGCATTGTCCGCCCGCAAGGTCAGGCGATACTCGGCCCTGGAAGTGAACATCCGATAGGGCTCGCTGATCCCGCGGGTGACGAGGTCGTCGATCATCACACCGAGATAGCCGTCGGCACGGTCGAACACCGTCAATGCGGCCCCGCTCGCAGCCAGTGCCGCGTTCAGGCCGGCCACGATGCCCTGCCCGGCAGCCTCTTCGTATCCGGTGGTGCCGTTGATCTGTCCGGCCAGGAACAGGCCGCGGAGGCGCTTGGTCTGCAGGGTCGGATCGAGCTCGCGGGGATCGATGTGGTCGTATTCGATGGCATAGCCCGGCCGGACCATCTTCACTCGCTCAAGGCCGGGGATGCTGGCGAGGATCGCGAGCTGGACCTCCTCCGGCAGCGAGGTCGAGATGCCGTTGGGATAGACGGTGCTGTCGTCGAGGCCTTCCGGCTCCAGGAAGATCTGATGACCGTCACGATCGCCGAAGCGGACGATCTTGTCCTCGATGGAGGGGCAATAGCGGGGACCAGAGCTCTTGATCTGGCCGGAGTACATCGGGGAGCGATGGACATTGGCCCGGATCACCTCATGGGTCGCGGATGTGGTCCGGGTGATCCCGCACTGGATCTGCGGGGTGGTGATCCGCTCGGTCATCACCGAAAACGGCTCCGGCGGCTCGTCTCCGGGCTGCATTTCGACTGCGAACCAGTCGATCGTGGTGCCGTCGAGACGCGGCGGAGTGCCGGTCTTGAGCCGTCCAAGGGTGAAGCCGGCGCGCTCGAAGGAGCCGGAAAGACCCATCGCGGGCGCCTCTCCGACCCGGCCGGCCGGCCAGTTCTTCTCTCCGAGATGAATGAGACCACGGAGGAAGGTACCGGTGGTGACGACAACAGCCCCTGCCCGAAGCTCCCGGCCATCCGCCAGGCGCAGTCCGGTGACGCGGTTATCGACCACGATCAGCTCGTCAGCCTCGCCTTGGATGACGGAAAGACCCTCAGTTTCCCGGATCGCGGCCTGCATCGCAGCGGCATAAAGCTTCCGGTCGGCTTGGGCCCGAGGACCACGGACGGCGGGACCTTTGCGGCGATTGAGCACGCGAAACTGGATGCCGCCGGCATCGCCGACGCGACCCATCAGACCGTCCAGCGCATCGACTTCACGAACCAGATGCCCCTTGCCGAGGCCGCCGATCGCGGGATTGCAGGACATCGCACCGATGGTAGAGAAACGATGCGTCACCAGTGCGGTCGTTGCGCCCATCCGGGCAGACGCAGCCGCGGCTTCACAGCCGGCGTGGCCGCCGCCAATCACGATGACGTCGAAGCTCTCTCGCTCTGTTCGCATGTCCGGACTTCTAGCTCAGTGTCGGGAAAGCCGGAAGAAGAAACTGGCGAGGCATGTTTCACGTGAAACACGGACCAGGGGGCCGAAAGCGATTTCACGAAAACAACCCCATGCACAGTAGAATGGCCATTGAATTGTTTCGTGTTTCACGTGAAACGAAATCGGCATTCCACCCGGCAAGGTGACGACTGGGTGGATGTTGGATCCGATGATGGCCACAGGCATTGCGAGCAAAGCAATCCAGAATCCCTTTCTCGGAGGCAGCGTGGATTGCTTCGTCGCAGGGGCTCTTCGCAATAAGAGGCGAAAATAGAGGCCCTGGAATGGTCCTGGGACTCGCTTGAAGAGAGGAACTCCAATTCGCCCGGCCTTACTCTCACCCAACCAGTGTTTCACGTGAAACATCCGGGCACCCAGACCGGACCGGATGAGGCGAAGGAGCCAAAGGCCCCAATTCACGCTTCACGCCACCCCGATTCCGAAGCGGGTTCCCGATCGATATCGAGCTTAAAGCGAGCGGGATAACGTGAGACAGAAGGAATGGAACAAGCGCTAGTTCTACAATGAAGAACTAGCTTTATTTTCCGATACAGAACTTTTGGAAGATCGCTCCGAGGACGTCTTCGACATCTACCCGGCCCAGCAATCGGCCCAAGGCGTAAGCGGCGGCGCGCAGCTCTTCGGCTGCAAGCTCCTCGCCGTCTTCTACAAGGTCCAGACTCCGGCGCAAGCTCTCCGACGTCCGGACCAACAGTTCCCTTTGGCGAGCCCGGGTCACCAGCGCGCCCTCGGTGGTTCCGAAAAACTCGGAAGCGAATTTCACCAGCGCATCGACCAGCTCGGGGATGCCATCACCCTGTCTCGCCGAGATCCCGAACTCGCTGCTCAACTTGCTAGCCCGGCCCCCGAGATCGATCTTGTTGCGGACGATCCAGACGGACCCCTCCGACCGATCGCCGCCTTCGGATTTCCGAAGGGAACGCAGCGCGTCCGGATTGACGGCTTGCTCCCCCTCCACCAGCCACAGCACGAGGTCGGCGTCCTCGGCCCGCGCTCGCGCGCGGCGCACGCCCTCCTGCTCGACCGGATCATCGGTCTCGCGGATGCCGGCGGTGTCGATCACCGTGACGGGATAGCCATCGAGATCGAGCTGGACCTCGATCACGTCGCGCGTCGTGCCGGCATGCGGCGAGACGATCGCGACCTCGCGGCGCGCGAGCTGATTCATCAGCGTCGACTTGCCGACATTCGGCTCGCCCGCGATCGCAACCACCAGGCCCTCACGCAGCCGTTCAGAATGTCCCTGTGCCGCAAGGACTTTTGTGATTTCGTCGTGCAGGGCCTTGATCGCTTTCACCGCCGGCGACCTCAATTCCGCCGGCACATCGCCCTCGTCGGAAAAATCGATGCCGGCCTCGATCAGCGCCGAGGCCTCGATGATGCGCTCGCGCCAGTCGCGCGCGCGGTCACCGAGCAGGCCCTGCAACTGGCGCAGCGCCTGGCGCCGCTGGCGGTCGGTGTCGGCATGGATGAGATCGTCGAGACCCTCGGCTTCGGTCAGGTCGAGCTTGCCGTTCTCGAACGCGCGCCGCGTGAACTCGCCCGGCTCGGCGGCTCGCATATTCGGAATTATCGAAATTGCGGCGACCAGTACCGAGAGCACGGCGCGGCCGCCATGAACGTGGAATTCGGCGACGTCCTCGCCGGTCGCGCTGGCCGGCCCCGGAAACCACAGCACGACCGCATCGTCGATCGGCTGGCCCGCGCCGTCACGAAGCAGCCGGCGGCTGGCCTGCCTCGGCGCCGGCAGCTTCCCCGCCAAGGTCGTCAGCGCCAGACCGGCTTGCGGACCCGAGACGCGCACCACGGCGATCGCACTCGGCGCCCGGCCGGACGAGAGCGCAAAGATGGTCTGGTCTCGCGGATGCATGGCCTATTTGTCCGGCTCGGGACGAAAAGGCAAATGGGCCGCTCCCAGGACCGCGGCGGGTCCGTTTTGCTGCGCCTTTGCCGCAGCAAAGATCATGTTGCATCGCAATAGAGACCCGGAAATTCGCTGCAAAAACCTCGCCGTTTGGCAAAGGTCCGCCAGCCGATGTCAAGCATTCTGTAGGTATATCAACATCTTCTGAGAAATCTGGATCTGCGCGTCGACACAGCTCCATGCTGCATCTACGCCGCAGCAGAGCCGCACAACGAAAAAGGACGCCCGAAGGCGCCCTCTAATTTCTTGCTGCACCATGCTCAGGTGTTCATGGAGTCGAAGAACTCCGAATTGCTCTTGGTCGAGCGCAGCTTGTCGAGCAGGAAGTCGATCGCGTCCATCGTGCCCATCGGGTTGAGGATGCGGCGAAGCACGTACATCTTCTTGAGCACCTGCGGATCGGTGATGAGCTCCTCCTTGCGGGTGCCGGAGCGCGAGATGTCGATCGCCGGGAAGGTGCGCTTGTCCGAGACCTTGCGATCCAGGATCAGTTCCGAGTTACCGGTGCCCTTGAACTCTTCGAAAATGACTTCGTCCATTCGGCTGCCGGTATCGACCAGCGCGGTCGCAATGATGGTCAGCGAGCCGCCCTCCTCGATGTTGCGGGCGGCACCAAAGAAGCGCTTCGGGCGCTGCAGCGCATTGGCGTCGACACCGCCGGTCAGCACCTTGCCGGATGACGGCACCACGGTGTTGTAGGCGCGGCCCAAACGCGTGATCGAATCGAGCAGGATCACGACGTCGCGGCCGTGCTCGACCAGACGCTTGGCTTTTTCGATCACCATCTCGGCGACCTGGACGTGACGCACCGCGGGTTCGTCGAAGGTCGACGACACGACCTCGCCCTTCACCGAGCGCTGCATGTCCGTGACTTCTTCCGGACGCTCGTCGATCAACAGCACGATCAGATAGCATTCGGGGTGATTGTGCGTGATCGAGTGCGCGATGTTCTGCATCAGCACGGTTTTACCCGTGCGCGGCGGCGCGACGATCAATGCACGCTGGCCCTTGCCGATCGGCGCGACGATGTCGATCACGCGTGCAGAAAGGTCTTTCCGCGTCGGATCGTCGATCTCCATGCGGAAACGCTGATTCGGAAACAGCGGCGTGAGGTTGTCGAAATTGACCTTGTGCTTGGCCTTTTCCGGATCCTCGAAATTGAGCGTGTTGACCTTCAGCAGCGCGAAATAGCGTTCGCCCTCTTTCGGGCTGCGGATGTGGCCTTCGATGGTGTCGCCGGTGCGCAGGCCGAAACGGCGGATCTGCGACGGCGAAACGTAGATGTCGTCCGGGCCCGGCAGATAATTCGCATCGGGCGAGCGGAGGAAGCCGAAGCCGTCGGAGAGAACCTCGACGACGCCCTGGCCGACAATATCGGTCTCGGCGAGCGCGAGCTGCTTGAGGATGGCGAACAGCAGCTCCTGCTTGCGCATGGTGCTGGCATTCTCGACCCCGTTCTCCTCCGCGAACGAGACGAGCTCGGCCGGCGTTTTGGACTTGAGGTCTTCGAGTTTAATTTCCCGCATTGGGGTGGTCCTGTGGGGTAACCTTGGGAGGGGTGCGAGGAGGCTCTGAAATGCGGACGTGAGAAGATAAGGTCCGCAGGTCTGGCAAGGTTAAGTGCCGATGAGGCTTCAAACCTGATGCGGTGTCCGGCCTCTGGAAAGCTCAGACACAACCACATCCGCCTGCGTTGGGTGGGATATCGATAATATAGAAAATCGCTCCCTTCTCCGCAAGCCGAAGCGCTGAGCTAATCGTCGCGCGCCTTGCCTAGAACGGCTTCACGATCACCATGATGACGATGAGAATCATCAGGACGGTCGGCACCTCGTTGATAATTCTATAGAATTTCTGGGTCCGGGGGCGTCGGTCCGCGGCGAAATCCTTCAGCCAGCGAGAAAAAAAGCCGTGGACCGCGGACATCGCCAGGACCAATGCCAGTTTTACGTGCAGCCAGCCAAACGAGAACCAGTGGCCGGACCAGGCGAGATAGAGCCCGGCGAGCCAGGTGACGATCATGGCCGGGTTGATGATGGCCTTGAGCAGCCGACGTTCCATCACCTTGAACGTTTCCGACTGCTTCGAGCCGATTTCGGCCTCGCTGTGATAAACGAACAGCCGCGGCAGATAGAGCATGCCCGCCATCCAGGAGATGACGGCGATCACGTGCAGCGCCTTGATCCAGAGATAGACGTCTTCAAACATTTTCTGCGTCCGGATTTCTGAGCCAGCCGAGGGAACGCTGGGGATAGTAAGAACTCGTTAAGGTCTTGCCTGCACACATATCCGTCCGTAGCGCCTTCCTCAAATCTAGAATCTTAGATTCTTAAGGTTTGAGTCTATGTGACCGTGGATTGGACTCACACAATTCCGTCCGCACGTTCACGCGCGCTTGTTCACATCCATCAACATATCCCTGATCGCTGCGGCGATTTACGATAAGTCGGCCAGCTTCAAAGGCTTGCGCCTTTCTGTCGGCAGCTTATCAAGGGGGTTGTCCGCGCAATCCCGTTTCCCCGCAGCGAGGGCGCCGGACTTGTCCTGACGGGCAGCGGTGTGAAGAAAATTGGCACTTGTCCCGCCCCTGGTGTCGCGCAACCCTTTCCGAGGGGTTAAGCTCCACAGAAATCCACAATCCACACCGACTCCATACAAAGAGATTTTGTGCCAACCTCGAACAATTATTTCCATCTGCACCTCGTGTCCGACTCCACCGGCGAGACGCTGATCACCGTGGCACGCGCGGTTGCGGCCCAATACGCCAACGTCACCCCGGTCGAGCATGTCTATCCGCTGGTGCGCAGCCAGAAGCAGCTCGACCGCGTGCTCGACGAGATCGAGGAAGCGCCGGGGATCGTGCTGTTCACGCTGCTGGAGAAGGATCTGGTCTCCAGGCTCGAGGACAAGTGCAAGGAGATCAATGTTCCGAGCCTGTCGATTATCGGCCCGGTGATGCAGCTGTTCGAAGCCTATCTCGGGGCTGCGACCACCGGCCGCGTCGGCGCCCAGCACGTCCTCAACGCGGAATATTTCAAGCGCATCGATGCGCTGAACTACACCATGATCCATGACGATGGTCAGCATGTCGAAGGTCTCGACGATGCCGACGTGGTGCTGGTTGGTGTGTCCCGCACTTCCAAGACGCCGACGTCGATTTATCTGGCCAATCGCGGCATCCGCACCGCCAACGTGCCGCTGGTTCCCGGCATTCCGGTGCCTTCGCAACTGGAGACGCTGACGCGGCCGCTGGTCGTCAGCCTGCACGCGACGCCGGAACGCCTGATCCAGATCCGTCAGAATCGCCTGCTTTCGATGGGGACCGACTCCGGCAACGACACCTATACGGACAGGCAGTCGGTCACCGAGGAAGTTGCGTTTGCGCGCAAGCTCAGTGCCAAGCATGATTGGCCGCTGCTGGATGTCACGCGACGCTCGATCGAGGAAACCGCGGCGGCGATCATGAAGCTCTACAGCGATCGCCAGCGCAACCGGCCTTCCGGATAGCTTTCGCGATGGGTCTGTGGCTCGGCAAACATCCGTTGATTCTGGCCTCGCAGAGCAGTGCCCGAAAAATGCTGCTGGCCAATGCCGGGCTGGAGTTCAAGGCTATTACCGCCGATATCGACGAGCGCGGTATTCAATTAGCTTCGGCGCTTTCAAATCCGCGCGAGATCGCACTGCTGCTGGCGCGCGAAAAGGCCAAGGCGATCTCGGCCAATCATCCCGGAAGCTACGTGATC
The DNA here is from genome assembly GCF_002278135.3 of Bradyrhizobium ottawaense. Lineage (NCBI taxonomy): Bacteria > Pseudomonadati > Pseudomonadota > Alphaproteobacteria > Hyphomicrobiales > Nitrobacteraceae > Bradyrhizobium > Bradyrhizobium ottawaense. The sequence goes on along the minus strand of NZ_CP029425.2, from coordinate 232,589 downwards.
GGGGCCGATCAGACACTGGCTCTTGGCAACCGTCTTTTCAACAAGCCCGCAGGCCGTCCGCAGGCATTGGCGCAATTGCGCGATCTCGCCGGCAACAGCCATGAGCTGAATTCCGCCGTGGCCGTGGCGCATGACAGCAAGATTGTTTTCGAAGACGTCGCGGTCGCACATATGACCATGCGCGAAATGACCGAGGACGAGCTTTCAGCCTATCTGGACGCTGCCGGCGACGCCGTCACCACCAGCGTCGGGGCCTATCAGCTTGAAAGCCTGGGCATCCATCTGTTCGAGCGGATCGAGGGCGATCATTTCACCATTCTCGGCCTGCCGCTGCTGCCGCTGCTTGCGTTCCTGCGACGCGAACGGCTAGTTGCGGTGTGAATGACAGACAGGGCTGAGCGCCGATGCGGATCCTGGGACTGACCGGCTCGATCGGGATGGGGAAATCCACCACTGCGAAACTGTTCGCGGAGGCCGGCGTGCCCGTCTACGACGCCGATGCCGCCGTGCATCAGCTTTATGAAGGCGAAGCGGCGCCCGCCATCGAGGCCGCCTTTCCCGGCACCACTGTGAACGGCAAGGTGGACCGGCCAAAACTGTCGGCGCGCGTCGTGCACGACCCCGCGGCCATCAAGCAGCTCGAGCAAATCGTCCATCCGATGCTCGGCGCCTCCCGGCAAAAGTTTTTTGCCGAGGCGGAAGCCGCCAAGGCGCCGGTCGTGGTGCTGGACATCCCGCTGCTGTTCGAGACCGGTGGCGAGAAGCGGGTCGATGCCGTGGTCGTGGTTTCGACCTCGCCGGAACTCCAGCGCGAGCGGGTGCTGGCGCGCGGTACCATGGACGAAGCCAAGCTCGACGCGATCATTGCCAAGCAGACGCCGGACGCCGAGAAGCGCAAGCGGGCCGATTTCGTGGTGGATACGTCACACGGACTTGACCCGGTGCGCGCGCAAATCGCCCACATCCTGGCCGAGGTCGTTAAGATGCCGCAGCGGCGAGCCTGATTCGCCGTCTCCTCACACGGTTCTCAAGACGCTGCTCTCAAGCTACTGATCTCAAGACATGCGCGAAATCGTTCTCGACACCGAAACCACCGGCCTTGATCCGCTGCGCGGCGATCGTCTGGTCGAAATCGGCTGCGTCGAGATGCTCAACCGCATGCCGACGGGGCAGACGTATCACGTCTATATCAATCCCGAACGGGACATGCCGGCGGAAGCTTTTGCGGTGCATGGTTTGTCGGCCGAATTTCTGTCGACCAAGCCGCTGTTCCACGAGGTCGTCGATGCGTTTCTGGAGTTCATCGGCGATGCGCCGCTGGTGATCCACAACGCCTCGTTCGACATCGGCTTCATCAATGCCGAGCTCGACAAGATCAAGCGCGCGGCGATCCCGCGCGAACGGCTGGTCGATACGCTGCTGCTGGCGCGGCGCAAGCATCCCGGCGTGTCCAACCGGCTCGATGACCTCTGCTCGCGCTATGCGATCGACAATTCACACCGCACCAAGCACGGCGCGCTGCTGGATGCCGAGCTGCTGGCCGAGGTCTATGTCGATCTGGTCGGGGCGCGGCAGTCGCAGCTGCTTCTGGCGTCGGACGCTCAGGAGATTCGGGTCAATGCGGCTGGCGATGCGCCGCGGCGGCAGCGGCTGGTGCCGCTCGCGCCGCGGGTTTCCGATGCCGAGCGTGAGGCCCACAAGGCCTTCATCGCAACGCTCGGCGACAAGGCGATCTGGAACGAGTTTTTGCCCGCTCCAGCTCCTCCGGCTGGTTAGGCCTGGCCGCTCGGCTGAGCGGCCATTTGCCGCTCCATGTTCTGGCGGTAGAGACCGACGAAGTCGACCGGATCCAGCATCAGGGGCGGGAACCCGCCGTCGCGCACCGCGGTCGCGATGATCTCGCGGGCGAACGGGAACAGCAGGCGCGGGCACTCGATCATGACCAGCGGATGCAGATTCTCCTTCGGCACGTTGGCGATGCGGAACACGCCGGCATAGGCGAGCTCGAACGAGAACATGATCTTGCCCGCGGTCTCGGCCTTGCCTTCGACCGACAACGTCACCTCGAACTCCTGTTCGCTGAGATTGTTGGCGCTGACATTGATCTGGATGTTGATCTGGGGAGGCTGGCTCTGCTGCTGGAGCGAGCTGGGCGCGTTCGGATTTTCGAACGAAAGGTCCTTGGTATATTGCGCCAGCACGTTGAGCTGGGGAGCCTGGGCCGCCTCGGGAGGGGTGCCGTTACCATTGGTCATGAGAGTCTCTCCTTACCCGATTTGGGCTGAATTTCGCGGCGGTTGGCTAACATAGGGCCGCCTCATTCCACAAGGACGAACGGTCCCGGAGGCGGATTCCGGCCGCGTCGCAACCGCCGCGTTCATCCCGCCTTTTCCGCAAAACTGCGCCTTAAATGATTGAAGATGCGCGATTTCCGGGCAGGATCGGGTTTCCCCTTAAGCATAAAACGCGCTACACTCGGTGCTGTGCCAAAAGGCGCCATTGGCCGGGCAAGATTTCGTGCCTACATCCCACGGACCTGACGTGGACCTAAAATGGTGATGTAGACTTGCCGTTCCCGTATGGAACGGTCTACTGGCCGGATTGATTTTCCCGGCGACGACCCCAAAGCGAAGACCCAGAGCAAAGACCAGAAAGCGAATCCGACGTGGACATCTACACCATCATCTTCCTGGCGCTGGCGGTCTTCATCTTTCTGCGGCTGCGCAGCGTGCTCGGGCAGCGTACCGGCAACGAGCGGCCGCCGTTCGATCGGACCGCCGCTCGCAATGCGCTCGGGGGTGCCCAGGACAACAACGTCGTGACCATGCCGGGCAAGGTGATCGACCAGGCCCCGCTGGCGCCGACGGCTGAGCCGACCCCGCCCTCCGATCGCTGGAAGGGCCTGACCGAGCCGGGCACCGCGCTTGCGCAGGGCCTGGATGCCATCGTCGACAAGGATGCCACGTTCGACCCGCGCCATTTCATCTCGGGCGCCCGCGGTGCCTACGAGATGATCGTGCTGGCCTTTGCCAATGGCGACCGCCGCGCGCTGCGCGACCTGTTGTCCTCGGACGTCTATGACAGCTTCGAGGCCGCGATCAAGGAACGCGAGAAGAACGAGCAGAAGACCGAGACCCGCTTCGTCTCGATCGACAAGGCCGAACTCGTCGGCGCCGAGCTGCGCGACCGTACCGCCCAGCTCACGATTCGCTTCGTCTCGCAGATGATCTCGGCCACCCGAGACAAGGCCGGCAATATCGTCGACGGCAGCGCCGACACGGTCGCCGACATCACCGACATCTGGACTTTCGCCCGCGACGTCACCTCTCGCGATCCGAACTGGAAGCTGGTTGGCACCGGAAGCGCGAATTAAGGTCTATCTGAAGACCGGCGCGACGGCGCTTTGCGCAGGTGTCGTCGTGCTGTCGTCGTTTTCGCTCGGCGCCGAGGCCGCGCGGCGCCACTATCGCAGCCATCACCATCATCCCCCGCAATTGCCTGCGGCTCCGCCGCGGGCCTTGCCCTATCCGCAGCTCCCGCTGCCGTTCGAAATTCCGGGCGCGCAATATCTGCCGCTGGCCTGGGCGGACGTGAAGGGCTGGAGCGATGACAATCATCTCGCGGCGTACAAGACGTTCCGCGCCAGCTGCAAGCCGATCAATGCACAAACCGGCGCGGCCGAGCCGAAAGCCTTGGGAGGTTCGCTGAGCGAACCTTGCCGGGCGGCGAAATCGCTCGATCTCATCGACGACGCCAAAGCAAAGACCTTCTTCGAGGAGAATTTCGCGCCGCTGCGGATCTCCCGCCTCGGCGAGCCCGACGGTTTCGTCACCGGCTATTACGAGCCGGTGCTGGAGGGATCGCGCACGCAGACCGACGTCTACAACGTTCCGGTCTACCGGCGTCCCTCGAATCTGTTCGTGCGCGGCTACAAGCAGGATTCGGTCAGCCTGCCCAACAAGGGCCCGGTCTATCGCAAGATCGGCCGCCGCAAGCTGGTGCCCTATTACGACCGCGGCGAGATCGAGGACGGCAAGATCGCCGGCCGCGGGCTGGAGATCGCCTGGCTGAAGGATCCGACCGATCTGCTGTTCGCGCAGATCCAGGGCTCGGCGCGGATCAAGTTCGACGACGGCGGCACGGTCCGGCTGAATTACGACGCCTATAACGGCTATCCCTACACTGCCGTCGGGCGCGTCCTGATCGAGCGCGGCATCATTCCGAAGGAAGAGATGTCGATGCAGAAGATCAGGGAGTGGATGGCGCAAAATCCTGACGGTGCCAAGGATCTGCGCCGCCAGAACCGCGCCTATATTTTCTTCCGAGAGGTCAACCTCTCCGACAAGGATGAGGCGGTGGGCGCGCAGGGTATCCCGCTGACGGCGGGACGCTCGATCGCGGTGGACAAGGCGCTGCATGTCTACGGCACGCCGTTCTTCATTGAGGGCGAGCTGCCGATCGAGTCCGAACGCTCGAAGACACCGTTCCATCGGCTGATGATCGCGCAGGATACCGGCTCGGCCATCATTGGCCCTGCGCGCGCCGATCTGTTTTTCGGCGCAGGCCAGGAGGCCGGCCGCATCTCGGGGCGACTGCGCCATCCCATGCATTTCGTGATGCTGGTGCCGAAGGGCCTCGATCCCTCGGCACGCGGCGCCCGGCTGCCGCTGCCTGATCCGCGCCCCTCGGAGAAGATCGCCAAGCTGTTTCCGCAAACCGACCCCGGGAAGGGGACGGCGAAGCCGGCCGCTGCCGCCGGCCCCGCGGAAACCAAGAGCGACACCGTCGCCATCGCGGGTCCAGTCCCGCTGCCGGCGCCGCGTCCCGTGATCGAGCCCGCTTCCGAACCCCAGCGGCCAGTGAAGAAACGGCCCCATCGGCAGCAATGAAGCGATCGTCCCGTCCGCCCGTGCTGGAGCCTCGCCCCTCGCCGCGCCGCCGCGCGCTGAGCGAGGAGGAGCGCGAGCTGTGGGAAGTCGTTGCCAAACAGGTCAAGCCGCTGAGGAAGCACCGCGCGGCGAAGGCGCATGCCGCTCCGCGCACCGAGCCTTTGCCCGCAGCACCCGTCACGCGGCCTGCGTCATCGCCACGGCCGGTCGCCGCTGCACCGGCGCCGCGCGCCGCAAAACCGGCCGTCCCGCCCTTGGCGCCGCTCGGCAAGCGCGAGCGCACAAAGCTGTCGCGCGGCCGCAGCGAGATCGAGGCGCGGCTCGATCTGCACGGCATGACCCAGACGCGCGCGCATCGCGCCCTGACCGGCTTCCTGCACCGCGCCCATCACGACGGCCTGACCTTCGTCCTCGTCATCACCGGCAAGGGCCGCAGCGGCGGCGAAAGCGGCGTGCTGCGCCGCCTGGTGCCGGAATGGCTGAGCCTGCCGGAATTCCGCGCCTTCGTCGTCGGCTTCGAGACGGCGCATATCGGCCATGGCGGCGAGGGCGCGCTGTATGTGCGGATCAGGCGGGCGAGGTTTTAAGACCTGAAACGATGAGACTCGACACGCGCTCCGGCGAAAGTGCGTTCCCTCCCCCACAAGGGGGGAGGGAACGGAGAGAGCATCGCTGTTGGCCATACTCGATTAGACTTCAACCAGTGCTCTAAAACGGCCGGATGATTCCAACGCGCGGGATCAGCGTGAGGATCAGGCCGAAGATATTCGTTTTCTGATCCTCCGTCGGGATCAGCGCTGTCTCCTGCGCGGCCGGCAGCATCTTCACGGCATGCAGGAGCAGGAACATGCAGACCGCCCAGTTCGAGATCCAGCGCGAATAGTCGAACACCATCGCAAACATCACGAGATAGGCGAGGCTGATTCCGATCAGTGCCGCGAGCACGAGGCGGCGGTGCGTCTCGCTTGCGAGCGCGCCGATGAGCTTCGAAAAGAAACGCCACAGCGGCGTGTGCAGCCAGATCAGCAGCGCGAACACGGGTACGCCGAGGACGTTGTGCGGCAGGCGCCCCCAGGTGTCCGAGACCTCCTTGGACAGCGGCTGGTACCAGATGTAGGCGAATTGCAGCAGATCGGCTCGCGAGGGATCGGCCATCCGGCTCTTCAGATAGGCGACGAAATCCGCTTCGGGGATCGGCATCGTTCCCAAAAATTGTGCCGCAAAGAACAGCGCCGCGACAATGATCAGGGCGACGATGCCGAAGGCGATATTGCCGCGATTGAGCCCGCAGGCGAGATAGTGCCTGATCACGACGATGGTGACGATCGTCGGCACATACATCAGCAGATGAATGTGGTGGATCAGCACGAGAACGATCGAGAACAGCGCAGCCAAAGCCACGAACAGCAGCGACCCCGCCGGCATCAGCAGCAGAACGAGCGCCAGCGCACAGCCATAGATGTCGAAATGGCCGAGCGTGTGCATGAAGTTCTTGAGGAAGAACGGCGAGCCCGCAATGAAGACGAACAGCGGCAGCGTTTTCGCGGTGAAGCCAAAGCTCTTCTGAAACAGCCTTGCGTACAGGGCCAGCGTCACCAGCCACGTCACCCCGCCGATCGCGAACACCGACCAGACCGGCACCTTGTCCGTGAACAGCGCGACGGTGGCACCGATCAGCGCGCGCTTGATGAAGCCGAAATGGTAGTCGACCACGAGATGGATGTAAGGGACGTAAGGCGGCAGCTGGATCTTGTGAATGAACACGCCGACGATGACCGCCGCGTTGATCGCGAGCAGGAGTCGCCAGGGATTGTTCTGGATCGGAGCGATCACGCAGCACCCGGGCTGGCGCGATCGACCTCCGCCGTCGTCCCGGGCAAGCGAAGCGCGACCCGGGACCCATAACCACAGGAGGTTATTTGAGGCAGGGCTGGAGCTACTATCTGTTTCAACAAGGACCGCTGGTGGTTATGGGTCCCTGCTTTCGCAGGGACGACAACCGATTGATAGCGTGCCAGGCCAAAATTACAAAATGAACCGGCTCAGATCGGCGTTCTTGGCGAGATCACCCACGTGCTTCTGCACGAAATCCGCATCCACCTTGACGGTCTCGCCGCTGCGGTCGGGGGCGGTGAAGGAGATCTCGTCCAGCACCCGCTCCATCACGGTCTGCAGCCGCCGCGCGCCGATGTTCTCGACGGTGGAATTGACGGCGACCGCGACGTCGGCGAGCGCGTCGATGGCGCCGTCGGTGATGTCGAGCGTCACGCCCTCGGTCTGCATCAAGGCGACATATTGCTTGATCAGCGAGGCCTCGGGCTCGGTCAGGATGCGGCGCATGTCGTCGCGGGTCAGCGCCTGCAATTCGACGCGGATCGGCAGGCGGCCCTGCAATTCCGGCAGCAGGTCCGACGGCTTTGCGACGTGGAAGGCGCCGGAGGCGATGAACAGGATGTGGTCGGTCTTGACCGCGCCGTGCTTGGTCGAGACCGTGGTGCCCTCGATCAAGGGCAACAGATCGCGCTGCACGCCCTCGCGCGAGACGTCGCCGGCGGCACGGCCCTCGCGCGCGCAGATCTTGTCGATCTCGTCGAGAAACACGATGCCGTTGTTCTCGACCGCGTTGATCGCCTCCAGCGTCAGCTGATCGGTGTCCAGCAGCTTGTCGGACTCCTCGTTGACGAGGATCTCGTGCGAGCCTTCGACCGTCAGCCGCCGCGTCTTGCTGCGGCCCCCTAACTTGCCGAAGATGTCGCCGATCGAGATCGCGCCCATCTGCGCGCCCGGCATGCCCGGGATCTCGAACATCGGCATGCCGCTGCCGCCGCCTTGCGTCTCGATCTCGATTTCCTTGTCGTTGAGCTCGCCGGCACGCAGCTTCTTGCGGAAGGATTCACGCGTCGCCGCGCTGGCATTGGCGCCGACCAGCGCATCGAGCACGCGCTCCTCGGCGGCGAGCTGCGCGCGGGCGTGCACGTCCTTGCGCTTCTTCTCGCGGACCTGGGCGATTGCGACCTCGACGAGATCGCGCACGATCTGCTCGACGTCGCGGCCGACATAACCGACCTCGGTGAATTTGGTCGCTTCCACCTTCAGGAACGGCGCATTCGCGAGCTTGGCGAGCCGCCGCGCGATTTCCGTCTTGCCGACGCCGGTGGGGCCGATCATCAGGATGTTCTTTGGCAGCACCTCTTCGCGCAGCGAGCCTTCGAGCTGCTGCCGGCGCCAGCGGTTGCGCAGCGCGATCGAGACGGCGCGCTTGGCGTCGGCTTGGCCGACGATGAAACGGTCGAGTTCGGAAACGATTTCACGGGGAGAGAAGTCTGTCATGTCTGTCTAGCTAGGGCGGGAGGCGGTCAAGGACAAGTCGCTTTTTAGGTCAGATGATGGGCGGGCCGGATTGCCATTGCTTCACCGCCTCGATCGGATGGATCAGCATCAGGATATTGAGCGTCAGATTGTCGCGAATGTGCAGCGCCAGCATGATCTCGAAGGCGAGGCCGATCAGGATCGTCGCTGATACGGGCAGAACGCGCGCGACGAGGAACCCGAGCATCATGGCCAGATTGTCGGAGACCGAATTGACGATGCTGTCGCCGAAATAATCCAGCGAGATCGTGCCGGCGCGGTAGCGCTCGATGATGAAGGGCGAGTTCTCGACGATCTCCCAGGCGCCTTCGATCAGCATGGCGATGATCAGTCGAGCCGGCCAGGATAGAGACAGCAACGGCAATCGCGCGAACAGCAGCCAGGTCAGGCCATAGAACAGGAAGCCGTGCAGAACATGGGAAAAGGTGTACCAGTCGGCGATGTGCTGGGAGTTCTCCGAGCTGTTCACCACGCCGTGCCACAGCTTGACATAGCCGCAGGTGCAGATCGGCACCCGCCCCATGCCGAACAGGATCGCAGCCTGCAGCGCCAGCAGCAACAGCGCGATGCCGGCCCAGGCGAGCGGCGGGAACGCCGTCTTGGCGGTGGAAGTCGCGGCAAGCGTCATGGGTCTCGGATCATCAGGAGTGCGGGACCATCGGGCGTAACGATCTCGTGCTGCGGCACGAATCCAGCTTTCTCATAGGCACGAATTGCGCGCGGATTGGCGGGGTTGGGGTCGATCACGATGCGCGGCACGCCGCGGGCAAAGAGCTGATCGATGAAAGCGCGAATGAAAGCCGAGCCGTGGCCGCATCCGACCATGTCAGCCTCGCCGATGAATTGATCGAGGCCGCGGGTGCCCACGGGCTGCGAGCCGAAGCTGACATGCCAATCGCCGATCTGGTAGCACTGCAGATAGGCGAAAGACCGACCGTCAAGGCTGACGATGAACTGCGCCAAGTCAGGATGCTCGAGGTCGCCGCTGACGAACTCGAGCGTCTCCGGATCATGCCACCATTCGGCGACATGCGGCGCGTCCAGCCAGCGCCGGATCATAGGCAGATCGGCCTCGGCCATCGGGCGGAAGGTGTGGGCGGGCGCCATGGCCTATCCCGCTGCCAGGCTCTCGATCGTCAAATTCCGGTTGGTGTAGACGCAGATGTCAGCGGCGATGTCGAGGGAGCGGCGGACGATGGTCTCGGCGTCCTTGTCGGTGTCGAGCAGGGCCCGTGCCGCCGCCAGCGCGTAATTGCCGCCGGAGCCGATCGCCATGACGCCGGCCTCGGGTTCGAGCACGTCCCCGGTGCCGGTCAGCACCAGGGAGACGTCCTTGTCGGCCACGATCATCATGGCCTCCAGCCGCCGCAAATAACGGTCGGTGCGCCAGTCCTTGGCCAGCTCGACCGCGGCCCGGGTCAGCTGCCCCGGATATTGCTCGAGTTTGGCTTCCAACCGCTCAAACAGCGTGAAGGCGTCGGCGGTCGCGCCGGCAAAGCCGCCGATCACATCGCCCTTGCCGAGCTTGCGGACCTTTTTAGCGTTGGACTTGATCACGGTCTGGCCGATCGAGACCTGGCCATCGCCGCCGACCACCACTTTGCCGCCCTTGCGCACCGTCAAAATCGTGGTGCCGTGCCAGCCCGGCGAGCTGTTCTGGGAATCCTGCATGAAGTACCTCGTTGTCCGGCCTGATTTAGGCGGTCGGGGGCAAGGGGACAACCAGGGCACAACGGGCCGCTCCGGCCCCAATTTGCTCACCATAGGTGGAAGTGCCGGCCTGCCAAGGCGATCCCGCGGTAGCGAAGGCGCCATTTGGCTGTTAAAAGACCGGCGTTTTCGGCCCCCGAGCCAGGATGAGAGCTAGTTTCAATGCGCACCGCTACGATCAAGCGCAAGACCAAGGAAACCGACATCGAGGTCTCCGTGAACCTCGATGGCACCGGCGTGGCCAATATCGCGACCGGCATCGGCTTTTTCGACCATATGCTCGATCTCCTCGCCCGCCATTCCCGCATCGACCTCACGGTCAAGGCGGTGGGCGATCTGCACATTGATTACCACCATACCACCGAAGACACCGGCATCGCGCTCGGCCAGGCGGTCAAGCAGGCGCTCGGCAACATGGCGGGCATCACCCGCTATGCCGGCGTGCACATGCCGATGGACGAGACGCTCTCGCGTGTGGTCATCGACATCTCTGGCCGCCCTTTCCTGGTGTTCAAGGCTGACTTCCCCCGCGACAAGATCGGCGAGTTCGACACCGAGCTGGTGCGCGAGTGGTTCCAGGCCTTCGCCATGAATGCCGGCGTGACTCTCCACGTCGAGACCCTATATGGCGATAACAGCCACCATATCGCCGAGTCCTGCTTCAAGGGCCTGGCGCGGGCGCTGCGCACCGCGGTCGCGATCGATCCGAAAGCGGCGGGAGAAATCCCGTCCACCAAGGGCTCGCTCGGCGGCTAACGTCTTTCGGCCAGCGGCTGCGCGCCGCTTGCGGCATCACTGAATTCCTAGGAACGGGGCATCACCATGCCTGTCTACACAGTTCATGCTCCCTCCCCTGCCGGAGCCGATCTGCGCGCGACCGACAAGTTCGTGTTCGTGCGCGACGGATTCCATTTCTGGGCGATGATCCTCGGTCCGTTCTGGCTGCTGTGGAATCGGCTGTGGCTGGCGCTGATCGGCTGGGTTGTTTTCGTCGCAGCGTTCAACGCCGGACTGTCGAGCCTCGGCGTCGGACGGGGCTCGATCTTCTTCGCCGATCTCATCGTCGCGCTGCTGATGGGTTTCGAGGCCTCGAGCCTGCGCCGCTGGACGCTGTCGCGCGGCAAATGGCGACAGCTCGACGTGGTGGTTGGCGATGACGAGGACACCGCCGAGCGTCGCTTCTTCGAGCGCTGGAGCCAGAAGCAGCACGGCATCGTCAACGATCAATGGGCCGTCGATCGCGGCGGCCCGCCGCCGACCCGCAGCGTGCCGGGTCAGCCATTCTCGAATCCGCCGCCGATTCCGGCCGGCGGCATCATCGGGTTGTTTCCAGAACCGGGAGGGTCAAGATGAGCGTCGCCATCATCGATTACGGTTCTGGCAATCTGCATTCCGCCGCCAAGGCGTTCGAGCGCGCCGCGCGCAGCCTCGAAAATCCGCAAAAGGTTTTCGTCACCAGCGATCCCGATCAGGCCTACGAGGCTGACCGTCTGGTGCTGCCGGGGGTCGGCGCCTTCGCCGATTGCCGGCGCGGGCTCGATGCCGTCAATGGCATGGTCGAGGCGATCACCGAAGCGGTGCGGGTCAAGGCGCGGCCGTTCTTCGGCATCTGCGTCGGCATGCAGCTGATGGCGACCCGCGGCAAGGAGCACGTCACGACCGATGGCCTGAACTGGATCGGCGGCGACGTCGAGAAGATCACGCCGCGCGACGAGAGCCTGAAGATCCCGCACATGGGCTGGAACACGCTCGACGCACTGCAGGAACATCCGGTGCTGAACAGGCTGCCGCTCGGCCCGAAAGGCCAGCACGCTTATTTCGTGCACTCCTACCACCTCAATGCCGCCAACGAGGCGGACGTGCTCGCGCGCGCCGATTACGGCGGGCCTGTCACCGCGATCGTCGGCAAGGACACCGCGATCGGCACCCAATTCCACCCCGAGAAGAGCCAGCGTTTTGGCCTCGCTCTGATCTCGAACTTTTTGCGATGGAAACCGTGATTCTCTTTCCTGCGATCGACCTCAAGAACGGCCAATGCGTGCGCCTCGAGCAAGGCGACATGGCGCGCGCGACCGTGTTCAACCTCAACCCGGCCGCGCAGGCGCAGAGCTTCGTCGCGCAGGGCTTCGAGTATCTCCACGTCGTCGACCTCGACGGGGCGTTCGCCGGCAAGCCGGTGAATGCGCAAGCCGTCGAGGCGATGCTGCAGACGATCAGGATTCCGGTGCAGCTCGGTGGCGGCATTCGCGATCTCGCGACCGTTGAAGCCTGGCTCGACAAGGGCATCACCCGCGTCATCATCGGCACCGCTGCGGTGCGCGATCCGGAGCTGGTGAAGGCTGCGGCGAAAAAATTCCCCGGCCGCGTCGCGGTCGGGCTCGACGCCCGCGACGGCAAGGTCGCGGTCGAAGGCTGGGCCGAGACCTCGCAGGTCACGGTGCTGGAGATCGCAAAGCGCTTCGAGGATGCCGGCGTTGCCGCCATCATCTTCACCGACATCGCGCGCGACGGCCTGCTCAAGGGCCTGAACCTCGATGCGACCATCGCGCTGGCCGACGCCATCTCGATTCCCGTGATCGCCTCAGGCGGCCTCGCCTCGATCGAAGATGTGAAAGCCATGCTGACACCGCGCGCGAAAAAGCTCGCCGGCGCGATTGCCGGCCGCGCGCTCTATGACGGCCGGCTCGATCCCGCCGCCGCCCTCACCTTGATCCGCAACGCGCGCGCGCCTGGGAGCTGACACATGTTCAAGGTGCGCGTGATCCCCTGCCTCGACGTCAAGGACGGACGGGTCGTCAAGGGCGTCAACTTCGTTGATCTCAGAGATGCCGGCGACCCCGTCGAAGCCGCGATCGCCTATGACGCCGCCGGCGCAGACGAACTCACCTTCCTCGACATCACCGCGACCCATGAGAATCGTGGCATCATGCTGGACGTGGTCCGGCGCACGGCGGAGGCCTGCTTCATGCCTGTGACCGTCGGCGGCGGCGTGCGTGAGGTCAACGACATCAAGACGCTGCTGCGCGCCGGCGCCGACAAGGTCTCGATCAACAGCGCCGCAGTATCCCGGCGCGAGTTCGTCAAGGAAGCGGCCGAGAAATTCGGCGAGCAATGCGTCGTGGTTGCGATCGATGCCAAGCGCGTCAAGCGCCCCGGCGGCGACCGTTGGGAGATCTTCACCCATGGCGGTCGCAATTCGACCGGCATCGACGCCATCGAATATGCCCAGGAAGTGGTCTCGCTCGGCGCCGGTGAGATCCTGCTGACCTCGATGGATCGCGACGGCACGAGGCAGGGCTTCGACATCCCGCTGACCCGGGCGATCGCCGACAGCGTTGCCGTGCCCGTGATCGCCTCAGGCGGCGTCGGCAATCTCGACCACCTCGTCGACGGTATCCGCGACGGCCACGCCACGGCCGTGCTGGCCGCCTCGATCTTCCATTTCGGGGAATTCACCATCCGCGAAGCCAAGGAGCACATGGCCCGGCGCGGACTGGCCATGCGCCTCGATGCCTGACGACTCCCGTTCGTAAAAGTGCTACATGAGGTAGCGGGGAATGGCCTCCGTGGCCAAGTGTGTTGCCAAGCGTGTTTCCGAGTAATTCCGATGCCGCGTTTCACGATCCACGATCTGGCCGAGACCATCGACGCCCGCGCGGCGGCCGGCGGCGAAGCGTCCTATACCCGCAAGCTCCTCGACAAGGGCGCAGAGCATTGCGCCAAGAAGTTCGGTGAGGAAGCAGTCGAAACCGTAATCGCAGCAGTCGAAAACGATCGCGCGCATCTGATCGCCGAGAGTGCCGACCTGCTCTATCACTTCCTTGTCTTGCTGAAGGCCCGCGGCGTAAAGCTGGAAGAGGTGGAAGCGGCGCTCGACAAGCGTACGAATATGTCAGGGCTGGAAGAGAAAGCGTCGCGTAAGGGCTAGTATAAGCCCCAAGGGAAAGGTCGCGTTATGGACATCCGCGCACCCGAGCAGCAGTATAATCCGTACCGCATCTATTCGCGCGAGGAGTGGGCGCGTCTGCGCGACGATACGCCGATGACGCTGGAGCCGGGCGAGTTCGACCGGCTGCGCTCGCTGCACGATCGCCTCGATCTCAAGGAAGTCGAGGACATTTATCTTCCGTTGTCGCGCCTGCTCTCGATCTATGTCGATGCGATGCAGCGCCTGTATTATGCGGAGCGCCAGTTCCTCAACATCCGCGACCGCAAGGTGCCCTACATCATCGGCGTCGCCGGCTCTGTCGCGGTCGGAAAATCCACCACGGCCCGCGTGCTCCAGGCCCTGCTGGCGCGCTGGTCGCCGCGCCCGAAGGTTGAACTCATCACCACCGACGGATTCCTCTATCCGAACGCCGTGCTCGACCGGCAGGGCATCATGCAGAAGAAGGGCTTTCCGGAAAGCTACGACCTGCCGCTGCTGCTCAGCTTCCTCTCCGATATCAAGTCCGGCCGCCGCCATGTGCGTGCACCGGTCTATTCGCATCTGACCTACGACATCGTGCCGAACCAGTGGGCCGAGATCGACCAGCCCGATATCCTGATCGTCGAGGGCGTCAACGTGCTGCAGACCGGCAAGCTGCCGCGCGACGGCAAGGCGGTGCCTGTGGTTTCCGACTTCTTTGATTTCTCGGTCTATATCGACGCCGACGAAGCCCCGTTGCGGCAATGGTACATCAAGCGCTTCCTGGCGCTGCGCGACACCGCATTCACCAATCCAAAGTCCTACTTCAACCGCTACGCGCTGCTGTCGGACGAGGAAGCCACTGCCACCGCGATCGCGATCTGGGAGCGCACCAACCTCGCCAATCTCGAGGACAATATCCTGCCGACCCGCCCTCGCGCGACGCTGATCCTGAAGAAGGGCGCCGACCACACCGTGGAGAACGTGGCGCTCAGGCGACTGTAGTCGCGGCGGTCGGCGGATCCTGCGCGTTCGTGCAGCGTGTCTTTTGTTGCAGACCGGCAAGAGGTATTGGGCTATGACCTTCGAAAACGCGAGGGCTCGATGGTTGATCGTCTCAGAAGTGCTGCGGAACAGCTCGAAGCACCGACCTGCCCGGATTGCCATGTCGAGATGAGGTGGTACCGCTCGGAACTGCTCGCGGACGAGCCGGTTCCGGTCATTGCGCATCTCTTCGTATGTCCGCATTGCAAGCGTGCGGCAAAGACCGACACCATCTTCAAGGGCACCCCGGGGCCGCCCGACAAGCTCTCCGCACCGCGCTTCATAGCTTGCGCCGCGTAGCAGGTCATTTCCGGACCTCCTGTTGCTCTTTCGAGCGGACGAAGACCTGCCAGGCCGTCAGGAACATAGCCGCGACGAGTGGGCCGATGACGAAGCCGTTTGCTCCGAAAGCCGCAAGGCCGCCCAGGGTGGCGAGCAACACAATGTAGCTCGGCATCCGGATCGACTGTCCTACCAGGATGGGGCGGAGAAAGTTGTCCGCGAGGCCGATCACGAAGGTGCCGAAAGCGAGCAGGATGATTCCCTTCGTGACCGAGCCTGCCACGAGCAGATAGAGCCCGGCCGGAAGCCATACCAGCGCGGAGCCGAGCACGGGCAGAAGCGAGAGCAGCGCCATCAGCGCGCCCGCCAGTAGCGGCGCCGTCAGTCCGAGCAGCCAGAAGATCACCCCGCCAAGCGCGCCCTGAATCAGGGCAACGAGGATGATTCCCTTGATGGTCCCGCGAACCGCCAGGGTGAACGCATGCAGAATCTCGGCGCTGTGGCTCGCACGCAGCGGCAGGGCGTCGCGGATGCGTGCGTTCAGCTCGTCACCGTCGCGCAGCAGAAAAAACAGCAAGTACAACATCACGAGCAAGCTTGCGACGAATTCGAGGGTCAACTGACCGATGTTGATCGCGTGCCCGGCCAGCTGCTGGCCAGCCGGGACGAGCAGGCCCGACAGGCGTTCCTTCAGGGCCGAAAAATCGATGCTGGCGAGGCGATCCGCCATGGGGGCAGCCCAGTCGGGCAGCGCGGATTTCAGCTGCTGAAGCGGATGAGCAAAGCTGATCTCCCCCGACTGAACGCGCTGATACAGCTCCCCTCCCTGGTCGATGAGCGAAGCGATGACGATCGCGACGGGGATCAAGACGATCACCACCACGATGACGACGGTGGAGAATGCGACAAGGTTGCGCTTTCCCGGGAGGGTTTCCAGGAAGCGTCGATAGAGCGGGGCGAAGATGATGGCCAGCAGCGTGGCCCACAGCAATGCTCCGGAGAAAGGCCAGAGCACCCAGCCAAATGCTAGCGTGACCACGGCAAGCAATACGAGAAATGAGCGGTCTTCCGATGTTCTCACGTGTTCGCCAGCCTTTCAGTCGGAACTCGCAAGACGTGGGTATCACAAGTCGATCGTGCGGGGGCAAGTCGCACAAGGTCAATCTGTCTGCGGCGTTTCGGCAATGTCTCGGCAAATCTCGGTTTGCGCAGACGTTGGCCGGATACCCTCCACGTGAGCCGGCTCGTCGAGAGGCCGGGGAAATCCGGCCCCTCCATCACGCCAGCGATCAGGGTCGAATGTGGGCGCTTCACTTGCCGGCTTTGGCGCTCCAATCTGCAGGCTTGAGGCGTCCGGCAAAGGTGGCGGGGCCCGAGCTGCCGGCCTTGTAAACGAAGGCCTCGCCTTCCCCGACGTCGCCGGCCTCCTTCCCGAAGGCATCGGCGATGTTCGTCTTGTGGGTGACCAGGAAATTGTTGCTGCCTGCCTTCGGCGGCGCGTCGACGAGCTTGCGCACGGCCTGCCCGGCCTTTGCATTGGCGCCGGTGGGGTTTGCCATTCCCGATGCGCTGGCGTTGCTGCTGTCCGTCAACGCGTCGACCGGCTTGACCTCGCGGCCGGAGATCAGCTTGCCGGCCTCGATCGCACGGTTGAGCCGGCTGGTGTAGACATCGCCGATCGGGATCGCGAGGTCCTTGACCGCTGCCCCGATCTGGAGCGCCATGTCCCTGCCCTTTTCGCTGAGCTGACGCTGGGCGCTCATGTCGTCGAACTTGAAGGGGTAGACGTCCTTTTGGTTGTCATCGGTGGCGGTGTGCCGAAAGATCAGCACGTAGCCGCCTTGCTTGAGCGCGGCGATGAGCTCCGGCGTATCGGCCGCGGCGTATCGGGAAAATCCAGCGAGAAGGACAGTAAGTACGAGGCGGCACAGCACGTTCATGCGCGAAACCCTCCTGCAATGCCCCCCGGAGGATGGTGACGCGCAACGCGGTCGATTTCAATTGTCGATTGCCAGATGGGATGAGGTTCCCGTGAGGTTTTCGATCAGACTGCCAGCCGCCGTGACGCCGCCAGCCCTGCCAGCGCTTCGTCCAGCTTGTCGCGATCGAGCGGCTTGATCAGGAATCCGTTCATGCCCGCTTCGAAGCAGGCATAGCGATCCTCCACCAGCGTATTGGCGGTGAGCGCAAGGATCGGCGTGTGGTGGCCGCCGGTCGCCGCCTCATGCGTTCGGATTCGCTTCGTCGCCTCGATGCCGTCGAGCTGCGGCATCTGGATGTCCATCAGCACGAGATCATAGGGCGTGCCGGCCGATGAAGCGGCGAGCCAGGACTCCAGCGCGGCCTCGCCGTGGACGGCGATGACGACGCGATGGCCGAGCTTCGTCAGCAGCGAGCGCATCAACAGCGCGTTGATCTCGTTGTCCTCGGCGACGAGGATCGACAGGGCCTTGGTCGCTCCTTTGGCCGGCGTCGCGCCGGCAGCTTCCGCCGGTGGTTCCGGCGCCAGATCGGGCGAGGCCACCTCCGGTGTCATCGCAAGGCGCGCGGCGAGCGAGGCCGCCCGCAGTGGCTTCACCAGAAAACCGGTGAAGGCCGGGGACAGCTTTTCGTGGCGCGAGCCAGAGGTCAGCAGCACGAGGCGCTGCAACGCATGCGCGCGGGCCATTTCGCCCAGCTGGTCGGCCGCGGCAGGGCCGATCGCACGATCGATCAGCACCGCGTGCCATGAGCGTTCCGGCAGCAGCGCTTCGGCGACCGCGGCATCCGTAATCATGCAGGTCTGGCCACCCCAGCGCTCGAGGCGCCGCGCGATCAGCGAGGCCTCGATGCCGTCGGCGACGAGGAGCATCGACTTGCCGGTGAGGTCGGGACTTGGAAAGGCCGTCTGTCCCGCGCTGGCTTGCGACGGCGGAAGCGGCACCGCGATCTCGAAGGTCGAGCCTTTGCCCGGCTCGCTCGCGAGCGTGATCCGGCCGCCCATGCGCTTGACGATGCGCTCGCTGATGGAAAGGCCGAGCCCGGTGCCGCCATAGGTGCGGGCGACGCGCTCGTCGGCCTGCTCGAATTCGCGGAAGATGCGCTGCTGCGCCTCCGGCGCAATGCCGATGCCGGTGTCGCGGACCAGGAAGCTGATCTCGTTCGGCCAGATGCCGGGCTCGACGATCAGCGCGACGCCACCGCTCGCGGTGAACTTGATGGCGTTGCCGGCGAGGTTGAGCAGCACCTGGCGCAGCCGCGCGGCATCACCGACCACCTCCAGCGGCAGGCGCTCGTCGACATAGGCGGCGATCTCGAGCGCCTTGGCCTGCGCGCGGGGCGCGAGCAGCTCGGTGATCTCCTCGACCAGGGTCGAGAGCGCGAAGGGACGCTGCTCCAGATCAAGCTTGCCAGCCTCGATCTTGGAATAGTCGAGCAGCTCCTCTATCAGCGCCATCAAGGCTTCGCCCGAGGTTTTCACCGCCTTGGCATAGGTCGCCTGCTCCGGCGTCAGATTGGTGTCGAGCAGGAGGCCGCCCATGCCGATGATGCCGTTCAGGGGGGTGCGGATTTCGTGCGAGGCCATCGCGAGGAAGCGCGATTTGGCGCGGTTGGCGGCGTCGGCCTGGTCGCGCGCGTCGGACAGAGCGCGTTCGGTCTCGGTGCGGTCGGTGACGTCGCGTCCCACGCTCTGCAATTCGGCGGGCTGTCCGGCATCGAGGCGGACATAGCCTTCGCGCCAGGCGATCCAGCGCGCGCCGAGCGGGGTTGCGATCTTCTGGTCGTGGATGCGTGTGCCGCTGCTCTCGCGGGCGCTGTCACCCTGCTCCAGCACGTCGAAATCGAAGCGCGTGCCGACCAGCGCGCTGCGCGCCTGTCCTGCGAGCGCGCAATAGGCTTCGTTGGCAAAGGTGATGCGGCCATCGGTAGCGCGCAGCACGATGAGGTCGCCCTGCTGCTCGAACAGGCTGCGGGCGCGTTCTTCCGCCTCCTTCAGCTCCCAATTGCGGTCGATCAGCGCCTCGTTGTGGGCTGCGAGGCTACGCAGTCGCTTGTTCACGAAACGCAGGCGCATGCTCAGCGTCGCAAGGCCGAGGCAGGCGAGCGCGAACAGGAAGCTCGCGCCGATCGCAAAGGTGTGGGGATCGTAGCCGGAGTTCTCGGACCGGCTGCCGGACACGAAGCCATAGGCGCCGCCGAAGGTCGCCGAGAAGATCATGAAAGAGCGGATCGCGAAAGCGATGCGGGGATGCTGTCGCCTGAAGCGGCGCATGCGCACCTTGATCCGGAACGTCCGACCCATCGCCACCGACCCCGACTCTTCTTCGAAATACCGCCACCCGCCGTCTGCGACGATGTCGCGCCGACCTTGCGAACAGCTTGAGGCTTTGGCGCTGCCTCCAAACAGGGTTGACCAAGTGTTAATGGCTCAGAGCGAGGCGGCCTGGAGCGGGAGCGGGCGATGGCCGCCATGGGCGCCGACGATCAGCGCCGCGGCCTCGCGCTGCGAGAACGACTTCGAGCGCACATAGATGCGGTAATCCGCCGGCCCTTCGGTGGAGAGATAGATCACCTGGCCGCCATCGACGGGCTGAGCGGCAATCGAGACGAGGCGCGTCGAGGGATTGGCCTGACAGGAATCCGGCTCGGAACCGAGACCGTCGTCGACCACGGCGAAGTCCGCAGTATCGGCATCGTCGGTGATCTGAACCCGCACCGTGGCCCGGGCGGGATCTTCGGTGAAGGCGACATGGACGCCGGCGGTCCAGAACAGGGAGGTGAGCTCGACCGAGGTTTCGCCGAGGGCGATGCAGGGATGCGAGACCGATCCGATCTCCGCGCGGGCGAACACCGCAGCCGCCAACAAGGGAACAACCGAGGCCAGGATCTTGAAACGCAACATGACACTCTACTCGCCGAGGCCCCGGGGAACTCATTGGGCCTTATGGTTTGCAGAGCGTAAAGGAAACTCGTTACCGCCGGGTTGATGCGCGGAATGATCAAGCCATCTGGCGCACATCCTCCGCGAGTGCGCGGTAGGACAGCGCTTCGGCGAGATGCAGCCGGCCGATCTTGTCGGCGCGATCGAGGTCCGCCAGCGTGCGCGCCACCCGCAGCACGCGGTGATAGCCGCGCGCCGACAGCCGCATGGTCTCGGCGGCGTCGCGCAGCAGCTTCTGGCCCTGCGCGTCCGGCTTTGCGATCTCCTCCAGCACAGAGGCAGGAGCCTCGGCATTGGTGCGGACACGGGGCAGGCCGGCATCGGCATAACGCGCGAGCTGGATGTCGCGCGCTGCCGCCACGCGGGCGGCGACTTCGGCGGAGCCTTCCGCCGGGGGCGGCAGGATCAAGTCGGCTGCGGTCACGGCAGGAACTTCGATGCGCAGGTCGATACGGTCCATCAGCGGGCCGGAGATGCGCGCCTGGTAGTCGCCGGTGCAGCGGTCGACGCGGCCGCGCTTGCAGGCATAGCCCGGCTCGAACGCGTTGCCGCAGCGGCACGGATTCATCGCCGCGACCAGCATGAAGCGGGCAGGGTAAGTGACGCGATGATTGGCGCGCGACACCGCGACCTCGCCGTTCTCCAGCGGCTGCCGGAGCGAATCCAGCACGCGCGGATCGAACTCCGGCAATTCGTCGAGGAACAGCACGCCCTGATGTGCCAGCGAGATCTCGCCGGGCTTTGCGCGCATGCCGCCGCCGGTGAGCGCGGCCATGCTCGCGGAATGATGCGGCGAGCGGAACGGCCGCTTGGCCGTCAGCGCGCCGCCCTCGATTTCGCCGGCAACGGAGGCGATCATCGAGACCTCGAGCAGTTCGCTCGGTGACAGCGGCGGCAGGATCGAGGGCAGGCGCGCCGCGAGCATCGATTTGCCGGCGCCGGGCGCCCCGATCATGAGCAAATGATGCCCGCCGGCGGCCGCGATCTCCAGCGCGCGCTTGGCGCTTTCCTGGCCCTTGATGTCGCGCAGGTCGAGCGTGGAGGCGGCGGGCTCATGCACCTTCGGTGACGGCCGCGACAGCACCTGGGTGCCCTTGAAGTGATTGGCGATCTGGATCAGCGAGCTCGCCGCGATGATCTGGATGTCCGGGCTCGCCCATGCCGCTTCGGAGCCGCACGAGGCCGGGCAGATCAGCCCTTCCTCGCGCATATTGGCGCCGAACGCGGCGGGAAGAACGCCGGCCACGGGCGCGATCGAGCCGTCGAGGCCGAGCTCGCCGAGCACGGTGAAGCCGGTCAGCGCATCCGGCGGGATCGCGCCGATCGCCGCCATCAAGCCTAGTGCAATCGGCAGGTCGTAATGGCTGCCTTCCTTCGGGAGGTCGGCCGGCGCCAGGTTGACGATGATCCGCCGCGCCGGCAGCGCCAACCCTGAGGCGATCAGCGCCGAGCGCACCCGCTCGCGCGCCTCCGACACCGCCTTGTCCGGCAGGCCGACGATGGCAAATGCCGGCAGGCCCGGCGCGACCTGCACCTGCACGTCGACCGCACGGGCCTCGATCCCCTCGAAGGCGACGGTGGAAACCCGCTGAACCATGCTCAAACCAGCCTGCCCCTCTCGCACAATTAGGGGTAGCAGAGACGGACCTTCTCCGGTAATGGGTCCGTTCAATTGTGACGAACGTAGGCTTGCGTTTGGAGGGTAGCACAACCGATACTCCGCTCGCGGGGGAATCGTATGCCTATAAATTTTGTGCCCGAACGGGGCCGCATTCTGATTTGTGATTATGACATGGCGAGAGTTTCGCCGGAGATAGACAAGGTTAGACGGGCGGTCGTCGTTTCGCCTCGGTCTTATAATCATCGCCACGGAGCTGGTCCGGGCCGATGTTTGGTCGTGCCATTTTCCGCGACTGCGCCCCACGCCGCTACCCCGGCTGACGTTCCTTTCGCTGCCGGAAAGTATGAGACCCTGACCGTGGATACCTGGGCGGTTTGCACCGCAATAATGAACGTTTCGCACTCCAGATTAACCCGTGTTTTCATAGGTCACGGGAACTATTCAGGAGAGTCGCTAGATGCGAACGATCTAAAAAAGGTTGAAGAGGGACTAAAACACGCCTTGGGGTTCCCCTAGTTCCTTATTGAAAAATTAGTTTCGTGGGGACATATTGTAGGTCTATCCCTTCGGGGACCTGTCGGGGCGAGGGTGTTGCCTTCTTACGGCGAGGCGCATACCGGCCCCAAACAAAAAGCCTCACCCTAACGGGTGGGGCTTTTTCTATGCGGCTAGCCGTATTTGACGCGCCTCACGCGCTTCCCAAGCCTCGATCATGTCAACCATGTCCGCCATGGTCCAGACCCGCAGCGTGACGCCAGCAGCCTTTGCCGGTGTCGTCTTAAGCGTCTGATGGACACGAACGAAGTTGTAGAACATGGAGTGCAATGCGACTGCACAAGCATGGTTCTCGATTTTCTTAGAGAAGCCATTGGTTAAGCGGGTGAAGCGGCGCATTGACATTCGCATCGTCAAGTTCTGGCGCTCCACAAAGGACGTGCTGACGTGCGCCATGTCAGGGCTTCCGATGATTGCATCTTTTTCGATGCCTATGCACACGGCGGGGCTATACCGCCGCTCTGGCGCGCTCCCGCCGTAGTCCTGTCCGTACTTCTTTATCAACATTGAATAGTCGATGTCGGTGCCGAAGGCATCGACAACAGCCTGCACGTAAGCTTTATGGCCATCGCTCGTCAGTTGGATACGGTGCGAAAGGCGCTCGCTGAGATCGCCGATAAATTCCTTGGCGGCGCCGTATGAGCGATCAGAAACGTAGAAGCTCGCCAGCAGCTTGGTATCGGCGCAGAGCGCAGTCCAAGTCCAGACATCGCCAGCGTCAGCCGAAGCAACCTTCGCCTTGGCGACGTTGCGGCTTTTCACCCGCACAAAAGACCAGACCTCATCAACCTGCACTCGCTTGCAGGGCAGGTTCCGAAGAACTCGGTCCTGATACCCTGCCGATGCGCGACCGGCGTCGATGAGCAAGCGAAGGATGGTGTTCTTGCCGGCTCCAGTCACGCGCGAGATGGCTCGGATGCTCATCCCTTCACAGAGAAGCGTGAGGATTTTCGCGCGTTCGGCTTTGTCGAGCTTGTTCATGGCAGGGAATATACGGCCGTATGCTTGAGCGGTCAAGCATTAGATTCCATTAACCATATTCGTATGGAGCTATTTGTAGTCTGGTGGCATCAACGGAGCTGGCGGCGGAATGTAGCCCACGGCAGGGCACGGTTCCCATTTCAGCCAATAGCCCTTGCCAGGAATACGGACGAACCGCTCCTGCATCCGCCACATCATGGTGCTGAGCACCATCAGTGCGTCTTTGCCCACGATCTCGACGCCATCAAGCTTTAGGGCCATGAACAAGTCATCGCGCGGGATCGGATGCCCCAATTTCCGCAACAGCCGCTCGACATGATCCCCTACGATTTTTCGATCCGGATTGGCCGTTTGCTTGCCCTTCTTGGCTACTGGCGCTGGCGGCGGCTTGAGCGTGAATTGCAGTTCGCCAGTCGGGGAGGAAAAAGCCATATAGTCAGAAATGAACTGCTTAACCCGTTCCAATTCCTTGCGTTTCGTCTCGATCTCCTGTTGGAGAGCATTGATTTCGCCGGCAAGAGCATCGCGCCGCCGCTCTGCATTCTCTAGCGCGCTGTCGGCCACGAGTATGTTCCTCCTGTGTTCTGATACAGGTCGTATTAGCTGCCCGCGAAGATTCTTTCAACAGGAGCTTTGTATTGTATCTGAGATATGGTAAGGAACTGGCGTCGGAAACGACAACGGCCACCCGATTCGGGTGGCCGTGTGTGGCTCTGAAACCAACCAGCGGGGGTGTCCCGCCGGGAGAAGATCGAGGAAGTCGTGTCTATCCACCTGAGCTTCGGCAGAGAAATGGAGAGGGCTGCAACCCGTCTCCAACCGAGGGTTGGAATATCATGACAACCTGGGGGCGGAAAAATCCGCCCCTTGTTTGTTTTTATATTGTTTTCCCCCCATGAAGTCAAACTGTCTTTCGCGATTCCGCTAGGAGTCGCAATGATTTAGCCGCCAGAGTCAAAAAGCGATTATTTCCAGACTCTTAAGAATCGCGCCGCCATCTAGATTGCGCGGCCCGCCTCGCGATCTCGCTTCGCTGCTCAGGCGACAGACTAGCCGCGCGGGCCTTCCCACCCTTCAGACCCCCGCGCCGGCCAAGAGCCACCGCCGCCGGATCCTTCTCCCTTGTATGATCGTCTGTTTCCTCGCCGGTAGCTATACCGATGACTTTCTTGGCGAGTTGGTTGGGGTCTGTCGGGCGCTTCGCCACGGCGATCTCCTGCATGAGCGGTCATGCAGAATATGCGCCTACCCCGCGCGATCCGCTAGGTGGCGACCAAAAACGTCACAATTGAACGGACCCATTACCCCTTCTCCGCAAGAACAATACGGGAACGATCCCGGAGGGCGAGCAAGCCCTAACCAATCGTAAACGCCACGCCGACACTAAGCCTCGAATGCCGGCTTCTGTCCTCAGCACATTCCAACGAATGTCCGCTACTCCTGAGGCTGCGGGATGGGCCGTGGTCTAACGGGTGAACAATTCAAATGCTTGCAAATCGCCGGAGAAGCGAACGTCGGGTGTGCAGCCGGCTCGCCAAGATCCATTTTGGCGCGGGCTCGCTGCCGCGGGACTGCACGATCACCGATATCTCGGATGGCGGCGTGAAAGTGGTGGCGGAATTCCTTGAAGTGCCGCCGCAATTCACCATCATCTTCGCACCCGACTATTCCCGCCAATGCCGCCTGCGCTGGCGGATCGGCTGCGAATTCGGTGCCGAGTTCACCGACTAAAGCGCGATGCGATGAGGACCAATCGTCATCGCGCTTTAGGTTGTTGTTTAAGCATGATCTTTCCGGAAAACCGCTGCGCACTTTCCGGATCATGCTTTGAGGTCACACAGGCCGCGTCCTTAACGGGACTTTAGCGTTAATCGGTAAGCATCTCTGATCAGTTGCCGAGTGATCAGAGTATGTCCAAGCGTTCGTCCCTCGCCTCTTCCCCGGCGAGATTGCTGCTTCCCGCACTCCTGGTGCTTGTCCTCGGTGGCTGCCAGACCGCCGGCATCGAGGATGTGACCGGCGCGCTTGGCGTTAGATCGGAAACGGCTGTCAAGGCCGACGCCAAGGCTGACGCCAGGTCCGACATGGATGCGTTGCGCGAGCGCTATCGCGCCAAGCCCAGTGATCCCAACGTTGCGCTCGCCTACGGCAAGGCGCTGCGCGAGACCGGCCAGCGCGCGCAGGCGGTTGCGGTCATGGAGCAGGCGGTGCTCGCCCATCCCAGCAACAAGGCGCTGCTCGCCGGCTATGGCCGCGCGCTCGCCGACAGCGGCAATTTCCAGCAGGCCTTCGACGTCCTCAGCCGCGCGCATGCGCCGGAGGATCCGGACTGGCGCATCCTGTCGGCGCAAGGTGCGGCGCTCGATCAGCTCGGCCGCAACGAGGAGGCGCAGCAATATTATGCCGCGGCGTTGAAGATCGTGCCGGACGAGCCGACCGTGCTGTCCAATCTCGGCCTGTCCTATATGCTGCAAAACAATCTGCCGAAGGCCGAACAGGTGCTCGGCCGCGCTTATCAGCGCAATCAGAACGATGCGCGGGTCCGCGCCAATCTCGCGCTCGTGCTGGGATTGCAGGGCCGCGAGGCCGAGGCCGAAATCCTCGTGAAGGCAGATTTGCCGCCGGACCAGGCCGCGGCCAAGGTCGCGGCGCTGCGGCAGCTGCTGGCGAAGAAGCAGCAGCGGGCGGACAAGTAGTCCGCCCCTTTTGGTGTACGCTTACGACGCCTTGCGATGCGGCGCCGAGTTGCGGCTTGACTTGCCCTTCAACTTCTTCAGCAGCGGTCCGAGCAGCGAGCGCTTCGGCTTCTTCACCTCGCCGCGGCCGGCGAGGCGGTTCGCCATGTTCTGGAACAGCTCGGTGGTGCGGTGGTTCTTGGAGACCTCCGCGATCATCTGGCCGTTATTGGCGGCGGTGGAGAACAGCTTTGAATCGAACGGGATCACCGCGATCGGCTGGCTTTCCATGGTCTTGGCGAACGCCTTGACCTCGATCTCCGCGCGCTTGTGCATGCCGACCTGGTTGATGCAATACAGCGGCGGCCGGTCGTTCGGCCGCGCCGCCTTCAGCACGCTCAGCATGTTCTTGGTGTTGCGCAAATTGGCGAGATCGGGCTCGGCCACGATGACGATGTCGTCGGCGTTCACCAGCGCGCGCCGCGTCCAGCCGGACCATTGGTGGGGAACGTCGAGCACGATGCAGGGCGTGGTCATGCGCAGCGTGTCGAACACGGCGTCGAAAGCTTCGGCGCCGAAATCGTAGACGCGGTCGAGGGTGGCAGGCGCCGCGAGCAGGCTGAGGCGCTCGGTGCATTTGGAGAGCAGGCGCTCCATCAGCGCCGTGTCCGGCCGGTCCTGCGACAGCACCGCGTTGGCGATACCCTGCACCGGGTCCTGGTTGTAGTCGAGGCCCGCGGTGCCGAAGGCGAGGTCGAGGTCGATCACGACGGAATCGAGCGCGAGGTCACGCGCAATGGTCCAGGCCAAATTGTGCGCGACGGTGGAGGCGCCGACGCCGCCCTTGGCGCCGACCACCGCGATGACGCGGCCGGTGATGATGGCCTCGGAGGCCGAGAACAGACTGCAGATGGAGCGGACGACGTCGAGGGTTTCAACCGGTCCCACCACATAATCGTTGACGCCGCGGCGCACCAGCTCGCGATAGGGCGCGGTGTCGTTGGGATTGCCGATCACGACCACGCGTGTGCCGGGGTCGCAGACGCCGGCGAGGTCGTCCAGTCCCTCGAGGATGTCGCGCGTGCCGTCGGATTCGATCACGATCACGTTCGGCGTCGGCATCGATTCATAGACTTCGATCGCCGCGGCAAGGCCACCGTCCTTGGCGGTGAGGTGCGCCTTGGCGAGCCGGCGGTCCTGCCCGGCCGCGGTTACCGCGGCCAGCGTCTTCTCGGTCTCGCAAAAGGCCTGCACCGAAATGCGGGGAACCGGCGCAATGTGTTCCTCGGGGTGCTGCGGATCGTCCGCTTCTTCGTCGTGGATGCCCGTCATTTGCCTGTGTCGCTGAGCTTGGCCCTGTCGGCCTCGGAATTGGGAGTCGAGATCGCAGTGCCCTTGCGGTAGCGATCAAAGGCGATGTCGCGCCGCGCGGTATAGGCCGGCGTCTCGGATCGCGGCTGCTCGAGGTCGGCCGGATTGTCGATCATCGCGGCGAGATTGCGCTGGCTGGCGCAGCCCAGATTGAAGTAGGGCCGGTTCTCGTTGTAGCCGGGATCGAGGATGTTGGGGCCGAGGTCTTCCGGCCACAGCCCGCAGGGGCCGGCGACCGCGGCGATCTTCGAATAGCTCAGGCGGATGGTGGGCAGCAGCCCGGGATCTTCAGGGCGATAGGGATGCTGGACGATGGCACGCGACGGCACGCCGCCGGATGCGAGCACGGAACGGATTTCCCGATAGGTCGCAGCCGCCGCGCGCGAATTCGCAGCGTCGACGGGAACGTCGACGACGACGGAGCCGGTGCCTTCGCGCACCCAGTCCCGGGCGATGCCCGCGACGTCCGAATGCTGCGCGGCCGACAGGCCGCCCCTCGCCTTGCCGACGAAGATCACGATCGACTTCTTGCCTTCCTGCACCGCGATCGGGTGGCGCTGGCGATAGTCGGTCGGCACCGTCTGGGTGACGATCTCGCCGGTGGTGTTGCAGGCGCCCAGCATGACGGAGAGCCCCGTCAGTGCCAGCGCGACGCCTAGATTGCGACGTCGATCGGCTGTGGTCTTCGTCATCGCTTCGTCCCCTCTTGCCCGATTCCTGCCCCGTTCCCCAGCCGTCCGTTCGTCTCAGTCGATGATGAAGCCGAAATCGCCGGGCGCGCCGGCGATCGGATCGACGCGACGCGCGATGCCATAGAGGCGGTTCATGCGGCCGAGCAGTGCGGTCTGCGCGTCCGAGGCCGGCGCGAAGCCGTCGTCGGGCCGCGCCAATTCCTTCTGGGCGACCGCGCGCACCACATAGGGCGTCACGATCACCATCAGCTCGGTCTCGTTGTTGACGAAGTCCTGGCTGCGGAACAGCGCGCCGATGATCGGCACCTGGTCGACGCCGGGCAGGCCGTTGATCGCCTGCTTGGTCTGCTGCTGGATCAGGCCGGCCATCGCCATCGAGCCGCCCGAGGGAATTTCCAGCGTCGTCTCGGCGCGGCGAGTCTGGATCGAGGGGATGGTGATCGAGTTGCTCGAGGTCGAGGACACCGCCTGCGTCAACGTGATCGAATTCGTATTCGACAGCTCCGAGACCTCGGTCATCACGCGCAGGCTGATGCGACCTTCGCTGAGCACGACGGGAGTGAAGTTCAGGGAGATGCCGAACTTCTTGTAGGTGACCTGGGTGGTACAGACGTGGGTGACCGGATCGCAGGAATAGCCTGCCGGGATCGGGAATTCGCCGCCGGCGATGAAGGTGGCGGATTCGCCCGAGATCGCGGTCAGGCTCGGTTCGGCGAGCGTGCGCATGACGCCGGCGCTTTCCATCGCGCGCATGGTGGCGCTGACGGTGGCGACGCCCTTGGCGAGGCCGGCGACGCCGAGCCCGTTGCTGCCGACGATCGGTCCGCCCGAGACCGAGAACGGGTTGGAATTGTTGAAATTCACCACCGCGGTGCCGGCGTTCAGGCTGGCGCTGAGATCGACGCCGAGCTGCTTGACGATGTCGCGGCGCACTTCGCCGACGACGACCTTGAGCATCACCTGGTCGCGGCCGCGCACGACGATGCTGTTGACGACCTTGTCCGAGCCGCCGACCA
This sequence comes from Bradyrhizobium ottawaense, assembly GCF_002278135.3. NCBI lineage: Bacteria > Pseudomonadati > Pseudomonadota > Alphaproteobacteria > Hyphomicrobiales > Nitrobacteraceae > Bradyrhizobium > Bradyrhizobium ottawaense. The sequence goes on along the minus strand of NZ_CP029425.2, from coordinate 203,556 downwards.
GTTTTGCGGCGACCTCGCCGGCCTGCTGGGCCTCGACTGGGCTCGACACCGATCCGGTCAGCATCACGCTGTCGCCGACGCCTTCGATCTGGACGCCCGGCAGCGACTGGCGCAGGGCCGCGCGCATGCCGTTGAGGTCGCGCTTCACTGCGATGTCATAGGAGGCGACCTGCTGGCCGTCGGCGGTGAAGAACACGACGTTGGTCTGGCCGACCTGGCCGCCGATGATATAGGCGCGCTGGGCCGAGCGGATCACTGCATTGGCGATCTTGGGATCGGCCACCAGCACGTCCTTGACCTCGCGCGGCAGGTCGATGACGACGGATTTGCCGACGCCAAGCGAGAGAAAACGCGTCTTCGCCGACGCGATGGTCCCGACCGACGACACGCCGAGATCCGGTGCCCGCATCGGCGCCTGGTCGCCGACCGGCGCATCCGTCGCGCTGACCAGGTCGGGGGCTGCGAGCAGCCCCAGCACCAGCATCGTCCCCGTCCAGAACGAGCGCGTGCGCTTCCCCCGAAGGCGCAGGCCCATCCGATCATCCCCGTAGTTCATGCTATCCCCATCATCACTTCTGTGACGTCAATTGCCGTGCCTGCACCCCGTAACGGATCACGTTCACGCCGCCCGCACGCTTGATCCCCTGGTCCTCGGGCGTGCCGTCGACTGCGTTGGCATCGACGATGCTCCGCAGCGCGAGCTGGAGCGTGCCGCCCTGGCGCGCGGCTGCGAGCACTGCGACCTGGTCGGGCCGAAGCTCGAGCGTGACGGTCTTGCCGACGACGGCGTTCTGGCCGTCCTTCTCCTTCGGCGCCTGGTCGATCGCGAGCACGCGGATGTTGGTCAGGATGACCTCGGACAGGACGAGGTCGTTGCCGCCGGTCGGACCGTTGTTGTTGGCGCCGTCGGGGTTCTTCAGACGGCGAGTCAGGACGATGTCGACGCGGTCATTCGGAAGGATGAAGCCGCCAGCGGCGGTCTCGGCTGAAATCTCGGTGGAAACGGCGCGCATCCCGGCGGGCAGGATCGCGGCCATGAAGCCGGAGCCGTCGGCCTTGACCAGCTTCTGCTCGCGGATCGGCTCGCCCTGCATCAGGGGGACGCGGGCGATCGAGCCGGCAATCTGGGTCTGCGCCTCGGGCCTGCTGTCGCGGCGGATGAAGGCGCTGCTCGCGGTCGCTGCCGGCCAGGCCTGCCATTGCAGGTCCTCGGGCTTCACGGCCTGGCCGAGCCCGATGTCGGACTTGGCGACGAGGACCTCGACGGTCGGCAGCTTCTCGGCGACGGGCAGGACGGGCGCGGGCTTGTTGTCGAAGCCGCTCGCCAGATACGCAGCGACACCACCGGCGCCCAGCGCGATGACGAGAACGACAATGCGTGCGGTATTCATACGCTTCTACTCTTACGCGGGGCACTCGAACCGCACCTGGCGGGTTCCCCGTGTCGATGAGTAGGGAGTAAAAGTATAAGGGGTGTTGCGAGGCCGAATGCGATGGCCGGCCTCGATGCTGGTTTTCGGCAGATGGTGAACGCGGCGTTATCCGGTCGGCCAGCAGCCCCGTAGATTCACGCAGTACGGAACGTCCGTTCGAATGACATGCGCGGCGTCATGGTGAATGGGTGGTTAGTGGTGTGTGGGTGCGATCATGCCAATGAGATCGCAGCGCGCTCCATAACATCGGTGTCGTCCCGGCGAACGCCGGGACCCATAACCCCAGGGAGCAGCTTGACGAAGATTGAGCGCCCGGTACCGCGACCAAGCTCCCCGGATAGATTCCGCGGTATGGGTCCCGGCGTTCGCCGGGACGACGCTGAGGAGAGTTCGCGCGCTCCGCAACGTCATCATTGCAGAGTGCTACTTCGCCCGCTTCTGTTCGATCACGTCCCAGACCTTCGCCGCAACATCCGGGCCACCGAGGCGCGCGATAGCGCGGATGCCCGTCGGCGAGGTGACGTTGATCTCGGTGAGGTTGCCGTTGATGACGTCGATGCCAACGAACAACAGGCCGCGCTCGCGTAGCGCCGGACCGACGGTGGCGCAGATCTCGCGCTCGCGCGGGGTGAGCTCGGTCTCCTGCGCCGCGCCGCCGCGCACCATGTTGGAGCGGAGGTCGTCGGCGGCCGGCACGCGGTTGACGGCGCCGGCGAACTCGCCGTTGACCAGGATGATGCGCTTGTCGCCGTGCCTCACCTCGGGGATGAATTGCTGGATCACCCAGGGCTCCCGGAACGTCACCGAGAACATGTCGAAGAGCGAGCCGAAATTCATGTCCTGCGGCATCACGCGGAACACCGCTGCGCCGCCATGGCCATGCAACGGCTTCATGACGACGGCGCCGTGCTTGTCGCGGAACGCGTTGATCTCATCTAAGTCGCGCGAGATCAGCGTCGGCGGCATCAGCTGCGGAAAATTCATCACGAACAGCTTTTCCGGCGCGTTGCGCACCGAGGCGGGATCGTTGACCACCAGCGTCTTCGGATGGATGCGCTCCAGAAGATGTGTCGAGGTGATGTAGGCGAGGTCGAACGGCGGGTCCTGGCGCAGCAGCACCACGTCAAAGCCGTTCAGCGCCTCGCGCCTGGGCTCGCCGAGCGTGAAGTGATCGCCCGGCTCGTCGCGCACGGTCAGGAGCTGAACCGGAGCCACGATCTCCTCGCCGACCATCGAGAGCTTGTCGGGCGTATAATAGGACAGGCCGTGGCCGCGCTTCTGCGCCTCCAGAAGCAGCGCAAAGGTGGAATCGCCCTTGATGTTGATGCGGGCGATGGGGTCCATCTGGACGGCGACGTTCAGTTTCATGGTCTGCCTTTCAGGTCGAGGCGTCGAATGCCGCCAACACATGGCGCGGAAGTGAGCGCGGCGCAATCAGCATGGCGTCGAATCGCAATTCGAATTCGGCATGCTCGGGATGCGCCACGAGCCAGCCTTGCGCGGCGTCGATGATGCGCTGCTGCTGGCGCGGCGTCACGGCGAAGGCCGCGTCATCCAGCGTGGCCCGCGCCTTGACCTCGACGAAAGCGATCAGATTGCGGCGGCGCGCCACGATGTCGATCTCGCCATGCGGGGTGCGGTAGCGTTTGGCCAGGATGCGATAGCCCTTGGCCATGAGATAGGCCGCGGCGCGACTCTCCGCGGAGATGCCGGTGTGGAACGCGGCGACGCGCTCGGGCGAGGCGACCTTCGGCTCCACCGGGACCTCAGTCTTCGCCATCGCCGCCCCTTAAGTCCTTGGCGAGCTCGAGCGCGCGAGCATAGACCTCGCGGCGCGGCCGGCCCGAGAGCGCGACCGCGTGCGCGACGGCATCCTTGACGCTGTGCGCGGCAAGTTGCTCGCGCAACAGACCGTCCAGCGCATCCGACGTCAGCATCTCGGCGTCGGCCGCCGGCGGCGCGATCACCAGCACGAACTCGCCGCGCGTCTCCAGCGTATCGGCCTCGCGCGCCAGCTGGCTCAACGGAGCGCGCGAGATCTCCTCGTGCAGCTTGGTCAGCTCGCGGCAGATCGCGGCCTCGCGCGCCCCCATGATCTCGGCGAGCTCGGCCAGCGTGTCCTGCACGCGGTTGCCGGATTCGAACATCACCAGCGTCGCATCGATGCGCGCGAGTTCGGTCAAGCGCGCCTTTCGCGCGGCGGATTTCGCCGGCAAAAAGCCTTCGAAGAAGAAGCGGTCGGTCGGCAGTGCCGCCACCGACAGCGCCGCCAGCACCGAGGACGGGCCGGGCAGGGCATACACCGCATGGCCGGCGGCGCAGACCTCGCGCACCAGCTTGAAGCCGGGATCGGAGATCAGCGGCGTGCCGGCGTCGGAGACCAGCGCAATCGAGCCGCCCTGCCCCAGCGCCTCCAGGATTTTCGGGCGCGCGGCTTCCGCATTGTGCTCGTGATATTGCTTGAGCTGCGCGGCGATGGCGTAGCGCTCGGTCAGGCGCCGGGTGATGCGGGTGTCCTCGCAGGCGATGACATCGACGCCGGCGAGGGTCTGGAGCGCCCGCAGCGTGATGTCGCCGAGATTGCCGATGGGGGTTGCGACCAGATGGAGGCCCGGTGCCGCCTTCGGCGCCGCAAGCCGATGGGCATCGATGCAGAAACCGCGCGAGGCGGCGTCTTGAGCTTCAGGCGTATTTATCGGGACCGGCTTTGCGCGCATAATGAAGTCAACTTAGGCACGATCCGCAGGGCTGGGAACCGGTTCGCCGAAAAAGATCGCGCCGAGGTGAGGGGCGAGGAACGGACGGGAATGTGATCGATCCAGGATCACGCCGAGAGGGCGTGAGGGCTCTCGCGCCATATTCGCGACCGAAACGCCGCCTTGATGCTGAATGAGCGAGGGCAAATAGCTGCCGGGACAGCAAGGCGGCCGCGTTAAGCGGCTATTATCCTTTTGTTTCGGTTAACTATTTGCCGACAATATGCCTGAATCCGTGGCTTGTGTCGTGGAAAGAATGTCGTGACCCGCCGGCGCCGACGGGTCAGAAGAGAAGCTGAAATGGTGGGCCCGCGTTATCCAAAATCTCCCGTTCCGGGGTCCCTGATGTCAGGGGCGACCCGCCGGAGCGCGCTCGGCCTGTTGCTCGGCACGCCACTGCTGTCGGCCTGCGCCGGCGTGCAGCAGAGCCTGAGCCAGTTTTCCAACCCCTTCTCGAACTCGACGCCGCCGGCTCAGCCCGCAGGTCCCCCGCAACAGGCGACGACCGCCGGCACCGGCGGCGTGAAGGTCGCCGTGATTCTGCCGCTCTCGGCCGCCGGCAATGCCGGCTTGGCCGCGCAATCCATGCGCAACGCCGCCGAGATGGCGCTGGCCGAGTTCCAGAACCCGAACATCCAGCTGCTGATCAAGGATGACAATGGCAGCCCGCAAGGCGCGCAGGGCGCCGCGCAGCAGGCCGTCGACGAAGGCGCCGAGATCATTTTGGGACCGCTGTTCGCGCAATCGGTGCCGGCGGTGGCGCAAGTCGCGCGCACGCGCGGCATTTCCGTGATGGCGTTCTCGACCGATTCCAGCATCGCCGGCCGCGGCGTCTATTTGCTCTCCTTCCTGCCGGAGTCCGACGTCAACCGCATCGTCGAATATTCCGCCAGCATCGGAAAGCGCTCCGTCGCCGTGCTGGTGCCCGACAATGCCTATGGCAATGTCGTCGAGGCCGCGGTGAAAGCGGCCGTGCCGCGCCGCGGCGGGCGCATCGTCTCGTTCGAAAAATACGGCGCCGATCGCGCCACGCCGGCGCGCACCGTGGCGCAGCAACTCGGCAGCGCGGATGCGTTGTTCATTGCCGATGACGGCGATGCCGTGGTGACGGTCGCAGATGCGATGACCGCGGCGGGCGCGAACTTACGCAACATCCAGTTGCTCGGCACCGGCCTGTGGGACAATCCGCGGGTTTATGCGAATGCGAGCTTGCAAGGCGGCCTCTATGCCGCGCCCGACCCGGCCGGCTTCCGCGCCTTCTCCGGCCGCTACCGCACCAAATACGGCGCCGAACCGATTCGCACGGCAACGCTGGCCTATGACGCGGTCGCCCTCGTCGCCGCGCTGGCGCGCACGCAAGGCACCACGCGCTTCTCGTCCGACGTACTGACCAATCCGTCCGGCTTTGCCGGCATCGACGGCCTGTTTCGTTTCCGTGCGGACGGCACCAACGAGCGCGGGCTTGCGGTGATGAAGGTGACCCAGGGTGGCGGCGTTGCCGTCGCGGGCTCGCCGAAGAGTTTTGGGGCGTAGTTCGGGACGACAGTGCCGTAGGGTGGGCAAAGGCGCGCTTCGCGCCGTGCCCACCATCTCTCAGCTAATCGCATGGAATTCGTGGGCACGCTTCGCTTTGCCCACCCTACGGCAGCGCGTTATGCCGCGAGATCCGCGACCACTGCATCCAGCACCGGAAAACCGCTGCTCGTCACGCGCAAGCGGCCCGTCGCATCCACCGTGATCGCGCCTTCCTCGCGCAGCAGCGCGATGCGCTTGGGATCGAGCGGGCGGCCGGAGAGGGCTTTGTAGCGCTCGGGGTCGATGCCTTCGGCGAGGCGCAGTCCCATCAGCAAAAATTCGTCGGCGCGCTCTTCGCTGTTGAGCAGATCGTCGGTGACGACACCATGGCCATTGGTCTCGACCCGCATCAGCCAGGCCTCGGGACGCTTCTCGGTGGCGGTGGCGTGCCTGACGCCGTCGATGTCGAGCCGGCCATGCGCGCCGGGGCCGATGCCGGCATATTCCTCGCCGCGCCAATAGACCAGATTGTGCCGGCACTCGGCGCCGCGCCGTGCGTGATTGGAGATCTCGTAGGCGGGCAGCCCGAGCTTGTCGCAGGTCTCCTGCGTGACGTCGTAAAGCGCGCGCGCCACCGCTTCGTCCGGCGTCTTCAATTTGCCGGCCTGGTGCAGGCCGAAGAACGGCGTGCCTTCCTCGATCGTCAATTGATAGAGCGACAGATGCTCGGCCGCTTCGTCGATGGCGAGACGCAGCTCATCGGCCCACATCGCCGGCGTCTGGTCGGGACGGGCGTAGATCAGATCGAACGAATAGCGATCGAACGAGCGGCGCGCTATGGCGACGGCATCGAGCGCCTCGCGCGCGCTGTGCAGGCGGCCCAGCGCTTTCAGCGAGGCATCGTCGAGCGCCTGCACGCCGAGCGAGACGCGGTTGACGCCGGCGGTGCGATAGCCGGCAAAGCGCGTGGCTTCGACGCTGGTCGGATTCGCCTCCAGCGTCACCTCGACATCGCCGGCGACGGTCCAGTGCTTGCCGATCGCATCGAGCACCGCGCCGACCGTTGCGGGCTGCATCAACGACGGTGTGCCGCCGCCGAGAAAGATCGAGGTGACCTCACGGCCGGGCGAGCGCTCGGCGGTGGCTGCGATCTCGCGCGCGAAGGCGGAGGCGAAGCGCGCCTCGTCGATCGCAGCGTGGCGGACATGGCTGTTGAAGTCGCAATACGGGCATTTCGACAGGCAGAACGGCCAGTGCACGTAGACGCCGAAGGCTTCCTTAGCGCGGCTCAAGGCAGATCTCCGCCAGTTTCACGAAGGCGCGGGCGCGATGCGACAGGCCAAGGCCGAGCGGCGGCAGGCCGTGCTTCTCGATGCTGTCCATCTCGCCGAAGGTGCGGCTGTGGCCGTCCGGCAGGAACATCGGGTCGTAGCCGAAGCCGGCGGTGCCGCGCGGCGGCCAGACCAGCGTGCCGTCGACGCGCGCCTCGACCTCTTCGAGATGATCGTCGGGCCAGGCGACGCAGAGCGCGGAGACGAAATGCGCTTTGCGCTTGTCCGGCGTGGTGGCGCCGCGCTCCTGCAACAGGCGCTCGATCTGCGCCATCGCCGCGGCGAAATCCTTGGAAGGTCCAGCCCAGCGCGCGGAGAAAATGCCCGGCGCGCCGTCGAGTGCGTCGACCACGATGCCGGAATCGTCGGCAAAGGCGGGAAGCTTGGTCGCCCGCGCTGCCGCGATCGCCTTGATCGCGGCATTGCTGCGGAAATCGTTGCCGGTCTCGTCGGGCTCGCCGAGGCCGAGCTCTCCGGCCGACACCGCCTCGATGCCGTACGGCGCGAGCAGCTCCTTCATCTCGGCGAGCTTGCCGGGATTATGGGTGGCGATGACCAGCTTTCCGGTGATTCGGCGGTGCATGGGCTTATTGACTACGCGACAGCCAGTTTCTGCAAGTCCACGAGACGCGCGATGCCCTTTTGCGCCAGGGCGATCAGCTTCAGGAACTCGTCCTGCGTGAACGGCTCGCGTTCCGCGGTGCCCTGCACCTCGATGATGCGGCCGTCGCCGGTCATGACGAAATTGGCGTCGGTCTGGGCTTCCGAATCCTCGGCATAGTCGAGATCGAGCACGGGCGTGCCGTTGTAGATGCCGCAGGAGATCGCAGCGACGTTGTCGCGCATCACATTGGCCTTGATCATGTTGCGCGCCTTCATCCAGTTGATGCAATCGGCGAGCGCGACCCAGGCGCCGGTGATCGAGGCCGTGCGCGTGCCGCCGTCGGCCTGGAGCACGTCGCAATCGACCGTGATCTGGCGCTCACCGAGCGCTTCGAGATCGACGATGGTGCGAAGCGAGCGGCCGATCAGGCGCTGGATCTCGACGGTGCGGCCACTTTGCTTGCCGGCGGAGGCCTCGCGGCGGGTGCGTTCGGAGGTCGCGCGCGGCAGCATGCCATATTCGGCGGTGACCCAGCCGCGGCCCTGGCCCTTCAGCCACGGCGGCAGGCGATCTTCCAGCGTGGCGGTGACCAGCACATGGGTGTCGCCGAATTTCACCAGGCAGGAGCCTTCCGCATATTTGACCACGCCGCGCTCCAGCGTCACGGGGCGCAATTCGTCGGGCGCACGGCGGCTTGGCCGCATGGGAAATCCTCCAAAACTCGCAGGTTAGGGCTATTCGCGGTGCTTGTAGGTGGGGTGAGGGTATGCGGCAAGGGGAAAGGACAAGGCTTTTTCACCCCCGGTTCTCCACCCTGCAAACGCGACGCTTGTCAGAACCCTCCTGGATGGACAAATTATGAGCATCTGAGAGGAGTTACCGTCTGTGGCCCATCACGATCCGATCCATCTGATCGCGCCGCGCGCAGGCCTCGCCCAGCTCAACGAGCGTTCTCGCGACATCTTTCGTCAAATTGTCGAAAGTTACCTCGCGACCGGTGAGCCCGTGGGCTCGCGCAATATCTCGCGCCTCATCGCCATGCCGCTGTCGCCGGCCTCGGTCCGCAACGTCATGGCCGATCTGGAACAGCTCGGCCTGATCTACGCCCCGCACACCTCCGCCGGTCGGCTGCCGACGGAACTCGGCCTGCGGTTCTTCGTCGATGCCCTGATGCAGGTCGGCGACCTCAACGAGGCCGAGCGGCAGTCGATCCAGAGCCAGCTTGCCACCGTCGGCCAGGCGCAATCGGTCGAGGCGGCGCTGGACCAGGCGCTGACGCGGCTGTCGGGCCTGACCCGCGCCGCCGCGGTGGTGCTGACGCCGAAATCCAATGCGCGGCTGAAACACATCGAATTCGTCCGTCTGGAACCGGAAAAGGCGCTGGTGATCCTGGTCGGCGAGGACGGCCAGGTCGAAAACCGCGTGCTGTCGCTGCCCCCCGGAGTTCCCTCCTCGGCGATCACCGAGGCCGGCAATTTCCTCAATGCGCGCATCCGCGGCCGCACCCTGGCCGAGGCGCGGCTCGAGCTCGAGACGGCACTTGGAGAGGCCCGCGCCGAGCTCGATCAGCTCGCACAGAAGGTGATTTCCGCCGGCATCGCCAGCTGGTCCGGCGGCGAGAACGAGGATCGCCAGCTCATCGTCCGCGGCCACGCCAATCTGCTCGAAGACCTGCATGCGCTGGAGGATCTGGAACGGGTGCGCCTGCTGTTCGACGATCTCGAGACCAAGCGCGGCGTGATCGACCTGCTGGGGCGTGCCGAGACCGCTGAGGGCGTGCGTATCTTCATCGGTTCCGAGAACAAACTGTTTTCCTTGTCCGGCTCCTCTACGATCATCTCGCCCTATCGGGATGCCGCCGGCCATATTGTCGGTGTTTTGGGCGTGATCGGGCCAACCCGGCTGAATTATGCCCGCGTGATCCCGACCGTGGACTACGCGGCCCGCATCGTCAGCCGTCTTTTGGGAGGCTGATCGGCGTTTCCGCCGATCACGGGCGCTTGATTTTCGGCGCTTTAGGCACGATATCCGGGCCAACAATCCCTGGAAACGAGTTCGAGATTAGAGCCGATGACCGAGCAAGACCGGCAACCCGAAGACACGACTGCCGCGACCGGCGAGCCCGTGGTGTCAAAACCCTACATCATGCCCGACGATCCCGAGCCCGGCTCGGTCGAGCAGTTGCAGAAGGAAGCCGCCGAGGCGCGTGACCGCATGCTGCGGACGCTGGCCGAGATGGAGAATCTGCGCAAGCGTACCACCAAGGAGGTCGCCGACGCCCGCCTCTACGGCATCACCGGCTTTGCCCGCGACGTGCTCGACATCGCCGATAATCTTCAGCGCGCGCTCGATGCCGTTCCGGCCGAGGCCCGCGCCACGGCCGATCCCGGCCTGATCTCGCTGATCGAAGGCGTCGAGCTTACCGAGCGCTCGCTGCTCAACGCGCTGGAAAAGCACGGCGTGAAGAAGCTCGATCCGCAGGGCCAGAAGTTCGACCCGAACTTCCACCAGGCGATGTACGAAGTGCCCGATGCGTCGGTGCCGTCGGGCACCGTGGTGCAGATCATGCAGGCCGGCTACACCATCGGCGAGCGCGTGCTGCGCCCGGCCTTGGTCGGTGTCGCCAAGGGCGGCGCGAAGCCCGCGGCCGCGGCGAACAACAACGAGTCGAGCGGCGCGGCGAACTGATTTTTTTGCGTCATTCCGGGGCGGCTCGAAGAGCCAAACCCGGAATCTCGGGATTCTGAGGTGCGCAATGGCGCACCATAGTTCGATGCTTCGCATCGCCCCGGAATGACAGTCATCTAGCCCTGCGCGCTCGCGATATCCGCAGACTGAATCCGCTTCACGCCGGCCTTGGCCATATCGGCCCAGGCTTTTGCCAGCGAGCCCTGCGTGTCGATGCCGCGGCAGGCGTCTTCCACCACATAGACCTCGAAGCCAGCCTTGCGCGCGTCGAGCGCGGTCCAGGCGACGCAGAAATCCGTCGCGAGCCCTGCGACGAAGACGCGCTTGATCTTGCGTCCCCTCAGATAGCCGGCAAGTCCCGTCGAGGTCTTGCCGTCGGCTTCGAGGAAGGCCGAATAGCTGTCGACGTCCTTGTGAAAGCCCTTGCGGATGATGAGCTCGGCGTGCGGGATCGCAAGGTCCTTCGACAGCGAAGCGCCATCGGTGCCCTGCACGCAATGGTCGGGCCACAGCACCTGCTTGCCATAGGGAAGGTCGACGGTCTCGAACGGCTTCTTGCCGGAATGCACCGACGCAAACGAGATGTGGCCCGGCGTGTGCCAGTCCTGCGTCATCACCACATTCGCAAATGCTTTCGAGATCTTGTTGATGACGGGCACCACCTGCTCGCCCTCTTTCACCGCGAGGCTGCCGCCGGGCAGGAAGCAGTTCTGCACGTCGATCACGAGCAGCGCGGAGGCATCGTCCGGCTTGATCGATGCCGCTGCAAGGAGTGCGGTTGGAGCCAGCGTTGCAAGCGCCGTCGTCCCAAGCATTGCCAAGACTTGTCGCCGATCCAGCATCGTTCGCCTCCCCTTCGGATGAACTCAACGGAGACGAAGCCTAGTTCCGTTCGTGTACGAACAGAAGCCCGAAAATGCGGCCGGGTTTGATGAGGGGTTGGGCGTGCAGCCTCAACACCGCTGTCGTCCCGGACAAGCGCAGCGCAGATCCGGGACCCATACCCCCAGGGAGAAGTTTGGCGAAGACTCTTCGTGGGTACTGCGACCGACCGCAATCGCGAGATCACGCGGTATGGGTCCCGGCCCCCCGCGCGCAATTGCGCGCTAGGCCGGGACGACACCGAGTGTGTTGGAGCGCCTCTGGCCTACCCCTTCGGCTGGATGCCGTCGCGCACGGCGCGGAAGCGAGTGAAGGCGGCCAGCCACTGGTCGCGCGGGGCGCTGGCGATGATGCGCAGCGAGGCGCCTCCGCTCGAGAAGCGGATCCACTGCACCACGGTCACCGGGACCTTGTCCTTGCCGCTGATGCCGTCGATCCGGGTCTCGAAGCCTTGCTGGCCGTTGATGCGGATCGGCTCGGACATGGTGACGCGCGATTCGCGCACGCCGGGAATCTGCAGCGCCGCCTCCTGGGCGAAGCGGGCGCGGTCGTCGGCCTGCTGCGGCGTGGCGCCGATCAGGCCGAGGATCATGAACGGCTTCGACTCGTAACCGGTGCTCTCGTCGCCGTCCGCCAGGATGATGCTCGAGCCCGGCGCCAGAGTGCGGATGTCCTTGAATTCGGCGAGATCGGTGATCCTGAACGGCATCAGCGCGATCTGCTCCTCGGCCGAGACCTGCTTGCGGGTAGTGGCGGTCGCAAACATCTGCCGCACCGCCTCATCCGTGTAGATCTTGGTCGCATTCTCCGGGACCTGCACCGCGACGTAGCCGGAGAAGCCGGCGCCCGGCACGATCATCGAATAGCGCTTCACCGGGGTGTCGCCGGCCTTGCCGCTTTCGGTGGTGAAATAAGCGAGGCCCGCGGGCGTCTCGATCTTGTCCTGCTTGACGCCGCCAGCGCCGGCCGGATTGGAATTGAAGGCGCTCACGACCTCGCCATAGGCTGCCGGCGGCAGCTCGGTGATCAACACCTTGACGCTGCCATCCTCGCTCTCGAATCCCGGAAACGTTTTTGCCGTGCTGAGACCGACCAGCGGCACCATGCCGAGGCGCAAGCCGGGTGGAAACACGGCGTCGGCGGCGAAGGCCGGAAACGCGGAGGCGATCAGAAGGGCGAGCGCGGCGAGGGGGCGGATCAGCTTCATGGGCACTCTGATTGGTTCACATTGAGGCCGTTCGATGGTCGGCCACCGGGCCGCATTGTCGCGCGAAGCAGCTGTGGCGGCTGCCCGGCCGGTCCGCCTTTTACCGGGTTTGGGCTTGCGGCAACAGGGTGGGCGGGCTTGCGGTAGCGGGGGCTTGCTGAAGCCTGAACCTGTTAATAATTCCTCACCCGCAAGGGCGGTGAAGCCCGGATATCATCGTCCAAAACCCAATGTTTTCACGGCAGAAACGTAGCTTCGGTCCTTGCGGGCCCCTCCCCCCCTCCTATATGAGCCTCAATCATCGCAATATCGCGGATGTTTGATCTTAGGGGGTTTCGGTCGGGTGCCTTCTGGGCCCAGCCAACCTGCCGCAAAAACAAGGATATCAGGACCATGGGAAAGGTCATTGGGATCGACCTCGGCACCACGAATTCGTGCGTCGCCGTGATGGATGGCAAGAACGCCAAAGTCATCGAGAATTCCGAAGGCATGCGCACGACGCCTTCGATCGTCGCCGTGACGGACGACGGTGAGCGCCTCGTCGGCCAGCCGGCCAAGCGCCAGGCCGTCACCAATCCCGAGCGCACCTTCTTCGCAGTGAAGCGCCTCATCGGCCGCCGCTACGACGACCCGATGGTCGAGAAGGACAAGAAGCTCGTCCCCTACAAGATCGTGAAGGCTTCCAACGGCGACGCCTGGGTCGAGGCCGACGGCCAGACCTACTCGCCCTCGCAGGTCTCGGCGTTCATCTTGCAGAAGATGAAGGAGACCGCGGAAGCCCATCTCGGCCAGAAGGTCGATCAGGCCGTCATCACCGTTCCCGCCTACTTCAACGACGCCCAGCGCCAGGCGACCAAGGACGCCGGCAAGATCGCGGGCCTCGAAGTGCTGCGCATCATCAACGAGCCGACCGCGGCCGCGCTCGCCTATGGCCTCGACAAGACCAAGACCGGCACGATCGCGGTGTACGATCTCGGCGGCGGCACGTTCGATATCTCGATCCTCGAGATCGGCGACGGCGTGTTCGAGGTGAAGTCGACCAACGGCGACACCTTCCTCGGCGGCGAAGACTTCGACATGCGCCTGGTCGGCTATCTCGCCGACGAATTCCAGAAGGAGCAGGGCATCAACCTGCGCAACGACAAGCTCGCGTTGCAGCGCCTGAAGGAAGCCGCTGAAAAGGCCAAGATCGAGCTGTCCTCGACGACGCAGACCGAGATCAATCTGCCCTTCATCACCGCGGACCAGACCGGCCCGAAGCATCTGACGATGAAGCTCACCCGCGCCAAGTTCGAGGCGCTGGTCGACGACCTCGTCCAGAAGACCGTCGAGCCCTGCCGAAAGGCGCTGAAGGACGCCGGCGTCACCGCCGGTGAGATCGGCGAAGTGGTTCTGGTCGGCGGCATGTCGCGCATGCCGAAGGTCCAGGAAGTCGTGAAGCAGCTGTTCGGCAAGGAGCCGCACAAGGGCGTCAACCCGGACGAAGTCGTGGCGATCGGCGCTGCGATCCAGGCCGGCGTGCTCCAGGGCGACGTCAAGGACGTGCTGCTGCTCGACGTCACCCCGCTGTCGCTGGGCATCGAGACGCTGGGCGGCGTGTTCACCCGCATCATCGACCGCAACACCACGATCCCGACCAAGAAGAGCCAGGTGTTCTCGACCGCCGAGGACAGCCAGAACGCGGTCACCATCCGCGTCTTCCAGGGCGAGCGTGAAATGGCGGCCGACAACAAGATGCTCGGCCAGTTCGACCTGATGGGCATTCCGCCGGCTCCGCGCGGCATGCCGCAGATCGAGGTGACCTTCGACATCGACGCCAACGGTATCGTCAACGTCTCGGCCAAGGACAAGGCCACCGGCAAGGAGCAGCAGATCCGCATCCAGGCCTCCGGCGGCCTGTCGGAAGCCGACATCGAGAAGATGGTCAAGGACGCCGAGGCCAATGCCGAGGCGGACAAGAAGCGCCGCGAGGCCGTGACCGCCAAGAACGAGGCGGATGGTCTGGTGCATTCGACCGAGAAGGCTTTGGCCGAGCACGGTTCGAAGGTCGGCGAGACCGAGCGCCGCGCCATCGAGGATGCCGTCGGCGACCTCAAGGAAGCGCTGAAGGGCGACGATGCCGAGGCGATCAAGGCCAAGACCCAGACGCTGGCCCAGGCTTCGATGAAGCTCGGCGAGGCCATGTACAAGCAGCAGGCCGAGGCCGACGCCAAGAAGGACGCGGCCAAGGACGACGTCGTCGACGCGGAATTCACCGAAGTCGACGACGACAAGAACAACAAGAAGTCCGCCTGAACCCCAAGAGGGTCATGATGCGGACGGCTTGGACCCCACACGCTCTACCGGCCTCCTCCTTCGCGGGGGAGGCCGCCGTGTCGGGACGGACGGGCGGGTCGCCCGTTACGATCGATCAATTCCCAGCCGTTATGCTGAACGCCGCCAAGCGACCCTCTGCCGCCGGGCAGAAGGCTGCCTATATCGTCGTGTGGCGACGTCGTTTCGCTCCGACTTGAATCGCGATTGGATAGACCGAGTCCCACATGTCCACGTCCACCAAGCGCTGCTATTACGAAACTCTCGAAGTCGAACGCGATGCCGACGAATCCGTTCTGAAATCGTCGTTCCGCAAGCTGGCGATGAAGTTCCACCCGGACCGCAATCCCGGGGACGACACCAGCGAAGTCAAGTTCAAGGAAATCAACGAGGCCTACGAGGTCCTCAAGGACAAGGACAAGCGCGCGGCCTATGACCGCTACGGCCATGCCGCCTTCGAGCAGGGCGGCGGCGGCGCCGGCTTCGGTGCGGGCTTTGCCTCTTCCTTCTCCGATATTTTCGAAGATTTGTTCGGCATGGCCGGGCAGCGCGGCCGCGGCGGCCGCGAGCGCGGCGCCGACCTGCGCTACAACATGGAAATCACGCTCGAGGAAGCCTTCGGCGGCAAGACCGCGCAGATCGAGATTCCGGTCTCGGTCACCTGCGAGGCCTGCTCGGGCATCGGCGCCAAGGCCGGAACCAAGCCGAAGACCTGTTCGAGCTGCGGCGGCGCCGGCCGCGTGCGGCAGTCACAGGGCTTCTTCACGCTGGAGCGGACCTGTCCGGGCTGCCAGGGCCGCGGCCAGATGATCGAGGATGCCTGCCCGTCGTGCTCGGGCCAGGGCCGCGTCACCCGCGAGCGGAATCTTTCGGTCAACATTCCCCCGGGCGTCGAGGACGGCACAAGGATCAGGCTCGCCGGCGAGGGCGAGGCAGGGGTTCGCGGCGGTCCGCCCGGCGACCTCTACATCTTCCTGTCGCTGGCCCAGCACCAGTTCTTCCAGCGCGACGGCGCCGATCTGCATTGCCGTGTGCCGATCTCGATGGTGACGGCCGCGCTCGGCGGCGAATTCGAGGTGCCGACCATCGAGAAGGGCAAGGCCAAGGTGAAGGTGCCGGCCGGGACCCAGTCGAACCGCCGGTTCCGCATTGCATCAAAAGGCATGCCGGTGCTGCGGTCGCGCCAGATGGGCGACATGTATGTTCAGGTCGTGGTCGAGACCCCGCAGAACCTCACCAAGAAGCAGCAGGAATTGCTGGCCGAGTTCGAAAAGCTGTCCTCCGGCAACACCCAGCCGGAATCCGAGGGCTTCTTCGCCAAGGTCAAGGATTTCTTCGGTAATCGGGCGAGTTGACCCGGCTTGACCATACCGCCTTCGGCCTATACGTCTTTATGACCATTTTCTGACACGCCGCGGTCCCGCGGTCCCGTCCGGTCCTGACATGCCATTGCCATCGTCCGCGCGTGCGTTGAAGAAGCCTCGTCTCGACGACGAGGTGCGCTTCCTCAGATCATGGATCGAAAAGCCCCTCCACATGGGCGCGGTGATGCCGTCGGGCAAGCTCTTGGCCCGGACCATGGCCCATTACGTCGATGTCGATTCGGACGCGCCTGTGGTCGAACTCGGACCCGGCACCGGCGCCATCACCTCGGCCCTGATCGAGCGCGGCGTCGACCAGAAGCGTCTCGTCCTCGTCGAATACAATCCCGGCTTCTGCGCCCTGCTGCGCGACCGCTATCCGCAGGCCAAGGTGGTGCAGGGCGATGCCTATCGCCTGCGTGACACGCTCTGGAACGTCCTGAGCGCGCCGGCCTCCGCGGTCGTCTCCGGCCTGCCGCTGGTGACAAAACCGATGCTGACGCGGCTGCGGCTGATCCGCGACGCCTTCACGGCGCTCGCGCCCGGCGCGCCCTTCGTCCAGTTCACCTATGCGGTGGTGCCGCCGATCCCGAAATCGCTGCCCGGCGTGTCCACAGAGGCTTCGGAACGGATCTGGATGAACCTTCCGCCCGCCCGCGTCTGGGTGTATCGCAAGCACTAATTCCGCCGGCTCGGTTCTTTGCGCGGCGGGCTCGTTTCGCCGAACGCATTGGATTGGATGTCAGCTCCCAAGATCCTGATCATTCCCGGCTCGCTGCGCACCGGCTCGCACAATGCGAAGCTGGCGGCGGTCGCCGCCTATGAGTTTGCCCGGGCCGGCGTGGACGTCACCCGCATCTCGCTCGCCGATTTTCCGCTGCCGATCTATGATGGCGATCTCCAGGCCAAGTCCGGCCTGCCGAAGCACGCGATCAACCTCAAGCGTATGATCGGCGCGCATCATGGCGTGCTGATCGTCTCGCCCGAATACAATGCCTCGGTGCCGCCGCTGCTCAAGAACGCAATCGACTGGGTCAGCCGCGTGCACGATCTGCACGAGGCGCGCGGCGATGTGTTCCGCAACCGCGCCTTCGCGCTCGCCGGCGCCTCGCAGAGCCGGCTCGGTGCGGCCCGTGCCCTGCAGGCGCTGCGGCTGATCCTGACCTCCTGCCACGCCAATGTGATTGCCAGCCAGCTCACGCTCGCCTTTGCCGACCAGGCCTATGACGATATGGACAAGCTCAAGAACGAGGGCGATATCGCCGCGTTGAAGGAGTTGGTGGCGCAGTTGATCGACTTTTCCCAACGCATGATGTGAGGTGACATGACGCCAGCCGAGATCGCCCCCAAGGACCGCCTGATCGTCGCGCTCGATCTGCCCAGCGTCGATGCCGCGGAGGCGACGATCAATCGTCTCGGCGACAGCGTCAGCTTCTACAAGATCGGTTATCGGCTCGCTTATGCCGGCGGATTGCCGCTGGTCGGCAAGCTCGCCGACAGGGGCAAGAAGGTCTTTCTCGATCTCAAGCTGCACGACATCGGCAACACCGTGATGCAAGGCGTCGAAAGCATCACCAGGCTCGGCGCCACCTTCCTCACCGTGCACGCCTATCCGCAGACCATGAAGGGCGCAGTCGAAGGCCGCGGCAATTCCAGCCTGAAGATCCTCGCCGTCACGGTGCTGACATCCTACAACGAGGACGATCTGCACGCGGCCGGCTATCGGCTCGGCGTCTCCGAGCTGGTCGAGGCCCGCGCGCAGCAGGCGCAGGTGCTTGGCATCGACGGACTGGTGTCGTCGCCGGAGGAAGTCGGGGCCTTGCGCAAGATCGTCGGCCACCAGATGCATCTCGTCACCCCCGGCATCCGGCCGGTCGGTTCGGCGACCGGCGACCAGAAGCGCATCATGACGCCGGGCCGCGCGATCGCCGCCGGCGCCGATTATCTCGTCGTCGGACGGCCGGTCGTCGAAGCCGCCGATCCGAAGGCGATCGCGGAAGCCATCCAGGCCGAGATCGCGCAGGCGCTCTGAGCACGATCCGGAAAAGTGAGAAGCGGTTTTCCGATCAGATCATGCTCAAATGAAGATCAGCAACAACAGGGAGAAGAACAATGGCAAAAGGCTACTGGATCGGGCGCGTCGATGTGAGCAGTGACGAGGGCTACAAGCCCTACGCCGTCGCCAACGGCCCGATCTTCAAGAAGTGGGGTGGTCGCTTCGTCGTCCGCGCCGGAAAGTTCACCACCGTCGAAGGCGCCAGCCGCACCCGCAACGTCGTGATCGAATTCCCGGACTACGAGACCGCGATCGCCTGCTACAATTCGCCGGAATACCAGGCCAACATCAAGGTGCGCCAGCCGCACTCGGTCGCCGACCTCATCATCATCGAGGGCTATGACGGCCCGCAGCCGTCTGACGGCTGAGGCGTGCTGCTGGTCTTCCCCTGCGCGGGAGGGGCCGTCGCATTTGAACGTTCACGAGGGGTCGTCATGCCCGGGCTTGTCCCGGGCATCCACGTTCTTCCTGCGCGTGGCAAGGCGCGGATGGCCGGGACAAGCCCGGCCATGACGCTTTAGAGAGGGTCGCCCGTCTGCTCCCCCCTCGGTTGCCGGAACTGCGTCCCCCCGCTACAACGGCCATGAGAGGATCACACCATGTCCGACATGCGCCTGATTGTTGCTGGAGCCGGTGGCCGGATGGGCCGCGCGCTGGTGCGGGCGATTGCCGAGAGCAAAGGCGCGGTGCTGGCCGGCGCGCTCGAGGCCCCCGGCTCGGAGCTGCTCGGCAAGGATGCCGGTGTGCTCGCAGGACTGCCGGCCAACGACATCAAGCTCTCCGCTGACCTCTGGGCGATGTCGAAGGAGGCCGACGGCATCCTCGACTTCACCGTTCCGGCGGCGACCATCGCAAATGTCGCGATCGCGGCACAGCGCGGGATCGTGCATGTCGTCGGCACGACCGGATTGTCGGGCTCCGACAATGCCGTGATCAAGAGCGTCACCAACCGCGCCGTCGTGGTGCAATCAGGCAATATGAGCCTCGGCGTCAATCTGCTGGCCGCCGTGGTCAAGCGCGTCGCCAAGGCGCTCGACCAGAGTTTTGATATCGAGATCGTCGAGACCCATCACCGGATGAAGGTCGATGCGCCATCCGGCACCGCGCTGATGCTGGGGCAGGCCGCAGCCAGCGGCCGCGGCGTCACCCTCGATGACCATTCCGAGCGTGGCCGTGACGGCATCACCGGCGCGCGCAGGCCGGGCAATATCGGTTTCGCCTCGTTGCGCGGCGGCACCGTCGCCGGCGATCACAGCGTCACCTTCCTCGGCCCGTTCGAGCGCCTGACGCTGTCGCACCAGGCCGAGGATCGCATGCTGTTCGCCCATGGCGCGCTGAAGGCGGCGCTGTGGGCGCATGGCAAGAAGCCGGGCCACTACTCCATGGCCGACGTGCTCGGCCTCGCCGATATCTGATCGACGAGCATGATCCGGAAAAGTGTGGAGCGGTTTTCCGACAAGATCATGCTCAAACAAATAACCCGAACGGAAAGCAGTCAATGAGCGAACGTCTTCTCGTGCTCGTGCGCCACGGCCAGAGCGAATGGAATCTGAAGAACCTGTTCACGGGTTGGAAGGACCCTGACCTCACCGAACTCGGCGTCAAGGAAGCCACGGAAGCCGGCCGCAAGTTGAAGGCGCAGGGCCTCGTGTTCGACGTCGCCTACACTTCGGTGCTCACCCGCGCGCAGCACACGCTCGACCTCATTCTCGGCGAGCTCGGCCAGGAGGGCCTGCCGACGACGAAGAACCTCGCGCTGAACGAGCGCGATTACGGCGATCTCTCCGGCCTCAACAAGGACGACGCGCGCAAGAAATGGGGTGAGGACCAGGTGCTGATCTGGCGCCGCTCCTACGACGTGCCGCCGCCCGGCGGCGAAAGCCTGAAGGACACCCTCGCACGTGCATTGCCGTACTACGTGCAGGAGATCCTGCCCGGCGTGCTCAACGGCAAGCGCACGCTGGTCGCCGCCCATGGCAATTCGCTGCGCGCGCTGATCATGGTGCTGGAAAAGCTCTCGCCCGAAGGCATCTTGAAGCGCGAGCTGGCGACGGGTGTGCCGATCATCTACCGGCTCAATGCGGATTCGACGGTGGCCTCGAAGCTCGATCTGGCGGGTTAGCGACGGTCTCGTAGGGTGGGCAAAGCGACTTGTCCGCCGTAGCTCGAAGAGCGAAGGCGGAAGCGTGCCCACGTTCTGTCGGCCGTTTCAGAGAGATCGTGGGCACGGCGCGTTGCGCCTTTGCCCACCCTACGGCAGTGTGCTTGTTGCGCCTACTGCACCCCCAGCTGCCCGGCTTCCCAGCCCAGCATCGCCTGCTTGCGGGTGATGCCCCAGTGATAGCCCGTCAGTGTGCCGCTCTTGCCGAGCGCGCGGTGGCAGGGCACGACGAACGAGACCGGGTTCTTGCCGACCGCCGCGCCGACGGCGCGCGAGGCCTTCGGGCTGTTGATGTTACAGGCGATGTCGGAATAGGACACCGCGCGGCCCATCGGGATTTTCAGCAGCGTCTCCCACACCCGCACCTCGAAATCGGTGCCGATCATCACCACGCGCAGCGGCTGGTCCGGCCGCCACAGTTTTGGATCGAAGATGCGCTGCGCCAGCGGCGCGGTGCCTTCGTGATCTTCGAAATAGGTCGCGTTCGGCCAGCGCCGGGTCATGTCAGCGAGCGCAACCTCCTCCTCGCCGTGATCGGCGAAGGCAAGTCCTGACAGGCCGCGGTCGGTCGCGATCACGATCGCGGTGCCGAACGGCGAGGGGTGAAAGCCGTAACGCAAGGTCAGGCCGGCGCCGCCGTTCTTCCATTCGCCCGGCGACATCGCTTCATGGGTCACGAAGAGATCGTGCAGCCGTCCCGGGCCTGACAGCCCGGAGTCGAGCGCGGCGTCGAGGATGCTCGCGGAGTCCCGCAGCAGACCCTTGGCGTGATCGAGCGTCAGCGCCTGCATGAAAGCCTTCGGTGTGATCGAGGCCCAGCGGCGGAACAGATGGTGCAGCTCATCCGGCGTGACCCCGGCCGCATCCGCCATCGCCTCGATGGTCGGCTGCGCGCGCCAGTTCTCCGAGATGAAGGCGATCGCCCGGCGCACCGAATCATAGTCGCGCAGCGCGGCGTTCTGGGTGCCCGGCCCGGCCAGGCGCTGGTCATGTATGGCGAGTGTCATCATGACTGGAAATGTAGGAGAGGGACGGATGGGAAACCACCCGATTTCTGACTGCGCTCAGGTCACCGGATTGTAGGTCGGGCCGCGCCGGGCGGCACTTAGGGCGCCGACCAAGGCATTGTAAAAGCTTGCTTTTTCCTCAGGTCCGAGAAAACCGGCAATGAGCAGCCGACGGCCGCGGGAAATCAGATAGAGGTGCTCGATGCCGTATTCCTCGTCGACCTCCTGGTCGAGCCGGACCCAGAGCGGATTGAACGTCCATTCCGAGACTTGGCCACGATGGTTGACGCGGCGCACCCGCAGCTCCGACGGCGTGACCACGATCTCTTCGCTGGCCCGCGCCGCGCGGAAATTGGCCTTGAAGGCCCACCAGATCACGAGCACGTCGAGGCCGAAGAAACCGAACACCGGCCAGGCACCCATCATCAGAAAGGCGAGGCCCGTGACGAAGCTGACCACGCTCAGGAACAGCATCACGGCGAGGAAGCCGGTGCGGTTCAGCGAGCGGTGCGGCGTCAGCAGCGCGGAGAAGATCTGCACGTCGCGCGGATCAGGATCGCTGCCCTCAATTTCGTTGCCTGTGCTCATCGTCCCTCAGTATATCCCGATCATGGCGAAAATCACCCGCAAGCCGGCTCCGCGCAAAGCGCCGGTGCCGAAGAAGAAGGCAAAGGCGATCGTCGCGAAGCCGAACGCGCCCGCCAAAAAGACGCTCAAGGCGATAAAGCGCTGGACGCCCGCCGAGGTCCACGAGGTCTTCAGCCGTTTCCGCAAAGCCAACCCGGAACCGAAAGGTGAGCTCGAGCACGTCAATCCGTTCACGCTGCTGGTCGCCGTGGTGCTGTCGGCGCAGGCAACCGACGCCGGCGTCAACAAGGCGACGCGCGCCTTGTTCGAAATCGCTGACACCCCGCAGAGGATGCTCGATCTCGGCGAGGAGCGCTTGCGCGAGTACATCAAGACCATCGGCCTCTACCGCACCAAGGCAAGGAACGTGATCGCGCTGTCCGCCAAGGTGCTCAGCGAGTTCGGCGGCGAGGTGCCGCGCACGCGCGCCGAGATCGAGTCGTTGCCCGGCGCCGGACGCAAGACCGCCAACGTCGTGCTCAACATGGCCTTCGGCGAGCACACCATGGCGGTCGACACGCATGTCTTCCGCGTCGGCAACCGCACGGGACTTGCGCCCGGCAAGACGCCGCTCGAAGTCGAGCTTGGTCTCGAAAAGGTGATCCCGGCCGAGTTCATGCTGCATGCCCATCATTGGCTGATCCTGCACGGCCGCTATACTTGCCTCGCACGCAAGCCGCGCTGCGAGGTCTGCCTGATCAACGATCTGTGCCGGTGGCCGGAGAAGACGATCTGAGCAACCGATGTCATTCCGGGGCGATGCGCAGCATCGAACTATGGTGCGCCATTGCGCACCTGAGAATCTCGAGATTCCGGGTCTGGTCCTTCGGACCATCCCGGAATGATGGCGGTGAGATTCGAGTCCAAGCGCAGCCGATTTTGGGGGGCATGTCGTGAGTCAACAGGAACAGGTCTCGTCGCCGCCATCGGTCGCCGCAGCACCAGCCTCACCGCCCAAGCCGACACAGCCTCCGGCGACCTCACTCTGGAGCCGGTTCGCGATCCCGCTGTTCGCCGTGATCGTCGCGCTCGGCTTCGTCGCGCTGGCGACGTTGCGTTTCGACGAATGGGTCGGCAATGCGGCGATCCAGACCACCAATGATGCCTATGTGCGCGCCGAGTTGACGCGGCTTTCCAGCCGTGTCTCGGGCGAAGTGCTGACCGTCGCCGTGACCGACTTCCAGCGCGTCAAGGCCGGTGATCTCCTGATCCAGATCGATCCCGCCGACTATGAGGCCCAGGTCGCGCAGTCCGAAGCTTCGGTCGCCGCCGCGCAGGCCACGCTCGACAATCTGGCCAATCAGGTCGAGCTGCAATATGCGACGATCGCGCAGGCGCAGGCGGCGCGGCTCTCCGCGGAAGCCATGGAGGTCGAGGCACGGCAGGAGCAGGAACGTCAGCAATCGCTGTCGCAGACCGAAGCCGGCACGCGGCAGCGGCTCGAGCAGGCGGTGGCTGCTTACGCCAAGGCGCAGGCCGACGTGCGTGCGAGCCGCGCCGTGATCGCAGCCCAGCAGCATCAGCTCGAAGTCCTGCAAGGCACCCGGAAGCAGCGCGCCGCCGATGTCGCCGCGGCCAAGGCAACGCTGGCGGGTGCGAAGCTCAAGCTCGGCTACACTAGGATATCGGCGCCGTTCGACGGCGTCGTCGGCGAGCGCCAGGTGCAGCCCGGCGACTACGTCAATATCGGCACCAACCTCATCAACGTGGTGCCGCTGCCGAAGGTCTATGTGATCGCGAACTACAAGGAGACCCAGCTGACGCACGTCGCGCCGGGGCAGCCGGTCGAGATCACCGTCGACAGTTTTCCGCGCGAGACGCTGCGCGGCACGGTCGAGCGCATCGCGCCGGCGACGGGGGCGCAAGTGGCGCTGCTGCCGCCCGATAACGCCACCGGCAATTTCACCAAGGTCGTGCAACGCATTCCGGTGCGGATCCAGCTCGACGAAGGCCAGCCGCTGCTGGCGCGGCTGGTGCCGGGCATGTCGGTCGTCACCCGCATCGACACCAAGGCTGCGAATGGCGGAAAATGACGACGCCGATCGCGGACCGCTCTCGCGCGGCGGCGTCGCGCCGCGGCCGCTGTTCGCCGTGGCGGCGGTGCTGCTCGGCTCCTTCCTCGCCAATTTCGACAGCCGCCTGACCACGGTCGGCCTGCCCGACCTGCGCGGCGCGTTCTCGCTCAGCTTCGACGAGGGTGCCTGGCTTTCCACCGCCGGCATCGGCTCGCAGATCTTCATCGCGCCGGCAGTGGCATGGCTCGCGACCGTGTTCGGGCTGCGGCGCGTGCTTGGCGTTCCGAGCCTGATCTATGCCGTCATCTCGCTGATCGTTCCCTTCGTGCACGATTATCCAACGCTGCTCGCGCTCAGCGTTGTGCATGGCCTCCTGCTCGGCACCTTCGTGCCGGCGACGCTGATGATCGTGTTCCGCAATCTGCCGATCCGGTGGTGGCTGCCGGCGATCTCGATCTATTCGATCCGCGTCGGCTTTGCGCTCGATAGCTCGAGTTCGCTGGTCGGCTTCTATGTCGACCATCTCGGCTGGCAATGGCTGTACTGGCAGAGCGTCGTGATCGCGCCGTTGATGGGGCTGATGGTCTATCTCGGCACACCGAACGAGCCCGTGAACCGCGCGCTGCTGCGCGAGGCCGATTGGGGCGGCATGCTGCTGCTCGGCGCAGGTGTCGCGATGATCTACGCCGGGCTCGATCAGGGCAACCGGCTGGACTGGCTGGGTTCGGGAACGGTGATGGCGCTGCTTGTCGGTGGCGCGGTGCTGTTCGCAGGCTTCCTCGTCAACGAGTCGCTGGTGCGGCAGCCCTGGGCGCATGTGAACGTCTTGTTCTCGCGGAATATCGGATTGGGGCTGGTGCTGATCCTGCTCTACACGCTGACCAGCCTGTCCAACGCCTCGCTGGTGCCGAATTTCCTCGCTGCCATCGCCCTGCTCAGGCCCGAGCAGAGCGGCGTGCTGCTGCTCACCTATGGCGCGCTCCCGATGTTCGTGCTGGTGCCGCTCTCGATCTGGCTGCTGCGGCATTTCGATACGCGCACCGTGATTGTCGTGGGTTTCGCCTGCTTCGCCGCCGCCAATCTCTGGGGCACGCAGCTCACCCATGACTGGGCGCGCGAGGACTTTGTCGGCATCGTGCTGCTCCAGGCGATCGGGCAGTCGCTGACCTTGCTGCCGCTGATCATCACGCTGCTGTCGAACTCCGACCCGAGCCGCGCGACGTCGTTCGCCGCCTATATCCAGATCATGCGGCTCGGCGGCGCCGAGATCGGCGTGGCGCTGATGGGGACATGGCTGCGCGTGCGCGAGCAGGTCCACTCCTTCTATCTCGGCCAGAACCTCGGCGTCGGCGACGTGGACGTGGTGCGGATGCTGAAGCAGCTTGCCGATCACTTCGCTGCCCACGGCGCCGGACTGGCACAGCCGCGTGCGATCGGCACGCTGGCGGGCATCGTGCAGCGCGAGGCCAACGTGCTCGCCTATATCGACGGCTTCTGGCTGTGCTTCTGGCTCGCGATAGCCGCGCTCGGTGTCCTCGCACTGATCACCCGTGCGCCGGCCGGCCCGTTCACGCCGGCGCCATTCGGCTTCGCCAAGACGGTGCTGCGCAAGTGCGGCGTGCAGGTGACGTAGAGCGCGTTACCGCATCTGCCGCGCCGGCTCGATCAGCTCGGGCCGCGGGCCCGACAGCCGCTTGTGCATGTGGACCATGAAGGCCATGCCGAAGATCGGCGTCGCCAGGTTCACGATCGGGATCGAGACGAAGGCGGCGATGAAGAGGCCGGCGGTGAAGATGGTGGCGGCATTGTCGCGCCGCATCGCCTTGGCCTCTTCCGGCGAGCGGAAGCGCATCGCGGCGAGCTCGAAATATTCGCGGCCGAGCAGCCAGGCGGCGGCGAGGAAGAAGATCAGGAAGCCTGCGCCGGCGAAAAGCACCAGCGGCAACGCGATCAGATAGACCAGGATGGTCAGGAGCGCGGTCTTGATGCCCTCGAAGATCGCCTGGCTGAACGGCAGCGCGAGGCCCGGCTGCTCGGCGGGATAATGCTCGCGCTCGACGATGTCGGCGACGTCGTCGACGAACAGGCTCGCCACCAGCGAGGTGATCGCGGGCATCAGGAAGACGCCGCCGAACACGACGCCAAGGCCCGCCGCGATCGAGACGATCCAGGACAAGACCTCGAGCGAGGTGTGCCAGCCCGGCCCGAGCAGGCCTTCCAGCCAGACCTCACCGGAGGTCGCAAACCAGCTCAGCAGCCGCTGCAGCCCGATCGCCAGCACGGTGATCAGCACGAGCGCAAGCCCGACTGATCGCCACAGGATCGAGCGCATCGGCGGCGAGATCATTTGCGACAGCGCCTTGATGGCGGCATCCAGCATGGGGGACCCTCTGAGGTAAACACCCTGCGAGAGGTAGACACCCAATGCGGCTTCGGCAAGGGAGGGCGGTTGCCCAAGGCACGACCGTGTCCCGGACGCAGTGCGGCATGCAATGGCGCGCTGCTGAGCCGGGACCCAGGAGCTTGCGGCGAGATGGGCCCCGGCTCAGCGGCGCACCGCTGAAGAAGCGCTGCGCCGCGTCCGGGGCACGCAAGCTCGCTCCTACCCATGCCGGTGCCCGTGCTTCCGCGCCTTCCCCTGCTTGCCTTCGCCCGTCGGGATCATCACCACGCGGCCGTAGCGCACGCCGCGTTCGGCGATGATGTGGTCGGCGAAATGCCTGACTTCGGCGGCATCGCCGCGCAGCGCCGTCATCTCCATGCAATTGTTGTCGTCGAGATGGACGTGCAGCGTCGCCAGCGCGAGGTCGTGATGGCCGTGGAATTCCTGCACCAGGCGTTTTGACAGATCGCGGGAGGCGTGGTCGTACACATAGACGAGACCGGCCACGCATTGGCCGGTCTGCGCGGTGTCCTCGGTGCTCTGCTGCAGGCCGGCGCGGGCGAGATCGCGGATGATCTCGGAGCGGTTCTGGTAGCCGCGGGCTTCCGCCGCCGCGTCGATCTCGGCCAACAGATCGTCCTCGATCGTGATGGTAATTCGCTGCATCAGGTCCTCTCCGCGCGTACCCGCTGAATGGACCTGTCTTACACGAATTCGTCCCCCTCACAGCCGCGTCGCCCGCAGCCGCAGCGCATTTCCGACCACGCTCACCGAGGACAGCGCCATCGCCGCCGCGGCGATGATCGGCGAGAGCAACACGCCGAAGGCGGGATAGAGGATGCCGGCCGCGATCGGAATGCCGGCGGCGTTGTAGATGAAGGCGAAGAACAGGTTTTGCCGGATGTTGCTCATCGTCGCCTGCGACAGCTTTCGCGCCCGGACGATGCCGACGAGGTCGCCCTTGAGCAGGGTCACGCCCGCGCTCTCCATCGCCACATCCGTGCCGGTGCCCATGGCGATGCCGACTTCCGCGGCGGCCAGCGCCGGCGCGTCGTTGACGCCGTCACCGGCCATCGCGACGCTGCGGCCGGCCTTTTGCAGCCTGGTGACCACCGCGCTCTTTTGGTCCGGAAGCACCTCGGCCTCGACCTCGGCAATGCCGAGCCGGCGCGCCACGGCCTCGGCCGTCGTGCGGTTGTCGCCGGTCAACATGATCACCTTGATGCCTTCGGCAGCTAACGCCTTCAGCGCCTCCGGGGTCGAGGCCTTGACCGGATCGGCGATCGCGAACAGGCCGGCAAGCCGGCCATCGACGGCCATGTTGATCACGGTTGCGCCATCGCCGCGCAGCCGTTCGGCTTCAGTGTCGAGCGTCTTGGTATCGATGCCGATCGACGTCAGATATCTGGCATTGCCGAGCACGATGGTCTTGCCGTCGACCTTGCCGGTGGCGCCCTTGCCGGTCGGCGAGTCGAATTGCTCGACCTGGCCGAGGGCCAGCTGCTTCTCCTTGGCGGCGCGCATGATCGCGTCGGCCAAAGGATGCTCGCTGGCGCGCTCGACGCTGGCGGCAAGCTTGAGGATGTCATCCTCCGCAAAACCCGACGCCGGCACGATCGCGACCACCTTGGGCTTGCCCTCGGTCAGCGTGCCCGTCTTGTCGACGACCAGCGTGTCGATCTTCTCCATCCGCTCCAGCGCCTCGGCGTTCTTGATCAGCACGCCGCCTTGCGCCCCGCGGCCGACGCCGACCATGATCGACATCGGGGTTGCGAGGCCCAGCGCACAGGGGCAGGCGATGATCAGCACGCTGACGGCAGCGACCAGGCCGAAGGCCAGCCGCGGCTCAGGTCCGAACCAGGCCCAGGCGGCAAAGGCGGCGATCGCGACGACGATGACGGTGGGCACGAACCAGCCCGCGACCTGATCGGCCAGCCGCTGGATCGGCGCGCGCGAGCGCTGCGCGTCCGCGACCATTTGCACGATCTGCGACAGCAGCGTCTCGCGTCCGACCTTGTCGGCGCGCATGATGAAGCTGCCCGACTGGTTCAGCGTGCCGGCGATCACCTTCGCGCCGCTCTCCTTCGTCACCGGCATGGACTCGCCGGTGACGAGCGATTCGTCGAGCGAGGAGCGGCCCTCGAGGATCACGCCGTCGACAGGCACTTTTTCGCCGGGACGGACACGCAGGCGTTCGCCGGCATGCAGCGCGTCAATCTCGACCTCGTGCTCGCCGCCGTCGTCATCGACGCGGCGCGCGGTCTTCGGCGCAAGCTGAAGCAGCGCCTTGATCGCGCCGGAGGTTGCGTCACGGGCGCGCAGCTCCAGCACCTGGCCAAGCAGCACCAGCACGGTGATGACGGCAGCCGCTTCGAAATAGACGGCAACAGCACCTTCATGGCCGCGGAACGTGGCGGGGAAGATCTGCGGCACGACGGTGCCGATGATGCTGTAGACATAGGCAACCCCGGTGCCCATCGCGATCAGCGTGAACATGTTGAGGTTGCGCGTCAGCAGCGACTGCCAGCCGCGAACGAAGAACGGCCAGCCGGCCCATAGCACCACGGGGGTGGCGAAGGCGAGCTGGATCCAGTTCGACAGCGTCTGATCGATCCAATTGTGCGGGCCCGCGAGATGGCCGCCCATCTCCAGCACCACGGCCGGCAGCGCCAGCGCGCCGCCGATCCAGAACCGCCGCGTCATGTCGGCGAGCTCGGGGTTGGGGCCGGTCTCCAGGCTTGCCACTTCCGGCTCCAGCGCCATGCCGCAGATCGGACAGCTGCCGGGTCCGACCTGGCGGATCTCCGGATGCATCGGGCAGGTGTAGATCGTGCCCGCGGGCATCTCCGGCTCGGGCGCCTTGTCCTTGGCGAGATATTTTGCGGGATCGGCGGCGAACTTGGTGCGGCAGCCGGCCGAGCAGAAATGGAAGGTCTCGCCGTGATGGTCGAAACGGTGCTTCGAGGTCGTGGGATCGACCGTCATGCCGCAGACGGGGTCGTGCACCTTGCTGGCCGCATCGCCATGGTCATGCGCGTGATGATGGCCGTGGCCGGCATGATTGCCGTGCCCGCCGCAGCAGGAGGACGCCGCCGGCTTGGTCGCTTCCGTTTTGGCGGAACAACCGCATCCGGAATGTCCGTCCGCGCCCTGATGATGCCTGTGTTCGTTCATTGCCCTCGCTCCGGCCTTACCCAGGTCTTGCAACCCATACCCGGTAGGGGTATATAGACCCCATGCGCAAGGACATCAAGGCATCTGTCGGAAAACGCCTCGGCCGGATCGAGGGCCAGGTTCGCGGCCTCTCGAAAATGGTAGAGGAGGACCGCTACTGCATCGACATCGTGACGCAGATCTCTGCGGTGCGTGCCGCACTGCGCCGGGTCGAGGAAGAGGTCCTCAAGGACCACGTCGCCCATTGCGTCGAGCACGCGATCGCGAGCGGCGACAAGGCCGACCAACGCGAGAAGATCGCGGAGCTGATGGCGGTGATCGGACGGGCGGAGCGGTAGGTTTTCACCGTCGCTGCGCTCGTGATGATTGTTGTTGAGCGAGATCGCGCCATAACTCCGGTGTCGTCCCTGCGAACGCAGGGATCCATAACCCCAGGGAGATGTTGGCGAAGACTCGTTGTTCGGTATGTCTACCGCGACCACTCGATAGATCACGCGGTATGGGTCCCTGCTTTCGCACTAGGGCATGCACATATCTCTGAGGCTCCATCCTGCTGCGACGGCGTTGAAGTATTCGAGGCCGTTTTTGAAGGTGATCGGGCCCGGCGGCTTGGACGATGGGTAGCCATCCCACCCGCCGAGACGGCCGATGATCCAGGCGGCCCAAGCGAGACTATCGGGCGGATGTGGGTTCTTTAGTCGCTTGCTCGCGGCTTCGAGTTGCCGGTTGAGGGCTGTGAGCGCGCCAATTTGGCCGTTGTCGAAGGCCGCGAGAATGGGCTGGCGACCACCATTGCGGGCCTGCAGAAGCTGGATGGTGATGACGGCCGCCTTGGCGGCGATCGCAACCAGCTTGAGAAGCCGATCGGCGGATCCGATCTGACTGTCTTCGAGCTTGAGGCCTTGTGTCTTCAGGATGCGGAAGAACTGCTCGATGATCCAGCGCTGCTTGTACCATTGGACGATGCGCCAGGCGTCCTCGATGCTGGTGACCTCGTGAGAGGTGAGAAGCCGCCAGTGCAGCGGCTCTATGCCGGTTTCGGCGTTAATCTCGCGCACATCGACCACCGCCAGCGGCAAGCTTTTCGGCAGATGGTGCAAGAACTTATTCTGCGGGCGGGCGAGCTCGATTGCGCCAAAGCGAAGTTCGAGGTGGGCCAGGCGAGCCGGCCGCGCGGCGCGCGCAGGCAGTTGGATCATACGCTGGTCCACCGCGGCCATGGCATCGCTGGCCTCATACAGGCTGCTGCGGTCGGCAAGCTTGCGATCATGCATGCTGCGCGCGATGACGTGGAAATGTTGCTTGGCCGAGCTGGCATAAAGGGCAAAAATATCGCTCTCGCGGTCACCCAGCACCGTCACCGCCGCGGCCTTGGTGAGCAGCGGCCTTGCCGCCACGGCAGTCGATATCCAGCGTTGCGATTCCTTGTCCGATAATTCCCGATCATCATGCGAGGTCGTGCGGCGACCTGCGCGCGTCCATATCTGCCCGCTCAAAAGCCCAAGACAGCTGCCGTCGTCGGCGTCCACAGCCAGCAGCGGGTGCAGCAGCACGCCGTGGTTATTGCCTTTGCCGATTTCTCCGAGCCCGCGCCGGCGTTGCGGCGTGGTGTTGAAGTGGATCTCGCTGGTGTCCTGGATGGCCAGCACGTGGCGGCCTTCCACGGCAGGGCCCGTGCTATTGCTCCAGCTTTCGATGATCCGATCCACCGTCACCTTGTCATGGCCAAGAAAGCGGTTGAACCGCACTTCCAGCGCGCGGTTCCCCCTGGAGAGCTGCCGAAGGCAGACAGTTTTGCCCGCAACCATGCGTTCAGCGAGCGCCGCCCCCCTTTATCGAGACGACGATCCCCGAACCGGCCCAGCGTCCAGTCAATCCGTGACAACATCGCAGCACCCCCGTCCAAACCATGGAGTGCCGCAATAGGAATCACATAGATCTCCGATTCTGGAACCCCCAGGGCGAACCCGAGTCAATCCGCCGCACCAGATATGTGCATGCCCTAGTGCTTTCGCAGGGACGACAGCGGTTACGCCGCAATTTCTCTCACCCGGCCACGGCGCCTCGGGCGGTACATCGCCAGCTTCTTCAGCAGCGGGACAGGCCCGGGAACGCTTTCAGCCGTCACCGCAGGCTGTGCACTCACTTGCGCAGCCGGAATTTCAGCCGGCGCCTCTTGGTCAACCGCCTCAGGAACGAGCGGCGGCGCACTGATCGTTTCTGGAAACACACTGAATGTGCCCGCTACCTCCTCGAGCGGCTTCTGCTTGTCGGCCCAGTGCAGGGCGGTGTAGTCGAACCCGTGAACGATGGTGGGTTTGACGACTTCGAAATAGGGCGAGATGTCGAAGTCGCGGGGCATGTAGAGCGAGGAATCGCGGATGTGCAGGATCTCGCGGCGGGCGGCGCGGCTGCCGGCCTTGGTGATCTTGGGCAGGATCGGATAGCGCACCGCATCGAACGCCTGCGCGATCAGCGCCGAGCAGATGATCTTGGTCGGATCGCCCGAGCCGATCGCGATCATGCGTCGCCGCCAGCGCTGCGGCACCGGCAACGGGAACAAGAAGCGCATGAGGTCGACGATGTTCTTGGTGTCGTAGCCGAAGCCGATGCGGTTGATCGCATAGCGGCAGACCGTGGTGCGGTCCTCGTAGGACAGCCCGACCGGGCGGCAGACCCGGGTGTGATACGGGAAATATTTCGACAGCGGCGCAGACGTGACGCCTTCGCCGATATTGGCCTCGATCAGCACATGCGGTTCGCCGTCGGCCTCCGCGGCGCCCTCGACCGGGCCGACATAGAGCGCGGCATGCGACCAGGTCGACTGCGTCAGATATTTGATGATGCCGGAGATGCGGTTGTTGCCCTCGACCAGCAGCACGTCGCCGGGCTCGATCACGCCGCGCAGGTGCTCCGGGTCGCTCGGCGTGAACGGCTCGTAGCCCGGCACCTCCTTGGAGAGGTACGCGGCAATCAGCTTGCCGACTGAATCTAGGACCGTCCCCATCTCCAACTCCCCCCACGACCTTTTGCGGCCGTCTTTTTCCCTTCTCTATCATGGTCGAAACGTCTTGCAATTCGGTTCATCACTCCGTGACTTCAGGCACGATTGATTCACCATGATGGTTGCCGTGCAACATCAGATGCGGCAAGGTTCGCTGACTGTTCCCGTTCGCCGCAAGTCCTCGGAAACCATGACATGACAATCACGCGCCGCGGTTTCCTTTCGGCGTCGGCGGGTCTTGCCGCCGCAATGCCGGTCCTGCGCGCAACCGCCGCGCCCCTGCCGCGCGAGGCCGACATCGTCGTGATCGGTGCGGGGGCCGCCGGAATCGCCGCGGCGCGGCGCATCATGGCGACGGGCCGCAAGGTCGTCGTGATGGAAGCGGCATCGCAGATCGGCGGCCGCTGTATCACCGACAGCACCACCTTCGAGGTGCCGTTCGACCGTGGTGCGCGCTGGATGCACAATCCCGACACCAATCCGATGATCCGGCTGGCGCGCAGTGTCGGGCTGGACGTGATGCCGGCGCCATCGGGCCAGAAGATGCGCATCGGCCGCCGCAACGCGCGCGCGGGCGAGACCGAGCAATTCCTGGCGGCGCTGGTGCGCGCCAATCGTGCCATCGACGATGCCTCGCGGGCCAAGCTGGATACCTCTTGCGCCTCCGTGCTGCCGAAGGATCTCGGCGACTGGACGGGCGCGGCCGAGTTCATGCTGGGCGCGGGCTTTGCCGGCAAGGACCTGAAGGAGCTGTCCGCGATCGACAAGGGACGCGCGCAGGATCGCAACGCGGCGATCGCCTGCCGTCAGGGCCTGGGCACGCTGATCACCAAGCTCGGCGAGCAGGCGCCGGTGGCGCTGTCGACGCCGGCGAGCCGCATCAGCTGGAGCAACCGCGACGTCAGCGTGGAGACGCAAGCCGGCAAGATCGCCGCGCGCGCCGTCATCGTCACGGTCTCGACCAACGTGCTGGCATCGGGCGCGATCAAGTTCACGCCCGACCTTCCCAAACGCACGTTGGACGCGGCGTCGAAGCTCGGCCTCGGCAGCTATGATCGCATCGTGCTGCAATTGCCGGGCAATCCGCTCGGCCTGTCGCGCGACGATATCCTTATCGAGCAGAGCAATTCGGCGCGCACGGCGCTGATGTACGCCAATATCGGCGGCTCCTCGCTGTGCTCGATCGACGTCGGCGGCGCGTTCGGCCGCGATCTCTCCGAGCAGGGTGAGAAGGCGATGGTCGCCTTCGCCAGGGAATGGATCACGAAACTGTTCGGCAGCGAGGCCGCGGCTGCCGTCGGGAAGACCAGCGCTACGCGCTGGACCGCCTCGCCCTACGTCCTGGGTGCGATGTCGGCGGCTTCCCCTGGCGGCCAGCTGTCGCGAAAAATCCTGAGCGAGCCGATCGGCAACGTGTTCCTTGCCGGCGAAGCCACGCACGAGACGCTGTGGGGCACCGTCGACGGCGCCTGGGAAAGCGGCGAGCGCGCCGCGGACGCAGCCTTGCGCAAGATCGGTACGCTCAAGGACGAGCCCGCCGACGTGCCGACGCAATCGACCAAGCGCCGCAGGGCGCCGCGGCAGCAGGGCAACTAAGCCGCAACAAACTCCACTGTCGTCCCGGACAAGCGAAGCGCAGATCCGGGACCCATACGCCCAGGGAGAAGTTTGGCGAAGACTTTGCGCCTGGTACTGCAACCGATCTCACTCGCGAGATCACGCGGTCTGGGTCCCGGCGTTCGCCGGGACGACGGATGGATCAGCGCAACACCCCGTCCAGCACCGGCAGTCCCGCGATCACCGCCATCGCGATTAGACCATAGCAAATCGCCCGAAATACTTTCTCGCTGGCGCGGCCGAACAGCGAGGCGCCGAATGCGACGCCGATCGCATAGACCGGGCCGACGATCAGCGAGAGCGCGAGCGATTCGCGGCTGATCAGCCCCGTGGTTGCGTAGCTGACCGTCGAGAAGAAATCAGACGCGCCGAAGAACAGCACGATATTGGCGCGCGCGACGATCGGCGCGATCGGGCGGCCGAGCCAGTAGCCGACGATCGGCGGGCCGCCGGTCTGCGCGAGGCCACTACAGAAGCCCGACAGGCCGCCAATGCCGACCGAGAGCCAGGTGTGGTCCTTGCCGCGATAGCGCCAACCCGACAGCAGGAGGAGCAACAGCGCGGCGACGAAGCAGGAGATGATCCAGCGCGTGGTGACGGGCTCGAGCACGCTGAGGAAATAGGTGCCGACGGGCACGCCGACCAGCGCGCCCAGCACGATCACCGCGGTTGCCTTGCGGTCCGCCTTCCGCCATGCGTCCGGCAGCAACGGCGCCGCCGCGACGAAATCGATCACCAGAAGCAAGGCGGCGACGAGCCGTGGCGCAGCAACGCTGCTTGCCAGCGGCATGAAGATCAGCGCCGAGCCGAAGCCGGAGAAGCCGCGTGCAGTGCCGGAAACGAAGGCGACGGCGCAGAGCGCCATCGCAATGGTGAGGCTGACGTCCTTCGGGAGAAAATCTGCCAGGGTCATCCGCGAAGAGTGCCGCCCGTCTTCTTCGTGACCTCGGCCACGATCTTCGCCGCGACAGCTTCGATCTCCTGATCGGTCAACGTCTTCTCGCGCGGCTGGATCGTCACCGCGATCGCGATCGACTTCTTGTCGTCGTCGATGCCCTTGCCCTCGTAGACGTCGAACACGTTCACGCCGGTGATCAGCTTCTTGTCAACGCCCTGCGCGGCCCGCACGATGTCGCCACCCTTCACGGTGCGATCGACGATGAAGGCGAAGTCGCGCGTGACGGGCTGGAATGCCGACAGCTCGATCACGGGCTTGGCGCGGGTCGGCTTCTTCTTCGCCTCGGGGATGCGGTCGAGGATCACCTCGAACACCATCAGTGGGCCGTCGGCGCCGAGCGCCTCGAGCGCTCTGGGATGCACCTCGCCGAAATGCCCGAGCACGTTCTGCGGTCCGATCTGGATCGTGCCGGAGCGGCCCGGATGCAGCCATGCCGGACCGCCGGCGACGATCTGCAGCGCCTGCATCGGCGCGCCGGCGGCTGCCAGCACGGCCAGCGCATCCGCCTTGGCGTCGAACACATCAGCCTGGGTCGAGCCCGACCAGTGCCGTCCCAGTCCTTCCGAGGAGGCAAAGCCGCGGCGTACGCCGCTCGCCGCCATGAACTGATCCTGCGGGCGATCGCCCTTGAAAATTTGTCCAACCTCGAACAGCGCGACATCGCTCACGCCGCGATTGGCGTTCGCCTGTGCGGCCGCGATCAGGCCCGCGAGCAGCGTCGGGCGCATGTCAGAGAGATCAGACGCGATCGGGTTGGCGACTTCGAGCTCGCGCTGGCCGCCGCCGAACAATTTTGCCGCGGACTTCGTGATGAACGACCAGGTCACCGCTTCGATGATGCCGCGGCTTGCGAGCGCGCGCCGGGCGCGGCGGGTGCGCAGCTGGAGCGGTGTCAGCACCGATTTGCGCGCGTCCTCGCCGCGCTCGAACGGCGTCATCGGCACCTTGTCGACGCCGTAGATGCGGACGATCTCCTCGACGATGTCGGCCTTGCCGTGCACATCCGTGCGCCACGACGGCACCGCGACCTTCACCACCGGCCCCGGGCCCGCCATCATGAAACCGAGATGGGTCAGGATGCGCTTCATCTCCGGCTGCGGCACCTCGATGCCGGAGAGGCGCTTGACCTCGGTCACCGGGAAATCGATCACCCGGTCATCGCCAAAGGCCTTGCCGACCACGACGGTCTCGGACGGCGTGCCGCCGCACATCTCCATCACCAGCCTGGTCGCCAGTTCCAGCCCCGGCACCATGAAGGCCGGATCGACGCCGCGCTCGAAGCGGTAGCGCGCGTCCGAATTGATGCCGAGCTTGCGGCCGGTCTGGGCGATGTTGATCTCGTTCCACAGTGCCGATTCGATCAGCACGTCGGTGGTATCATCATCGCAGCCGGAGGCTTCGCCGCCCATGATGCCGGCGAGCGATTCGACGCCGTGCTCGTCCGCGATCACGCAGATGGCGGGATCGAGATTGTAGGTGCGGCCGTCGAGCGCGAGCAGCGTCTCGCCCTCGCGCGCGCGGCGCACGACGAGATTGCCCTTCACCTTCCTGGCGTCGAACACGTGCAGCGGCCGTGCGCGGTCGTAGGTCATGAAGTTGGTGATGTCGACCAGCGCGTTGATCGGGCGCAGCCCGATCGCGGTCAGCCGCTTCTGCAGCCATTCCGGCGACGGACCGTTCTTGACGCCACGCACGAGGCGGAGCGCGAAGCCTGGACACAGCGTGGAATCCTCGACCGTGACCTTCACGGGGCACGCGAACTCGCCCTTGATCGGCTTGATGGCGGGATCCCTGAACTTGCCCATGTCGGCGGCGGCAAGGTCGCGCGCGATGCCGTGCACGCCGGTGCAGTCCTGCCGGTTGGGCGTCAGGTTGATCTCGATCATGGGATCGCCAAGCGCAGCCCATTCGGCATAGCCGGCGCCAACGGGTGCGTCCGGCGGTAATTCCATGATGCCGTCATGGTCGTTGGAGATCTGCAGCTCGGCCGCCGAGCACAGCATGCCGCGGCTCTCGACGCCGCGGATGGTGCCGACGCCCAGCGTGATGTCCTTGCCGGGAATGTAGGTGCCGGGCGGCGAGAACACGCTGACGAGACCCGCACGCGCATTCGGCGCGCCGCACACGACCTGCACCGGCGCACCGCCGTCACCGGTATCGACCATGCAGACGCGCAGGCGATCCGCATTCGGATGCTGCTCGGCCGAGATCACCTTCGCGATGGTGAAGGGCTTCAGCGCCTTCGCCTTGTCCTCGATGTTCTCGACCTCGAGCCCGATCATGGTGAGCTTCTCGGCGAGCTTGTCGAGCGGCTCGTCGGTCTCGAGATGATCCTTCAGCCAGGAGAGGGTGAATTTCATGGCTGTTTTTTCTCCACGGAGACGGTCTGCTCCCTCTCCCGCTTGCGGGGGAGGGTTGGGGTGGGGGCTCTCTCCGCGACGGTGGTCGCGATGGTTTCGAGAACGCCGCCACGATTTGTCATGACATCGAGATTGCTGAAGCGGAGTACCTTGAAGCCTTTTGCTTCGATCACGGCAGAGCGACGCGCATCGGCGCGCTCGCCTTCATTCGAAAAGTGTTGGCCGCCATCGAGCTCGATGACGAGCTTGGCTGCGTGGCAGACAAAATCGGCGACATAGTGCTCGATCGGCACTTGGCGGCGGAAGCTCACGCCATTCAACCGGTTGCCACGTAGCTCCGACCAGAGGATTCGCTCTGCATCGGTTGAATCGCGCCTGAGCGCGCGAGCATTGGCTCGCAGCTTGGCCGCTTTCTTCCAGTCCGGATGTTCAGGATCGACCATTGGCAACCCCATCGAGGAGAGACCCCCACCCCAACCCTCCCCCGCAAGCGGGAGAGGGAGTCCGACTGTCCTCGCCGCTGGGGCGATCGTGTCCCAGCAGATCATCACGAGCTCAACCCCCCAGCCAGCGTCGGCACCTCCAGCGGCTTGAAGCCGTAATGGGACAGCCAGCGAACGTCGCTGTCGAACAGCTGGCGGAGGTCGGCGATGCCGTATTTCAGCATGGCGATGCGGTCGATGCCCATGCCCCAGGCGAAGCCCTGATACTCATCGGGATCGATGCCGCAGGCGCGCAGCACGTTCGGGTGCACCATGCCGCAGCCGAGAATCTCGAGCCAGTCCTCGCCCTCGCCGAAGCGGATCTCGCCCTTGTCGCGGCGGCACTGGATGTCGACTTCCAGCGACGGCTCGGTGAACGGGAAGAACGACGGGCGGAAGCGCATGTTGATGTGGTCGACCTCGAAGAACGCCTTGCAGAACTCGTGCAGGATCCATTTGAGGTGGCCGAGATGCGAAGTCTTGTCGATGACGAGGCCTTCGACCTGGTGGAATTGCGGCGTGTGGGTCGCGTCCGAATCGATGCGGTAGGTGCGGCCCGGGCAGATCACGCGGATCGGCGGCTTCTGGCTCAGCATGGTGCGCACCTGCACCGGCGAGGTGTGGGTTCGAAGCAGCATGCGCGAGCCGTCCTCCTTCGGATGGAAGAAGAAGGTGTCGTGCATCTCGCGCGCCGGATGGCCTTCCGGAAAATTCAGCTTGGTGAAGTTGTAATCGTCGGTCTCGATGTCGGGGCCTTCGGCGACCGAGAATCCCATGTCGGCGAAGATCGTGGTCAGCTCGTCCCAGACCTGGCTCAGCGGATGGATACGGCCGGCTTCCGTCGGCGCATCGCGCAGCGGCAGCGTGACATCGACGGTCTCGGACGCGAGCCGCGCATCGAGCGCCGCCGATTTCAGCACGTCGCGACGGGCGGCGAGCGCCTGGGTGACCTCGTCCTTCGCCTGGTTGATCGCGGCGCCCTGTGTCTTGCGCTCGTCCGGCGACATCTTGCCGAGCGTTGCCAGCAAGGCTGAGATCGAGCCCTTCTTGCCGAGCGAGGCAACGCGGACGGCTTCGAGGGCCGCTTCGTCGTCGGCAGCACTGATCTGCGCGAGGATGGATTGAACGAGACTGGCGAGGTCGGACACGGTCGGATCCCTCAAACTTGCAAAAGGCTGCCGGGTTGTGGCCGCAGCCGGGGCGGAACGTCAAGCCGATTGGACGTCGTAAATGCGGGGCATTTGAACCGTAAAGGCATGGCTGGCACCAACCTGAACGCGAAGGAGGGGACGATGCGTTTGCGATTCTGGGTGGCCGGCCCGGCCCTGGTTCTCTTGGAAGGCTTTCTGGGAGGCGCGGCTCTCGCCGCCGAAGAATGCCAGGCCAAATCCACGTCGATGGATGACATCGTCGTGGCCCTGAACGCGGCGCCGGGCTGCGAGCGTGCCATGAAGCAGTTCGAGGCCTGCGCATACGGCGCCAGCGGCGACGTACAGTTCGGTGAGGTGGTCGAGAAGAAGTGCGAGGCCGATTTCATCGGCCAGCTGCAGCCGCCACAGAAGCTCAGCTACCAGCGCGAGTTGCGGGTCTGCGACCAGAAGTACCGGAGCAAGTCCGGCACCATGTATATCTCGGCCACGGCCTTCTGCCGGGCGGAGGTCGCCCAGCGCTACTCGCAACGTGCGCTGAAGGCCGGCAGAGCCGGCCGCTAGCGCCGCAGGGCTCAGGCAGCGAGCGCAGCCTTGGCCTTCTCGGCGATCGCCTGGAACGCCGCGGGCTCGCTGATCGCGAGATCCGACAGCACCTTGCGGTCCACGGTGATCCCGGACTTGGCCATGCCGTCGATAAATCGGCTGTAGGTCAGGCCGAACGGACGAACGGCAGCGTTGATGCGCTGGATCCAGAGCGCGCGGAAGGTCCGCTTCTTGCGCTTGCGATCACGGAACGCGTACTGCTGGGCCTTCTCCACGGCCGGCTTGGCGGCGCGGATGGTGTTCTTGCGGCGGCCGTAGAAACCCTTGGCGGCCTTGTAGACTTTCTTGTGCTTGGCGTGGGCGGTCACACCGCGTTTGACGCGAGACATGACAAAATCCTTCAGAGATGACTTTGGTTATCGGATTGCCGCGCAAGACGCGGCACGGTTGGCAATGATCGTGGACGCGATCAGGCGTTCGGCAAGAAGTACTTCTTGACGTTGTCGCCGTCGGTCTTGAACAGCACCGCGGTGCCGCGCAGCTGACGGATCTGCTTCTTCGTCCGCTTGATCATGCCGTGACGCTTGCCGCGATGGGCGAACATCACTTTGCCGGTGGCAGTCACCTTGAAGCGCTTTTTAGCGCCCGATTTGGTCTTCAGCTTGGGCATTTGGCTCTCCTAATGGCCACAGAGTTCCGCCCGCGAAGGCGGCTGGCCGTCAAAAATGCTCGTTAGAGCGTTGATTGTGCTCAGGTTTTACGAACAAGCGCGAAACCCGCACGAAACACCGCCACGGCAGCCCTTAATCAGCCGGGCGATGAAGGCTGGGCTTATGACAGAGGACAGGCCGATTGGCAACGATGAACCGGCGAAACCAGCCCGGCGACTATTCGGCATTGCGACCCTCATGTGCAAGCCTGTCGCCTGGAGCAGGACCAAAATGGCCCATTTTTCCCGATCGCTTCCCTCTTCGACTGTTTTCGCCCGTCCGTGCCATCTGGCGCTTCTGGCCGTGCTCGCCACGGCCGCGCTGCCATCGACGGCCGATGCCCGGGTCGGCGGCTATGACGGCATCTGGAACGTCACCTTCGCCACCACGCGGGGCAATTGCAGCTCCGGTTACAGCGTCCCCTTCACCGTGACCGGCAGCCGGGTGTCGTCCGCCGGCGGCGGCCGGGTTTCCGGCAAGGTCAATCGCGGCGGTGCTGTGGCGGTCCAGGTCTCGGTCGGCGCGTCCCATGCCAGCGGCGGCGGCCGGCTCGCCGGCGTGAACGGCACAGGGTCGTGGAAGGGCATCATTTCCGGCGATCGGTGCAGCGGCACCTGGCAGGCGACGAGGACGTAGCTGTCGCCGGGAAAAATGGCGCGCTCCCTCCCCCGCTTGCGGGGAAGGGCTGGGGAGAGGGTGTCTCCGCTGGCGAGAACCCCCAAGAGGACAGAACCCTCACCCGGCGCTCGCGGCTCGCACCTCGCCCAAAACAAAACGGCCCGC
Source organism: Bradyrhizobium ottawaense (assembly GCF_002278135.3). Taxonomy (NCBI): domain Bacteria; kingdom Pseudomonadati; phylum Pseudomonadota; class Alphaproteobacteria; order Hyphomicrobiales; family Nitrobacteraceae; genus Bradyrhizobium; species Bradyrhizobium ottawaense. Next base: position 162,435 of record NZ_CP029425.2, on the reverse strand, counting down.
CGGAGATCCGGACGGGCCGTTGAACTCTTGAGTTCCAAGCAACCGGCGTCAGCGCGGCGCCAGAACCATGACGACCTGACGGCCCTCAAATCGGGCGTCCTGCTCGACCTTGGCGAGCTCGGCGACGTCGGTCTTGATCTTGTCGAGCAGCTTGGTGCCGATCTCCTGGTGCGCCATTTCGCGACCGCGATAGCGCAGCGTGATCTTGACCTTGTCGCCCTCTTCGAAGAACCGCTGCATCGCGCGCATCTTCACGTCGTAATCGTGGTCGTCGATCATCGGGCGGAGCTTGATCTCCTTGATCTCGACGATCTTCTGCCGCTTGCGGGCTTCGGCGGCTTTTTTCTGGGCCGAATACTTATATTTCCCGTAGTCCATGATCTTGCAGACGGGAGGGCTGACGTTCGGCGAGATCTCGACCAGATCCATGCCGGCTTCCTGGGCCATCCGGATGGCCATGACGGTCTCGACCGTGCCTTTGTTGTCACCGGCCTGATCGATCAGCTGGATCTGCGCATTGCGAATATCATCATTGATGCGCGGCCCATCTTTGCTGGCGACGGGCGGGGCTTTATTGGGACGGCGAATGGGTGGTTCTCCAAAGTTGTGAAAGAGGCTGCTATTTTGCAGGAAGATGCGTTTGCCGGCAAGCAATTCGCTCGTGCGTGAAACGAAAAACCCTCAAATGCGAGGTATTTCGGCCACGCCTGGGCACGCTGACCGACATAGACACCTTGCTTCCGTTCCGCAAGCGTCCCAAAGGGACAATGCCGGTCTCCGGCGCTGCGGAATACGACCCGACAGCTCAAACCGCGCAGCCAGGTTAAACGTTCCATGAGCCATGCAATTGATGCCGTACTCGACTCCATCGATGTGGGTGAGGGCCCCTCAGCACGCAGGATCGCGGTGCGCAGCCGGCGCGGGCAGGGGCCCGGGCTGGTCTGGCTCGGCGGATTCAAATCGGACATGCAGGGCAGCAAGGCCCTGGCACTGGACGCCTGGGCCCGGGACCACGGCCGCGCCATGGTCCGGTTCGACTATTCCGGTCACGGCGAATCCGGCGGCGATTTCGCCGACGGAACCATCGGACGCTGGTTGGAGGAGTGCGTGGCGGTGTTCGAACGGTTCTGCGATGGCCCGCAGGTCCTGATCGGCTCCTCCATGGGCGGCTGGATGGCGCTGCTGCTCGCGCGCAAGATCAGGAAGCGTTCTGGCGCGGCCTCGCTCGCAGGGCTCGTGCTGATCGCGCCGGCGCCCGACTTCACCGAAGAGCTGATGTGGAAGAAATTTTCGCCCGCGGTGAAGCAGGAGATCGAGACCAAGGGTGTCTGGCTGCGGCCGTCCGAATATGGCGACGGCTCGCCCTATCCGATCACGCGGAACCTGATCGAGGAGGGCCGCAACCATCTCGTGCTCGGCCGCGCCATCGATCTCGGCTGCCCGGTCCGCATCCTGCAAGGTGCGAAGGATCCTGACGTGCCCTGGCAGCACGCTTTCGCGCTGACGCATCGCCTGCCGGCCGACGACGTCGTGCTGACCATGATCCAGGACGGCGATCACCGCCTCTCCCGCCCGCAGGACATCGCGCGCATTCTTGCCGCGGTGGCTGAGATCGGGTGAAGTGCCTTCTTCCTTCAGGAGGCAATCCAATGACCACCACCGCCATGCTGCGCGCCTTCTGCGATGCGGTCGAGCAGCGCAACGGCAAAGCATTCGCCGAGCTGTTCACCGAGGACGGCGTCTATCACGACGTGTTCTACGGCGCCTTCGCCGGCCGCGAGAAGATCGCTGCGATGATCGACGACTGGTTCTATCGCACGGCGACCGATTTCCGCTGGGACATGCACGATCCCGTCACCGACGGCACCACGCTCTATGCGCGCTACACCTTCAGCTATCGCTCGACCTTGCCAGAGGCGAACGGCGCGCGGGCGATGTTCGAGGGTGTCGCGATCATGACGCTGAACGGCGGCAAGATCGTGAGCTATCACGAGGTCGCCAATACCGCGCCGGCATTCGTCGACCTGAAGTTTGCGCCGGAGCGGATTGCCAAGATCGTCGCCAAGCAGGGCGCCGTTCTGAAGGCACGGCCGGAGATGAAGCGGCATTTGAAGTAGAAGCGCAACTCTCTCCATCGTCATTCCGGGGCGCGCCACTTGGCGCGAACCCGGAATCCATCGGGCGTCAAAGCGCGAGGCGGCATGGATTCCGGGCTCACGCTGCGCGTGCCCCGGAATGACGGTGAATAGTCTATCGCTTCGACGGATTGGCCATCGGCTTGCGCTGCGCCAGCGCGGCCACCGTCGCGGTGCCGATCGGGCCCTGTTCGTCATAGAGCCAGCATTCGCCGATCGCGACGCCGTCGGTGGCGTGGTGGTTCACCACCTCGAAGCCGATCCAGTTCGTCACCGGCAGGCGGTGCAGATAGATCGTGACGTCGCTGTTGATGTAGCCGAGCCCGTTGTCGCCGGCATTGGCAAAGGGGCTTGCGAAATCCGCACCCGTTGCGACACGGACGAACGGTGTCATCGGCACGCCCGCGACGAGCTCGCGCACCTCGCTCATCCAGAGTCTTCGCGGACCGAGCGAGCCCATATGACCGACAATGGGGCGCGTCGTCCATTTGCCGTTCATGCCGAGCCTGGGATCGGTGGGTTTTGGAATGTCGGCCGGCTTCGGTGCGTCCCAGTTCGGCGGCGACCAGACCTTGCCATCAGGATTTTGCGTCTTGCGCAGCAGCTGGCACGAGGCCCGCGCCATGCTGACACCGCCGGAGACGAATTCCGCTTCGACCACGCGGATGCGCAAGCCGTCGCGCACGAGACGCGTCGTCACCTCGATCGGCTTGTCGATGGTCGGCAGCCGAAACATGTCGACGGTGAGCCGCGCCGGCACCAATTCGGGACCGGAATGGCGCTCCTCGATGGCGAAGCCGAGCAGCCCGACGACGACGCGTCCGTGCAGCGATTTCGGATCCCACGGACCGTTGGCGGCTTCCGTCGGATGGAATGTATCACTGTTGCGGGTGAAGAAAGGCAGGTTTGTCATGCGCGCGAGATTGAAGAAACGCGCGGGGAAATCAAGGGTGGTGGTGCCGTCGTGAGAGTCAGGCGCGCAAGCTCTCGCCACAACAACAGGTGTCTTCGCCCGGCTTGACCGGGCGATCCAGTAGTCCGAGACGGCCGTGACAAAATCGAGAAGCCGCGGCGTACTGGATTCCCCGCCTTCGCGGGGAATGACGGCGGTGGGTTAGGCGACGGTCTGCCACTCCTCACGCACGCTGTCGTCGCGTTCGTCGTCTAACGCAGCGGTCTTCATCGCCTCAAACTCTTCCCGCCCCACCAGTTGCCCCAGCGCCCACACCGCCGCGCCACGCACCAGCGGGCTCGCATCCTCCAGCAACCGCCGCGCCTCTTCCGACAACGTCACGTCACCCGAGTTGCCAATCGCAATCAGCACGTTGCGCAAAAACCGATCGCGGCCGATGCGCTTGACCGGCGATTTCGTGAACAGCGCGCGGAACGCGGCGTCGTCGAGGCGTGCCAGCTCGGCGAGACCAGGCGCGCGCAATTCGCTGCGTGCGGCGAGCTTGGCTTCGCGCCCCTCCTGCGCAAACTTGTTCCAGGGACACGCAGCGAGGCAATCGTCGCAGCCATAGATGCGGTTGCCGATGGCTTTGCGAAATTCGTGCGGGATCGGTCCCTTGTTCTCGATGGTGAGATAGGAGATGCAACGCCTCGCATCGAGCTTGTAGGGCGCGGGAAACGCCGCCGTCGGGCAGATGTCGAGACAGGCCTGGCACGAGCCGCAATGATCGATCTCGGCAGCGTCGCGCGGCAGCTCCAGCGTGGTGTAGATCGCGCCGAGGAAAAGCCACGAGCCGAACTCGCGCGAGACGAGGTTAGTGTGCTTGCCCTGCCAGCCCAGATGCGCAGCTTGCGCCAGCGGCTTCTCCATCACCGCTGCGGTGTCGACGAACACCTTCACGTCCGACGGCGCGGTCGCGACCAGCCAGCGCGCCAGCGCCTTCAGCCGCTTCTTGATGAGATCGTGATAGTCGTCGCCCTGCGCATAGACCGAGATCGCCGCGCGCGTGCGCTGCTCGAGAATCGCGAGCGGATCCTGGTCCGGGCCGTAATTGACGCCGAGCATGATCACCGAGCGCACGTCGCTCCACAGCCCGCGCGGATCGACCCGGCGCTCCGGCTGCGCCGCGAGCCAGTCCATGTCGCCATGGCCGCCGGAGGCGATGAATTCGAGGAAGTATTTTCCGGCACTCTCGATCGTGCCAGGTGCGGTGACGCCGATGCAGTCGAAGCCGAGCGCCCGCGCCTCGCGCGTGAGCGCTGCCTTCAGTTCAGTCGGATCGGAGTTCAGAAATCCAGGTCCACGTAGGTCCGCGACGCCGGCACGCCGGCCAGCCATTCGCTCAGCAGCGGACGGAACGACGGGCGGGACTTCACCCGCGCGTACCATGCCTTTGCTGCGTCGTCCTCGCTCCATGGCACGTCGCCCAGATAGTCGATCGCCGAGAGATGCGCCGCGGCGGCGAGATCCGCGTAAGTGAGCCGGTCGCCGGCAAGGAAATTACGGGTCTGCGCCAGCCAGCCGATATAGGCCAGATGATAGCGCACATTGGCCTTGGCGGCGCGCATCACGTCGGCCGAGGGCGGCCCGCCGCCGTTCTCCTCGCTCATGAAGCGCTTGTAGATGCGCTCGGTGACGAGAGGATGCGAGACCTCCTCGAAGAATTTTTCGTTGAACCAAGCCATCAGACGGCGAACCTCGACACGCTCGCCGATGGCTTCCGGCATCAGGCGCTTGGGTCCCATCCCGGCGCCATAGGCCTCGTCGACATATTCAGCGATGATCGCAGCGCCCGGGATCGGCGGCTGCTCGTCGTCCACCATCACAGGCGTCGTGCCGGCCGCATTGAGCAACAAAAATGCCTCGCGCCGCTCCCAGCTGCGCTCTTCCACCAGCTTGAGGTCGAGCCCGTATTCGCCCGCGATCAGGCGGATGAAACGCGAATGCGGACAGAACGGATGATGAAACAGCGTAAACATGAAGCCTTTGACTATTTGATGGTGCTTAAGATTCCATCAATGTTTGTGCGACGCCACACTAGTCCTTCAAAACCGCGAGGCAAGGGCGTGATTTCGCATTTTGCGATTGCGGCATGGGGGCGAATAGGCGAGAAGGGCCCCGCTTTTCCAGCCGAAATGGACCGTAAATATGTCAGACGCAATACGGGCAGTGATCCTCGGCATCATCGAGGGTGTGACCGAGTTCCTTCCCGTGTCCTCGACCGGCCATTTGCTGCTCGCGGAACGCTTCTTCCATCTCGGCGAAGGCGCCTTCTGGGATTCGTTTACGGTTCTGATCCAGCTGGGTGCGATCCTCGCGATCGTCGGGCTGTACTTCAAGAAGCTCTGGGATGTCGTGATCGGCTTCTTCACGGGCGACACCTATTCGCGCCGCTTCGTGCTCGGCGTGCTGGTCGCGTTCCTGCCGGCTGTGATCGTCGGCCTCGTCGCCGGCAAATACATCAAGAGCGTGCTGTTCAATCCCTGGGTCGTGTGCTTCACGCTGATCGTCGGCGGCGCCATCCTGCTCTGGGTCGACAAGCTCGATCTCAAGCCGCGCGAGCATGACGCCACGAGGTTTCCGCTGCTGATGTATCTCTATATCGGCATCGCGCAGTGCGTGGCGATGATCCCGGGCGTGTCGCGTTCCGGCGCCAGCATCGTCGCCGCGATGTTCCTGGGCGCCGACAAGCGCGCGGCGGCGGAGTTCTCGTTCTTCCTCGCCATCCCCACCATGATCGGTGCGTTCGCCTACGACTTCTACAAGAACCGCTCCGAGATGACGATGGACCACATGGGCATCGTCGCGATCGGCTTCGTGGTGTCGTTCATCACCGCGATCATCGTGGTCAAGACGTTCCTGGAATATGTCACCCGGCACGGCTTCGTGGTGTTCGCCTGGTGGCGCGTCATCGTCGGCACGCTCGGCCTGATCGCGCTGGCGCTGGGGCGTTAACTGTCTGGTTCCATCCGGCTGCGGCAGTTCGGCTGGCAGGCGTTTTCAACCCAAAATAAGCTTTTGATGGGTAGTCAGTTTCCAACGCCGGGCGGCGCGCGTCCGGCACAGGAGCTGAGCCATGACCCTCGTCAGCGGCTGGGGGCGTTTCCCGGTCGTCGATAGCGATGTGCTGCGCCCGCGCTCGTTCGCGGCAGTCGGCGAAGCCATCTCGGCCGGCACCGTCGCGCGCGGCAACGGCCGCGCCTATGGCGATGCCGCGATCGGCGCCGTCAGGACGATCGGCATGACCGGCTTCGACCGGGTCAGGTCGTTCGATCCGGCAACCGGGCGCATCCGCCTCGAAGCCGGCGTTCTCCTGTCGGACCTGATCGACACCTTTGGCCCGCGTGGCTTTCTGCCTTTCGTCGTGCCCGGCACCCGCTTCGTCTCGATCGGCGGCGCCATCGCCGCCGACGTTCACGGCAAGAACCATCATTGCGAGGGCGGCTTCGGCCGCTATGTCGACAGCCTCCTGCTGCGCACCGGGCAGGGCGAGGTCATTGAAGCCTCGCGCGAACAGAACTCCGATGCGTTCTTCGCGACCGTCGGCGGCATGGGCCTGACCGGCATCATCCTCGAAGCGACGATGCGGCTGCGCCGGGTCGAGACCGGGTGGATCCGCGAGCGGGTGATCTCCGCGTCTGATCTCGATGCCGCGATGCGCGCGCTCGAGGCGGGCGATGCCGCGACCTATTCGGTGGCGTGGATCGATTGCGTGGCACGAGGCCGCGATCTCGGCCGTTCGCTGATCTATCTCGGCGAGCACGCGGGCAGGGGCGAGCTGACGGAAGGCGCCGATGCATTTCCGGTCGGCAAGGAGTCTCGCCTCAGCGTGCCCGTCGACCTGCCGTCGATGGCACTGAACCGCACCAGCGTCCGCGCCTTCAACGAACTTTACTATCGCATGGGCGCGCGGCGCGCCGGCGGCAGCCATGTGGTCTCGCTCTATCCGTATTTCTTTCCGCTCGACAGCGTCGGTGAGTGGAATCGCATCTATGGCAAGCGCGGCTTCCTGCAGCATCAATGCGTGATCCCGCAAGCCGGCGCGCGCGGCGTGCTCGGCGACATCCTCGATCGTGTCGCGCGGCGCGGCGACGCTTCCTTCCTCGCCGTGCTCAAGAAGCTCGGCCAGGGTGACGGCATCCTGTCGTTCCCGTTGCCCGGCTACACGCTGGCGCTGGATTTCCCGGTGAAGGGCGACATCCTGAATTTCCTCGACGAGATCGATCGCCTGCTCGTCGCCGCCGGCGGCCGGCTGTATCTGGCGAAAGACGCGCGCCAGTCGCGCGCGACCTTCGCAGCGGGCTATCCTGCCTTGCAGCGTTTCAACGCGATCCGCAAATCGCTCGATCCCGCCGGCAATATCCGATCGAAACTTTCACAGCGTCTGTTTGATGAGGTCTAGGCCGTGACGTCACGCAAATCTGTCTTGGTGCTCGGCGGCTCCTCCGACATCGGCCGCGCCGCCGCGCGCGCCTTTGCCAAGGCGGGATACGATGTCGCACTCGCCGGCCGCGACGTCGCTACGCTCGAGCCTGATGCGGCCGATCTGCGCGCGCGTTACACCGTCGAGGTTGGTCTCCACAAATTCGATGTGCTCGACACCGCCTCGTTCGACAGCTTTGTCGGAACTCTTCCCGCGTTGCCCGATGTCGTCATCTCGATCGTCGGCCTGCTCGGTATGCAGCAGAATGCCGAGAGCGATCTCGTCCACGCCACCGCGATCATGCGTTCGAACTACGAAGGCCCCTCGCTGATCCTCGGCCTGTTCGCCGAAAAATTCTTAGGCCGCGGCAGCGGCACGCTTGTCGGCGTGTCGTCCGTGGCCGGCGATCGCGGCCGGGCCTCGAACTATGTCTATGGCTCGGCCAAGGCCGGCTTCTCCGCCTTCCTGTCGGGCTTGCGCGCCCGCGCCAGCCGTGGCGGCGTGCATGTCGTCACCGTCAAGCCCGGCTTCGTCCGCACCAAGATGACTGATGGCATGAAGCTGATCGGCCCGCTCACCGTCGAAGCGCCGGTGGTTGGCGATGCCATTCTCCGGGCAGTCGAGAACAAGACCGACGTCGTCTATGTCAGCGGCAAATGGCGCCTCGTGATGCTGATCATCAAGACGCTGCCGGAAGCGGTGTTCAAGAAGCTGAAGTTTTGAGGCTGTAGCCGCGGCGGCGGTCTGTCACCTCTCCCGCAAGCGGGAGAGGTGACACCCACCTCACACGCTCATACGCTGGAACTGACCGGCGGCGCGGAAGCGCCAGAGATATTGCGGGGCGATCGCCTCCAGCGAATCGCCTGTTATGCCGAGCCCTTCCAGCGTCAGGCTGGCGGCCTTCGCCGCATCCGACACGACATTGTCACGCTCGAGCATCGTGACCTGGTCCGGCGTCAGCTTGAAGGCGCCCGGCGCGAATTGCAGGAAGTTCGCCTGGAAGCGGGCGAGGCCGAACGGCAGCGGGATCAGCGCCGGCTTGCGCGCGGTGATCTCGAGGATGGCCTCGATGATCTCGCGCATGGTCAGCACTTCCGGCCCGCCGAGCTCGTAGGTCGCGCCCGCCTTGGCCTTGCCGTCGACGGCGTCCGCGATCGCGGTGGCGACGTCGCCGACATAGACCGGCTGCATCCTGGTCTCGCCGCCGATCAGCGGCAGCACCGGCGACATCCGGGCCAGCGCGGCGAACCGGTTGGTGAACTGGTCCTCGGGGCCGAACATCACGGAGGGGCGGAAGATCGTGGCCGAGGGCACCGCAGCCGACACCGCGGCTTCGCCGGCCGCCTTGGCCTTGGCATAGCGCGAGGGCGATTCGGCATCGGCCCCGATCGCCGAGACATGCACCAGGCCGGCGCCGGCCGCGGCCGCTGCCTTGGCGACCGTTTCGGCACCCCTGGCCTGGACGGCGTCAAAGGTCTGCGCGCCGCCCTCGGTGAGGACGCCCACGAGGTTGATGACGACGTGCGAATCACGCAGCGCCGCCTCGACCGAGGCCGGATAGCGCAAATTGGCCTGCACGGTGTGGACCTGCCCGACCTTGCCGGAGGGCTGGAGGTATCCGGCCAGTTCCGGCCGCCGCACCGCGACCCGGACCCGGTAATCGCGCTTGCACAGCGCGCGGACGACATTCCGGCCCAAAAACCCCGATCCGCCGAAAACCGTGACGAGCGTGTCCAGATTCGATGCCATGGGAGCCGTTCCTGCGGAAAAGAGTGCGTCTTGTCAGGCTTGTATCGGGCCGGTTTGCGATGCGCAATCGGCATCCCCAAACCCGGGTCACGCATGAATTGACAACGGCGTCACCGAACCGTAGTAACCGCCTCCGTGCCCCAAACGGCATGCCCAGGTGGTGGAATTGGTAGACGCGCTGGCTTCAGGTGCCAGTGGCTTAACGGCCGTGAAGGTTCGAGTCCTTTCCTGGGCACCATACTTTTCTGGATGCCAAACAAATCCAGATAGATAAGCCCGATCAGAGTGTTGCGTTGGCCCCGACTGTGTAACAATGGGGTGTAACATTGCTGTTCAGGGTTGTTCGGCCGATGCGCCGGGACGGGTCTCAAAACAAGTGGTTCGCTCAGCGCATCCCCGCTGATGTCCGCCGCAAAGTAATCGGTGTCGAACTCGCAATCCCGCTGGGCGATAGCTTCGTTTTCGTGACGCCCAGCGAGAGCACCCAAGCCATTCGTTTCTCCCTCCGCACTGCCGATCCCAGTGAGGCCAAGACGCTTAACGCCATTGCGGCCGCCTATCTGGAGGGCGTCTGGCAAGCTCTCCGCAATGAAGCCCCCCTGCATCTGAGCCACCGACAGGCGACGGCCTTGGCGGGCGACCTCTATCGCGTTTGGGCGGACAGCGAGAGCCGCGCCCGGAGTGTCGCCATGGTGCACACGCCCGGAGTTGGCTGGGCGCCAGATACCGACAGCCAGGACGAGCAGGAAGTGCAATGGGCGGCCGTTGTCGCGATGTGGGAGAAGGTCGGCAAGGATGGCGACCCCAAGCACTTGGAGAAGCCGCTTGGCCCTATCGTGGACCGCCTCTTGCTGACCAAGGGCATTCGCCGCGTGGACAGCGAATCGCGCGCCGTGTTGCTTGTCGCTTTTTGGATGGCGCTGCGAGACGCCTTCATGAGCCGTCAGCGCAATGCGGGAGGGGATTATGCGCCGGACCCCAAGGCCGCCCGCTTCCCGGACTGGCAGGCGCCTGAGGGTGCGCCGAAAGAGAAGCTAAAGCGCGGAGCCTCCAAGCATTCCCTCACCGGGCTGGTCGAGGACTGGTGGAAGGAAGCCAAGCTGGCCGGCCGCAAGCAGAGCACCTATGAGAGCTATCGCAACTCGATTGCCCGCCTTGTCACGTTCCTGAAGCACGACACGGCGAGCCGGGTGACGCCCGAGGACATCGTCCGCTTCAAGGACTATCGCGTGCAGAGCGGCGTGAGCCCGAAGACCGTGAAGGATAGCGACCTCGCTGGGATGAAGACGGTGTTTGGCTGGGCGGTGGTCAATCGCCGGCTGTCCAGCAATCCGGCCGAAGGGATCACCATCAAGGTCGGCAAGTCGCGCAAGCTCAGGCCAAAAGGGTTCTATGATTCCGAGGCTATTGCAATTCTGAAGCATGCCCGCGAGTTCGTGCCCGGCCGGGAAGCCCCGAAGCTGGCAGCGGCCAAACGGTGGGTGCCGTGGCTATGCGCCTTCACGGGCGCCCGCGTGGGCGAGATGATCCAGCTTCGCAAGGAGGACGTTCGGCGCGAGGGGAAGCTCTGGGTGCTGCATGTGACGCCCGAAGCTGGGCCGGTGAAGACGGACGAAGCGCGTGATGTCGTGCTCCATCGGCAGGTCATTCAGGAAGGCTTCTTGGAATTCTTTGAGAAGTCGAAGGGGGGCTATCTCTTCATCGATCCCAAGGCCGGTGAATTAGGGGTGCGCAACGCGGTGAAGACGGCGCGTAACAAGGTCAACGAACTCGTGCGTGAGGTGGTGAAGGATAAGAACGTTGATCCAAGCCACGGTTGGCGCCATCGCTTCAAGACGGTCGGCATTGAGCAAGGCGTTGAGACGCGGGTTCTGGATGCCATTCAGGGACATGCGCCGCGCAACGTCTCTGAGGGCTACGGAGACGTGACCATTAAGGCGAAGGCGAACGCCATTGCCAAGTTTCCCACCATCGAGGTCGCATAAGGCACCGTTAACCGACAAAAACCGTAACGGTCCCGGAGGACTGCTTCGGGTCAGGCGGTGACATCCGAACCGACAACTATGGCCGTCTCAAGTGGATGATGTTGGATGAGTTGGTGGGGTCGGGTGGCGACGCTTCTCGGATCATCTGCGCACGGTAGGCCTTGTCGAAATAGTCCAAGGCGAGGATATGCATGGCTCTCGCTTTTTCAGAGTCGGGCTCTGACAGTGCCATCCGGGACGCGATTTCGGCTTGCTTCAAATAGTAGTCAGCGGTCGGCACGGTGATTCCCCCAACAACGCGCCCTAACGCCCCCAATTGCAACTTGTTCCCGCGATAAATTTCCGCGCGGCGGGCTTACCGATTTCCGCGAGCAGTCTTAGGGAGTCGTCGGCAGAACAGTCCGAAGGTGGGCTGAAAGCAATTAAGACTTTGTGGAGATGCTCCGGTTCGGGGGCGCGTCTTTGCTGCTTTTTCCCAAATTCGGTTACGAGCCCTTAGTCGATTTCATATTAGGAGCTACGAAAACGATCTGAGTGCCGGCAATGACAAAAGAAACGGAACAGGAGGGACGACGCGTCACCTTCGAGCATGCGCTCCCCGCGCATATGATGGCGATCGACGGCACTTGGCGGCGCTCATGCACCATCAAGGATGTGTCAGAAACCAACGCGACACTTCAAGTTGAAACGTCGATCGAAGGGTTGGCTCTGACAGAGTTCTTCTTGCTGCTTTCCTGCACGGGCCTTGCCTATCGTCGCTGCCAGCTCGACCGCGTCAACGGCGAGGAGATCTCGGTAAGCTTCCTGCGGCAGAAAGCCAAAGGGAACAAGAGACGGCCGCCCCCGACCGGGCCAACGTAATCTTCTGTTCCCTTGCGGAACTTTTTCCTTCTGTCCACTTTGTCACGTTCGGGCGGAGCGAGTTATGGAGGGGGAGTTCGTGGAATTACCGACTGTCCTTGTCGTCGAGGACGATGAAGCAGTTCAAGGTGTGGTCGCGGACGTGTTGAACGAGGGCGGCTTCGAGCCAGCGACTGCGCGAACGGGTGAGGAAGCGGTTACTCTGCTGAAGGGGCGTCAGACCAACTACAGCGCCCTCGTCACAGATATCAATTTGCTAGGTCGGTTTAATGGTTGGGAGGTCGCTCGCGCGGCCCGCGAAGTTGATCCGAACTTCCCTGTGGTTTACATGACCGGCGCCGCTGCTGACGAGTGGGCCATCCTGGGTGTTCCGAACAGCATCCTTCTTCGGAAGCCCTTTGCGCCCGCGCAAATCGTAACAGCCATCTCGCAGCTTTTGAATGTCGGCCCGGGGCCGGCATCCGGCAACTGAGAACTGCCGTGGACCGCCCAGCGTCGATATTTCTAGTCGAAGATGAAGCCCTAATTCGGATGATGCTCGTCGAAATGGTCGAGGAGCTTGGCCATAAGGTTGTCGTCGAAGCGGGGCATCTGGATCAGGCGCGTTCGCTTGCTGAGACCGAGCGATACGATCTTGCCATTCTCGATATCAATTTGCAGGGCTCCAATGTTGAGCCAGTAGCGGAAGCAATCGCGGCTCGGGGACTACCGTTCTTTTTTCTGAGCGGCTATGGCTCCGGTGGGGTGCCGGAGCAATTCAAGGGCAGGCCCGTGTTGCGTAAGCCGTGCGCGATTGAAATGCTAAGCCGGACTATCGACGCGATCTGGCCGAACCGGCAGCCTGACGAGGCTCAAGACAAAGGCGGCGAAGCGTTGTCTCCCAAGCCGATATCGATTTAGCTCCTAACGCGTGTTGGCATATTCCGTTGCTGCCGTTTTGCAGGCCGCCATCTTTGAGCAGGCCAGCACAGCGCCATCACGCAGGGCACTCTCATACGAATCGTCTTTGTGGTTTGCGTGAAGATAGGCCCCGAGCAAGACCGCAGCGGCTAGGATCACAACATAACGAATTTGCTCAACGAACCGCTGCACTCGTTGGTCCTTCTTGAGGCGCTCACCAGCGTAGATGAACAGGGCAATCGCGCTGACACCCGCGAGAGATATCCGAGGCGTGTCCGGGAGACCCAGCGCTGTCATCCCCTCGGATTCGGCCCAGACGCATAGCGCGACAAAGCCCCAGAGCGTCGCACCGATGCTAAGGATATCGAAAAGGTCCTTGACGGGCTCGGGCTCGCGGGCGCTCGGGACTGTGGTCTCGGTGCTTGTCATTCCTGCATTCCTTCATGAAAGGACGGTCGCAAGTGTAGACGATAGTCATCGCGCCTCAACGGAAAAATGGGACTCATAGTCCGTAGACCGGAAGTCATCATGACGGCCTGCTCCCGTGGATGGACGACGAGACAGGCATCGTTGACGTGGTGGCGGCGGCCGTGCGGAAGGCCCGCAAGGGTCTCGGGTTGTCCCAAGAGGATTTGGCCCTAGAGGCGGGGCTAGATCGGACCTACGTCAGTCAGGTCGAGAGGGGCACCCGTAACTGCACCATCATCGTCCTGGCCCGCTTGGCTCGCGCCCTGAAGACGACCCCTGACCGGTTGCTTGTCCCTCAGAAGAGGGCCCGGGTTCAGGCCTGAATCTCGTCCGGTGACAGGCAGGTCACTTTTAGCACCGGACCTCAGGTTCGGCCGAATAGGACCGTTGATTTAGCTCAATGACCACCGTCGTCCTCTTGCCGAGCCTAAGGCATGAACGAGCCTGAGCCCGAGAAACGCCCGACGCCCAAGCCGACGCGCATGGAGGAGGCTCGACGCATCATTGAGGAGTATGCCGACGACCTCCGCGAGATCATCAGGAAGCTGCGTCAGAGGATCAATTGAGACCGGCGTGGTCCGCCCACATGGTTCGGCCCTATGAAGGAGACCGAAGGGTTAGTCTTAGGGTTGTCCTTTGAGGGGGCCATGTAGGAGGGGTGGTGGTCACTCACCCGAGCTTGAAGGTGACCTTCAGGGCTGGTGAAGGGTGGTCCTTAGAGGCCGCACTAGGGGTCACAATGGAAGAGGGGTGGTGTCGCCCTTTCACTTGAAGGTAGCCGAGAGTCTCCTGCGATGAACCTGCGAATTTGAATCCTCTGAGTTCCCCCCTTCGAGCTGCTATAGAGGAACGGTAAGCTGAACCGTCGCGACTTAAAACAAAACACGCGTCATTCATCTCACGGCGAATTGAATTTCAACCGGGACATCGGCGCCGATAGCCCGCCTAGCCTCTGCCCGCATTACTGTCGCCGCCACTTCTACGTCGCTTCTAGGCACGGCCACGGCGTCGTGAATTGGAAGAGAAAACACGCCGCGCCTGAATAAGGCCAGCGTTACAGCCACAATAAGATCACCTTCAATCCGCATGAAGCGGAGGCCGTGCCCCCGTTCGAATAAATGAGCGATCGGCGCATGCTTGTCTTTGATTGCTTGAATGGCGTCGCTAGGCTTTGTTCCTCGCTGAAAGGCGCTGCGTATTTGGGCCACCTCGGCAAGCGTTGCACCCGGCCATTGTTTGAGCGGTGCCCTTCGAAAGAAAAGTGCGTTGACCAATTTTTTGCGGGCGTCGCGTAGGGGCTTCCAGCCCGGCCTAAGGGTGTCCTGCCCGGTTAGGTCGTAGAGGTCGCCAGGCTCTGGCGTTGAACCAGCCTCGGCATATGCAATCCGAAGAAATACCTGGCCGTAGTCGACCAGACCGATATCCTGACCCGCGATGCGAAGGTGCTTGAACCGGTCCGGCCTTGGCATGGTCTGCCAAAAACCGCCGAATAGTCTACCGCCTTCGTGCCACGAGCCGTTGAAAATCCGCCTTAGGCTCAGGTGGTGCAATGTCATCAAACTCGCCATCGCCGCTCCGGGACGTTCGCTGACATGCGCCATCGCGGTTCGATAGCATTCGATAGGTGCTTCGAGGATTGCTGCGTTGATGCTCCGCACATCTTCAGCAAGCGAATCGAGCCGCTCTTTATCCATGGCGCTCGCGCTGCGAGTTGGGATCGCATCGGTATCAAGATCCTCGGTCGGCTTGTCTCTGCTACCGCTCTTGAGGACCAACACCTCAGTATTGTTTTCAAGTCGTAACGCACTCCATTTGATCCGCCCCAACGACAAGCGCTCACGAAGTCTCGGCGTGGCTTGGATCGTCGTGGGGCCGCGATAGGGGTAGCCCTTTACTTTGGTAATGAGCCCCAGCCCGATCATCAGGTCTATCACTTTGCGAGCGGGCTTGCCGAAGATCGGAGTAAGCCGCGAAGCGCAGTTAGCCAACGTGATCGCAAGGGGTCTTTCGGGAGCAGCCAGCGAAACCGCCAGTAGATTGCACGCTATGCACTCAATGGCGAGGTGGAACGTGGCTGCATCTCTCGGTCGGCGGCGGCGTTGTCTTGGCGGCTCTTGCTTCGTCAGCAATTCGATGAGCCGGGCGACCTCTTGCTGCAACGAAGGGGAGGCGGCACGCCAGCGGGGCTCGCAGCGAATCGGGACCAGCCGGCGCCGCTTTGGGCCCGGCGTGATGTGATCGGGCAAGGCCTTCAAGATGTGTGCACCGCCACTGCCGGAGGTGATCTCTCGCGAAAGTGCCATCGGGGAAACTTCATAGGTGGGCGTGAGGGCCGGCCGCAGTGGCGAATTTCAGCGAGTTGGTAGTGGCAGGGTGGGCGCCGTATCTAGCAACCTTGAGCGCAAGCACCCCAGCTAAGTGCTTCTCGATTACCCACTCACTCTCGCGCTCGATCATTTCACCGAGATAGCGCAGCACGCGGCCGGCACTTCGCGGATAGGCTTGAATCGCAGCGCGGCGAACTCGGCCATCTGCTCCGATAAACGTCCAGGGCCGGTAAACACTGGCGAGTCGATGACAGCCTTTGGCAATGGCCACGATGCGCCATTCCCTGATCCGGTGAACGACCTGAGGGGCCTCTTCAATAAGCGAGTGCACAGCGATCGTGATGGCAAGAAGCCGCTCGGGATGGATGCCAGCTTCACGGAGCCTCGCTAACGCGATTCTGGCGCGGCGCTCTGCGGGAAGGCCACGGAGCCGCGACCCGATCTCGGCCGGACCAGCCGACGCCATGAGAACTCCAAGGGCGGTAAGCGCGTGGCTGACGTAAGGATCAGCACGATTCAAGCGGATGAACGAACGAGCCGCTCGAACATAGGGCCTGAGGGCAGTAGCCGCCGGGGTTGCACACCATGCAGACCCATGCCGCTGCCGGTGAAGCAAATGCTTGCGGCAAAGGGTGGCGCTCAATCCCTGTTTCGCGGCGCGTGCTGTCGACCGCCCACACCCGATGATAGTGCATCTGAGAAAGTGATCGTCGGCGTCTGAGCTAACACGCGCCCTGAGCTTGCCGATGCGCTTACGCCGCCCGTGCGGGGAGCGGGCCATCTTACTGACCGGCCTTCAGGTCATGAAGTGCACTGTGCATCGCATCAGCAACAGCTAACGCGCGGCGCAGGAGTGCCTCATAGTCCGCGACATTCAGGCCCAGCAATCTGTCTGCGCCATGGGTTGCTAGTTGCCGCGCGAAAAGCTCAACGGCAAATGCGATGGAATCCTCGCGCCCACGAGAGTGAGACCGCGTCTTCTGTCCCAGCTTTCTGACGACGCGCTTGGCGATCGCTTTAAGGCCGGCGCGGCGATAGTCGAGATGGGCGTCCGGGGTCCTGCGTGTTTGTCGGACATCCGACCCTGGCGGCGGATTCATGATGATTCGGCGAAGGGAGTGATTGCCCACCTTCCCGACGAGACCGACATACGCAAGGAAGTAGTAACGAGCGTATTTCGAGCGGTCGAATCGGAAGCGAGCACCAGCTAACAACATCACCAGCATCAACGCATAATCCCATGGATCGAAGTATCGCTCCCTTCGCTCCTCATCCGGTGCATCAAGGTCCTCGATTTTGGCGGCAACGAATGGAGTTCCGAGATTAAATAGATCTTCCCCATCAGCTCTTGCCTCAAGGATGCAGCCAAATGGCTTGGCAAGGAGACTGGCGTCGGGCAGCTCTTTGCGGCGGCCCGCCCGGAACTCTTCGGCTTGGCCTAGATAGTCCAGACATCGTTTAAGGATCGCATCCGCGTCCACGGTATTTACTCGAGCTAGCACATTCATTCTGCTGCACTCACGCTTGTTGCTTGGTGGTCACGAACCCGGAGCACCGTTCCCACCCCGACATGGAGACTTCGCGCGATGCGCCGAACGCCTTGCCCTTCGGCGAGGAGCGACCTGATGCTCGCTTCCTTTCCATCGTCTATAGGCTTCCGGCCCAACTTGGTGCCGGCGGCCTTTGCTCTCGCTAGGCCTGCGATCACGCGCTCGCGGATCACCGCACGTTCAAATTCTGCGAAGACGCCCAGCATCTGAAACATCGCCTTGCCGGACGAAGTGGAAGTGTCGAGGCCCTGCTGATGCAGGAACAAGTCGACGCCCTTTGCGTGCAGGTCCTTCAGCACCTCAATGAGGTCGATCAGCGATCGACCCAATCGGTCAACGGACCATGCAGCCACGATGTCAATCTCGCGTCGATTGACCGCTTTCATCATGGCAGCCAGAGCGGGCCTGTGGTCGCGCCCTTTGGAGCCCGAGACGCCTGCGTCTTCGAAGACATGCACGACCTGCCACCCGCTGCGCTCGGCTACTGCCATAAGCTCTCGCCGTTGGTTTTCTGTGGTCTGCTCCGCGGTGGAGACACGAAGATAAATCGCGACACGCTTGTTCATGATTCGCTCGCCCCCTGCGTCTTGCGGAGGTGATCGATCAGGTGTTCCTCGCCGGTGTCTGGATCACGATACTTCCAGTTCAGCCAGGCATTCTCCTGCTTCCCGTTGTTGATCGCTTGGC
Organism: Bradyrhizobium ottawaense; assembly: GCF_002278135.3. NCBI lineage: Bacteria > Pseudomonadati > Pseudomonadota > Alphaproteobacteria > Hyphomicrobiales > Nitrobacteraceae > Bradyrhizobium > Bradyrhizobium ottawaense. The sequence continues at coordinate 144,398 of NZ_CP029425.2, read as the reverse complement.
TGAGCTTGTGAAGGGAATGAAACGACTGGCCGGTGGCCCTCACGAACCATCTGTCGAGATGAGCAACGGCTTCAACTTTATGCCCCTTATAGGTCCGATAAATCTCCCTTCCCTCCGGAAAGTGCACCCCGCTTCGTTCGTCATAGAAGCCTCCTCGGCGGCCGCCCGTGACCTCGGGAGCGGTTTGGGCTGGAAGACCGAGTATCCGCCGCAGGATCGCGTCTTCGGATTCCTCGCCTTCCTTACGGGCCTGCCAAATGGCGGCGAACACGTCGGTCGTTATCGGGATATTGCGCATTGCTAACTCCAAATCTGCAAATCTTACTACCAGCAAGTTTTGTAGTAATCAACAGCTTCTGAGCTGCCGAAGTTGTTCTAAAAACAAGTGTTTTCTGAACCTCAGGGGGAATTGAAAAAAACGCAGGAAAATCAGCGCTGGCCTAAGGCCGCTTAGAGCAGGGTTTTCGGAACCCTTGCTGGCTAGGAGGAAGGGCCAATGCCCCGGCTCGATCAGGCGGGCGCAACTCAACGACATCAAGTCGTCGCTCGTGGGAATGCCCTGGAGACAAGCTGGGGGTGGGGGACGGGGGAAATCGCCGCGCCGCTGACACGAGGTCACCCGTTAGATTTGTGACCCTATATTATTCCGCCCGGTGCGCGGTGCGGCCTCTGCCTTAATTCTTCTTTCTAACTGCGAAAAAAGCGGCAAGCGCAACTAAGCTCAGCGCCGCCGAGACGAGCAACACCTCGCTTCCCATCCAATCAAGATACCGAATGCCAGCGGAGCAGTGGTTGTGCGATGCGCGATTGGCGCTGCCGGAACCCCAGGTCTGTAGGCGTAATTATCTGGCCGTAAATCGACAATGGCACTTTGCCTAGCGCGATTGTCAGAACGCCATTTCCCGACGCGTGTAGGAAAGCGAACTTGCAGCGCCGCCCCATGCAGGCCAGCCGGGCATTTGGCTGAAACTTCTTCACGATTGTATATTATAGAGAATTCTCAAAGGCAGAGAGAATGGCAACTCGCGTGAAAGCTCTGATCGCCCCAGCCCTCGTTACATGGGCAAGGGAGACGGCTGGCTTTTCGCTGGCTGAGGCTGCTGATCGCCTAGACATTGACCAAGCGAAGCTGACGGATTGGGAAGACCCTGACCGCGAAGAGTCGCCGTCGATCCCGCAACTGCGGAAAATGGCTGCCCTATTTAAGCGCCCGTTGGCTGTTTTTTACCTGCCGGAGCCTCCGAGCAGATTTGAGGTGATGCGCGACCTCCGGAGATTGCCCGGAACAGGTCTGCGTCATTTATCACCCGCCCTACAACTGGAAATCCGCGCAGCAACGGAGCGCCGCGAACTTGCGCTGGAGCTGGCAGCCGACCTAGACCAAGAATTCCCAAAGTTTACCTTGCAAGCGGACATCAGCGAAGACCCTGAATTGGTAGGTCAGCGCGTTCGCGACGCGTTAGGTGTGACTGATGATTTACAAATTCACTGGCGGGATGCCGACGGCCGCACTGGGTTCAATGCTTGGCGCAGTCGCATTGAGGCAACGGGCACTTTGGTCTTCCAAACAACGGCATTAGCTAGTGAAGAGGCGTCAGGCTTCGCGATATTTGCCGGTGTCTCACCCGTCATCTCCGTAAATCGCAAGGATGCGCTCACGCGGCGCACATTTAGCCTGCTTCACGAATTCGCGCATCTAATGGTTCGCGTCAGCGGCGTCTCTAATTTGGAGACAGACGAGAGGCGACCCCCGGAAGATCAGCGGATCGAGGTTTTCTGCAATCACGTTGCTGCGGCAGCCTTGATGCCTAAAGATGCTTTGCTTGCGCAGCCAGGCGTTACGGAGCAAGGAGCCCGTTCCGAAGAATGGGGTGATGCGCAGGTTAGCGAGCTAGCTCGGCGCTTCAATGTCAGCCGTGAAGCTGTGTTGCGAAGGCTGTTAGTGTTCGATCGAACGACCCAGGCATTTTATGAGCGCAAGCGGGCTCAATACATTGCGGAGTATCGGGCGCAGCAGTTACGTCAGCGAGAGCAGGCCAAAGAGATAAAACGCAACATGCCGACGGAGACGGTGAGCCACTTCGGCAAGCCTCTCGTTCGTATGCTCCTGAATAACTACCGTCAGGACCGAATGACGCTTAGCGCGATTTCGGGCTACCTCGGATTGAAAGTGAAGCACATCCCGAAGCTGTCAAAAGCGGCCGGATTGGGATAGCGCATGGCCGGTCAGGTCTACAGCATCGATAGCAGTTCGCTTATCCACGCTTGGCGGCGCATCTATCGACCGAAGAACTTCGGCTTTGTGTGGGATGGATTCGACAGGTTGATAGCTGAAGGCCGACTAAAGGCTTCAATTGAAGTCTACAACGAGCTTCAGAAAAAAGACGACGAACTCTTCGTTTGGTGCAAAGAGCGCAAAGAGACACTGTTCGTTGAAATTGATGATGCCACTCAGGAAGCCGTCGCAAAGATTATGGCCGAGCATCCCAAGATAGTGGACACAACCAAGGGCAGATCGGGCGGTGACCCCTTCGTGATAGCGCTTGCGGCCAGCACAACCCCTCGGATGATGGTTGTGACTGAAGAGTTTCCGGGGAAGGAACGTATCCCGGATGTTTGCGATGCGCAGAAGATCGATCATTGCGGCGTGGCTGACTTGATCGAGCGAGAGGACTGGACCAGTTGAGGCAGCGGGCACGCGCGTAGAGCGCGCCGCAATGCGGCCGCCTCGAACTAAGCGGTTCCGCTTGGCGGCAACTTCGTTTCGTGACCCATAGCAGGCGTTCAGGCCGTCCGACCGGCTAGCGAGATCAAGCGTTCGCGGGTTTTACTTGCGGGTGGACACCCAATGGCAGGCAGCAACTCGGCTCTTCACCGTAGTTCTCTCTGTGGTAATTCGTGAAAAACTTAGTGCCGGTGGCCGAGCTGTTGCCGCACCATTCGCAGAACGTGAACGTTGAGCGGCGCACTGAGTTTGTTTTCAGAGTTCGGAGAATGGGCGCGGGGGGAAAGCAGCTAGCCGCCGCCACGAAGGAGACCCTCAGGCAATTCCGGCTGCTTGTCAGCTACATTTTCCACCGGATAGCATCGCAGTCACATCTTAGATGATGATCATTGACGGCTGCATTCCAAACGGGATGCTCGCAGGTCTCGCAGTTGAGTGACGCTATGGCTGCCTCGCAAGCATCGATCAAACGCTCAGCCTCTCCCTTCGAGACGTAGCGCCCATGAGTTCCGGCGTTGGCAAATGGAAGCAACAGTCCATGTGCTGCTTTGGCTTTCTGTGTAGGCACATCCCAAGCCGTGTATTCGTCACCGCTTTTCCTTCGCATTTTGCGTTCGCAATCTTTTGAGAGCCGTTCCAGCAAATCGCCAGCGAATCTGAGGTCATTTTTCGGTCCTTTTATGAAGGGCACTAAAACACCGAGCACCTCGGCAATTGCTGCTAGCTGCGTGTCCATTACTGCCCGTGCCTTTGCGGCAGCACTCGCGGGATCGCTCTCTAGGAGCTCTCTAGCCAAATCAAATCCCCCGGCGTTGGTCGCCCAGCGAATCCCGACAGCTGGCTCTTTCCAAGGCAACAGAATCTTAAAGCGCCAAAGTTTGGCCGCGAGGCGGGTTCGAAGCTCTACGAACCAATCGTAGTCGTGCGTAAAGATAAAAATCTGTCTGTCGGAGAACTCTTGAGAAAGGAGGTCCGTCACATAACTTCGGTGCTCTCGATCAAAGCTACTGACGACGTCATCCAATACAAGTGGACCGTCCTTGCCGTCGCGCTTCGCGAGGGCGAGAAAAACGCAGAGACCCAAACTGTTTCGGTGACCTTCTGACAGGGTCAGTCGGGGGCTCAGCTGCTCTCTTCCATAGAACCGCAGTGCAATATCAAGGGCTTTGTCTAGGCCGTCCGGCTGGTAGAGATGAACGCCGTCTATTGGCTCCGCAGGATGCAGAACGGCCCACATGATTTGAATATCGTCGCTTATGTCTTTAACAACCGATTTCGTTTGAGCTTTAATTTCTTCGCGTGTTTCGTTCTCCATTCTCGTGATGAAGTTCGTGAGCACACCGATTTGCTCAATCCTGGATTTGAGCCTCAGTATCTCAGGGAAGTGGCTCGCAGCTTCGAGCATCCCCAGATCGGCCACGAGCTTCTCTATGGAGGGTGGGACGTGGTTTGCTGCTTTCTCAAGCTCATCTGCGATGCAGTGGATGGTTTTAGTGAACACCGTAGAGGATGCGTCTAGCTTGCCCTCTCGGAGCGCGTCGATCTGCAGAGCGCGAACCTGGCTAACGTGTTCCTTAATGTGCCCGGCAGCGACTGCACTGTGCCAACCCTCCAGTTCGGGGCGGCCGAGGCAGCTTTGAACAATAGCGATGCTATCCGCAAGCAAAGTCAGAGCCGCGTTTCGCTCGCCAAAGATCGCGATAGCCGCCTCCAGCCGCAACTTCTCACGGGCGACGTGGGCCTTTAGATCGCTAGCTAGGACGCTCTGTCCGCATGCGGGACAATCGACGGAGCCATCGGCGTTAAGCTGTTCTGCATATATGTAGGTGCTCTCAAGGATGGAGAGCCGAGTCTCGATAAGCGGTTCGGAAAGCTTCAGCGCTTCACCTGCCAGACGCTGAACTTCGCTGAGACGGTTCTTAAGCGGCTGATCGGCGGCCGTCCTAATTGCCAAGTGAGCTGCCTGTTCGGATTGGAGACCACTTACGACCTTGTCTAGCACCGGCCTGAGTTCATTCACCAATGCCTTTAGGCTGGTCGGTTCTGACCCATTCGGCATATGTGCACGATAGATGGCCTTTAGCTTCTCCTTTACGATCTCCCAATCATCCGATCCGAACTTTGCTTGCCAATCGCGCTCTAATTGCGAGAGGCGATCTTGGAGCCGAGTATAGCTCGCAATCTCGGAGACCTTGCGCCCGAGAGCCCTGAGATTGACGGCGACGTTCTCTAAAGGGCTCAGCCCGAGCAACGGCAGCAAGACAGAATACTTATCGCCTGCGCTTGCCTTGATGAATTCGCTCACTTCGTCCTGCCGTAGGATGATACGGCGAGAATTCCAGTTCGCTATGATCTCCCGGTTGGAGACAATGCAAGCGCCGTTCGGAGCAATGGTCCCTTTAATCGAGACACCTTTAAAGCGTAGCTCAACGTGTCGATCTGCGTCCGGCGCGGCTCCGATGTTGATAACTCCCAGTTCTTGCCTGCGGCCACTGTAAGTGTGGGCGAGATGCTGAAGCCTGCCTTGAGAAAGCAGATATTCGATGCCGTCAACGAATGACGACTTCCCTGATCCGTTCGGTCCGTGAACTACGATGCTCTTTTTTTGCGTCTCCAGCGAAACCTTGGCTGACGCGCCCCGAAACCAGCTAAGCGCAATTTCTTCGAGCATCAGGCTTCCCCAAGGCTTTTCAGCAACTGCTCTGCTAGGACTGCCAACCCTCCGTGGGAAAGTCTGCGTTCTGCCAGAGGCCCCCGCATTTCGTTTTGGAGAAGAGCCGCTGTCTTAGCCGGGATGGGCATGTCCGAAATGGCGGTAACCATCCTGCTAGCGATCCAGTCAGGCTCAGCTATCTCGGGCTCGCGCGCCAAATGACTTGGCCCAACTTCGTCTTCCGACACGTCCTGCTCCCCCACCCATGCCCTTTGATTCTCAGAGGATGAGTATACGGAAAATTGAGCGAAGAAGATCAAACAACTCCGGCCCCGGTTTGTCGCGTGAACAAGACTGTGTAACAACGCCTCGACAGCGTGAGTAAAAACCCATAAAGATCAGCGGCTTGCAGTTTTGCCAAGGCAATCCTTTCCTGGGCACCACCCCCAACCCAAGTGGTTGAAATCGCTCATTTGCAGGGAATTTGAGCCGCTGACCGGTACACAAAACCGAGGCACAGCGCTCATGGCGTACCGAATGGCCTAGATCGATCGTCGGGTCGACTCAGATCGCCGGCGAGCTTGAGGCGGCTGGCTTTGTCAGTCGCTTAGGCAAGCGCTACGCGCCGACAGCCGTTGCCCGGGTGCCAGGTGAGCTACGAACGACGTCCACTGCGCTCGCGGCCGAAGCCGTCGTCGCTAGGTGGGAAAAGGTCGGCAAAGCTGATGACCCCAAGAGCCTGAGAGGTCTCAGTGCTCGTTGACCGCGGCGCCGAGCTTGATCAGGCTCAGCGAGCGGTTCGCGGTCTCACGCAGGCGGCAGTAGCTCGCGCCGCCCCGGTACATGCCGGGGTCGACCTGGTCGAAGGCCGCGCAGAGGCGATCACGCGACGCGGCGAAAGTTTTCTGCGAGTCGTTGGCCGCCTTGATCACGTCGGCGAATCCACCAGCCTGAACCTTCTTGAGCGCCTCACTGGTTTTTTGCGTCCAAACGGCGAGTTCGCGCGCCGCGCAGGCTTTCCATTTGGCGACATCGTCATTCGCGCCCTCTGCCGCTTTGATGCAGGGGTCGGCGACGAGCCCGACGCACGCGCTGCCGAAACCGCCGGCTTTCTCCGCGGTCTTCAGGCAGGCATCGATCACTGCAAGGTCGGCTGGCGCGGTGCCCTGGGCGAAAGCCATCGATGCGAGCGGGAGGCTAGCGGCGAGCATCGCGGCGGCAAGTTTAAGCTTCATTGGAGATCTCCGTTCGCGCATCGACCGGCCGGTGTGGCGGAAGGGCCGGACGGCGAGTGGGAAGGGGGAAACGAGGGGGGTATGCGGCTTCGGCTACGCCCTCTCCAATCAATGCCTTTGAATGCGCCTTGACCTGACTAACGAGATTTTCGACCAAAACGTGATACATGCAACTTTGGTCATCGAAGGCCCAGTGTCGGTTCACCTTAATGTGGAACAGGAGCTACGCTGACGACTAATAACGGCGGGACCGGTTAAGGCACGCACTGGCTATCGCGTCCCAACGCGCAAGAGCGCCGTGGGCGGCGTCCTGATCGTCACGCATGCGATGCACGGTCTGCCGGCTCAGTCGCCTTTGCTGCCCCTCATACCACCCTTTTCCCCGCCCGCTCCGCCACCGCCTTCTGCACAAAATACATCGCGACCAGCGAGACGATCGCAGAGGCGACGACGACGTAGCCGATCCGGTCGAAATGGATCAGCGAGCCGTCGGGTGCTTGCGCGATGATCGCGCCGGCGAGCACCGAGCCGAGCCCGCCGGAGAGCTGCTGCAGCGAGGCGCTGACCGCGCTGAAGGAGCCGCGCTGGTCGGGATCCGGGATTGCGGACATCAGGGCCTGCGACGGGATCATGCGCGAGAAGATGCCGACGAACATCAGCACGTTGACGAGGATCGCCGTCGTAAGCGCGACGTGGCCGAGATGGGTGTAGATCAGCACCATGATGACGGACACCACGCTGCCGAAGACGAAGGTCGGATATTTGCCGAACGCATCGCTTGCCCTGCCGACCAGTGGCCCCGTGACGATGCTGAACAGGCCGGAGACGAGATAGATCGTCGGCAGATGCGTGATGTCGATGCCGAGATTGTGCACGGTGAAGGCGCTGGAGAACGGCATCAGCATATAGCCGCCGGTCGCCAGCAGCGTCGTGACGGCGAAGGCCAGCGTATAGCGCGGCTGTCCGATCGTCGCGATCAGATGGTGGAACGGGTTCTTGTCCTGCTTCGATTTCAGATGCGCGTCGACCGGCTCCATGGCGAAGGCGATGATGGCGATCGCCGCGATCGACACGATCACGATCGCAATGAAGCAGACGTGCCAGCTCCAGTGATTGGCGAGAAACAGCCCGGCCGGAATACCCAGAACCTGGCTCGCGGCGAACGCCGTCTGGACGAAGCCCATCACGCGGCCGCGCAGGTGCAGCGGGAATAGATCGGTGATGATGGCGAGCACCACCGAGCCGATCACGCCCCCGAACAATCCGGTCACGATCCGGCCGAGCAGCAGCACGTGATAATTCTGCGCGGCGGCGCAGAGCATGGTGCCGAGCGTGAAGCCGACATAGAAGAACAGCAGCAGGCGCTTGCGGTCGAAACGATCGGCAAAGCCGGCGGCCAGCACGCCCGAAATGCCCGCGCTGAACGCGTAGGCCGACACCGCGACGCCGAATTGCCCGGCCGTGATGTCGAGCGCGGGCATCAGGATGGCGCCGAGCGGCGACATGATGATGAAGTCGAGGATGATCGTGAACTGCGTGAACGCGAGCAGCGCAATGAGGAGCGCCTGATAGCGCGAGAAGCCGCGCTGGCGTCCTGATGGATCGTCGATCGGCGCGGCGAGCATCTGTTCGGTCATGGATCTCGATTCGTGGGTCGCGGGGAGCGAAACTGGCAGATGGGGTGGGCCCGCACGATTTCCACGGCGCGCGCGCCAGAGGCTCCGCCGAAACGGGCAGTTCGTGCGCCGTTGTGGGTTCCATGCAACAGCCGGGCATTCGGCAAACCGTCGCGAAACGAGTGCGCGGATTGAGAAGCCGGGACACCGGGCGGCCCCCATGAACATGGGAGGACGATAGGCCGCGCAGGCTTTCATGCATCGCGCCTCTTCCCAAAACCACGGGCCGCATGCTTTGAGAGTCGCCAAACGTCGATCGCGTTGGCGTGGCGGCGGCTTGGGGCTGGAAGTGAATTGGGGCTGGAAGTGACGGCGGTCTTCATTCTTCCTCTTCTTGCCTGTTGCGGGTTTGGAAGACGGGGTGGGGAACGAACATGACCATTTCATTGCGGGCGCCAGTCACCGCTTTTCTTGCAACGGCGCTCATTGCCTTGATCGCGGCCTGCGCCGGCGGGCCGGAAGCCCGGGCCCAGTTCGTGTGTGTGGATGGTGCCGCGTCTGAGCAAGGCGCCACGGCGGCCGGCTCAGGGGGCAATTTTGCCTGTGGGCCCTCCGCCTCCGCAGTGGGTGCGGGCAGCAACAACTCCGCGATCGGGGCCGGCGCTAACGCCAGCGGCGATAGCAGCTCCAATGGAGCGACGGGAAACAATGCCAACGCCAGCGGCAACAACAGCTTCAACAGCGCGACCGGGGTGGGAGCCATCGCCAGCGGTGATGGCAGCAAAAACATGGCGTCCGGAAACAACGCGAAAGCCGGCGGTGACAACAGCACCAATATCGCGGCCGGCGCCGGAGCCAATGCCAGCGGCAACAACAGCGGCAATCTTGCGTCCGGGCTGACCGCCCTGGCCAACGGAGACAACAGCAGGAACGTTGCGACAGGGCGCAGTTCCAATGCCTCCGGCAACAACAGCAGAAATGTTGCGAACGGGTTTGTCGCCAAGGCCTACGGCGACGCCAGCGCCAACACGGCGACGGGGAGCAACGCCAACGCCTTCGGCAACGGCAGCGGCAACATCGCGTCCGGCGTCAACTCCAACGCGACCGGCGACAACAGCTCCAATATCGCGACCGGCATGAATACCAACGCGAGCGGGTCCGGAAGCAACAACGTCGCCACCGGCAACGCCGCCATCGCGTATGGCGCCAACAGCTCGAACGCGGCGAGCGGCTATCTGGCGAATGCCAACGGCGCCAATTCGAGGAATATCGCCAACGGTGCGCAATCCAATGCCAGCGGCACCGGCAGCTTCAACATTGCGGTCGGAAACGGCGCCAACGCGAGCGGAAACGGTGTCGCGAACACTGCGGTGGGCAACGGCTCCAACGCGACCGGCGCAAATTCCTCGGCCTTCGGCAATGGCGCCTCCGCAACCTTCGCCAACTCCACCGCGATCGGCAACGGCGCCACCGCGACCCGCGCCAACCAGCAGGTCTACGGCACCGCGAGCAATACCTACACGATGACAGGCGTCACCTCGGCTGCGAGCGCGGCCGCGCAGTCCGGACCCGTGCAACTCGTCACCACGGACGCGGCCGGCAATCTCGCCTCCACCTCGCTCAGTGCACTCGGGTTTGCGAGCCCCGCGGATATCGCAAGCATCAACAGCCAGCTCGCAGGCATCAATGCCCGCCTCAACGACCTCGACGGCAGGACCGGCAAGGCGATCAACGGCGTCGCGATGGCCTTTGCGATGTCAGGCTCGCCCTGGCTGATGCCGTCCGAGAAGATCGCGATGAGCATGAACTGGGGTACGTTTCAGAACACCAATGCGCTCTCCATGAGTGCGGCGCTGCGCGTCAGCGAGCATGTGCAGGCCAGCGGCGGCCTGACCTACGGCACCAACGGCGGCGGATTGGGCGGCCGCGTCGGAATGCGCGTCGGCTGGTGATGTCAGGCTTTGGCAATTCGATGCAATTGATCGCGCGAGCCGTGACGGCACTGGCGCTGCTGCTGTGCTGCGGAAGCGACGGGGCGATGGCGCAGCAGAAAACGCCTGCGCAGGCTGCGGCTGCCGCGCTGCCGTCGCTGCCCGTCACACTGGAGCAGGCTCTCTATCTGATCCGCTCGACGCTGCTCACGCTCAACGATGCCAACCGCACGGGCAATTACACGGTGCTGCGCGACCTTGCTGCGCCCGATTTCCAGGCGCGCAACACCGCCGCCGATCTCGCGCTGAATTTTCTCGATCTGCGGCGCCGCAACTTCGATCTCTACGGTGCGGCATTGCTGGCGCCGCAATTCAGCGACGCGCCCGCGCTCGATCAGCGCGGAATGCTGCGCTTGGCAGGTTACATCCCGACCCGGCCGCAGCAGATCCAGTTCGATCTCACGTTTCAGACCGTGGCCGGGCAATGGCGTCTGATCGCCATCGCGATCTCTACGCCGGAAGCCGCATCCCCCCAGCCGCAAGCCCAGGTGACGCCCGTGAAGCCGGCTGTGCCTGCGCAGAAGAAGACGCCGTGAGCGTTTCTGAGCACTATCTCATTGATAAGACTTCGTTTGTCGCCGGATTGGCGGCCGCGCCCCACCCTGTTCTCGCTGCTCCTGGCAGCCCCGATTAAGCCGCCCTTAGCGAATGCTCCCCTAGTGTCCTGACCGTCCATTTCCCTGCTCCCCGGCCGGATGCCGGTCAGTTTGCGGCAAGTCAGAGCGTTTTCGGATGGAGCAGCCTGCCCGGCAGTATGATCCTGGCGTGCCCGAGCCGTTGGTCACGGCGGCGGCCACGCGGACGCTCGTCATCGATCTCGAAGGCGGCCTGCTGCGGTCCGAGTTGCTGATGGAGGCGCTGTTCTCCAGCCCCGGCCGCATGCTCGCCCGCTTCGGCGCGGGCGGACGACCGGGCATGGCGGCACTCACGGATATCCTGGCGCGCGCCGAGATCGACTACGCCCATCTGCCCTATGATTCCGACGTGTTGAACCGGGCGCTCGCTGCGCGGGCGCGGGGCGCGAAGATCTATCTGGTGGCTGGCCGCTTCGCCCACCACGCCGCCGGCATTGCCGCGCATCTCGGCTTTGACGGTGTCGTTGCGCCGGCTGATCTGGCTGCAGGCGAAAGCCTGCCGTTCGACCGCGGCGCCATCGAGCGCATCGAAAATCGCAGCCGCAACGCCAGCCTCAAGACCAGCCTCAGGACCTGGGCCAAGGCGCTGCGCGTCTATCAATACGCCAAGAACACGCTGGTGTTCGTGCCTGTCATCACCGCGCATCAGTTGAATTTTGCCAGCTTTGGCTCCGCGCTGCTGGCGTTCCTGGCGTTCTCGGCCTGTGCGTCTGGCGCCTATCTGATGAATGATCTCCTGGATCTCGCAGCGGACCGGCAGCATCCGACCAAGCGCCATCGCGCGCTGGCGGCCGGCGATCTGCCGATCTCGTCCGCGCTATCAGCGATCCCTGCATTGTGGCTGTTCGCGGTCGTGGCCGGCCTCTGCATCTCGCCTCTGTTTCTCGGCGTGCTCGGCGCCTATCTTGTCACCACCATCGCCTATTCGCTCGCGCTCAAGCGCAAGATGCTGGTCGACATCGTCACGCTCGCCGGTCTCTACACGCTTCGCATCGTCGCCGGCGCGGTCGGCGTCGGCGTGGTGCTATCGGAATGGCTGCTGATCTTCTCGCTCTTCGTGTTCACGTCGCTGGCGCTGATCAAGCGCTTCAGCGAGCTCAGCATGCGCGAGAGCGCCGGCCTTTCCGATCCTTCCAACCGCGACTATCGCGTCACCGATCTGCAAATCATCGCCGCGATGGCGGCGGCGAGCGCGATGAACGCGGTGACCGTGTTCTCGCTCTACGTCTCCTCGTCCGCGGTGACGCCGCTGTACAGCCGTCCCTGGATGCTGTGGCTGCTCAATCCGCTGCTGCTGTACTGGTTCGGCCGCGCCCTGATGATGGCGCATCGCCGCGAGATGCCCGATGACCCGATTCTGTACGCCTTCCGCGACGGCCCCAGCCGCATTGCGGTCGCGGCGATGATCTGCATCATGCTGGCGGCGATCTGAGGGAAGCCCGTGCTTGCGCAGCCCGCCGGCAATGGCTACATCGCGGGCAATCCGAATTCGCTATTTGCCGACGCACCGATTAGACCCGAGGTTTTGAAGCGCCATGACCGTACGCCTGCATCGCGGCGACCTGCCCGACCTGTCCCGCTACACCGGAGCGGTGGCGATCGACACCGAGACCATGGGGCTGAACCCGCACCGCGACCGGCTCTGCGTGGTGCAGCTCTCGCCCGGCGACGGCAGCGCCGACGTGGTGCAGATCCCCAAGGGACACACCGACGCGCCGAACCTCAAGGCGCTGCTGGCCAATCCCGCCATCACCAAGATCTTCCACTTCGCGCGGTTCGACGTCGCGGTGCTGTACCAGACCTTCGGCGTCATGACCGGCCCGATTTATTGCACCAAGATTGCCTCGCGCCTGACCCGCACCTACACCGATCGCCACGGCTTGAAAGACCTCGTGCGCGAGGTGCTCAATGTCGATCTCTCCAAGCAGCAGCAATCCAGCGACTGGGGTTCCGACAGCCTGACCGAGCCGCAGCTCGCCTATGCCGCCTCGGACGTGCTGCACCTGCATGCCTTGCGCGAACGGCTCGACGCCATGCTGGTGCGGGAGGGCCGCACCGCGCTGGCCAAAGCCTGTTTCGACTTCCTGCCGACCCGCGCCCTGCTCGACCTCCAGGGCTGGGCGGAGGAGGACATTTTCGCGCATTCCTGAGCCCTCGCCCGCCGGTTAGACTTCGGGCTGCGCCCCGTTTCGGACACTTTCGTGCGGCCTGTCCAAGCCTGATATGTACAAGGCTGCATATTGCGGCGGTCACGGGTACAATGGAGCGGCCTGCAACCCGGCCTGGCGAGCGGCACCTCAGGAGCTCAGGTGAATTCGGCCCACAATCCCACCTACGACGCCGCGCTTGCGGCGAAGTTTGCCAGCGCGGCGCGCCACAGCCGTCTGGTGCGGATTCTGCGCCTCGCGGTGCCGGCTGCAGTGCTGTTGTCGATGGCCGCGATCGTCGGCGTCTCGGTCTTCAATCCGTTCCGCATGCTGATGCCGAAGCTGCCGCTCGATTCCGGAAACCTGGTGGTGTCGGGCACCAAGATCACGATGGAATCGCCGCATCTGGCGGGCTACACGCCGGACCAGCGGCCCTACGAGCTCTGGGCCAAGACTGCGACACAGGACATCACCGATCCCGATCATGTCGATCTCTCCGACCTGCGCGCGAAAGTGCTGATGGAGGATCAATCCACCCTGTTCCTCGATGCCCGCACCGGCCGCTTCGACAACAAGCAGCAGCAGCTCGATTTGCACAAGGACATCTTCCTGCGCACCTCAACCGGCTACGAGGCCCGGCTGAACTCGGCCTTCGTGGACATGGGCAAGGGCACGGTCTCCTCGGACGAGCGCGTCGACGTCAAGCTGACCAACGGCACGCTGACCGCGGACCGCTTACGCATTACGGAAGGCGGCGACGTCATCCGCTTCGAAGGCAATGTGGTGATGCATCTGGACAAGCTGGATGACCCCGCCGCCGCTCAGCCTGCGCCGGCCGAGCCCGCGCCGGCGGCGCCGCCGGCCAAGTCAAAGAACAAATCTGCCAATTCAAAGTGATTTCATGATCAGGTCTTTTCCGCGCAACGACAACAAGCGCAGCGCCATCTTCAGTGCAGCTGCGCTCGCCGCCATTGTCGTGCTTGCTGCAACCGGCACCGCTTTTGCGCAGAGCACGATGCAGGGCGTGCCGAACGCGATGCAGGGTTTTTCGCAGAACCGTGATCAGCCGATTCAGATCGAGGCCGCCTCGCTCGAGATGCGCGACAAGAAGAAGGAGGCGACCTTCGCCGGCAATGTGAAGGTCGTCCAGGGCGACACCACCATGACCTCGAAAACCCTGGTGGTGTTCTACGAGTCGGGCGGCGACAAGCCCGCCACGCCGCAGCCTGCGGCCAAGGCGGCCAAGGGCGCGCCGATGCAGTCGGCGCAGCCGGGCCCCGGCGGCAGTTCCTCGATCAAACGGCTGGAGGCGCGCGGCAATGTCGTGGTCACCCAGAAGGACCAGGTGGTGACCGGCGAGACCGCCGTGTTCGACACCAGGACCAATCTCATCACCATGCTGGGCGGCGGCGGCCAGGTCGTCCTGACGCAGTGCAAGAACGTGCTGCGCGGCGACCGTTTGATGGTCGACATGACGACGGGCGTGTCGCGGGTGGAATCCGACAACGGCCGGGTTCAGGCCCTGCTGCCCCAGGGCGGCGGCAATGATTGCGGTTCGGGCAAGCCCGGCGGGGCGCCGCCTTTGCAATTGCCCGGCGCAACTAAACCGAAATGAATTCAACAGCTTGGTTCGGATGCGGCCGAACCGAGGTTGAAGCTTGGCCGGCGAGACTGTATCTAGCGCGCAGGGCTTTCGAAGCGGGGTCCGCCGCTTTTCGGGCGTGTTTCACTGGGCATGAGACATCCCTTCACTCATGCTGCACCGGCTAGTCGAACGACCGGTGCGGCAGATCGCGCGAATTCGCGCAGGATCGTCGCGAAAGGCTAAAAGGCGGGGATGGTCGATCTCTTCAGCATGTTCCGTCGGCGCCCCGCCAAGCGCGGCCGGCCAGGATTTGCGCGTCAGGACATCACCGCGCTCGGTGACGGCGTCGGCGGGCTTGTGACCAGCCCGATCCGGGACGCGCCGATGGCCCGCGACCAGGCGATCCATGCGCCCGATCAGTTCCCGGACGACTATCAAGGCGACTATCAAGCCGAGGCGCCGCGCCAGCCGGCAGTTCACCCCGTCAGGGCCGCCGCCAAGCCGAACGGCGGTGGGCCGCAGCTCCTGAAGCGGCCGGGCTTCCTGGCTGTGCATAGCGTGGAAAAGGCCTTCGGCAGCCGCCAGGTGGTGCGCGGTGTCAGCATCTATGTGCGCCGCGGCGAAGCGGTCGGCCTGCTCGGTCCGAACGGCGCAGGCAAGACCACCGTGTTCTACATGATCACCGGCCTGATCAAGGCCGATCGCGGTGCCATCGAGCTCGACGGCCACGACGTCACCAAGCTCCCGATGTATCAGCGCGCGCGGCTCGGCATCGGCTATCTGCCGCAGGAAGCCTCGATCTTCCGCGGCCTCACCGTCGAGCAGAACATCCGCGCCGTGCTCGAAGTGGTGGAGCCCTCGCGCAAGAAGCGCGAGCAGCAGCTCGATTCCCTGCTCGACGAATTCAACATCACGCGGCTGCGCAAATCGCCGTCGATCGCGCTGTCCGGCGGCGAGCGGCGCCGCGTCGAGATCGCGCGTGCGCTGGCGACGCGGCCGAACTACATGCTGCTCGACGAGCCCTTCGCCGGCATCGACCCGATCGCGGTCGGCGACATCCAGGACCTCGTCCGCCATCTCACCAATCGCGGCATCGGCGTGCTCATCACCGACCACAATGTCCGTGAGACGCTCGGCCTCACCGATCGCGCCTACATCGTCTATGCCGGTGAAATCTTGACCGAGGGGAGCCCGGATGAGATCGTCGCCGATCCGGACGTGCGCCGCCTTTACCTTGGCGAGGAATTCCGCCTCTAGCCCGTTTTTGGGTTTCGTCAAGACGTGTACATCGGGCCCGGACTAGGATAAGCAAAAATCGGACCAATTTTTGGGAACGGTTCTTGCTTCATGGCGCTCACGCAGAGATTAGAGTTCCGGCAATCGCAGTCGCTGGTCATGACGCCGCAGTTGATGCAGGCGATCAAGCTGCTGCAATTGTCCAATCTCGATCTCACGACCTTCGTGGAAGAGGAGCTCGAGCGTAACCCCCTGCTGGAACGGGCCAATGACGAGGCCCCCGCGGGCGAGGCCCCGGCCGAGGCCGGCCAGTACAGCGATGGCGAGGAGTCCGGCGGCCAGGGTGACGGTCAGGGCGACGATGGCTTTGGCGGCAGCGGCGAGGCCTTCGAGCCCGGCCAGGAAGAATGGATGAGCAAGGATCTCGGCACCCGCGCCGAGATCGAGCAGACCCTGGATACGGGCCTGGACAACGTCTTCTCCGAGGAGCCGGCCGAGGCCGCAGCGCGCAACGCCCAGGATGCAGCGCCGACCACCTATACGGAATGGGGCGGCGGTGCCTCCGGCGACGAGGACTACAATCTCGAAGCCTTCGTCGCCGCGGAAACCACACTCGGCGACCATCTGGCCGAGCAGCTCTCGGTGGCCTTCACCGCACCTGCCCAGCGCATGATCGGCCAGTATTTGATCGACCTCGTCGACGAGGCCGGCTATCTGCCGGGCGATCTCGGCCAGGCCGCCGAGCGCCTTGGCGCGACGCAAGCCGACGTCGAGGGCGTTCTTGCCGTGCTGCAAAAATTCGATCCGCCCGGGGTCTGTGCGCGCAATTTGAGCGAATGCCTGGCGATCCAGCTCCGCGAACTCGACCGCTACGACCCCGCGATGCAGGCCCTGGTCGAGCATCTCGATCTCCTGGCCAAGCGCGACATCGTGGCCCTGCGCAAGATCTGCGGCGTCGACGACGAGGACATCGCCGACATGATCGGCGAGATCCGCCGCCTCAATCCCAAGCCCGGCATGAAGTTCGGCTCGGCGCGTCTGCAGACCATGGTGCCCGACGTCTATGTCCGCCCGGGTCCCGACGGCGGCTGGCATGTCGAGCTCAACAGCGACACCTTGCCGCGCGTGCTGGTCAACCAGACCTACTATTCCGAGCTGTCGAAGAAGATCGGCAAGGACGGCGACAAGTCCTATTTCACCGACGCGCTCCAGAACGCGACCTGGCTGGTGCGCGCGCTCGACCAGCGCGCCCGCACCATCCTGAAAGTTGCAACCGAGATCGTGCGCCAGCAGGACGGCTTCTTCACCCATGGCGTCGCGCATTTGCGGCCGCTGAATCTAAAGGCCGTCGCCGACGCCATCCAGATGCATGAATCCACGGTGTCGCGCGTCACCGCCAACAAGTACATGGCGACAAATCGCGGCACATTTGAGCTGAAATATTTCTTCACCGCCTCGATCGCCTCGGCCGACGGCGGCGAGGCGCACTCCGCCGAAGCCGTGCGCCACCACATCAAGCAGCTGATCGATTCGGAGGAGCCCGCGGCGATCCTGTCGGACGACACCATCGTGGAACGCTTGCGCGCCTCGGGCATTGATATTGCCCGCCGCACGGTCGCGAAGTACCGCGAAGCCATGCGCATTCCTTCCTCGGTGCAACGTCGCCGCGACAAGCAGAGCGCTCTTGGTAACGTCCTCTCTACCGCCTTGTCCGATCGTTCCCGCAACACCGAACCGGCCTGATTGCGCTGGCGCGAAATCGCGCTACTCTCGACCTCCCGTCGAGACGGATCCAAGCACGCGCATGATCCGGAAAAGTGTCCAGCGGTTTTGCTTCCCGACAAGCGCCAAAGGCGTTTGCGGCGAGATCATGCGCAGGCAATATTCCAGAGGTGCGATGACGTGGCATCGCACCGCGAGCACGTGAACCAAGCGAGGCATCACATGACTCTCAGAATCTCGGGAAAGAGCATCAGCGTCGGCGAGGCCCTGCGCGGCCGCGTTTCCGACCGCACCGACGAGGTGCTGCGCAAATATTTCGACGGCAATTATTCCGGCCACATCACGCTCAGCAAGGACGGCTTCGGCTTCCGCACCGATTGCGCCCTGCACCTGGATTCCGGAATCACGCTGGAGGCCGATTCGAACGCGCCGGATGCCTATGCCAGCGCCGATCAGGCGCTGCTGATGATCGAGAAGCGGCTGCGCCGCTACAAGAACCGGCTCAAGGACCGCTCCGCCCGCAAGGCCCATGTCGCCTCCGAAGCGATGGCTGCGCTCGATGCCACCAGCTACGTGCTCGAGGCCCCGGAGGGCGAGGACGAGGTCACCGGCTACAGCCCCGTCATCATCGCCGAGGCCACCACCTCGCTGAAGCCGCTGTCGGTCAGTGAGGCCGTCATGGAACTCGACCTGAGCGGGGCTCCCTGCCTGGTCTTTCAGCATGGCTCCAGCGGCCGGGTGAACATCATTTACCGCCGGGCCGACGGCAATGTGGGCTGGATCGACCCGCCCGGAGCCAAAACGGATGCCGGCGCGGATGGCAAGGGGAACAGCAGGGCCGGGGGATAGGCAAGAAACCCGGCCCCGTATTATCCGCAGGCCTTAACAATGACCGGGGCAAAGCCGCACGCGGGAGTTGGCACCGGGATTGCGTTGGAGTAGAAGCGCCCCACATCAGGACTTAACGGGATTTGGGCTAAGTCCTCCTCCTGCTTGACCTTCTTGACGCCGGCCCGGCGTGGTTTCTCTCCAAGCCGGCCAATTCGGAACCTGACGGTTTAATTCACCTCGGAAACCCTCCATGCCGATTACCGATCTGGTCGCACCCGAGGCGATTCTCCCGGCATTGAAGGTCAACAGCAAGAAGCAGGCCCTGCAGGAGCTCGCGGCCAGGGCCGCCGAGCTGACCGGGCAGAACGAACGCTCCGTGTTCGAGGTGCTGCTGCAGCGGGAGAAGCTCGGCACCACCGCGGTCGGCTATGGCGTTGCCATTCCGCACGGCAAGCTGCCCAAGCTCGAAAAGATTTTTGGCCTGTTCGCACGCCTCGACCGCCCGATCGATTTCGAGGCGATGGACGGCCAGCCGGTCGATCTCGTCTTCCTGCTGCTCGCCCCCGAAGGCGCCGGCGCCGATCATCTCAAGGCGCTCGCCCGCATCGCCCGCCTGCTGCGCGACCAGGACATCGCCAAGAAGCTGCGCGCTTCGCGCGATGCCCAGGCGATCTATTCCGTGCTGGCGCTGCCGCCGGCAACGGCGGCCTGACGTCGCTTTCCCCTGCTCTGTGTGGCCTTCCAGATCGCACGGCGTTGGCAGCGTCGTGGCATGCGCACCGTTGGATAGCCAAGGTAGACGGTATCAAAATCTTCCCGTTTGAGACGCACGGCACATCGGGCGGCGTCAAGGTCCGCTAAGAGTCGCTCGAGACCAATGGGACTGAGCAGACGTGATACGGAATGGAAGCGCGCCGTTGCGTCGTGGCGCGGCGGCGGGAGAACGGCCCGATGCGAGCAGCGGCTTGCGCCTGGCGCTGCTCGCCACTGTGGCAAGCTGTGCATCCTGGCTGGCCCAACCGGGATCGGCGTTGGCCGGGCCTGCCAGCTGCACGACGGTCGGAGGCGCGGCCACCTGCAGCGGCGATCAATCGGCTGGAATCGGTGCCGCCGATTTCGATCAGGCCGCGGTCGGCACGCTCAACGTCAATGCGCTGACGACCGACATCGCGCCGGCTTCAGGCGTCGCCGCCATTTCCTACAGTCGCGGCGGTGGCAGCATTACGATCAACACTGACCTCTCGCAGCGGACGATCAAGACGACAGGCATCACCGACGCAGTCTCCGCCTCGACCGACGGCGACGTGACGATCAATCACGCAGGCAACATCAGCTCGGCCGGCGGCGCCGGCATCTACGTCACCACGACCGGCGGTTTCTTCGGTACCACCGACATAAGGATCACCAGTAGCGGCACGATCGACGCGTATAGCGACGGCATTCACGCGCGATACCAAGGGCCTGGAGGAAGCAACGGCAACATCGTTGTCGCGCACACGGGTGACATCACGTCCAGGACGACCTACGGGGTGTTCGCCGAAACACGCGCTGCCACGGTAAGTGTCACGACACTCGGAAACATCAACGCCGCTGCCAGCGGAATTCTGGCCGCCGCCGACTTCGGGGTTACCGTCAGCAGCACGGGAAACATCACAGGTGCCGTTGGGATCGCTGCATATTCCGTCTTCGGCGACATCGCTGTCTCGCAACGCGGCGACATGGCCGTGACACTCGACGGAATCTACATCGACAACTCGAGCGCCTCCGCGACGGTCGTGAATAACGGCAACATCTCGGCTGGACGCAACGCACTGTTCATAGCGGCGGGGGACAGCATCAGCATCACCAGCCGCGGCGACCTCACTGGCCGCGATACGGGCATCGCCGCGACCGGAATGGGTGTCGGGGTAAACAGCGTCGGCAACATCGCCGCGAGCCACGGCTCCGGCATGTACATCGTCGGGCAAGCTGCAGTCGGGGTCACCAGCCGGGGAAACATCAGCGCGACCGACTATGGCATCTTCGCGCTCATGTCGAACGTGCCCGGATACTTCGCGACGGTGGACAGCACCGGCGACATTGTCTCGACCGCAGGCGAAGGAATTCGCGTTCAATCGCACGGCGGCTTCGCCTCCCTCATCAGCCGCGGGACTGTCAGCGCATTTGCCGATGGCATTCACGCCTCTGCACCCGGCGATGTCACGGTGACCAGCATCGGCACTGTCTCGTCGGCCTCAGGCAACGCCATCAACGCGAGCGGGGGCGGTAATCTCCAGGTCACGGTCAGCGGAGGCGTCTTGTCCGGCGCGCTCGCGGGCATTCGGCTGGACGGCGGCGCCACCAATGTCGTGACCATTGGCGCGACGGCGAGGGTCGCGGGCAGCCTCAACGCCGTGCTGGCCAGCAGCGGCAACGACACGGTGAACAATTCCGGCATCGTCAGCGGCAATGTCGCGCTCGGCGGCGGCAGCAACGCCTTCAACAATCTCGCCGGCAGCGTGTTTGTCAGCGGTGCGACCGTCGACCTCGGCTCCGGTAATCTGCTGAGCAACGCCGGCACGCTGGCGCCGCTTGGCGTCGGCACGGTCGGCACCACGATGCTGACCGGCGATTTCGCCCAGGGCGCGAACGGTACGTTCGTCGTGGATGTGGACGTTGCCGGTCACGTTGCCGACCGGCTCGACGTCACGGGCACGGCGAGCCTCGGCGGCAAGGTGGTCGTGGATCCCACCGCGCGCCTTACGGCGACGACGAGCTACACGATTGCGAGCGCCGGCAATCTGAACGGCAGTTTCACGGGTGTGGATTTCCTGATCGCGAACAGCTTCGCGCGCAACGCGCGGCTGAGCTACGCCGGCAACGATGTGCTCCTGACGCTCGATCCCGGCCTGCTGTCGTATACGCTCCCGGCCAACGCCAGCGTCAATGTACGGAACGTCGCTGCCGGCATCGACGCTCCGCTGATATCAGGGGCGGCGCTGCCGGCGGGCTTCAATCCGCTGTTTGCGTTGGCCGGCACGCCCTTGATGGGCGCCCTGACGCAAGCCTCGGGCGAGACTGCGACCGGCGCGCAGCAGACGACCTTCAACGCCATGAACCAGTTCATGGGCACGCTGACCGATCCCTTCCTGGCCGGGCGCAGCAATCCTCCGCCGGCGGCCGGCGCGACGGGATACGCAGCCGACGATGGTGACGTGCTGGCTTATGCCGGCGGCCGCAAGCTTAACCGCGACCCGCGTGACGCCTACGCCGCGATCTCTCGCAAAGCGCCGCCTGCGCAGACCTTCGAGTCCCGCTGGAGCGTGTGGGCTGCGGGCTTCGGTGGCTCGCAGACCACCGACGGGAACGCGGCGCTCGGCTCCGGCACCGCCACCAGCCGGATCGCCGGCGCGGTCGCCGGTGCGGATTATTGGCTCTCGCCAAATACCGTGGCCGGCTTTGCGCTCGCCGGCGGCGGCACCAGCTTCTCGGTGACGAATGGCGGCACCGGCCGCTCCGACCTGTTCCAGGCCGGCGCCTTCGTGCGGCACAATGCCGGCGCCGCCTATGTCACGGGCGCTCTGGCCTATGGCTGGCAGGACGTCACCACCGATCGCACCGTCACCATCGCCGGTGCGGATCATCTCCAGGCCCGTTTCAAGGCCAACGCCTATTCCGCTCGGATCGAAGGCGGCTATCGCTTCGTGGCGCCGTGGATCGGCGGTGTCGGCATCTCGCCCTATGCGGCGGCCCAGTTCACGAGGTTCGACCTGCCGGCCTATACCGAGCGGGCGGTCACCGGCAATGACACGTTCGCTCTCAGCTACGCTTCGGACGCCGCCACCGCCGGCCGCAGCGAATTCGGCCTGCGCAGCGACAAGTCCTTCGCCATGGCCGACGGCATCGCCACGCTGCGCGTTCGCCTCGCCTGGGCACACAATTTCAATCCCGACCGTTCGATCGGCGCGACCTTCCAGGCGCTGCCCGGTTCGAGCTTCGTGGTCAACGGCGCAGCGCAAGCCGCCGATGCCGCGCTCGTCACCGCGTCGGCGGAGAAGACTTGGCTGAACGGCTGGTCCGCGGCAGCGACATTCGAGGGCGAGTTCTCGAGCGTCACGCGCAGCTATGCCGGAAAGGGCGTCGTGCGATATGGGTGGTGAAGCCTGCGCCGGGCAGGCCGGGGTGGTCAGCTCATGACCAGCCTGCGCACCGCGTCAGATTCCGAGGGACACGAAAGCGCAATCTGGAAGGCGCCCAGCCCTGGCGTCGAGAAGCTTGCCAGAACCGTGATCCGCGGCTCGATCACCGTCAACGTGGTCGCCTCGATGGGCGTCTTCCACCCTGCGCTGCTGCCTGCAGAGTGGAGCTATCTGCAACAGGCTGTCGCGCTCCTGATGTGGGTCATCCTGATCTACGCCAGTGCCTTCGTGCGTCCTTGCCTGCGCGTGCAGCCCAATCCTGACCTCATCGCGCTGGTGGCATTCTACGCCCTTGCCGCCATGTCGGTTCTCTGGACCAGCCTCGCCGCTGCAGCGATCATGAAGAGTGCGGCTCTCGTGATAACGACTTTCGGCGCGTACTGCCTCATTATCCGTATCGACGTGGACGAGATCGTCGGATCGACGGCACTCGGGTTCTTCATTCTGGTCGCCGCCTCGGCCTTGTGTGCCATCTTCGTGCCCGAGATCGGCGTCGACCAGAGCTGGATGCACAACGGCCAGTGGCAAGGAATCTACGAATCGAAGCAGACGCTCGGTTTCATCAGCGCATATCTGATGTTCTTTGCCTGCTATCAGAAGATGACCGGGCAGGGATGGATCGCTTTTCTCGCGACGTTTCTCCTGGCATCGACGTGCGTCATCGCCTCGGAATCCCGTGGTGCCGGCGCCGTCGCCGTCGCCGCTTGTGGACTGCTGGTGACCTCGATGTGGTCGATCCGCTGCATGAGAATCTATGCGGTGCTGCCATTCATCATGTGCATCCTGGCCGCCCTGCTGTTCCTGTATTTCTATCTGACGGGGTACGATTCCTTTCATCTCGGCGGTGAATCGACCATCGACTTGACCGAGCGGACCTTCATTTGGCAGTACGCCATCAGCCATTTCAACGACGCGCCCCTGCTGGGCTTTGGCATCAACGGATTCTGGACGCGCCCTTCGATTAACGACTATTTCAACCAGAACCATGGCTGGGTGCTCGACAATTATCATAGCGGTTACATCGCGGTGCTGATCGAAACGGGGTTTCTGGGATATTTGCTGTTCGTCGCGAGCGTCTATCTGTTTTCGGAAAAGGTCCTGTACTTGATCGCCACCCGGTCGATCGATCGCTCCCATTGCGCTCTCATCATCGGATTTGTCGTCCTGAGCTTTCAATCGAACTTCACGGAGACGATGTTCCTCCGCTCGACGATGTTCACGTCGGTGCTTCTCGTCGCGTTCTTCTTCGCGGTGTGCAGGCCGGTGCCGCAGCAATCCCTGCTGCCATGATGGAGAAAGCAGCATGAATGCCATCTGCGCCCGCTGGTCGGTGACCTTCGGCCTCACCTTGGCGATAGCCATGCTCGCGATCTGCTCTCGGGCTGACGCAGCCAAACAGGGCATCGCGCGCGCCCCAGGAGAGTTGGGGCGCGGCATCAACATCCTCGGCTACGACGGCATCTGGGAGGGAGGCCGGAACGCGCCATTTCGTCTGGACAACCTCACGGCCATCCGAAAGGCCGGGTTCTCGCACGTTCGGATCAATTTCTTCGGCTTCAAGTTCATGGGCGAAGGGAATCTGCTGGATGAAATCGTCTTGAGGCGGCTTGATGCCGTGATCGAGGAGGTGCTCGCCCGGAAGCTCATCCCCATTCTCGACGAGCACGATACGGATACCTGCCAGCGCGACGTGTCCGCATGCGCCGAGAAGCTGAAGGCATTCTGGACGCAAATCGCCGAGCGCTATGCCGGAAAATATCCGAAGCTTGTCTTCGAGGTCCTCAATGAGCCCGGCGGGCAGATGACGTCGCCCAGTTGGAACGCCCTTCTGAACGAGTGTCTCGGCATCATCCGCACCAGCAACCCAGGGCGGACGGTCATTGCTGCCGTTCTCAACGTCGATGACATGCCGGTCGAGGAGCTGGCCCTGCCATCAGGTGACAGAAACCTCATCGTCACGTTTCACTATTACGCGCCGATACGCTTCACGCATCAGGGTGCACCGTGGTCCCCAACGTTTTCGCGGCTCGGGCCGCTCGATTGGGGCACCCCGGAGGATGAACGGAAGGCCCTCGCCGACTTCGAAAAGATTCGTAGCTGGTCCGAAAAAGAAAAGCGCCCGATCTATCTCGGCGAGTTCGGCGTGTACGAGCGCGCTCCGACGGATGCCCGGACGCGATATCTGTCGTTCGTGGCGCGAAGTGCGGATCGGCTTGGTTGGGCATGGGCCTATTGGCAGTTCGACCATGATTTCGCGGCCTTCGACAGCGCGCGTCAAACCTGGAAGCCGGACGTCCTGCCGGCGCTGATCCCGGCGGTGCGTTGAAGCGCGTGTTCGGGATTCGAGAGTTGAGCCCGCTGCGGCCTCACCCTCATTGCTTCGTCGCACCAGCGCAAAATTGCTTTGCAATTTGTCGCGGGCTCCTCGCAATGACAATGTGGGAGCGTCATCGTGTCAAAATGAAAACGGGCACGCCTTCGCAAGAAGGCATGCCCGCTGGAAACTCTATTCGTGCGACGTGCGCTCAGTGCACGCTGACGGCTTGCAGCTCGTTGCTCCAGGCATTGGCGATCGCAGCTTCCCGGCTGTCGGTCAGCATGATCGGCGTGCCGTCGGCGGCGTGGAGCGCAAAGAGCTTGAGGCCCGGCGCGATTTTCGGCGCCTCGGGAAACAGGCCCGGCACATCCTCGGAGCGGATCTGCTTCACATAGGCGATATGGCCTTCGCCAAGGGTTGCCAGCGTCTCGGGCGAGACATTCTTGGCTTCGTATTCGAACGCAACGTGACCTTCACTCATGGTCTCGACTCCTCTGGAACACTAAGCGGTCGAGTCCGCTACTCGTTCCATTATTCGTGCTCATTGATAGCGATTGTCTTAACGATCCTCTCCGGTTCAGGCCGGGCCAGATCGATCGACAACAACCCGTTCTTCAGATCCGCACCCAGCACCAGCATCCCCTCCGCCAGCACGAAGGTGCGCTGGAAGTGGCGCGCGGCGATGCCGCGATGGATGTATTGCCGGGTCTTGTCGTCCTGCTGCCGCCCGCGGATCACGAGCTGGTTTTCCTCAATGGTTACATCGAGTTGGTCGCGCGTAAATCCGGCGACCGCCAGCGTGATACGTAAGCGCTCGGGCTGGCCGTCCGCGCCGCCACACCTCTCGATATTGTAGGGAGGATAGCCGTCGGCGCCTTTGACGACGCGATCGAGCACGCGCTCAATCTCGTCGAAGCCCAGCAGGAACGGACTGGATAACGTGGGAACACGAGACATAGTTTACAAAGTCCTCGCAGAAGCGACTTTGGTGCATCAGGGCCCTGAGAGGCGCCCCTTGATCAGCAATATGGGCATGTTCCCGTGTTGGTTCAAGCAGGTAGCCGGGAAGCTGTGGATTGGCCATTTCCTGTCGTCATGCCCGGGACAGGCCCGCGCATGACGACATCAGGCGGGCCATTTATCTCAACAAAAACAGACCCCCTTGTACTGTGCATGGGGTTGTTTTCGCGTTTTGTGTTGTCCGGCCTTTCGGAACCGATCAGGCCTCCAGCCGCGTCCGCCCGTCGCCGCTGAACAAATGCAGCTTCGCCCGCAGCGCCGCGACGCGGATTTTCGCGCCGATGGCGGGAGCCTCGGTTCCGGGAATGCGGACGATGATCTCGCCGGGCGGCAACTCGCCCGGCGTGGCGGCGACACGCTGCTCTTCCTGCTCGCGCGAGCCGTAGACGAAGGTTTCGGCGCCGACGCGCTCGATCGCCTCCACCGTCAGCGGCAAAGCGACACCGCCGCCCGGGGTCTGGTCGGTGATGACGAAGTCTTCCGGGCGGATGCCGAGAATGCCGGCGTCGGCCGCCGCGCTGCCCGCAAGCTGCGACCTGATCTCCTCCGGGCGCGTCGACATCAAATTCATCGGCGGCGCGCCGATGAAGGAGGCGACGAAGGTGGTTGCCGGCTTCTCGTAGATCGCAAGCGGATTTCCGACCTGCTCGACCTGGCCGCCGTTCATCACCACAAGGACGTCGGCGAGCGTCATGGCTTCGAGCTGGTCGTGGGTGACGTAGATCGACGTCGTGTTGAGCCGGCGCTGCAATTTGCGGATCTCGACGCGCATCGCGATGCGGAGTTTCGCATCGAGGTTCGACAGCGGCTCGTCGAACAGAAACACCTTCGGCTGGCGCACGATGGCGCGGCCCATGGCGACGCGCTGACGCTGGCCGCCGGAGAGCTGACGCGGCTTGCGCTCCAGCATCGGCGTGAGCTCGAGCACGCGTGCGGCTTCGTCGACGCGGGACTTGATCTCGGCTTCCTTCATGCCACGGTTGCGCAGGCCGTAGGCCATGTTGTTGTAGACGCTCATATGCGGATAGAGCGCGTAGTTCTGGAACACCATCGCGATGTCGCGATCGGCGGGCTCGACCTGGTTGACCACACGTCCGCCGATATCGATCTCGCCGCCGGTGACGGTCTCGAGGCCCGCGACCATGCGCAGCAATGTCGACTTGCCGCAGCCGGAGGGGCCGACCAGCACGCAGAACTGTCCGTCGCCGACATCGACGTTGACGCCCTTGATGGCCTCGAAGCCGCCGAGATAGGTCTTGCGGACGTTGCGCAGGGTGACGTTAGCCATGAAAACTCACTTCTTACTTTTCCGTCTCGACGAGGCCGCGCACGAACAGTTTCTGCATGACGACGACGACGAACACCGGCGGCAGCATGGCCAGCATGGCGGTCGCCATCACGATCGGCCATTCGGTCAGCGCGTCGGTGGTGGTGATCATCTTGCGGATGCCGACCTGGATGGTCTGCATGTCGTCGCGGGTGGTGATGAGCAGCGGCCAGAGATATTGATTCCAGCCGAGGATGAACAGGATCACGAACAGCGCCGCCATGTTGGTGCGCGACAGCGGCAGCAGCGTGTCCCAGAAGAAGCGCAAGGGGCCCGCGCCGTCGATGCGCGAGGCCTCGAGCAATTCGTCCGGCACCGTCATGAAGAACTGTCGGAACAGCAGCGTTGCGGTGGCCGAGGCGATCAGCGGCAGCGCGAGGCCCGCATAGCTGTCGAGCATGTGCAGATCGGCGACGATCTTGTAGGTCGGATAGATGCGGACCTCGACCGGCAGCATCAGGGTGATGAAGATGATCCAGAAGATCGGCATCCGGAACGGAAAGCGGAAATACGCGATCGCATAGGCCGAGATGATCGAGATCGCAATCTTGCCGACCGCGATCAGCAGCGCCATCACCAGCGAGTTCAGCATCATGTTGCCGACAGGCTCGCGGGTCGAGCCGCTCGTGCCGACGAAGATGGTTTGATAATAGGTCTCGAAGAAATGACCGCCCGGCAGCAGCGACATCTGCCCGTTCGCGATCAGCGCATTGTCCTGGGTCGAGGCGACGAACGCGATGTAGACCGGGAAGGCGACGATCGCGATTCCGATCCAGAGAATGATGTGCGCGACGTAGCGCCGAAAGCCCTCTTCCTCGACCATCAGTAGGTCACCTTGCGTTCGACGAAGCGGAACTGGATTCCCGTCAGCACGATGACCATCACCATCAGGATCACCGATTGCGCGGCGGAGCTGCCGAGATTGCCGCCGAGCAGGCCGTCGGAATAGACCTTGTAGACCAGCGTCTCGGTCGACTTGCCGGGACCGCCGCGGGTCATGGTGTCGATGATGCCGAACGTGTCGAAGAAGGCGTAGACGATGTTGACGACCAGCAGGAAGAAGATGGTCGGCGACAGCAGCGGGAAGGTCACGGTCCAGAACCGGCGCATCGGACGGGCACCGTCGATCGCGGCGGCTTCGAGCACGCTTCGCGGGATGCTCTGCAGACCGGCGAGGAAGAACAGGAAATTATAGGAGATCTGCTTCCAGGCGGCGGCGAGGATGATCAGGGTTGCCGCCTGGTCACCGTCGAGCAGCGGATTCCAGTCGACCCCGATCGCGCGCAAATAGCGCGCGATGATGCCCAGCGAGGGATGCAGCATGAAGATCCAGAGCACGCCGACGACCGGCGGCGCCACCGCATAGGGCCAGATCAAGAGGGTGCGGTACAGCATCGAGCCGCGCAGGGGCTTGTCCGCCATGACGGCGAGCAGCAGCGCAAAGGACAACGACGAGACCGCGATGGCGAAAGAGAAGAAGAAGGTGCGGAGGATCGCCTCGAAATAGGCGGGCTCCCTGAACAGGTCGAGATAGTTCTCGAACCAGACGAAGCTCGTCGACAGACCGAAGGCGTCCTGGAGCAGGAACGACTGGATCACCGCCTGCAGGGCCGGCCAGTAGAAGAATAGCAGGACGATCGCGAGCTGCGGGGCAACCAGCGCGTAAGGCAATAGCCTGGATTGGAAAATGGCTTGCTTCTGCATGGTGTCCGCCGAAAGCGGCAGGCCGGGGGACCGGCCTGCCGCTCATCGCCTCACTTGACGGCGGTCTTTTCGAACTGCCGCAGCATCGTGTTGCCGCGCTCGACGGCGGCATCCAGCGCCTGCTTGGCGGTCTTCTTGCCGGCCAGCGCCTGCTCGATCTCTTCCGACCAGACGTCACGCAGCTGAACCATGTTGCCGAGGCGCAGACCGCGCGAGTTCTCGGTCGGCTCCTTGTTGGTCAGCTCCAGCAGCGGGGTCTCGAGATAGGGCTGGTCCTTGTAGAAGCCCTCGGCCTTGGCTTTCTCATAGGCCGCCTTGGTGATCGGCAGATAGCCCGAGGCCTTGTGGATGTAGACCTGGCGATCGGTGTCGGAGAGGAAGGTCAGGAATTTTGCGACGCCCTTGTATTCGTCGGCCGGCTTGCCGCCCATGACCCAGAGCGAAGCGCCGCCGATGATCGAGTTCTGCGGCGCGCCCTTTGCCTCCGGATAATACGGCATCGGCACCGCGGTGAAGTTGAACTTGGCCTGGGCCTTGACGTTGCCGAAGAAGGCCGACGAGGTCAGGTAGATCGGGCATTCGCCCGAGGTGAAGCGGCCTTCGCCGGTGTTGGTACGGCCGGCATAGTCGTAGACCTTGGTCTTCTGGAGCTCGACCAGGTTTTCGAGATGCTTGACCTGGAGCGGCCCGTTGAACTCGAGCTTGGTGTCGAAGCCGTCGAGGCCGTTGGCCTTGCTGGCGAGCGGGACGTTGTGCCAGGCGGAGAGCTGCTCGAGATTGACCCAGGTGACCCAGGAGCCGGAGAAGCCGCAGGTGTCATGACCGGCAGCCTTCAGCTTCTTGGCGGCCTCGAACGTCTCGGGCCAGGTCTTCGGGATCGCGACATTGGCCTTCTTCAGCTCGTCGAGATTGACCCACATCACGGTGGACGACGAGTTGAAGGGGAACGACAGCATCTCGCCCTTCGAGGTCGAGTAGTAGCCGGTGATGGCGGGCAGGTAGATCTTGGGATCGAACTTCTCGCCGGCCTCGGCCATCAGCTTGTAGACGGGCTTCACCGCGCCGGTCGCAGCCATCATGGTGGCGGTGCCGACCTCGAACACCTGCATGATGTGCGGCGCGTTGCCGGCACGAAACGCCGCGATGCCCGCGTTCATGGTGTCGGCGTAATTGCCCTTGTAGGTCGGAACGACCTTGAAGTCGCTCTGCGACGTGTTGAAGTCGTTGGCGAGCTTGACGATGACGTCGTTGTTGGCGCCGGTCATCGCGTGCCACCACTGGATTTCCGTCACGGCCAGCGCCGGCGACGCCGTCATGCCAACCGTGAGTGCAAATGCGGCAGCCACCCCAAAGTGTCGAAGAGCCATCAAGTAAACCTCCCTTGGCCGTCAAAAGAAGCGCTTGCGCTAGCAGCGCCATATGACGTTCACATGACTGTGTAAGCGGCCGAAACGAAAGCGGCAAGCGCTGGAAAAGGGAAGACGGCAAATAGGCGAAGACGGAGCGGCAGCCGCATTGGTTCGCGGTGCACTATCGTGCCCGCGCCGCACTGCGGCATCATTCGTCGGACGGAGGTGGTGGCCTCTACCGCTTGCGCTCGGGGCCGCAGACGGTGCCCTTCTCGACCATCGCGTCGATCTCGGCCTTGGAGTAGCCAAACTCGCCCAGCACCTCCTGGGAGTGCTGGCTGAATTTCGGCGGCAGCCGGCGCAGGCTCGGCTTGCTGCGGTCGAGCCGGATCGGCGAGGCGACGCCCTTGTACCAGTCCTTCTCGATAATATCGCCGCGCGCGATCGTGTGCGGGTTGGTCAACGCCTGGTCGATCTTCTGCACGGGCCCGGCGGGCAGGCCCGCGGCGAGCAGGCGATTGCACAGCGGCTCGGCCTCGTGCTGGCTGAACACGGCAGCAAGCTCGGCGCGCAGCGCCTCGCGATTGGCGATGCGGTCCTTGTTGCGGGCAAAGCGCGGATCGGTGCCGAGCTCGGGCTTGCCGATCTCCTTGGCGAGCTTGCGGAAGGTGCCGTCATTGCCGACACCGATGAAGATGTCGTCGGTCTTGGTCGGGAAGATCGCGTAAGGCACGAGGTTGGGATGCTCGTTGCCGGTGAGGCTCGGCGGCTTGCCATGCATGAAATAATTCGCGGTGTGCGGATGCATGATGGCAAGGCCGGTCTCGTACAGCGTCGTCTCCAGGAATTGGCCCTTGCCGGAACGCTGCCGCTCCGACAGCGCCATCAGGATGCCGATCGCCGCATAAAGTCCGGTGGTGATGTCGACCAAGGGCACGCCGATCCGCATCGGTCCGCTCTCGGGCGAGCCGGTCGCGGCGATCATGCCGGTCATGGCCTGGATGATGGCGTCATAGCCGGGATGATGGCGTCATAGCCGGGATTGCCGCCGCGCGGGCCGTCGGCGCCGAAGCCGCAGATCCGGCAATGCACGAGGCGCGGGAATTTCTTGCTGAGCACGTCGTTGCCGATGCCCCATTTCTCCAGCGTGCCCGGCTTGAAATTCTCGATCAGGACGTCGGCGGTCTCCAGCATCTTGAGCAGCACGATGCGGCCGCCCTCGGAGGCGAGGTCGAGGCCGATCGAGCGCTTGTTGCGGTTGATTCCGACGAAATAGGCCGCGTCCTCCTCGTGGAAGGGAGGGCCCCATTCGCGCACCTCGTCGCCCGCGGGCGGCTCGACCTTGATCACGTCGGCGCCGTGGTCGGCGAGGATCTGGGTGCAGTAGGGACCGCCGAGCACGCGCGTGAGATCGATGACGCGCAATCCGCTCATTGCGCCCAATGCGGCTTCAGAACTGGCGGCTTCAGAACTCATGCCTTCGCTTCCCCTGTGTCGATATTTGGCCACAGGCCTAGCGAGGTTCGCACAAGCCAGCAATGGCCTGTTGCGTAGGGGCGTATGCACTGCCGGCTGCATGCCGCGGCATGGCTAATCAGGATTGGCAGATCAGCGGAAGCGGCCGGTCCGAGGGGGATCCCGGGCCAGCCAATCCGCACTTTCGATCAGACGACCGTCAGGCGAACGTCGACATTGCCGCGCGTGGCATTGGAGTACGGGCACACCTGGTGCGCCTTCTCGACCAGCGCCTCGGCTTCCGCGCGGGCGAGGCCCGGCAGCGAGACGGCGAGATCGATGTCGAGACCGAAGCCGCCCTCGGAGCGCGGGCCGATGCCGACGGTCGAGGTCACGGACGCATCGGCCGGAACCTTCGGCCCACCCTGCGACGAGACGAACTTCATCGCGCCGATGAAGCAGGCCGCATAGCCGGCCGCGAACAGCTGCTCGGGATTGTTGCCGGCGCCGCCGCCGCCCCCGAGCTCCTTCGGCGTGGTGAGCTTGACGTCGAGCGCGCCGTCGAGGGTTGCAGCATGGCCATCACGGCCGCCGGTGGCCTTGGCGCTGGTCTTGTAGAGGACGTTCACGGACATTGTCGTCTCCTCGGGTCTTCCGGTTGGGGTGCGCTCTGTATCGCAAACAATTAGATTGTGCGCAATTGAAATTAGCGAGGCTCACATTTAATTGTTCGCAATTGAATGTGCCGCCCGCCGGCCCCAAAATGGGAGGAAATCCCGTGAGATTCTCCATGCCCCGGAAGCTATCGACCCTCGATCCGCAACGCCTCGACAACCAGATCTGCTTCGCGGTCTACTCGGCCGCGCATGCCTTCAACCGCGTCTACAAGCCGCTGCTGGACCGGCTCGGCCTGACCTATCCGCAATATCTGGTGATGCTGGTGCTGTGGGAGCGCGACGACGTGCCGGTCAAGGACATCGGCGAGCGGCTGTTCCTGGATTCGGGCACGCTGACGCCGCTGCTCAAGCGGCTCGAGGCCGCCCATCTCGTGCGGCGCACCCGCTCGAGCGAGGACGAGCGTCAGGTCCTGATCGCGTTGACGGCGCAGGGGCATGCACTGAAGGAAAAGGCCCGCAGCGTGCCGCAGTCGATCCTGGCGGCCTCGGACTGCTCAGTGTCGGAACTGGTGTCGATGAAGGACGAGATCGTCGCGCTGCGGGATCGGCTGAACGCGGTGATCGGGGAGTAGGGGGTGTAGCGCGCGCGATCAGAAATGCTTCTTGGCAAAAGCGCGTCCCGATCCCGATTTCAGGTAACGCTCGAACGCGACAGCGCGTGCGGCATCGTCAAACGCGAAATAGGTCCGTATCCGCCATGGCCCATATTTCGAAGTGTGCGGTACCTCGCCGGCGTTGTGCTTTGCCAAACGAGCCCTCAGGTCGTCGGTAATTCCAACGTAGAAGTGCTCGGAATCGAGACTCTCAAGGATATAGACGTATTTCATCGCGCTCCCTCCCCGGAGGGTAGGATAGCAGCTTCGAGACACGTTTAGGGTGTTACCTCAGCCTGCAGTCGCAAGGGAGCAAACAGAGTGATTGCCGGCCCAAGTCCGCCGTCGCCCTTCGGGCTATGGCGGGACAGCCTTCGCTCACTTCGCTACGAGGGACTTCCGTAGGCTTGCCCAGCCGAAGCTCGCGAAGCGAGCGAAGGCTGGTGGAGCCAGGCGGGATCGAACCGCCGACCTCTTGCATGCCATGCAAGCGCTCTCCCAGCTGAGCTATGGCCCCTTAGTCCTTGTGGGGATCCTGTTGGATCACCCGTACCGGCGAGCCCTGGTGACTCGCGCGGTGCACCCTTTTTCACAGATCAGGGCTGATCTCAAGTCTCTTCATCACCTCCGACATCACCAATGATGTCGGTCACGTCCTCATCGCCCTCTTCTTCGTCGGCAATGAAGGTCGAATCATCGTCATCGTCGTCATCGAGGGTCTCATCGACCTCGATATCGTCCTCGGATTCGGGCACGGCGGCCTTGACCTTGCCGGTGTTCTCCTCGGCGTCGGCCTCCTCGAGCGAGACCTCCTCGACCTCTGCCGGCTCCGGCGTGGCGTCGGCCGTCGCTGCGTGCCGGGCTTCGGCGCCGCGGGGCATGCGCGCGGGCGCGACCGGGGCGATCGGCACGACTTCACCGGTATAGGGCGAGATCACCGGATTCTTGTTGAGGTCATAGAACTTCTTGCCCGTGGTTGGGCAAATACGTTTGGTTCCGAGTTCGGACTTGGCCACGGCAGGAATCCTGGGAATGTCTGAAAAGCGGTGTTTCACTTGGCTAGTTGGCGGCCCGCTGTCAATAGCGCATTACGGGAGAACGACATGCCCGTGACGAGGCGCTGACCATGTGGTACCTGCGCCCAGCCCCCTCGAGGGCGCATCCAAGGACACAATCGTGACCCATTCCGACCAAACGAGGCCGCTCCAGGCTCGCGCCAGCGGGCCCCTGACCGGGAAAGTACGGGTGCCCGGGGACAAGTCGATCTCCCACCGTGCCCTCATCCTGGGCGCGCTCGCGGTCGGCGAGACCAGGATTTCAGGTCTGCTGGAGGGCGAAGACGTCCTCAACACCGCCAAATCGATGCAGGCGCTGGGCGCCACCGTGGAGCGGACCGGCGATTTTGCCTGGAAAGTGCAGGGCGTCGGCGTCGCGGGCTTCGCCCGGCCCAAGGAAGCGCTGGATTTCGGGAACTCCGGCACCGGCTGCCGGCTGGTGATGGGCGCCGTCGCCGGCTGCCCGATCTCGGCGGTTTTCGACGGGGACGCCTCGTTGCGCAGCCGCCCCATGCGCCGAATCCTCGATCCCCTGGAAAAGATGGGCGCCAAGGTCATCTCCGGCAGTGAGGGCGGCCGCCTGCCCCTGACACTCCAGGGTGCCCGCGATCCGCTGCCGATCACCTACAAGACCCCGGTCGCCTCGGCCCAGATCAAATCGGCAGTGCTGCTGGCGGGCCTTGCCGCGCCTGGCATCACGACCGTCATCGAGACCGAGGCCAGCCGCGACCACACCGAATTGATGCTGAAGCATTTTGGTGCCGACATCACCTCGGCACAGGAGGGCGTGCACGGCCGCCGTATCACGCTCAAGGGCCAGCCCGAGCTGCACGGTGCCAATGTCGTGGTGCCGGCCGATCCCTCTTCGGCGGCTTTCCCGGTGGTCGCGGCGCTGATCGTCGAGGGCTCCGATGTCGTCCTGTCGGATGTCATGACCAATCCGCTGCGCACCGGCCTGTTCACCACGCTGCGCGAAATGGGCGCATCGATCGAGGAGAGCGAAGTCCGCGGCGACGCCGGCGAGCCGATGGCGAAACTGCGCGTGCGGGCCTCGAAGCTGCGCGGCGTCGTGGTGCCGCCGGAGCGCGCGCCCTCGATGATCGATGAATATCTCGTGCTCGCGGTGGCAGCCTCTTTCGCCGAGGGCACCACGATCATGCGCGGCCTGCAGGAGCTGCGCGTCAAGGAATCGGATCGCCTCGAGGCCACCGCTGCCATGCTCCGCGTCAACGGCGTGAAGGTCGAGGTCTCCGGCGACGATCTGATCGTCGAGGGTCGCGGTCACGTCCCCGGCGGCGGCACTGTCGCGACCCACATGGACCACCGCATCGCGATGTCCGCATTGGTGATGGGCTGCGCCTCGGACCAGCCGGTGACCGTGGACGACACCGCTTTCATCGCCACCAGTTTCCCGGACTTCATTCCGATGATGCGTTCGCTAGGGGCCGAGTTTTCATGATCATCGCCATCGACGGACCCGCGGCCTCGGGCAAAGGGACGCTCGGCAAGCGTCTCGCGCACCATTACGGCTACCGTCACCTCGATACCGGCGTGATCTACCGTGCGGTGGCCTATGCCCTGATGCAGTCCGGTCACGATCTCCGGGACGAGGAGGCTGCGGTCGCTGCGGCGCTGGAACTCGATCCCGAAAAGTTCGGCAATCCGGCCCTGAAGACCCAGAAGGCCGGCGAGGGCGCCTCCATCGTCTCGGCGATCCCCAGGGTTCGCGAGGCCCTGGTCAATTTTCAGCGGCAATTCGCCGCCGATCCGCCCGGAGCGGTGCTGGACGGCCGGGACATTGGAACCGTGATCTGCCCGCATGCGGACGTGAAGATTTTCGTCGTCGCCGATCCAAAAGTCCGAGCGCGCCGCCGGACCATGGAGGCCAAGGCGAGGGGCGAGGAGGCCGACGAGGCCGCCGTGCTCGCCGACATCATCCAGCGCGACGAACGCGACAAGAACCGGCCTATTGCGCCCCTGAAACCGGCCGCCGATGCTTACTTGCTAGATAACTCCCAACTGGATATAGAAGGCGGCGTCCGGGCCGCCATCGACATTATCGAGGCCGTCCGAGCGGGCCGGTCGCGGGGTTAAGCCGCCGCCGTCATTGGAGGAAGTGCCCGCTCCCGCTCTTTGAGGTCGATACCTCGGTCCTTTGTTTGGGGCCGACGCGATCCAGGCTCCGGACACAAGATTTCCACGTATCGAACGCGCGGGCCTCAGCCGGCCCGCTTCCGCTGTTCCGCCTTTCAGGCCGGAGCAGCGAGCGGTCGCTCGAAGGTCTTGCGGACCTTCCGACACTGCGCGTGCGATGCGCCCATGAACCCAACGGCCGGCACGACATCCGCAACTGGAGAACAAATGGCTTCGACTTCTGCTGATACCTATAGCCCGTCGCGCGACGATTTCGCCGCGATGCTCGACGAGTCCTTCGCAGGTGGCAACCTGCAGGAGAGCTCCGTCGTCAAGGGCAAGGTTGTTGCAATTGAAAAGGACATGGCCGTCATCGACGTCGGCCTGAAGACCGAGGGCCGTGTCGCCCTGCGCGAATTTTCCGGCCCCGGCCGTGACAGCGAACTGAAGGTCGGCGACGAGGTTGAAGTGTTCCTCGATCGCATCGAGAACGCGCTCGGCGAAGCCGTGCTGTCGCGCGACAAGGCGCGCCGCGAAGAGAGCTGGGGCAAGCTCGAGAAGGCGTTCCAGAACAACGAGAAGGTCAACGGCGTCATCTTCAATCAGGTCAAGGGTGGCTTCACCGTCGACCTCGACGGTGCCGTGGCCTTCCTGCCGCGCTCGCAGGTCGACATCCGTCCGATCCGCGACGTTGCGCCGCTGATGAACAATTCGCAGCCGTTCCAGATCCTCAAGATGGATCGCCGTCGCGGCAACATCGTCGTGTCCCGCCGCACGGTTCTCGAAGAGACCCGCGCCGAGCAGCGTCAGGAGCTGGTGCAGAACCTCGAAGAGGGTCAGGTCATCGACGGCGTGGTCAAGAACATCACCGATTACGGTGCGTTCGTTGATCTCGGCGGCATCGACGGCCTGCTGCACGTCACCGACATCGCGTGGCGCCGAGTCAACCACCCGACCGAGGTGCTCTCGATCGGCCAGACCGTGAAGGTCAAGATCATCAAGATCAACCACGAGACGCACCGCATCTCGCTGGGCATGAAGCAGCTGCTGGACGATCCGTGGCAGGGCATCGAAGCCAAGTACCCGCTGGGTGCCCGCTTCACCGGCCGCGTCACCAACATCACCGACTACGGTGCGTTCGTCGAGCTCGAGCCGGGCATCGAAGGCCTGATCCACGTCTCCGAGATGTCGTGGACCAAGAAGAACATGCACCCCGGCAAGATCGTTTCGACCTCGCAGGAAGTCGAAGTGCAGGTGCTGGAAGTCGATTCCGTCAAGCGCCGCATCTCGCTCGGCCTCAAGCAGACCATGCGCAACCCCTGGGAGGTCTTCGTCGAAGGTCACCCGACCGGTTCGACGGTCGAGGGCGAGGTCAAGAACAAGACCGAGTTCGGTCTGTTCCTGGGTCTCGAGGGCGACGTCGACGGCATGGTCCATCTCTCCGACCTCGACTGGAAGCTTCCGGGCGAGCAGGTGATCGACAACTACAAGAAGGGCGACATGGTGAAGGCCGTGGTGCTCGATGTGGACGTCGAGAAGGAGCGCATCTCGCTCGGCATCAAGCAGCTCGAAGGCGACCCCTTCGCCGAGCCGGGCGATGTCAAGAAGGGCGCGGTCGTGACCTGCGAAGTGCTCGAAGTGAAGGAAAGCGGCATCGAGGTGAAGATCACCGGTACCGACTTCTCGACCTTCATCAAGCGCTCCGAACTCGCCCGTGACCGCAACGACCAGCGCGCCGAACGCTTTGCCGTCGGTGAGAAGGTCGATGCCCGCGTGATCCAGTTCGACAAGAAGGCCCGCAAGGTCCAGGTGTCGATCAAGGCGCTCGAAGTCGCCGAAGAAAAGGAAGCCATCGCGCAGTACGGCTCCTCCGATTCGGGAGCAACGCTCGGCGACATCCTCGGCACCGCGCTCAAGAACCGCGACAGCAAGTAAGCGAACCTTTCGGTTCGCCAGACATCGAAGCCCCGGCGCGAGCCGGGGCTTTTTTGTTGCCGCCTCCACAAACTCCGCTGTCGTCCCGGACAAGCGCGCTCAAAGCGCGCGTAGATCCGGGACCCATACCCACAGGGAGTGGTTTGACGAAGACTCGGAGTGGGCGTCTCGCGTCACACTCCGCCCTGCGGGTATGGGTCCCGGCCTTCGCCGGGACGACATGTGAGTGTATGGCAGCATCTCGGCCTACGCTGTCACAGCCTTGTTTTCTTCTAATTGCGCCGCAATTGATGTATCCAGATAAGCCGTTGGTCACGCTGTGAGGGCACAACGCGTCCGGCCTTTCATTTGGAGATATCTAGATGTCGCTCGATTCGGACATCATCGTCGATCGCCGCAGGATCCGCCGCAAGCTGACGTTCTGGCGCGTGATGGCTGCGCTGATCGCGATTGCGGCGATTGCGGGCTTTGCGCTGGTCGTGACACCGGGTACGCGGGGCACGTTCGCATCCGCCGGCTCGATCGCGCGGGTCCAGATCGAGGGCCTGATCCGCAGCGATTCCGATCGTACGCAGGCGCTGGAGCGGCTGGAGAATTCGCAGGCCGCCGCCGTCATCATTCACATCAACTCGCCGGGAGGCACCACCGCCGGCTCCGAGCAGCTCTACGATTCACTCGTCCGGCTGAAGGCGAAGAAGCCGCTCGTCGTGGTGGTCGAGGGCCTGGCTGCCTCCGGGGGCTACATCACGGCGATTGCCAGCGATCACATCATCGCCCAGCAGAGTTCGCTGGTCGGGTCGATCGGCGTGCTGTTCCAATATCCCAACGTCAGCGAGCTCCTGAAGACCATCGGCGTCAAGGTCGAGGAGGTGAAGTCGTCACCGCTGAAGGCCGCGCCCAACGGTTTTGAGCCGACCAGCCCGGAAGCACGGGCCGCGCTCGATGCGCTGGTGAAGGATTCCTATGCCTGGTTCAGGGGATTGGTGAAGGAGCGGCGTGGCATGGATGACACGCAGCTCGAGAAAGTGGCTGATGGCCGCGTCTTCACCGGGCGCCAGGCGATCGATCTCAAGCTGATCGATCAGATCGGCGACGAGAAGACGGCGGTGACCTGGCTGGTCGAGCAGAAGGGCGTCAAGAAGGGGCTCTCCGTGCGCGACTACAAGCTCCAGCCGCGCTTCGGCGATCTGCCATTCCTCAAGACGGCCGCCGCCGTTACGCTGGAAGCGCTCGGTTTGGGCTCGATTGCGCATCAAATCGGGCAAACCGGCGTCGCGCAGGCGGTCGATCGGTTCGGAATGGATGGAATGCTGGCCCTGTGGCAACCGGCCGCCTCAAATTGAGGGGGTTGGGCGAGCGGCTGAGGGTTTTCCCGTTTGGCGGGCGTCGGGTCAGCCCGCTTTTTCGGCATTTGTCACGTAATTTCGCGACGCTCAGCCTTGATTTAGCGTCTTGACAGATCAAGGTATTTTCACGGAAATGGTCATCCGCACGCTTCCGGGTCCTATCTCTCGATGATCAAATCCGAACTTGTTCAGCGTATCGCCGAGCACAACCCGCATCTGTACCAGCGGGATGTCGAGAACATTGTGAATGCGATTCTCGAAGAGATCGTAGCGGCCCTCGCGCGCGGTGACCGCGTCGAGTTGCGCGGCTTCGGTGCCTTCTCGGTCAAGCATCGCCCTGCACGCGCCGGGCGCAATCCACGCACCGGCGCCCATGTGCCCGTCGATCAGAAGAGCGTTCCGTTCTTCAAGACCGGCAAGGAAATGCGCGAGCGGCTGAACCGCGACCATCCGGATCCCGGCGCGCCCGACTGAGGCTGTCGTCGTCGGGGTTTAACCGAACGGCCGCATGATGCGGCCGCAAGCTTGATTCAAGACGAGCGATCGCGATGCGAAAGTTCCTGACCGCGCTGATCGTGATCCCGCTGGGCCTGATCCTGGTGGCATTCGCCGTTGCCAACCGGCACTTCGTCACGGTCTCGTTCGATCCGTTCATTGCGAACGACCCGTCATTGTCGGTCACGCTGCCGCTGTTCCTGCTCCTGATCCTGGTCGCCGCCCTCGGCGTCTTCGCCGGCGGCTCCGCCGTCTGGCTCGGTCAGCGGCGCTGGCGCCGCGCGGCGCGCCGGCACGAGACGGATTCACGGGTCGCCAGGGCCGAACTGGCCGATTTGCGGGCCCAGGCGGCCGCGGCAAAGCCCGGCTCGCAGCGCCTTCCCGTACCCTCCGGGGTCGGGCTTTACGGGCCCATCGGGCGAGACAAGCAGCGCGCGACGTTGTAGAAGCGGCCCCGACCGAAAACGCTGTTTTCCGGCCGCACGTTGCGGCCTCCATTTGCTTTGAGACCATGTCCCTGCTCGTCAAAATCTGCGGCCTGTCCACGCGCGAGACGCTTCAAACGGCGCTCGAGGCGGGTGCGGATATGGTGGGGTTCGTGTTCTTCCCCCCTTCGCCGCGGCATCTGTCCCTGGAGCTCGGCCGCGACCTCGGCCGCCAGGTGAAGGGGCGCGCGCTCAAGGTCGCCCTCACCGTCGACGCCGACGATGCGACGCTCGACAACATCATGGACGCGCTGTCGCCGGACATTTTCCAGCTGCACGGCAAGGAGAGCGTGGCGCGGCTGCGCGACATCAAGCAGCGGTTCGGCCGCCCGGTGATGAAGGCGGTCCCGATCGCGACCGCGGCCGATCTCGCCGTGTTGCCCGGCTATGCCGCGATCGCCGACCGCATCCTGTTCGATGCCCGCGCGCCGAAGGATGCGACCCGGCCGGGCGGCCTCGGGGAGCCCTTCGACTGGCACCTGCTCGAAAACCTCGATCTGAAGCTGCCCTACATGGTCTCGGGCGGGCTTCATGCCGACAATCTCGCCGAGGCACTCCGCGTCACCCGCGCCGGCGGTGTCGACGTCTCCTCCGGTGTCGAGAGCGCCCCCGGCGTGAAAGATCCTGAGATGATCAAGGCCTTCATTCGCGCTGCGCGCGCCAGCCAAGAATCCAGCCAAGAGTTGAGTGTTCGATGAACGTCGCCAAACCCAATTCCTATCGCAGCGGTCCCGACGATCGCGGCCATTTCGGCATCTTCGGCGGCCGCTTCGTCGCCGAAACCCTGATGCCGCTGATCCTCGATCTCGAGAAGGCCTACACCGAGGCCAAAGCCGATCCGGCCTTCCAGGCCGAGATGAACGGCTATCTCACGCATTATGTCGGCCGGCCCTCGCCACTCTATTTC
The DNA here is from genome assembly GCF_002278135.3 of Bradyrhizobium ottawaense. Taxonomy (NCBI): domain Bacteria; kingdom Pseudomonadati; phylum Pseudomonadota; class Alphaproteobacteria; order Hyphomicrobiales; family Nitrobacteraceae; genus Bradyrhizobium; species Bradyrhizobium ottawaense. Next base: position 103,046 of record NZ_CP029425.2, on the reverse strand, counting down.
GCCGAGCGCCTCACCGAGCATCTCGGCGGCGCCAAGATCTATTTGAAGCGCGAAGAGCTCAACCACACCGGCTCGCACAAGGTGAACAACGTGCTCGGCCAGATCATGCTGGCGCGGCGCATGGGCAAGAAGCGCATCATCGCCGAGACCGGCGCCGGCCAGCACGGTGTCGCCACCGCGACGCTGTGCGCGCGCTTCGGGCTCGAATGCGTGGTCTATATGGGCGCCGTCGACGTCGAGCGGCAGCAGCCCAACGTGATCCGCATGGAGATGCTGGGTGCGACGGTGGTCCCGGTGCAGTCGGGCACGCGCACGCTGAAGGACGCCATGAATGAGGCCCTGCGCGACTGGGTCACCAACGTGCACAACACCTTCTACTGCATCGGCACGGTGGCCGGCCCGCATCCCTATCCGACGCTGGTGCGCGACTTCCAGTCGATCATCGGCAACGAGACCAAGACGCAGATGCAGGAGGTCGAAGGCCGCCTGCCGGATTCGCTGGTCGCCTGCATCGGTGGCGGCTCGAACGCGATGGGCCTGTTTCATCCGTTCCTCGACGATCCCTCCGTCGAAATCTTCGGCGTCGAAGCTGCGGGCCATGGGCTGACGCAGCTGCATGCGGCGTCGATCGCGGGCGGCCGTCCCGGCGTGCTGCACGGCAACCGCACCTATCTCTTGATGGACGCGGACGGCCAGATCCAGGACGCGCATTCGATCTCGGCCGGCCTCGATTATCCCGGCATCGGCCCCGAGCATTCCTGGCTGCACGAGATCGGCCGCGTGAACTATCTCTCCGCGACCGATGACGAAGCGCTCGCCGCGTTCCAGCTGCTGTCGCGCCTCGAAGGTATCATCCCCGCGCTTGAGCCCGCGCACGCCATCGCCAAGGTGATGGAGCTCGCGCCGAAGCGGCCTCGGGATCACCTGATGGTCGTCAACCTCTCCGGCCGCGGCGACAAGGACGTCCCGCAGGTCGGCGACATCCTGAGGGGCAAGAAGTGACCACGCGTATCGACACCCGTTTTGCCGAGCTTGCGAAGCAGGGCCGCTCGGCCTTCGTCACCTTCTTGATGGCCGGCGATCCCGATCCGGCGACCTCGCTCGAGATCATCAAGGCGCTGCCGAAATCAGGCGCCGACGTCATCGAGATCGGCATGCCCTTCACCGATCCGATGGCCGACGGTCCCTCGATCCAGGCCGCCGGGCTGCGTGCGCTCAAGGCCGGCATGACGCTGAAGAAGACGCTGGAGCTGGTGCGCGGCTTCCGCAAGGACGACAATGCGACGCCGATCGTGTTAATGGGCTATTACAATCCGATCTACATTTACGGCGTCGACAAGTTCCTGGTCGATGCCAAGAGCGCGGGCGTCGATGGTCTGATCATCGTCGACCTGCCGCCGGAGGAGGACGACGAGCTCTGCCTGCCCGCGATGAAGGCCGGCCTCAATTTCATTCGTCTGGCGACACCGACGACCGACGACAAGCGGCTGCCGGCCGTGCTCGCCAACACCTCGGGCTTCGTCTACTACGTCTCGATCACCGGCATCACCGGTGCGGCGGCGGCGGACTCCTCGGCCGTGAGCGAAGCGGTGGCCCGCATCAAGCGGCACACCAAGCTGCCGGTGTGCGTCGGCTTCGGTATCCGCACGCCGGAGACGGCGCGTGCCATTGCCTCCCATGCCAATGGTGCGGTCGTCGGCACCGCGCTGGTCGACGCGCTCAAGAACAGCCTCGACGCCGAGGGACGGGCGACCGGCAAAACCGTTAACGCCGTGGCTGAGCTGACGGCGGCCCTGGCCCAGGGCGTCAAGGGCGCGCAACAGGCGGCGGAATAGGCCATAATTCCGCTTTTGGGGCGGGCGACACGGCGACACGGCGGCTTGCCGGGCAACGGCCCGGTCGCCATATATCCCTTCAGGCGATCCGCAAGGCGGGCCGCACATCGGAGCAAACCATGAACTGGCTTACCAACGTGGTCCGGCCGAAGATCCGCAACATGCTGCGGCGGGAGACGCCGGAGAATCTGTGGATCAAGTGCCCGGACTCCGGGCAGCTCGTGTTCTACAAGGACGTCGAGGCCAACCAGTTCGTCATCCCCGGCTCGAACTATCACATGCGCATGGGGGCGGTGGCGCGCTTGAAGTCGATCTTCGACAACGAGACCTGGTTCGACGTCGCGCTGCCTGACGTCACGCCAGATCCGCTCAAGTTCCGCGACGAGAAGAAATACGTCGACCGCATCAAGGACGCGCGCGCCCGAACCAATCTGAACGATGCGATCAAGGTCGGTTACGGCAAACTCGAAGGCTCCGCCGTCGTCGTCGCCGTGCAGGATTTCGACTTCATGGGTGGCTCGCTCGGCATGGCCGCAGGCGAAGCCATCGTCCGCGGGCTCGAACTCGCCGTTGAAAAGAAGTCGCCGTTCATCGTGTTCGCCGCATCAGGCGGCGCGCGCATGCAGGAAGGCATCTTGTCGCTGATGCAGATGCCGCGCACGACGGTCGCTGTGCAGATGCTGCGCGAGGCCAAGCAGCCCTATATCGTCGTGCTGACCAACCCGACCACCGGCGGCGTTACCGCCTCCTATGCGATGCTCGGCGACGTTCAGATCGCCGAACCCGGCGCGCTGATCGGCTTTGCCGGCGCCCGCGTGATCGAGCAGACCATCCGCGAGAAGCTGCCTGAAGGTTTCCAGCGCGCCGAGTATCTGAAGGAGCACGGCATGGTCGACATGGTCGTGCATCGCCACGAGCTGCGTCCGACTCTGGCGCGGCTCTGCCGTCTGCTGACCAAGGCGCCGGCGCCGGAGACCGCGTCGAAGCCGATGCAGCCGGTGCTCAGCCCGGCACAGATCGTATCGGCCGCCGAGACGGCGCCGGCTGCGCCGCACGCGTGAACGCGTCCTCTGACAGCGCGAAGACGCCGCTCGGTGAATTGATCGGGCGGCTGTCGGTCCTGCATCAGAAGCGCATCGATCTCGGGCTGGAGCGGATGCACCGCCTGCTCGAACGGCTCGGCCACCCCGAGCTCAAGCTGCCGCCGGTGATCCACATCGCCGGCACCAATGGCAAGGGCTCGACGCTCGCTTATCTGCGCGCGACGCTGGAGGCAGCAGGCCTGCGGGTGCACGCCTACACCTCGCCCTATCTTGTCAGGATCAACGAGTGCTTCCGGCTCGGCCGCCTCAGTGGTGGTCAGCTGGTCGGCGATGACGAATTGCGTGCGGCACTGGAAGAGGTCGAGCGCGTCAATGCCGGCGAAGCCGCGACATTGTTCGAGCTGAAGACGGCGGCCGCCTTCCATCTGTTTGCGCAGAACCCGGCCGACGTGGTGCTGCTCGAAGTCGGCCTCGGCGGCCGGCTCGATTCGACCAACGTGATCGATGCGCCGGCGGCCTGCGTGATCACGCCCGTCAGCATGGACCACATGGATTTCCTCGGGGACACCCTGACGTCGATCGCCGGCGAGAAAGCGGCGATCATCAAGCGCGGCGTGCCCGTGATCTCCGCGGAGCAGGCGGGCGAAGCCATGGCGGTGATCGAGGCGCAGGCCAAGCGCATGCGCGCGCCGCTTTTTGCGGCGAACGAGAGCTGGCACGTCAATGTCGAGCACGGTCGCCTCGTCTACTCCGACGATCGCGGCCTGATGGATCTCACGGCGCCGCGGCTGTTCGGCCGCCACCAGTTCGACAATGCCGGCCTTGCGATCGCGACGCTGCGCGCGATTCCGAACTTCAGGATCAATCAGGCGGCGTTCGAGGCCGGCATCGTCGGTGCCGAATGGCCGGCGCGGATGCAGCGCATCACCTCGGGCGAGCTGCTCGCTCTCGGTCCGCAGGGCTCGGAGATCTGGCTCGATGGCGGGCACAATGCCGAAGGCGGCCGTGTCGCGGCGGCGGCGCTCGGAGATCTCGAAGAGCGGGTGTCGCGACCGCTGGTCGTCATCGCCGGCATGATGGCCAACAAGGATGCGCAGGGCTTCCTTGCCAATTTCGCCGGTCTCACCCGTCACATCATCGCGGTGCCGATCCCCGACACCGAGAACGCGATGCCGGTCGATCGCCTCGCCGACGCCGCCCGCAGCCTCGGCATGCGCGTCGAGACCGTCTCCGGCGTCGAAGCCGCGCTGCGCGCCCTCTCGAAGCTCGCCTACGAGGTGCCTCCGCGCATCCTGATCACTGGCTCGTTGTATCTGGCCGGCCACGTGCTGGCGATCAACGGCACGCCTCCTGCATGATTTCTCTTGTCCCGGACGCGGTGCAGCGTGCAACGCTGCTGCGCAGAGCCGGGACCCAGGGCCGCATGGGCCCCGGCTCTGCAGCGCATCGCTGAAGCAGCGCTGCGCTGCGTCCGGGGCACGAGAGTGAGAAATGCCAATGCGTTTCGCCGCGATTGCCGACGTTCACGGAAACTATCTCGCGCTGGAGGCGGTGCTCGCCGACATACGCGCGCATGACATCACCGACATCGTCAATCTCGGCGACATGCTGAGCGGCCCGCTTGATGCGCGCCGCACCATCGAGATCCTGATGCAGCTCGACGCCGTGCACGTGCTCGGCAATCACGACCGCTATCTGCTGGATCGTCCGCCGGAGAAAATGGGCTCGTGGGATCGTCCCGCGCACGCAGCGCTTGATACGGCGCAACTGGACTGGCTGCGGGCGCAGCCGATGACGCGGGTATTTCGTGAGCAGGTGTTCCTCTGCCACGCGACGCCCGATAACGACGAAGTTTATTGGCTCGACATGGTGCACCCGGAGGGCGCGGTGGCGCTGTCGCCGCTCGACCGCATCGAGCAATTCGCGCTTGGGCTCACGCAATCCCTGATCCTCTGCGCCCACACTCATCTCGCCCGCGCCGTGCGCTTGCGTGACGGCCGGCTGATCGTCAATCCCGGCAGCGTCGGCAGTCCTGGGTATCGCGACAAGCATCCCTATCCGCATGTAGTCGAAGCTGGCACGCCGCATGCGCGCTACGCGATCCTCGAGCTGGCTGATGGTGCCTGGCAGGTGACATTCCGCCACGTCGCGTATGATCACGAGGCGATGGCGGCGCTGGCGCGGCGCAATGGGCAGCCCGAACTGGCGCAGGCGATCGCGACCGGATGGCTCAGGTAAATCCTCCCGTGTCCCGGACGCGGTGCAGCGCAAAGCGCTGCTCCGCAGAGCCGGGACCCAGACTCGCGGCTTCTGGGCCCCGGCTCTGCACTAGACCGACTCACCTCAGCAGCTTCATCGGATCGGCCACCTTCTGCTTCAGTTGCTCGAAGCTGCATTGCCGCGGCGCCTTGTCGGGGCGCCAGCGCAGGATCGAGGTGCCGTGGCGGAAGCGTTCGCCGCTGAAATGGTCGTAGCAGACTTCGATCACCAGCTTCGGTCTCAGCGGACACCATTTTGCCGAGCGCTCGGTGGACCAGCGGCTCTGTCCGCCCGGCGCGTTGCCGGTGAAGCCGGGTTCTGCGGTCAGCGCCTCCACCCGGTCGGTCAGCGCGGGCTTCTGCTCTGCCTTGATCGCGGATGTGAAGCCGACATGATGCAGCAAGCCACCATCGTCGTAGAGCCCGAGCAGCAACGAGCCGACCACCTTTCGCCCGGCGATCTTGTTGGTGGCGTAGCGGAAGCCGCCGACCACGCAATCGGCGCTGCGAAATTTCTTGATCTTCTGCATGCCGTCGCGATTTCCGGCCTGATAAGGCAGGTCGACGCGCTTGGCGATGACGCCGTCCGAGCCGCCACCGGATTGCGCCAGCCACTTTTTCGCCGTGGCGAAGCTCGTCGTCGCCGGCGACAGGCGGAAGAGGCCGCCCTTCAGATGGGCCTTCGCAAAAGCCTCCAGCGCCGGCCGCCGTTCGCTCAGCGGCCTTCCGGCAAGCTGCTTCTGTTTTACCGTCGCGAGCAGATCGAAGGTGAGATAGAGCGCCGGCGTGTCCTGCGAGAGCTTTTTCACACGGCTTGCGGCGGGATGAATCCGTTGCAGCAGTGCGTCGAACGAGAAGCTCTTGCCGTGCGGTACGACGATCTCGCCGTCGAGCGTGAAACGGTCGGCTTTCAGCTTCAGCGCCGCGGCGACGACTTCCGGGAAATAGCGCGCGAGGTCCTCGCCCGATTTCGAGCGCAGTTCGACATGACTGCCGTCGCGCGACAGCAGGCAGCGAAAGCCATCCCATTTCGGCTCGTATTGCCATTCCTTGCCGCGTGGAATTTCGTCGACCGACCGCGCCTCCATGGCAACGAGAGAGGTCGATTTTCGCGCGCGCTTTGCAGGAGGGGCAGGCAAGGGTCGGGACTCGTCATACGCTGGACATGTCCCGTCAACGCAAACGGCCGGCATTTCGCCGGCCGTTGTCGAAAATAAACTTGCGCCAGGCGGATCAGACCGCGGAGGTGATCCACTGCTGCAGCTTCGCCTTCGGCGCCGCGCCGACCTGGCGGGAGGCCATCTCGCCGCCCTTGAAGATCATCAGCGTCGGGATCGACATCACGCCATACTTGGACGCGGTCTTGGGGCTCTCGTCGACGTTGAGCTTCACGATCTTGACCTTGTCGCCCATCGCGCCAGCGATCTCGTCGAGGGCGGGCGCGATCATGCGGCAGGGGCCGCACCACTCAGCCCAGAAATCGACGACCACAGGACCGTTCGCCTTGAGCACTTCGGCTTCGAAATCGGTGTCAGAAACCTTGCCAACGGCCATGGGAGTACCTCGTTCGGTTGAAAGAATCGGCGCGGATGGGAATCGCGCCTGGGATCATGCCGTCAACCTATGAACGGCCCCTTGCCGGGTCAAGGACGCTCACACCGAGATGAAGGGATGCCAGCGCCGCGTCCAGCGCGGGGGCTGAAATCTCCATATATTCAAGGGCCTCGGTCCAGAGCAGGACGGCGCGGATGGGCTTTTGGGGATAAAGCCGCGCCAGCACCGCCCGGTACAGCGCAAGCTGCCGGACATAGGCGGCGGGCGCTGCGGCCGCGTTCTTGGGCGCCGCCTGGTTGGTCTTGAAATCGACGATCAAAACCTCATCCGGACGAACGATCAGCCGGTCGATCTGTCCCGACACCAATGCCGGGGCGCGGCCCGGCCGCTCCAGCCTGCCGGCGATGGCGACTTCCGCCCGGCTGCCGGCGGCAAAGACCGGCGCGAAGCGCGGTTCAGTGAGCAGGGCGAGTACCTTGTCGGCCAAAGCGGCGCGGTCGGCCTCCGTCCAGTCCGCGGCATTGCGCGCCATGAAGCCGAGCGCGGCCTCGCGCCGGCGCTCCGCGGCGATATCAGGCAGGGATTGCAGGAGACGGTGAACCAGCGTGCCGCGCTGCAGTGCGAGCGCGCGGGACCGCACCGATTCGCCGGTCCGCACGCTGCGGCCTTCCTCAGCCGACTGGCCGGACGGACGCACCATGTCGTCGTCAACGATCTCGCGCGGCGCCGGCGTTCGCAGCCAGGCCGGCAGCGCGACCGTCTGGTCCACGGTCGCCGCCGGGATACCCAGCGCGGCGACGTCCTCCGGCCGGGCGAATCGCGTCACCTTGCCGAGCGGCGTCTCGATCGTCTGCTTGTCTAGGCCCGAGCCTTTGAGCCCGGTGTCGACCAGGTCATACCAGCTCAGCTTGCGGACTGTCCTCATATTGCCGGGCATGCAGCCGCCGACGATCAGCCGATCGGCCGCGCGCGTCATCGCAACATAGAGCAGGCGGCGATATTCGTCCTCGGTCTCCTCGAGCATCGCCTTGCGCGCGTCGGCGACGGGCTTGGGGTCGTCGGCCTTGCGGCCGGCCCAGACCACGACCTCGCCGCCATTGCCGCGCGGCACGTGGATCAGCCGAACCCGCTGCGAGTCCGCGGGCGACGACGTGGTGTCGACCATGAATACGACCGAGGCCTCCAGGCCCTTGGCGCCATGCACCGTCATCACCCGCACCTCGTCGCGCGAGATCTCCATGTCGCGCTTCACCTCGGTGTCGGCCGAGCGCAGCCAGGCCATGAAGCCCTGCAGCGATGCCGGCGCCTTGCGCTCACAGCTCAGCGCGAGCTCCAGGAATTCGTCGAGCGCGTCGTTGGCCTCATGCCCGAGCCGGCGCAGGATGCGCGCACGGCCGCCGTCGCCCCCTAACAGCCAGGCGTAGAAGGCAAACGGCGTTTCCTCGCGCGCGCGCGTCTCACAGGCTTCCAGACGCCGCAGCACGGCCGCAAACTTCTCGCTTCCCTTCGCATGCTCGCCGAGTGCGCAGCGCAGCGATCCCTTGCGGTCGGGGGCAAGCTGGAACAGATCGTCGTCATCGAGACCGAACAGCGGGCTCTTCAGCGCCACCGCCAGCGCGAGATCGTCCTGCGGCAGCAGCAGGGCATCAGCGAGGTTCATCAGGTCGATGATCGCGATGTGCTCGGTCAGCTTGAGCCTGTCGGCGCCGGCCACCGGAACGCCAGCGTGCTTCAGCGCCTGGATCACGGCATCGAAGGCATTGCCGCGGCGGCGCACCAGGATCAGCATGTCGCCATAGCGCAGCGGTCGGCGCTCGCCTTCGTGCCCGGTCAGCGTGCCACTCTCGACCAGCCGCTTGATTTCGGCCTGGATGCGGCGCGCCAGCTTGACTTCTGGGCTGGTGACAGCGACGCCGTCGAACGGCGCGCGCCAGCCCTCGATCTCCTGGCGGTCGTCGGCGACAGCCAGATCCCACAGCTCGATCACGCTCGGACCGGCATCGGCGAGCGCGTTGTGCAGGGGATGGCCGATCTCGACCGAATGGATGCTCTTGTAGATCTCCTGGTCGCGGAAGACGTGGTCGACCGAGTGCAGGATCGCAGCGCCCGAGCGGAACGAATAGGTGAAGGCGACCGGATCGAACTTCAGCCCCGCCGAGGTGAACTTGCGGTGCAGCTCGCGCCGGCGCGCGTCGAACTCGTGCGGCGCCGCACCCTGGAACGAGAAGATCGACTGCTTCTCATCGCCGACCGCGAAGACCGTGCGGTTCAATCCTTCGCGCGCGCCTTCGCCGGCGGTGAATTCGGAGATGATGTGCGCGACGATGTCCCATTGCCGCGGGCTGGTGTCCTGCGCTTCGTCGATCAGCACATGGTCCACGCCGCGGTCGAGCTTGTAGTGCACCCAGCCTGAAGACACACGGTTCAGCATCGCCAGCGTCTTGTCGATGAGGTCGTCGTAGTCGAGCAGCCCGCGCTCCTGCTTCTCGCGGCGGTAGTTGGCGGCGGCCGCGGTGGCGATATGCAGCAGGGCCGCGGTGCGGTCACGCATGGCGACCGCCCGGCGCTTCTCGATCAATGCACTGACCCGCTGCGCCTCGTTCTCGAACAGGCGCGCGACCGACGGGTTGTGCTCGCCAAACTTCTTGGTCAGCACCGCCTTGCGCGGCAGCTTTTCGTCGGTGAGGAAGACGCAGAGATAGGCATCGACCTGCGCGCTGCCGGAGAACGCCTTGGCCTCGCGGAGCCGACCGGCCTGGTCGTTGTCGGACTTGCTGCCGTCTTCCAGCGCAAAGGCGATGTCGTCCCAGCGCGATCGCGGCAGATAGGGTCCATCGAGAATCTCGGTCTCGACGTCCTCGATGCGATCGCTCGCATCGACGCCCAGCGCCGCCGCCATCTGCGCAGCAGCGGCTTCGGCGTTGCCGGCCTCATCCGTCCAGGCCATGAAGTGATCGCGGCTCAGGCACGCTTCGCGCACGACCTCCTTGAAGGTGACGTCGGCCGCGCTCGCCATCGCGGTCAGCAATGCGCGACCGGTGACGCTCTCCGGATCGCGCGCGGCCTCCAGCAGCACCTTCAGATTGGCGCGCTCCATCATGTCGGTCTGGTCGCGCTCGTCGATCACGGCGAAGCGCGCGGGAACGTTGGCCTCGAACGGAAACTGCTGGAGAAGGCGCGTGCACAGCGCGTGGATAGTCTGCACCTTCAGCCCGCCCGGCGTCTCCAGCGCGCAGGCGAACAGTTTTCTCGCTTCGCGCCGAATTTTTGCGCTGGGATGCGGGATGCCGACAGCGCGGATCGCTGCGTCGAGCCCGGTATCATCCAGCGTCACCCAGTGACCAAGCGTGGTGAACACGCGTTCGGCCATGTTGGCGGCGGCGGCCTTTGTGAAAGTGATGCAGAGGATCTTCTCCGGCGGCACGCCCGACAGCAGCAGGCGGATCACGCGCTGCACCAGCACATGCGTCTTGCCCGAGCCGGCATTGGCCGACACGAAGGCCGACGCAGTTGGGTCGGACGCACGCGCCTGCCGCGCGCGGACCTCGTCGGGGATGGGGCGCGGTGCCTTCACCATTCCTCGATCCCCAAACCGCCGGCCGCGGACCATTCCTTGATCCGGGCGAGATCGTCATAGGTACCGTAGCGATTGGACCACATCGGCAGGTTCAGCGAGGTGTAGGGCTGGTTCTCGTCGTCGAAGGCACGGATCAGCGCCTCCAGCTTGGCGCGCGCTTCGGCGGCCGCTGTGTCCGGCGGCTGCGGCTCGTCGCCGGGTTTGTACTTGAGCTCGAGGATGCGCTCCTCGCCCGGCGGATTGTTGCCGCTCAAGCGCACATAGACGAGCTGGCTCACCGACGCGCCGGCGTCGATATCGGGAAAGCCACCCTCGCGCAGGATCGCGGCCTCCAGTGTGAGCTGCGGCGACAGGCCCATGCGGACCTGCTTGCCGGTCGGCGGCTGTCCGGTCTTGTAGTCGAGGATGGCGTAGCCGCCGCCCTGGCGCCGCTCGATGCGGTCGGCGCGTGCCGAAAGGCGGAAGCTGCGCGCGCTGTCGAGCATGATTGAAATCTCGCCGCGCGTCTCCGCGACGATGGCCTCGATCGCGTCGCGGCGGGCGGTCTCCCATTCGCCGAACCAGCGCGCGATGCGCTGGAAGCGCGGCCACCACAGCGCCCGCGCTTCGGGTCGCTCCATCAGCGGCGCGAAATATTTCTCGCCGATCGTGCGCAGCACGCGCGCGGGATCGTCGGGCAGACGCGCGGCATAGCTCTCGGTGAACTCGCCGATCGCATCATGAATCGCCGAGCCGCGGTCGGCGGCCGACAGCGGCATGTCGACGGGATCGAGCGCATCGAGCCGCAAAATGTGTTTGGCGTAGATCGTGTAGGGATCGCGCAGCCAGTCTTCGATCGCGGTCACCGACATCCTGAGCGGCCGCGTCGCGCGCGGCGGCCGCGGCTCGGGCTGCTTGATTGGCCTGACCTCGTCCGGCTGGTCGAGCGCGCCCGCGAACTGCAGGTATTTCTCGCCGGCGCGAACGGCCGCCTTCCAATGATCGTCGCCCGCAACCGCCTCCAACCGATGCAGGAAGCGCGAAGCCACCGCCGGCGCGCCGCCGGCCTTGGCGGAATGGGTGAGGATCACCTCGTCGCCACCGAGCAGCTGGGCAAAATCGTGGGCGGAGAGGCCGATGCGGCGCTCCGGCAGATCGAGACCGAGCTCGTGCCGCATCGGCCGGCTCAGCCAGGGGTCGATGCGCGGCGCCGGTGGCCAAACCCCCTCGATCAGTCCGCCGACTATGACGCGGTCGGCTTGCATCAGGCGCGATTCCAGCGGGCCGTAGATCTGCAGCCGCGCGCCCGGCTTGTCTCGCCGCCTCACGGCGCGATCGCTGAGAGCGGTCTGGAAGACGTCGGCATAATCAGGCAGCGTCACCATCAGTCCGCTGATCGTGCCGCCGCGCAGGAGATCGTCGAAGGCGCCGGCGAGCGCGAGGCCTTCGCGCTCCTCGAAGGCGAGCGGGATGCCCTGCTCGTCGCGCGACAGCTCGATGATGATCTCGCGATGCCGGTGGGCAAGCTCGGCGAAGTCGAACGGCTTTGCCGACGCCAGACTCTCGATCGGTGCCAGCGCCTTCTGCAAGGTGTCGATCAGCGTCTGGATGCGGTCGATGTTTTCGGCCTTGAGATGCGCACGGGGCTCGGCCTTGTGAAGCGCGGAGACCTCGCTGCGCCACAGCTTTGTCAGCTCGTTGCGAAAGCGGTTGAATTCGCGCAGCAGGCCGCCGGTGCCGGCAGGCGGACGCGTGCCGCGTAGGACTGCAAGCTCGAGATCTTCGATCGCCGCCTTCCACGCGCCAGGCAGCCGGCCGAGCCGGCACAGCGGATGCTTCAGCATGGCCAGCAGCGTTGGCGGCTCCAGTCCCTTGGTCGCCGCTTCCGCAGTGAGCCGGGCAAAGACGCCGGCGGATGTTTCCATCAGCACGTCACCGCCGGAATCGTCGAAGGCGAGATCCCATCGGGTCAGCGCAGCCATCACCCGCCGCGCCAGCGCGCGGTCCGGCGTCACCAGCGCTGCCGATTTGTCGAGATGCCGTGCTTCGCGCATGGCGATGGCAATGGCGAGCGCTTCCATCTCCGGATTGGGGGCTTCGACGACGGCGAGGCTTTTCATGCCGCCCAAGATCTTCGCTGCGACATCCGGCTGCTTCAGCCGGTCGTGCCAGACTTCCGTCTTGGCCGACGGCCGCATCGATTCGGAGGCGAGCAGATCGCGGCCGCCGTCCGCTGGCGGCTGGAGAATCTCGACGTCGCTGCGCTTGATGCCAAAACGATCCAGCAGCGCGTGCATGGCATATTGCGGATGGTTCGACGCCGGATGCTCTGCGAACTTGCCCAGCGAGTCGCGCACGCCGCCGATGCTCCGCCAGGCGCCGTCGTCGAGATCGGTGTCGAGGCCCGGCAGCACCACTGCGCCATGCGGCAGCGATGCGACTGCGTGCAGAAATTTTGCTGTGGCCGGCATCGAGCCGGTCGAACCCGCCGCGATGACCGGCCCGTTCGGATGCGCGGTCAGCCGTCTGGCCTCCGCCGCGATCAGGAGATCGCGCCGCGCCGCGGGCTCGATCCGGTTGATCTCGGCGAGATGACCGGGCCAGGCGATCCGCGCGATCCGCAAAAATTCGAGCGAGTGCTGCCAGTAACGGTCGAGGTTGTCAGGTACGAGACCGTCGAGCGCGCTCCAGTCGACGCCGCGCGTCACCATGTCGTCGATCAGGCGCGCGAGGTCGCCGGCGAGCGCCAGCGTCGAGGCGGGCCCGCCGACCACCAGCGGCGACAGCACCGGGCCCTTGGCCCAGGCCGCGACCAGTTGCGCCAGCGTCAGCCGTCGTTCGAGCTCGCCAAGCCGCGGCGGAATGTCGAGCGGCGTTGCGCCGGAGAACTGCTCGCCCTCGTCGGCGAAGGCGAGCTCATCCTCGTCGATGTCGCCGAGCGCGACGATGCGCGGCAGCACCACGGCGTCCGCTTTCATCTCGTCGAGGAAGATCTCGCGGACCACGCGCATCGCGCGCCTTGTCGGCAGATACAGCGTGGCATCCGCCAGCCGCGCCGGTTCCTTGCGCGCCTCGAATCCCTCGACCAGCCGTCCGTCGAGCAGGCTCGCGACGATCGTGCGCAGGAATGGAACTGAGAGGGGAACGCTGAAGACGCGCATGGATCGCCTGATTCGAAGGATCAGGCAATATAGGGAGGCGAGGTCGAATGGTCATGGGGCGGGGGGAAGTCGTCCCCGCTCTTCGCGAGGCCTGACAGGTCTTGTAGGGTGGGCAAAGCGAAGCGTGCCCACCCATTTTGCCATCGAGAGAGATGGTGGGCACGGCGCAAGGGCGCCTTTGCCCACCCTACGGCACCGCGTTCGGGGCCGGTCCCTACGCCACACTCTCCAGGAACGCCTCTTCCGCGGCGTGCACGGCGTCGGGCGTGCCGACATGCATCCAGACGCCGTCGAGGCGGAGGCCGAACAGCCGCTCCTGCTCGCCCGCGCGGTCGAACATTTTCGTCAGCGAGAACTCGCCCTGCGGCGCGCCTTCGAAGATCGACGGCGACAGGATCGCCGCGCCGGCATAGACGAACGGAACGACCTCCTTTTCCTTGCGCTTGCGCAGGGCGCCGTCGGGCAGCATGCCGTAATCGCCGCGACCGCTATAGCCGATGCTGGTCGCAGTCGGCGCCATCAGCAGCAGGATATCCATGCGCGCGGGGTCGAAATTCTCGGCGAGCTGCGTCAAATTGGAGCGCACGCCGTCGATCCAGAGCGTGTCGGAATTGACGTGGAAGAACGGTGCGTGGCCGAGCAACGGCAGCGCCTTGACCACGCCGCCGCCGGTGCCGAGCACCTGGTCGCGCTCGTCAGAAATTGTCACGCGCGGAAGCTGGCGCGATGCGACGTGATCGATGATCTGGTCCGGCAGGTAATGCACGTTGACCACGGCCTCGGTCACGCCCGCCTGGCCGAGCTTGTCGAGCACGTGGTCGAGCAGTGGCTGGCCGGCCACCGGCACCATCGGCTTCGGCATCTTGTCCGTCAGGGGACGCATGCGCAGGCCAAACCCTGCGGCGAGCACCATGGCTTTGGTCGGTTTGACGGACATCCTTCGCTTTCTCAGACCTTTCGCGTTCGCAGCAATCCTAACACGAGGTTCGATCAGCCGCACCGCATCTCAACCGCCTTAACCACCCGCCGTGACGGTTGTACGACGGGTGTTGCCATCATGCCCCGACGGCTGTGGAACGCGCCTTTTTCTTCTTGTCGCCGAGCTTGAGGAAATTGACCCCGATCTGGTCGCCATTGACCCAGGCCGGCTCGCAACGCCGGTACGCAAGTCCGGTGGACGACAGCAGCAGAAAGAACTCCTTCAGATGGAGGCCCTCCACCGAGCCGTCGATGGTCAGCTTGGCGCCGGTCTCGGAGACGTCCTCCATGGTGCAGTCGCGCCGCCAGGTGCCGTCGATCCCCATCATCTGGGCCGAGATCCCGCGCTCGAAGACAACCCGGCTGTTGCCGCGCTGGTCCGTCTTTACCGCCATCTGCCCGCTCCAGCCCGTAATGATCCGGCTGCCTCGCCGCCAGAATACCGGCGTCTTGGCTAACAGCTGGTAAATCGGCCTCCGAATCAGGCCGGACTTTGGGGCGGAGGGACGTTGGCGAGATACCAGTCGCGCAAAGAGCTCAGCGCGGGATGTGCCAGCGAGCGCTGGAGATAGGTCCAGATCCGCGGCTGGTGACGCAAATAATGCGGCTTACCATCGCGGCGGTTGAGGCGGGCGAAGGTGCCGAGCAGCCGCGTATTCCGCTGTGCCGACATGATGGCGTAGAGCTCGGCGAACCCGGCCGGATCGAAGCCGGCATCGCCAGCGCGCCGCGCCTTGATGTAGCGCGACAGCAGCGTCAGCTCGAGACTTTCGGGCACGTCGATGCGGGCGTCCTGAAGCAGCGACACCACGTCGTAGGATTGCGGACCGAGCACGGTGTCCTGGAAATCGATCACGCCGACGCGCGCGATGCCGGCGCGATCCGGAAGCCAGATCAGATTGGGCGAGTGATAGTCGCGGATGATCCACGTCCTCGGCGCGGCCAGCGGCTTCCTCAGCAGCTCGCGCCACATCGCGAAGAATTCCGAGCGCGCCGCCTCGCTCAGCGGCGCGTTGCGATCGGGCAGGTACCATTCCGGCATCAAGCTGATCTCGATCAGCAGCGCCTCAGCATCGAAGAGGGGTATAGCGTAGGTCTGATCCGCCAGCGGCAATGTTTCCGGCAGCGTCTTGCCGTGGAGCACGGCCAGCACATCGGCCGCGGCCTCGTAGCGCTCGGCAATCGGGCGTGGCGGATCGCCTTCGATCACGCCTTCGTTGCCGAAATCCTCGGTGATCAGGAAGCCATGGTCGAGGTCGGAATGGTGGATCGCGGGCGCCGAGATGCCCTGCGCGCGCAGGCCTTCGTCGATCGCGACGAACGGCTTGACGTTCTCGGCGAGATGCACTGCGGCGCTGTACGATTTTCCGTTGTACGTCGCAGCACCATCAGGGCGCTGCGGAAAGTTCATGAGGATGACGATCTCGTCGTCGCGCAGCAGCCGCGCATAGGAGCGCGTCGAGGCATCGCCGGCCATGCGCTTGCGAGTCGCATCCATGTAGCCGGAGGCATCGAGGAATTCGCGCAGCGCCTGCAGCCGCGCGACAGCGGCGGCCGCCTTGCCGTAACCGGTGATGTCGGCGGCGCGCGCATTCGAGCCCAGCGCCGGCCGATGCGTCAGCGCGATGTCGATGCGATCCTGTGGCATCGCCGACGGCGCGCGCTCCGGCCATTCGATCAGGACGAGTGTGGCATCGGGCAGCGGCGACAGCCCGATCTCCTCGAGCTCGCTCTCGTCCTCGACGCGGTAGAGATCGGCGTGCATCACCGGAAAGGGCGGCAGCTCATAGCCCTGCACCAGGGTGAAGGTCGGGCTCGGCACTTCCAGCGCCTCGTCGCCGGCGAGGTAGCGGATGAGCGCGCGGGCGGCCGCGGTCTTTCCTGCGCCGAGATCGCCGGTGAGGGTGATGACATCGCCGGGACCGACCAGCAGCGCGAGGTCGGCCATCAGTTGCGCGGTGGCCGTCTCGTTGTGAAGCGCGACGGAGAATGTGGTGGGCGCGCTCATTCGGCGGCGTCGCGATGCGCCGCCTGGTCGGTCGGGAAGTCACAGATCACGACCGTGCCGCGGCCGACGATCGAGTCCACCCGCACCTTGCCGCCATGCAGCTCGACGAAGGAGCGCACCAGCGACAGGCCGAGCCCGGCGCCGCGGTGACGCGAGCCCTGCGAGCGGCTTTCGAACCAGTTGAACACCTTGTCCTTCATGTCGGCAGGTATTCCAGGCCCGGAATCTGTCACAGTGAAGACCACGCTGCGTTCGGTGCGCCGCGCGCTGATGCCGACGGTGGAATCCTGTGGAGAAAATCCGACGGCGTTGGCGAGGAGGTTATAGAGCACCTGCACCACGCGCTTCTCGTCGCCGACGAAGCTGCCGACATCGGGCGCGATCTCGACTTTTAGGCGGATGCGGTCGGTCGCGAGCCGGTCCTGGATGCCTTCGGCCGCGAGCTCGATGGTCTTGCTGACGTCGACCGGCCCGAGTTCCAGCTTCATGGCGCCCGCGTCGATGGTGGCCAGATCGAGGATGTTGTTGGTCAGCGCCAGCAGCGCATTGGTCGATTTGGTGACGTAGTCGAGATATTCGGCCTGTTTCGGCGTCAGCGGCCCGGTCGAGGGATCGCTGAGGAAATGCGCGAAGCCGATGATGGTGGTGAGCGGCGAGCGCAGCTCGTAGGAGACGTGGTGGACGAAATCCACCTTCATCTGGTCGGCGGCCTCCAGAGCCTCGTTGCGCTCGCGCAGCGCGCGCTCGACGTTCTCGGTGTCGGTGATGTCCTGGAACGTCAGCATGGTCGCGCCGTCATGCAGCGGGCGGATCATGCCGTCGAGCACGCTGCCGTCCTTGCGCTCCAGCTTCAGCGGCACGTCGGCGCGGCTCTCGATCGAGGTGACGGCCTCGCGGATCTGGCGCCAGACCGTGGGGTCGTCGAACAGCTGATGGCACCAGCCTTCCACCGTCTGGATATGCGGCTCGTCGCGCATGGCATCGCTCGACAGTTTCCACATCCGGACGAAGGCCGGGTTGAACAGCTGCGCCTTGCCGTTGCTGCCGAACACCGCGACGCCCTCGGCGAGGCTGTCCAGCGTCTCGCGCTGGACACGGATCATGCCGTCGAAGCGGCGGGCGAGCTCGAGGCTCTCGGTGACGTCGTCGAACAGATAGGTGACGCCGCCTTCCGGGTTCGGCGTGGTGACGACCGAGAGCGCGCGGCCGTCGGGCAGGTACCAGGTGTCCTTGGTGGTCTCGACCGCGCGATAGGCCTCGTGCAGCTTGGATTTCCAGGCACGGAAGTCCGGCTGTTCCGGCAGTTTTCGCGCGGCACGGAGCTGATCCAGCACGCTGGAATCATCGGGATTGGCGTCGAGGAAGGTGCGGTCGAGGTCCCACAGCCGGCGGTAGGAATCGTTGTAGAAGGCGAGCCGGCGCTGGCCATCGAACACGGCAACGCCGGAGGAGAGCTGGTCGAGCGTGCGGCGATGCGCCTCCGCCATCCGCACCAGCGCCGAGCTGAGCGCGTCCGCCTCGCTGGCATCGATGGCGACGCCGACGCTGCCGCTGCCGACATTGACCGCGCGCACATCGTAGATGCGGCGCTCGCCGCTGATCACAATCGGCAGCCGGGCGTTGAAATTGGCGGTGTCCTTCAGTCCCCGTTCCATCGCGGTGCGGTCGGCGCTGTCCAGCAGCTCGAGCTTGCGCTCCTGCGCGTCGGTGACGTTGTTCGCCTCGGTGGCACGAACATAGGCGGGGTTGGCGTAGGTCAGCGCGCCGTTCTCGCCCTTGGCCCAGATCGGCCAAGGTGCGTTCGCGGCAAAGCCGCGCAGCATCTCGGTCTCGTCGGAGAGCGCGTTGTAGCGCAGATTGGTCTCGGCCAGATCGCGGCGGAGACCCGAGAGTTCGCGAATCCGGACAATGGCCTGGCCGCCGATGGCGCGGCCGATGGCCTCGAGCGTGTGGCCATGCGCGGTCGTCAGCGTCAGCTGGAACCCGTCGCCGCGGTCACGCAGCGCATCGACGGCGTGATCCATCTGGAGCGCGGGCTCGGGCGGCAGCCAGGTTCCGAATGCGAGCACCCGTTGCGGCGAGGAGTCGCGCGGCAGCACCATGGAGATGTCGCCGGAGATCTGCGCGCGATTGTCGCCGGCCGGCCAGGAGATCAGGATCTGCGGCTCGGCGAACAGCAGCGCGCCGAAGCGGTCGGCCTGGAGCTGGAGTTCCCCGATTCGTGCGCGCAGCCGCGCCTCGTTCTTCGCGGTGCGCACGCGCGTGCGCATCAAGAGGATCGCAGCCACCACCGAGAAGCCGAGCAAGGCCAGCGCGGTGGCGAGCACCGCGAGTTCCTGCCGGTTGAAATCCAGCATGATGGAGAGGGTGTCGATGAGGTCGGCCGCCTCGGCCGGCGCAGCCGGCAGCAGCGCTGCAAGAGCGCCTCCCAACAAGCCGTTGCGCACGAGCGATGTGCACGACAGCAGCGTCCGACGCATCGACACGATCACGCCTGACATAGTTGCCCCAAGACCGCACGAATTTACGCGCGGCGACCCCCGTCGCGCGCGAATCAAACGACAATACCCTCACCGCGACTCCGCCGGTAAGAGTCCAGATCGTGAACGCAAAGGCGGCCCCAAAAAAATGCCGGGGGAGGGGTTCCCGCCCACGTAGTTCTTCGGGATGATTCGGCTGAAATTGCCGTGCGTTAGCGGGGCTGATTATTTGGGCGACATGGCCGCCGCGGAGCAGGTGCGCTCCCTCCCCTGCTCTGCGCGTCGACCTCTCCCGCAAGCGGGAGAGGTAAGAAACTAGCGGCCGGTCGAGCCGAAGCCGCCGGCGCCGCGATCCGTGGCCGATATTGTGGCCACCGGAACCAGCGCGGCCTGCACCACGGGCGCGATCACCATCTGGGCGATGCGCTCGCCGCGCTTGATCACGAACGGCGCCGCGCCGTGGTTGATCAGGATCACCTTGATCTCGCCGCGATAGTCCGCGTCGATCGTGCCCGGCGCGTTCAGCACGGTGACACCGTGCTTGGCGGCAAGTCCCGAGCGCGGCCGCACCTGCGCCTCGTGCCCGGCCGGCAATGCGATCGCAAGGCCGGTCGGCACCAGCGCATATTGGCCTGGTGCGAGCGTCATCGGCTCGCCGTCCGGCACCGCCGCCATCAGGTCGAGGCCGGCCGCCTCGGTGGTTTGATAGGCCGGCATTGGCAGGCCTTCCGCATGGGCCAGGCGTTGCAGTTCGACAGTGACCTTCGTGCTCAAGATGCCGGCTCCAGGGATTTGTCGGTCACGCTTCGTGCGACATGCGCGACCAGTTCGATGGCGACCTGTTCCTTGGTCATCACCGGCCAGGAATCAACTGCAATCTCGCCGTCCTTCTCACCATTCTTGCGACTGATCAGATGCACGGTGTTGCGGTCGCCGCCCATCACGCCCGTGGCGGGCGAGACGTCGTTGGCGACGATCCAGTCGCAGCCCTTGCGGGCAAGTTTTGACTTGGCGTTGTCGATGAGGTGCTCGGTCTCGGCGGCAAAGCCGATCACCAGCGGCGGGCGCTTGTCGGTCAGCTTCGAGATCGTGGCGAGGATATCGGGGTTCTCGATGAGCTGAAGCGGCGGCATGCCGGCCGCGGTCTTCTTCAGCTTCTGCTCGCCTTCGTTGGCGACGCGCCAGTCGGCGACGGCGGCGGCAAAGATCGCGATGTCGGCGGGGAGCGCGGCCTGCACCTGCTCCAGCATCTGCCGCGCCGATTCCACATGCTTCACCGTCACGCCCTGGGGATCGCTGAGGTCGACCGGACCGCTCACCAAAATGACCTCGGCACCGGCGGCCTGTGCGGCGGCGGCGATGGCAAACCCCTGCTTGCCGGAAGAGCGGTTGGCGATGTAGCGCACCGGATCGATCGGCTCGTGGGTGGGACCTGCGGTGATCAACACGCGCTTGCCGGCGAGCGGGCGCGGCACCGGCGGCCGCAGCAGACGCTCGGCGGCGGCGGCGATCTCGATCGCTTCGGACATGCGGCCGACACCAGCTTCGCCCGCTTCGGCCATCTCGCCGGAATTGGGCCCGATCAGCACCCCGCCGTCGCGCTGCAGCTGCGCGACGTTGCGACGCGTCGCCGCATTGTTCCACATCAGCGGGTTCATTGCCGGTGCCAGCAGCACCTTGCGGTTGGTCGCGAGCAGGATCGCGCTGGCGAGATCGTCGGCGTGGCCGTTGGCCATCTTCGCCATCAAGTCGGCGGTCGCGGGCGCCACCACGATCAGGTCGCAGTCGCGCGCAAGCCTGATATGGCCGGCGTCGAACTCGCTCTGGGGGTCGAACAGGTCGGTATAGACGCGCTCATGGGAGAGGGCGCTGACCGCCAGCGGCGTGACGAATTGCTGCGCCGCTTTGGTCAGGACACAGCGGACCTCGACGCGGCGCTCCTTCAGCCTTCGGATCAGGTCGAGCGATTTATAGGCTGCGATCCCGCCGCCGATGATCAGGGTGACGCTGGCCTCAGGGACGGCGCCGGTGCGCTGAGGGGTGGGGACGACGGAGGCTGCCGGCGGCGCCGAAAACGGCGTCAGCGGCTCCTCGCGGCCCTCGATCAGCTCCCGCAGGATGACCCGGACCTCTTCCTCGACCGATCTGCGGTTCTTGGCCGAGCGCAGCCGCAAATAGGTTTTGACGCCGTCGTCGAGCTTGCGGATGGTCAGGCTTGCCATGACGCCCTCCAGCACGGAATGATGGCGATGATATCATTTGCGTGATTGCAATGCAATCAAGCTTTTGGCAATCATAGATTCCGGACGGCGATCAGGATCCCGATGAAGGTCGCGGCGATGATCCAGAGCGCGACGGTGCGCCAGCGGTTCTTGCGGCCCTCGCTGCGACCCATCGCGGCGATGCTCTCCGGCGACAGCCTGATGCCCTCCCGCGTCATGGTCTCGAGCTGCTCCAGCACCTTCACCGACCGCTCGGCGATCTCCGGCAGGCGCATCAGCACGCGCGCGATGTCTCCGGTCCCGGCGAGCGCGCCTTGCACCCGGCCGATGGGTCCGAGATTGCGCTCGATCCATTCGCGTACCACGGGGTCGGCGATCTTCCAGATGTCGAGCTTGGGATCGAAGCCGCGCGCCACGCCCTCGACCACCACCATGGTCTTCTGCAGCAGGATCAGCTCGGGCCGCGTCGTCATGTCGAACAGGCCGGTGACCTCGAGCAGCAGCGTCAAGAGCCGCGCCATCGAGATCTCTTCCGCCGTGCGGTTGTGGATCGGCTCGCCGATGGCGCGGATCGCCTGCGCAAAGTTCTCGACCGAGTGATGCGCGGGCACGTAGCCCGCCTCGAAATGCACCTCGGCGACGCGGCGATAATCGCGAGTAATGAAGCCGAGCAGGATTTCCGCGAGAAAACGCCGCTCCTTCATGCCGAGCCGGCCCATGATGCCGAAATCGACTGCGACGAGTCGTCCCGCGTCATCGAGGAACAGATTGCCCGGATGCATGTCGGCGTGGAAGAAGCCGTCGCGCAGCGCGTGCCGCAGGAAGCTCTGGATCACCTTGCGGCCGAGATCGGGGAGGTCGACCTGCGATTCTGCCAGACGCTTGTGATCGTTCAGCGCGATGCCGTCGATCCACTCCATCGTCAGCACGTTGTGCGTGGTGCGGTCCCAGTCCACGGACGGCACGCGGAAATCAGGATCGCCCTGCGTGTTCTCCGCCATCTCTGACAGCGCCGCAGCTTCCAGCCGCAGATCCATCTCCATGGCGACCGAGCGCGACATGGTGTTGATGACCTCGATGAGGCGCAGCCGCCGCGCTTCGGCCGAGTAGGTCTCGGCTTTGTTTGCGACGAAGAAGAAATCGGAGAGGTCGCGGCGGAAGCGTGAGGCCACGTTGGGCCTGAGCACCTTGACCGCGACCGACTTGCGGATGCCGGCGTGCAAGACCTCGCCGCGATGCACCTGCGCGATCGAGGCCGCCGCGACGGGAGGGCCGAAGCTCACAAACACGTCCTTCAGCGGCCGCTCCAGCGAGGTCGCGATCGCGGCTTCGGCTTCGTCCTGCGGAAACGGCGGCAGGCGGTCCTGGAGACTTTCGAGGTCGCGCGCCATGATGACGCCGACGACGTCGGGGCGTGTGGCCAGGAATTGTCCGAGCTTGAGATAGGCGGGGCCCATCCGCGTCAGCGCGCGCGATATCCGCGGGCCGTGCTTGACGCCACGCCGTTCGACGAGGCGCGCCAGCTTCAGAGCGAGCTGTCCCGGCGGCGGCACCAGGCTCGGATCGACCGAGCCGAACACGCCCTCGCGCGCAAACACGAACGCGGCGCGGATCAGGCGCGCAATGTGGGTGAAGGCAGAGATCACAAACGCCAGCCCGAATGCAGTGCGACGATGCCGCCGGACAGGGTCTGCCAGCTGACGCGGGCGAAGCCGGCGTCGCGGATCATGTCGGCGAAGGCGTTGGGTTTTGGAAACTTGCGGATGGACTCGACGAGATATTGGTACGACTCGGCGTCGCCCGTGATCATGCGGCCGAGCGGCGGGATCACCTTGAACGAGAACAGGTCGTAGATCCGGTCGAGCCCGGGCATCTCGACGGTGGAGAATTCCAGGCACAGAAAGCGGCTGCCGGGCTTCAGCACGCGATAGGCCTCGCGCAGCGCCAGATCGATCCGGGGCACGTTGCGAATGCCGAAAGCGATCGTATATGCGTCGAAGCTGCGGTCGGCGAAGGCGAGCGCTTCGGCATTGCCTTCGACGAAATCGACCCGGGTTTCGAGATGGCGCTTCGCGGCGCGCTCGCGGCCCACCGCCAGCATGTCGGTGTTGATGTCGCAGACGGTGGCATGGAAGCCGGGGCCCGCGGCCTTGGCGGCGCGGAACGAGATGTCACCGGTGCCGCCGGCCACGTCGAGCAAGGCGAACGACCGGTCGCTCCTGGGCGGGTCGAGCGCGGTGATCATGATGTCCTTCCAGACCCGGTGCAGGCCACCGGACATCAAATCGTTCATCAAATCATAGCGCGATGCCACGCTGTGAAACACATCGTTCACCAGCGTCTGCTTGTCCCCGAGGGGGACGTCCCTGAAGCCAAAATGCGTGGTTTCGCCCGGCCGATCCATTACTCTACTCCACTGGGCGAACCATAGCGCGCCCGCCGCAATGGCGCTATCACACCGCCCTCATAAGGTGAATGCCTGACCATGCCTGAATTGCCCGAAGTCGAGACCGTCCGCCGCGGCCTTCAGCCCGTGATGGAGGGTGCGAAAATCCTGGTGGCGGAGGCCCGCCGGCCGGACCTGCGCTTTCCGTTCCAGCCGGATTTCGTGGCCCGGCTTCAGGGGCAGGTCGTCACGGGGCTCGGCCGCCGTGCAAAATATCTCTTGGCCGATCTCGCCTCCGGCGATGTGCTCCTGATGCATCTGGGCATGTCGGGCTCGTTCCGCGTCATCAAGCCGGACAACGAGGCAGCTCCCGGCGAGTTTCACTATCCTAGGGGTAAGGACTCCACGCACGACCACGTGCTGTTTCGGATGTCTTCCGGCGCCGACATCGTCTTCAACGACCCGCGCCGTTTCGGTTACATGAAAGTGATCGCGCGTAACGCACTCGACGAGGAGCCGCTGCTGCGCGGCCTCGGCCCCGAGCCGCTCGGCAACGAATTCGACGCCGCGATGCTGGCGCGGTCCTGCGAAGGCAAGGCCACCAGCCTGAAGGCCGCGCTGCTCGACCAGCGCGTGGTGGCGGGGCTCGGCAACATCTATGTCTGCGAAGCCCTGCATCGCTCGCATCTGTCGCCGCGCCGGATCGCGGCGACGCTCGCGACCAAGGGTCGCAAGGGCGTTGGCGGCGGCGAGCCGACCGATCATGCGAAGCGATTGGTAAGTGCGATCCACACCGTGCTGAACGACGCCATCAAGGCCGGCGGCTCGTCCTTGCGCGACCATCGCCAGACCTCGGGCGAGCTCGGCTATTTCCAGCACTCGTTCAAGGTCTACGACCGCGAAGGCGAGAAATGCACGACGCCGGGGTGCGGTGGCACGGTCAAGCGGTTTACGCAGAATGGCCGGTCCACCTTCTGGTGTCAGAAATGTCAGAAGTAGAAATCCATGCCGACGCCGCAGCTTGAAACCGAACGGCTGATCCTGCGTCCGCTGGCGCTGTCAGACGTGCCGGCGATCCAGCGCCATTTCGACAATTGGAATATCATCCGGCATCTCTCGATGGTCGTGCCGTGGCCGTATCCCGCCGACGGAGCGGAGACGTTTGTCAGGATGCAGTTCGACAAGATCTCAGCCGGCGACGACATCCATCTCTGGGTTCTGGTGCTCAAGGAGGGGGACGGCGAGGCGATTGGAAACATTCATCTGCGGCCCCGTGCAGAAGGCCCGAAAGGCAATCGCGGCTTCTGGCTGGCGGAGCCTTACTGGCGGCGCGGACTGATGACGGAAGCCATCGCCGCGGTGAACGATTTTGCCTTCCTCACGCTCGGCCTCGATCATTTCTACGTCTGCAACGCCGCGACCAACGAAGCCTCGCGTCGGGTCAAGCAGAAGACCGGCGCGGAATTCGTCGGCTTCATCGAGCTCGCCCATCACGACGGGCAATCGAAGTCCGAGAAATGGATCGTGCGGCGGGAGGCCTGGTTGGGCAACAGATCTGCGATTGAAGGCTAATGCATGCCCAACGTCATGGTCGGGCTTGTCCCGGCCATCTACGTTCTTCTTCCCTGTTGCCAAGACGTGGATGCCCGGGACACCTGCGCGAAGCCGCGCTTCGCGCTTTTGCCCGGGGCGCGACGGATGGATGGGGGTCAAAAAACGCGAAGCGAAGCAATCCGGCCGGGCTGGTGGCCGGATTGCTTCGTCGCTGGGGCCCTTCGGGATGGTGAAGGGCCGGCTGCCGTCTGAGCGATCGCCCCGCTCAGGACGCCAGTGTCGTGGTCTCGTCCGCCGAAAGCTCGGCAGCGACATGCAGCATGCCGCCCGCAGCCGATATCACCTGGTCGATCTGGACATTGGTCGTGGCACTTAGCTCGAGCCGGGTTTCGATCCAGCGCCAGAGGCCGCGGATCTCGTCCGCCGACTTGCCGTTCGGCGCGAATTCGCTCACCGCACGGCCGTTCGCGAGCGAGTCCTGGTGATCGTTGCGCATCACGATCAGCGGGCGCGCGAGCACGTCAGAAAGATCGAGCGCCGCTTCCTCGGCGAGGGTGTTGGCGGCGTTGTCGATGCGCTGGCCGCGGATCGGCGTCTGGTTCAACACGAAGCTGTAGGGCCGCTTCCAGGCGCGTGCGACGCTGAGCGTCGAGACGGTCGCCTCGATGTCGGCGACGCTCGGGCGGGCCGGGATCAGGCAGAGATCGGAATGGCGGATTGCAGCGGTGGTCGCGGCGCTGAGGCCGGCGGCGGTGTCGACGATCGCAAGCTGCAGGCCGCTGTCAGCCAGCATCTTCAGGCGCGGCTCGATGTCGGCGGCGTGATAGATCGGCTCGACGACGAGATCATCGGCGGTGCGGCGGCGCTGCCAGTTCGACAGGGTGCCCTGCGGGTCGGTCTCGATCAGGCGGACGGTGAAGCCGGCCTGCTTGGCCGCGAGCGCGAGGCCGATGGCGAGCGTGCTCTTGCCGCTGCCACCCTTTTGGGTGGCCAGTACGATCGTGTGCATTTGAAGATCAATCCTTTGGAATGCTTGGGTCAGGAATACGCCACGCGAACGTGCATCGATCTCGATGCTGAGCCTTCTAGCTCAGGACGTGCCGGCCCGATCCAAAGGGGGATCGCGGAGGTCCGAATCAGCAGCAACGATGATGGCGGAATAGGGATAGCCAGCTAATCCGTACCATTACTGGACCAGTAGTCGTACGTGTGATGATGCTCGCGGCTCGGTTGAGCTCGTGCCC
This sequence comes from Bradyrhizobium ottawaense, assembly GCF_002278135.3. NCBI lineage: Bacteria > Pseudomonadati > Pseudomonadota > Alphaproteobacteria > Hyphomicrobiales > Nitrobacteraceae > Bradyrhizobium > Bradyrhizobium ottawaense. Next base: position 76,767 of record NZ_CP029425.2, on the reverse strand, counting down.
CGGACAAAGCGCAGCACGCTAGTGATGCGCTGCTGAGCCGGGGCCCAGAAAGCCACTTGCACGGAATTTGAGGAAGCATGGGTCCCGGCTCAGCGGCGCGGCACTACGCGCCGCACCGCGTCCGGGACACGAGAGTTGGCGTTAGACCTACTTCCGGACGCAGATCACGCGCACGACGGCAGCTTTTGCATCCGTCGAGGTGCCGTTCGCTGTGACCTCGTTCGCCTTCAGGAAATCGCGCACCGTTTCCGCGGACACCATCACCGCCTGTGACGCCGGCACCGATGTCGCGGGCCCCGCGACCATCGCCGGCTTCAACAGCGCAATGCCGGCGAACTTGCCGTCGCCATCGATCGCCGGACCCCCGGATACCCCGACCGCCGGCGGTGGGGACAGCACGGAATCGCTGCTCGGGACCGGCGCCAGCGCGGCCTTGATGCTCGACACGCCGGCCGCGCCACCCTGGCTCTGCGGATCGGCGATGCCGACGACATCCACGTTCGTCCTTGCCGCGCCGCCAGCGAGGCTGAACGGCTTCAGGCCGCGCGCGCCGTAGATATGCAGGAGTGCGAGACCGCGCTCCTTGTCCTCGGCGAGGCGATCGGCGCTGCCATAGCCGGCGATCGTGATGGCAAGACAGTTGTCGGTGACGAGCCGGTCGGTGACGATCGCGCCGTCGTCGCTGACGACGAGGCCGGTGCCGTACTCGACGGTCTTGCGGGGCGGCGGCCCGGCCTGCGGGCCTGGCGGAAATGCATTGAACGCGCTCGACATCGCGATCACGACCGGCTCGACCGTGTTCTCGGTCGCCTGGTCGTAGAGGATTGTCATGGTGCGGACCTCGTCGCCTCTAAAGGTGCCGCGGACGTAAAATTTCTTCAGGCCCTGCAAACCCGACAGCACGAAGAAATCCGGCTTCACCACGGTGTAATCGACCTTGCGCCCGGACGGCTCCTTCTCAAGCTCCGCGAGTTTTGCCGTGGTCGGGTTCGCCTCCTTGCGGCGGCTGAGCAGCACCTGCACGGTTCCAGTCGGCGAGGTCCATTTCGAGCCGTTGGCGTCGCTCGCCTGCTGCGGCACCAGTTTCGAGGGGATGCCGAGCCGGGCGCCGCTGGTCGGCTCCGTCACGATCTTCCAGCCGACGCCGTCCTGCTTCTTTCGCGCCGTCTCGGCCAGCGCGGCGCGCTCCAGCGGATTGAGCACGCCGGTCGGCTTGCCGCCCTTGGCCTTCTGGTATTCCTTGATGGCGGTGACCAGCCGCGCGCTGGCGTCGCCGGTGATGGCGCCGTTGTATTGGCCGACCCAGGCGAGGTCGGATTGCAGCGACAGCCGCTCCGCCTGCGCCATCGCATCCGCCGTCGCCGACGGCGTCTGCATTGCGGGTGGCCGGATCGGCACGATCTGGACCGGCTTCGGCTTGGTACCGGGGATCTGCGGCGTCGTCATCTGGGCGTTCGCGCCTGTGGCAGACGCAAACATCAGTGTTGCCGCAAGCATCGATCTCATGACAAATCCAGCCAGCCCATTGAACGCAATGTCATTCAAGCACATCTCGTTGGTCGCGAACAATGTAGCAGTGGTTCAGGCCTAAGGTCGAGCCGCGTACTCAGGTCCTCATCCTGAGGAGCGGCCTCAAGGCCGCGTCTCGAAGGATGGCCGCGGCGAGATCGGGGCCTGCATGGTTCGAGACGGCGCTTTGCGCCTCCTCACCATGAGGAGTGAAAGCGACGGCTTGGTAGGAGAGGCGTACGACGATGCTGAGCCCGGACGAACTCGAACGCTATGCCCGTCATATCGTGCTGCGCGACGTCGGCGGCCCGGGCCAGGCCGCGCTGAAGCGGGCCTCCGCGCTGGTGGTCGGTGCCGGCGGGCTCGGCGCGCCGGCGCTGATGTATCTGGCCGCCGCCGGTATCGGCACACTCGGCGTGGTCGATGACGACGTGGTGTCGCTGTCCAACCTGCAGCGCCAGGTGATCCACACCACGCCCGATATCGGCCGGCACAAGGTCGAGAGCGCGGCCGAGCGGATTGCGGCGCTCAATCCGCATGTACGTTTCGTCGGCCACGCCACCTGGCTGAATGCCGACAATGCGCTCAGCCTGATCGGCGACTACGACCTCGTGCTCGACGGCTCCGATAATTTCTCGACGCGCTATCTGGTCTCGGACGCCTGCTTCTTCGCGAAGCGGCCGCTGATCACGGCGGCGCTCGGCACCTTCGACGGCTCGCTCACCACCATCCGCGCGCACGAGACCAACGAGCAGGGCGAATTCAATCCGACCTATCGCTGCCTGTTTCCGGAGGCGCCGCCGCCGGGTACCGTTCCGGCCTGCGCGGAAGCCGGCGTCATGGGTGCGCTGGCGGGCGTGCTGGGATCGATGATGGCGATGGAGGCGATCCGCGAGATCGTCGGTTTCGGCGACGGCCTGGTCGGCCGCCTCCTGATGATCGATGCGCGCGCGATGCGCTTCGAGACGCTGCGCTACGAGCGCGATCCGGCCAACCCGCTCAATGGCGACGGGCCGGTGTTCGACGATTTGAGCATCCACCGCGAGTAGAGGTGGCAGTGAAACCTCAGAGCATGCTCGGCAGCACGCGATCCGGCGGCTTGTGGGCGTCGAGGAAGGTGCGGATGTTGATGATCACCTTCTCGCCCATCTCGACGCGGCCTTCGATCGTGGCCGAGCCCATATGCGGCAACAGCGTCACCTTGCCGGCCTTGGCAAGCCGCACCAGCTTCGGGTTGACCGCGGGCTCGTGCTCGTAGACGTCGAGCCCGGCGCCCCCGATCTCGCCGCCTTCGATCAGCTTGATCAGCGTGTCCTCGTCGGTCACCTCGCCGCGCGCGGTGTTGACGATGTAGGCGTCCTTGCGGATCAGCTTCAGCCGCCGCGCCGAGAGCAAATGATAGGTCGCCGGCGTGTGCGGACAGTTCACCGAGATGATGTCCATCCGCGCCAGCATCTGGTCGAGGCTTTCCCAATAGGTCGCCCCTAACTCCTCGGCGATCTTCGGCGCGACGGGACGGCGGTTGTGATAGTGGATCTGCAGGCCGAAGGCGCGGGCGCGGCGCGCCACCGCCTGGCCGATGCGGCCCATGCCGATGATGCCGAGCCGCTTGCCGCCGATGCGGTGGCCGAGCATCCAGGTCGGCGACCAGCCCGGCCAGGGTTTTCCTTCGGTCAGGATCGAGGCGCCTTCGATCATCCGCCTGGGCACGGCGAGGATCAACGCCATGGTCATGTCGGCGGTGTCCTCGGTCAGGACCTTCGGCGTGTTGGTGACGGTGATGCCGCGAGCATGCGCGGCCTCGACGTCGATATTATCGACGCCGTTGCCGAAATTGGCGATCAGCCGCAGCTTGCAGTCGGGCTGGTTGATGATGTCGGCGCTGATATGGTCGGTGACGGTCGGAACCAGCACGTCGGCGGTGCGTGCGGCTTCCGCGATCTGGTCGGCGGACATCGGCGTGTCCTCGAGATTGATCCGCGCGTCGAACAATTCGCGCATCCGCGTCTCGATCGAATCCGGCAGCTTGCGCGTCACCACGACGAGGGGCTTTTTCTTCACCGACATGTCCTGCTCTCATGAGGCGTCGCAAGCCGCCTCTGTCGCCAAAGGCCGGTCGTTGAGGTCTCATTAACCCGGTTGTTCGACACTGCCCTTGCCGTGTCCGTCCCCGGCGTTTCCTTCAAGCTCTCCCGATATTTCCGGCCGGAAAAATCGGGGCAAACTGGTTGTTCAAGTGCCCGTCCTCTCTAGCAGAAGGCCGGGCCAAGACAAGAACCACGGGTCAAGGCTTGGGAACACCCGCGTGGGGCGGGTCAGGGGGTTGCGCGGCAGGTTTTGGAATTTGGGGTGAGGACCCGGCTCGGGCCGGGTCTTCGACAGGAGACGGGTTGATGGCGTTGGGGCGTTTTTGTTCGGTGATGGCGCTCGTTTGCACCTGGTTGAGCGCTTCGGTCGGCCCCTCGCATTCGGCCAAGGATACGACGCCCCAGACCGCCAGCGGCCTGCCGGTGCCGCGCTATGTCAGCCTCAAATCGGATCATGTGAACGTCCGCGCCGGCCCGACCAAGGACAATGACGTGGCCTGGGTCTACACCCGTTCGGGCCTGCCGGTGGAAATCACCGCCGAGTTCGAGAATTGGCGCCGGGTGCGCGATTCCGAAGGCGCCGAGGGCTGGGTCTATCACTCGTTGCTGTCGGGCCGCCGCACCGCGGTCGTCACCATGAAGCACAAGGACGACCTCGCCCCGATCTACGATCGCGCCGACCTCGACAGCGCGGTTGCAGCAAGACTCCAGGCCGGCGTCGTCACGCAGGTAAAGAAGTGCGCTGCAAACTGGTGCCGCGTCACCGGCAACGGTTTTGACGGCTGGATCCAGCAGGAGCGCCTCTGGGGCGTGTATTCGGACGAGCAGGTGAATTGACGCTGCCGTCGTCCCGGCGAACGCCCTAGGGCATGCACATATCTCTGAGGCTCCATCCTGCTGCGACGGCGTTGAAGTATTCGAGGCCGTTTTTGAAGGTGATCGGGCCCGGCGGCTTGGACGATGGGTAGCCATCCCACCCGCCGAGACGGCCGATGATCCAGGCGGCCCAAGCGAGACTATCGGGCGGATGTGGGTTCTTTAGTCGCTTGCTCGCGGCTTCGAGTTGCCGGTTGAGGGCTGTGAGCGCGCCAATTTGGCCGTTGTCGAAGGCCGCGAGAATGGGCTGGCGACCACCATTGCGGGCCTGCAGAAGCTGGATGGTGATGACGGCCGCCTTGGCGGCGATCGCAACCAGCTTGAGAAGCCGATCGGCGGATCCGATCTGACTGTCTTCGAGCTTGAGGCCTTGTGTCTTCAGGATGCGGAAGAACTGCTCGATGATCCAGCGCTGCTTGTACCATTGGACGATGCGCCAGGCGTCCTCGATGCTGGTGACCTCGTGAGAGGTGAGAAGCCGCCAGTGCAGCGGCTCTATGCCGGTTTCGGCGTTAATCTCGCGCACATCGACCACCGCCAGCGGCAAGCTTTTCGGCAGATGGTGCAAGAACTTATTCTGCGGGCGGGCGAGCTCGATTGCGCCAAAGCGAAGTTCGAGGTGGGCCAGGCGAGCCGGCCGCGCGGCGCGCGCAGGCAGTTGGATCATACGCTGGTCCACCGCGGCCATGGCATCGCTGGCCTCATACAGGCTGCTGCGGTCGGCAAGCTTGCGATCATGCATGCTGCGCGCGATGACGTGGAAATGTTGCTTGGCCGAGCTGGCATAAAGGGCAAAAATATCGCTCTCGCGGTCACCCAGCACCGTCACCGCCGCGGCCTTGGTGAGCAGCGGCCTTGCCGCCACGGCAGTCGATATCCAGCGTTGCGATTCCTTGTCCGATAATTCCCGATCATCATGCGAGGTCGTGCGGCGACCTGCGCGCGTCCATATCTGCCCGCTCAAAAGCCCAAGACAGCTGCCGTCGTCGGCGTCCACAGCCAGCAGCGGGTGCAGCAGCACGCCGTGGTTATTGCCTTTGCCGATTTCTCCGAGCCCGCGCCGGCGTTGCGGCGTGGTGTTGAAGTGGATCTCGCTGGTGTCCTGGATGGCCAGCACGTGGCGGCCTTCCACGGCAGGGCCCGTGCTATTGCTCCAGCTTTCGATGATCCGATCCACCGTCACCTTGTCATGGCCAAGAAAGCGGTTGAACCGCACTTCCAGCGCGCGGTTCCCCCTGGAGAGCTGCCGAAGGCAGACAGTTTTGCCCGCAACCATGCGTTCAGCGAGCGCCGCCCCCCTTTATCGAGACGACGATCCCCGAACCGGCCCAGCGTCCAGTCAATCCGTGACAACATCGCAGCACCCCCGTCCAAACCATGGAGTGCCGCAATAGGAATCACATAGATCTCCGATTCTGGAACCCCCAGGGCGAACCCGAGTCAATCCGCCGCACCAGATATGTGCATGCCCTAGGGCGAACGCCGGGACCCATAACCACAGGGTTAAATTGTTTTGGAAGGCGTCAGCCAGCGTGCCTCATTGAGGGATCACGCGGTATGGGTCCCGGCGTTCGCCGGGACGACGATAGAGTTGTGAGGTTCAGCGCTTCTTGCGCAGGCGCACGACCATGTCGATGCGCGCGATCTCGTAACCCTCCGGCACCTCCGGCATCTTGGACAGCGCCAGATGCGGATCCTCGATGTCGACCAGCTCATGGCTGTTCTCGAGGTAGTAGTGATGGTGGGTGGTGACGTTGGTGTCGAAATAGGTCTTGGTGCCGTCGACGCTGACTTGGCGGAGCAGGCCGGCATCGGTGAGCTGGTTCAGCGTGTTGTACACGGTCGCCAGCGACACCGGAACCTTGGCCAGTGTGGCTTCCTCATAAAGCATTTCAGCCGTGAGGTGGCGAGCACCTTTGCCGAACAACAGCCAGCCCAGTGCCATGCGCTGACGCGTCGGACGGAGCCCGGCGGACTGGAGCATTTCGTTGACGTCGTGCCAGGGGCAGCCGGTGAGAGCCGGCTGGCGGCCGGACAGCAGGGCCGCGGAGTGGACGTCGTCGTCGTGATGGGGCGCAGTATTCTCGCTCATTTCCAGATTTCGGGCACGCGTGAACAATATCTCTCAGCAATATAAGAACAGAAAGATGCAGATGCAAGTTTCTCGCAACTAGAGGGGTTCTAATCAGGCTTGGAACCGGAGCGGGATCGCGTCATTTTACCTTCATGGATGCGCTTTGCTACCCGAAATAGCCTGTGTTAGAGAGCGCGCGGTTCCGCTTAGCCGATTTTGGCGCAGCCGGGCATCGAAGCCCGGTCCGCAGTCCATCCGGGGCATGCGGGCGCAGCGCCTGACAGTGGCAATTGGCGTTGCTCTCCGACCGAGACGGGGCCCATTTTCGCCAAAAAGCGCCGCTCAATCGGAATTCAAACAGAGGCTCGTGCATGCTGAACAGGCGCAACGGTTACGAATATGAAGATCTGCTGGCCTGTGGCCGCGGCGAGATGTTCGGCCCGGGCAATGCCCAGCTGCCGTTGCCGCCGATGCTGATGTTCGACCGCATCACTGACATCAACGACAATGGCGGCGAGTTCGGCAAGGGGCTGGTGCGCGCCGAACTCGACGTGAAGCCCGACCTCTGGTTCTTCGGCTGCCACTTCAAGAACGATCCGGTGATGCCCGGCTGCCTCGGCCTCGACGCGCTGTGGCAAATGGTCGGCTTTTACCTGGGCTGGACCGGGGGCGAAGGTCGTGGTCGCGCGCTTGGCCTGAACGAGCTGAAGTTCAGCGGCCAGGTGCTGCCCGAGGCGCGCAAGGTTGTGTACAACGTCGATATCAAACGCGTGATGCGTTCAAAGCTGGTGCTCGGTATCGCCGACGGGTGGCTTTCGGTCGATGACCAGATTATTTATCGCGCCAAGGACTTGAAGGTCGGCCTGTTCAAGCAGGGCACGAGCCTGGGCTGAGCGCATCACCAAGACAACAACGATTGAGGCGAGGCTGTCATGAGGCGGGTTGTGGTCACCGGGATGGGCATCGTCTCGTCGATCGGAAACAACACCCAGGAAGTGCTTGCGAGCCTTCACGAGGCGAAGTCGGGCATTTCGCGGGCTGAGAAATATGCCGAGCTCGGCTTCCGTTCGCAGGTACAGGGCGCGCCGACGCTCGATCCTGCCACGGTGGTCGACCGCCGCGCGATGCGTTTCCTCGGCCAGGGCGCGGCGTGGAATCACGTCGCGATGGAGCAGGCGATCCAGGATTCCGGTCTGTCGCCTGACGAAGTCTCCAACATTCGCACCGGCATCATCATGGGCTCCGGCGGCCCGTCCGCCCGTACCATCGTCGAATCCGCCGACATCACCCGCACCAAGGGACCGAAGCGCGTCGGACCTTTCGCAGTGCCGAAGGCGATGTCGTCCACGGCCTCCGCGACGCTTGCGACCTGGTTCAAGATCAAGGGCGTGAACTATTCGATCTCCTCGGCCTGCGCGACGTCGAACCATTGCGTCGGCAACGCCTATGAGACGATCCAGATCGGCAAGCAGGACGTCATCTTCGCCGGCGGCTGCGAGGAACTGGACTGGTCGCTCTCCGTGCTGTTCGACGCCATGGGCGCGATGTCCTCGAAATACAACGACACGCCGGCCACGGCCTCGCGTCCCTACGACGTCAACCGCGACGGCTTCGTCATCGCCGGCGGCGCCGGCGTGCTGGTGCTGGAAGAGCTCGAACATGCCAAGGCGCGCGGCGCCCGCATCTACGGCGAGATCGTCGGCTACGGCGCGACCTCGGACGGCTACGATATGGTCGCACCTTCAGGCGAAGGCGCCGAGCGCTGCATGCGCATGGCGATGTCGACGGTGAAGACCAAGGTCGACTACATCAATCCGCACGCGACCTCGACCCCGGCCGGCGATCCGCCGGAGATCGACGCGCTCCGCCGCGTGTTCGGAAGTGGAGAGAAGTGCCCGCCGATCTCGGCGACCAAGGCGCTGACCGGCCACTCGCTGGGCGCCACCGGCGTGCAGGAGGCGATCTACTCGCTGCTGATGATGAATAACGGCTTCATCTGCGAGAGCGCGCATATCCAGGAGCTCGACCCTGTCTTCGCCGACATGCCGATCGTGCGCAAGCGCATCGACAACGTCAAGATCGGCACCGTGCTGTCGAACTCCTTCGGCTTCGGCGGCACCAACGCCACGCTGGTGTTCAGCCGGTTGGATGCGTGACGTCGTTGTTGGCGTACTGTTGATTTTCTCGTCATGGCCGGGCTTGTCCCGGCCATCCACGTATTGGGACTAGGTTTGGAAGGGCGTGGAAGCCCGAGCATGACCTAAGCGGAAGGTAATCGCGAGATGGAAGGTCTGATGAAAGGTAAGCGCGGTTTGATCATGGGCATCGCCAATGATCATTCGATCGCCTGGGGCATGGCGAAGACGCTGCATGCCCACGGCGCCGAGCTTGCCTTCACCTTCCAGGGCGAGGCCCTCGGCAAGCGCGTCAAGCCGCTGGCGGAGCAGCTCGGCGTCGATCTGGTGCTGCCGTGCGACGTCGAGGACATCGCCAGCGTCGATGCGACCTTCGATGTGCTCCGTGAAAAATGGGGCAAGCTCGATTTCGTCATCCACGCCATCGGCTTTGCCGACAAGAACGAGCTGAAGGGCCGCTACGCCGACACCAGCCGCGAGAACTTTTCACGCACCATGGTGATCTCGTGCTTCTCGTTCACGGAAGTGGCGAAGCGCGCCGCCGAACTGATGACGGAGGGCGGCAGCATGATCACGCTGACCTTCGGCGCCTCCGAGCGCGCGATGCCGAACTACAACGTGATGGGCGTGGCCAAGGCGGCGCTGGAAGCCTCCGTGCGCTATCTCGCCTCCGATTTCGGACCGCGCGGCATCCGCGTCAACGCGATCTCGGCGGGCCCCATCCGGACGCTCGCCGGCTCCGGCATCGGCGAGGCGCGCGCGATGTTCGCCTTCATGCAGAAGCATTCGCCGCTTCGCCGCGGCGTCACGCTCGACGAGCTCGGCGGCTCGGCGCTGTATCTGCTGTCGGATCTCTCCGGCGGCGTGACCGGCGAGATCCACTATGTCGATTCCGGCTACAACATCGTCCTGATGCCGAGGCCTGACGATTTGAAGACGCCCGACTGAGGCGTCCGCGAGTAGCCTGATATGACGACGCCGTAGCAACCATTAAAGCACGCCCGATTTCCGCGAGCATGACGCCGTGCTTGCGGCCGTCAAGGCGTGGCCTGGCGGCAGTCGACGTGAGGTGAGACGAGCGCGACGGCCATCCTTGACGGCCGCGGCGCGCGGCGTCGTCTTGACGGCAGGTCGGGACGAAGAAACGGTCGCCTGATCGAACAAAGAAACGAGATCAGGTGACGGACACACTCGCGGTTCTGGGCGGTTCGGCGACCCACGGTGTTCCGCGGGCGACGACGGCGTTGATGATGACGATCAGCTTCCTGGCACAGGCGACCAGCGCGCGCTTGTGGCCCTTGCCGGCGGCGATCAGCCGGCTGTACAGGGCCATGAGCTGCGGATTCCAGCGGAAGGATGCCGGAAGAGCTGCGGTGTAGAGCGCCTGACGCAAGCGCTGGCGTCCGCCGTCAATCCTGCGGGCGCCGACATGCTTGCCGCTGTCGTCATCGTACGGCGCAAGCCCGGTGAGGGCTGCGGCTTGCTCGCGGGTGATCTGACCGATCTCGGGCATCCTGATCAAGATGGCAACCGCGGTCGGCAAGCCGCTGCCGCCAACGCTGTAGATCAGATCGAGCCGTGCGGCGAGATCGCGATGCTTGCGGATCGCTGCCACCAGGGCCTTGAACTCGGCTCGTCTGTGCTTGGCCAACAGAGCGATCTGCTCCTTCCAGAACTTCTGGATACGTTCGTCAGGGCAGCTCTCCAGCCGATTCTTGAGCTTTGCGATGTCCTCCTTGATCTGGTCGATCATCGTCAGATGCACGGCAAAAGGCTGCAGCCGGGGGTCTGGAGCGGGATGGATCTTCTTGACCGCGGCGGTGCAGGCCGCAATCAATGCGGCATCCATTTTGTCGTTCTTGGCCCGTTGCAAATGGAACGTGGCATAGGCGCGGACCTGGATCGGCTGAAACACGATGACGACAAACCGCTGGCGTCGCAGTTCGGCGACCGCCGCCTGCTCGTAACCACCGCTTGCCTCGATCCCAACCCGCTTGACCTTGTGGCGCTTCAGCCACTCCACCAGCTCCTGGTGGCCTTCCGCCGTGTTCTTGACCTGCAGCTCCTCCGAACTGCCATCGAGCGCCACGTCGAGCTTATCTTTGCTGGTATCGATTCCAGCACAGATCGTGTTACGTTTGGCCATCTTCCTCGACCCTCCCTTGTGATGCGAACCTGAAGTTCGTTCAACCATGCGGGTCCCGATGAAGTGCCGACCGCGATCTTGCTACAAAACGCAGCCCTCAAGGCTTCGGTGGGCATCGATCCGATCGATCGGCGGCCCAGCTCGGGCGGCCACCCGGGCTGGGCCATTCCTCACGGAACCAGGCCATTCTAATCCGGCGCGCTAATACAAGGGTGGGCAAAGGAGCGCAAGCGACGTGCCCACCATCTCTGCGTGATCGCAATAGATACATGACGTGGGCACGCTTCGCTTTGCCCACCCTACGAGAGTTCGTCTAACCCGCGGCGATCTTCTCCGCGCGCTGGAAAGCGGGACGTGCCATGCAGCGTGCGAGATAGGCATCGAACGCGGGGCGCGACGGCACCATCTTGAACAGGCGCACCGCGAAATTCAGGCCCGAGCCGATCGTGACGTCGGCGGCCGAAAATTCTTCGCCGAGAATCCACGGCCCCTCGGCGAGCGCAGCGTCCAGAACGTCGAACACCTGCGTCGCGCTGCCCCAGGCCGCGGTCGAGGTCGGGATCTCGATCTTGGTGAAGATCTGGATGATGGCAGGTTCGATGCAGCCCGGGGAGAAGAACAGCCATTGCAGATAGCGCGCGCGGCGCGGGTCGGTCACGGCGGGTGCGAGCTTCGTCTCGGGGTAGCGGTCGGCGATGTAGGCGCAAATGGCCGCGGCCTCGCCAAGGGCTGCATCGCCGTCGCTGAGCGCCGGCACTTTCCCCATCGGATTGACCCTGAGGAAATCCGGCGCCTTTTGCGCGCCGGTCGAGATGTCGGTCAGCACGCGCTCATAGGGCAGGCCGCTCTCTTCCATCAGCCAGAGCGTCGTGAACGAGCGCGAGCGGGGCGACCAATAGAGCTTGATCATGGCGGGAACCTTTCATCGGCGGAAGGCTAGCAGCGTGCAATTCATGCCGCGTTTGCCGCGTATCCGCAACGCACTACGCCTGGGTCGATGCCAACCAGCGTAAACGACATGTGGGTCAACGTTGTTCAGTGTCGCTTTGGCGTGCTGCTGGTCGACGTCCAAGCAAAAGCGGCAACGTCTTGTCGAGGCTTTCCGCCAGCATGGCGCGCACGCCGTCGCGCAGTGCGGGATTGTCGGCGGCATCTTCAGGGCGCGTTGGAAACGATTCTGCGGGCAACTCGCGATAAGGGCCGCCGACGAGCTTGCCCAAAAACCTCTGCACCGCCAGCGAATGATCCAGGTTGATCAGCGCAGAGCTCTGTCTGACGATGGCAAAGGCGCGCCCGTCAAAGATACGGATAAACGCCAGGGCGTGGAGAAAGATGCGACGCCCGAGCACCACATCCTGGTTGAGGATGCCGAAGCCGCGGACCGTATAGCTTGATGACCCGATCGGACTGATTGCATTGAGGATCTGGATGTAGTGCCGGCAATTCGTTCCTTTCACGGCCTCGCGCATGTATCCGGCCAGCTCCGCGTTGGGATCGCGGACCAACCTATCTTTCAACGTGTCCTTTGACTCATCGTGGGGAGGAAATTTCGCCGGAAGAACGGACGCGCCGGCAGGGATCGCGGCGCGAGTCCGCGCGAAGATCAGATCGCTCAGTCCCCAGCCTGGGATCGGGACCACCGTCTTCTTGTTCTGAAATATGGTCAGGCCGGTCGTCTGCACGGTGAACTCATCGCCGGTGGTGATGACGACACCGAAGTCGCACGAGCCGCCGGCCACGGGAGCGGGCTTGCCCGTCGCTTCACGCCGCGTGGTCAGCTTGCCATTGGCTTGTTTGACGGTTGGTTGTGCCGTCTCCCATTGGGCTTGTGCCGGCGCCTGAGTTGAAAAACACCACAGGATGAGCGTAATGACGAGCAGCCGGGCGATCATGCTGAATGCGACTGTGTTCGCAGGCGCAGCCAAACTTGATCCTTTGGCGCGTCGTGTCGACAAAGGCGCTTACTCTTCCTTTAGATAGCCGGGGAGGTTCCGGTCGAGCCTTTCTACGACGAGCGCACGCGTTCTCTCGCGCAACGCCGCGTTGGTCGAAGCTGTCTCGGGCGGATCTGGGAACAGTGAATTGTCGAGCTTCGTGATCGGGTCTTCAAACAGACGCATGCTTGTGGCGAGATTCGCGCCGATATCCGTAAGGGGGCGCTTGATCTGTTCGTAGCTGCGGCCGTCAATCAGCGTGATCGCAACATTGGCGAAAAGGTGTGAGTGCCGAATCAAGCTGCCGAGCCCCTGGTTGTAGGTGCCGATCCCGTTCAGCGTCATGTTTGAGTTCGGCAGCTTCGTCTTGAAAGTGGTTGCGACGAGATAGCGATCGCAATTCGCATTCCCGGTGAACCCCTTCACGATCACCGGCAGAGTCTCTTTGGGGTCCGGGATGAAGATCGCCTTCGCATGATAGAAGGGATCGAAGGCGCCCTTGGGATAAGCGATCCTGCGTATCGAGGAATCGTTGTTCGTTGCCGCCCGCACGCGCGCGAAAACGAGATCATCGAGGCCCCAGTCGATCGGGACCTCCTTTGCTTCCGCCTCGAAGATTGTCACGCCGAACTTCTGTACGGAGTAATGCTCGCCGATTACCGAGATTACGCCGAGACGGCACGGACCGCTGTTCATCTGCTCGGCTGGTTTGACTGCCGCAGCTTTCGGCTTCGTCGCCGCTTTCTTGACGGTCGGCTTTGAGGGAGGCGTGGGTGGCGCGGTGGTTGCAGGAGGAGTTTGAGCTGCTGCCAGAGCTAGAGAAGACAGCAAAACGATCGCGGAAGCAGCAAATCGAATCATGGATTCCATGGCATCAGCAGCGGGAGAATATCGATCACGCCACCCTAGATTAGGACGGTGACAACCGCAAGCTGCACCCGGAGGTCGTGGTCTATCCGGTTGGTCGCTGCCGCTTCCACCGGTAATATTTCATCATGAACCCGTTCGCTGGCTCGATCTCTTGCTTCTCGAACACGAAACCTTCGCGCTCGTACCAGCGCCAGGCTTTTTCGTTCTCGCGCACGCAGCGCAGGTGCATCTCGTCGGGCATTTGCGTGCGCGTGAAGGCGAGCAGCTTTCGCCCGAGCGATTGACCCTGATAGTCGGGCGCGACGAACAGCATGTCGAGATAGAGTTTTGGCACATGCAGCGCCAGCATGGCGGCGATGGTGCCGCGATCATCGGCGACGAACAGGCTCCAGCCGTTCTCGATCTCGCGTCGGATGCGCGCGCGGAGATTGGCGAGCAGAAAGTCGCTGGCCTCGCCGAGGCCGGTCGAGACCCAGCTCTCCATCCAGACGCGGCCGACCTCGTCGTATTCGTCGGCGCGGGCGGAACGGATGATCGGGTGCGACATTGGAGCCTCAGGCCCGCTGGCTGCGCGCAGATGGGCGTGCGCGCACCTTGCCGGCCGACAGGCACACCACTTCGGAGATTTGCAGCAGCTGCCGCGCCAACGGGCTGGTCTTGCGCCAGACCATGCCGATGGTGCGGGATGGCTGCGGATCGAGGAAGCGCGCGAGCGAGACCGACGCCGATCGCGTCTCCACCGGCACGGCCATCTCCGGGATCAGCGTGACCCCGATGCCGGCGCTGACCATCTGGACCAGCGTCGACAGCGAATTGGCATCCAGCATCTCGCGCGGCGGCGCCGACTGCATGTTGCAAAACGACAGCGCCTGATCGCGGAAGCAGTGTCCCTCTTCGAGCAGCAACAGCCGCATCTCGCGCATCATCTCGCGCGACGGCGCCGGGGTCCCCTCATCCGCGCTCGGCCGGACCAGCAGGAATTTCTCCTCGAACAGTGCGACCTCGGTGAGCGAAGGCTCGGACACCGGCAGGGCCACGATGGCGGTGTCGAGCCGCCCTTCCACCAGCTCCTGGATCAATCGCGGCGTCATGGTCTCGCGCACGCGGATGTCGAGCTCCGGATGCATGCGCGTGAGATTCTTGGTGATGGTGGGCAGCAGATACGGCGCGATCGTCGGGATCATGCCGATGCGCAGGCGACCGGCGAAGCGATCCTGCGAGGCGCGGGCGAAATCGCCGAGCTCATCGACCGAGCGCAAAATGTCGCGAACGCGTTGCGCGAGCTCCTCGCCGAACCGGGTCAGCGCCACCTGCCGGGCGCTGCGCTCCAGCAGCAGGCCGCCGAGCGTCTCCTCCAACTCCTTGATCTGCATCGACAAGGCCGGTTGCGAGATGGAGCAGGACTCAGCCGCGCGGCCGAAATGGCCGTGACGCGCCAGGGCGTCGAAATACCGGAGCTGGCGCAGCGTCAGGTTTATCATCAGAAAATCCTATCGCAGCGATCATTAAAGTCAACTTTACCTGATAGGACGCGACGCTTAGAGTGGTTCTACCTGGTCAAAGGCGCGAGTTCGACGCCACCAGAGGAGGTATTCATGGACGACACTTCGAAGTGCCCGTTTTCGGGTGGAAAACGCGTGCCAGCGAACCGCGATTGGTGGCCAACTCAGCTCAGCATCGAGATGCTGCACAAGAATTCCGGCCTGTCCGATCCGATGGGCGACGAATTCGACTATGCCAAGGAATTCAAGACGCTCGACCTTAACGCGGTCGTCAAGGACCTGACCGCGCTGATGACGGACTCGCAGGAGTGGTGGCCCGCCGACTTCGGTCACTATGGCGGTCTCATGATCCGTATGGCCTGGCACAGCGCGGGCACCTACCGCATCACCGACGGCCGTGGCGGCGCCGGAGCCGGCCAGCAGCGTTTCGCACCACTCAACAGCTGGCCCGACAACGCCAACCTCGACAAGGCGCGCCGGCTGCTGTGGCCGATCAAGCAGAAATACGGCCGCAAGCTCTCCTGGGCCGACCTGATGGTTCTCGCCGGCAACGTCGCGCTGGAATCGATGGGCTTCAAGACCTTCGGCTTCGCCGGCGGCCGCGCCGACGTCTGGGAGCCGGAAGAGCTCTATTGGGGTCCCGAAGGCACGTGGCTGGGTGATGAGCGCTACAGCGGCGAACGCCAGCTCGCCGAGCCGCTCGGCGCGGTGCAGATGGGCCTCATCTACGTCAATCCGGAAGGCCCGAACGGCAAGCCGGACCCGGTTGCCGCGGCCAAGGACATCCGCGAGACCTTCGCCCGCATGGCGATGAACGACGAAGAGACCGTCGCGCTGATCGCCGGCGGCCACTCCTTCGGCAAGACACACGGCGCCGGCGATCCGTCGCTGGTCGGTCCGGAGCCGGAAGCGGGCGCGCTCGAGGATCAAGGCCTCGGCTGGAAGAGCAAGCACGCTTCGGGCCTCGCCGGTGATTCCATCACCAGCGGTCTCGAAGTGACCTGGACGGCGACGCCGACCAAGTGGAGCAACAACTTCTTCGAGAACCTGTTCAACTACGAGTGGGAGCTTACGAAGAGCCCGGGCGGTGCGAACCAGTGGACCGCCAAGGGCGCCGACGCGATCATTCCCGATGCCTTCGACAAGTCGAAGAAGCATCGGCCGACCATGCTGACCACCGACCTCTCGCTGCGTTTCGACCCGGCCTACGAGAAGATCTCGCGTCGCTTCCTGGAGAACCCGGCTCAGTTCGCGGACGCCTTTGCCCGCGCCTGGTTCAAGCTCACCCATCGCGACATGGGTCCGATTCAGCGTTATCTCGGCCCGCTGGTGCCGAAGGAGACGCTGATCTGGCAGGATCCGATTCCGGCCGTGAATCACGAGCTGGCCAGCGAGCAGGACATCGCGGCGCTGAAGAGCAAGATCCTGGCCTCGGGTCTGTCGGTCTCCGAGCTGGTCTCGACCGCCTGGGCGTCCGCCTCGACGTTCCGCGGCTCCGACAAGCGCGGCGGCGCCAACGGCGCGCGCATCCGTCTTGCCCCGCAGAAGGATTGGGAGGTGAACCAGCCGGCTCAGCTCTCCAAGGTTCTGGGCAAGCTCGAAGCGATCCAGAAGGACTTCAACGCGTCTTCAGGCGCGAAGAAGGTCTCGCTCGCGGACCTCATCGTGCTCGGCGGTTCTGCCGCGGTCGAGAAGGCCGCCAAGGATGCCGGCGTCGACGTCAAGGTCGGCTTCACGCCGGGCCGGATGGACGCCTCGCAGGAGCAGACCGATGCGGAGTCCTTCGCTCCGCTGGAGCCGCGGGCCGATGGCTTCCGCAACTTCATCGGCAAGCGGCATCAGTTCATGCAGCAGGAAGAGGCGCTTGTCGACCGCGCGCAGCTTCTGCGGCTAACCGGGCCCGAGATGACGGCGCTCCTCGGCGGCCTGCGCGTGCTCGGTGCCAACGCGGGCAATTCGAAGAACGGCGTCTTCACCTCCAAGGTGGGAACGCTGACCAACGACTTCTTCGTCAACCTGCTCGACATGAGCACGCAATGGACGCCGGCGGCCGACGGCACCTACGAGGGGCGCGACCGCAAGACCAATGCGGTCAAGTGGACCGGCACGCGCGTCGATCTGATCTTCGGCGCGCACTCGCAGCTCCGCGCCTACGCCGAGGTCTATGCCACCTCGGACGCCAAGGAGAAGTTCGTGAAGGACTTCGCCAAGGCCTGGACCAAGGTGATGAACCTCGACCGTTACGACATCGCGGCGTAAGTCGCTGCACCTCTCCTGCTTGCGGGAGAGGTGCAAGTCACCCCGGGGCGGACACAAACAAAAAGGGCGGCCTTTCGGCCGCCCTTCGTGTTTCTGATGTTGCCGAGCGCTTACTCGCCGGCGGCTTCGCGCGGGGCCTTCTCGCCCTCGCCGCCCTTGCCTTCGAGGTCTTCGCCGGTGGTCTGATCGACCACCTTCATCGACAGGCGGGTCTTGCCGCGGTCGTCGAAGCCGAGCAGCTTGACCTTGACCTTGTCGCCTTCCTTGACGACGTCGGAGGTCTTCTGCACGCGCGCCGAGGCGAGCTGGCTGATGTGGACGAGGCCGTCCTTGGAGCCGAAGAAGTTTACGAAGGCGCCGAACTCCATCACCTTGACGACGGTGCCGTCATAGATCTGGCCGACTTCCGGATCGGAGGCGATCGACTTGATCCACTTGATCGCGGCCTTCATGGCCTCGCCGTCGCTGGAGGCGACCTTCACGGTGCCGTCGTCCTCGATATTGACCTTGGCGCCGGTCTTCTCGACGATCTCGCGGATCACCTTGCCGCCGGTGCCGATCACTTCGCGGATCTTGTCGGTGGCGATCTTGAAGGTCTCGATGCGCGGCGCGTATTCGCCGAGCTCGGCACGGGCGTTGGTGAGCGCCTTGGCCATCTCGCCGAGGATGTGGATACGTCCATCCTTGGCTTGGGCGAGCGCGACCTTCATGATCTCTTCGGTGATGCCCTCGATCTTGATGTCCATCTGGAGCGAGGTGATGCCCTGCTCGGTACCGGCGACCTTGAAGTCCATGTCGCCGAGATGGTCCTCGTCACCGAGGATGTCCGAGAGAACCGCAAAGCGCTTGTCTTCGAGGATCAGGCCCATCGCGATGCCCGCGGTCGGCCGCTTCAACGGCACGCCGGCATCCATCAGCGCCAGCGAAGCGCCGCAGACCGAAGCCATTGAGGACGAGCCGTTCGACTCGGTGATCTCCGACACCACGCGCGTGGTGTAGGGGAATTCGTGATGTGGCGGCAAGACCGGGTGGATCGCGCGCCAGGCCAGCTTGCCGTGGCCGATCTCGCGACGCTTGGTGCCGCCGAGGCGGCCGGTCTCACCGACCGAGTAGGGAGGGAAGTTGTAGTGCAGCAGGAACGTCTCTTTGTACGTTCCCGACAGCGCGTCGATGTACTGCTCGTCCTCGCCGGTGCCGAGCGTGGTCACGACCATCGCCTGGGTCTCGCCGCGGGTGAACAGCGCCGAGCCGTGGGCGCGGGGCAGCACGCCGACTTCGGCGACGATGTTGCGGACGGTCTTGCTGTCGCGGCCGTCGATGCGCTTGCCGGTGTCGAGGATGTTCCAGCGAACGATCTTGGCTTCGAGCTCCTTGAACACGCCGGCGATGCGCAGCTTGTCGTATTTCGGCTCCTGCCCTTCCGGGAAGTAGTGGGCGATCACCTTTTCCTTGACCTTGCCGACCGCGGCGTAGCGATCCTGCTTGACCGGAATGGCGTAGGCGGCGCGCAGCTCCTGCTCGACGAGGCCGAGCATTTCCTTCTCGAGCGCCGAATTGTCGATCACGGTGACTTCGCGCGGCTCCTTCGCAGCCTTCTCGGCGAGCTCGATGATCGCGTTGATCACCGGCTGGAAGTGGCGGTGACCGAACATCACCGCGCCGAGCATGATGTCTTCGTTCAGCTCCTTGGCTTCCGATTCGACCATCAGCACGGCGTCGGCGGTGCCGGCGACGACCAGGTCGAGCTGGGTGTCGACCATCTCGTCGAGCGTCGGGTTGAGGATGAACTCGTCATTGGCGAAGCCGACGCGTGCCGCGCCGATCGGGCCCTTGAAGGGCGCGCCGGACAGCGTCAGCGCAGCGGACGAAGCCACCAGCGCGACGATATCAGGATCGTTTTCCATGTCGTGCGAGAGCACGGTGACGATCACCTGGGTCTCGTTGCGCCAGCCGTCGACGAACAGCGGACGGATCGGACGGTCGATCAGGCGGGAGACCAGCGTCTCCTTCTCGGTCGGACGTCCTTCGCGCTTGAAATAGCCGCCGGGAATGCGGCCCGCAGCGTAGGTCTTCTCCTGGTAGTCGACGGTCAGCGGCAGGAAGTCGACGCCTTCGCGCGGCGCCTTGGCCGCGACGACGGTGGCGAGCACCACGGTCTCGCCATAGGTGGCGACGACGGCGCCGTCGGCCTGACGGGCGATCTTGCCGGTTTCCAGCTTGAGAGTGCGTCCGCCCCAGTCGATCTCGACCGAATGCTTATTGAACATAGATGTCTTCTTTCATGGGTTCTCGAAAGAAGGACGGCTCGAAAAACAAAAACCATGCGCAAGATTGCGGGGCGCTGATCGAAGCGGGTGATCAGCGTCCTGCGATCCTGCCATGGTTTTTGGATTTCGGATGGCGTCCATCCTTTCGGGTCATACGGGCGCCTTGCCCGTTGTGCCCAGCCGCCGGATTGCTGCTGGACGGTCAGTCGGCACGAATGCGAACACCGAATTGCGATCTTCGCTCATCATGCCCGGATGCTCGCCGTCAACGGCCCGCATCCGACGTGCACGCAACCTCGATCAAAAAGCTTAAAATAAGCGCTTTCGTTCGAAACCACGTGCGAAAACGCGCGCCGTTGGCGCGCGCAAGAACTCTTAACGACGAATGTTGTGCTTCTCGAGCAGCGCCTTGTAACGCGCCTCGTCCCGCTTCTTGAGGTAGTCGAGCAGCGAGCGGCGGGTCGAGACCAGCTTCAAGAGGCCGCGACGGGAATGGTTGTCCTTCACGTGGGTCTTGAAATGGTTGGTGAGGTTGTTGATGCGTTCCGACAGGATCGCGACCTGAACCTCGGGCGAGCCGGTGTCGCCGGCCTTGTTGGCATTCGTCTTGATGACTTCCGCTTTGCGTTCTGCGGCAATCGACATCGTCAATTTCTCTCGTTGCGACCGGGGCTGGCAGTCAGGCCGGTCAGGTTGAACACACGCTTGGGGATGATTTCGCCATTGCCGACTTCAGCAAGCGCGAGAAGACGGCCTGCCACCGTGACATAGACTGTGCCGCTACAAGTGGGCGCATCCCGTCCGCGCAACAAAACGGCCTGGCCCCGATGGAGCCTTGCCGCATCAGCCCGAGTGACGGCCAGTGCCGGGATGTCGTCCAGCGCGGTCTCAACGGGCATAAGCGCGTCCGCGAGGCTACCCTCGCCGGACGCGGCTCTATCGCACAAAGCCTCCAGCTGATCCAGCGGAATCATGTCGTTTTCGCCAAATGGGCCGACCAGGGTCCGCCTGAGCGCGCAGATATGGCCGAAAGTGCCGAGAATCCGGCCCATATCGCGGGCCAACGCCCGGACATAGGTGCCCTTGCCGCATTCGGCCTCGAACACGGCTCGGTCGTTATCCGGTTGATCCACAAGGGTTAAATGGTGAATTTCGACCGGACGGGCGGCCAGTTCCACGACCTCGCCGTCGCGGGCGAGGTCGTAGGCGCGCTCGCCCTGGACCTTGATCGCGGAATAGCGCGGTGGGATCTGCTCGATCACCCCGGTGAAGCGGGGCAACAGGGCCAGGATGGCCTCGCGGGTCGGACGCTGGTCGGAGGTCGCGGTCACCCGGCCCTCGATGTCGTCGGTGTCGCGCTCCTCGCCCCAGCACACCGTGAACTGGTAGCGCTTGCGGCCGTCCATGACGAAGGGAACGGTTTTGGTGGCTTCCCCGAGCGCGATCGGCAGCCCGCCCGAGGCGAGCGGATCGAGCGTGCCGGCGTGTCCGGCGCGCTTGGCGTTGAACAGGCGCTTGAGCACCGCAACCGCCTGCGTCGAGGTCATGCCGATCGGCTTGTCGAGCACGACCCAGCCATGGACGTCGCGCCGGTCGCGGCGAACCTGGTTGCCCTTCTGCCTGGCATTGGCGCGCGGATCATTGTTGACGCGGCGCGGCTCCTGATGCGGCTGCGAATCGCCGCCGATGTCCGCAAAATTATTTTTCTGCACGTCGCGCTGATCGGCCTGTTCGCCGCTGATCGTGTCGTGAGCCGGGTCCATGGTCATCGTTCTTCTTCCCGATCCGTCTCCGGATCCTGTTCCAAATCCTGTTCGAGGTCCTTCTGAACCGCAGGTGTTCGCAAAAGCTTCTCGATCCGTTCCGCTTCGTCGAATCGTTCGTCGACGCGGAAACGAAGATCAGGTGCAAATTTCAGGTTAACGCGCCGCGCGACCTCGCCGCGCAGAAACTTCTTGTTGCGTTCGAGCGCAGCGATGACGACCTCGGTGTCACGGCCACCGAGCGGCATCACATAGACTGTCGCGAGCTTCAGGTCGGGCGACATCCGCACCTCCGGCACGGTGATGATGTGACCTTCGAGATCCGCATCATGGACATTGCCTTGCGCCAGAATATCGGCCATCGCGTGGCGAACCTGCTCGCCGACGCGCAACTGACGTTGCGAGCCTCCGCCGGGTGCGGAATTTTTTTTCTGATGATGGCGTGGCATCTCGAAAATCACCTCGTCATGCCCGTGTTTGGGACACGGGCATTGTCATTTGTCCTGTTGAAACGAAGAGGGGTGGATGGCCGGAAAAAATCCGGCCATCGCACTCCCGCAATTTCAGCTCAAAAAGATCCGGGCGCTTCGGTAAGATTTGGACTTACAGGGAGCGCTGGATCGTCTCCACGCGGTAACACTCGATCACGTCACCGGCACGCATGTCGTGGTAGTTCTCGAAGGCCATGCCGCATTCCTGACCGGACTGGACTTCCTTCACTTCGTCCTTGAAGCGCTTCAGCGTCGACAGCTTGCCTTCGTGCACGACGACGTTGTCGCGGATCAGGCGCACATTGGCGCCGCGTTCCACGGTGCCGTCGGTGACGCGGCAGCCGGCGACCTTGCCGACCTTGGAGATGTTGAAGATCTCCAGGATCGCGGCATTGCCGAGCATGGTTTCGCGCAAGGTCGGCGCGAGCAAGCCGCTCATCGCCTTCTTCACGTCGTCCACGAGGTCGTAGATGATGTTGTAGTAGCGGATCTCGATGCCGTTGCGCTTGGCGGCCGCAGCGGCCTCCTTGTTGGCACGAACCGAGAAGCCGATGATCGCGGCGTTGAAGCCTTCGGCCAGCGTCACGTCGGATTCCGAGATGCCGCCGACGCCGGCATGCAGGATGCGGGCTGCGACTTCGTCGGTGCCGAGCTTCTCCAGCGAGCCGAGGATCGCTTCCAGCGAGCCCTGCACGTCGGCCTTGATGATCAGCGGGAATTCCTTGCGGCCCGCGGTCTTCAATTGCGACATCATCTGCTCGAGCGAGCCGCGCATGCCGGAGATCGAGGCAGCCGCGTTCTCGCGCTTCTGGTGCGCACGGTAGCTGGTGACCTGGCGGGCGCGGGCTTCGTTCTCGACCACGGCGAGACGATCGCCGGCTTCCGGCGGACCGTTGAAGCCGAGCACTTCGACCGGCACCGACGGACCGGCTTCCTGCACGGTCTCGCCCTGATCCGAGATCAGCGCGCGGACGCGGCCCATCTCGGCGCCTGCGACGATGATGTCGCCGACCCGGAGCGTGCCGCGCTGGACCAGTACGGTCGCGACCGGACCGCGGCCGCGGTCGAGCTTGGCCTCGATCACGGTGCCCTCGGCCGGTCGTTCCGAATTGGTCTTGAGGTCGAGGATATCTGCCTGGAGCGCGATCATCTCGAGCAGCTTGTCGAGATTGGTCTTGTTCTTGGCGGACACTTCGACGTCGACGACTTCGCCGCCGAAGGATTCCACCTGCACCTCGTGCTGGAGCAGCTCGGTGCGCACGCGCTCGGGCTTGGCGTCGGGCTTGTCGATCTTGTTGATGGCAACGATGATCGGCACCCGCGCCGCCTTGGCGTGGTTGATGGCTTCGATCGTCTGCGGCATGACGCCGTCATCGGCCGCAACCACCAGCACGACGATGTCGGTCACCTTGGCGCCGCGGGCGCGCATCGCGGTGAACGCGGCGTGGCCGGGCGTGTCGATGAAGGTGATCTTCTTGCCGCTTTCGGGCGACAGCACCTGATAGGCGCCGATATGCTGGGTGATGCCGCCGGCTTCGCCGGAGACGACGTTGGCATGACGGAGCGCGTCGAGCAGCGAGGTCTTGCCGTGGTCGACGTGACCCATGACGGTCACCACGGGCGAGCGGGTCTCGGTGTCGGTCGAATCGTCGGTGGCGTCGAACAGACCTTCTTCAACGTCGGACGCGGCAACGCGCTTGACGGTGTGGCCGAGCTCTTCGGCGATCAGCTGCGCAGTGTCGGCGTCGATCACGTCGGTGATCTTGTGGATCGCGCCCTGCTTCATCAGCATGCGGATGATTTCCACCGCGCGCTCGGCCATGCGGTTGGCGAGCTCCTGGATGGTGATCGCTTCCGGAATGACCACCTCGCGGATGAGCTTTTCCTTCGGCTCGTTCGCGGCATGGCCCTTCAGGCGTTGGGTGCGGCGGCGGAACGAGGCGATCGAGCGCTCGCGCACGTCGTCGGCATTGAATGCGGTCACGACCGTCAGGCGGCCGCGCTCCTTCTGCGGGCCGGGCTTGTGGGTGGGCTTGGGGGCTACTACGGGACGCGCGGCGCCGCCGGGGCCGCGGCGGATCTGGCGCGGACCATCGTCCTCGTCCGGGCCGGCAGCAACCGCGGGAGCGCGGCCCAACGGGCCACCTGCCGGTCTCGCTGTGGTCGTTCCGGGGCGCGCGGTCGATGTTCCCGGGCGTGCCGTGGTGGTGCCGGGGCGCGCGGCGGGGGCGCCGGTGCGCGGCGCCGGAGTGGCCGGGGCGGCGGCTGCGGGGCGCGGCGCGGATGCCGGCTGCTCGCCTTCGCCAAAACGCTTCTTGGCCTCGGTCTCTGCCTTGCGCTTGGCTTCGTCCTCGTGACGGTGACGCTCTTCCTCGGCCTTGCGGCGGGATTCGGCAGCTTCGCGCTCGACGCGTTCCGCGGCTTCGCGAACAGCGCGGCGCTGGGCCTCTTCCTCGGCCTGGCGGCGCTCTTCGACTTCGCGCACCTTGGCATCGGCCAGCGCGCTGGCGCGGGCGGAACGTTCGTCCTCGGTCAGCGTGCGCAGCACCACGCCGGATCCGGCGTTACGCGGCGGCGCGGGGCGCGACGGAGCGGGCGTCGGAGTTGGCGCGGCCGGCGCCGGCTTCGCGACGACCGTGGGGGCCTGCGGTTCGGCACTGCCGTCGATGCGGCGCTTGCCGCGCTTCTCGACCACGACCTGCTTGCTGCGGCCATGGCTGAAGCTCTGGCGGACAGTGCCCGTTTCGACGCGCGGCTTGAGCGATAGCGTCTTGCTCGGAACGCTCAGCTTCTTGTCGTCAGGGGTCTTGGTATCAACCATTCAGCAGTCCTAATCCTGATTTATCAGTGTTGTGCGTTGCCGCACCGTCCTATCGGGTCGTCGTATCTCTCAGAAATCCTGGCCGGGCTTTTCGGCAGTCTTGTCAGCGTCCGCCATCCGGTATCGGACCAGCATCTGGCTACGTGACAGGAATGACCTGCTCGCCGGGCCCGCGAGCAGGGCAGCATGTATCACATTTGACCGGGTCAGTGCCAAATCCAATTCTAACGATTTCAGCGCGGTGACGACGGGAATCTGCGGCTTGGCGCCGCGATTTCCGGCATTTTGACGCGCCAGCATGTCCAATTTGCGGATTCCGTCCGCGGCCCCGTCGCTGGCGTGGATCAGGACCCCGGCCGTGCCTTCCCGAAGGGCGCTTTCGACCTTGCCGAAGCCGGCCACGACCTGGCCCGCTTTGGCGGCGATCCCAAGGGCTTCCGTCACGCTCCGAACCAGGAGCGCCTCAATATCGGCAGGAAGCGTCTGAGGGATGCGCAGCTCGCGCTTGAAGGCCTTGCTAAATTGGTGACGCCGGACGGCTTCCGCAACCACCCCGCGGGAGGCGGCGAGCCACATGCCGCGTCCGGGCAGCTTGCGCTTGAGATCTGGAACTACGTCGCCTTGCGGCGAAATGACGAAGCGGATCAGCTCGTCGATCGGCCGGACCTGCCGACTGACCGCGCACATCCGCATGGTCGCGGACCTTTCGGTCCGCGGTCCATGGTCGAGTTCGGGGTCAGTATCGGTGAGCATCCGGGCGACATTCTCCTTTGCCCTTAAGCCGGCTGATCTTCGGTGGCCTCAGCCTCCTCAGCGGGCTTGGCCAGATCGGCCTCGGTGATCCAGCCGGCCTTGACGCGGGCCTGCATGATCATCGCCTCGGCATCGTCACGGGAGATGTCGATACCGTCGAGCGCGCCGGGGAACTTGGTCTGCTCGCCGCCTTCCTTGCGTTCGGTCCAGCCGACCAGATCGTCGGTGGCGCAGCCGGCGAGGTCGTCGACCGTCTTGATGTCGTTCTCGCCGAACTTCACCAGCATCTTGGAGGTGACGCCGGGGACGTCCTTGACGGCGTCCTCGACACCGAGCTCCTTGCGCCTGGCCTCGATCTCAGCTTCCTGCTGCTCGAGATATTCGCGGGCACGGCTCTGGAGCTCCTGCGCGGTCTCCTCGTCGAAGCCCTCGATGCCTGCGAGTTCCTTGAGGTCCACCATGGCGAGTTCTTCGACCGAGGTGAAGCCTTCGGACGCCAGCAGCTGGCCGACCACTTCGTCGACGTTGAGCGATTCCATGAAGACGCGGGTGGAGTTCTCGAAGTCGGCCTGGCGGCGCTCCGATTCCTCCTGCTCGGTCAGGATGTCGATGTCCCAACCGGTGAGCTGCGAGGCCAGACGCACGTTCTGGCCGCGGCGGCCGATCGCCAGCGAAAGCTGGTTGTTGGTGTCGGGCACGACGACCTCGATGCGCTCGCGGTCTTCGTCGATGACGACCTTGGACACTTCGGCCGGCGCCAGCGCGTTGACCACGAAGGTCGCGATGTCGGGCGACCACGGAATGATGTCGATCTTCTCGCCCTGCAATTCGTTCACCACGGCCTGCACGCGCGAGCCGCGCATACCGACGCAGGCGCCGACCGGATCGACCGAGGAATCGCGGGAAATCACGCCGATTTTCGCGCGCGAGCCCGGATCGCGGGCAACCGCCTTGATCTCGACGATGCCGTCATAAATCTCCGGCACTTCCTGCGCGAACAGCTTCGCCATGAACTGCGGATGGGTGCGGGAGAGGAAGATCTGCGGACCGCGGGTCTCGCGGCGGACGTCGAAGATGTAGGCGCGGACACGGTCGCCGTTGCGGAAAACTTCGCGCGGCAGCATCTCGTCACGGCGGATGATGGCTTCGCCGCGGCCGAGATCGACGATCACGCTGCCATATTCGACGCGCTTGACGACGCCGTTGACGATGTCGCCGATGCGATCCTTGAACTCCTGATACTGCCGGTCGCGCTCGGCCTCGCGCACCTTCTGCACGATGACCTGCTTGGCCGATTGCGCGGCGATGCGGCCATATTCCAGCGGCGGCAGGGTGTCGGCGATGGTGTCGCCGACCTGGGCGCCGGGATTGGCGCGCTGCGCGTCCACCAGCGAGATCTGGTTGGAATGGTTTTCGACCTTCTCGACGACCAGCATGTGGCGCGACAGCCGCAGCTCGCCCTTCTTCGGGTCGATCTCGGCGTGAACGTCAGTTTCGCTGCCGTAACGTGCCCGGGCCGCCTTGGCGATGGCGTCCTCCATCGCCGCGATGACGATGCCGCGGTCGATCGATTTCTCGCGCGCAACGGCATCGGCGATCTGGAGCAACTCAAGTCGATTGGCGCTGACTGCCATGGCTAGTCTCCTTCGTCAGGCTCGATCTCGCCCCGTCGCGCGCGTTCGGCGGCCAGGCGATGCTTCTTCGTATTGGTCGGGGCCGGCTTCTTTTTTTGCGGCTTGGTGTTCTTGGTGATCTTCGCGCTGATCTCCGCGTGCGGTGCCGCCGGCGGCTCGATGCCGAGGTTCCGGCGCATCTGGCGCTCCTCGGCCTTGCCGCGGCGCATCGATTCCGCGATCAGATCGTCGGTCAGCACCAGCCGAGCTTCACCAATATCTTCCATCGTCAGGAGAACGTCGGGATTATCGCTCGCCTTGGCGTCGTCGCGACGCAGGTGCACGCGGTCGCCCTCGACGGCGCCGATCATGCCGCGGAACCGCTTGCGCCCCTCATGGGCAACCGCCATCTCGATTTTCACCAGATGGCCGGAATAGCGCTCGAAATCGGAACGGCGGACCAGCGGCCGGTCGATGCCCGGCGAGGAAATTTCCAGCCGGTAGGCGCGATCGATGGGGTCGGCGACATCGAGCACCGGCGACAGCGCCCGCGAGATCGCCTCGCAGTCCTCGAGTTGCATCGAGCCGTCCGGCCGCTCCGCCATGATCTGCACGGTGCAGCCGGCTTCCCCGGAAATGCGGATCCGCACCAGGCGGTAACCCATGCCCTCGAGCACCGGCGCTGCGACCGCAGACACACGTGCCGCCACGCCCGGCTCGACCACGAGCCTCGGCTCGGCCAGCAACTCGGCATCCGTGGAACCAGTGTTCGGTTCGGTCATATCAGGGGTCAAGGCGCTCGATGGTTAAGGCTTGGTTACGATTTTCAAAGCCCGCTTCGGAACTCCCCGACAGCGCGTCGGGCCGCATCTTCCGCCAAGCCGCGTTCGGGTAATAAAAAAGAGCGGGTCCTTTCGGGCCCACTCTCACTACGCGGATCGTATGAGAAGATGAATTGGCGCTGATATAGCGCTTTTTGTCCTCCCGGACAAGGCCCATCGCGGGCCAGACGAGGCTTTTTGCGCCCGATTCGCGGCGCCCCGGGCCTAACGCTTCCTTCACCTCGGGGGGCTAAATTCCCTGATTGTGGGGCGGCTTGGACCAAGGGCGCGCCCGCGGCGTGCCCCGTACGAGTTGCGTTTTCATGACCGTTGCCACGTCGCTCATTCCCGGACTGGACGATATCGTCAAACGCGGTGATCCGCGGCGACGCGGCGAAATCGCGCGCGCCATCTCCGAATTGTTCTTCCAGGATTCCGCCAATCTTCGGCCCGAGCTCATCGATCTCTTCGACAACCTCCTGATCGATCTCGTCCCGCATGCGGAGCTTGCCTCGCGCGTCGACCTCGCCGAGCGCTTCTCGCACCTGAACAACGCGCCGCCGCATCTGGTCAATCAACTCGCGCGCGAGAACGAGATCATGGTGGCCGGCCCCGTGCTGCGCCGCTCGCCCGTGCTCGATGACGCCGCGCTGGTCGAGATCGCGCGGCTGAAGGGCCAGGGGCATTTGCTGGCGATGACGGAGCGCCCCGCTTTGTCTCCCGTCATCACCGACGTGCTGGTGGAGCGCGGCGACCGCGACGTGGTGCGCCGCGCCGCGGGCAATGCCGGTGCGGTGTTCTCGCCCGGCAGCTATTCCGAGCTGATCAAGCGTGCGGCGCAGGACGGCGTGCTGACGCTCAAGATCGGCCAGCGCCGTGATCTCTCGGGCGAGAACCTGAAACAGCTTCTCGACGGCACGCTCGACGTCATCCGCCGCCGGCTCTCCAGCGTGGTCAATCCCGCGCGCCAGGTCGAGATCAAGCGCGCGATGGTGGCCATCGAGGAGGCCGCGCTGCCGCCGGGACCACGGCGCGATTTCTCCGCGGCCCAGCGCACGGTGCTGGCGTTGCATCGCGAGGGCCATCTCGGCGAGAGCGCACTGCTCGGCTTCGCCAAGGCGAACAAATACGAGGAATCCATCGCCTCGCTTTCGGCGATGTCCGGCGTCCGCCTCTCGGTCCTCGACCGCCTGATCGCAGGCGACCGCTACGACCCGATCCTCATTCTCGGCCGCGTGCTGAATCTCGGCTGGCCCACGGTGCGCGCGCTCATCCTGCTCTGGTACGGTCCGCACCGCACGCCGGCCGATGCCGATATCGAGGCCGCACGCGTCAACTTCATGCGCCTGATGCCGACGACCGCCGAGCGCGTCGTCAATTTCTGGCGCAACCGGCAGACGATCTAGAGTCGTCTGAATCGCAAATACGCCGCCTTCCGTCCTTCGCGCGCGGCCTTTCGGCCGTAGCGCGTCATGGTGTAGCCCGCCCACTGCTGTCTGAAGTCGTCGGCGCGTTCGGCAAGCCAGACGAAATCCTGCGAACGCGCAAGATGCGACAGCGTCCAGGCGCAGTAATCGTCGATGTCGCAGACGAAGCGGAATTCGCCGTTCGGCTTCAGCACGCGCGCCATCGCGGCGATGGTCCGGTCCTGGACGAAGCGCCGTTTCCAGTGCCGCCGCTTCGGCCAGGGATCGGGATGGATCAGGTCGATCCGCGACAGCGATGCCTTGGGCAGCCAGGCCAGCAGCTCGGCGGCATCGCCTGCAAACAGGCGGATGTTGCCGATGTTGGCGGCCTCGATCTGCGCGAGGATCTTGGCCATGCCGTTGACGTAGGGCTCGCAGCCGATGAAGCCTGTCGTGGCGAAGCTTTGTGCCTCGGCCGTCAGATGCTCGCCGCCGCCGAAGCCGATCTCGAGCCGCACATCGTCGGCGGCGGGATCGAAGATCTCGCTTGCATCCGCCGGCGTCTCACCGTCGATGTCGAGCGCCAGATGCGGCAGCAGTTGACCAATCAGCTCGGCCTGGTGCTGCCTGAGCTTGTGACCCTTGCGGCGCCCGAAGAACGTGCGCTCGCTGTCATCGCGATCGGGGTCTGATTTGCGCTCGCTCATCGCAGCGTCTGGTACAGGCGATGGAGCAGCCGCGCGCGCGGCGCGAGCGAGGAGACATAGAGCTGCTCATAATGAGTGTGCGCGCCCTTGCCGTCGACGCCGAGTCCGTCAAGCGTCGCGGTGTGGGCCGCGGTGAAATTGCCGTCCGAGCCGCCGCCGGTGTGGGTGTCGACCAGCTCGAAGCCGATCTCGCCGGCCAGCGTCTTCGCGTGTTCGTACAGCGAGGCGCCCGCGTTGCTCTTCTCGTAGGGCGGACGATTGAGCTCGCCGGTGACCGTGACGGTGACGCCGTCGGTCTTCGACGTCAGCCCAAGGATCTTGCCGACGAACTCCTCTGCGTCCTTGAGGCTCGGCACGCGCAGATCGACTTCGGCATAGGCCTCTTCCGGCGTGACGTTGGGGCGCGTGCCGCCACGCACCACGCCGACATTGACGCTGACGCCGCGTGTCAGGTCGTTCATCCCTTCCAGGGCGAGGATGACGTTACCGAGCTCGCGCACGGCGCTGCGGCCGTCTTCCGGCCGCGAGCCGGCATGCGCGGGCACGCCCTTGATGAATACCTTGAAGCGTCCGACGCCCTTGCGTCCAGTGACGATCTTGCCGCCATCGCGCGCCGGCTCCGTCACCAGCACGTATTTGGCCTTGCGCCCTTCCGTCTCGATGAGTGCGCGCGAGGTGGGACTGCCGATCTCCTCGTCGGAGGTGAACAAATGCGTGATGCCGAGCGGCGAGCGATCGACTGTGGCACACAGTGCGCGAAACGCGTGATGGGCGATGTAGGCGCCGCCCTTCATGTCGTAGATGCCGGGACCGTACGCGACGTCGCCTTCGACCTTGAACGGCAGGCGCTCGATGAATCCCATGGGATGGACGGTGTCGAGGTGGCTCAGCACCAGGATGCCCGGCCGGTCCTGCCCCCAATTCGAGCGCGCCATGAGATGATCGCCGCAGCCATCGACGCCGGCGACGCGTTCGAGCGTGACAGGCAGATCGCGGTATTGCTCCGCGACCATCGAGATCAGCCTGTTGACTTGTTCGGGCGCTTCCGTCGGCGTCTCGACCTCCACCCAGCGGCGGATGCCATCGAGAATAGTTTGGGTATCGAACCAATTGGAGCTGGCCATGGACGCATCTGTGCCTTTGAATCGCATCATCGAAGCGGACGCGCATCAAAGCGCGGCCACAAATGACGACATAGGCCAGATTTGACGCGGTCTCAAATCGCCATTCTGATGGCGATCAGCGCTTGTCGGGACCTTCGCGAGCCGCAATCTGCTCGACGAGATCGACGATCGAGCGGCGCATCTTCGAATCGGTGATTCGCGTGAACGCCTTGGTCAGGGCAAGTCCTTCCGACGTCGCGAGAAAGTCCGACACATAGGAAGGCGAGGCGCCTTCTGCGAAGCCGTCCGGACCCGGCACGCCGCTCGGGCCGCCCTCGAACAGGAACGACACCGGCACCTGGAGGATTTCGGCGATCTGCTGGATACGGCTCGCGCCGACCCGGTTCGTACCCTTCTCGTATTTCTGGATCTGCTGGAAAGTCAGGCCCAAAGCTTCACCGAGCTTTTCCTGGCTCATGCCCAACATGATGCGGCGCATACGCACGCGACTGCCGACATATTTGTCAACAGGGTTGGGCGCTTTCGACATTTCCTCAGCCCTCCAAACACCACCTTCAGCGCAATCAACTGGAGTGCCTCAGGTGCAAGCATCGTCAAATCAGACCCTCTTATTGGGAAACATTGCGGAGAAATTTAGCAATGCCCACTGTCTTTTGCAGCCGGTGCAGAATGGGGAGCCCATGTGCAGTCTGTCAACCGTGGGACTACGGTTGTCAAAAGCTTCCGGCCGCCTCCGCGGCGACGGTGCGATCAGGTCTTCCGCTTGGTGACACGTCGGCGGACCGCCAGAATCACGGCCAGCGCGACGAGCATGGCAGCCGGCACATCGCCCACCCGCGCATAGACCGTCGGTGATATCGCGGCAGGCAGGCTTGCATCCAAAATGCCTTCGATGCCGAGACCGAGGCTGGCGACGGTGCGGCCCACCGGATCGATCACCGCGGAGATACCGGTATTGGCGGAGCGGACCAGCGGCAATCCGAGCTCGATCGCGCGCATGCGCGACTGCTCGAGATGCTGATAGGGGCCGGTCGAAATGCCGAACCAACCGTCATTGGTGAGGTTCACGATCCAGCCCGGACGTTCGTTGCGTCCAGCCACCTCGCCGGGAAAAATTGCCTCGTAACAGATTAGCGGTAGCGCGGGCGGCGCGCCGGGCACCTGCAGCGCATGCCGCACCGTGCCGGGAATGAAGCCGCCGCGCACACGCGTCAGTTGCTCGAAACCGAGCTTCTCCATCAGTGCCTGGTAGGGAAGAAATTCTCCGAACGGCACCAAATGCAACTTGTCGTACACTGCGAGCACGCTGCCATCGTGATCGATCACGTAGATCGAATTATAGGCACGCGTGATCGGCGTGCCCCGCGGCAGGTCGGGCGCGCGGACCGAACCCGTGATCAGCACCGTGCCCTTGGGCAGTAGATCGGCGATCTGCGCCATCGCATCGGCTTCGCGGGTCAGGAAGAACGGAAAGGCCGATTCCGGCCAGATCAGGATGGTGGCATCGCGCACGCCGGTCGATTGCGGGCCGGAGGCGCGGTCCGACAGCGCCAAATATTTTTTCATCACCTCCGACTTGGCGGCGTAATTGAATTTGGCGTCCTGCTGCAGGTTCGGTTGCATCAGGCGCAGCTTGGCGCCTGAGACCATCGTGGTTGGATGCAGCGACAGGCGGATCGCGCCGAAGATGCTCATGACAACCAGGAGCGCAATTGCGGCCGCCGGCACGCGCCACGCCAGGCGGCGATCGGGCGTGCGGTCGATCAGCGTCGCGGGGCTCGCGAAGATCGCAACCGTCAGGAACGTCATGCCCCACAGGCCGACCAGCGAGGCCGTCTGCGCCAGCGGCAGCGGCTCGGACAGCGCATAGCCGAACGCGTTCCAGGGAAAGCCGGTCAGGAGGTGACCGCGCAGCCATTCGCTGATTGTGAGGCTTGCCGCAAGCGCAAGCACGCGCGTGGCGTTCTTGGTCCAGAGCAGGCGTGCCAGCGCAAAGCCGATGGCCGTGAAGATGGACAGATAAGCAGGCAGGCCGAGCACGGCGAACGGCGTCAGCCAGGCGAATACATCGGCCTCGACGAAGAAGGCGTAGCCGATCCAGTAGAGGCCGGGGACGAAATAGCCGAGCCCGAACCAGTAGCCGGTCAGCGCCGCGGCGGGGACGCCGCCATAGCGTCCGGCGCCGGCGCCGTCGATCAGCCAGACCAGTACCGGGAAGGTGATGAACAGCACCGGGAAGAGGTTGAACGGCGCCAACGCCAGCACCGACAGCGCTCCGCACCCAATGGCAATGACGGCGCGCTTCCATCCCCAGGCGAGGATGATGGCAAGCGCAATCTGTCGAAGTCGCTGGAACGGGCTCACTGTTGGCCGGTCCCGTCGCTTGGCGGCGGGGTGGGCGTGTCGTTGGCCGGCGATTGACCGCTGTCTGGCGTAGCCTCGCGGCGCCGGCTCTCGCGCTGAGTGCGCGGCGCGGGACGCTCCTTCCGCGTCGAGATGCGCAGCCGCTTGACGCGGCGCGGATCGGCATCGAGCACCTCGATCTCGTAATTGCCGGGACCCGAGATCACCTCGCCGCGCACCGGCAGGCGCCCGACGAAGCTGACGAGATAGCCGCCGAGCGTCTCCACTTCCTCACCGGCCTCGCCGGTGACGAAATCCCCACCGATCACCGAGCGGACGTCGTCGAGGCTGGCGCGGGCGTCGGCGATGAAGGCATTGTCGGGCAGGCGCACGATCGAGGGCGGCTCGTCGCTGTCGTGCTCGTCGTCGATCTCGCCGACGATCTGCTCGACGATGTCCTCGAGCGAAACCAGCCCGTCGCTGCCGCCATATTCGTCGACCACCAGCGCGAGGTGAATGCGCGTGGCCTGCATCTGCGCGAGCAGGTCAATCGCCCGCATCGACGGCGGCACATAGAGCAGCTTGCGGATGATGCGCGCTTCCTCGAGCGGCAGCGCCAGATCGACGGCGCGGAGGTCGAGCCCGGCTGGCAGCGGCTTCTTGCGCTTGGTCTTGGTGGCTTCCGACACGCGCGCACGCGCGGTCATGAACGCGAGCAGGTCGCGGATATGGACGATGCCGACGGGATCATCGAGCGTCTCGTTGTAGACCACGAGGCGCGAATGGCCGGCGCTCTCGAAGCGGTCCATCAATTCGCCGAGCGGGATGTCGCGCTTCACCGCGATGACGTCGGCGCGATGGACCATGACGTCGGCGATGCGGCGCTCGTGCAGACCGAGGATGTTGCGCAGCATGGTGCGCTCGACCGCCGAGAAGCCGGTGTCGTCGGGCGTCGTCGCGTCGAGCACGACCTGGAGGTCGTCGCGCACCGATCCCGCCTTCCAGCCGAACAGCGTGCGGATGGCGCGCAAGAGCCAGCCATCGGCGGTCGGGCGCATCACCTCGCCCTGAGTCACCACGGCCGGCAGATTGGCCGTGTGGCGCGGGTTATCTTGAATCGGGTCGGAGTCCGGCATCTCAGTGTGTCCCTGCGCGGTCTGCATAGGGATCGGGAATTCCAAGGTGAGCCAGGATCTGCGTCTCCAGGGCCTCCATCTCCTCGGCGTCGCCGTCGTTCTCGTGGTCGTAGCCGATCAGATGCAGGAAGCCGTGCACGGCGAGATGGCTCAAATGGTGGTCGAACGGCTTGTGTTCCTCGTCCGCCTCGCGCCGCATGGTCTCGTAGGCGATCGCGATATCGCCGAGCATGCGCGGCGCATCGCCCGGCTTCCATTCGCCCTCCGGCTGGAGCGCGGGAAACGACAGCACGTTGGTCGGCTTGTCGATGCCGCGCCAGTTGCTGTTGAGGGTGCGGATGCCGGCATCATCGGTCAGCATCACCGCCACTTCCGCCTCGGCGACGTCTTCGTCGACACTCTCAGCGGCGGCCGCAACCGCGCGCTGGATCACGGCTTCGGAATCGGGCTCGCGCTGCCAGCAATCGGCGACGACGAGGACCTCGGTCATGGGAAGGTTGGGATGGGACATTGTGTTGTCTGGGACGAAAGGGCGCCGTGTCCGCGCCCTCTGGGTCCGGCTGTTGCCTCGTCAGGATTTGCCGGCGGCCGGCCGCTGCGGCGAGCCTTCGTAGGCGGCGACGATCCGCGCCACGAGTTCGTGGCGGATCACGTCCTCGGCTTTGAAATGAACCTGGGCGATGCCCTCGACGCCGCCCAGGAGGCGGGTCGCTTCGGCCAGGCCCGAGGTCTGGCCGTTCGGCAGGTCGATCTGCGAGGGATCGCCGGTCACGATCATGCGGCTGTTCTCGCCGAGGCGCGTCAAAAACATCTTCATCTGCATCGACGTGGTGTTCTGCGCCTCGTCCAGGATGATGGCGGCGTTGGTGAGGGTGCGGCCGCGCATGAAGGCGAGCGGCGCGATCTCGATCTCGCCGGTCTGGAGCGCGCGCTCGACGATGCGCGCATCCATGAGATCGTAGAGGGCGTCGTAGATCGGGCGAAGATAAGGATCGACCTTCTCGCGGAGATCGCCGGGCAGGAAGCCGAGCCGCTCGCCGGCTTCCACCGCCGGACGCGACAGGATGATCTTGTCGACCTCCTTGCGCTCGAACAGTTGCGCGGCATGCGCGACCGCGAGCCAGGTCTTGCCGGTGCCGGCCGGGCCGATGCCGAACACCAGCTCGTGGCGCTTCAGCGCGCGGATATAGGAGTCCTGCGCGGCGGTGCGTGCGCGCACCGGACGCTTGCGCAGATTGATGCTGTCGAAGGTCGCCGATTTGGCCGATTTGGCGTCGAACTCGAACAGTGAGCCCTGGGCGATGACCGCGCGAATCGCGCCCTCAACCTCGCCCTGGTCGAGATCCTGCCCCTTCACGGCCTGCGCGTAGAGCATCTCCAGCACGCGGCGTGCGGCGTCGCAGCCGTCGCGCGTGCCGCCGATCGTGATGTGGTTGCCCTTGGAATCGACGACGACGCCGAGCCGCCGCTCGATCTGCGCCAGATGCTGGCCGTAGGGGCCGACCAGCGCGGAAGCGGCGCGGTTGTCGTCGAAGTCGATGACGACCTGGGTCTCGGGCGGAACTTGCATGTCGCGGTCAAATTTGCGGCTGGGAGCGAGAGAAGACGAATCCGATGCGCTTTTTGGCAAGGGTTCAGGCTCCGATGGCTGGCGATAAAGCGGGCTCGCGCGCCCCACGCGGCGTCACGAGCTCACCGAGAAAGCTGTAGCGTTCGAGGCTGTCGATCCTGACAGGCAGGATTTGTCCGATGATGTCGGGCGAGGCCATCACGTGGGCGGGCTGCAGGAATGCGGTGCGGCCGACGATCTGGCCGTCCCTGCGGGCCGGACGCTCGAACAGCACGTCGACCGTTGAGCCAATCGCAGCCTTGTTGAAGGCCGATTGCTGGCTGTCGATCAGTTCCTGGAGCCGCTCCAATCGCTGGTCCATCTCGGCGGGGGACACCGTCTCCTGCATGTCCGCGGCCGGCGTTCCCGGCCGGGCGGAGTATTTGAACGAATAAGCCGCAGCGTAGCCGATTTGCGTGACAAGCGCGAGGGTGGCGAGAAAATCTTGCTCGCCCTCGCCGGGGAAGCCCACGATAAAATCTGATGAAAAAGCAATGTCTTGGCGCGCGGCGCGGAAACGGTCGATGACCCGCCGGTAATCATCGGCGGTATGTTTCCGGTTCATGGCGGCCAGAATGCGGTCCGAGCCCGACTGCACCGGCAGGTGCACGAACGGCATCAGGGCACCGAGATCGCGATGGGCTGCAATGAGGCTGTCGTCGACGTCGCGCGGGTGGCTGGTCGAATAGCGCAGCCGCGCGATGCCGGGAATTGTCGCCAGATGCTCGAGCAGCCTGCCGAGCGGCCAGGTTTTTCCGTCCGGTCCGTCGCCATGATAGGCGTTGACGTTCTGTCCGATCAGCGTCAGCTCGCGCACGCCGTTGTCGGCAAGCCGCTTCACGTCGTCGACGATCTTGGCGACAGGGCGCGAGACTTCCGAACCGCGCGTATAGGGTACGACGCAGAAGGTGCAGAACTTGTCGCAGCCTTCCTGCACCGTGACGAAAGCGGAAATGCCGCGCGCGCGGATCGCGTCGGGCTTGGGCTGAGCCAGGAAGCCGAACTTGTCCTGGGCGGGAAACTCGGTCTCGATCGCGCGGCCTTCATTGCCGGCGCGCTTCAGCAGCTCCGGCAGGTGATGATAGCTCTGCGGTCCCACCACGACGTCCACGACAGGCGCTCGGCGCACGATCTCCTCGCCCTCGGCCTGCGCGACGCAGCCCGCGACCGCGATTTGCATCGCGCGGCCCGCGCGCGCGGCCTCGTCCTTGGCGACGCGCAATCGGCCCAGCTCGGAATAGACCTTTTCGGAGGCCTTCTCGCGGATGTGGCAGGTGTTGAGGATGACGAGGTCGGCGTCATCAGCGCTGGCCGTCTCCACGAATCCTTCCGGAGCCAACGTGTCCACCATGCGCTGCGCATCGTAGACGTTCATCTGGCAGCCATATGATTTGATGTGCAGCTTGCGCGGCGGCGTCATGGAACCCGGAATTGTGGTGGAGAACGGCCCTCAGATATAGGTTGGAGGGACGAAAATCCAGCGAATGGAGCCTCCTGGGCCGTCATTCCGGGGGGGCGATGCAGTCGTGCCCCGAAATCCGGAGGTTTTGGACGAGATTCCGGCTTCACGCGCTCTGCACGTGCCCCGGAATGACGGTCAAAGGCTACCTCACGGGGCGGGCCGGTTCGATCCGTCGGACCAGCTCCGGCAATTGCCGCATATCATCGAATGTCGATCCGGCGCCGGCGGCGCGCAGCCTTTCGGCGTGACCCGGCGGGCAGTGGCTGCCGCCGTGAAAGCCCAGCACGGTCATCCCGGCTGCGGACGCGCCTGTTACCCCGGGGACGCTGTCCTCGATCACGAGGCAGCGTTCCGGCGGGACTTTCATCTGCTTGGCCGCGAACAGAAACAGATCGGGCGCGGGCTTGCCGCGTGCGACCTGGCTCGCTGAGAAGATGTGCGGAGCGAGCAGGTCGTAGAGGCCGGCACAGGTCAGGCCGTGAGTGATCTTCTCCGGCGTGCCGCTCGATGCGACGCATTTGGGCAGATCGATTGCGCCGATCGCCGCAGCCACATGGGTGATCGGCTGCAGATCGCTGGCGTAGAATTGCAGCGTGGCCGCACTGATCTGCTGCTCCAGATCACCCGGGAGGCTGCGGCCGATTTCCTGTTCGACCATCCGCCGCGCGTCTTTCTCGGACACGCCGAGGAAGCGGACCAGCACCTGCTCCGAGGTGATCGGATAGCCGTGCCTCGTCAGCACATCCGCATGCGCGCGACAGGAGATCACCTCGCTGTCCACGAGCACACCGTCGCAGTCGAAGATGATGAGGTCTATCGGCACTAAATCAAGACGTCGGCTTGTCGTCGTCGAGCGGGACGCAATAGAGCTCGAGCCGGTGGTCGACCAGCCGATAACCGAGCTTGCGGGCGATCTCCGCCTGCAGCTTCTCGATCTCCTCGGAGGTGAACTCGATCACCTTGCCGTCGCGCAGATTGATGAGGTGATCGTGATGGCTGTCACGCATCTGCTCGTAGCGCGCGCGGCCCTCGCGGAAATCATGGCGCTCGATGATGCCGGCATCCTCGAACAGCTTGACGGTGCGATACACGGTCGAGATCGAGATCTTGTCGTCGACGGCAACGCAGCGCCGGTACAGTTCCTCGACATCGGGATGATCGATCGCCTCCGCGAGCACGCGGGCGATGACACGGCGCTGCTCGGTCATGCGCATGCCGGTGGCGGCACAGCGCGCTTCGATGCCGGACGCCTTGGATGCGGAAGAAGGTTTCAGTGCGGTCATAGTTTGTCTGCCTGGCGGGGGCGCTTTCTGCCACCAATGTTACGACAAGTCACGTCGCATCAGAAGGGCGTTCAATTGTTCCCCGTTCGGCTGCTTATAGTAGCGTTCGCGGCGCCCGACCACCATGAATCCGGCACCATCGTAGAGCCGCCGCGCCGGCTGGTTATTTTCCTCAACTTCGAGAAATATTGTGCGCACGCCGCGCCCCGCGAGATGGCCGAGATGGGTCATCAGCAGCGTGCGGGAGAGGCCGCGGCCGCGATAGGCCCCGTCCACCGCGATCGAGAGGATTTCCGCTTCATCCGCCCCGATCCGCGATACCGCGAATCCGACGGTCCTGCGGCCGAGGCGCAGCCGATGCACGAGCGTGTTGCGCTCGCTGACCATGCTCTCGAATTCGCCCTCGCCCCAGCCGCGCGCGAAGGAGGCGCCGTGAAGCTGCGCCAGTTGCGCAGCGTCACGCACGGATGCGGGCTCGACGGCGGCGGTGCCGCCGCGCCACCATTCCGACAGCCATCTCATCATGGGGTCGGGACTTGTGCTGCAAATGGCGGCTGTGCCGCCGGCTTGGCGTCGGGCGCCTTCAGATAGAACGGCCGCGCCGGATTCGTCGCCGGATCGGCGGCGGCGCCTAGCCATGCGACCCAGCCGATATCGGGCGCGGGCTGCGCATCGACCGCAACCGGCTGCGGGACATCCTTCGGCCAGCGCTCGGCGAGGATATTGGCGGCATTGCCGACCAGATGCGGCGCGCCGAATTGCGAGGCTGCGATCGCCTCGTCGACGGGAGCGACGCTCGGCCGCACCAGCTGGCTGCCGTCGCCGGCGACGATCTGGAAATAGACATGGTCGTGCCGCGCGTCGATTGCGGAGATCACGGGTGCCGATTTGCTCTGGCCGACGATGGCGGCGGCATAGGCCGACAAGGTGGTCAGGCCGATCGCCGGCCGCTCAGCCGCAAGCGCAAGGCCGCGCGCCGCCGAAATGCCGACGCGCAGGCCGGTGAAGCTTCCGGGGCCGACGGTGACCGCGATGCGGTCGAGCGAGGTGAAGGCGAGATTGGCCGATTGCATGACGCGCGCGATCATCGGCATCAGGGCCTCGGCGTGGCCGCGCTTCATGAGAAGCTGCTCCTGCGCAACGAGCTCGGCCGTTTCGGTGTCGAGTACGGCGACGGAGCAGGCGTCGAGCGCGGTATCGATGGCGAGGATCAGCATGGTGTGATCATAGCATTGGCAATCGGATGATGCCTAAGGTTCTAGCCGTCGCGGCTGGGCTTGACCCGGCCATCCACGACTTTGCGGCTCCAAAAACGTGGATGCCCGGGACAAGCCCGGGCATGACGGAGTGAAATCAGCTCAGGCCGTGCAATTTACATCGGCCGGACTTCGACCACGTCAGGCACGAAGTGCTTGAGCAGGTTCTGGATGCCGTGCTGGAGCGTCGCGGTCGATGACGGGCAGCCGGAGCAGGCGCCCTTCATGTTGAGATAGACGATGCCGTCCTTGAAGCCGCGGAAGGTGATGTCGCCGCCGTCATTGGCGACGGCCGGCCGCACGCGGGTCTCGATCAGGTCCTTGATCATGTCGACCGTCTCGGCATCGGCCTCGTCGAAGAACTCGTCCTCGTCATCGAGATCGGCATCGTCTTGCGCCGCGCCGTCGGCGAGCAGTGGCGCGCCGGACATGTAGTGCTCCATGATGGCGCCGAGGATCGCGGGCTTGAGCTGCTGCCATTCACCGTTTGCCTTGGTCACGGTGATGAAGTCGGATCCGTAGAACACGCCGGTGACGCCGGGCACCTCGAACAGCTTTTCGGCCAGCGGCGAGCGGGTGGCGGCTTCGCGGCTCGCGAATTCCATCGGGCTGCCGTCGACCACGACGCGGCCCGGAATGAACTTCAGCGTGGCGGGATTGGGGGTGGCTTCGGTTTGAATGAACATGGTTTTCTCCAGACGTCGCCGGTTCAAGGCCGGCGCGTGCTCTCTCCACTAGCAGATGGCGACGGAGAACGCACGATCAAGGGGAGAAGAGGGCGTTTCGTTGTTATATCAGCAGGTTAGGGTGCTCGTTCCTCCCTCTCCCCGCTTGCGGGGAGAGGGTCGGGGTGAAGGGGGCGTCTCCCCGGCAGTGAGAATTGGATTCGTGGAGACTCCCCTCACCCGGCGCTTCGCGCCGACCTCTCCCCGCAAGCGGGGCGAGGTGAAGGACGACCTACGACAGTGAATCCACGCTTTGGTCGCTCAGCGCGCCGGAAATGATGGTCACCGGAATCGGGAAGGTTCCGACCGCGTGGGCCAGCAGCGCAACCAGGGGACCCGGCCCCTCCGCACCGGGATTGGCGGCGAGCACCAGCATGCCGATGTCGGGGTCTTCGTCGATCACGGCGAGCAGCTGCTCCATCGGCACACCCTCGCGGATCACCCGCTCCGGGGTGATCGCGGCGATGCCGTTGGCGCGGCCGGCGGCACGGTCGAGCGCGGCCTCCGCCGCTTCCTGCGCCTCCGCGCGCATGATGTCGGCGACCCCCAGCCATTCCTGGCTCTGCTGCTCGGGCTCGATAATGCGCAGCATCACCACGCCGCCGCCGGCGCGGATCGCCCAGCGGCTGGCATAGTAGACCGCGCGATCCCATTCGGCGGTGTCGTCGACGACGACGAGGCATTTGGGCTTGTGACCCGGCTCGAAGCAAAGTCGCTTGCTGGTCATGCATGTCCCGGCATGTGCACGGCCGGCATGCTGCCACACTCCCGCAAGGTTGGGGAGAGGAGATGCGGTCGGCGCGCTGACGCCGACCGTCTCTATCGCCGGCGGATGAAGCCGACGATGTCCTTGGAGAGCTTCATCGTCTCGTCGGCGATCGCCCGGGCCCGGTCGGAACCTTCGTTCAGGATCGAATCGATATGGCCGGGGTCGGCGACGAGGCGCTTCATCTCGCCGGCGATCGGCGCCAGCTTGGTGACGCACAGCTCCGCCAGCGCGTTCTTGAAGCTGGAGAACTGGCCCCCGCCGAACTCGCGCAGCACATCCGCCTTGGGGCGGCCGGCCAGCGCGGCGAAGATGCCGACGAGGTTATCGGCCTCGGGACGGGCTTCCAGGCCCTTCTCCTCTGACGGCAGCGGCTCCGGATCGGTCTTCGCCTTGCGGATCTTCTGCGCGATGGTGTCGGCATCGTCAGTCAAATTGATGCGCGAATTGTCCGACGCATCGGATTTCGACATCTTCTTGGTGCCGTCGCGCAGGCTCATCACCCGCGTCGCGGGGCCCGTGATCAGGGGTTCCGGCAGCGGGAAGAACAGGCCGTCATTGGCGCCGAGGTTGCGGATCGAGTCACCAAAGTCGTTGTTGAACTTCTGCGCGATGTCACGCGAGAGCTCGAGATGCTGCTTCTGGTCCTCGCCGACCGGCACGTGGGTGGCGCGGTAAAGCAGGATGTCGGCGGCCATCAGCACGGGATAGTCGAACAGGCCGACGGAGGCATTCTCGCGGTCCTTGCCGGCCTTCTCCTTGAACTGGGTCATGCGGCCGAGCCAGCCCATGCGCGCGACGCAGTTGAAGATCCAGGCGAGCTCGGCATGGCCGGAGACCTGGCTCTGGTTGAACACGATGTGCTTCTTGGGATCGATGCCGCTCGCGATGAACGCGGCAGTCACCTCGCGGGTGTTGCGCGCGAGCTCGGCCGGTCCGCCCCAGACGTCCACGCCTTGCGTGATCGCGTGCATGTCGACGACGCAATAGATGCAGTTGTGGGTTTCCTGCATCTTCACGAAGTTGACGATGGCGCCGAGGTAATTGCCGAGATGCAGATTGCCCGTCGGCTGGACGCCCGAAAAGACCCGTTCAACGAATGGCATGGTAAGCCTTCCCATAGGTATTCGGCCGTCGTTTCCAACAGCGGCGCTGCCCCGTCAAGAGCAATTCGATGATCTCGCGCACCGGGCCGGGCTAGGCGGGTCGCTTCAAGGCGGCTACCGCCTCGCGCCAGGAAGCGGCACCGAGGATTTGCAGCAGCAAGCCGTAAACGGCGATCCCGGCCGCGATCTGCACGCCCAGCACGATGAATTTGATGAAGCCGTGCGCCTCGGCGGGCACGAGGCCGGTGGTCAGCCAGAGCAGGGCGCCCATCGCGGCTGCGGCAAGCACGATCCGCGGCAGCCGTTTTCGCGCGGCAGAATCGACCGAGAAGCCGAATTCGCTGGTGCCTTTCCGAAGCAGCGAGAGCGCACTGCTCCAGGCGCCGGCCGCGGTGCTCGCCGCGATCCCGCTTGCGCCAAAGAGATGGCCGAGCAGCACGGCGAGCACGACCGCCAC
The DNA here is from genome assembly GCF_002278135.3 of Bradyrhizobium ottawaense. NCBI lineage: Bacteria > Pseudomonadati > Pseudomonadota > Alphaproteobacteria > Hyphomicrobiales > Nitrobacteraceae > Bradyrhizobium > Bradyrhizobium ottawaense. The sequence goes on along the minus strand of NZ_CP029425.2, from coordinate 33,466 downwards.
CACAAAGCCTTTGGCCGTCGCCAGCAGCGGCGTCATCGTGTCGTTGCGGGCATAGAAGGCCGGCGACAGCGCCTTGATCAGCACGTGCGCGGGCAGGCCAAGCGCCAGCCACGTCAAGGCATGCGCGGTCGCCGCGCTGTCACCGGCACCGAAGGCGCCATGCTCGAACAACAGCCGCACGATCGGCTCGGCCAGCACGATCAGGCCGAGCGTGGCGGGGAGCGCCAGCCCGGTCGCAAGCTCGAGCGCGCGCGATTGCGCATGCGCCACCGCATCACGGTCGCCGTCACTCACCGCGCGCGTCAGCTCCGGCACCAGCACGGTGCCCATGGCGACGCCGACGATGCCGAGCGGCAGCTCGATCAGGCGATTTGCGAAATAGAGCCAGGACACCGCGGACGGCGTCGCGGATGCGATGATCGCGCCGGCGATCATCAGCCATTGCGGTCCCGAGCTTGCGATCATGCCGGGGATCGCCTTGGCGAAGAAGCTGCGCATCTCCTTGTCGAAACTGACGCGCAGAGGCGTGGCGAGGCGCGCACTTCGCTGCGACAGCAGCATCAGGAGTTGCAGCAGGCCGGCGATGCCGACCGTGGCCGCCAGCAGCCACGCGGCGAAGCCGGCGTCACCGTGCCAGACCAGCAGCAAAGCGGTCGCAGCGATCAGCGCGATGTTGAACAGCAGCGGCGAGAATGCCGTGAGCGCAAAGCGCCCTTGCGCATTCAGCAGCCCCATCAGCACGGTGACGGGCCCGGCGAAGGCGAGATAAGGCAGCATCAGCCGCGCGTTCTGGACGGCGAGATCGAGCGTGCCGGTACCGAGAAAACCGGGCGCGATGACCGTCATGATCAGCGGCATCAACAGGGCAATCGCGAGCGAGATCGCGATCAGGGCCGCACTGACCGTGCCCAGGACGCGCCCCGCGAACGCTGCCGCAGCGTCCGCGCCATCGCGGTCACGGATGCGCAGCCAGGCCGGGACCAGCGCCGCGTTCAGCGCGCCCTCGCTGAGCAGCCTGCGCACCACATTGACCAGCTGGAAGGCGGCCAGGAATGCGTCCGCCACGGCGCCCGTGCCGAGCAGCGCCGCGATCAGGGAATCGCGGGCAAACCCCAGCAGCCGCGAGGCCAGTGTTCCCGTCGAGACGGTCAGGAAGGAGCGGATCATCGGCTCTTTATCATACCGTTGCTTGCCCGCGCAGGCCCGGTCGTGATAGGCCGCGAGCCAGATTTCAGGCCGACAGGAAGCGGATTTTCGCAGGGATCGCAATCCGCCAAACAGGATCAAGGTGAATGGCTGACGTGAAATATGACGTTCTCGGCATCGGCAACGCGTTGTTCGACGTGCTGGTCAGGACTGACGAGGCCTTTTTGGCCAAGCACGGCATGACCAAGGGCAGCATGTCCCTGATCGACGAGGCACGGGCGGCCGCCATCTACAAGGACATGGGGCCGGCCACGGAAGTCTCGGGCGGCTCGGCCGCCAACACCATTGTCGGCATCGGCAGCTTAGGGGCACGTGCGGCCTATGTCGGCAAGGTCAAGGACGACCAGATCGGCAAGCTCTACGTCCACGATATCCGCTCAGCCGGCGTCGCCTTCAACACGCCGGCCGCGCAGGACGGCCCCGCCACCGGCTGCTCCTACATCCTGGTCACGGATGATGGCGAGCGCACCATGAACACCTATCTCGGTGCCGCGCAGGATCTTTCGCCCGCCGACATCGACCCGGCCGAGATCGCCGCCGCCGGCATCGTCTATCTCGAAGGCTATCTCTGGGATCCCAAGAATGCCAAGGACGCCTTCGTCAAGGCGGCCAAGATCGCCCATGATGCCAAGCGCAAGGTGGCGCTGACGCTGTCGGATTCCTTCTGCGTCGACCGCTATCGCGACGAGTTTCTCTCGCTCATGCGCAACGGCACGGTCGACATCGTCTTCGCCAACGAGTCCGAGCTGCATTCGCTCTACATGACCTCGGATTTCGACACAGCGCTGAAGCAGCTGCGCAACGACGTCAATCTCGGCGTGGTCACCCGCAGCGAGAAGGGCTGCGTGGTGGTGACACCGACCGACGCTGTCGCAGCTCCGGCCTCACCGGTCACGAAACTGGTGGACACCACCGGCGCCGGCGATCTCTTTGCGGCGGGCTTCCTCTACGGCCTTTCGCGTAACCTCGCGCACAAGCAGTGCGGCGAGCTCGGTGCGCTCGCGGCCGCCGAAGTGATCCAGCACATCGGCGCGCGTCCGCTTGTGTCGCTAAAGGAGCTGGCCCAGCAGCGCGGGCTGACGGTTTAGAAAAGTCGCGCACCAGCCTCGCTGTCATCGCCCGGGTCGATGTTTAGACCGGGCGATCCAGTATTCCAGAGGCGTTTGTGATTGAATCGAGAAGCCGCAGTGTACTGGATTCCCCGCTTTCGCGGGGAATGACAACCGTCCTGCGGAAAGGGTACTCAGTCTCTCACGCCGTCTTCGCCGCCTTCAATCCCAGCCGCTGCTCCACGGCATCGCGCATCACGAATTTCTGGATCTTGCCCGTCACGGTCATCGGGAATTCGTCGACGAACTCGACGTAGCGCGGGATCTTGTTGTGGGCGATCTGGCCGTCGCAGAAGGCACGGACCTCCTCGGCCGTCAGCGTTTCGCCCGGCCTGACGCGGATCCAGGCGCAGAGCTCCTCGCCGTAGCGGGTGTCGGCGACGCCGAAGATCTGCACGTCCTGGATCTTGGGGTGACGGTACAGAAACTCCTCGATCTCGCGCGGGTAGAGGTTCTCGCCGCCGCGGATCACCAGATCCTTGATGCGGCCGACGATGTTGCAATAACCGGCGGCGTCGATGGTGGCGAGGTCGCCGGTGTGCATCCAGCCATTGGCGTCGAGCACGTCGGACGTCTTTTCCTTCTCCTCCCAATAGCCCAGCATGACGCTGTAGCCGCGGGTGCAGAGCTCGCCGCGTTCGCCGCGCTTGACGATCCTGCCTTCGAGATCGACGACCTTCACCTCAACATGCGGGTGGATGCGGCCGACGGTGGAGACGCGGCGCTCGAGCGGATCGTCGGTCGCGCTCTGGAAGCTCACTGGGCTGGTCTCGGTCATGCCATAGGCGATGGTGACCTCGCGCATGTTCATCTCGGTGTTGACGCGCTTCATCACCTCGATCGGGCAGGGCGCGCCCGCCATGATGCCGGTGCGCAGTGATTTCAAATTGAAATTCTTGAACTCGGAATGATCGAGCTCCGCGATGAACATGGTCGGCACGCCATATAGCGCGGTGCATTTCTCCTGCTCGACCGCACGCAGCGTCGCGAGCGGATCAAAACCCTCGCCCGGGTAGACCATGGTGGTGCCGAGCGTGACCGAGGCAAGGTTGCCCATGACCATGCCGAAGCAATGATAGAGCGGCACCGGAATGCAGATGCGGTCCGCTTCCGTCAGGCGCATCGCGCGTCCCGTGAAATAGCCGTTGTTGAGGATGTTGTGGTGGGTCAGCGTGACGCCCTTTGGCGATCCCGTGGTGCCGCTGGTGAACTGGATGTTGACGGGGTCGTCGAACTGAAGCGCAGCACCGAGCGCGGCAAGTTGCTCGCGATGCTCCGCCCGGCCCATGCGCGCGACCTCCTCGAACGCGACAGTGCCTGAGGCCGCCGGGCCGCCGATCTGGATCACCATCCGCAAGGCTGGCAGTCGCGCCGCCTGCAGCTGTCCGGGCCTCGCGCCCGCCAGCTCCGGTAGCAGCGTGTTGAGCATCTCCATGTAATTGCTGGTCTTGAAGGCGGTGGCGGTGACGATCGCCGCGCAGCCGACCTTCTTCAGCGCGAATTCGAGCTCGCTGAGCCGGTAGGCCGGATTGATCGTCACCAGGACCAGGCCGGCTTTGGCGGCGGCGAACTGGGTCAGCGTCCATTCCGGCCGGTTCAGCGACCAGATGCCGATCCGCTCCCCGCGTTCGAGCCCGAGCGCGAGAAGGCCGGCGGCGAGCGCATCGACCTGCTCGGCGAATTCTTTCCAGGTCCATCTGACACCGTGGCTGGGCGAGACCAACGCCTCGCGATCGCCCCAGCGCCGCACCGCGTGGTCGAGGCTGCGGCCAATGGTGTCGCCGAGCAGCGGCGTGTCCGAGATGCCGCAAACGTAGCTGTCCGCTTTGTCCGCCAGATCGCTCGCCAAGTTCGTCTCCTCGAAGTTGATGCCTCGTGCCTGAAGCCGATGGCCTTGGGCACGAGGTTATCGATTGCGGCGAAGGCGCGCGACGCCGCGCACCTCATACTAAGTGGCTAGGCCGCCTTCTGCCCGCTCCCCGCATCGAGCCCGGCATAGATGCCACGCTCGAAGCCCGCGAACGCCTCCAGGCACTTGGCGTCGACGAACGGCAACACCTGCATCAGGATGACGCCGGAAACATCGCGTGCCGGGTCGATCCAGAAATAGGTGTTGGCAAGACCGGCCCAGGCGAGGCTGCCGGCGCTGCGGCCTTCTGGCGTCTTGGCGGTGTTGATCAGGAAGGAGAGCCCCCACTTCTTCACGATGTCGGGGAAGAGATCGACGTCGTTGGTGTACATGGGCGCCACTGTCGTCATCTTGCCAATCGTGAGATCGCCGATGTGGTTCTGGCCCATCAGCGCGACCGTCTCGGGCTTCAGCACCTGGTTGCCGTTGCCGCGGCCCTTGTTGAGGATCATCCGGGTGAACTTGATGTAATCGCCGGCCGTGCTGTAGAGGCCGCCGCCGCCCATGTGGAATTCCGGATTCTGTTCGATCTCGAACGGAATCGGCGCCAGCGATCCATCCTCGCCGCGTGCGTGCGTGGCGACCAGGCGCTGGCGCATGTCGTCGGTGATCTTGAAGGCGGTGTCGTTCATGCCGAGCGGTGTGAACATGTGATCACGCAAGTAAGCATCGAGACGCTTGCCGCTCACGGCTTCCACCGCCTTGCCGACGAAGTCGATGTTGATGCCATATTCCCAGCGCGTGCCGGGATCGGACATGATCGGCGTCTTTAGCGCAACGTTCTGGCAGGAGAAGATGTTCGGCGTTCCGGTCTTCTCCAGATATTGCGCGCAATCGCCGTTCCAAACGTTGTAGGCAAACCCGGCAGTGTGGGTCATGAGATGGCGCAGCGTGATCGCGCCCTTCGCCGGTCGCAGTTTTGGTTCGCCATTGGCATCAAAACCTTCGAGCACTTGCGGCGCGGCGAGATCGGGCAACACTTCACCGATCGGCGCATCCAGCGACAGCTTGCCCTGCTCGACCAGCTGCATCGCGCCCGCCGACGTCACCGCCTTCGTCATCGAGGCGATCCAGAACACGCTGTCCGCTGTCATCGCGTCGGGCTTGGACAGGTCGCGCTTGCCGAACGCGCCCTGATACAGCACGTCGTTACCGCTGGCGGCGATGGCGACGACCCCGGGAATCTCCTGGGCGTCGCTCTTCTGACGCAGAATCTCGTCGATCTCAGCTTTGCTTTGCATGGCGTTTCCTCGAGTTTGATTATTGTTGGCAGTGATCGATTGTCCTCCCGCAGGCTCCGCGCGGCAAGCGCGTCCAGATGCCTGCGGCGGTCGCGATGTCGTGACTTGACGGTCCGTGCCACACACAGGACGACAGGCAGGCCGAACGGCAACACTCCGTCACAATCTGCGGTGGATGGCCGCATCTCGCCGTGACCGTGAATGGGCGCTGGCGATATGATTCCTGTGTTTGAAGCACTTGAAACATTTTGTGCGTTGCGGCGTTCAGGACTCGGCCAATCGACGGCCGACGTTAAGACTTGATGCAAATTGGGCGGTCGCCAAGCGGCCGAGAGGGGGACCTCAGATGATTTCGACCTGGAGCGAATGGAAGCGCTATCCCCGTCCCGGACGGGGCGAGAACCTGGAGGCGCCGATTTCGCCAGGGATCTATGAGGTGCGCATCGCCGGGACCGGCGCGCTCTATTCCTTCGGTGCAGTCGACAATTTGGCGCAGGCGCTGGCGCTGCTGCGGGTGGGCTCCAAGAACTGGTTCGGCCGCCGCAACCCGTCCGACGTTCCCGATCTCGAATACCGTACCTGCGCAACCTCGTCGAAGGCCGACGCCAAGGCCGCGGCCGAACGTATGATCGGCCGCCGCGAGACCTATATGAGCGGCGCGGCCTAAGGCCGCTGCCGGTTTAGCTCCCATCAGATGTGCGTTGTGGGACGGTGCATTGCGCGCTGCTTGTCCCTATATTCCGGCCGATCCGATCGCCCCGAAATGATCGTTCGAGGAGTAACGCCATGACCCCGCCCGCTGCCGCACGCGCCACGCAAGCCACCGCCACCCTGCGCGACCGGTTGAAAGACCCCTCGCTCCTGAAGGAGGCCTGCTACATCGATGGCGCCTGGGTCGGCACGCCGGTCTTTGCCGTCAACAATCCCGCGACCGGCGTCGAGCTTGCAAAAGTGCCGCAGCTCGGTGCGGACGAGACGACCAAGGCGGTCGAGGCCGCTCAGCGTGCCTTTCCGGCCTGGGCCAAGCACACCGCCAAGCAGCGCTCCAACATCCTGCGCAAATGGTTCGAGCTGATCATCGCCAACCGCGAGGATCTCGCGCTGATCCTGACCTCCGAGCAGGGCAAGCCGCTTTCGGAGGCGCTCGGCGAGGTCGATATCGGTGCGGCCTATATCGAGTTCTTCGCGGAGGAAGCTCGCCGCGTCTACGGCGAGACCATTCCGACGCAGCGGCCCGATGCGCGGCTGCTGGCGATCAAGCAGCCGATCGGTGTCTGCGGCGCGATCACGCCGTGGAATTTCCCGAACTCCATGATTACCCGCAAGGTGTCCCCGGCGCTCGCCGCCGGCTGTACCGTGGTGCTCAAGCCCGCCAATGAAACGCCGCTGTCGGCGCTGGCGCTGGCCGTGCTCGCAGAGAAGGCCGGCATCCCCAAGGGCGTGCTCAACATCATCACCGGTGATGCGCCGCCGATCGGCAAGGTGCTGTGCGAGCATCCGGCAGTGCGCTTCGTCGGCTTCACCGGCTCGACCGCGGTCGGCAAGATCCTCTACCAGCAGGCCTCCGTCGGCGTGAAGCGGCTCGGCCTCGAGCTCGGTGGCAATGCGCCCTTCGTCGTGTTCGACGATGCCGATATCGACGCCGCGGTCGAAGGCGCGATCGTCTCGAAATATCGCAACATGGGCCAGACCTGCGTCTGCGCCAACCGCCTCTACGCCCAGGACAAGATCTACGACGAGTTCGTGCAGAAGCTCTCGAAGAAGGTCGCCGCGATGAAGATCGGTGACGGCACCGAGAGCGGCGTCACGCAGGGCCCGCTGATCAACATGAAGGCGGTCGACAAGGTCGAGCGCCACATCGCGGATGCGGTCAAGCGCGGCGCCAAGGTCGTCACTGGTGGCAAGCGCAGCGAGCTCGGGCGCTCCTTCTTCGAGCCGACCGTGCTGGCCGACGTCAAGTCGGACTCGCTGGTATCGCAGGAAGAAACCTTCGGGCCGCTCGCGCCGGTGATCCGCTTCAAGGATGAAGCCGACGTCATTGCGATGTGCAACGCATCGCCGTTCGGCTTGGCCTCGTATTTCTACTCCCGCGATCTCGGCCGCGTCTGGCGCGTCGCCGAGGCGCTGGAGTCCGGCATGGTCGGCGTCAACACCGGCCTCATCACCACGGAAGTCGCGCCGTTCGGCGGCGTCAAGGAAAGCGGCCTGGGGCGCGAAGGCTCGCGTCACGGCATGGAAGAATATGTCGAGATCAAATACGTGATGATGGCGGGGATCTGACCGGCAATCGAGGGGCCCGCGCCGGCGATTGGAATCGCCGGCGCGAATGCATCAGCGGCAGACGTAGGCGCCGTTCACATAGACGCGGACGCATGCTGCGCCGGCAGCTGCCGCACCCACAGCCGCTCCCCCTACGACCGCGCGTCGCGTGGTTCGACGTGCGACGCCGGCAACGCTCGCGGGAGTTGCCGGCCGACCGACCCTGGCTTCGGCGCCTGAAACGCCGAACACGGTGCCGGCGTCGTTTGACCATTGGGTCGAGCCAAAAATTCCGCAGCCCAGAACGGCTGCAAAAAGTAGCGTTCGCCTGATGCCGACCAGCCTCATGGCAACCTCCCTCGTTTTTGTATCAAGCCGAGGTGATCAGCTTCCTTTTATCGTTGGCTCCCGGTTTGATCTGGATCAATGGAGTCGAGATCGCAGCCCAGATGGAGCCAAAGCGCCGACCTAAGGACGAGCTCCACTTAAATCCGAATTCTCTGCTCGTCGGACGGTTCCGGATCTGCGCTACGCTTGTCCGGGACGACAGCGAAGTGTGAATGACGGCCGCCGCAGGAGGCGGGGCGTGTGGCAGCAACCACGCCTAGATCTTCAGTTCCGTCCCCGTCACGCGACGATACGCTTCGAGATACCGCTTGCTGGTCGCGTCCACCACGCTTGCCGGCAGCGGCGGTGGCGGGGCGTCGCCGTTCCAGCGGCCGGCACGGCGCTCGACGTCGAGATAGTCGCGCAAGGGCTGCTTGTCGAAGCTCGCCTGCGGCTGGCCGGGCTTGTAGGCATCGACCGCCCAGAAGCGCGAGGAATCCGGCGTCATCACCTCGTCGATCAGGATGATGCGGCCGTCCTTGTCCTGGCCGAACTCGAACTTGGTGTCGGCGATGATGATGCCCTGCTCGCGCGCCAGCTCCTCGCCGAGCGTGTAGATCGCACGCGTCATGCTTTCCAGCGTGTAGGCGACCTCGTCGCCGACGACCTCGCGCATCTTCGCAATCGTGATGTTCTCGTCATGGCCGGTCTCGGCCTTGGTCGCCGGGCTGAAGATCGAAGGCTCGAGCTTCTCGCTCTCGACGAGGCCGGCCTTCAGCTTCTCGCCCGCGAGCGTGCCGCTGGCGGCGTACTCCTTCCAGGCCGAGCCCGAGATATAGCCGCGGATCACGCACTCGATCGGGAATACGGTGGTGCGCTTGCACAGCATGGCGCGGCCAAGGATCTCGGCGCGGTGCGGTTTCAGCGCCGGCACGGCCGCGATGATCTCGTCGGTATCGGCGCTGATCATGTGATGCGGCACCACGCCTTCGAGCTCGTTGAACCAGAACGCGCTGATTTGCGTCAGCACCGCGCCCTTCATCGGGATGGTCTCGCCCATCACCACGTCGAAGGCGCTGATGCGGTCGGTGGTGACGAGCAGCAGGCGCTCGTCGTCGACGGCGTAGATATCGCGCACCTTGCCGCGTCCGATCTTGGTCAGGGGCAGGTCGCTGGAGAGCATGGTGGTCATCGTCAGGGCCTTGCGACAGGAAATCCGGCCGCGCCGGATGGCGCGGCCGGACACCGGATTAGCCTATTCCGGCAGCGGAATGAACTCATGTTCCTGCGGAACCCCGGCGAAGCGGCCGGTTTTCCAGTCCTGCTTGGCCTGCTCGATCCGCTCCTTGCTGGAGGAGACGAAATTCCACCAGATGTGGCGGGGCCCCTCCAGCGCATCGCCGCCGAGAAACATCATCCGCGTGGCCTTGAGCGCCTTCACGGTGATGCGGTCGCCGGGCCGGAAGATCAGCAGCCGCGGCCCCTCATAGCGCTCGTTCGCGATCTCGACCTCGCCGTCGACGACATAGATCGCGCGCTCCTCGTGATCGGGATCGAGCGGCACGCTGGCGCCCGCAACGGCCGTGACCTCGGTGTAGAACCAGGGTGACACCATCGACACCGGCGAGGCGATGCCGAATGACGAGCCCGCGATCACCCGTGCGGTGAAGTCGCGCTCGGAGATCATCGGCAAATCGCCGGCGCCATAGTGCTGGAACGACGGCGCGATCTCCTCCGATCCGGCCGGCAGCGCGATCCAGCTTTGCAGGCCCAGCATCTTCTGGCCCGCGGCGCGCTGCGCATCCGGCGTGCGCTCGGAATGGGCGATGCCGCGGCCGGCCGTCATCAAATTCATCGCGCCGGGCGCGATCTCCTGGACGTTGCCCTCGCTGTCGCGATGCATGATCGAGCCGTCGAAGAGATAGGTGACGGTGGCAAGCCCGATATGCGGATGCGGCCGCACGTCCATGCCCTTGCCGGAGACGAACTGCACCGGGCCGAAATGGTCGAAGAAGATGAAGGGCCCGACCATCTGCCGCTTGCCATGCGGCAGCGCGCGCCGCACCTCGAAGCCGTCGCCAAGGTCGCGGGTGCGCGGCACGATGACGAGGTCGAGCGCATCGCAGGACATGGGATCGCCGAGCACGGGATCGTTCGAGGGCTGCCAGCTCATGGTGGACTCCTTTTGACTTTCTTGGTCGCGACGGTAGCAGAATTCCGCATCGCCGTCGCGACAAAGGCGGGCCCGACGCCACAGGTGTGATAGCGCCGTACTCCGCGGTCGGCGATGACAGGCCGTAGCAACCATTAAAGCACGCCCGATTTCCGCGAGCATGACGCCGTGCTTGCGGCCGTCAAGGCGTGGCCTGGCGGCAGTCGACGTGAGGTGAGACGAGCGCGACGGCCATCCTTGACGGCCGCGGCGCGCGGCGTCGTCTTGACGGCAGGTCGGGACGAAGAAACGGTCGCCTGATCGAACAAAGAAACGAGATCAGGTGACGGACACACTCGCGGTTCTGGGCGGTTCGGCGACCCACGGTGTTCCGCGGGCGACGACGGCGTTGATGATGACGATCAGCTTCCTGGCACAGGCGACCAGCGCGCGCTTGTGGCCCTTGCCGGCGGCGATCAGCCGGCTGTACAGGGCCATGAGCTGCGGATTCCAGCGGAAGGATGCCGGAAGAGCTGCGGTGTAGAGCGCCTGACGCAAGCGCTGGCGTCCGCCGTCAATCCTGCGGGCGCCGACATGCTTGCCGCTGTCGTCATCGTACGGCGCAAGCCCGGTGAGGGCTGCGGCTTGCTCGCGGGTGATCTGACCGATCTCGGGCATCCTGATCAAGATGGCAACCGCGGTCGGCAAGCCGCTGCCGCCAACGCTGTAGATCAGATCGAGCCGTGCGGCGAGATCGCGATGCTTGCGGATCGCTGCCACCAGGGCCTTGAACTCGGCTCGTCTGTGCTTGGCCAACAGAGCGATCTGCTCCTTCCAGAACTTCTGGATACGTTCGTCAGGGCAGCTCTCCAGCCGATTCTTGAGCTTTGCGATGTCCTCCTTGATCTGGTCGATCATCGTCAGATGCACGGCAAAAGGCTGCAGCCGGGGGTCTGGAGCGGGATGGATCTTCTTGACCGCGGCGGTGCAGGCCGCAATCAATGCGGCATCCATTTTGTCGTTCTTGGCCCGTTGCAAATGGAACGTGGCATAGGCGCGGACCTGGATCGGCTGAAACACGATGACGACAAACCGCTGGCGTCGCAGTTCGGCGACCGCCGCCTGCTCGTAACCACCGCTTGCCTCGATCCCAACCCGCTTGACCTTGTGGCGCTTCAGCCACTCCACCAGCTCCTGGTGGCCTTCCGCCGTGTTCTTGACCTGCAGCTCCTCCGAACTGCCATCGAGCGCCACGTCGAGCTTATCTTTGCTGGTATCGATTCCAGCACAGATCGTGTTACGTTTGGCCATCTTCCTCGACCCTCCCTTGTGATGCGAACCTGAAGTTCGTTCAACCATGCGGGTCCCGATGAAGTGCCGACCGCGATCTTGCTACAAAACGCAGCCCTCAAGGCTTCGGTGGGCATCGATCCGATCGATCGGCGGCCCAGCTCGGGCGGCCACCCGGGCTGGGCCATTCCTCACGGAACCAGGCCATTCTAATCCGGCGCGCTAATACAAGGGTGGGCAAAGGAGCAAAGCGCCGTGCCCACCGGCTTTCTCCGATCGAGAAGAAGTGGTGGGCACGCTTCGCTTTGCTCACCCTACGATCCGTGAACCGGGCGATGACGGTTGTGAACGCGGATGGTCCTTGAAAAAACGGACGCAACGAACGATGTTCGTCCGACTTCAACTGCGACCGATCGCATCACCTGATGAGCCTTGCCGCCGTCGACCTCGCCTTTCGCGCCGCCAGCGTCGCTCTGCTACTGATGCTGGCGGCGTCGCTGCTACACGACTTTCGCAACGTGCTGGCAGCCCGCCTCGGTGCCGCCTTCGCGCTCAGCTCGGCCGCGCATGCGGTGAGCTATTCGGTGGATGTCACGTCGCGGGTCCCGCTCTGGCATGCACCGCTGATCGCGTTGTCGACTGGCACCATCGTAGTGTTCTGGCTGTTCACGCGCTCCCTGTTCGACGACGAGTTTCACCTCCGCTGGTGGCACGGATGGGTCTGGGCGCTGGTGACGGCCTTCAGCTTCGCAGGCTGCGTCTGGATTGCGCCCAGCGGCCATGTGCGCTTCTCGGTGACGGTGGTCAATCTGATCGTGCTCGGTTTCATCGCCCTTGCGGTCGGGCAGATGATCGCCTCCTGGCCGGCTGACCTGGTCGAGCGCCGCCGCAGCGCTCGTGTCTTCGTCGTCTGTGCAACCGCGCTCTATGGCGGGCTGAACGCGGTGCTCCAGATCGCCGTCGTCGGCCACCACGTCGGCGATGTCGCCGAAACCGTCAATGCCGGCGCGCTCGCCTGCACCGTCGCGGCGATCGTCTATGCGATGATGCGCATCGATGGGGCGGATCTGTTTCCGGCCGCGGTGGCGCCCGCCCCGCCGGTTGTTTTCAGTCAGCCTGCGGCCGATGAATCCGCCGATCAAAAACTCATCGACGCCCTGATGCGACTGATGGCGGGCGAGCGGATCTATCGTCAGGAGAATATCACCATCGGCGTGCTGGCGGGCCGGCTGAAAATTCCGGAATACCGGCTGCGCCGGCTGATCAACCAGCGGCTCGGTTATCGCAACTTCAATGTGTTCCTGAACAATCACCGGATCGAGGAGGCCAAGGCTGCGCTCGCCGATGCCACCCAGGCCGAGGTTCCCGTCATCACCATCGCGATGGACGCCGGCTTCCAGTCGCTGGGTCCGTTCAACCGCGCCTTCAAGGCCGTGACTGGGGTGACGCCGACGGAATATCGGCGGCTGAAGGTGAATGCGGCCTAGATTTTCAGACCTTTGAAATCACGTGAGAATTCCGAAATCGACTAGCCTCGATCACTTTCGACGAGGTCGTTTTCCAAATCCGGCGAGCGCGTATCGCCTGCATCCGGCCTGCTCTCCCGCACTCGTCCCAAAGCCGGAGAAAGCCCGTGACTCGCCGCCGCAAGATCATTCTCCTCACCACCACCATCGCCTGTGCCGGCCTCGCGCTCGGCGCCGCACGCGCCCGCGACGTGCCGAAGGTTGCGACCGGCTTTATCGCTCACACGCTCTGCTCGGAGACCTTCGTCTCCGGCCTCGATCTCATGCGCGACCTCGCCGAGACCACCGACGCGATGCCGGGCGCGGGTCTGCTCACCTGGGCGATGGATCTTCGGGTCGATCGCACGCGCAAGGATGTCACGGTGTCCCTGTTCGGAATCGGCCGCAGCCATGCCGTCTATCGCGAGGGACTTGGTTGCACGCTCGAGCACGGGCAGGGGATCGCCGATGTCGCGTTGCCGCCTGACGACCAGCAGCCCGCGCTGCTCCCCGAGATCGCCGGCCCGGGGATCGTGCCGCCGCAGAGCGAGGGCCTGGCAGCTGCGCTCGACCGCGCCTTTGCCGAGCCCACGCAGCCGCCTTATCGCCGCACCCGCGCGATCGTTGTCATGAAGGCCGGCCGCATCATCGCCGAGCGCTATGCCGAGGGTATCGGGCCGGAGACGCAACTGCTTGGTTTCTCCATGACGAAGTCGGTGATGTCGGCCCTGACAGGCATTCTGGTGCGACAGGGCAAGTTGAAGCTCGGCGGCCCCGCGCCCATCGCCGCCTGGCAAAATCTGGATGATCCGCGTCATCCCATCACCGTCGATCAATTGCTGCGTCACACCGCGGGCATTGCGCTCGGAAGCTCGCTGGAGGCCTCGCTCGGCTCCGCGCTGGAACCGGTCAACACCATGAAATACGCCGAAGACGATATGGCCAGCTTTGCCGAGCGCGCGCCGCTTGCAACCGCGCCGGGCACGGCGTGGAATTATCACGACGGCAACTTCCTCATCCTCGCGCATCTGCTGCGTGATGCCGCCGGCGGCAAGCCCGCCGATGCGCTCCGCTTCGCACGCCGCGAATTGTTCGCGCCACTCGGCATGGTCAACGTCACGCTTCAGCTCGACGCGTCAGGCACGATCGAGGGATCCGGCGAAATGCTGGCCTCCGCGCGCGACTGGGCGCGCTTCGGCCAGCTCTATCTCAACGACGGCATAGCCGGCGGCAAGCGTATCCTGCCCGAGGGCTGGGTGAATTACTCCGCGTCAGCCACGCCGCATGCCTGGGTCGGCATCGGCGCCGGCTTCTGGACCAACCAGGGCGACAGCATTGGTGCAAAGTTTCGCATCACACACGGCTGGCCGCGCGATGCCTTCTTCGCCAAGGGCACGATCGGGCAGTACGCGATCATGATCCCGTCGGAGAAGTTGGTGATCGTGCGGCTCGGTCGCTCGCCGAACGGGCCGCTGGGGGCGGATGGCGTGTTCGATCTCGTGCGTGATGTGATTGCGGCAACGCGCGAGAAGGGGAAGCTGGCGGGGACGAACTAGGCGGCTGTTATCGCCCCAGCTCCGTCGCCTTGGCCACACGGTCGAAACGCTCCAGCGTCATGATCGCATCCGCGAATTTTTCCGCGCGCGCGTTGAGCACGGGGCGCGCGAGCGTCAGGAATTTCTGCTGCATCGCCTGCGCGTCCGGGAACGAATTCGGCTCGCCGGACGGATCCGCATAGAGCCGCTCATGCACGCCATCGTCCGTCGTGATGCTGACGCGGGCGCCGAACGGATGGGTGCGGCCGATCTCGAGCCGGTCGTCCTGCACCACGTCGAACTTGTCGGCGAGCGCGTCGATGGCGGCGTCGCCAAGGCGGCCATAATCGTCCCAGCCGAACGAACCCTGGTCGAGCGCGAGCGCGCCGGTGAAGAACATCGAGAACTGGCCGCCGACGATCGAGGTTGGGTGGCGCTTGGTGGCGGCATCGCCGGTCAGTGTGATGCCATTGCGATGCAGGCCGATCTCGACGCGCTTGACCTGGTCTGGCGTCAGATTGTGCTCGCGCCGCATCGCGATCAGCGCGTCGATCGCGGCATGGGTGTAGCGGCAGCTCGGATACGGTTTGACGCCGATCTTCATGGTCTCGTAGGTCTTGCCGAGCTCGGCGACCGCCTTGTCCGGATGCGCATCGTCGGTGTAGCCGGCGAGCAGGCCGTGCTTGCCCTCTACCGATTCGGTCGCGCCGACGAAATCGTTGCGCGCCAGCGTCGCGGCGATCACGCCATTCATCGCGGCGGCGCCGACCTGGTAGCGCTTGTTCCAGGCGCCGTTGACCAGGAATTGCAGCGAGCCGGCGGCCTGGCTGCCGGAGACACCGAAGGCGGCGATGAGCTGCTGCTCGGAGAGGCCGAACAGTTTTCCGGCCGCCGCGGCCGCACCATAGGTGCCGGCGGTCGCGGTCGGGTGGAAGCCGCGCGCATAATGCGAGGTCGGATCGAGCGCGTTGCCGAGCCGGCAGCAGACCTCATAACCCGCGACGATCGCGGTCAGCACGTCGCGGCCCGAAGCGCCGACCATCTCGCCGATGGCGAAGGCAGCCGGAACGACCGGCGCGCTCGGATGCAGCGAGGAATCGGCGTGGGTGTCGTCGAAATCGAGGGAATGGCCGAGCGCGCCGTTGAGCAGGGCCGCGATCGCGGGCGTCCAGGTCTTGGAGTCGCCGAACACGGTGGATTCGCCCTTGGTGTCGAGCGCCAGCGCCTCCAGCATTTTCAGCATCGACGGGGTCGATTCCGCCTCGCGCCTGGCCCGGATCGCGCTGCCGAGGAAGTCCAGCGTCAGTACCTTGGCGCGATCCAGCACCTCGGCCGGAATATCCTGGTATTCCAGGTTGAAGACGTAGGCGGCGAGCGTTGCGGTTTCGTGGGCCATCGTGTTTCCTCGTTTTGGCGCGCAAGTTAGGCGGGCTGATTTGGCCTTTCAAGCGGCCTTGGGGCCGCGGGCATCAGCCATGCTTTTGCTTGGCCTGAGAAGATTGGGACGTCTGACCATGGCATTCGCAGGACAGGTGTGGGAGCGGATCAGGTCGCGGCGGACGCAACTGGGATTGGCGATCAGGGTCACGGTCGCCGCGACCGCGGCCTATGCGCTCGCCACCGCGCTGCATCTGCTATTGCCGCTCTGGGCGGTGCTGACCTCACTGATCGTGACCCAGATGAGCGTCGGCCGCTCGCTGAAGGCGACGCGCGACTACATGCTCGGCACCATCGGCGGTGCCATCTATGGCGGCGCCATCGCGATCCTGATTCCTTATTCCAGCGAAGCGGGCCTGCTGGGTCTCCTGGTGCTGTCGGTCGCGCCGCTCGCCTTCATCGCCGCGATCAATCCGAGCCTCAGCGCCGCCACCGTGACCGCCGTGATCGTGCTCCTGGTTCCGACCATGCATCATTCCGATCCCATGACGTCGGCGATCGACCGTGTCAGCGAGGTCGCGGTCGGCGCCATCACGGGATTGCTGGTCTCGTTCCTGGTGCTGCCCTCGCGCGCGGTACGGCAGATCCGTGCCAGCGCCGCGATCCTGCTCGAGCTGATCGCCGATGCCTTCACCGAGCTGCTCGCGGGCCTCACCCGCGGCCGCGACAACGACGCGCTGCACCGGATCCAGGACGGGATCGGCACCGCGATGGTTGGTCTCAATGCCATCGGCACTGAAGCCGAGCGCGAGCGCGCGGCGCGGCTGTCGAGCGGTCCGGACACCGGGCCGCTGCTGCGAACGGTCCTGCGATTGCGTCATGACGTCGTGATGATTGGCCGCGCCACCGTGGTGCCGTTGCCGATCGAGGTGCAGACGCGGCTCGCAGCACCCCTGACGGAAGTCTCGACCGTGATCGCGCGCTTCCTGCGGTCGGCCGCAGCGGCCTTGCGCGAAGGAGCCGGCGCGCCGCCGATCCATCCGGTCCACGTCGCGCTTCAGCACTACGCCGAAGCGGTTGCCGCCGTGCGCCACGACGGCCTGATCCGCGGCCATGCCAGCGACACTGCCGAGCGCTTCTTCGCACTCGGTTTCTCACTTGAGCAGATGCATCAGAATCTGTGCGACCTCGACCGCGTCGTCGGCGAATGGTCGGAGGTCTCGGACGACAGGACCGCGCGCGTTGCGGAGTGAGTTCGGCGTGTCCTCGTAAACGTCGGCTTTCGACAGCAATGCGCACGTCGCGCGGCTTGGCTGATCGGCTGCCTGAGACGCTGCACGCGCCAGGTTCCATCGGGTCATGCTGCTGACGCAATCTCTGTCTTAGTCAGTGTGAAGCTAAAACACTACGTGAGGACCACTCCGGTTCCCACGACGGTTCCGTAGCCAGGGGTTGGCTCGAATCCGCAAAACGATTGGCGCAAGTTCATGAACGCTTCTGCGTTCGCTTGACCACGTTTGCGGTTCTGGAACCGGACAATCTAAAAAATCACAGGACTTATGATGCTATTCCGCTCGAGCGTCGCAATTTGCGGCGCCCTGGTTGCGCTCGCCTTCTCTGTTGCCGTTGCTCGAAGTGAAACACGTGGGGATCACTCAAGTGACGTCGTCGATGCCGCCTCCGGCGATGCGATCGTTGGCGCGGCGTCCACGTACAATCCGTTCAAGCCCGGCAAGGAGGAGGGCGGTCCGAAGACAGCCACCGGCGAGCGTTATGATCCCTCTGCCTGGACGGCTGCCATCAAGACGAGCTTGCGTCGCAAATTCGGCGGGGTTCAATTTGGCGCGAGGCCGAAATATGCCCTCGTCGAAGCCGTGGGCAAGAAGGTCATCGTCAAGATAAATGACGTGGGGCCACTGAGACCTGGCCGCATCATTGACCTCAATGAGCGGACGATGCGCCATTTCGATCCAAGCATGGACCTCGGGGTCATTCCCGATGTGAGAGTTAGTCCGCTTGCAGGGGACAATTGGACCCCGGGGCCGGTGGGCTGAACGCGGGCGGTGTTCGTCAATGTCGGCCCGGACGGTTCATCGCGCCGGCTCCATGATCCCTGTCATCATGCTGCGAACCACGAGCTTGTGGAAGGGCATGATGAGCGTGAGGTAGGTCCGGCCAAGCAGATTGTGTGTCCGCACCAGCGTGGTCGATGTGACCTGTCGGCCCGCGGCGTCGCCGGCTACGTCGACGACGATGCGGAAGTCGAGATGATAATCGTCGAAACCCGCGACCAGCCGCTCCGGCGTTTCGTCGACCACCGGAAAGAGGCCGATCAATCCGTGCGGCGCCGGTGCGCCTTCGCCCGACGTCTTCAGCCCGAACGGCGTCACAAGAATGTTGCGCAGGCGCAGCAGCACGTCGATCCAGCGCGGCCCGTGCAGCACCATCCGGGTGCAGGCCTCGCGGGCATTCACCGTCGCTGCGCCGATCTCGACGCGAAACGCGTCGACGAATTGCGCGCCTGCCAGCAGCGTGTTGGCATCGACCTCAGGCGTGACTTCGCGGACGGCTCCGTTCATCCCGCCAGTCTGCGCGTCAGCATCCGGAAGCGCAAGATCAAGAGCCCGGCATAGACGAATGTCCCGAGCGAAAATCCGACCCAGACACCGACCGCGCCGAGCCCCGCGTTGAAGGCCAGCACCCAGGCGATGGGAAAGGCGATTCCCCAATAGCCGATTGCCGCGAACAGCAGTGTCATTCTCGTATCGTTGATGCCGCGTAGCGCGCCACCCATGATGGTCTGCAGACCATCGGCGATGAAGAAGGTGGCGCCGACCAGCAGCAGCGTCGCGGTCAGCTCGATGGTGGCCGCGCTCGCCTCACCGCTGCCGAAGAACAGCCGGCCCAACTGGTAGCGGCCGAGGATGATGGCGATCGTCAGGGCGGAGACCAACGCCATGCCGAGCAAGGCGGCGACGAGCCCGGCGCGCTTCACCGCCGCCGGCTCGCCGCGGCCGAAGGCGTGGCCGACCCGCACGGTGGCCGCCATGCCGATGCCGAGCGGCACCATGAACAGCACGGCGGTGATCTGCAGCGCGATCTGATGCGCGGCAATCGCGGCGGTCGAGATCAACCCCATCAGCAGCGCTGCCGAGGAGAACAGGCCATATTCCAGCAGCAGCGAAAACGAGATCGGTGCGCCGATCGCGATCAGCTGACGCATCAGCGGCCAATCGATCCGCCACAGGCGGGCAAGCGGGCGGTAGTCCGAAAACGGCTTGTGCAGCCCTGCGATCGCGAGCACGGCGACGAACGTGCCGAGGTTGACGATCGTGGTCGCAAGTCCGGCGCCGAACAGGCCGAGCTCCGGCAGGCCGAACAGGCCGTGGATCAGCGCATAGACCAGCGCGGCATTGACCGGGATCGCCGCGAGCGTGATCCAGAGCGGCGGCTGCGGCCGGTTCACCGCGCTCATCATGCTGCGCAACGCGATGAAGCCGAGCGCCGGCGCGATGCCCCAGGCCAGGCCGTTGAGATAGCGCTGGGCCAGCGCGGCCGACTGCGGCGCCTGTCCGAGCGCGAGCAGGATCCGCTCGCCATAGAGCGGCGAGGCCATCATCGGCAGCGAGATCAGCAGCGCGACCCACAGGCCGACGCGCAAGGAGCGGCGGATCAGCCTGACATCTCCGGCGCCAAACGCCTGCGCCGCCAGCGGCGACACCGCAGCCATCAATCCGAGCCCGAAGGTGAAGCTAACGAAATAGACGGTGTGCGCCAGCGCCGCCGCGGCCACCGCATCCTCGCCAAGCCGCCCGATCAGCGCGAGATCGGTCGTGATCATCGCGATCTGCCCGAGCTGCGTCAGCATCATCGGCACGGCCAGCCGCAGCGTCTCGACGAACTCTTCGGCGAGATGGTTCTGCGGCACGCCGGCTTGCGGCTGCGAATGATGTTGGACGGTGTCGAGCATGGCGGCTCATTAGCACGGCCGCGCGACGAAAACATGGCCCGTGAGCGAGATGAGTGAGGGGCTCTATCCGCTAGCTCGGAATCGTAGGGTGGGCAAAGGCGCATTAGCGCCGTGCCCACGACCTATCAAATATTGCAACGGAAGCCGTGGGCACGCTTCGCTTTGCCCACCCTACGATACTGGGCGCTTCGCATCACCTTCTGCCACAAGGCAGAAGGAAGAAAGCAACCTCAGCCCTTCCGCTCCGGCACGCGCTTGATCTTTGCGCCCAGCGCGTTCAGCCGTTCCTCGATGCGCTCGTAGCCGCGCTCGATCTGGTCGGCGTTGTTGATGGTAGAGGTGCCCTGGGCGCACACGGCGGCCAGCAGCATCGCCATGCCGGCGCGGATGTCGGGTGAGGTCATGGTCGCGCCGTGCAGGCGGCTGGGCCCTGCGATGATGGCGCGGTGCGGGTCGCACAGCACGATGCGCGCGCCCATCGCGATCAGCTTGTCGACGAAGAACATCCTGGATTCGAACATCTTCTCGAACATCAGGATCACGCCCTCGCATTGCGTGGCGGTGACGATCGCGATCGACATCAGGTCGGCCGGAAAGGCCGGCCAGGGCTGGTCCTCCAGCTTCGGCACGTGGCCGCCGAAATCGTCCTGGATCTTCAGTGTCTGGTTCGACGGCACGATCAGGTCGTCGCCCTCGACCCGGCAGACGATGCCGAGCCGCTCGAAACCCATGCGGATCGAGCGCAGATGCTCGACGCCGGCGCGCGTGATGCGAAGCGGCGAGCGCGTCACGGCGGCAAGCCCGATCAGCGAGCCGACCTCGATATGGTCGGGCTGGATCCGATAGGTCGCTTCTCCCAGCGTTGCCGGCCCATGAATGATCATGGTGTTGGTGCCGATGCCCTCGATCTTCGCGCCAAGCGCGACCAGGAAATTGGCGAGGTCCTGCACATGGGGCTCGGAGGCCGCGTTGCGCAAATGGGTGACGCCGTCGGCGGCGACCGCCGCCACCAGCGCGTTCTCCGTCGCGGTGACGCTCGGCTCGTCCAGGAACACGTCCGCGCCGGCAAGCTTGGGCGCGCGGAATTCGAGCCGGTCGGTCGCGGTGACCTTGGCGCCCAACTGCTCCAGCGCCAGCACATGGGTGTCCAGCCGGCGGCGGCCGATGACGTCGCCGCCGGGCGGCGGCAGCATCACCTCGCCGCAGCGCGCGAGCAGGGGGCCGGCGAGCAGGATCGAGGCGCGGATGCGCACGCAGAGCTCAGGGTCGAGATCGGCGGCGCGGATGCTCTTGGCATGGATGTGAAGCGTGTTGCGCCCGGTCCATTCCGCCGCCGCGCCGACCGAGCGGATCAGTTCGACCAGCGTCTCGGTGTCGCGGATCCGCGGCACGTTCTCCAGCGTCACCGGATGCTCGGTGAGCAGGGCGGCGGCGATGATCGGCAGCGCTGAATTCTTGTTGCCGGATGGCTCGATCGAGCCCGAGAGCCGGTGACCGCCCTCGACGATATATTGGATGGGCGCCACGTCGGTTTTCTCCGTCCTGTTGCGTTGGGGCGGGCTGCTTCGGGAGCGGAAACTACCGAGAATTGAGCAGGGTAGCAATTCTGCACTTGTCGCGGCGGAAGGCCGCGCGTTGGCCTGAATGGGCCCGCCGTATCCGGCGTTTAGAACAAGCCGATGATATTGGCCACCACATAAAGGATGACGATCAGCATCAGCACGCCCATCGCCAGGAAGGAGATTTCGACGGCAATGGCGCCGGCCCCAAGTGCGGCCGCGACGCCTGCCAGGAGCCTCTCTTCGCGAAACACGAGGGCGAGGACCGAGAGCAGGATGGCAAGCAGACCGAGTGAGATCGCCGCGATCGAGGACGCCTCCCTCAATTGGCTCCCGGTCGACTTCTCCCGCGGCGGGGCCTGGTACTCGACGCCCTTGACGCGCGCGATCAGGCGATCCTTCAGGCGATGGCCGGTGTCGACAATCACCTTGTCCGCCGGCGGTGGCGGGTAAATCGCAGGTATGACCCAATGCGGCAATACGGCCGCGATCAGCGCCAGCACGCCGATGATGCTGCCGATCACCCCGAGGCGGCGGGAGGGGAGGGCGGAACTGGTTGTTGCAGAGGCGGTCATGGCACGACACTTCCCGGCCGGAACCGGCCAACGGGATCATGCCACTTCGTCGCGACGGCGGGTGGTGAGGTTCAGGGTGCTGGGATTAGTCTAGCCGTCATGCCCGGGCTTGTCCGGGGCATCCACATTCTTTGGCGGGGTAAGACGTGGATGGCCGGGACAAGCCCGGCCACGACGCTGTGGAAGCAGCGAGCCCTCAGATGTCGATCGTCGCGCTCAGCGAATGTTCCTGGATGAAGTCGCGGCGCGGCTCGACCACGTCGCCCATCAGCTTGGTGAAGATGTCGTCGGCCTCGTCGACCTCCTTGACCTTCACCTGCAGTAGCGAGCGCACGTCGGTGTCGAGCGTCGTCTCCCAGAGCTGCTCCGGGTTCATCTCGCCGAGACCTTTGTAGCGCTGCAGTGAGATGCCCTTGCGGCCGGCCTCGGTCACCGCCTCGAACAGGTCGACCGGGCCATGGACCATGTGCTCGGTATCCTTGCGCCGCAGCTTGCCGGAGCGGGCGTAGACGTCCTGTAGCTTCGTTGTGTACTCGTCGAGCTTGCGGGCTTCGGCCGACCCCAGGAACGCATCGTCGATCACAGCGGCTTCCTTGACGCCGCGCACGGTGCGCTCGAACTGGAAGCCCTGGCCTTCCACATATTGCCCGATCCAGCCGCGCTCGACCTCTTCGGCCTGATTGTCCAGCCGGCTCGCGATGTATTGTGCGGCGGCCGCAGCGTTCTCGGGATTGCCGTAGATCGACTTGTTCAGCACGCCGGTGATGGCGGCCTGCTCGATCACCTTGCGGTTATAGCGGCTGTGCAGATTGCGCAGGATGCTGCGGACCACGCGGGCGTCGTCGACCAGCGCGCGCAGATCGCGGCCGGACCGGTCGCCGCCGGTGCCGGGGATGTACACGCAGTCGTCGAGGCCGGCGTCGATCAGATAGTCCTCCAGCGCCCTCTCGTCCTTCAGATACTGCTCGGACTTGCCGCGTGAGACCTTATAGAGCGGCGGCTGGGCGATATAGAGATAGCCGCCGTCGATGATGTCGCGCATCTGCCGGTAGAAGAAGGTCAGCAGCAGCGTGCGGATGTGGGCGCCGTCGACGTCGGCGTCCGTCATCACGATGATCTTGTGATAGCGCAGCTTCTCGATCGAGAACTCGTCGCTGATGCCGGTGCCGAGCGCGGTGATCAGCGTGCCGATCTGTTCCGACGACAGCATCTTGTCGGGGCGTACGCGTTCGACGTTGAGGATCTTGCCGCGCAGCGGCAGCACCGCCTGGAATTCGCGGTTGCGGCCCTGCTTGGCGCTGCCGCCTGCCGAGTCACCCTCGACGATGAAGAGTTCGGATTTGGCCGGATCCTTCTCCTGGCAGTCGGCGAGCTTGCCGGGCAGCGAGGAGACCGAGAGCGGGCTCTTGCGCGTCAATTCGCGCGCCTTTCGCGCAGCCTCACGCGCGGCGGCGGCCTGGATCACCTTGCCGACGATCATCTTGGCTTCGCTCGGATGCTCCTCGAACCAGGCCTGGAGCGCCTCGTTGAGCACGTTCTCGACCACGGGGCGCACTTCCGAGGACACCAGCTTGTCCTTGGTCTGCGACGAAAATTTCGGATCGGGCACCTTCACCGACAGCACGGCGGTGAGGCCTTCGCGGCAATCGTCGCCGGTCAGCGCGATCTTTTCCTTTTTCGCATTGGCCTCGGCATAGCCGTTGACCTGGCGCGTCAGCGCGCCGCGGAAGCCGGCGAGATGGGTGCCGCCGTCCCGCTGCGGGATGTTGTTGGTGAAGCACAGCACGTTCTCGTGGTAGCTGTCGTTCCACCACAAGGCCGCCTCGACGCCAATGCCGTTGGCTTCCGCGCGCACCATGATCGGCGCAGGCACGATCGCCTTCTTGTTGCGGTCGAGATATTTGACGAATTCCTCGACGCCGCCGGAATAGTGCATCTCCTCGCGCTTCTCCACTGCGTGACGCATGTCGGAGAGGGCGATGTTGACGCCGGAATTGAGAAAGGCGAGCTCGCGCAGCCGATGCTCGAGCGTGGCGAAATCATATTCGATGTTCTTGAAGGTCTCGCCCGAAGCGAGGAACGTCACTTCGGTGCCGCGTTTGCCCGGCGCGTCGCCGACCACCACCAGCGGTGCGACGGCATCGCCATGGGCGAACTCGATGTAGTGCTCCTTGTTGTCGCGCCAGATTCGCAAGCCAAGCTTGCTCGACAGCGCGTTGACGACGGAGACGCCGACACCGTGCAGGCCGCCGGAGACCTTGTAGGAGTTCTGGTCGAACTTTCCGCCGGCGTGCAGCTGGGTCATGATGACCTCGGCCGCCGAGATTCCTTCGCCCTTGTGGATGTCGACGGGAATGCCGCGGCCGTCGTCGCGCACGGTGACGGAATTGTCGGCATTGAGCACGACGTCGACGCGCGTGGCGTGGCCCGCCAGCGCTTCGTCGATCGCGTTGTCGACGACTTCGTAGACCATGTGGTGCAGGCCCGAGCCGTCGTCGGTGTCGCCGATATACATGCCCGGGCGCTTGCGAACGGCATCGAGACCCTTGAGCACGCGGATCGATTCCGCGCCGTAATCGCTCGGATTGGAGGGCTCGTTTTCGGCAGGTGTCTGCCGAGCAGGTTCTGTCATGAGAGGCCTTCGAGATGTCGCCCGAATCAGCCGCGCAAAAGGCGCTGATTTGCGAGCTATTTGTGCCATGAAAGAGAGATTGCGCCTAGCGCAAAGTATCTTCCGGCAACCCTTTGACTAAATGGGGTTTTTGGGCCGGTTTTCAAGGTGTTCGAAGGCCGATTCTGGGGCTCGCGAAAAGCCCGATTCGAGACCCCCTTTTTAGCCTTCAAAGGCGTGGATTTTGCGGGGTCGCAGCGACCTGTTCCGACGTGCTGTGGCGCCCGGGAACAGGTCTGTGGGGTCAGTAGATCTGATCCGGCTTCCTGTCGTCGTCACCCAACTGGAGGGACCAGGTCTCGCCTGCGGCCACGGTGATGGTATCGGTGCGCAACGTATGGCCCGACACGACCAGCTGGTAGGAATACGTGCCGGGCGGCAGATCCAGCGTTTGTGGGTGATTTTCGCCGCCCGCGATCTTGATGGTCTGATCGTTGATCGCGAGCGAAGCCACGCCGGGCGCAAGATAGCCGAAGATCAGCAGCGCTCGTCCTGGCATCGGCAGGAAATTGGCCTTGGCCACGGCCTCCGTATTCCGCTGCACCAGCTCGACAATGGTCTCGTCCTTCGCACGGCCAAGTTTCAATGTTGCCGGGCCCTTCGGGGAGACGAAGGCGAGCTTAGCGTGATCGGCGGCAACCACAGTGCCGTCAGGCTTTTCCTCCCAGCCGCGCTTTGCGAGCTCCGTGCGGTAGAAGGCGAGCACAGCAGTGAGCGGGGCCTGCACATGGGCTTCGAGTCCGACCCGCAGCGGGATTTCGATGCCGGTCGCATGGGTGGTGTTGGAGCTGGAGGAGCTGTGTTGCTTCGGCACTGGCATGTCGGCGTCGGGATCCGCCGGCGTGAGTGCAGCCGAAGTGTGCGGTGATAGATGCGGTATCCATCCGCCGGCATTTGCGGCGATCAGGCCGCCCGCGAGGAGGGCGAGACCGCACAGCGGCAGCAACCAGCGTGCCGGACCTCTCATCACAGGCTTTATTGTCGTCATGTTCGTTCCCGGCATCAGGGGCCCGGTAGATCAGTACATCTGCAGCGGCAGCACGTCGCCGCTCGGCCCCACCAGGAGGCCCCAGGCGTCGCCGGCGGCGACGGTGAGGGTCTCGGTGTGGGCCGGGCGCCCGGGCATGCGCAGGGCGTACTGGTAGGTGCCCGGCAGCAGGTCGAGCATCGGGCCTTTCGGCGATTGCGGACCGCCGGCGCCGGCCGCGATCTTCACCGTCTGCTTGTTGATTGTCAGCGAGGCTTCCTTCGTCCCGATATTGCCGAGCATCAGCCTGGCCTGGCCGGGCTTCGGCATGATGTCGGCCTTCACAGCGGCATCCGGATTCTTCTGCGCCAGGCTGACCGTGGTCTCGCCTTTGGCGCGGCCGAGCTTGAGCACGGCCGGGCCTTGCGGCGAGGTGAAGTCGATCTGTGCGCGTTCGGCGGACACGGTCGCGCCGTCGGCCTTTTCCTGCCAGCCGAGCTTGGAAAGCTCGGCCCGGTAGAAGGCCAGGACATCGCCGAGCGGGGCCGCGATGCTGGCTGCCAGCTCGCGGCGGAACGGCATCTCGCTTCCCGGCATTTTGGTGGTGGCGAGCGAGGTCGACGACCGCTGCGTCGGCACGGGGAGCTGGGATTCAGGGTCGGGCTTGAGCGGCTCGGAGGATTTGGCCTGCACTTCGGCGGCGGCCGTCGGCTTCGCGGCGGCCATCACCAGCCCCGATCCGTCGGCGCGGACATTCACCTTCGGGCCCATCTGCATCACGGTCATAGAGATCGACTTGCCGCTCTTGGAGAATTCCATCATCGCCATGTTGGGCTGGTTGATGACGGAGGGTTGCTCTTTCCAGCCGGCGGGCTTGAGTGACGCGCGATAGAACGCGGTGAGCGCCTTGACGCTCGAGGTGGAGGAGAATTCGAGATGGCCGTCATTGCCTTCGAACTTCACGCCCTCGGCGGTCTCGGGCAGCGGCACCGGCGTCTTGCTGTCGGCGAGCGCATTCAGCGGCGTATCCGACAGGGCGGCCGCCTGCGTCTTGCGCCTGGCCTCATCGGCGGCAATGAGCTGCTGAGCCGCCCCCAAAGCATCGCCGAGGAACCTTGCGTCCGCCTCCTTCTTCGCCTTGGCGCGGGCCGCAAGTGCGGAGTCCTTCACCTGCGCGGTCAGACTGATCATCGTGAAATCATATTTGCGGCCGAGCCGCAGCACGCCGGTTTCCTCCGCCGATGAGACATTGATCGCGATCTCGTCGCCGGGCGCGAGCGGCGCGTTGCCGTCTTCCCGCCAGCCGCGCGCGGCGAGCTCGCGGTGATAGAAGGCGAGCACGGCGGGCAGCTCGGCCATCGCGGCGGCCGACATCTCGCGCTTGTTGGAGCTCGCGCTGCCAAGACCCCTTGCAGATTTGGTCAGCTTCGGCCGCGGCAGGCCGGCCATGTCATCGTCGGCCTCGAGCTCCTGGGGCAGCGCGAACGGCGCCACCCGGATGTCGACATTGGTGCGGCCGTCGTCGCGTCGTGTCAGGGTCAGCATCACTGGCTTCTGGTAGATGTGCGTCGCGTCGCGATCGGGGTGATCGTAAAAGACGCGCACGCCGTTCGGGACGGTCCCGTCAAGATCGGCGTTCGGCCAGCGCGAGGACGTTTCAGGCGTGAGCTTGCGCCAGCCGATCGCCGCCATTTCCTTCGCAAAGAACTCCGAGGTCGCATCGAACGCGCCGGGCGCGATGCAGCCGAGATAGGGTCGGGTCTCGTCGAACGCGAGATCGGTCGCGCCGTCCGGGAACGGCACGTTCGCATAGATCCGGTTCGGCGTGTAGAACACGGCGGATTGGTCGGAGCGCCCGCGCGCCTGTGTGAAGGAGACGCGCAGCCCCAGCCGACCCTTCTTGAAGGTCAGCGCGGCACTCTTCTCGTCCAGCGGATACACATAGGGCACCCAGCCGTCGGCCCTCAGCAGCTTCTTCGTGGCGTCCGACGTGGCGGCAAGCGCGGTCGGCACAGTGTAGATGACGCGATAGGTGTCGGGGTGCGAAGTATCCTCCACCGCGCCGTCCAGCCGCGGCAGCGTATGGACGTCGACGAAGCTTTCGTCTGCCGCGTCCGCGGGATACGACGTGCTCGCCATCGCGAGAACGCCGCAGGCAAGCAGCAGCCATCTTGCCGGGACTTGCGCCCCAAGCGGGATCATCGGCATCGTCAAACTCCTGGGTGTTGCGCGGGCCGTCGCCCTGCGCATGGGCAGACTGCGACACCTCGGCGCGCGGCCTCAGACGAGAAGTCGCGATGGGAACCGGAGAGGTTCAACGGACGGCGTACGAGCGGCGTCACGGGCCTGATCAGGCAGGCATGGCTCAATACAGCTGGAGCGGCGGCCAGGCGTCGCCGTCGCGCCCGATCGTGAGCTCCCAGGTATCGCCGGCGGTAAGGGTGAGGACGTTCGTGGTGGCTGAATGGTCCGGTACGGTCAGTTCGTAGGAATACTTGCCGGGCGCCAGATCCAGCGACACGGCATTGGCGCCGGCGGCGCGTTTGACGGTTCGTGCGTTGATCGTGAGCGCCGCGTCCCTCCCGCTGATATTGCTGAACACCAGCTTGGCCTGGCCGGGTTCGGGCATGATATTGGCCCGAATCGCCGCATCGGCGTTCTTCTGCACGAGATGGATCGAGGTGCTGCTGTCCTTGCGGGCGAGCTGGAGTGCGGCCGGCCCCAGCGGGGAGGCGAAAGCGAGCTGGGCGTGATCGGTTGCGATCACCGCGCCATCAGGCTGTTCCTGCCAGCCAAGCTTTCCGAGCTCCGTGCGATAGAAGCTGAGGACGTCGCCGAGCTCTGCGGGCACGGTGGTTTCGAGCCTGGTGCGGAGCGGGGCTTCGACGCCGGGCATCACCGTGGTGTGGGTGCCTCGATAGAGGTAGCGGGTCGGCGCGGGCAGCCGCGCATCGGGATCCGGCGCGAGCGCGACTGAGAACAGTGGCGACAAATTCGATACCCAGGCGCCGGCGCTTGCGGCGAGCAGGCAGCTCGCGAACAGAGCGAGGCCGCACGCAAGAAGTTGCCATCGCGCAGGAGCTCTTGCCCCGTGCCTTACCGTCGTCATGCCTACGCTCCAAGCATCGCGCGTGTGGGAAATACCGCGCGATTGCACAACGGCGGCACCGTCGGCGCCGCTTCAGACAGCTAGTCGCTGATGGAACAGAGCGGGTTCAACCCGGAGGCCTAGCGTCGCGACGAGACCTGTCCGCTCTCGACGTCGAAGACTTCGCCTCCAGCGCCGATCTCGGCGAAGGCGGCCGGATCCGCGCCGGTCAGCCACACCTGCGCGCCGAGTTTGCGCAGCTCGTCGAACAGCGCGGCGCGGCGGTTCGGATCGAGATGGGCGACGACCTCATCGAGCAGCAGCAGCGGCACGATGCCGGTCATCTCGGCGACCAGACTCGCATGCGCGAGCACGAGGCCGATCAGCAGCGCCTTCTGCTCGCCCGTGGACGCATCACGCGCGGGCATGCTTTTCGGCGCATAGATCACCTGCAGATCGGTGAGATGCGGGCCGTCGGTGGTGCGGCCGGCGATGGCATCGCGCGGCCGGTTGTCGCGCAGGATCTGGCGGTAGCGGTCCTCGACCGACGTCGCCGTCTCGGTCAGCAGCGCGTTCTCCATCCAGCCGTCGAGCGCGATCTGCGCCGAGGGAAAGGCGGAGGCCTGCGCGCGTGCATTCAGCATGCCGGTGAGCCTTGCCGCGGTCTGGCCGCGCGTTGCCGCGACCGCGACCGCAAGCTCCGCGGTTTCGCGCTCGATCGCGTCGCACCAATGGTCGTCGTAATTGCGAGTTTCGAGCAGGCGGTTGCGCGAGCGCAGCGACCGTTCCAGCGCGTTGATGCGGCTGGAATGCTCGTTGTCGATCGCCAGCACCAGGCGGTCGAAGAAGCGCCGCCGTTCCGAGCCTGCGCCCATGAACAGCCCGTCCATGGCCGGCGTCAGCCACACCATGCGGATATGGTCGCCGAAGGCCGTCGCGGACCCCACCGGCTCGCGGTCGATGCGGCAGCGCCGGCTTACGGCGGCGTCAGAGCGCGGTGCATCAATGCCAGTGCCGAGCGTGGCCAGCCCCAGCGCGCCCTCGACCTGCGCGGAGACGGCCCAGGATCCGTCGCCCTGGTTGTCGGCGACGTCTTCCAGCGTCGCCCGCCGCAAGCCCCGGCCCGGCGACAGAAACGAGATCGCCTCGATGCAATTGGTCTTGCCCGCCCCGTTCGGCCCGACCAGCGCCACCATGTCAGCCGCCGTCTCGAGCCCCGCCGCCCGATAATTGCGAAAATGCGTCAGCGTCAGGCGATGAATGCGGGAGGGGGTCATCAGTTATTCGTTCTGGCGCGATTCTTCCCCCCCTTGTGGGAGAGGGTGGCGCCTCACGCAGTGAGGCGACGGGTGAGGGGTATCTTACCGCCCGGCAAGCTTTGCAAGGATATCCTCCAATACAGAAGCGGGCTGCTGTAGCACGTCGTTGTTCCAGTAGCGCAATGTCCAAAACCCTTCGGCAGCAAGCGTCGCCTCACGCGTCGCGTCTCGCTGCGATTCCGAGTGTTGGCTTCCGTCGATCTCGATCACGAGGCGCTTCTCGAAGCAGACGAAATCGAGAATGTAGTTTTTGAACGGTACCTGTCGGCGAAACTTGAAAGTGGAGAGCCGACGATCCCTCAGCAAGCGCCACATTGCGGTTTCAGCATCGGTTGGTTCGTGCCGCATGTTCTTCGCGAATTGGCGGAGACGCTTGGCGACTGGCCGATGGGATGGCTCCTGCGGCACGAACCCCTCACCCGACTGAGTGTGTATCCGCCAGCGGAGATGCCCTCTCCCACAAGGGGAGAGGGCACAACAATGTGCGTCGCGCTTGTGGCGACAGGGAAGGCTGTAGCTTCACCCTCTCCCCTTGTGGGAGAGGGTGGCTTCGCGCAGCGAATCCGGGCGAGGGGTTGTCTCCGCGTACAAGGTATCCCGAGAGGAGGAGCACGTCCCTCACACCCGCATCGGCATCAGCACGTACAATGCGCTTTTGTCGTCGCGGTCTTGGACCAGGGTGGGCGAGCCCGGATCGGCAAGCCTGAGCGTTGCGACGTCGCCTTCGATCTGGGCTGCGATGTCGAGCAAATAGCGGGAGTTGAAGCCGATATCGAGGGCGTCGGAGGCGTATTCGACCTCGAGCTCTTCGGTCGCGCTGCCGGAATCCGGATTGGTCACCGACAGCACCAGCTTGCCCGGCGACAGCGACAGCTTCACCGCCCGGCCGCGCTCGCTGGAGATCGTCGAGACGCGGTCGACCGCGTTCTCAAAGTCCTTCTTGTCGACGACGAGCTCTTTGTCGTTGCCCTGCGGGATGACGCGGCCGTAGTCGGGGAAGGTGCCGTCGATCAGTTTCGAGGTCAGCACGACGTTCCCGATCGTAAAGCGGATTTTTGCCTGCGACAGCTCGATCGTCATCTCGGCGTCGGTATCCTCGATCAGGCGCTGCACCTCGCCGACGGTCTTGCGCGGCACGATCACGCCGGGCATGCCCTCGGCGCCCTTCGGCTGCACCAAATCGAGCTGGGCGAGGCGGTGGCCATCGGTGGCGACGCCGCGTAAGGTAGCGGCCTTGGGCGTGCCGGCGGCGTGCAGGTAGATGCCGTTGAGATAATAGCGGGTCTCCTCGGTGGAGATCGCGAACTGGGTGCGGTCGATCAGCCGCTTGACGTCCTTGGCGGCGAGCGAGAAGGAGTGCGACATGTCGCCGGCGGCCAGATCCGGGAAATCATTCTCCGGCAGGGTCTGCAGCGTGAAGCGCGAGCGGCCGGCGCGGATCGCCAGCACCGCGCGGTCGCCGTCGGCTTCCAGCACGATCTGCGAGCCGTCGGGCAGCTTGCGCACGATGTCGTAGAACATGTGCGCTGGCACGGTGGTGGAGCCCGCGGTCGCGGTTTCCGCCGGCAGCGTCTCCGTCACCTCGAGATCGAGGTCGGTCGCCTTCAGCGACAATTTGGCGTTTTCGGCCCGGACCAGCACGTTGCCGAGGATCGGAATCGTGTTGCGGCGCTCGACCACGCGGTGGACGTGGCCCAGTGACTTCAGGAGTTGCGCGCGTTCGACCGTAACCTTCATTGCACTACTCGCCCGATCCCCAAAATGAAGACGCCGGGCGGTCGAAAAGCCCCGCCGCGGCACCGATGACCCCGGCAGGTCAGGGCCATCCAACCGATATGACCAAAGCCGCCAGGGTCGCGCAAGGTGGCTCGGATGGCCCCCGGATTCAAGGGATCGGGGGCCAGTTCCGCACGATTCCCACGATTTACCGCCCAAATGAAAACCGCCGCCCAGGCATGGCCGGGGCGGCGGGAGAATGGCAGGAGTGCCTTAGGCGTTTATTCCTGAAGCTGGCGCTTCAGCGACTCCACTTCCTCGGACAGCGCGGTGTCCTTGGAGACCAGGGCCTCGATCTTGCGCACGGCGTGCAGCACCGTGGTGTGGTCGCGCCCGCCGAAGCGGCGGCCGATCTCGGGGAGTGAGCGCAGGGTCAGCGTCTTGGCGAGATACATCGCCACCTGGCGCGGGCGCACCACGTTGGCGGTGCGGCGCGAGGAGAGCAGGTCGGAGCGGCTGACATTATACTGCCGCGCCACCACGCGCTGGATGTCCTCGATCTTGATCCGCTTGGGCTCCTGCGGCCGGACCAGGTCGCGCACCTCGTGCTCCGCCATCTCCAGCGTCACCGGCCGGTTGTTGAGCTTCGAGTGCGCCAGCAGGCGGTTGATCGCGCCTTCGAGGTCGCGGCCGTTATGGGTGATGGTGCGCGCCAGATAATGCAGCACCTCCTCCGGTACCTCGAAGGTCGCATGATGGGCGCGGGCCGCGGCGACGCGCGACTTGAGGATGCCGTGACGCAGCTCTTCGCCGAGCGAGCCCATCTCGACCACGAGGCCGCCGGCGAGCCGCGAGCGGACGCGGTCATCGAGGCTTTCGAGATCGGACGGCGGCCGGTCGGCGGCGATCACGACCTGGCGGCCGGCATCGATCAGCGCGTTCAGCGTGTGACAGAACTCGGCCTGGGTCGACTTGCCCTGCAGGAACTGCAGATCGTCGATCACCAGCACGTCGATGCCGCGTAGCGCTTCCTTGAAGGCCAGCGCCGTCTGCGTCTTCAGCGCGGCGACGAAGCCGTACATGAATTTCTCTGCCGTCAGGTACAGCACCTTGCGCTCGTTACCGGAATTGCCGGCCCAGGTCACCGCTTGGAGCAGATGCGTCTTGCCGAGGCCGACGCCGGCATGGATGTAGAGCGGGTTGAACATCACGGGGTCGCCGCGGCGACCTTCGGCGACCTGACGCGCGGCTGCATGCGCCAGCGTGTTGGAACGGCCGACGACGAAGCTCGCGAAAGTCAGGCGCGGATCGAGCGGCGAGCCGCCGAGCGCATCGTGATTGGCCGACACCGGCGCGGTCGCGGTCGAGCGCAGCTCCGGTGTGGGCGTGCGTCGCGTCTCGACCGGCGCGGGGGCTTCCTTCGGCTGTATCACCGGGCGCACGGCCGAACGCACCGTGAGGTCGATGCGATGCACTTCGGGCATCTCGGCCTGCCAGCACGACAACACGCGCTCGGCATAATGAGCCTGAATCCAGCTCTTCAGGAACCGGGTCGGCACCGAGAGGCGCACGCTCTCGTCCTGCACGCCTTCCAGATCCATGCGCGCAAACCAGCTCGTGTAAACGTCTTCGCCGACGGTCGAGCGCAGCCGACCCTTCACGCGTGACCAGCGATCCTGTTCCATTGTCAT